>NZ_AP019823.1:1274099-2548198 GCF_007990525.1 Leptotrichia hofstadii
CAGAACAATGATTGCTGCAAACTTTCAGAATTTAATTCTGACAAAGGGTTCAGTAGATGTTTATAATCCAAAGACGGTACGTGCTACAATGAGTGGAATTTTCAAGCTGAACATAATTTATGAAACACCTGAAAAAATTGTGGAATTTTTGAATAATAAAAATTATTTAAAAATAGCGACTGCTTTACACGAAGATTCGATTTTCTATGAAAAAATAGAATTACGCGAAAATAATGCGTTTATCTTTGGTCACGAAGGTGGTGGAGTATCTGATTATCTGATAGAAAATTCTGATATAAAGGCAATTATTCCGATTTATGGGAATATAGAATCATTGAATGTGAGTGTAGCGACAGGGATTTTTCTTTATAAGATGAGGGAGAAATTGCAAGGCTTGTAAAAATTGTGGAGATAATAATACGAGTGAAATTTTGTGATTATGCAAAATAATATAAATATTAATAAAGTTCGAAAAACTACATAAGGGGTGGGAAATAATGGAGAATAATATACAAATATTTGAAGGTAAAAAAATTAGGTCTGTTTGGGATAATGAAAAAGAAGAATGGTATTTTTCTGTTGTCGATGTTGTAGGAGCATTAACGGATAGTGTAAATGCCAGAGATTATTGGTATAAAATGAAAAAAAGGATGACAGATGAGGAAAAAAGTGAATTGTCGACAATTTGTCGACAGTTGAAGTTAAAAGCACCTGATGGAAAAATGAGATTAACAGATGTTGCTGATATACAAGGAATTTTCCGTGTTATTCAATCAATTCCGTCTCCTAAGGCAGAACCATTTAAAATGTGGTTGGCACAAGTGGGAAAAGACAGAATAGATGAAATTACAGATCCAGAACTAACTATTGACAGGGCATTGGAAACATATTTGAAAAAAGGATATTCAAAAGAATGGATAAATCAGAGATTACAAGCGATTCAAGTTAGAAAGGAATTGACAGATGCTTGGCAAGAGCATGGAGTAAAAAAGGGAATAGAATATGCAATTCTTACAGATGAAATTTCAAAGGCATGGTCTGGGATGGCAACTAGAGAATATAAAGATTTAAAAGGATTAAAAAAAGAGAATTTAAGGGATAATATGTCAACTTTAGAACTTGTACTTAATATGCTTGCAGAAGCTACAACAACAGAATTAACTAATATTCATAATCCAAATGGCTTGGAAGAAAATAAAAAAGTTGCAAAACGAGGTGGAACAATAGCAGGAAATACTAGAAAAGAGATTGAAGCAGATACTGGAAGATCTGTTATTACAACTAAAAATGCAGTAGATTTTTCTAAATTAATTGAAGATGTAGTAAAAGATATTCCTGATATAGTTAAAAATTGTAAAGATGAAGTAAAAAGCAAGGAGTGAATTAAATATGGCTTCAAGTAAAGAATATTTAAATTTTGTATTGGAACAGCTGTCGGAAGTGGAAAATATTAGATATAGAGCGATGATGGGGGAATATATTCTTTATTATAGGGAAAAAGTTATTGGTGGGATTTATGATGACAGGTTTCTTGTGAAGGCTGTAAAATCGGCGAAAGAACTTATGCCGAATGCTTTACATGAAATTCCTTATGAGGGGGCAAAGGAAATGTTGCTTGTTGATGATGTTGAAAATAAAGAGTTTTTGAAGAATTTATTTGAAGCAATGTATGATGAACTTCCTGTTTTAAAGAGAAAAAAGAAACAATAGAAATAAAGAAAGGTAAAAAAGAAATGTCGAAAAAAGAAATTTTTAAAATTGGATCACATGTGGGAATGAGTGGGAAAGATATGCTTTTGGGATCGGTTAAGGAAGCGGTTTCTTATGGATCGAATACTTTTATGATTTATACTGGAGCACCGCAGAATACACGGAGAAAGCCGATTGATGAGCTGAATATTGAGGCTGGGCTTAAACTTATGAAAGAAAATCATATTGATATTGATGATATTGTTGTGCATGCTCCTTATATAATTAATCTTGGGAATGCGGTAAAGCCTGAAACTTTTGAGATTGCAGTGCAGTTTTTGAGAACGGAGATTGAAAGGACAGATGCCATTGGGGCGAAAAGAATTGTTCTTCATCCAGGTGCTCACGTTGGAGAAGGTGAAGAAGTTGGGATTAATAAGATTATTGAAGGACTGAATGAAGTTTTGACAAAAGATCAGAAAACGACTGTGGCACTTGAAACGATGGCTGGAAAAGGTACAGAATGCGGAAGAAGTTTTGAAGAAATTGCAAAAATTATTGATGGTGTGAAATTGAAGGATAAACTGACAGTATGTTTTGACACTTGCCACGTTCACGACGCTGGATATGATATTGTAAACGATTTTGAAGGAGTTATTGAACAGTTTGACAAAATTGTAGGAATTGACAGAATATCAGTAATTCACTTGAATGATAGTAAGAATGTGTGTGGCGCACATAAAGATAGGCACGAAAATATAGGGTTTGGAAACATTGGCTTTGAAGTGTTAAATAAAATTGCACATTTTGAAAAATTTTCTCATTTGCCAAAAATTCTAGAAACGCCTTATGTGGCTTTGAGCGATGATAAAAAGGCTAAGAAAGTTCCGCCGTATAAATTTGAGATTGAGATGTTGCGAGCTGGGAAGTTTGATGAAGATGTGCTGGAGAAAATAAAAAATCAGTAAAATCTTTTTTAGATAGTTGTGTAGGCAAAATTTTTAAAAATCAAGCAGGAATAGAATTTACGGTAGCAAGGAATTAAGACTTTCACTAGAAAATGTAAAATAAAGTAAGAAAATTAAATGTAAAAAATGCTCTGTTTATTAGAATTTTTATACCTTTGGAAATAACTATACGATAAAAAATAAGGAGATTTGTGGAACATTGAAAAAATTACAAGAAGATTTTTTTAAAAAATTAAATAGTATAATAAAAGATATGGCATATCAACTAGAATATGGAATATCAGATGAATGGGAAAAAATGTACTTTCGTGCAGATATGGATGATAATTTTGGTGGAAAAGTAAATTTTTACTTTAATACGACTGAAAACAAAGAATATAAGTGTTGTACAGAGATTCCTAAAATGTATAATGTACCCGAAAAAGAATATTATGAATATTTTGGAAAGGTGTATGAATCATTAATATTCTTGAAAGAGTTATTTTTAGAATATAAACGGACAACTTGGAAGGCGATAACTATAATTGTAGATAAAAAAATGACAATAAAAACAGATTATGATTATACGGATTGGTTAAGCAGCCCTTATGATTCAGATTTATTGCTAGAATATTTTTTTAAGTATAAATATTTGGGGGAAATGCCTAAAACTGAAAATCAGGAAAAGTTATTTAAAGAAATTGAAAAATATCAGAAACGAGTAGTTACATGCGTTTCGAATAAAAAATAGTATATTTAATAAAGCAAGATGAAACTACAAAAAATAATAGAAAGAAGTGATAAAAATGACAAAAAATGAAGAATTAACAAAAAAGGAAATGCTTGAAATATTTAACAGAAGATATGCGTGCAAAAAATATGATAAGGCAAAAGTTGTTTCAGATGAAGATTTTATGGCAATTATTGAGGCAGGGAGACTTTCTCCTAGTTCTTTTGGGCTTGAGCCTTGGAAATTTATTCTTGTGAAAAATAAGGAAATGCTAAATGACATGAGAGAGTTTGCTTGGGGGGCGATTAATAGCTTGAATGGGGCGAGCCATATTGTTATGGTGCTAGCTAGAAAAGGTGTTACTGGTGATAGCGAGTATTTTGATAGAATTGGGAAGGAAATAAAAAATATTTCTGATGAAAATTTGAAGATCAGAAAAGAATTCTTTACAAAATTTCAAAAAGAGCATTTTAAGTTGCTGGAAAGTGAAAGAGCATTATTTGACTGGGCTTCAAAACAGACTTACATTGCAATGGTAAATATGATGAATATGGCTGCGGCTCTTGGGATTGACAGCTGTGCGATTGAAGGGTTTAATAAAGAAATTGCTGAAAAATACTTCTCTGAAAAAGGTGTCTTTGATTTGAAGGAATATGGAATTTCATATTTTGTAAGTTTTGGGTATAGAGATGAAGATATTACTCCAAAAACTAGAAGAGAACTTTCGGAAGTTTATGAGGTTGTTGAGTAGTTTTCGAATGCTTAAATTTTAAATATACCAAAATTAATTTATTGCAGAAAGAGGATTTTTATGAAAAAAATTTTTTTAATTATGTCTTTAGTAATGGCATTCTCATGTGGAAATAAAAATAAAAATAACATAGACAAGAATAAAAAAATTAAAAAAAATATAACTAATACTGAGCAAGTGAAACAAAATCAACAAGAGGAAAAAACTG
The DNA here is from genome assembly GCF_007990525.1 of Leptotrichia hofstadii. Lineage (NCBI taxonomy): Bacteria > Fusobacteriati > Fusobacteriota > Fusobacteriia > Fusobacteriales > Leptotrichiaceae > Leptotrichia > Leptotrichia hofstadii. The sequence continues at coordinate 1,278,425 of NZ_AP019823.1, forward strand.
ATTTTGATAAACTTAGTAAAAAAGAACAAGAAGAATATTTACAAAAACTGGAAAAGATAGAAGCAAAATATGAAAAGGAATTAATGGAATTAAAAATACCAGAGTTCAATAAGTCCCAAACTAATGATTCTAAGCAACTGACTGAAGAAGAGGTAAAGGAAATAAAGGATGTATTACGTAAAAAATTTAAGAGAATAGGGTTGACAGCGGCAACAAAAGATGGCAGATTTTACATAATAGAAGTTATTAAAGATGGAAAAAACAAAGAAGAGACTGCAAAGGAAGTTGCTCTTGAGAGACCTGATATTATTGATACTATTGGTGAATGGTGTAAAAATAAAGGAATGGAATTTAAAGTTGTTTTTGTTGAATTCTATGATAAAGTTCAAAATAAAAAGATTAGTCAGTCTGCATACCATTCTCACCTTTTGGAAATTCAGTATGAAGATAAAGAATATAAAGATGCACTGAGAGAAGGCTTTTCTAAATATAAGAGGGCTACAAAATTTTAAAATAGAAAATATTTTTATAAAAAAGGTGTATATTTAAAGAAATATGGAGTTTCTGTAGTAGTAAGTTTTGGGTATAGGAATGAAGAGTGCCAAAAAAAGTAAGAAAATCACTTTAAGAGTTTTTGGAAATAATTGAGTAAAGAGTTTTACTTCTTGTTACAAGATAAAAAAGTAAAAAGTCGAGAAATAAAATAAAGATAAAAACACAGTTCTGGTTGGTAGTCCAGACGCAGTAATGTAAGTAACCTGCCTCCTTAGGTTGTCCATTCTTTATTATAAATTTTTTAAGGAGGCTGAAATTATGAGAAAGATTTCAGGAAAATTGACAGTTTTTTTTGAAAATCCTTTTTGGGTAGGAATTTTTGAAAATTTTGAAAATGGTAATTTATCAGTTTGTAAAGTAACTTTTGGTTCAGAACCTAAAGAATATGAGATTTATGATTTTATATTAAAAAAGTTTTATAATCTTCGATTTAGTAATGAAATGAAGTCAAATTTTAATGAGAAAGCCAAAAATCCAAAACGTAGACAAAGAGAAATAAAAAAAGAGCTTCAAAGTAAAAAAATTTTGAAAAAATCGGAAGAAATTTTAAAATTACAATACGAAGAGAATAAAAAGGAACGAAAAGTTAAAACAAAACAAGAAAAGGAAGCTGAAAAACAGAGAAAATTTTTATCGAAACAAAAGAAAAAGAAACAAAAACATAAAGGAAAATAAAAAGTTTTTATTTGATAATCAAAAAACATCAGGAGGGAAAAGTGGATTTAAAAAAGGAAAATTTAAAAGATTTTATATTGACATTAAATCAAAAAGACATTAATGATTTGATGGCAAAATCTGAAAAAGAAGAAGATAAAATTTTTTATAATAAGTTATTTAATTTAATTTTAGAAACAAAGCAGAATGAATTAATAAAAAAAGGTGTATTTTAATGAAAAAAGTTTTATATATTTTTGCAGGAGTAAACGGAGCAGGGAAGTCAACTTTATATAATTCCGAAAATTTAGATAATGAGATAAAGTACAGTACGAGAATTAATACAGATGAAATTGTTAGAAAAATCGGAGATTGGAAGAATAATTCCGATCAAATAAAAGCAGCGAAAATAGCAATAAATTTGAGAAATGACTGCCTGCAGAATGGAAAATCGTTTAATGAAGAAACAACTCTAACTGGAAAAACGATTTTAAAAACTATTGATAAAGCAAAAGAACTAGGTTATGAATTACAGCTGTTCTATATTGGTGTAAATAATCCTGAAATAGCAAAAGAAAGAATAAGAAATAGAGTAGAAAAAGGCGGCCATAATATAGCCGATGAAATAGTTGAAAAAAGATATTACGAATCTTTAAAAAATTTAAAACATGTAATTACAAAGTTTGATGAAGTTTACCTATACGATAATTCTATAAAATATAAACATATTTTTTCATTTATAAATAATAAAATTTTATATAAAGAAAAAAATGTAAATTGGTCTAAAGACGCTATAGAAATAATTGAAAATAAAAAAATGAAGTAAAAAGGTAAATAAATTAAATTTATTGTAATATCATAAAATCAAATTGTTGCACAATACTTTATTTTATTATATAATATACAAAGAATAACAAAATAGATAGGAGAAAAAAGAAAAAAATGTCAAATAGTGATAATAAAAGAGTAAGAGTTAGAATAGCGCCATCTCCAACTGGAGATCCGCACGTAGGAACTGCCTACATTGGATTATTTAATTATGCGTTTGCAAAACATAATGGCGGAGATTTTATTTTAAGAATAGAAGATACGGATAGAACAAGATTCTCAGAAGATTCAGAACAGCAAATTTTTGATGCGATGAAATGGCTTGGGTTAAATTATGATGAAGGTCCAGATGTTGGGGGAGAAGCAGGGCCTTATAGACAGTCGGAAAGATTTTCGATTTATAAGGATTATGCTGAACAATTGGTGGAAAAAGGAGAAGCGTACTACTGTTTTTGTACTGCTGAAAGATTGCAGAAATTAAGAGAAAGACAGGCGGCTATGAAACAGGCACCAGGATACGACGGGCATTGCAGAAACTTGTCAAAAGAAGAAGTGGAAGCAAAATTAGCGGCTGGAGAGCCTTATGTTATCAGATTGAAAATGCCTTACGAAGGTGAAACTGTTGTAAATGATGGATTAAGAGGAGAAATTAGATTTGAAAATAGTAAAATTGACGATCAGGTACTGCTAAAATCTGATGGATTCCCAACTTATCATTTGGCAAATATTGTTGATGATCATTTGATGGCGATAACTCACGTTATAAGAGCGGAAGAGTGGATTTCTTCTACGCCTAAGCATATTCAATTATACAAAGCATTTGGATGGGATGAGCCAAAATGGTATCACATGCCACTTTTGAGAAATGCTGACAAAACTAAAATTTCAAAAAGAAAAAATCCAGTTTCATTGAACTATTACAAAGAAGAAGGTTACTTAAAAGAAGGATTACTAAACTTCCTTGCACTTATGGGATGGAGCTTTGGAGAAAACAAGGAAATTTTTACTATTGATGAAATGATACAAAATTTCTCATTTGATAAAATTTCTCTTGGAGGGCCTGTATTTGACTTAGTTAAATTAGGATGGGTAAACAATCATCACATGAGATTAAAGGATTTGGATGAATTGACAAAATTGGCTATTCCGTATTTTGTGCAAGCTGGTTACTATGAAAATGAAAACTTGTCAGATGAAGAATTTTCAAAATTAAAAAGAATTGTGGAAATTACAAGGGAAGGTTCACAAACATTAAAGGAATTGCCAGTAAATGCTTCAATTTACTTTGAAGATGAATTTGAATTGCCAGTAATTGAAGAAGGAATGAATAAAAAAGAAAGAAAATCAATCGAAAAACTGACTTCTTCACTTGAAACAGAAACTGGTAAAAAATCTATCCAGATGTTTATTGAAAAAATCAATAAATTAAATGAAGAAATTTCAGAAGACGAAGCGAAACAAATCCTGCACGAACTGCAAGATGAAATTGGAGAAGGTCCAGCAGCAGTATTAATGCCACTTAGGGCAGTTATTACAGGAAAAGCCAGAGGAGCGGATTTATACACGGTAATTGCAGTTATCGGAAAAGAAAGAACGTTGGCTAGGATAAATAATATTTTGAATAGATAAAATAATAAAAAAGTGATACTTTTAGAAAAATTATTCTAAATATCACTTTTTATTTTTTGTAATGTTGTAATGCGATTTCCTGTTTGAATAATAGAAATCAAAAATATAATAATTAATTAATGTAGAATGTTGTGTATTTAATGTGTTAAAATAACTGTTATTGCGAAATAAAGGGAAATGGTAACAGAAATAAAAAGACTACTTCAGAATTTCATTTCCATTTCCCAAAATAGCCTTTTTTTAAATTTAATTTTTAATATCATGAATTATAATATTTTACAAATTTTATTCTTTAGTTTCATCATCATTATCTTTATCCTGATGCTCTTCGTATTCGTCATATTCATCATACTCATTAACTTCACTGGGATCTTCACCATGATAATCTTTTTTGTTAAAATCTTTTTTATATTTTTTGTATTTATCCATCCAAGATGAAGACATACAAATCACCCTTTCTTGTATTTTTATTTTTTATTTAAAATTAATCTTAATATTTATAATATTCCTTGATATTTTATACCTTTCCAATACACATTATTTACAATTACAGCTTCTTCTGGAAGATTAACATCTTTTAATGCCCATTTTTTAAACTCTTCAAAACCTGTTCTGTCAACAATGTAACCAATATGCTCTTTTGGCAGACTTCTGTCGATATATTTGTCAACATATTCGTAAGTATTTTTTATAATTTTTATTATTGATTCTTCATCTGCCCAGAATAGCCAGTCTTCTGCCAATCTTGGATTTTGTTTCCCAGTTCTTCCCATTATTGCAAGTTTGTAATATTTTTTAGGAGATCTTGTCCATGCTCCTGTTGGACAGTTTAGGACACATTCTCCACAACCTATGCATCTTTGGTGATCTCTTACAGGTTTATAGTTTTTATATGAAATTGCTCCTGTTGAAAGCTTTTTACATTTTCTTTCACACATTCCGCAAGAAACACATTTAGATTCATCAAGTTCAGGTTTTGCCATTCCAATTATTCCAAAATCATGCATTCTAACTTTTTGACAATCATTTGGACAACCTGTTAATGCTACTTTGAAGTGAAAATCATGCGGGAATATTGCTTTTTCAATTTTTTTTGCAAATTCCGTCGTATTATAGGCACCTTTTGGACACACTTTGTTTCCGATACAAGCGGCAATATTTCTTGTACCAGCAGCGGCATATCCTTTATCTTTATCCTTATAATTAATTTCCAATTTTTCCATGATTGGCTGCACCATTTTATTTACTTTCTCAATATCATTCCAAGAAATTCCCAACACTTCAAAACCTTGACGAGTTGTAATATGAACATTTCCATCTCCGTAAGTATTAGCTATTTTTGCAACCATTTCCATTATTTCCCCAGTAATTGCTCCTCCTGGTACTCTCACACGCAATGCTGTTTTAGATCTGTCCTTTGTTACCCTGAATGCATTTTTTGTAACAATTTTTCTATTTAAATCCATGCTCATTGTTTTTACCTCTTCTTTTGTTTTTTCTTAAAATTTCATATCTTAATCAAGTAATTTTTTTGCAAAATCATATCTAAATACTGGCCCTTCAAGGCAAATATATGTTTCATCGATTTTACAATGTCCGCATTTCCCAACGGCACAGGACATCTTTCTTTCAAACGAAACCCATATTTTTTCAGTTGGAATACCTGTTTTTAGGATTTCAAGGCAAGAAAAATGCATCATTACTGGTGGACCTACAACAATGTATTCAACTTCATCCATATTTTCAGGAATTTTTAAATCGGGAATATATTTGGTAACCATTCCTTCATGAATTTCGTCTTCTGTCTTTCCAATATTTCTTGCTGTTTCTACATTATCCAATGTTACAAGTATTTCAATATTTTCTCTCCAACGTGAAAATTCCTCTTCAAAAATAACACTTTCATAATTTTTATATCCAACAATGATTTTAAAGGACTTCATTTCATCAGGATGTTTCGTAAAATATTCAATAATTGGACGAACTGGAGCAATTCCACTTCCTCCAACAACCATTACAATATGCTTATTTTTGTATTGTTGAATTGGAAAGCCGTGTCCATAAGGTCCTCTCAAAAAAATTCTATCTCCTGCTTTCAATTCAAAAATCTTGTCTGTAACTTTTCCAACTTTTCTAATAAGGAAATCAAGATAACCTTCCTCCAAGTCAAAATTCGCAATGGAAATAGGGGCTTCTCCAACTCCTGGTAATGAAACCTGCATAAACTGTCCAGCTTCTACACTTCCCTTTTTATATTCTACACGAAATAGCCATTCTAGCTCAGTAACTTTTTCAATAAACAAAAGTTTGTGAACAGTCGGTAAATATACATTCATATCCATTATAGCCTGTTCATCCATATTTATTGTATTTAATGTGTTAATTGTACTCATTCTGATTTTTCACCTCTTTTTTCAGCCGAAATTCTTTTTAGTTCGGCACTTAACTTGTTTATGCAATTTGAGAATGAAATGTATTCAGGACATGCATCATCACATCTTCCACACCCTGTACACATCTGATATCCAAATCTTTTTTTAAAATCAGATATTTTGTGCATTACCTTAAATCTCATCCTATCTCCATGTCTTTGTCTGAATGAATGTCCACCAGCCATATCTGTAAATCCATTCACATGACATGAAGCCCACACACGTCTTCTTTCTCCATTGTTTTCATTTTCGCTGTAAAAAACATCTTGTGTAGTCGTGCAGGTACAAGTTGGACAAACAAAGTTACATTTTCCGCAGGCTATGCAACGACTGTCGTATTCACGCCATAAATCCAGATTTATTATATCTTCAAGCTCAATATTGTCAGGAATATCCACATGGATTTCATTATCTTCTACGAATTCCATTTCAAATTCAACATTTTCCTTTATTTTATTGCTATTATTTTCAGCAATTATTTCTTCAAGATATTTTTTCATTTTTTCATCTTTTACATCCAGGTACATTTCATTTATTTTATTTTCATCAGCGTTTCTGGTATTTTTTTCAGCTATAAGTTCATCAAAGTATACCTTCAATTCATCATCTTTTATATCAGCAAATATTTCCTTTTCTGTAACTTTTATTCCAATATTATATTCATCAGTCTTGTTAGTGCCCATATCTACACAAAAACAGTTCTCAAATGAATTTGGACATCCAAACACTACAAATTTAACTTTATCTCTAACCCTCTTGTAGTAAATATCCAAAAATTTATTATTCAAGTAAATATCATCAACTCTTTTGACACCATGTAAATCACAGCTTCTAAGAAATATAAGATATTTTTGCTCCTGTTCTTTGGGCATCTTGCATCCTTCTTCTGTAAAATAAAACATTGTTTGTGTTATTGGCAACATTATTTCTTTTGCTGAAAAATGAGATTTTTTGTCAAAACATATTTCATCAATTTTTTCAATTTCAGAATATCTGATTACAGAAGTATCTGAAAATGTACCACGAAATGGTATCTCAATTGGAGCATATATCTTGTATTCTTTTTTCAGCTTTTCAAGTGCCAGATTAAAATTTTCACGATTTAAACTGATTTTCATTTTCCCTCCTAAATTTTACTTTATCTCTCCATTTAAAAATTATTTTTCTTTTTATTTAAATTATTATTTATCCTTTTTTGCTAAATAATAGCAAGCAAAACCAACAAATGCTCCACCAACAATATTCCCCAATGTTACAAATAATAAATTATAAAAATAACCATTTAATGTTATTTCTTTTGCTCCATTGTATATTATCCCCATCATTAAAAGAGTCATATTAGCAACACTGTGCTCAAATCCAGCAGTTATAAATGCAAATAAACACCAGAATACCATTATTAGCTTAGCGGTTTCCTCTTTTAACTTTATTCCAGCCAGAACCGCAAGGCACACAAGAATATTACATAAAATTCCTTTAAAAAACAGTTCGTGAGGCAATGCAGTAATCTTTGCCTTTGAAACTTTCACAATAAATTCTACAACAGGTTTTGAAGCAGAATTTGAAAATACATACGCTATTGCAAGCATAATTGACCCTACGATGTTTCCCACATAAGATGCTGCCCACATAAGAATCATATCTTTAAAACTTATTCCCTTGTTTAAAAACCCTGCTACTCCAATCATATTATTTCCTGTGAAAAGCTCAGTTCCAAAAACAACTACAAGGCTAAGCGCTATCCCAAAACTAACTCCCATAAGAATTTTGTTAGTCGGCAATCCGCTGCTAACTCCTCCTACTGTGAAAGTCAATAAAATTCCTATCCCAATAAACATTCCAGCCAAAAATGCAGACAGGAAGTACTTTCCTTTACCTTCTTTTAAAAGTCCAATTTTACTTTTCGAGGCATTTGTTATTGATTCTAAAGTTTCTTTATTTCGCATTCTTTACATGGTAATAAAATCTCTTATTTTATTACATTCTCCTTTCCTAAAAATTTGGCCTTTCTTATTTTGTGAAAAATTTCTTATCTTTTATTAAATTATCACATAAAAAAAGTAAAAAGTCTACCCAAAAAAAATATTTTTTATATTTGCAGTTAGAATATTTTGATTAGCTAATTAAAAATAATTTTCAAAAAAAAATCGCTGTCTTTTAAAACAACGATTAATTTAACAAAATTCTTTTCACTAATGCCTTCATATCCTTAAAAATTTTCAATTTTTTTCAGCAGTTCCCTTAATGTTTCAGAATTCGCCTTTGGCTCATTAATTGCCCGCTTCCAAGCCTTGCTGCCGCGTACATTGTGAAATAATCCATGTGCATGCATCAGGAATAGATGTGGTCGAAGCTGCTGTTTTTCCATATTTTCAACATAATGTATCATTTTTTCTATAATTTCTTTGCGAGTGATGTTTATTTCCTTTCCATAATATTTTTCAAATTCAGCTAAAATCATAGGATTGTCGTAAATTTCACGTCCTAACATCGCAGAATCCACGTATTTTAAATGTTCGTCAATTTCTTCAACTGTTTTTATTCCGCCGTTAATTTCTATGTGCAAATCAGGGTTATCTTTCTTTACACGGTAAACTTCATCATATCTGAGTGGCGGTATGCTTCTGTTCTGCTTCGGATCAAGTCCTGCAAGTATCGCTATCCGTGCATGAATAATGTATTTGCTGACACCGGCTTGTTTAGTGATGCTAATAAAATTTTCCATATCCTCGTATTTATCTAGCAATGTTCGTTTGAAAGAATCTGGCAATACATTTTTTCCATCAATTCCAATTCTATGTTTTACAGACACCGGCTTTCCTGTTGCGTCTTTCATTGATTTCACAATGTTTGCCACTTCTTCTGGAAATGCCATAAGATAAGCTCCCATCATGTTTCCTGAGACTCTGTCAGAAGGACATCCGACATTTAGATTGATTTCGTCGTAATTATATTTTTCAGCAATTTTTACAGCCTGATACGCTTCTTTGGGATTAGTCGCCGCAATTTGCAGCACGATAGGATGTTCCACTTCATCAAATCCCAAAATATAGTCCAAATCCCCATTAAGAACAGCCTGTGCCGTTATCATCTCCGTGTACAGCAAAACATCCTTATTTATCATTCTCACGAAATTTCTAAAATTTCTGTCCGTCCTGTCCACCATCGGAGCTATACTTATCTTATTTTTCACAGCATTTCCTTTCATTGATTTCAAAAATTATCAGTTTATCTTGCATTATAATATTTCATTGCTTCAGGCAGGAATTTTCTTGCCGCTTCAATTCTATTTTTTCCAGATGGATGCGTTGACAGAATTTCAGCTCCTTTTCCTGCTCCTATTGAGTCCATTCTCTCAAGAGCCGTGATTGCTTCGGACGGATTGTATCCAGCCATTGCCATAAATATCATTCCGTATTTATCCGCCTCGTATTCCTGAGTTCTGTTAAATTTCAGAAGAGTAATTGAAAGTCCGCCAGAAACAAGTGAAGATACAGCATTTCCGCCTGTTACAGCATCTGTTACGGTTGCGGCGATTCCTGCAAGCGCCTTGTTGCTTGAAGCTTCAGCATGATGACCTCCAATAACATGACCAATTTCGTGCCCCATTACAAACGCAATTCCTGCATCGGTATTCAGAACTGGCAATATTCCAGTATAAAAGGCAATCTTACCGCCCGGCATTGCAAACGCATTTATTTCATTAGTTTTTATCAGATTAAATTCCCACTGCAGGCTGGACACCTTATTTGACATTCCGTTTTCTCTTAGATACTGCTCAACTGCTGTAGAAATTTTTCCTCCAATTCTTCTCAGACGCTGCCCTTCAGCTGTATTATTTGCCAAAAGCCCCTTAGCTCCTGCCTGCTGAATAAGCTGCCTGTAACTGGAAACCGAGCTTTCCGCCACGCTTTCGTCACTTACCAGTTTTAGCTGCCTTCTCCCTGTAAGCGGAGCTACTGCACAGCTGGAAATCATCGTTGCCGCTGTTACTAAAAATAATATTTTTGAATACTTTCTCATTTTTGAACTCCTTTCCACTTTTTAAAATATGATACCCATTAAATTGTACAATTTTTTTCAGTAATTTTCAATATGATTTTCTTATAAAAAATTTTATTTTAAAAAAACTATAATTTATTCAGAAAAATAAAATTTAATCATATTTTTTTATTTATTTCAATTTATCCTTGCATGCTCTTTAAAAATAAGGTTTTATTTGATATAATATACAAATAAATTATGTTTTTAGAAAGGGCTGAGAAATATGAAAAAAATGTGGGAAGGGCGATTTCATAAGGAAACTAACAAATTGTTAGAAAAATTTAATGCGTCCATTACGTTTGATAAAAGAATGTATGAAGAGGATATTGCTGGAAGTATTGCACACAGCAGAATGCTTGCTAAACAAGGGATTATTTCAGAAAATGAACAAAAAGATATTGAAAATGGGCTGCTTCAGATAAAGGATGAAATTGAAAAGGGAGAATTTGAGTTTAGAATTGAAGATGAAGATATTCATATGTCGATTGAGAAAAGGCTGACACAGATTATTGGGGCTGTGGCTGGAAAACTGCATACTGCCAGAAGCCGAAACGATCAGGTGGCTCTTGACGTACGAATGTATGTACGAAAAGAAGCTCGTAAAATCTCAAATTTGCTTGTAAAAATGGAAAATGTACTGCTAGGGCTTGCTGAAAAATATAAAAATGTTATTATTCCTGGATATACTCATTTACAAAGGGCTCAACCGATTTTATTCTCTCATCACCTGATGGCTTACTTTCAAATGTTTAAAAGGGATATTTCGAGAATTGAGGACTTTCTCAAAAGAAGTGATGAAATGCCACTTGGAGCAGGGGCATTAGCTGGAACTACATTTAATCTTGACAGACATTTTGTGGCAGAAGAACTTGGATTTTCAAAGCCTACGGAAAATAGTCTTGATTCTGTAAGCGACAGGGATTTTATAATTGAGCTTGCAATGATTATTTCAGTAATTTCAATGCACTTATCAAGATTTTCAGAAGAAATTATTATCTGGTGCACATCCGAATTTTCATTTATAAATCTGGATGATGCCTTTGCAACTGGCTCTTCAATTATGCCACAGAAAAAAAATCCCGACATTGCCGAACTTGTAAGAGGGAAAACAGGCAGAATCTACGGAAATCTTATGGGAATCTTAACAACAATGAAAGCACTCCCACTAGCTTATAATAAGGATATGCAGGAAGATAAGGAAGGAATTTTTGACTCTATTGACAATATCAAATTATCCATCGAAATTTTTTACCTAATGCTTGATACAATAACAGTAAATAATGAAAAAATCTATGCTTCAATGCGAGCAGGATTCCTAAACGCAACAGATGTAGCCGATTACCTTGCAAAACACAACGTTCCGTTCAGACAGGCACATAAAATCGTTGGAGAAATCGTATCCTACTGCGAAGATAAGAAAATCGCAATTGATGACATGAAACTCGAAGAATTTCATAAATTTTCTGATGTTTTCAAAGATGATATTCTTTCAGAAATCACAATTGAAAACTGCGTAAACAAACGAAATTCATTTGGTGGAACCTCCATAAAAAATGTTGAAATGCAAATTGAAAATGGAAAGAAATTTTTAGAAACTTTATAATATTATCCCCATTTTAAAATGAGAATAAATTTTTATAATTAGGTTTCATAATCATTCAACTTTTTCTTTTTTATTTTCGTAGGATTGCTCATTGCCGCAAATCCTACAACCTATGGCTAGTCTACGACATTTTCCTGCACTGACAAAAAACTCGCTATGCTCAGACAGTTTTGCCAGCACAGAAAAATGCTCCGACAGATTAGTTTATCGCAGACTCTGTTTAAAAGATAAAAATTATATCTTATAATTACTTGAAAATATTAGATTTAGAAAAATTTGTAATAATTTCGTTATTTAAATAGGATTTAGTATCAGGTATAATTTTATTTTCTATTAAATTTTTGGAAGAAATATAATAAATTGCATTTTAACTTAAAATATTGTATAATAAAAATATAAAAAGAACACAATTAATTAATACAAAAAATGAAATACATATTCAACTTAGATAAGACAATATAAAAGGAGATGAATATTTATGAAAAAGATTATTATGCTAGTTATATTAGCTATGACTGTGTTCAGCTGCAGTATTATAGATGAATACAATGAAGCTAAACGAGAAGCTTCTGAAAGAGGAAGAGAATGTTACAGAGACCGTTATGGTAATTTTTATTGCGAAGATACAAAATAAGAAATGATGAATTTATATAAGAAGGGTGAGGCTTCTCGTTCAGGAGAATATATTCTTGCTCTTTTTCTTTTGGTTAAATAATTATAAAATTATATCTAATTTTTAAATTTTAATAAACTGATTGAGTTTTCATTATTAAACCTTATTCAGAAAATAGAAACTATTTTAAGAACAAGAAGTTTAGATATATAATTCAAAATTTATTAAATATTCTCTATTTAAATAGTAAATAATAGTAAATAATATTAAAAAAAATTTAAATGAAAGGAAAAATTATTACAATGAAAGAAATTAGACTAGCACAAGAAAAAGATATTCCAAAAATAGAAAATCTGCTGGAACAAATTTTATTAATTCATCATGAAGGTCGTCCAGACATTTTCAAGGCAACTGGAAAAAAATACACAGCAAAAGAATTAACAGAAATGTTAAACGATTCAAACAAGCCAATATTCGTAGCAACTGATGAAAATGATAACGTAATTGGCTATATTTTCTGTATTTTCAAGCAACAAACAAATCACAACGTACTAACTGATATAAAAACATTGTTTATTGATGATCTTTGCGTTGATGAAAGCACTCGTGGGCAGAATATCGGAAAGAAATTATATGACTTTGCCTTAGATTTTGCAAAAAAAGAAGGCTGTTACAATTTAACATTGGATGCTTGGGCTAATAATGCTGGAGCTGTTAGATTTTATGAAAGGTTGGGAATGAAAGTTCAGAAGTATGTTTTTGAAGAGATTTTGTAATTTTTTATTGTTTATAATAGCTAATTCATAATCATTCAATTAAATTATTTTTTAGATATTTTGATTAATAAGTATTTTTTCATATTACTATGTTTTTTCTTTTTTATTTTCGTAGGATTGCTCATTGCCACAAATCCTACAACCTATGGCTAGTCTACGGCATTTTTCTGCACTGCCAAAAAACTCGCTATGCTCAGACAGTTTTGCCAGCACAGAAAAATGCTTCGACAGGCTATTTATACTGAAATCTGTTTGAAAAATGAAAATTATATTTTAATTATTTGAAAATATTAGATTTATGCCCTTTATTAGAAAAGATTGTAATAATTTCGTTATTTAAATAGAATTTAGTATTAGATATAATTTTATTTTTTATTAAATTTTTGGAAGAAATATAAAAAAATTGCATTTTAACTTGAAATATTGTATAATTAAAATATAAAAAGAACACAAATAATTAATACATAAAATGGAATAAATATCTGACATAGATATTTAAAACAGAAGGAGATGATATGCAATGTTTAAGAAAATTTTACTCATGATTATACTGACTGTGGCAATTATGGGATGCAGTGCACGTGATATTGCCCTGTGGAAAGAATCAGATCGGAGAGCTGCTGAAAGAGGTGTAAGATGTTTTAAGAGGGCTAATGGTGATTATTACTGTAAAGACAAGTATGGAAACATAACATACTAGCCTATATGTGACATAGAAAAGATAAGATGGATGACAATGGTTTAAAAGCTATGAAATATATACAGAGGGCAGGGGCTTCCCATACAGGGGAATGTACTCCTGTCTTTTTTCTTTTGGTTAAATAATTATAAAAATAAATCTAATTTTTAAATTTTAATAAACTGATAGAGTTTTCATTTGTTTAGCTACGGCTATTGACTGTAAGCCGGAGTTTCGGAGCTGGGCAAATAAAAGTCGTAGTCTAGCCATAGGTATTGCTTTAGATTTTGTAATTTTCTGTTTTCTTAACTAAAATTGCTATAGATTAAATTTATTTTATTTTTGATATTTTTCCTGTTAAAAAACTGATAAAAATATTATTTTTTTTATAAAAAGCACTGTTATTTTCTTTTTTTTTATGATATAATACGCCTTGTAATAATTTTGAAATCTTTTCAATTAAGTTATCATAACTCTTTAGCTTGATTTTAAAGAGGAACTTTTAAAGTTATAACTTTTATCCGATTCCAAATTTTATTTATTTTTAAACATAAAAAAGGGATTAGAAGCAAAAGGATTTTAAATGACATCATGGAAACTAAAAATAAAAAAGGAGACAAAAAATGACAAATAATCTTAAAACTTTACAAAAAGATTTACGTGCATTTGCAAAAAAAACGAAAAATTTTAAATATACAGATTCTGCATTTATCAAGTTTTTAATAACAGGAATGGTATCAGTTGCAAGCAATGTGTTTTCAGCAGCACCAGATAAAAGCGTGAAAGATCACAAATTAGAGATTTCATCTTCAATAAAGAATTTGCATCAAAAAGTTAAGGATACAAAACAGAAAAACAGCAAATTAATAAAAAACTTAAATCTTGAACTGATTCAATTAATGGAGCAGGGAGACCACGTGACAAAGTCACCTTGGAGCAGCTGGCAGTACGGAGCAAACTATTTTTACAGCGGCTGGCACACAAACTTTAAAGGAAAAGGGAACAAAACTGGCGATGTTATCTATCAAAGAGACAAAACTTTAAGAAAATATTTAGCAAAACCAGTAAGCGAAGGCAGTTCAAATGCAACTACGTTAGGATTTGTCTATGAGCCAAATGCGGCAATTCCAATAAACGCCGCAATTACACCAAAATCAATAACAAAAACTAATCCAAATATTCAAAAGCTTGTGACAATTGCCAGCCTTCCTTCGTTTGAGCCAAGAGTTGTGCAGGAGCCTTCCTCTCCAATCATAAACGTACCTAACCCAAGTCAGCCTGCACCATTTAACGTGGTAGCCGTATCTAACGGAAATGACTTTGACAGCGCCTATGACGATGCTCTTCAGAATCAAGGAAACGATGACGGAGTCATAGAAGGGGGAGTCGCGATAACAGCGGGGAATTTTAATGTAGAAAGAATTGGAAGAACGTTCAGATATAACTATTCAGGATATTCAGGAAGAGCAGACAACGGATCTTTGGCTTACAGGGATATATCAGGTTCCAGAGTTTATCTCCCAGCGACAATAGGGACCTGGTCAAATTTAAGCAGACCGTCAACGACAACGATTGACAGAAATGGATTTTTAAAAATGGCTGGATACAGAAAAAAGGGAGATGCTACAATGTTATCTGATGCCACTTTTGTGTATTCAAGACGGGAAGAAAACAGTTCTACTAATTTGGGAGAATTTGCACACTTAGATTTGCACGGCGCTCAGAACATAACGGACCAGACTGCCTGGATTACCGCCTCTTCCAGCGCGAGCCTTGCAGCCTATAATGATGCAATATCCTATTTAAATTCCGCAAACCCAAACGTAACGGCGGCATCTGATTCACAGACATATATAAACGCTGGAAAAATAACTATGAAAGGGGGAAATATATCATTAACAAACAGCTATAACCATAATACCGAAGGAAATAAAAGGGCTATAGTGATAAATACTGGCGATGTTGCTATCGAACCGTTAGAAGATAATGGAATCTTTGGAAAATATAATGCCATATTTGTTGTTTCAAATGATAACTGGACTCCAAATCAGCAGACTTTATATAATTCTGGACAAATAGACATCTGGACTCCAAATTCAACTTTTGCCTTAATTGACCCTAACATTACAACAACTGCCGTATCGTCATTATCTTTGGCTTCAGGTCTAAAACGTCCTGTTGACATTGTAAACAGGTCAAGCTCGGTTAGCGTACATGGTGAAAATTCAACTGGCATCTACTTAAAAAGAAATGTTGATGCCTATCTTGACTTTACTGATGGAACAGATATGGCAACTGTTGGAAACGGATGGAATCCTGTAGTTATCTATGGAGATAAGAGTACAGGGCTATTTGTTAATACTTCCGGAACAACTGTAAAAGGATATTTTGCCGCCGATATTGGGAGCGCTGGGCAAGGAAACAAGGCTTTTAACGGTACAGGAGGACTCGCAAATTATGATATAAATAGAACTGACGATGCTAACGCTGGAATAAGCGAAGATTTGTCCAATCCCTCACTAACAGCTGATGATAAAGCCAAAATAGAGGAAAACAATCTTATTACAAAATCCACTGGAATTTACACTGTAGCGCCTATTAATTTAACTAAGCATCAAATAAGAATATATGACAAGACAAAAGGAAATGTCGGAATTTATCCTGATGGAGAAGTAGCCGTTACATTGGGAGCAGGAGACATATTATTAGAAGGCGGTACAAACAACACTGGAATTGCAGTTAAAGTAAAAGGTTCCTCGGTAACTTCAGATGGCACGGTAACCCTTTCTAAAGGTAACGCAAATATGGCTATTTACACCGACGGATTATCTGACAGCGGTAAAACTACACAAGTAACCGTAAAAAATGTAGACACTTCAAATCAAACTGAGAACTCAGTGGGAGTTTATGCCAAAGATGCTTCAGCTGTCGATGTAAAAGAAAAATTTGTCATAAATTCAAAAGTTACCAGCACAAAAGAAACGGCTATTGCGTCAAAAGCTGGCGGAGGATTAGATAAAAGCACAGAAAATGCTGGAGGTGTCTATGCTGCTGGTGCAGATACTAAAGTGAGCCTTGCTTCTGATATTGCAGCAGTCAGTCCGGCTCCAGCTTCAGAATTAGTTAATATAAAAATTACCGGTGCTGAAATAGTGGATTCTAAAGGAGCAGGAACAGGCGAGTATGCAGGATTTGGGTTATTTGCAGAAAACGGGGCAAAAATTACTACAGCAGGAACTTCGCTTGCAACAGACGGACCAAAAATAGAAGTGGAAGGCGGTTCAGTCGCTCTCGCTTCAGTAGGAGCAAATTCAGAAGTGGTAGTCGACAAAGGAACTGTTACTTATGATGGAAAAGGTTATGCCCTTTATTCAAAAAATAATGGAAAAGTTCATTTAACTGACGGAAAGCTTGTGTTAAAAGGAGAAGCAACTGGATTTTCAGTGGATGCCTCAGTTCCTGCATCAGCACAGCCAATAAAACTGACTGGCTCAAAAGTTGACATGCAGTCAGACAACGCAATACTAATGAGCATAAAAAATGCAACTAATTTAAGTACAACAGGAATCGCGGCAACGCTGCTAGGGTATTCTGGACTTAATCCATCGGATGTTTCAACTAGCACTGGAAACAATTATTATAAACTTGCAGTTTTAGATGGAGCAAAAATTAATATTGATGGAACTGGAATTGATAAGTCTGATTCGACTGCAGGCTCAGACAGTGAAGTATTTACAAGAAGGCTGCTTATTCAAAATTCAATTTTAAATGTAGATTCAAAAGTTTTGGCTCAATTAAACACAACACAA
The DNA here is from genome assembly GCF_007990525.1 of Leptotrichia hofstadii. Taxonomy (NCBI): domain Bacteria; kingdom Fusobacteriati; phylum Fusobacteriota; class Fusobacteriia; order Fusobacteriales; family Leptotrichiaceae; genus Leptotrichia; species Leptotrichia hofstadii. The sequence continues at coordinate 1,296,047 of NZ_AP019823.1, forward strand.
ATTACAGATATTGACAGTAATTTAGCAATTCCAGTCGGATTAGCCGTGAGTGCCAGCGGAAACTCCCAAAACAGAAGCACAACTGGAGTAAATGTTGCAAATGGCGCTACAATCACTGTAGACAGAACAGATAGTGGAAATGGTGGAGTAGGTGCGTATGTAAACTACGGAACCATCTCTAATGACGGAAAAATTGAAGTTGAAAAGACAACTCCAAATGATTTTGCAGTAGGACTTTATGCTACAAATGGAACACAAGTGGATAATAAATCTAATGGAACTATTGAAGTTGGTGGTAAAGACAGTATTGGTATTCTTGGACTTTCATATAGAATAGACAGTAAAGGCAATGTTGTGTATGAAAAATTTGGAACTACTGGTCCATCTTCGCCTATAAACAAATTAGGAACAGTAGATATTACAAATAGTGGTAAAATCACTCTTGATGGAGAAAATTCTTTAGGAATTTATGCTAAAAATAACAGTTTAGATGCTGCTGGAACAAATATGGACTACACAAGAATAGGAAATAGCTATACTCAAACTACGAATAAAGGTGAAATTACAATGTCAGGCAAGAACGCTATTGGTATGATTACTGAAGGTGGATTACTTACAAACGATACAGCAGGTAAGATTACAATAAGTGGACAAGAAGGCGTTGCAATGTATGGAACTTATGGTGCAATTAATCCTGCTGTTGTAACAGCACAAGGGCTAACAACTGATAGATTAAGTGCAGCTCTTATAAATAAAGGAACACTTGAACTTGCAGATACAACAGGAGCTGCGCCAATAATCGGTATGTTTACAAATGATGCTGATACAGAAATAGAAACATCAGGAACATTAAATATTGGCAAGAAATCTTATGGTATTTATGGAGTTTCAAATAGTGTAGTTATGTCAGGTGGAACAATTAATGTTGGAGAAGACGGAGTAGGTATCTTTGCAACAGGTTCATCTGATAAAAAATTAACATCAGGTTCAGATGTAATATTACAAAGTGGAACAATTAATGTCGGAGATAATCAAGCAGTAGGAGTATTTATTGCAGATGATGCTATAAATCCTTTAAAAACGACAGTTATAAATACAGGAACTAACATGACTGTTGGAACTAATGCATTTGGTTATGTTGTGGATTCTACAACAGGAACTGATTTATTGCTTGGTTCAGCGACAAATAAATTAACAGCTTCACTTGGACCAGATTCAGTTTATGCTTATTCAAACGATAAAAATGGATATGTCTACAGTAATACTGACATCACAACTGCCGGAGGAAAATCGTACGGACTTTACACTGCGGGAAAAACTGAAAATTACGGAAATATTGATTTGACTGGCGGAAATGGGAATGTTGGTATTTATTCAACAGGAGCAAATTCAGATGGAACAGGTGCGATTAACCACGGAACAATATTAGTTGGCGGAACTGACCGAATTGCCAAGGAATATGGTATCGGTATGGCGACAGGATATTATGATGAAAATACCAAGGCTGTTTCAAATGAAGGTGTTATCGAAAATAGAGGAACTATTAATGTAGCATCTGACAATTCAATCGGAATGTACGCCGCAGGAAGCGGTTCAAAAGCCATAAACTATGATGTAATTAACATTTCTGGTAAAAATGCTACTGGTATGTACATTGATCGTGGAGCTGAAGGTATTAACTACGGAACTATCAAATCTACGGGAACTGCCTCAGGAATTAAAGGGGTTGCAACAGTAAATGGCGGATATATTAAAAACTATGGAACAATTTTGATTACTTCTCCAGGAGGTATAGGAATATATCAGGATGCCGACTCGGCGCTGGCTGCCCAAAATGAGCCAAGAGCGACAGGAGTCAATCCGCTGATATTGGCTAATCAGACAGGAACAGTCCATGGAACAAGAGCTGATGTATATTCTGCAACTTCCACAGAAGAAAAATACATAATATCGCCAAAAGGGAACCTGCTTATTCAAAATCCTCCAAGAGAGCCTAGATTGACAATCAACGGAAGAGAAGTTGCGCTTACAGGAATAGATACAAATATTGCAAGTCCATCACCAGCATTTGTAACTGCTGGATCAACAATTCTGGATCTTTCATTGCCGCAATATTTAAATCTAGTTTCAAAGGCAGAAGTAAATGAAATCGGAATGTATGTGGATACTTCCGGAGTAAACTACACAAATCCTATTCAAGGATTAGATAATCTGATTGGACTTGAGGATATAAACCTTATTATTGGTACGGAAGCGGCAAAATACACTAACACAAAAGCAATTGAAATTGGTGAAAATATTTTACATCCTTACAATGAAGCTATTTCTTCGTTAACTTCATCAGGAACAACGTTAAATATTAATTCTGCCGGACTGACTTGGCTTGCGCAGCCTGTAAAGGGGACAACAAGACCAATCGAAACTTTGTATATGGTAAAAATTCCTTATACTTTCTTTACGAGCGAAAAAGATGAAAATACATATAATTTCCTTGATGGTCTGGAGCAGAGATACGGTGTTGAGGCTCTTGGTTCGAGAGAAAGACTGATTTTTGACAAGCTTAACGATCTTGGTAAGGGGGAAACTCAGATTTTTACACAGTCTGTGGATGAAATGAAGGGGCATCAGTATGCAAATCTTCAGCAAAGAATTAACGCAACTGGAAATACTTTGGATAAAGAGTTCAGATATCTAAGGGATGAGTGGAGAAACCCTTCTAAGCAGAACAACAAGATAAAAGTGTTTGGTGCAAGAGATGAATATAGCACAGACACAGTTGGAATAATTAACTATAGAAGCAATGCTTATGGTGTAGCCTATGTTCATGAAGATGAAAAAGTTAAAATGGGCAACTCAATCGGATGGTACGCAGGAGCCGTAACAAACAGATTCAAATTTAAAGATATTGGTAAATCAAGAGAAGAGCAGACAATACTTAAAATAGGAGCATTTAAAACAATGTCGCCCAAAAAGGATCATAACGGAGCATTGCAATGGACAGTTTCAGGAGATGTATTTGCTGGAGTCAATAGCATGAAACGTAGATTTTGGGTAGTAGACGATACTTTTGAAGCGAAATCTTCTTACAATTCTTACGGAGCTGCCCTTAAAAATGAGATTGGCTACGATATAAGAATGAGCGAAAAAACACATTTACGTCCATACGGATATGTAAAAATGGAATATGGTAAATTTAATAATATAAAAGAGAAATCAGGACAAATGAGACTGCAAGTAAAAGGAAACGACTACTTCTCAGTCAAGCCTGAAGTTGGAATGGAGTTCAAATATGTCCAGCCAATGGCGGTAAGAACAAATTTATCAGTAGGGCTGACAGCGGCTTACGAAAACGAAATTGGAAAACTTCAGGAAAGAAATCAGGCGAGAGTAGGACATACAACTGCTGGATGGTATAACTTGGAGAAAGAAAAGGAAGATAGACGCGGAAACGGCAAGTTTGACCTAAACATTGGAGTTGATAACACAAGATTTGGAGTTACTGTAAATGCCGGATATGACACAAAAGGCAACAATGTAAGAGGTGGAATAGGATTTAGGGCTATTTACTAAATTCTAGTTTTTTGAACAAAAAATTTGAGTCAAAAAGTAAAACCAATGAAGCGAGAAGAACAGTGAAACTTAAAAGTTTACCGTTCTTCTTATTTAAATAATTTTTATTTTAAAATCAATTTTTAAATTTTTTAAAAATATGCTATAATATGCTAATTACTTTAAAAAATTTAGGAGGAAAAATAAAATGTCTGAGGGCAGTTTATTATTACAGATTGTAATAATAATAATTTTAACGGGAATTAATGCTTTCTTTTCGAGTGCGGAAATGGCGATTGTTTCGTTAAATAAAAACAAATTAAAAATATTAATTGAAGATGGAAATAAAAAGGCAATTTTACTTGATAATTTGCTGCAGGAACCTAGCAAATTCCTGTCTACTATTCAGGTTGGGATTACTTTGGCAGGTTTTTTTGCGTCAGCATCGGCGGCGACTGGTTTATCGCAATATTTGTCGAGTGCATTGCGACCTTTGAATATTCCATACAGTAATCAAATTTCGATGATTTTAATAACTTTTTTGTTATCATACATCACTCTTGTTTTTGGGGAACTGATTCCAAAGAGAATTGCACTTAGAAACTCAGAAAAGATCGCTTTATCGTCAATTGGAGTTGTTGTATTTATTTCAAAGTTATTTTCTCCATTTGTAAAATTTTTGACATTTTCTACAAATTTGGTGCTTACAATCTTGAAAATGAAAGAAGACAATATCGAAGAAAAGGTTTCTAAGGAGGAACTGCGTTCACTTGTGGAAGTTGGTAAGGAACACGGTGTTATCAATGAAACTGAACAGGAAATGATTGAAAATATTATTGAATTTGATGAAAAAATTGCAAGAGAAATAATGATTCCGAGGACAAAAGTATTTTTGATTGATAAAAATATCTCAATTCATGAGCTTTTTGAAAATAAGGAAATTGGAAAATATTCACGTATTCCAGTTTATGAAAATGAAGCTGACAATATTGTTGGAGTTTTGCTAACTAAAGATTTGATGATGGAAGCCTATAAAAAAGGGTTTGATAACATAAAAGTTGCTGATTTGCTGCAAGAGGCGTATTTTGTTCCTGAAACAAAAAATGTAAATGAACTTTTTAATGAGATGCAGCTTGAGAAAAAGCACATTACTATACTGATTGATGAATATGGAGGTTTTTCGGGAATTGTTACCCTTGAAGACTTGATTGAGGAAGTCATGGGAAATATTGCCGATGAATTTGATGATGAGGACTTGTCAATCCGTCAGTTGTCACGAAATAAATATTTAATTAGTGGGGAAGTTTCGCTAAATGACTTGAATGATAACTTTAACTTTGAACTTGAATCGAAATATTATGATACTTTGAGCGGAATTTTAATTGAAAATTTAGGATATATTCCCGAAGACAACGAAAATATTGAGCCAATTACAATTAATGGTGTTGTATTCAAGCCACAGCGAGTCAGAAATAAAAAAATTGAAAAAGTTGTTATGACTTTTGACAAAGATAAAACAGAAGATGAAAAGGCTAAAAATAAATCGAATGAAGATGAATAATATTTGTAACAACATAAATAATACATAGAAATGGAGTTGATTAATCAAAATGGGCATCACTAATGTTCAACAAACAGGCGGACTTAAACGACTTTTCCCGCTTCTAGCAAATGAAAATGTCAATATGAAAAAGGAAATTATGGCAGGGATTACAACATTTCTTACAATGGCGTACATAATTGCTGTAAATCCAAATATTTTGTCAAAAACTGGTATGGATGCAGGGGCATTAGTTACAGCAACTTGTTTTTCAGCCGCAATTGGCTGTTTTCTTATGGGCCTTATTGCAAATCTGCCTTTCGCTCTTGCCTCAGGTATGGGATTAAACGCATTTTTTGCATTTACAGTTGTATTAAAAGGTGGTATCAGCTGGCAAACTGCTTTGACTGCTGTCTTCTGTGAAGGAATTATATTTATCTTCTTAACCCTTTTTAAAGTGCGTGAAGCCGTAGTAAATTCCATTCCAGAAAATATGAAACACGCTGTTACTGGTGGAATTGGAGTATTTATCGCATTTGTCGGCTTTTCAGGGAGTGGGCTGGTTGTTTTAAATGAATCTACCAAAGTTAGCATGGGACATTTTTCTCCAGCCGTTATTATTTCATTTATCGGATTAATTTTAATAGCAATTCTGGATAAAAAGAATGTACGTGGCTCAATTCTTTATGGAATTGTTTTAAGTTCTTTGCTGGCTTGGGGATATGCGCTTATAAATCCTGCACATGCAAAAGATTTAGGAATTTATTTACCATCTGGTATTTTTAAATATGAATCAATGATGCCTGTTATGGGAAAATTGGACTTTAAGCTATTTACAGATTTTAAAACATTTGGAAATTTATTTGTTATAGTTTGTACATTCTTATTTGTAGACTTTTTTGATACTGTCGGAACATTGGTTGGTGTATGTTCAAAAGCTGATATGTTGGATGAAAATGGAAATGTACCAAACGTAGGACGTGCTTTAATGGCAGATGCGCTTGCAACTACAGCTGGTGCCGCGCTTGGAGTTTCAACAGTTACAACTTATGTAGAAAGCTCAACAGGAGTTATCGCGGGAGGAAGAACAGGATGGACTGCCATCACAACAGGATTCCTATTCCTAATATCAATGTTTTTCTCACCAATATTTATTTCAATACCAGGATGTGCCACAGCTCCAGCCCTAATTTACGTTGGTTACCTAATGCTAAGTTCAGTTAAGAACATAGACTTGCATGATATTCTGGAAGGTGTTCCATCTTTCGTAACAATTACAACAATGGCTCTAACTTACAGTATCGGAGATGGTTTGACATTAGGAATATTATCTTACGTATTAATAAATCTATTTTACAATTTATTCTCGAAAAAAGAAGACAGAAGACATGTTTCATGGGTAATGGTTATTTTAGGGGCATTATTTATAGTTAAATTATTATTTATGTCATAATCAAATTTATAAATTCTTATAAACAAAAAATATAATCTCTCATACATTAATCTGTATTTGAAATCATATTTTTTATTACTTTTACATAAAATAATTTAAAAAGTTATTTGTAATGAATAGCACAAGCTATTATTATAACTTCATTTTCAGTCAATTTATAAATAAATCTGTGCTTATCAGTTATTCTTCTGCTCCAATACCCACTTAATTCATGCTTTAAAGCCTCTGCTTTACCTATTCCTTCATTTCCATTTCTCTGAATATCCTTTATAATTTCATTTATCTTTTTTATAACTTTTTTATCTTTTGATTGCCAGTCTACATATTCCTTCCATGCTTCACTATTCCAATTTATGTTCATGTTATTATTCCACCTCAATTAAATCATGTTTCTCAACCTTCCCTTTTTCAACCTCATCTTTTCTTTTCAACAATTCATTATAATAATCTTTATTAGACATAATATACAAATTTTCCATAAGATTATTGTATTCTTCTTCACTCATTAATACCACATTTTCATCATTTTTTCTAGTTACAATTATTGTTTCATAATCTCTTGTTGCCTTATCACAATACTTTTTAAAATTATTTCTAATATTAGAATAATTTGTAGCTATCATATTTCTCACTCCTTTTAAACCTTTGTTCAATTTATTGTACAATATATAATGAAAATTGTCAATTATATTTACAAAAAAATAGAGAACTAATTTTTAATTCTCTATCTTTTATAGTTTCAAATATTAAATTTCTATAACAAAATTTTAGAAAGTAATCCCATTCCTAAACTTACCTTCCGACTCAACCGGCTCTGTTCCAGCCTTAAACAACGCTGTCCGTTTATTCACACCATCTCTGTCAAGAAGTCCGATTTGTAAATCAATATCTCTTGTTGTCAAATCTTTTCTTGTAATATAGTCATCTATAAATTCAAACACTCCAACATTGTAATTTGGCAAGTCAACTACCGTCTGCATATAAGTTTTCCAAATTGGTGCCGCGGCGGCTCCTCCCGTCATTCCAGGCCCCATTGACTTGTTATCATCGTTTCCAACGTATACTACAGTCGCAAGAGTTGGAGTATAGCCTGTGAACCATGCTGAAACATAATCAGAAGTTGTTCCTGTTTTTCCAGCCATCGGAATAAGCTGTCCGTCCTTAAATACTTTTGCAGATTGTCCAGTTCCATAATTTACAGCATTTTCAAGCATGTAAGTTAATATTGCGACATCTTTTGAATCATAAACTTTTTTCATTTTTGGTTTTGCTTCATAAACAACTTCACCATATTTATTTTCGATTTTGTAAATATATTGAGGCTGAACTTGATAACCTCCGTTTGCAAGTGCCGCATAAAACATTGCCATATCTATTGGTCTTGTGGAAATTGAACCAAGTGCCAATGTATAGTTTTTAGGAAAATCTCCTCCTACAACTCCTGCATCACGCCATACTTTTTCAGCCGAATTGATTCCAATACGCTGCAACAGTTTTACTGGTATTATATTGTTGGAAATTTCCAATGCTTTGGCAAGTGTCATGCTGTCTCTGAATACTCCGTCATAATTCTTTGGACTCCAGTTTCCAATTTTTACTGGCGAATCTTCCATAACAGTATTCATTGCCATGTTTTTTTGCAGTGCCGCAAGGTAAACTACTGGCTTGTAAGATGAACCTGGCTGTCTTAATGAACTTAATGCACGATTAAAGTTACCTTTTTTATAATTTTTTCCTCCAACCATTGCTTTTACAAACCCGTTACTTGGGTCAATAGAAAGCAATGCACCATTTAAGCTCGCTCGGCTCTTCAAGTTATAATTATTATTAAATGCTGAATAAGCCGCCCTTTGTAAATCTAAATCAACTGTCGCATAAATTTTATAACCGTCAAATAAGAATTTTTGATCTTCTTCAGGTATTTTTAATATTTTTCTTACTTCGCTCAATACGACTGTTGTAAATTCAGGTGCCACATTTGAAGTTGAAATCTGTTCCTCTTCATTACGGCTTTTAATATTTCCATTTACAAATGTAATTTTTTCTTTAACGGCCTCATTGTACTCTTCCTCTGTTATAAATCCAAAGTTTCTCATCTGATGAAGCACAATTTTCTGTCTTTCCAGTGCATTTTCTATTTTTGAATATTTTGTTGGAGATTTTGGAAGGCTTGCTAAAATTGCCGCTTGTGCAATAGAAAGCTGTTTTGGCTGTTTATTAAAATATTTTATTGCCGCATTTTTTATTCCGTAAGCTCCTTGCCCAAAATAAATTGTATTCAAGTAATTTTCCAGAATTTCGTCTTTTGTATATTTTCTCTCGATTTCTATTGCTAAAATCGCTTCCTTAATTTTTCTTGTCAACGTTTGTTCCGGCGATAAAAACGCATTTTTTGCAAGCTGCTGAGTAAGTGTACTTCCACCTTCACGCCGTCTTCCCGTGATTGTTAAAAACGCCGCTCTTGCTGTTCTTATAAAGTCAAATCCATGGTGCGTCCTAAACTTCCTATCCTCAATTGCCAAAAACGCATTTTGTACATGCAAAGGGATTTCCCCAATTCCAATCGGCGCTCTATTTTGAACCATTATCGTATCTATCTGATTTCCATTAATGTCATAAATTACCGAAGGCGATACAGGTGCATACCCATCAATCAAATCAACAGGTGTTTCCTTGCTTACTGTATAAACCAGATAAGCTCCAGCTCCAGCTCCGATTACAAACAAAAACACAAAAACTTTGAAAAAAAATGAAAATAAACTAAATTTTTTTCTAGGTTTTGCCACTTTCTCTTTTTTCTTATTCTTTTTCATTACTACCTCTTTTCGTAACTGTTTCAACATTTACTTAAACTAAATTTTTTAAATATTATGTACAGAATCCATTTGTTTTTTTGCCTTCAACTGTCCACAGGCCGCTGCAATGTCCTGCCCTTTAGTTTCCCGCAACGTTACATTAACATTTTTATCTTTCAATAATTTATAAAATTCCCTTTGTTTTTGTTTTGATGGTGTTTTATAAGGCTTTCCACCAACAGGATTATAAGGAATCAAGTTTACTAGACACGAAAATGAATTTAAGAACCCAGCCAGTTCCCTTGCATCTTCAGGCTCACAGTTCAAATCATCAATCAAGATATATTCAAATGTAATACGATTTTTAGTTTGTTTCTGATACTCCAGAAGAGATTCTTTTAACTGTTTTACTCCCCATCTTTTGTTTATTGGCATAATCTCACTTCTCACATCATCCTTTACCGAATGCAGTGAAATTGCCAAATTTATCTGATTTTCATTTTCTGTAAATCTTTTTATTCCATTCACAATTCCGCTTGTAGAAATTGTAAAATTCCTTTTTGAAAAATTTTGCCCTTTTGGAGAATTTAACATATTAATTGAACCAAGAACAGCATCATAATTTAAAAAAGGCTCTCCCATTCCCATATAAACTACATTTCCAAGTTTTTCTCCACGTTGCAGCAGATGTTTCTGAACATAATAGTATTGCAGTAAAATCTCAGAAATTGACAAGTTTCTTTCATAAGTCATTGTAGCTGTGGCACAGAAATCACATCCAATAAGACATCCAATTTGTGAAGATACACAAAGTGTATGCCGATTTTTATGAGAAATAAGCACACTTTCAATCAGCCTTCTATCCTTCAGTTCAAACAAAAATTTCTCAGTATCCCCATCTTCCGAAACTTGATGTGTCTTAAACTCCAGTTTTGCCACATAAAATTTTTCTTTCAAGATTTCCCTATCTTTCTTAGAAATATTAGAAAATTCATCGAAGTCAAATACCAGTTTATTATGCAGCCAGTCAAAAACTTGGCTCGCATTAAACTTTTTAAGACCAATCTCAACAAATTTCTTCTGCAAACTATCTAAATCCATCCCCAAAATATCAATTTTCTCAACTATATTTATATTTGTCATTTCATTATTATTTATCTCCATTATTTTATTTTTTTCAATTTCCTCCTTTTATTTTTACAATTTTCATTGCCTATATCATACCATATTTTGAAAAAATATTACAGCATAAAAAATAGAATTTTAAAAATAAAAAAATGTTCAAAGTTTAATTTTACTTAATCTATTTCTGAACATTTTTCTTAATTTTTAATTTTTATATTCCCAAAGCCTCTTTTAATGCTGTTTGTAATATATTAGAAAAGTTTAATGACTGCTTTTCAGCCTCATCATTTAACCATTTTGGAATTGTCAATGTCTTTTTCACAGCCTGATTTCGTGCTTTTTCTAAAATTGGAGAAATCCAGACATCAACATATATCAAAAATTCTCCATTTTCCAGTTTTATCTCACTATTTTCAGATTTTGGAAACGGAATATTATTTTTTGCCATTGTAAAAAGCATTCCCGATAAAACATCTTTTGCATTTCTTACAACTTCCTCAAGTGTCTCTCCATCAGTAAAACATCCTTCAAAATTTACAAAATTTGCATAAAAAATACCGTCTTCTTCTTTTACAACACACGGATATAACAATCTATTTTTCATAAAACTACTCTCCTATAAATATTACAAGGCTAGAATTTAAGCCCTGTAATACGTTCTATATTTGTTAAAGTTCCAGATAGTATATCTTTTTTTGTACATTTTACAGGACATATTTTACCATCTTTTATATAAATTTCATGTGAACCAGTTGTATGATCAAGTACCCATCCATTCTTTTTTAAAACTTTAACAATACTTCTGTAAGGTTTAGTTCTTGACATTATTCCTCCTTACAATATTATTATACGTATTTTTTACACGTATGTCAATATATTTTAGAAATTTTATAAAATTTTAAAAATACTAGGATTCAAACATATTTTTCTTCTATTGGAAGATCACTATCCAAAAAACTCCTATTCTCAATCTTCTCTCTCATTTCTATAACTTCCTCTGTAATATCAGTTATATTTACAATCCAGTCATTTACATATTTTTTCACCGTTTCTCCCTTTATACCTAACTGTATTGCTCTTCTTCCTATTGGATTACCGTAAATATCCCTATCAGGATCCCACTGACATCTTACTTCTGACTTATCTAATTTATTTTTCCACTCTTCCTTAGATAAATCAGAAACTTCCCTAAAAGATGAAAGTACAGCATTTTTCACTATTTCATCAAATCCTTCCCTTTTCAGGTCAATTGCCAGTATTCTTTCTTGTCCTTGCTTACTAGCCCAGCCACTTCTGTACATCATCCAGAGAAACGATGGTTTTATCCAAGTCATTCTGTTTAAACTGAACTTACTTCCAAATTTTCCTAACTTTAAAGCTTCATCTGCTATTTCATTATTGTATGCCTGATAAACTCTTATTGTCTTGTCATCAAATACTGCATAAATATTTCTTTCTTCGTCTTTTTTCATAACCAATCCTTTCATTCAACATCCTTATTTGTAAAATCACATCTCTTCAACTGCTCCACTGCATGTTCTCTTATCATTTCTTCATCACTTTGTAATAATAATTCCAATTTTTCTTTCGCCTTAGGAGTATTAATATCCCCCAAAGCAAAACAGCATTTTCTCACTAATGCAAAATTATCATCCCAACGGTATTTTTCAAAATTTGAAATTGCTAGTTCATATATGCAGTCTATTGTTCTTGGTAACCTCATTTCTTGAAAATAACTTGCAAAATCCTCATGTTCGTTATGCCAATTTTCTTTTGATAATTTGCATAAAATATCTATCCATTCTTCAGCTTCAGTATGTAAATTAAATTCCCATATTGCTGAACATACATAATAAAGCTTATCTTCGTCTTTTTCATCATAAGCCTCTTCTAGCCCTTTTTTAATAATTTTTACTTTTTCTTTATCGTTAATATTGAATTTATTTTTTATCTCATTTTTATTTTTACTTTTCATTAACTCAATCATTATATTTAAAAGTTTATTATTTTTTGCTTCCATTTTATTTATTCTCCTTTATAAATTCATACTTTTTCAAATTCTAATTAAATATTTCTAATCCTTTCCCTCCTTCTTGTCCTAATTGTATATCTATTGCATTTTCTCTAGTTACTTTATTCGCCTCTTCTTTAAAAGAAATCATTTTTTTAACATCTTCAGTCTTCTCACTCAAAATCCTTATTTGTGAAATCACGTCTATTCAACTCTCTTTTTGCTGATTCCCTTAAGTCTTGTGTTTCATTTAAATTATTAGCCAAAAGTTCCAATTTTTCTTTTGATTTAGGAGTATTTATTTTCCCTAGTGCATGAATACATTTTCTAGCCATTGCAATTCCCCCTTCATATCCTTCAAACTGATGTGCCAATGCTAAATAATACACCCATTCTATTGTTTTTGGTGAAGCTATATCTTCAAATGCACCTGCTATATTTTCATGGTCATAGTGCCAATCTCCTGTTATCATTTCCTCAATACTGTCTTTAATTTCATCAAAATCTATTTTTGATGAAAAAACTAAACAAAAAACTAAATGAGAGTAATACATCATCATATCTCCATTTTTCAAAGTACAAGCTTCTTTTAATTTTTCTTTTGCAATATTAGGAACTTCTCTTCTATACCTAATTTTTTCCGATTTAAATTTTTCTAAAAACTCATCATCAGTTAATTCTTTATTATACCATTTTGATAGTAATATAATTTCCTCAAGATATTTGTCCATAATTATTATTCTCCTATTACTTTGTAATCGATAATGTTATCATTAAATATACTCAATGCCTTTCCTTCTTCACTTCCTAATCCTATATTTACATTATAAGGATCTTTTATTATAGGATTTTTTTGAATTGTTTTTTCTAATTTAAACATCGCATGATTATTTCCCCAACCTTTAAAATCATTTGGCAATTTTGAATAATTATAATTAGGATTCACCATTATGCCACTTATTTGTTTTTTACTTTTAACCCCTATATTCATTAATTCATTCGTTGTTCCTGGATTAAGTTTAAATTCCAACGTTACTCCACCATAATCATATTTTTGTACATATAAAGAAGATGGAGAAATAAAGGTTTCACTGTTATGTCCTGCAGGCATTCTTCCTGTACTTCTTAATATATCATAATGCTCTTGACCTATTGTTCTATAATAAATTTCATATATGGAATAATCATTAATAAAAAATATTAATTATTATTCATTATAAGCAACTGAAATTTCTTTTTTAATTGTAGCTATTTTACCTTCATTTTCTATTAAAAATTCTAAATCAAATCCTTTTTCCATATAGATAGATGTGGTAATTTCATATTTTTCGTTTTTTGAACCTAAAATGTCAGTTATTTCTTTATCTGTTGAATAAATAAATTCTTTTTTATCGACGTCAATATATTTGGCATCTTTTAAATCATCAATTCCCAATCTTTCATTTACAATAATTTCACTAATTTTTTTATCTTTATAATAATATTTTTAAAATAATGAATTTCAATATTTTCAACTTCAAAAATCTTTTCTTTATTGTCAGAATAAAAAATGAAACTGAGTAAAATCCTTCTTTTTTTACTTTTTTTGAATTATTAAAATAAAGAAATACAACTAATATAATTAATAATACAATAATTTTTTTTATTTTATTTCCTCAAACTTTCTAGCCAATTTTCATAAAACTCTTCTTGTTCCTTAACACTGCCAATTTTTAATTCACTATCGTAATCAAAAATATCTACTACATCAGATAAAGTTGCTTGTTTTCCCATTTGTAATTTATACGCCTTTGTCCCTCCAAATTCTTTTTGCATTCCAGAAGGATAAACATTAATAGCTGAAGCATTACAAAGTAAATAAATGTTTTTTAATTCTAATTTTTTTCGCAATTCTACAATAGAATCAAAGATATTATCACTTTTTGAAAAATATATTGTTCTTTCAATTTCTATTTTTAAATTAATTTCATCTTCAATTTCTGATAAAAATAGTTTATTTTTTTCTGTTTTTCCATTATTAATAATGTTAATCTCCAATATTTCCATATTATTTTCATCTTTCATATTTACCAATCCTTCTTTCACTTTCAATTTCTATACATTTCTCCAAAAACACCATTTAAATTTTCCGATATACTCAATTCCAGTATTTTCCAATACCAAATAATATTCTTTTTCTCCAGTTCATTTTAATACAATTTTGCAATATTTTTTCAATATTTTTATCTTTTTTCAATTTATAAATTTATAACAAAAAAATACAAATCAATTTTTTTCACTTCTTCTGAAAAAAGTAAAAAATCACTATATTATTCTTAATAAAATTATTATATTGTACCATTCACAATTTGTCAATATTTAGGATTCAAGCTCTGATTTAATTGCTCCAAAAACTTTTCATATCATAAAAAAAATGATATAATTTACAAAACAAATTTTATAAAAGGAGCAACCGTGAATTTATTTAATCAAGAAAAAAATAACGAAAATGAAAATATAGATAATGAAAAAAACACCAGTTTTTCTGATGTTCAAGAAAAATATACAAAATTGAGAAATGAAATCGAATATCATAATAATCTTTATTATAATGAGGATAAGCCTCTTATTTCGGATATGGAATACGACGCTTTAATGCGTGAATTAAAACAGCTTGAGCAGGAATATCCAGAATTGCTAAAAAATGAGGAAAATGGGGAAAGTTCCCCTACTGAAAAGATTGGGGGTACTGCGAGTGAAAAATTTTCAAAAGTACGACATCGGGTGCCTATGCTTAGTCTGTCGAATACTTATAATATTTCTGAAATTGAGGATTTTGACAAAAGAATCAAAAAAATTATTTTATCTGAAAATGTTAAGGATCATTCACAGGAACTAGAGTATATTCTGGAACTGAAACTGGATGGGCTTAGTATAAGCCTAATTTATGAAAATGGAGTGCTTGTTCAGGCTGTAACACGGGGAGATGGGCAAGTTGGAGAAGATGTGACTGAAAATATTATGGAAATTACAACTATTCCTAAAAAATTGAAGGAGAATATTTCGTTGGAAGTTCGTGGAGAAATTATCTTTCCAATTTCAAGCTTTAACCGAATAAATCAAGAACGGGAAGATGATGGAGAAGATGTTTTCGCAAATCCTAGAAATGCAGCTTCAGGGACAATAAGACAGCTGGATAAGACAATTGTTGCAGAACGTGGGCTTGACTGTTATCTCTATTATCTTGTAAATGCTGAAAATTACGGGATAAATACTCATTTGGAAAGCATTGAATATATTGAAAAACTTGGATTTAAAACAACAAAAATATTTGAAAAATATACTGATTTTAAAGAATTGGAAAAATCTATCGACAAATGGCATAACAACAGGAAAAAACTTGATTATGAAACAGATGGGCTTGTTATAAAAGTAAATAATTTTGCACTTTACGAAACACTTGGCTACACAACTAAAAGCCCACGATGGGCAATTGCCTACAAATTTCCTGCTGAGCAGGTAAAGACTAAATTAATGGACGTAACTTTTCAAGTTGGAAGAACTGGTGTAATTACTCCTGTTGCTGAACTTGAAGCCGTGAATTTATCAGGTTCTGTTGTGAAAAGAGCAAGTTTACATAACTTTGATGAAATTCGCAGAAAAGATATAAAAATTGGCGATAATGTTATTGTAGAAAAGGCGGCAGAAATTATTCCGCAAGTTGTAAATGTTGTGTTTGACGATAGGACTGGACAAGAAATTGAAATTCAGGAGCCAGCAAATTGTCCTGTCTGCAATAGCGAGCTTGCACACGAAGAAGGACTTGTCGCCTTAAAATGCCACAATCCACTTTGCCCCGAAAAAGTTAAACGCCAAATTGCCTATTTCGTTTCTCGTGATGCAATGAATATTTCTGGACTTGGTGACAAAATTGTCGAAAAATTTATTGAATTTGGAAAAATAAAAACAATAGTCGATATTTATTCGTTGGAAAAATACCGTGAAGAATTGGAAAATCTGGAAAAAATGGGACAAAAAAGTGTAGATAACTTAATAAATAGCATTGAGTCCAGTAAAAATCGTGATTTTTCAAAAGTTCTCTACGCACTTGGAATTCCTTTTGTTGGAAAATTCAATGCGAACCTTTTAACAAAAACTTTTAAAAATATTGAAAATCTGAAAAATCAGTCAATCGAAAATTTACTGGCTGTAAAAGGTATTGGCGATAAAGTGGCAGTTGCTGTAAATACTTTCTTAAATGATGAGGATAACTGGAAAATTATCACAGATTTAAAAAATATTGGATTGCAATTTGCTGTTGATGAAACTAATTCAGAAGAAATAGCAGATAATCCAATAAAAGACAAAAACTTCCTTGCAACTGGAAAACTGCAAAAATACAAACGAAACGACATAAAAGATATTATCCTGTCCAAAGGCGGAAATTATCTGTCAGCAGTCTCAAAAAATCTGGATTTTCTAATCGCTGGAGAAAAGGCTGGAAGTAAACTGGAAAAAGCTGAAAAATTGGGCGTTCGGGTGCTTACGGAAGATGAATTTGAGAAGGAGTTTTTGGAAATTTAGTTTTTTATATGTATACTTAATGATGAAATTTAATTAAAAAGAGATATTTTGATAGTTAATAAATAAGTATATATAGCATGATATTGTAAAAAATGACTTTAATTTCATAAATTTTAATTTCCGTTATTTATAATAGGAATAGTATAAATATAAATTTGTAAAAATTTCAAAATACTATTGATTTTTTTTTAAAATGTAGTATAATTAAATAGATTGGGAAAAAAATAATTTGATTTAACAATTATTATAAATTTTGTTTGAAATTAAAATATGAATATAGTGAAGGAGAGGAAATAGATGAAAGTAGTTGTAATTGGATGTACACACGCTGGTACGGCGGCAATCTTAAATTTGAGAAAGACAAATCCTGATGCGGAGATAACGGTATTTGAAAGAAATGACAATATTTCATTCTTGTCTTGTGGGATTGCTTTGTATGTAGGAGGAGTAGTAAAAGATCCTCAAGGGCTGTTTTACTGTTCACCTGAAAAATTAAGAGAATTAAACGTTGACACTAGAATGAGACATGAAGTAAAGAATGTTGATATTGAAGGTAAAAAAATAAGAGTTGTGAATTTGGAAACTGGAATTGAATTTAATGAAACTTTTGACAAATTAATCATTACATCTGGTTCCTGGCCTATTATTCCACCAATTGAAGGAATTGACTTGAATAATATTTTGCTTTGTAAAAATTACAATCATTCAAATGAAATTATTGAAAGAGCAAAATATTCACAAAAAGTTGTTGTTGTTGGAGCAGGATACATTGGAGTGGAACTTGTTGAAGCATTTAGAGATAATGGGAAAGAAGTTGTCCTAGTTGATGCAGAAGAAAGAATTTTGAGCAAATATTTTGACAAGGAATTTACAGATGTTGCTGAAGAATCGTTTAAACATAGAGGAATTGTAATTGCAACTGGAGAAAAAGTTGTTAAATTTGAAGGAAGCAATGGAAATGTAACAAAAGTAGTTACTGACAAAAATGAATATGAAGCTGACATGGTAATCATGTGTGTTGGATTCCTGCCAAGCACTTCATTGTTTAAAGGACAGCTTGAAATGCTTCCAAATGGAGCGATTAAAGTTGACGAATATATGAGAACAAGCAATAAAGACGTTATGGCTGCAGGAGACTGCTGTTCAGTATTCTACAATCCATTGCAAAAGGAAAGATATATTCCACTTGCAACAAATGCTGTAAGAATGGGAACATTGGCAGGTATAAACTTGCTTGAAAATAAGGTTAGACATCTTGGGACACAAGGTACTTCAGGAATTAAAATTTATGAAAACAATATGGCTGCAACTGGATTAACAGAGGACAGTGCAAAAGAAGAAGGAATAGAAGTGGAAAGCGTAATTGCAGTTGACAACTATCGTCCTGAATTTATGCCGACTTATGAAAAAGTAACCTTAAAAGTGGTATTTGAAAAAAATAGCAGAAGAATTTTAGGAGCACAGTTAACTTCTAAAATTGACTTAACACAATCAATCAACACATTGTCAGTATGTATTCAAAATAAAATGACTGTAGAAGAATTGGCATTTGTAGACTTCTTCTTCCAGCCTCATTATAACAAGCCTTGGAACTTCTTAAATTTAACAGGATTAAACGCTTTAAAATAGAATTTAAGATAATTAAGGGATAAAAATGGAAAAAATAATAGTAAAATATGACAAAAATTTTAGAATGAAAATCGAAAATAACAGAAATAGCGAGATTATTTTGACAGACCGTAATGGCGAAATGCTTTCTCCGTCAGAACTTCTCGCTGCCTCTGTAGCTTCATGTGCAATGACAGTTTTATCAATAAAATTGGAGGCTAATAACCAAAATTTTCAAAATTGCTATGCAGAAGTTGGAAAAACAGTCGATTTAACAACTTTTAAAGTTACAGAAATCAATATTGCATTTCATTTGAAAAAGGAATATAGTCAGGAAGTAAGAGAAAAAGCTGAAAAATCAGTAGAAGAAATGTGTGTAGTTGGCAGAAGTTTAAGTAAAGATGTGAGACAGAATTATTCTTTTATTTATGATGTTGAAAATTAAAACTGCATATAGGTGAGAAAAATGATATATGATATATTAGATTTTTTAGAAGAACTATTTTGGAAAGTAAGAGCTTACTACAGGAAAAGAAAAAGTACAGTTATAAGTATTTTTATTTTTATAATTTCAATTTATGCAGGAAGTTTAATTTATTTTCTAAAAGATGAGAGAATTAGGCTTGTAAAAGAAAATCGAAAATATAATTTCTGGTTTGTTCAGGATTTTGATTTCAAAAGAAAACTTTACGCAATGAATTATGGATTTTCACTTAATGAGACAGTTAGGCTATATCGTTTTAACTTTAAAAGACATTTAATCGGATGGAAATGGAAAATAGGCAGTAAAGATGTATTTTATGTTTTTATATTGCCATATAATAGAAAATACTTTTATGTTCCAGAAAGACAGATATTGTATTTGAAAAAAGTTGATTATTCAAAAGAATTTGAAAAAGAAGCTATAGATTATAAAAATATTGGAAAATTTCTTGAAGTAAAATTAGTGGAAGATGAAAAAGACAGAAAAATACGGAAATTTTTAAAATTTTTAGAAGAAAATAATTAAGAAAAAAGGAGAAATCTCACAAGATTAATCATGAGAGAACTCCTTTTTTGTTATATTAGCTTTTTAATTTTGAAAAAATTAAGATTATAATTGTAAATATTTACTACATTTTAAAATTTCCAGTTTCACCATTATTGGCTTTATCAATTAGAAAGTTTGACATTTCTTTAAATTCTGATACTGCTTTTGCATCTTTTCCTGTTACAGAACTTACATTTTGAGAATTTATAAGATTTCTTGAAATTTCAAGAGCTATATCCCTGAATGAGTTTTGGCTCATTGAGAATAATTCACCTTTCTGATTTTTTCTGTCATATTGGGCACCGATTATTTTTCCGTCCTTAACTGTTAATTTTACGAATGAATTCCAGTTGCCGTCGTACCTTTTTTCAACAGAATAAATACCATTTTTCAATGCTGAAAATCCTAAAATATTTACAAAAAGCATTAAAGCAAATAATATTTTTTTCATAATTAACACCACTTTTCTAAGTAAATTTTTTTCTTTTAAATCTCCTTTAAAACACTTGTTATATAATATATTATACCTTTAAAATTAAAATAAATCAAGCCTTTTTTAATAAAATCCCTGCGTATCAGTCAAATGTCCGTCTTTGTTATAGAAGTTCCAGTTTCCAGAAGCCTTGTAGTTTCTTAATGCCCCTTGAACTTTGATTTTTCCATTGTCATAATATTGCGTGAAATTTCCGTTTCCATTTACGAGCTTCATTTCACGTTCTTTCGCACCATTTCTTGAATAGCCAAGAATATCGGTAATTAAACCATTTTGATATGTTTCAATCAGTTTTTTTGTACCATTTTCATAGTTCCATGTCCATTGACCGTGTCTTAGATTACGTGAATAGTTTCCGTTGGAACGCAGAGTTCCGTTGGAATAATAGGATTTTGTCTCGCCGTTCAGCTGTCCGTTGGCGTAAGTGTTCTCATTTGTAACAATACCGTTTGAATATTTTATTTCCTTTCCGTGTCTGACGTTGTTTGAATACTGCATTGTAGAAACAAGCCTTCCAAATTCATCGAAATCATAGCTGTCGCCATTCAGCACGCCATTTTTATAACGTCTTAGCGTCTTCGAGTTTCCATTTCCGTAAAAGTCTACATCTTCGCCATCCCTTACGCCGTTTACATAATTTGTGGCTTTTAATATATTTCCATTTTCATAGTATAGAAACATAGGCCCGTGTAATTTTCCGTCCTGATAACTTCTTAGGGCCTGCACTCGTCCAACTTCATTAAATTCTGCATAAGTTCCTGTAAAGGGCTGACCAGTTTCCTTTAGAGTGGCAAAGCTGCCTGAAACAGTTACATTTGCAACAGTGCTGTAGGGTGAAGACAATGCACGTGCTGACTGAGCTGAATATTCACTAGCTCTTTTGGGGGAGATTTTTGGAATCGCCGCTGAAGATAAAATGCTTATGGATAAACATGAAATTAAGACTATCATTGATTTTTTAAATGATTTTAACATAATAAACTCTCCTTCTTTTTTAGATATCATTTTTATTATATCAATAATTCATTATATTTCTCTTAGAATAGTAAATTATATTTGTCTTAAATATTTTAGTGCTCTTTTTCATAAAAAAGTTTTTAAAAATAAATAAAGTATGCTATAATTTTTGATATGAAAAATAAAAATAGAAAAGGGAGGCAGTCCTGATGGATTTTAATAAATTAAGGAATGATTTGCAGAGCAAATATTTTTCAGCTTGGGAATACTTTAGCAACGGTTCCGCTCTTTTGAAAATATTTGTAAGAAATCATCCTGTATTGCTTTTTTTCCATTTGGTATTTTTGTTTTTTCTTGGAGTTGTAGTCCGGTTTCAAGGATCAGAAATACTTGCAGTAATGGAGAAGATTGTAGAAAAATATGGAAAAACTAAGATTGATTCCAATCAGTTTTTGAGAAGTAGGGAGTTTAATGAGCTGGTGTCAGAAGTGATGTTGTTTATACTGTGCTATATTATAGTCTGGCTCGTTGTTCAGTTTATACTTGCTATTATAAGAAAAAAAATGGGACTGGAAGTGGAAGGGCGGGAAAATGAATTTAGTTTAGTTGAAATTACCGTTAAATTTTTGGTAATGACATTTGTAAATATAATATTGGCAGTATTTCTAGTAATAGCAGGAATTATAATGATGATATTTACAAATTCAGTACTTCCATTTATAATTTTCTGGGCTATTCTGCAACTAAACCTTCTGTATTTTCAGCAGGCGTATTATCTCAGAAACATAAATATAGTCGAAGCGTTTAAATATAATTTATATATAAGCAGAGGAAACAGGATACGGATACTGCACGTATTATTAATAGTTTTTGCTGTATCTGCAGGATTTAATTATTTTTCAAGCTGGCTGTTTGAAGCTGCAGTTAAGGATCAGGTTGTACGAATGACAGTTAATGCCTTCTTTGGAGGAGTGGTTGGACTTTTTTATACGATTTTTGAAGCAATGGCAGGCAATCTTATTTACTTGAATTTAGAATACATAGACTTTAATACAGATAATGCCGTTCTTAGCTAAATCTGGAAGGAGAAAGAATATGGATTTTCAAAATTTGCGAGATAAATTGAGAGAGAAGAAGTTAAATCTGACAGAATATTTTAAAGAATCAAAAGAAGTCGTAAAAGTATTTTTAAAAGAAAATAAATTATGGACAGTATTTTTTATAATTGCAAACATTTGGATGCTGTTTTCGGCGACAATTCAGAAAAAATTAACTACGGAAAGTTATGTAAGACTGTATGATTCCTTTAGTTATTTAATTTCAATGTTAAATACAGTTGCATCAGTTTACAGCAATTTATTTTATACGGCTGCAATTATGAAAATTGGATTTAAAATTGAGAACAGGGAAGATGAATTTACATTCAAGAAACTATTTCTCAAATTTTTGATGCTTACTTTAGTGTATTTTGTAATTAGTGTGATATGCGGATTTTTAACTCTTCCAGCTGCAATTATATTGCTGTATTCTAATGCTAGTTTTCTAGGAATGATAATAGCTGGAATCATAATAATCGCCGTAATTGTCTTTGGGATAATAATGTTTCTTTATTTCATACAAATTTACTGTATTCGAAAAATGATGATATTTGATGTGTTCCAGTATAATTTAGAAATATCTGAGGGAAATAGAATGAGAGCAATTATTCCAATCATTATTTTTGTATTGTTAAATGCTATCCTTAGAGTACCATTTTCTTTACATCTTTTTGACAAGATACCATTAATTATAATTTTTCCGATATCTGTGATAGGTGGAATTATTTCAAGCTTTTTAGGAATATTTATATCAATAATGGGAGTTATAATTTTTTTGAATGTGGAGTATGATTATTTGAAAAAACAGAATAAAAATTTACAATAAATTTTGAAAGGAAATAGAATAAATTATGGATTTTAAAGATTTGCAGAAGGAACTGTTTGAACGGAAATTTAATGTGTTGGAATATTTTATGTGGATGTTTCGGATTTTGGGAGTTTTTATATGGGAAAATAAGTTATGGGTTACAGGCTTTGTACTTTCAAATATACTGATTGGAATAATGCCAGCGAATTTCGTAAAGAAATACTGGTTTATGAGTACAGTGCTAGTATATTATGGCAGAATTTTTATTTTCATTTCGTATGCTAAAGTGCTTCATCGGATAGAAAGTACAGAAAATGAATACAAGTTTACAAACCTGATTGTTAAATATTTAAAACTTTTGCTAGTGCTGATATTTTCTGTTCCTCTTTTACTTGTTTTGATAAAACAGCTAAAGTTTGTTACAAAAATAATTACAAAGAATCAGATTTTAAATGGGCAGATAATTGGGATGGTATTTGTAGTTCTGTCATTAATATTTATTCCCTACTTTACTCAGATATATGCAGGGCGAAATATGAAAATGTGGCAATCCTTAAAGTATAACTTTATGCTGGCAAGAAAAAGCAGGCTAAGAGTTGCAATTCCTATTATTATTCTGACTGTACTGAATAATTTGTTATTAATGATGAATTATTATCACAATAATTTCGGACAGCTTTATGCAAGAAACATTGTTACTTCGTTTGTAATAGTTATTTCAAGCATTTTTCAGGTTGTCATTGTAATAATGTATGTTGTTGTATTTTTGAACGTGGAGTACGATTATCTCAAATCACATAGAAAAGATACAGAAAAAATGATAGAAAATGAAATATGATTTCAGATTTAGGGAGGAGAAAAAATTATGGATTTTAAGAATTTACAGAAAGAGCTGTTTGAGAAAAAATTCAAGCTGGATGAGTACATGGGAAACACTTTTGATATATTTGGAAGCATTGTAAAGGAAAATAAGCTATGGATTGCGATTCTGGTAATATTGAATATATGGGCGCTATACTCGACCACATTGCAGAATACGATAAATACAAACATCAGGGTGGCGGCCAGCTATGGCGATGTCAGCAATATGGCAAGGTATTCGGGAATGCAGCTTAGCATTAGCCTTTTTAATACTGTTATATCAGTTTATTCAACATTATTTTCAATAATGATGTATTCAAAGGTTGTAATGAAAATAGAAGGCAGGGAAAATGAATACAGCTTTAAGGAGACGTTTTTCAAGTTCCTGAAGATTTTTGGGCTTACTATCGTGTTTCTTG
Source organism: Leptotrichia hofstadii (assembly GCF_007990525.1). Classification (NCBI taxonomy): domain Bacteria; kingdom Fusobacteriati; phylum Fusobacteriota; class Fusobacteriia; order Fusobacteriales; family Leptotrichiaceae; genus Leptotrichia; species Leptotrichia hofstadii. Next base: position 1,320,356 of record NZ_AP019823.1, read on the forward strand.
CGGCATTTTTTATTGTGATGTTTATTCCTGTTTTAATCGGTATTTTCATAGGAATAATAGCTGAATATAATTATTCGAAAGTTCTTATGGCTGTTGCGATTGCGGTTCCAGTCATAACTTGGATAGTAATTGTAATTATAGCGTGGATAAAACTGCTGTATTTCAGGGAAACATTTTATATAAGAAATATGAAGATAGTACAGACGTACAAATATAATCTGGCTATATCAAAGGGGAACAAGTTGAGAAAAATTTTGCCAAATATTGTGCTTTCCCTTATAGTTCTAGTTTTTGCATTGCCATTTTTGCTGAATATGTTTCTTTTTACATTTCTTTTTACATCAGTTTACATTGTAATACTGATTGCTGTAATTTCCTCAGTTGCGACATCTGCAATCGGAATTGTTTCAATAATATTAAATTCGCTTATATTTTTAAATGTGGAATATAATTATTTAAAAAGCATAGATGAAAAAAAAGAAGAAATTCAAGCTTAAGGTTTGAAAAATTTTGTATCTTAGTGTATAATTATAAAAAAATAGAAAGGAAAAATAAATTATGTATTTAGAAAATTTAAGAGAAAAAATCTTTAAAAAAGATCTTGGAATTGGAGAAACTTTTAGTGCGGCACTTGATTTATTTAAGATAATTCTTAAAGAGAATAAGCTGCTTGCGTTTTTACAGTTTATTTTAATATTTATTCCGATTATAGGTTTTTATTTAGGTTACTTCTGGATTGTTATGCTGGCTCTTTCGGGTTATGTGCAGCTAATTCCTGTATTTATTTTATTAGGTTTTGGTTTGATGCTTGCATTTACAATAGTAAATAATTACTTTATAGCATATTTTTTAAGAAAAATTGCGTTAAAAGTGGAAGGAAGGGCAGACAAATTTTCAACAGAAGGAATTTTTATAAAGTCTCTTGTGATATTTGGAATAGGTGCTGGTTTAAGGATAATTTTATTTGTGCTGGAAAAATTCCCTTTCATAGGAACTTTTTTAGCCTTTTTAGCGAACGTAGCTATAATAATTGTTTTTATATGGGCCTTGCTTTACTTTTATGGCGTATACTATATTCGTAATTTCACTCTTTCAGAATCCTTGGACTACAGCTTAAAGCTATCTAAAGGAAATAGGCTAAAAATAATAATTCCTGGAATAATACTTGTAGTAGCGGTTGTTATAGCGAGTATAGTAGTTATCTTGCCACTTTCCGGAATCATAAGAAATGATTCTTTTGTTATGCTGGGCGTATTGCTGATAGTTACTGTTTTTTCGATAGTTCTTTGTTTATTTCTGTTATATTCTCAAGCTTTGCAAATTGTAGTTTATCTGAATGTTGAGAATAATTACTTGGAAAATGAAGAAAAAGACAGCAAATATAATTTTAAGAATAAAGAAGAAGTTAGCTATGAAAACAATCAAAACCTTAATAATTTTTTAGATAAAGATGATGAAAAGTAAAAATTTCTTAATTGTGGGATTTTAATAATCTCACTTTTTTTATTTTGTTTTTTGTCATTTCATTTAATTAGTCTGGAATAGATGTATTTTTTCATAAAAACTGCTATTTTAAATTTTTTTTATTCTAACTCCGTTGTGTTTTAAGAATATTTGTGATAAAATTAATATTGTTTAAAGAAGTTTAGTATAAATTAATGATTTTAGTAAAAATTTCTTAGTAAAAATAATATTAATTTTTTCAGTAAAATAAAAAAATTGTGAATGATTTTTAAATTAAGTATAGGATTAGCAAAAAATAATGATGTATTATTAAATAAATTATGCTATACTATTATATATTATGGAGATTTTATAGCCATAACAGGATAGGCTATAAGGATTACTTTTAAGATAGGAGGATGTATGGGGATTTTTGATTTTTTTAAATCTTCTGAAAAAAAAGAAAAGAAGAAAAACTATTCAGGTGGCGACGGCAGCCAGCAGCAAATTAGAAGAGAGATTTACGATATTGTAAACAATGAATCAGAAATTATGGAAAATGGCAGATATGACAATTATTCGGATGATTTTAAAGAAATTTCCTACTATGACGAGTTTGGGAAAGAATTTAAGATGCCCAAAAAAGAATGGCTTGATAAAAAACTGTATCCAGCCATAAGAAAAAACTGGAGCAACATGGAAGGGCTGTATCCTATAATTCAGGATGCCTTTTCAAAGGAGCTGTACCCTGAAATAAAGGAGGCTGTGCTTAGATTTTATGCGGCTGATGAAAATTTTGAGAGAAAGCTGGTTATGCTTGGGACTTATCACATAAAGACAGGTTCTTGCGAAAGTGCAGTCGAACTGTATGAAAAAAACTTGAATATAGACAATACGACAGAAGGGCTTTGTATAGCCTATGCTGAGGCATTGGAGCTTTGCGGCCGTATTGAGGAGAGCGAGAAGAAATATTATGAGGCGCTTGAAATCAATCCGAATTCGGCGACAGCGTTTAAAAGATACTTTGACATAGTAAAGAAAAGAAGTGTCAAGGAATATGAAAATAAGCTGGAAAAACTTTCGGAAATAAAGGGAAACTGGCGAGCCAAGATGATGCAGGCAATAGTTTACTTTAAAAAAGGGGATAAGGAAACTGGAAACTATTTCCTGATAACTGCATTAAAGGAATCTGGCTATAATTCAGAAGTGATGTATATCACATCAAGCATTTACATGCTAAACGAACTTTACGATGAGTTTAAGCAATATGTATTGGCATATTACAATCCTGAAAAGCATAACGTTTACACAGCGCTAAATGTATTGAAGTACTACAAGGTAAAGGGAATGTACAAGGAAGGGCTGGAGCTTTGCAAATTTACTTCTAAATTTCCATGGATAGAGCATTATAAGAAATTTATGCATTATGAGGACTATTTTTGGAAACTTAAAGTAAAAAAGGAAAATGGCGATGCAAAAGAGAACACAGCAAATCGCTTTTTTTCTACAAACAAGCCTATATGGTATTATGAGTTTAACCATCCGGAATTTATGCTGAATCAGAGCAGACGTGTAAAGCCTAATATTCTTATTCTTACATTGACATCAATTGGGGAAAAGTCCGAACTTGCTGAAAATCTGGCGGTTTCATTGCCACTGTATCTGAATGAGAATCTTCATTACAAGACAAACTTGAATTATCAGCTTGCAATAGCTTATAACAATGAAAGCCTGTTCGTTTCGAGAAAGCGTTACAGTACCGATTATATGAAGCTGATAAGACAGCAGAACAACAACTTGAATTTCGTTTTGGCAGGAAATATACTGAAAATGCCAAATGTTGAGAAATATGAAATTGAAATATATCTATATGATACGTTTAATGAGCAGAAATCAAGCCTAATTAACAAGATTTACGATGAAAATACGATTTATAATGTTCAGAATGATTTGCTTAAAGCAGTGAGCGGATTCTTTGGAAGGGATTTTTCAATAAAATACGAAAAAAATATGGATAATCTTATACTGTTCTCTCCAAAAATGAAATTCCTCATACAGAGCAAGGCTCACAGGGAACACCAGTCATGGCGGTATAAGAAGCTTCTTTCAGATCAGATCGACGTAGTTCTTGAGGACAGGAATAATGACTTGAAGAAAATCAATCTTCTTGCACTGCTGTGTGAAATAAAACATACAAACAGTCAGCTTTTGAAGTTCCAGAAACCGCTCATTTACAGCATGAACATTCATGGAATCTTTGAAACCCAGACGTTAAAGATATTAGCTCCTATCATATTCAGAATATACGATGACGATGTAAACTTTCAGGCACATATAGAGGCATTGAATATAACAGATTCAAATTATCTTGGATGGATAAATAAATTTATGGGGGAATAGACTATGCTGTTTTATTATAAGAAAATATTTGGAGCAGTAATATCCTTTTTTTACATTCTTGTAAACTTCAATTTTTATAATTCAATTTTTCATGAATATGTAAATGACAGGATTTTTCACATAACGCTTTGGCTTGGAATAGTTGAGACGCTTTTCTGGATTATGCTCCTTTACTCAGTTTTCTATCTTGAAGACAGAAGCAGCGGTGCAAATGCCAAAAGTCAGCAAGAGGCTGAAAAGGGAGCGGCAAGGGATGTAAGGGATCTTTTGATATGTTTTGCCATATTCCTTCTGAGCTTGGCATGTGTAAATATTTCGCGTGTAATCTTGCAAAGTTCACCGTATATGAATGATACTGTTTCAAGTGTAAGTTCGTATGTGCTGTTTGTAGGCGGAACTAGAGTTCTGTTCATATTTGCCTCAATAGTATTTATTATTATTGCGATAAGCCGGAGAAGTATCCTGCTAATTATTATAGCGGTGCTGAATCTAGGAAATTCAGCAATGATATGGCTGGACTTTGACGCTAATATTACTGCGATTCTGCGAATTGTTATTGCTGTATTGGCAATTATTCATTATATATTTTTAAAAAATACTGTAAAATATACTTTTAGGGAAAATAATAATACGGAAATTGAGATGAAATCCAATAAAGAATTAAAATTAAATAAACAGGAGGATGAGAAATAAAATGAGAAAAAATAGGACAAAACTACTGTTTCTAGCATTGGCTCTGTCTGCTGGAAATGTATTGAATGCAAATAATCAGGATGTTTCAAAAGACGTGAAGAAACCACCGGTAGAAATACGTATTGAAAATGGAAGAGGAAAAGTTATAGAAAGGCCTGAAAACAATAATAGCGGAAATTCTGTCTCGGGCAGAGGAGGAATGCAGACAATAAGAAATTCGGCAGGATCAATAACTGTAGATTCGTCATATTCCTCAAAAGGGCAGAATTATAGACAGAGATTTATAATTCTTCACTATACAGCGATGGACAGGGACGGATCTTTAAGAGCATTGACAAACAATGAAGTAAGTGCTCATTACCTAATATCAAACCAGAAAAATGATCCAGTATTTTATTTAGTTGATGAAAACAGAAGGGCATGGCACGCGGGGGCAAGTGAATGGAAAACTAGCAAGAATTTGAATGACAGCTCAATCGGAATTGAAATTGTAAACAGCGGTAACGTAAGCGGAAGTTTTGAGCCGTTCAGAGATTTTCAAATTAAAGACGTGGCTGTCCTTGTAAAATATTTGGCAGATAAATACGAAATTCCCGCAACGAATATTTTGGGACATTCAGACATTGCTCCTCAAAGAAAGCCTGATCCAGGTCCATTATTCCCATGGGAAGAGCTTTATAGAAAATATAACTTAGGAATGTGGTATGACAATGATAGAAAATCTGCATTTGAGAATGAATATTCACTTTCATGGGCATCCTTGCCAGCCGCAACCGTACAAGCTGAATTAAGCAAGTTCGGATATTCCATAAGTACAACTGGAAGATGGGATGAGCAGACAAAGAATGTAATAAAAGTATTTCAGTATCATTTCAGACCATCTAAATACGATGGAAAGCTTGATTTAGAAACTTATGCCATCTTAAAGGCGTTAAATGAAAAATACAACAAGCAGTAGCTTGGCAATAAATTGGATATAGATAAATAAGGAAGGAATTACAGAATGAAAAAATTTTCAAAAAGAGTTTTAAACATGCACTATTCACCAATTAGAAAATTAGTGCCGTATATTGATGAAGCAAAGAAATCCGGTGTGAAAGTGTATCAACTGCATATAGGACAGCCAGATGTAGAAACGCCGGATACATTCTTTGAAGGATTAAACAACTATAAGGAAAAAATCGTTAAATATACAAATTCGGCAGGAATCATTGAATTGAGGGAATCATTTTCAAAATCTTATGAAAAAGTGGGAATTGATATTTTGCCTGAGGATATATTGATTACTCAAGGTGGAAGCGAGGCTATTCAAATTACATTGCAGACAATTTGCAATCCAGGAGATGAAGTTTTAGTCCCTGAACCATATTACACAAATTATGACAGTTTTTTGAGAATTGCCGACGCAAAATTAGTTCCAATTGAAACTTCTATTGAAAATCATTATCATTTGCCGGAAAAGGAAGAAATTGAAAAATTAATCACTCCAAAAACAAAGGCAATAATGTTTTCAAATCCAAGCAATCCTACTGGAATTGTTTTCAAAACAGAAGAAATGGAATTAATTAGGGATATTGCGATAAAACATGATTTATATATTATTACTGATGAAGTTTACAGGCAGTTTATTTACGATGAAGAAATTGAGAAAAGTTATCAGTCGTTTATGTCAATCAAAGAAATTGAAGAGAGAGTGATTTTAGTTGACAGTATTTCAAAACACTATAGTGCATGTGGGGCAAGAATAGGAGTTATTGCTTCTAAAAATAAAGACTTTTTAGCACAAGCCCTAAAATTCTGTCAGGCAAGACTATCAGTATCGACAATTGAGCAATATGCAAGTACAAACTTAATTAATACGTTAGATACTTACATTGACAATACAAAATTAGAATACAAAGTAAGACGTGATATGATTTATAATAATATCATAAAAATACCAGGAGTTGTAACATATAAGCCAAGCAGCGCATTATACTTAATCGCAGAACTTCCAGTAGATGATATTGAAAAATTTGCAATCTGGCTATTGACTGAATTTAGATATGAAAATCAAACATTATCGTTTGCACCAGGGCCTGGATTTTATACAACGCCAGGAAAAGGTACAAAGGAAGCTAGATTTTCGTTTTGTACACATAACTTGATTGAAATTGAAAATGGAATGAAAGTGTTGAAAAAGGCACTGGAAGAGTATAATAAAAAATAGTTTTTAAAATTTTAGTAGACTTGTTTAATAATTCAAAACGCTTGATTATGTAGACAAGTCTAATTTTATAATCTAGCAGAAAGTAAAATTTATGATTGTTTAATACTATTTCCCATTTAAATAGTAGAAATCATGAAATTCATAAAATTAAAGCATTTTTTTGACAAGGCTATTAAATTAATTATTATAGAATTTTATTATTATTTTTTAAATGGGGTTTAGTATAAATATATAAAAAAATTTGGGAGAGAAAATAATTTAATGAAAAATATTGGAAATATTGAACAATTGGAAAGTACAAAAAATACGGAAAGCTATATTGAAAGGGATATAAAAAATGCAAAGGAAATTCTGGAAAGAATGAATCCTAATCAGAAAATCAATTATCATACGATTTTGACAAAACTGATTTCAGATTGGAAAAATAAGGATATTCGTCCTAAAATATTGATTCATAGCTGCTGTGCGCCTTGCAGTACTTATACGCTGGAATTTTTAACGCAATATGCAGACGTGACCGTTCTGTTTGCAAATAATAACATCCATCCAAAAGCAGAATATGTAAAAAGGGCCTTAGTGCAGGAGGAATTTATTAGGAAATTCAACGAGCGTACTGGAAATAATGTTGGATTTATTGAAGATGAATATAAGCCGATGGATTTTTATAAGGCTGTGAAAGGACTGGAAAATGAAAAGGAAGGTGGAGCAAGATGTACAGCCTGTTTTCAGATGAGGCTTGACATTGTGGCAAAAAAGGCTCAGGAATTGGGGTTTGACTATTTTGGAAGTGCCTTGACGTTAAGTCCGCATAAGAACAGCCAGCTGATAAACACGTTGGGACTGGAAATTCAGGAAATTTTTGATGTAAAATACCTGCCATCTGACTTTAAGAAAAATAACGGATACAAACGTTCAGTTGATATGTGTGCAGAATATGATGTGTATAGGCAATGTTACTGTGGCTGCGTATTTGCCGCGATGGATCAAGGGATTGATTTGAACGAGTATAAATAGAAGATGGAGAAATTAAAAAAATTGATTTATTAAGAAACAGTGAGAAAATTAAAAATTTACCTTGAAAAATAAACGGAAATATAGTATAATTTTCTTAAAGAAATAATTGACAAAATTAGGTATTAAAAAATAGACCTTAAAGGAGCGAGAAGCCTAAATCTTCCTAAACGTAAGTTAGGTATTAAAAAATAGGCACGAATAGGAGCGAGAAGTCTAAATCTCCCTAAATGTAAATTTTAGGTATTAAAAAATAGGCACGAATAGGAGCGAGAAGTCTAAATCTCCCTAATTTTGTTTATTTTAGTTATAAAGTATTTTTAAAAGACGGTATAAATACAAAATATCGTCTTTTATTATTATAAAAGGAGGTTAATTATGAGAAAGAAAAAAGGAGAGGAGCTATATTTTGTAACTTTAACTTCTAGTTATTTAGCATACTTGGGTAGTTATGAAAGTAAAGTGTCAAAAAAAACAGACAGGCCTTTTATTGGAGTTATATTAAAAGTTGAAAATAGAGAATATTTTGCTCCGTTATCTTCTCCTAAAGAGAAACACAAAAAAATGAGAGAAACTATGGATATTATAAAAATAAAAAATGGAAAGTTGGGAGTAATAAATCTTAATAATATGATACCAGTTTTAAATCATTATAAATCAATGGTTAAAGTCAATTTGAGCATGTTGAAAAAAAGTGATAATATTAATGATAAAAAATATTATTTACTTTTAGACAAACAACTAAAATTTTGTAATGAAATCCATCAAGAAATTTTTGAAAAAGCTCAAATATTATATGATACATTTTCAAAAGATTTTTCAGAGTTAACAAAAATTGAAAGAAGAATGTATAGAAGAGTAAATAATTTTAAAGTATTGGAGCATGCTTCAAAAGAATTCGAGAAGGAATACATAACAGGATCACTTTAAAATCAAATTTAGAAAACAATTAATTTAATAGGCTGATATTAAATAAATTTTGAATAAATAAAAAATATTTAATTGGAAACAAAATAATGGGAACGAGGATTTGAAAAATGAGAATTTTGATAGTAGAAGACGAGAGAATGATAAATGATATTATAGCTAGAACGCTAAGAAAAGAGAATTATAGTGTTGATAGCTGTTTTGATGGGCAAGAGGCGTTAGATTATATTTTTTCTGCAGAATATGATGTGCTGATACTGGATATAATGCTTCCTAAACTAGATGGGTTTGAAGTGTTGAAGAAAATACGGAATAAGGGAATACAGACTCCTGTATTGTTTCTTACTGCGAGAGAAAGTGTTCAGGATAGGGTAAAAGGGCTGGATTATGGAGCTGATGATTATTTGGTAAAACCGTTTGATTTTGAAGAACTGCTTGCACGTATCCGTGTAATTCTTAGGAAAAATAGCATAAAGTCTGATTCAGTAGGAAATATTTTTAAAATAGCTAATCTTACAGTTGATTGCAATGAACATACTGTATTCAGAGATGAGAAGAGAATAAAGCTGTCACCAAAAGAATTTTCAATATTAGAATATATGATAAGAAACAAAAAAAGAGTTATCTCAAAAGATAAAATTGAACAGCATATTTACGATTTTGACTCTGAAATAAACAGTAATGTAATAGAAGTGCATGTAAGACTTTTAAGAAAAAAAATTGATACGGATTTTACGCCTAAATTAATTCATACTATAAGAGGTGTAGGATATGTCTTGAAGGAAGAAAATGAATAATAAAATTAGTTATAATAAAAAAAGAATTTCAATAAAAACCAAAATTACGTTATGGTATACAAGCATGATAATTATAATTGTGTTGTGCTTTTTGGGAGCTATGTTCTATATCAGTTCTATTGCTGTGAAAAATTCTGTTTATAAAAGGCTTGAAACAACAGTAGAGAAAATCAATAAGAGCATTGAACTTGAAAATGGGGAGTTAATAATTGACAATAATCTTAGCGTAATAACCGACGATATTTTTATTTCAATTTATGATAAAAATCTTAACTTTATATACGGAAATACAGATATTGATTTAGAAGTTTCTCAAAATTCTGATGAAAGCAATAAAGTAAAAATAGTAAAACAGAAAAATTCAAATTCAAAATGGTACGTTTATGATATAAGGAAAAATTTTATCGGACACGGAGAAATATTAATTAGAGGAATTACACCTTTTTCCAGCCTTGAAAAAAATATAGAACTAATTATTTTAATATTTATTATTATATTTCCATTCTTAATAATTGTTTCTATTTTAAGCGGAAAATTTATAACAAAAAAATCTTTTAGCCCAATTGAGCAAATAGTTAAAACGGTTAACAAAATTTCGAGAGGGGATGACCTTTCTCAAAGAATTAATTTACAAAGTGGAGAGAGGGAAATCTATGATTTGGCTGAAACTTTTAATCAGATGTTTAATCGCTTACAGGAGGCATTTGATAGAGAGGCTCAATTTACATCGGATGTGGCTCACGAATTAAGGACTCCGCTTTCAGCAATTCGTATGCAAAGTGAGTACAGCTTGAAATATTTGAACTTAAATGAAGAATCAGAAGATATATTAAAAAATATTTTGGAAAAATCTAAAAAAATGTCAAGGTTGATTTCTCAACTGCTTATGCTTGCCAGAATGGATAAAAAGAATCAAAAACTTAATATCGAGAATGAGAATTTGAATGAAATTATTCAGTTAGTTATCGAAATTGAAAGTAATTATGCTAAAGAAAAAAATATTAAAATTATTTACGATGAGAAAAATGATATTTTTGCAGATGTTGACAGGGATATGCTTACACGAGTTTTTATAAACCTTATTTCAAATGCAATTACTTATGGGAATGAAAATGGAACAATAAAAATAACTTTAGATAAAATAGAAAATGAATCTGAAAATACTGATTTGCAAAATTCAAAAATACAATGTAAAATTATTGATGACGGAATCGGAATTTCAAGTGAACATATTAATAAAATATGGAATCGCTTTTATCAGGTTGATTCTTCCCGTTCCAGCGATAATTCAGGACTTGGGCTTTCTATTGTGAAATGGATAATAGAAGAGCATAAGGGGACAATTATGGTAGAAAGTGAATTAGGGAAAGGGACAATTTTTACTTTTTATTTGCCTGAAAAAATTTTGTAGCATAAAATTAAAAAAATTATTTTGATTAATATTATAGTAAAACCACTTTAAAACCGAACTCAAAAGATGTGACTATTTAGTAAAACCCTTTGTTTATATAGTTTTTAATAGTTTAATTTTAAATGGGTTAGAGTGTAATAAAGATTTATTTATAGAAAGGAAAAAAATGAAAACATTAAAGAAAAAAGTAAAGCCGTTTCTAATTTTAACGATGATTCCTGCTGTATCTGGCATAAATTTATATTCTTCAGAAATAACGACTGTAACAATAAGAAACAATAGAGTGAAAATAAATTTGGAAAAAGCCAAAAAAATTGTTTTCGAACATTCTAAAGTGCATTCAAATAATGTAAAATTGACAAAGCTTATTTTGGAAAAAGAAAATAAGAAATATATTTATGCAATTGAATTTTATTATAAAAATAAAAGATATAGATATAATGTTGATGCAAATACAGGAAAAGTAATCACATATAGTTCTAGTGAAAGACTTGTATCTGATTCTCGTTGGAACATAGGAAGCGCTATAACATTGCCACCGAAAGAGGCGCCAATAGCAGTGCCGCCAGCACCATCACCAATAGAACAAAAGTCTGAGCCTGATGAATATGCCGATATGGAGAACAAGTTGGAATACAGCAAGAGAAGATACAGTGAGGAAGGTTCTGCTAAGCATGTTGAGAAAGAAAAAAATGTGGAAGAGATGATTTTAGGGAAACTGAAACGAAAAGTTTCTGAAAACCTTGAAAATGCTTCATTTGAAGAAATTATTCTTGTAGATGTTGAAAAATCAGTTTATAAAGGAATAATAAAAGCAAATTATACAGAATATTACTTTAGAGTTAATTTATCAACAGGCGAGGTTTTAAGCTGGAAATTAAAAAAATAAAATCAAAAAAAGTTTATTTCTTCTAAAAACTTTCAGTTAAATTTAAGGTTAATTTGCTAATATATACTTGAATCTTTTTAAATTTAAACATATCATAATATTTAAGGAAGATTTTATGATAAGAAAGTGGGTAATTATTATGGAAAAGAAATCAAGAAAATTATCAGCAATGGTTGTGGCAGGATTAATGCTCTGTGTTACAAATGTATTTTCTGTACCAGCAATAGAAATGGATTATACTTGTCCAATAGGAAAGGAGAAGTTTAGAAGCATTGATTATTCACCACAATGCCCAACTAATAAATTTGTAATGTTTAAGAATGAATTTACAAAAGAAGAGTTGAAAAAATATGAAAAAATAATAAACTCAAAAGAATACAAGGCTGTTCCCAAAACTTCGCCTAAAGAATATTATTTAGGAAGATTTTACGAAATGGCAGGAGGATTTTCAGATAAGGAAATAGGCGAAACATATTACAAAGCGTATAGAGCGCAAATTAATTGGAATTCTGAAAATATTGATATTTTAAAGGAAAGTTTGACAAAAGGTATAAGTTATCTTGAAAAATCTTTGCCTATGGAAAATAAAAGCGAATTTCCTTGGAAGCTAGCTTATTTATATATTAGTAACAAAGAATTTGATAAAGCAAATGCCTTAGTGGAAAAACAGGATAAGAACGTTCATTTGGAAAGAATAGCAAATTTTTACTACACTCTCTCTGATATAGAAAAATCTCAAATAAACTATTATGGTTATGACTATATGGATTTTAATAAGGAAAGTATTGATAAAAAAACAGAAAAAGAATTTAGAGAAAAAGCGTTGTATTATTTACAGGCAGTAATTAAGAAAAATAAAGGACATTATTCAGAGAAAGAACTTTTCAGACTGGTAGATTTATACAAATCTTTAGGAAATGAAAAGGCAATTGACGAAGTATTTTCTAAAGCGCCATCAGAATACTGGAGTTTGATTGTGTCATATTATTTAGACGAGCCTATAGGAAGTATTGGTGATGTCTATGATGAAAAAAAATTAGCGACGGAAGATAATTTGAAAAAAGCACTAAGCTATGCTGACAAATTAGTAAAAATGATTTCTAAAAATTCTAAGGATAGTATTGAAAAAAATCAATATAATCTATCTATAATTTTAAAAGCTGAAGCTGAGCGTCGTTTAGGAAAATTTGAAGAAGCGTCAAAAACTTTAAGTAAAATAAATATAACGGATATAAAAGATACTATTTACAGATATGATTTTGAAAGACTTAAGGAACTGACAGAGAAAAAAGATAGTAGTGTAAGAGAATACACTCCGTTACCAATTATGTATTAGTGCTATAAATCATAATAAAAACACTAAATTATCATAAACAAACTTAGGAGTAATAAAAAAACTGTATTTGAAATTTTCTTCATTTACAATTTTTTTATTGTATAGTAAAACTTCTTTAAAACAGAACTCAAAAACTGTGGCTATTTTACTTAAATCCTAAATTTATATAATTTTTAGTAGTTCAATTTTAAATGGGTTTGAGTGTAATTTCATTTTTTTAAAAATTTTCAGTTAATTTTAAGGTTCATTTGTTAAAATAGATTTATCAAAGGAAAAGGAGAAAAACATGAAAAAATTAGTTTTAACAGGATTGCTTGTATTAAGTATAATGGCATTTGCAGCAAAAATTACTACAACGGGAAAAAGCTGGGAGAAAATTGAAAAAGAAAATAAAGTTCCCGGACAGGAAAGCAGCATAATGAATTTTAGCTGGTTGGATAAAAAAGATGATGTAGAGGGTGTATATAACACATATAGCTTTAAAATAGGAAAATTAGAATCTGCTAAAAATAATGACTTTTATCTATCATCATATTATGATGAAAAACCTGAAAATGGTCTTCCGTTAGTATCAGATTTTAATAATATCAAAAATTTAAATGGTTTTACCATTAAAGAAAGTCTTGATGAAAATTCTGAAGCTTATGTTTCATATTATAAAATAAGAAAAACAGCTGTAAAAGGAATTTATTATATAGACAACTATATTGGTCAAAATGGGAAAAAACATTCTAAATTGTACTTTGGGTTTGATGAAAAAACTAAAAAGGTTGTAATTACTGATAAAAATGGTAATATAAAGAATGTATTGGAATATTATCCAGCGGGTTAATTATAAAATTAATATTTAAAAAAATATAAATGAAAGCAAGGGATAAAAAATGCTAAAAAAAATAGGAATAGCAATGTTAATTATAGCAAGTTTAGGAATTGCAGCTGCAACAAATGAATCAAAACAAATTAAATTCCATAAGACATTTAAAGAAAGTAATCAGGTAAATAAAAATTTAAGCAATGAAGATAAGGAAATAATAAATATAGCAATAAACTTTGCAAATGAATATATACAATTAAAAAACCCTGATGAGTTCGATAAATGGTTTGCAAAAGCTCCAATTACAGAAAAATTTAGAAAGGAATATTTTAGAAAAGAAAAATATATAGATTTAAAGGAAAAAGAATTGTATGCAGTAACAAGTGAATCACCTAAAGAAAAATTAACTCCTGCTGAAAAGAAATTTTTAAAAGAAAACAATGATATATATTCCTATTATCAATACGATCCTTTATTGGGATTAGGAATAGGAGATTTAGTACAGGAAAGTGAATTTTTACTGAAAGAATATAATTCTAAATTTAAAATAGTTCATTTAAAAGATAAGTATGAGGAAGAATTTGTTATTGATGGTAGAAAAGGTTATTTAGGTGGAACAGAAATAGTATTAAAACTTGTAAAACAAAATGGAAAATGGTTGATTGATGAATCAAAAATAAAATAATTTAAGAAAAATAAAGGAGACTAACTATGAAAAAAATGTTATTATTTATGATGTTATTATTATCAGCAACAGTATTTGGAGAAAGAGTTACGAATAAAATTAATTTTGAAATTTCTCCAAAAGAATTGAGAAATATTGTGAAAAGTGAACCGTTATCAAATTCACACGATAATGGTAGTTATGCTGTTTATTATTATGCAAATGTAGAGGATCCGTTAGGTGTAAAAAGACAATTTAATAGCTTTGCTTTTTCTGAAAATAAGCTGTATTCGACAATCTTTGATTCAGCAACAACAGATGAGGAACATGCAAAAATAATTGAAGCTTATAAAAAAAATATAAGTAAGATTTCTAAAGAAAAAATGAATATAAAAGAGCGTAAAGGAGCTTTATTATTATATAATTCGAAAAAAATAATTGAAATATATAGAGTAGTAGACCATACATTTATAAATGTTGCTCTTTATAGTGCCGGAAAATTAAACAATAGTTTGAAAAATTATGAATAAATATAAAAAATAAAAAATGAAAGCGAGTGATAAAAATGTTAAAAAAAGTAGGAATAGCTATGTTAATCGTAGCAAGTTTAGGAATGTCAGTTACAAGAAATAAATCAAAAGTAGGTAAAGTTCAAAAAACAGTTAAAGAAAGTAATCAGGCAAACACAAAATTAAGTAGTGAGGATAAAGAAGCGATAAATACAGCAATAAACTTTATGAATGAATATATACAAATTAGAGATCCTGATGAGCTCGATAAATGGCTTGCAAAAGCTCCAATTACAGAAAAATTCAGAAAAGAATACCGAAGAAGAGAAAAATATATAGAATTAAGTCAAAAATCACTTGAAGGAAAATTATCTCCTGCTGATGAGAAATTTTTAAAAGAAAATGACGATATTAATTATGACTATGATGCCTTATTAGGAGCAGGAATAATAGATATAAGAGAAGAAAGTGGATTTCAATTGAAAAAATATGATTCTAAGTCTAAAACAGTTTATTTAAAAGATAAATACGAAGAAGATTTTGTTGTTGATGGTAGAAAAGGTCATCAAGGTGGAACAGAGATAACATTAAAACTTGTAAAACAAAATGGAAAATGGTTAATTGATGACTCAAAATAAATTGGACAAAGAAACAAATGATATAGTGAAATAACAATTCATTGAAATAAAAATAGGGATTACTGTAATTTAAGGAAATCCCTATTATTTTTTGTTTAATAACGATTTTTACTACTTTTATTATATTTCTCTTTATTTTTGCGGGATTGCTCATTACCGAAAATCCTTATCTTGCTGTAAAGGTTTATCCTGATAATTTCACTTTTCAAAGCAAAAAAATTATATTTAATTGTTTTGAAATACTGGATTTTTATTTTTTGTTGGGAAAAACTGCTATATAAAATACAGTTTTTGCTTTTAAATGGAGTTTAGTAGAAAAAATTTTTAAAACTTACTAAAAATAACAGTTGAGAAATAAAAAAACGGAAGTAAATCTAATATGAATAACTTCCGATTATAATTTTGTTACTTATTTTTTAAAATATCTCTAATTTCAGATAATAATATTTCTTCTTTTGTTGGAACAGCTTCAGCAACTTCTTCTGTAGTTTCAGCATCAGTTTTTCTTAGTTTATTGATAAATTTTACCATTAAGAAAATAACAAATGCCATGATTAAAAAATTAACTATATTTTGAATAAATAATCCATATTTTACTGCGGCTTCTGGAGTAGTTGCAGTAGCAGGCGTAATAACAAATTTTAAGTTTGAAAAATCGATTTTTCCTAAAATAATTCCAATAATAGGCATAATTATATCGTCAACCAATGAAGTTACTATTTTCCCAAAAGCGGCACCAATGATAACTCCAACTGCTAAATCCATTACATTCCCTTTTGAGATAAATTCTTTGAATTCTTTAAACATTAAAATAATTCTCCTTTCAAAATTTTTATACCGTTTATTATAATGTATTTTTTTTAAAATTGCAACTTTTTTATTTAGAAAATAGCACAAAATTTTGAAAATTTTATTCGTCAAACAGTCGTAGGCAAAGAAATAGAAGTTTCATCGGCTTATTAAAATTAATTTTCGTTTTTAAACAGGAAATAGTGTTAAGCTTCTTTTATACTTAATTTTTCCTGTTTTCTCTTTCTTCTTATATCTAAAGCATGAAAAAATACTTTATTAAGAGAAATTAGAAGTTTTTTTCTATCTTCATCGCTGATAATACCATTATTGGTATACACAAAACTGTCAGAAATTAGACATTTGATATATTGAAAAGTTTCTGACTTATTTAGTAAAGCTACTCGTTTATCATTAGACAGGTTATATTTTTGGGCTTCTTTACTTAATTTATCAATGCTATATTTTTTTATTTCTTTAAGGTATTCTAATTTATCCTTTTTAAAATCAAAATTGCCGTTTTCATCTATAACTGCAGAAATAGGGCCTTTAACTAATGTCATTTTTCTTATCCTCCTTTATTTTATTGTTTAAATTTTCAAGATATTCTTCCGCTCCATCAACAAATGAAACTGTTTCAGTCTCAGAATCTAGAATAGATAAAATAGGAATTTTAACTCCATTTATCTCAATATACTCAAATTTTTCTTCTTTGTTTTTATTAGACATATTTATACCTCCATTTCATTTTTACCATTGATTTTCCACAAAAGTTCTGATAACTCTGCCTTTACAATATAATAATTCTGCATTTAAAACTATGATGTCGTCATAGCTGGGATTGAATGAACGCAGCCTTATAATTCCCTGCTTGTCTATTATTAATTGTTTTATATATGTTTCGTCATTGTATTCAAAGACACATACTTTTCCATTTAAACTTGCTGGATTGCTGCAAAGCTCAGGGTCAACGATGGCAATCGAGCCATCAGGAATACTTTTATCAAGTCCAGTCATACTTTCTCCAGAAACTTTAATTGCAAAAATTCCTTTTCTATAAATGTTTTGCGGCACAGGATAAGTGCCTATTTCTTCTGAAAGATTGATGTATCCTGTTCCTGCGCTTGCTTTTCCGTACATTGGAATTTCCAGTATTTCAATAGGAGTTAAAGATTCTGGAGCTGGATTTTTTATGTCTGTAATACCAGCCAGATAATTTAAGTCAATATTAAAAAATTTTGCATAAGCTGTAATAAATTTGCTGCTTGGCTCAGATAGATTATTTTCCCAGCGTGAAATCATGCTCTTGGTTATATTTAAATTATATTTTCTGTTTAGCTTTTCGACAAGGGAATCCATTGATAAGGCATTTTCTTTTCGTAATTCCTTTAGTCTTTTACCAATATTCATATTATTTCCTCCATATCTATATTTTTATTATAACACTTTTGTTCCTAAAATGCAACAAAAATATAAAAATTATTTTTTTTTCGTCTTTATATAAAATTTAGTTGCTTAAAAGGTACGAATTAAAAGTAAAATTTTTATAAAAAATTAAAATTCCTTTGATTAATTTATGAAAACATAGTACAATTAGATAAAATATAGATTGAGAAAGGAATTATAAATATGAGAAGCTTAAAGGATATAAAGCTGATGCTGTCAAAATGTGGAGCGGCAATTTGGGGAACAAAAAAAGAAGTTAAAGAACTGACAAATATTATTGGCGATGATGAAATTATTACCTATGCGACTTCAGGGGTGTATGAAGGGCATACTTGGCTTATTGTTTCAACGAGTAAAAGAATTATTCTCTTGGATAAAGGAATGCTTTTTGGCGTGAATCAGATTGAAATTCCACTTAGCAAGGTAAATGCTGTAAAGTATAGGAAAGGGCTGTTTGTAGGCGAGATAGAAATATGGGATGGCGCTTCCATGTTTAGGGTAAAAAATGTATTAAAAAAGACACTTATTCCATTTGTAAATGCTGTAAACGATTCAATAGAAGAAATTGAAAAATCACAAAAATATTCAAAGCCATCTGCAGCAGATGAAATTATTAAATTTAAAAAATTACTGGATGAAGGGACAATAACACAGGAAGAATTTAATAAGAAAAAGAAAGAGCTTTTGGCACAGGAATAGTTGAAAACGTTCTAGGAATTTTTTAAAAATTAATACAATTATTTAATAAATTATGGTATAATTAAACATACTGATAAATGGAAGGATGTAGATAAAATGAAAAAATTAATATTTTCACTTATATTTTTAGTTGGGATGCAAGGATTTAGTGATACATGCAGTTTTGCACCTAATCCTGATATATTTTTAGACAGGGTTATAAAAAAAATTCAATCTGAAAAGCGTACAAATGATATTTTTTGTGATAGAGACAAAGTAAAAATGGCATATTATACGATTGAAGATGAAGATTATAATGCGAATGTAGGAGTTGCCATAAAAGTAGCTCCAACAACTACAAACGATGATTTTAAGAAAGAGTTTTATAAAAAATTCAATGATTACAAAGATTTCTTTACAAACATTGATACAAAAAATCTTGGAAAAACTCCATTGCCGGATAAAGAAATAGTACGTTTCTATGTACAATTTCCAGATGAAAAAAGTATTATTATAATTGGAAAATATGAATATGACCTAAAGACAAAAGAATACCAGATGGTGGCTAATCTGAAGGCAAAAGATTATTTTGAAAAATTAAATTTATTTCAGCCATTAGCAGTAAAAGTTACATATTCTGACGATGGTCACATATTTTAACACAATTCTAAAAGCAATATGTTCTAGTCTTTTCTAGAATGAAAATAATGTTTATCAATATTTTGGAGGGAAAAATTATGAGTATAAAAAGGATAAGAAAAGCTGTTATTCCAGCTGCTGGACTTGGGACGAGAGTTTTACCAGCAACAAAAGCGCAACCTAAAGAAATGCTTGTAATAGTTGACAAACCTGCACTACAGTATCTTGTAGAAGAACTTGTATCTGCGGGAATTGAAGAAATTCTTATTATTACTGGAAGAAATAAGGGATCAATAGAAAATCATTTTGATTATTCTTATGAACTGGAAAAAACATTAGAAGAAAAAGGAAAAAAAGATTTATTGAAAATAGTAAACAATATTTCTGAAATGTCAAATATTTATTATGTTCGTCAAAAAAGACCATTAGGTTTAGGACACGCAATAAGCTGTGCAGAAGCATTTGTGGGAGATGAACCATTTGTTGTACTTTTAGGAGATGATATTATTTATACAGATAGTGAAAAGGGGCAGAAACCCGTTACAAAACAGCTTGTAGATAAGTATAATGAATTACAAGGCGGTACAATTTTAGGAGTACAGGAAGTTCCACATGAAAATGTTTCAAAATATGGGATAATAAAGCCATTAAAGCAAATTGACGAGAAAACAGTGGCAGTAGAAGATTTCATTGAAAAACCATCAATTGCTGAAGCTCCGAGTAATCTTGCTGCATTAGGGCGATATGTGTTGGAGCCTGAAATCTTTTCATATTTAAAAAGGACAAAACCTGGAAAAGGTGGAGAAATTCAGTTGACAGATGCAATTTTGGCAATGAAGAACGATGGTGAAAAATTGTATGCGTATAATTTTGATGGATTAAGATACGATACTGGAGATAAATTTGGAATGTTTGTTGCAAATGTCGAATTTGGATTAAGACATGAAGAATTAAAAGATAAAGTAAAAGATTACTTGAAAGATTTAGTAGAAAAACTATAATTTAAAAATGTGGTATTCGCCCTTTATAATAAAATTATAAGATAAATAAAAAAAAAAAAAAAAAAAACGGTAACTATGATAAAATTATAGCAAATATATAATTTAGTAAGGATAAAATAATACAAAGGAGTGAATGCTATGAAAAATGTATTTAGAATTCTGGCTGTAATTTTGTTGGGACTAAGTGTAGCAGGCTGTGAATTGTTTAGTCCAAGTTATTGGAACAGAGTAAATAAAAGATGGGAAGAAAGAGGCGTACAATGTTATGAAAGATATGATGGACATGTCTATTGTGAAGATAAGGACGGAAATCGTTTTTAATTTGTAAGTTTATCTAAATAGATTGTTATGCTTGGAAGTAGAATTTTTAGGATTCTGCTTCTTTTTTTGAGAAAAATTTAGAAATATTAAAATTTATCATGTTTTGTAATTTAAAAAACAAAAATTACTGAACTCAAAAGTTATGACTATTTACTCAAACCCTTAGTTATACTATTCCCTATCAAAACAATGTAGTTTTTATAATTCCGTTTAGCAAGGGGTCAAGACCCCTTGTCAGAAAGTGAAATAGGAAATCATTTCTTTTTTCAAATGGGGTTTAGTATTGATATAATTTTTAATAGTTTAATTTTAAATGGATTCGAGTATATATTAAAAATACTAGGTTTTATACGCTGTCAAATAAGTTTGTAATAAATTTCTTATTTAGGCGGAGTTTAGTATTAACACTATTTATTTTTAAGATTTTATATGTTAAAATATACACAAACTTTAAATAGAAATGAGGTAGATTCAATTGTATATAATAAAGATTAATAACATGAAATTTCATTCATATATAGGTGTTTATGAAGAAGAAAAAAAAATTGGACAAAATATTGAAATTGATTTAATCATTTCACTTTCAAAGGAAATCATTAAAAATGATGACATAAATAGTACATTGAGTTATGGAGATTGTTATAGAAAAATAGAGGAAATTGTTAAAGCAAGCAGAGTAGATTTGCTGGAAACATTGGCTTTGGATATTATAAAAGAGATAAAAGAAATGAATGAAAAAATCGAATATGTGCAAGTAAATATACGAAAATTAGCAGTTCCGATTAATGGAATTTTTGACAGTGTTGAAATTCAGATAAAAGATTAGGCGGAGCAAGAAGGGATAAAATAAAAAATGGCTAAAAACAAAGTTTATTTAAGTTTGGGCAGTAATATTGGAAAAAGAGAAGAATATATTCAAAAAGCTATTGAAGCAATTGAAAAAACTGAAGGAATTGAAGTATTGAAAAAATCAGGATTATACGAAACAACTCCTGTTGGATATTTAGAGCAAGATTTATTTTTAAATGCAGTAATTAAGATTAAAACTGATTTTTCAGCAAGAGAAATCTTAAAAATCATAAATAAAATTGAAGCTGAACTGGATAGAAAAAGGGAAATTAGATGGGGACCAAGAACGATTGACATTGATATTTTGATTTTTTCAGATAAAAAAATTAACGAACCTGATTTGATAGTTCCACATAAGGAAATGCTGAATAGATTATTTGTATTAGTTCCATTGATTGAAATTTACGATGGAGAGTATTTTGACAAAGAAGAAATTGCAGAAAAAATAAATGAGTTAGTTAAAGCAGGGGATCAAAAAATTGAAAAAATTTGAAAAAACCAATAATTATAAAATTAATAGATCAAATTAAAATATTTGAATACAATAAAAAGAATTATCATAATTCTTATATTTTTTGAATCTTTAAATTAAATTATCGGACGTTAGTTATTATTTTATTTAGAACAATATATTGCGACAAACTAAAAAATGTAAAAACTCATTTAACAATTATTAATGTAATTGAGTAAATTTAGAAATATAATTAAATAACTACTATTTATAAAGGAGTTCATCTTCTTTACTAAAGATGAATAATGTTAAGTTAGTAATCATTTATTATAAATAATAAATTACGAAGATAAAATCATATAATAAATATATACTAAACTTATTTAAGAGCATATAAATATGAGAATAAAATTTGCCAAGATGAATTGAAGAGTAGCATTTGTTATATAAATAAAAAGAAAGGTTAAGAAAATGAAAAAAAACAAAAACATAGATAAAGAAACGAGATTAAAAAATATTGAAAACGCAGTACGTGAAATTTTAATAAATATTGGGGAAGATGTCGATAGAGAAGGGCTTATTGAGACTCCTAAAAGAGTTGCAAAAATGTATGACGAGATTCTGAGTACAAAAAGTGTAGATAATTTTGAAAATTATAAATTATTTGATGTAGATTTAGGCGATTCGCAGGAAATGGTGCTTGTGAAGGAAATACCCTTTTTTTCGATGTGTGAACATCATATGTTGCCATTTTTTGGAAAAGTGCATGTTGCATATATTCCGAGAGAGAATAAAGTTATTGGACTTAGCAAGATACCAAGACTTGTGGAATTTGTTTCACGAAAACTGAGTGTTCAGGAAGAAATTACTGTAAATGTTGCAAAAAAATTGATAGAAATATTAAATCCATTGGGAGTTGCTGTTGTGGTTGAGGCACGACACATGTGCATTGAAATGAGAGGAGTTAATAAAATTGGTTCTGTGACTAGAACTTCTTTTTATAGTGGCGAATTTAAGGAGAATGTGGATAGGAAGAAGGAGTTTTTGGAAGGGATAAAATAAGAACAACACGGAATGAGAACTGAGAGATAGAGGTGCATATTAATGAAAAAATATATTTTTCTTTTATTTAACTTAATTTATTTAATTGGTTTTAGTACAGATGTAAGAAATATCACTAGAAGACTTAGTGATAAGCAAATTGAAAATATTAAGTCAGTTGAAGATTTTTTCTATTACGAAATTGGAAGCAAACTGATTCAATTTAAAGGTAATGTAACAATAGAAGTTAATAAAAATAATATTCCGGTTTGGTTACTCAGTGATTATACATTTGCTAGTAAGACAATTAATAATATTGATAATAAGTTCCTTTTAAGAGACTTTAATATTAGCATAAATGAAAAAAAATTAGATTTTTTTAATGAAAAAGATTTAATGAAAATAAAAAAATCAAAGATTAGAGAAAAAATAGAAAATATTGAAAAAAATTCTAATATTTTAGGGTACTATAAAAGAATGAAAGCAAATTATTATTCACCTTCAATGGCTCCAGAGCCTAATTTTGATAGCATTTCTTCTGAATTTATTTGGATTGTATTTTCTAAAGCTTCGCTGTTAATTGATATTCAAGGATTTAAGAAATTTGAAAAAGAAGTTTTATCAATTCCTAATATAGATGAAAAAATTATGGAATTGAAGGAATTTGTTGAGTATATTGACAAAAATAGAACTTTGTCGTACGAAGAAAAAGAAGAAGAAAAGAAATTTGAAAAATTATTATCTATTGAAGCTGAAGATAACCGTATTCAAGCTGAAAGAGAAGCTAAACGAGGATATGATAATACATATAAAAAAATTTATTTTTACATGTTAGCAAAAGATATAATAGAATTAAATAATCTAATAAAAGAAATAAAATAAAAGTATTAAAATTTAAAAATGCTGAATGCTGTGTTTAATGGAATTTTTAAACTTTTACAAACGAAAAAAAATTTAAAAATAGGAGAAAAAAGTGATGAAAGAATCATTATATGGGGAAAAGAAAAGAGTAAAATTGCTTGCGGAAATTTTAGACAAAATGAATAATCCAGCGAGCGATGTTCAAGTTATTCATGTTAGTGGGACGAATGGGAAAGGTTCAACTTGCCATATGATTAATAGCATTTTGTGTGAAACGGGATATAAAGTTGGATTATTTACGAGTCCTCAAATAACGACAATTTATGAATTGATTAAGGTTAATGGGGTTGAAATTACAGAATTGGAATTTGAAGAGTGTAAAAATAAGTTAAGACAGGTTTTGAATGAGCTGGGTTTAGATTTGGAAAATGATTTGTCGTATTTTGAGATGGTGTTTTTGATTGCGATGATACATTTTAAAAATAAGAATGTGAATGTTTTGATTTTGGAATGTGGGCTTGGAGGGGAGCTGGATGCAACGAATGCAGTTTCAAAAATTGATTATACTATTTTTACAAAGATTGGGATTGATCATAAAAATATTTTGGGGAATACGATTGAGGAAATTTGCCAAACAAAATCAAAAATTATAAGAAAATATAGCAATGTTATAATTGCTCCAAATCAGAGAGATGTAGTTTATGAAATTTTGGAAAAAGAAGCAAAATATAAAAATTGTGATATTTTTTTAGCTGAAAAAAATATAAAAATCGAAAAAGTGAAAAATATAGAAGAGAATAGGCAAAATATTTATGAAAAAGAAGATTTAAAATCTAAAAACAGTTTAGAATTTCAAAATAAAGTTAGAGCTGAAATAATTGGAAATTATGATTTTGGGAAAAATTTTAAAAATAATGAATATTTTTTTAGATTTGGGCTAAAAGGTGAACAACAGCTGGAGAATCTAGCAACAGTTTTAATGTGGTATTTTAGATTTTGTAATGAAAATATTCTACAAAATACAGAAAAAATATTGGATAGAGCTTTGGGAACATTGCAAATTGAAGGAAGAATGGAAAAAGTTCGAGAAATTAAAAATGTGTATTTGGATGTGGCACATAATGAGGATAGCGTCGAGGCATTTGTAGATTATGTTAAAAAGAATTTTGACAATAGAAAAAAAATTTTTGTAGTTGGATTTTTAAAGGATAAGGAAGTCGAGAAATGTGTGAATCTTTTAAAAATAGCTGGAGATAATTTTATACTTACAGAGCCAAATAATGCAGAAAGAAAATTGAATTCAGAGATTTTGGAAAAATATTTTGAAGATAAAAAAATTGAAAATCCTAAAAATATTATAATTTCTGAAAAGAATATTGAGAAGGCTTTTTTGAAAGCATTGGAATTGAGGGAGAATGAAGATGAGTGTGTTTTTGTAGTAGGATCATTTTATTTGTTAGGGGAAGCAAAAAAAGTTATTGAAAAGTATTTTTAATTTAATCAGAATAAAGATTTAAATAGAAAAAACAGATATATCATTTAAGAAGGGAAAGAAATAAAAAAATGATTAAAATCAATGAAATTAAGAATAGGGATTCAAAAAATATTGTTATTGAATTTAATGGAAATAAAGAAGAACTACGTAAATTTGAGAATTTTTTGGAAAAAAAGAATATTTTTTCATTTAATAAAAATGAAGGGATTACATCTATTTTTAAATATTTAGAATTAAAACAATTAGTTGAGATTTTGAAAATGGAAAATAGTTTTGAATTTGAAAATGGAATTGAAAAATTGGAAGAGATTTTACAAGAAAATAGACTGATTTGGAAGGGGAATAGGTTTGAGTTTGATTTGACAACTGAGTCGGTTATTTATTCAATTTTGAATATTACGCCAGATTCATTTTATGATGGAGGGGGAAATTCGAGTGTAGATAAGGTTTTGAAGCGGATTGAGGAAGATATTAGGAATGGGGCTAAAATATTTGAGTTTGGAGGAAAATCGTCTAAGCCTAATTTTGATGATATTTCGGCAGAAGAAGAATGGAATCGGATTGAAAAATATATTGAGGCTGTGAAAAAGGAGTTTCCAGATATTGTGCTGGCTTTGGACAGTGATACTGAGGAAGTTATTGAAAAAGGACTGGATACGGGAATTGATATTATTAATGATTTTAATGGATTCACTTCGGAAAGAAAATTGAAATTGGTTGAAAAATATAAACCTGCGTTGGTTGTGATGAATAATGGACGGTTTGATGAAATTCCAAACTTGAAAAATTATTTGGAAAATTATTTTGATAAGCGAGTAAAAGCAATTTTAAAAACTGGAATTGAAAGAGAAAAAATTTCGATAGATCCAGGAGTTGGATATTCTTCAAATAATAGCATGAATACGCCTGAAGATATGGAAAGAATTAAGTCGATAAAATATTTACGTAATATGAGATTACCAATAATGATTGCAATTTCAAGAAAAAGTTTTAATGAAAAAATATTTGGACTGTCGTTAGAAGAAAGACTTATGGGAACATTGATGTTTGAGAGTCTAATGGTGCAAGATGGCGGAAGGATTTTGAGAGTTCATGATGTGAAGGAAACTAGGGATATTTTGAATATGCTGGAAGTTTATAATAAAATTTAATTTTATACTCGAACCCGTTTAAAATTAAACTATTAAAAATTATACAAACTTAGGGTTTGAGTAAATAGTCATAGCCTTTGAGTTTTGTTTTAAAGTGGTTTTACTATAAAATTAAAGAAAATATCCAAAAGGAGAACATTTTGAAAATAGAAAATATAAATTTTTTGAAAAAACATTTACAAAATTTAGCAGAATACGAGCCTGAATTGAAAATAAAAATAGAAAAAATTTCGGAAATATTATCACAAACGAAAATAGAGGATTTTAGGAATAGAAAGTCAAAAGTTCATTTATCAGCGAGTGCTGTAGTTTTTAAGAATGATAAATGTTATTTTATAAAACATCCATATTTAAAAACTATTTTACTGCCAGCAGGACATGTAGAAAATGGTGAAATGCCTATAGATACTGCTATTCGTGAATTTGTAGAAGAAACTGGTTTTTTTGCAAAAATTGATGAAAATATGCAAAATATAGGATTGATAGATGTGAATATGATTGAGATTCCTGAGAATCCTGTGAAAAGTGAAGGGGAGCATATTCATATTGATTTTCGGTATAAACTTGTTTTGGATGAAGAGAGAGAAGGGCAAAAAGAGGCTGAATTGGAGTGGTTTTTATTGGAAAAAAGGGAAGTTGATAGTGAATTTAATAAATATTATAAATATTTGGAATAACAGGAATAATGAGGTACAATATAATATATAAGATCTGTCAAATCAAATTATACAATAAAGAGTTTTGTAGGAAGCTTCAGATGATTTATTTATAATGATAAGGAAGTAAAAAAATAGAGTTTTCTATAATAAAGGTAAATTCAGAAAAAAAGGAGACGTGAATAATATGAAAAAAATAATTTTAAGTTTATTTGTATTGCTAAGTTTATCGACTTTTACACAGGAAAAATATCAAGTGGAAATAGAACCATCTGCAAAAATATCTCAAAATGTTGTTCAGAGCTATAATTCTCAAATTGAAAAGGAAGTTAGTAAAATATATTCAAAAGAAGAAATGTTTGGAATTATGAATAAAATGATGAATGGAGCTTCTGTTCAAGGGAAAAACGAGGGAAATGACTTAAAAGAATTAATGAATGGTTTTTTTGGAGAAGAGTATATTTCTAAAATGATGGATATGATGTTTAAATATTATAAAATTGAAATAGAAAAGATAAATTATATTTCTGAAAATAAAGCGTATGTAAAAGTTAAATTGGGATTTCCTATTAATATGGATGAAATAAAAAGCATGGGCAGTATTGATAAAATGCTAGAAAAAGCCGAGGAGAGCTCTAAAAAACTTGAAGTGGCCTTTAAGAAAAGAACAGGAAAAACAATGGAAGAATATACAAAGTCAATTTCAGAAAAAGATGAAAAAGCAATGAAAAAATATTTTAAAATAATGGGTGAAATTCAAATGGAAATCATGGATGAAGAGTTTGCTAAAATAACGAAAAATGGAAAATATGTCGGAAGAAAAGAAATTTTAGAGGCTAACAAGAAGAATGGAAAATGGGTAATTGAAAATCCTAATTTTGGGTATTAAAATAATATTAAGACAGGAAAAACAAATTTGAATAGTAAGATTAAAGCAGAGAAAATATAATAAAAATAATACACATAGTTCAAAAAGATGGTATCAAATAAAGGAGGGAATCTATTGTAAAAGAAGTAGGGGAGTGTGAAAACTTCCTTTTTTTGCAATTATTTTGATTATATGATAAGATAAAAGTAAAACAGGTGTGGAAAGTGAAGTAAATTATGAAAAATTATATAAAAAATATGAGTAAAAAAGATTTAGTGTTACTAAATATACGGAAAATATATGATTCGTATGGATATAAAAAGATTTCTCTTCCGAGTTTCGAGGAATATGATTTGTATAATGAAAATAAGGATTTTATTGATAGAAATGTATTGACTGTTATGAGTCCGAATGGAAAATTGTTAGCGTTGAGGCCCGATATTACGTTGTCGGTTGCTAAAAAGGTGTCTAAAGATCAGTCTTTGAAATACAGTAAAATTTATTATCAGGAAAATACTTACAATCTAACAAAATATGTTGGTTACGAAGAGGATGAACAGCTGGGGATTGAATTAATTGGGAAAGAATCGACGTTTTTGGATTTTGAGATTATTAATCTTGCGGTAAAAAGTTTGAATATTATAAATAAAAAGAGTATGATTGTTTTGTCGCATGCAGGGTTTATTTCTTCGATTTTTGAAAATTTTGATTTAGAATACGAGATAAAGGAGCAAATATTTGATTGCATAAATAGAAAAAATAGCCACGATATACAGAAAACACTGGAAAATAACAAGCATATTTCAGAAAATGTGAAAAAATTAATTTATAAAATTCCTGAATTGTCGGGGAATTTGGAAAATATTGAAAAGGAACTTTTAAAATATGAAATAAATGTCAATACGAAAAAAATATTATCTGAACTTAAACAGCTAAACAGTTTATTGATGAAATTTTACAAGAAATCAAAAATTATATTTGACTTTTCTGTTGTAAAAAATTTGAATTATTACAACGGAATTATTTTGCAAGGGTATATCGAAGGCTTTCCAAACGTAATTTTAACTGGTGGCAGATACGACAAATTGTTTGAAAAATTTGGGGTTGATACTGGAGCGGTTGGATTTGCGATTTTGACTGATGGATTGAAGGGGTATTATAAGGATACTGATAAAAAGGATTTTGAGGTTTTGATTGCTTATGATAACAGCGATTTTGAAAAATTGGTGGAAATTGTGAATGATTTTCAGAAAAAGGGGCTTAGAGTAAGGACGGAAAATATTGAGAATTTAGGTGAAAGTGATTTTGAAATTTTTAATTTTGATGAGAAATATATTTTTCAAAACGGGGAATTGAAAAAGGAGGAATAGTATGATAAATATAGCTCTTCCTAAAGGGAGATTAGGAAATAAAGTGTATAATTTATTTGAGCAAATAGGTTATGAAAGTTCGGAAATGAAGGAAGATAACAGGAAATTGATTTTTGAGAATAAGGAAAAAAATATTAGATTTCTTTTGGTGAAACCGTCGGATGTAGGGGTTTATGTGGAAAAGGGAAGTGCGGATATTGGAGTTGTAGGAAGGGATATACTGCTTGAAGAAAATCCTGATGTGTATGAATTAATGGACTTGGGATTTGGGAAATGCAGGTTTTCGATTGCAGGACCGATGGATTTTAAGGAAAATTTTGACAGGCCTCTTGTGGTTGCAACAAAGTATCTTAATGTGGCTAAAAAATACTTTGACTCAATTAATAGGGATGTGGAGCTTATAAAATTAAATGGTTCTATTGAAATAGCACCGATTTTGGGACTTTCGGATGTGATAATGGATATAGTTGAAACTGGGACAACTTTGAAGGAAAATAATTTGAAGATTCTTACAAACATCGAAGATATAAGTGCCAGATTTGTTGCCAATAAGTCAAGTTACAGATTTAAGAATAAAAAAATCAAGGAAATCGTTAACAAGATAAAAGAAATTTTGTAAAATAAAAATATTGATAAAAATATTTTAAATATAATAAAAAAGTGAAATGGAGTGATGCGTTATGATTAAGACGATAAAGTATTCAAAAAATGTTGATTTGGAAAAGGAGCTTGCTAGAAGCCAGTTTTCGTACGATGATGTAAATGAAACTGTGGAAAGCATTCTGAAAGATGTTAAAGCTAGAGGAGATAAGGCTTTGATAGAATATACTGAAAAATTTGATGGTGTAAAACTGGAAAATCTGGAAGTTACACAGGAGGAAATTCAAAAAGCCTTTGACACAATTGACAAGGAATTAATGGAAGTTATTCAGTATTCACACGACAACATCAAGAAATTTCACGAAAAGCAAGTTAGGAATGATTTTTTAATAAGACAGGAAAATGGCGTAATTTTGGGGCAAGTAGTTAATCCGATTGAAAAAGTTGGACTTTATGTACCTGGCGGAACAGCGGCTTACCCTTCGACTGTGCTTATGAATGCAGTTCCAGCTAAAATTGCTGGATGTGATGAAATTATAATGGTAACACCTCCAACTGCAGATGGAACAATTTTATCCTCTATTCTTGTTGCGGCAAAAATTTCTGGAGTTGACAGAATCTTTAAAGTGGGTGGAGCTCAGTCAATAGCTGCCCTTAGTTATGGTACGGAAACTATTCCAAAAGTATATAAAATTGGCGGGCCAGGAAATATTTACGTTGCAATGGCTAAAAAAATGGTTTATGGGGAAGTTTCGATTGACATGATAGCAGGACCAAGCGAAGTGCTTATAATAGCTGATGAAAGTGCAGACCCAGTTCATACAGCGGCAGATTTATTGTCACAGGCGGAACACGACAAACTGGCAGCCTGCATATTAGTTACGACTTCTGAAAAGTTGGCAAATGAAGTTACTAAGGAATTGGAAAAGCAGTTAAAGGAATTGCCAAGAGAGGAAATTGCAAGGGCATCGATTGAAACTCAAGGAAGAATAGTTATTGTAGACAATATGGATGATGCTGTCTTTGTAAGCGATTATGTTGCACCGGAACATTTGGAACTGGCAGTAGACAATCCATTTGAATTATTGCCAAGAATAAAAAATGCAGGATCAATATTTATGGGACACAACACGCCTGAACCAATTGGAGATTATCTAGCAGGCCCAAATCACACATTGCCGACAAGCGGTACTGCCAAATTCTCTTCTCCGCTCTCAGTAGACGATTTCGTTAAAAAATCTTCGTTTATTTACTATTCAAAACAAGGACTTGAAGAAGTTAAGGATAAAGTAATTAAATTTGCTGAAAATGAAGGGCTTACAGCACATGCTCGTTCAGTTTCTAAAAGATTTGAGAAATAAAAAATATTAATTTGTCTGAAAACAGATTTTTAATAATTTTTTGAGAAGATTGAAAATTATAAATTTCTAGTTTTCAGGCTTTTTCAAAATATTAAAATTTTTCATTTTTAAAATAAAAAGTATTTAATTTTTGAAAGTTTTTGTTTTAGAAAATAAAAAGTTTTCAAAATTTTGGAGTTTTTTGATTTGAGAATAAAAAATTGATTATTTTTCTTTTTTTTGGTATACTTTGTATGAGGTGATTTTATGGTTAAAAGAACTGAATACTTGAAAAAATTGAAAAAAATAAAAGATATGCAGATAATAAAGGTTATCACAGGCGTTAGGCGGTGCGGAAAATCTACATTGCTATCTCAATTTAGAAATTTTTTAATAGAATCTGGTGTATTGGAAGAACAGATAATTTCCATAAATTTTGAGGATTTAAAGTTTGAAGATTTAAAAGATTATAAATTATTGTATCAATATATAAACGAAAGACTTGTGCCTAATAAAAAAAATTATATATTTATTGATGAAATTCAGGAAGTTGAGAATTTTCAAAGGGCAGTGGATTCTTTATTTATAAAGGATAACACAGATATTTATATAACAGGCTCCAATGCGATGATGTTATCAGGCGAATTGGCAACACTGCTTTCGGGCAGATATATTGAAATATCCATATTGCCCTTATCTTTTTCTGAATATCTTAAATTGGATGAAACACAGGATATGAGACAGGCTTGGAATAAATATTTTGAAAATGGCGGATTTCCTTATGCGACACAAATAAATGATGATGATATAAGAAAAGACTATTTAATGGGAATATACAACACAGTTTTGCTAAAAGATATAGTTGCAAGAAATAAAGTACAGGACATTACTTTGCTTGAATCTGTAGTAAAATTTCTATTTGAAAACATTGGAAATATTGTTTCGCCTAAAAAAATAGCTGATACACTTGTTTCTTATGGCAGAAAAACTACATCGTCTACTGTTGAAAATTATATAGAAGCCTTGAAATCGTCGTTTATATTGTACAAAACTGGACGTTATGACATAAAAGGAAAACAGCATTTAAAGTCGCTGGAGAAATATTACATAGTTGACATAGGACTAAGAAAATTGCTTATAAATAAAAAACATAGCGATATTGGGCATATTTTGGAAAATATAGTTTATTTGGAATTAATTAGACGTGGATATACTGTGTATATTGGTAAAATTGGAGATTTGGAAATAGATTTTATAGCAGAACGAAATAATGAAAGAGAATATTATCAAGTGTCAGCAACGATACTTGATGAAAATACATTCAAGAGAGAGATAACGCCATTAAAGAAAGTTAAGGATAATTTTCAGAAGTTTATAATTTCGATGGATGAAATGAATCTGAGCGAAGATGGAATAAAGCATATAAATATTTTAGATTTTTTGCAAAATACAGAACAAAACTACTAAATTAAAATAAAAAATTAATAACAGAATATTGGAGGATAAATGAAAAAAATACTACTAGGATTATTTATTTTGGGAACACTAGGAATGGCAGAAAGTAATTATGAGGTTTATGTGAAAAGTGGGGTTAAAATTTCACAAAGTGAAGTTGATAGAGATAGTAAAGAAATTGAAAATACTGTTAATAAGATGATTAATGATTATGAAACTCGTGATAAAAAAATTATGTTGGAAAAATCAAGAATTATGTTTTTAAGAAATATGAAAAATCAATATCATAATAACAATAATTACTATATTAAAGATATAGAATTTTTTGATAAAATGTCTGAAGTTATGGCAAATGAAATGATAACTGGCTTATCTAAAAGTAAATATGTTCCAAAATCTATTTCTTTTACAGGTAAAAATATTGCTAAAGTGGAAATAATTGAAATATTACCTGATTTTAATAATCTTTCTGTCAGCGATGAAGATGTGGAAAAAGCAGTAAAAAAAGCAGGAGTAACAGATGAAGAAATAAATAATTTAGAACACATTAGCGATCTAAGTAATCAAAAAAGAGAAAAAATCTTAAAGTATTTAGGTGAAGAGCTTAGAAAACAAATAAGTGAAACTACTGAAGAAAGTAATGTGCTTGAGTTTAGAAAAGTAAATGGAAAATGGGAAACAAAGGATAAATTATATGATTTGTCAGAATTCAAGTAAAAATTGTGCTTAAGGAGGAAATTATAAAATGAGTAAATTTTGGAATGATAAAATAAAGGAAATAGAGCCTTATACACCGGGAGAACAGCCAAAAGACAAAAAATATATTAAACTTAATACAAATGAAAATCCTTATCCGCCGTCATCAAAAGTTATAGAAAAAATAAAATCTATGAATTTAGAAGATTTGAAATTGTATCCAGATCCAGATGTAATGGAGCTTGGAAAAGTTATTGCTGAATATTTTTCTAATAAAATAAACGATAAAGTTATACATAAGCAAGTGTTTATTGGAAATGGATCGGATGAAGTTTTGGCATTTATTTTTATGACATTTTTTAATGCGGGAGATAAAGTGTATTATCCAGATATTACATACAGTTTTTATCCAGTTTATGCCGATTTATTTAATGTGAAGGAAGTCAAAATTCCGTTAAATAACAGTTTTGAAATTGAAATTCAAAAATATTTTGGCTTGGATGGGCATATAATTATTGCAAATCCGAATGCACCAACTTCGATTGCTTTAAAATTGGATGAAATTGAAGAAATAATAAAAAATAATCCAAATCAGCTAGTTATCGTTGACGAGGCGTATGTTGACTTTGGGGCAGAAAGTGCTGTAAAATTAATAAATAAATACGATAATGTTCTTGTAGTTCAGACGTTTTCAAAGTCACGTTCTATGGCGGGAATACGGCTTGGATATGCACTTGGATCTGAAAATATAATTGAAGGGTTAAATAGACTAAAATTTTCATTTAACTCATACACAATCGACAGAATTTCAATTGAAGCTGGAATCGAGTCGTTTAAGGATAATGAATATTTTGAAAAAACTAATGTTAAAATTATTCAGACTAGAGAAAAAACGGTTGAAAAATTGAAAAAATTAGGATTTAAAGTATTAAATTCAAGTGCTAATTTTATTTTTATTTCTCATAACAAAGTTTTCGCAAGTGATTTGTATAAACAGCTAAAAGAAAATGGAGTTTTAGTAAGATATTTTGCAAAAGATAGAATTGATAATTATTTGAGGGTTACGATTGGGACGGATGAGGAAATGGGGATTTTTATTGAGAAATTGGAAAATTTGTTGGAAAAATAACATAAATTAAAAATAAACTGAATATGCAAGGGGTTAATTCCCCTTGTCAGAATACTGATTAGAGCCAACTTTCATAATAATCTACAAAACTTTTTATAATTTCTTTTCTTGTCTGAGTATATTTAGTTTTTATCCCACCATTTTTTAGGCTTTCAATCCATGCAAAATCAATTGCAATATCTACATCCATATCAAAACTATATTTAACTTTTTCTAATAACGGAACATCAGAAATATCACCTAAACAATACAAATAACCACATAAAACACGCAAACATTCAGAACTATCAAAAAAATCACTATCTTCCTTTTCTTCTTTAATTGCTCTTGTAAATTCTTCGTTTAGAAGATAAATTATATCATTTTTATTAATTTTACTAAAATCAAGTCCGAGTTTTTTTACAAAATATTCAGCTCTTTCTGAAGCATAAAGTATATTTTTAGCATCATCGTAAAGCATATTTCGACCTCCTATATTTTAGAATATGTTAAATTACCCACAAAATTATAACACGATTTTTAATATTTCAAAACAAATTTCTTGTTTTTTGGTTAATCTTGAAAAAGAGAAAAAAATAGATTATACTATTTATAATTAAAGGTATAACGAAAGGATGAAGTTATGAGAAAATCTAAAATTGAAAGAAATACATTTGAAACAAAAATAAAAGTTGAATTAAATATTGATGGAACTGGGAAATATGAGAATAATACAGGGGTTGGATTTTTGGACCATATGCTTGACTTGTTTGCGAAGCATGGGAGATTTGATTTGAAGGTTTATTGTGATGGGGATACGCAGGTGGATGATCATCATAGTACGGAGGATATTGGAATTGCATTGGGAAAATGTTTTTATGAGGCGTTAGGGGACTTGAAGGGTGTGAGAAGGTATGGGAACTTTCTTTTGCCGATGGATGAGGCTCTGACATTAGTTGCTGTTGATTTAAGCGGGAGATATTTTTTGAATTTTGATGTGAATATTCCGACTGAGAAAGTTGGGACTTTTGATACCGAATTAGTGGAAGAGTTTTTTATTGGCTTTACACGGCATTTGAATGCGACGTTGCATATAAAGAATATGGCTGGGACAAATTCGCATCATATAATTGAGTCGATTTTTAAAGGAGTTGCTAGAGCTTTGGCAGAGGCTGTGAGTATTGATGAAAAGTATAAGGATGAGATTCCTTCGACTAAAGGGGTTTTGGTTTAATGAGAATTAAGAAGATACTGTTTATAAGTATGTTTTCTTTGATGTGTTCAGTAAATTCGTTTACCAAACCATTGTTTAATGAGAATGTAACAAAAGAATTAAAAGAAACCACAATAAATTTATTTATTGGAACTTCTTTTGAAAAAAATATCAAAAAAAAATTAGAAGATATAGAAAAAATAAAAATTTAAGGGGAATAATATTAATTTATTTCCCCCAACAAATTATTTAGTTTTTTAAAATTATTGTTCCAATAAAAAGTCTATAATTTTTTTTCTCTCAATTCCATTATTGAGAATTTTTTAATCCTAAATCAAGAAGATAAAATTTTTCTTGTGTTTCTAAAATGGATTTTCCTTTTATGCCGTATCTTTGAACTTTTGAAATAATATAGGCATTTTCAAGTGCTTTTAGATAATTAAAGACTCAAAATTAATAAAAATAGTATTTTTCTTGTTTATCCCATTTTCTTCAAGTTCTTTAGATATTAATTTTAATACCATAGATTTGCCACTTCTACGCATACCAGTAATAACTTTTATTACAGGTTTATCCATAAATTTTCTGATTTCTTTTAAATATTGTAAAGTTTTTCAACTTATAAGAGAAAAAATATAAAAATTTGTAACTTATTTCTGTTATATAAGAAAAAATTATCAAAAGTATTTCCCTATCTTTTTTTGAAATTATATGATAAGATAAAATAAAACAATATTTTAAGAGGAAAAGTATAAATATGGAAGAAAAAGAAACGATGAATATTAATGAAAATAGTAAAGAAAAAAATACATTGTTTACTATTTTGAATAATGAAAGAGTAGATTTGACGATTGAGGAAATTTTTGACAGTAATAGGTTTTATGAGATAAAGGCGGTTACATTTTCTGCTGAGGAAAGTTTTTTGAATAAATATTTGACTCCATTTAGAAGCGTTGACTTGATTATTGGGATACAGGATACTGATGTTCAGGCAAGAGGGATAATGGCTTTAAAAAATGAAACACGAAATCTGATTGAAAGTCAGAAACGAATTATAAAAAAGGAGCAGATTAAGTTTTTTGAGAATCTTTCGAGGGAAAATCAGGAAAATTGTGTTAAAGAAAAATGGAAATTACGAGTACCAATAAACTCAACAATTCATAGTAAATTTTATCTTTTGAGAAATGATTCTGAAACAAGGCTGATTTTGGGATCGGCCAATTTATCTTTTCAGGCTTTTTCAAATAAGAGAAATCAGTTTGAAAATATTATAATGTTTGACAATTCACAGTTATTCTATCAATTTGAAAAATACTTTGATGAAATAAGTTTGACTTGTACAGATTTTATTACTTCTGCAATAAAGAAAAAAGCAGAAAGTAAGATTAAAATTATGAATGAAAATATTGATAAAAATCAAGAAGAAATGTTTTCTGTAAAATTTACCAATGATGAAAGTGCAAAATTGCAAATAGATATTTCAAAAGATGTCATTAAAAATTTGAATGAAGTTATCGTCAAGGAAGAAAATGAGGTTGCGTTGCCCATAATTGAAGAGATAAAGACAATTGATGAAATACATAGAATAATTGAAAATGAGCAAAAGGAAGCTGTGGAAATTGAAAAATTTGCTTACGAATTGTCAGTTAATACTATTTCAAAACAAGCTAAAAAGAAGGAAAGTCTAATTGTAACTCCTGAAACGTTTGCCAAAAAGATAAAGCCTAAACTGGAAGTCAAAATTGCTGCGAGATTAAATCAAGCAACTCCAGAAAGAGAACTGCTGTTTTCAAAAGATACAGATCGTGGTTTTGGACGTTCGGGCTTATATATTGAAGAAAATGGCGACACTAAACCTTTTGGACAGAAGGCTGGGAAAGAAGAAATAAAAAACTCTGTTGAAAGCATTGTAAAATTAATTGATAATTACAAAAAATATGTTATTGATTACAATGATAATTACGGCTCAAGAATACTTGAGATTATTTTGTATGCCTTTACCTCGCCTTTTATTCAGGATATAAGATTTAAGCTGGAATCTGATTCTGAAAAATTGGATGTTCCTCAGTTTCTTTTTATTGGAGGAACAGCAGGTTCAGGTAAAAGCAATTTGCTGCAAATATTACAAAAAATGCTGGGGCTTTCCAAATCAAAGCCTATTTTATACAACAACATTATTCCAACAGGAAGGACAAAAAAAGCTGATACAATAACTCAAATTCAATTATGGATGAGTGAAAATAATGTCGCTCCGATTTTAATTGATGAAATAGACGAGGAATTTTTTTCAAATAAGGACAGAGGGAACAATCTCATTGTCAATGTTTCTAATCTTTCCACTTCCAATTATGATTTTACCCCATGCTTTATCGGAACTACAAATGCGTTGGAATATTCGTTGCCTCAACGTTCGCAAAGAAGATCCTATTATGTAAAAAATGACAAAGTTTTTGACACAGAACTCAAGAAAAAATCTGTAAAAGCATATACAGAAGTGCTTGAAATGGTTAATGATACTCTTTTTCAAGATTTTGTAATTAGATTTGCAGAAAAATTGGCAGATGATAACTTGAACTGGAAAAATTATTCGCTTCATTCTTCGACGGGATTAATAGATTTTCTTTACTGGAGCCGTGAAATTTTTAAGGAATATTTTGAAATTGCTCAAACGGAAGTTCCCGCTTGGTTTCCTGAAACGAGATACGATGACACTGTGGAAAATAATCAGTCCTTATGGAGAAAACTGTATGAATATAATTACAGGGATTTTAAGCCAAAAGAAGACAAATCTGTTTATTTGTTTAAATTGAAAAGCCTGGATAGTGAAGATGCACAAAGTAACAGATACGGCACAAAAGTTCTTCCTTCAATAAAATATTTGAATGCATTGTCGCAAAAGTGTAAAAATGATAATAATTCTTCCGATATTATTGAAATAAAGATAAAAGAATTTCACGATTGGATAGGAGTGCCTGTTCCAAAAGAATTAGAACATAAAAAGACATTTTTTGACTTTTTCAAGAAGAATAAAAATGAAAAATAATATATTTTATAACAATTTTCTGAATTGTAGCAGTTTAATTTTTTGATATGATTCAATTAATAAAAAATGGAAGGAAAAGGTTTAATTATGAAAGAAAAAAATATGAAAAAAAAGAAAAAAGGACTAGCAATAGGAAAATCCGATTTTAAGGAAATAATAACACGAAATGCTTATTATATTGACAAAACTAAATTTATAGAAGAAATAATAGAGGATTTATCAGAAGTTAAATTATTTACAAGGCCCAGAAGATTTGGAAAAACCTTAAATTTATCAATGCTGAAATACTTTTTTGATGTGGAAAATTCTGAAGAAAATAAAAAGTTATTTGAG
Source organism: Leptotrichia hofstadii (assembly GCF_007990525.1). Classification (NCBI taxonomy): domain Bacteria; kingdom Fusobacteriati; phylum Fusobacteriota; class Fusobacteriia; order Fusobacteriales; family Leptotrichiaceae; genus Leptotrichia; species Leptotrichia hofstadii. The sequence goes on from NZ_AP019823.1 coordinate 1,359,501, forward strand.
AACCTGTATATTTCTAAAAGCGAGTATATGGAACATCAGGGACAAAATTCAGTGATTTTTATAAGCATGAAAAATGCTGAAGCAGAAAGTTGGGAAGATAGCTTTTCAAATATTAAAAATCTTATTTCAGATTTATATGATAAATTTGAGTATATTTCTAAAAATTTTAAAAAAAGAGATTTAGTTGAATTTGAAAAAATATGGATAAAAAAAGAAGAGGCTGATTGGGAGAGTTCAATAAAAAATCTATCAAGATATTTATATGAATATTATGGTAAAAAAGTAATTATTTTAATAGATGAATACGATACTCCCATGACAAGTGCGTGGAATGAGGGATATTATGAAAAGTCACGAAGATTTTTTAAAAGTTTTTACTCAAATGCGTTAAAGGATAATGAATATTTGGAATTTTCGGTTGTAACAGGGATACTTAGGGTGGCAAAGGAAGGGATATTTTCTGGTTTGAATAATTTGAAAACTTATACAGTTTTGAATAATAAATATGCAGAAAGTTTTGGTCTGATTGAAACAGAAGTAAAAAATGCTTTGGAATATTATGGATTAGACAAAAATATTGAAGAAGTGAGAAAATGGTATAATGGCTATAAGTTCGGAAATATTCAAATTTATAATCCGTGGAGTATAATTAATTATCTCGATGAAAAAGAAATCAATGTTTATTGGATAAACACTTCTGATAACAGACTGATACATTCAGCAATAGAAAATTCTAATAAAGAATTATTTGACGAGTTAAAGGATTTATTTAATAATGGAACGACAGAACAGACTGTTATGGCCTCCTCAAATATGGATAATTTGAAGGATCCGGAAGAAGTGTGGCAATTATTACTTTTTGGAGGTTATTTAACTGTTGAAGAAAAAGTAGCTATGAATGAGTATACTTTAAAATTGCCAAATTATGAGATAAAAACATTTTTTAAAGATATGTTTGTCCAGAATCTGGGTGGTTCAAGCAGATTTAAAGAAATGATAAAAGCATTTAAAAATCTTGAAATTGAAAAATTTGAAGAAATTTTGAATGAAATATTTTTAGTGTCAATGAGCTATTATGATACTTCTAAAACAGAAAAACCATATCATACATTAATTTTAGGAATGATGTTGTATCTTGACAGCGAATATACAGTTTTGTCAAATAATGAAACAGGGTATGGAAGGAACGATTTAGCTTTGGAGCCGATAAATAAAAATAATATAGGATATATTTTTGAGTTTAAAGTGGCTAAAACTGGAGAAGAACTTGAAATAAAAGTAAAAGAAGCATTGAATCAAATTGAACATAAAAAATATCCTGTAATGCTAAAAGAAAAAGGAGTAAAGGAAATTGTATATATGGGAATGGCATTTTATGGGAAAAAAGTTAAAGTGGAATGTAAAATAGTGAAAAATAGTTGATTATATGAAGCACAAAAAGAGGTAGTTATATTTTGCTTCTTTTTTGCATATATAAAAAAAATAAATTTGAAAGTTGGAGAAAGTAAAGTATGGATGAGAAATTAATTAATCTTCAAATAGGAGCTTTGTTACATGATGTTGGAAAAATAGTACGAAGGGCTGGTGTAAGCAGTAAGAGACATTCTATTGCAGGAGCTGATTATTTGGAGAAAGAAGAATTGCTAGATGTAGAAAAATATAAAGAAATTTATGATATGATAAAGTATCATCATAATGAAGAAATAAATGAAAAAATGAAAGAAAATGAAAAATTAGATGATGATTCTTTGGCGTATCTTATATACGAAGCTGATAATATTGCATCGGGAGTGGATAGAGTAAACTATGATGACGAAATAAGTGATGAAGGAGATAAGAAAAAAGGTAAAAAAAAAGAAGGTTTGCCATTAAATTCAATATTTAATAGACTTAATGTTCAGAAAAATAATATAGAAAAAAATTTTAAATCTTTAAAATACGATAGACTTAGTTTTAATATTCCAAAGAAAAAAATAAATGAAAAGAAAATAGAAAAGGAAGAATATTTAGATAATGTATTAAAGCAACTAAAAGAAGATTTGGAAGAAATGAAGCAAAAGAATATTTTGACACCTGAAAAATTAAATTCGGTATTGGAAGAAAGTTGTATATATTTTCCCTCAAGTTCGTATGTAGATTATCCTGATGTTTCTTATTATGATCATGTAAAATTAACAGCAGCAGTTGCTTCGTGCATGTATCTTTATGATATTGAAAAACAAAATAACAAAATAAATTATAAAGATACATACTTTAAGAAAAACCAAAAAAAAGAAAGGGAAAAAACAAAATTTCTATTTGTATCTAGTGAATTTACAGGAATACAAAATTTTATTTATACAATTACATCTAAAATGGCTATGAAATCATTGAGAGGACGATCATTTTACTTGGAACTTTTTATTGAGCATATAATAGATGAAATTTTAGAATCACTTAATTTATCAAGAGTGAATTTAGTTTATTCGGCAGGAAGTCAATTTTATATGTTGTTGCCAAATATTCCTGAAACTGTGGAAATTTTAGAAGAGTATAAAAAAATAATAAATGATTTTCTTTTGAAAGAACTCGGGACATCGGTTTATTATGAAATTTCATATACTGAAACAAATGCCGAAGAATTAGGAAATGGCTTGAGCCAAGAGATAAAAAAAGAAAATAAAATTAAAGAAATTTTCAAAAGAAATTCTATTGAAACTTCTAGAAAAAAACTTAACAGATATTCTCAACAACAATTGGAAAAACTATTTAATGAAAATAGTGATTTGAATAAAATTCATAATGACACAAAAGAATGTGTTATTTGTAAAAAATCTGAAAAAGAAGAAATTTTAATAAAAAATTCTCAAAATGAAAATAATGGAAATCTTGAAATATGCGATTCTTGTAAAAATTATATCCAATTAGGTAAAGATATTTCAAAATCGTTTCATTTGCAAGATAAAAGAGTATTTTTTGTAGAGGAGAATTGTAATGAAAATAGTAGTAAGTTAAAATTTCCAAAATATCCAGAAGGATTTGCAGAAATAAGTTTTAAAAAATTTAAAACAGTTGAAGAAGTAGAAAAGGAGAGTGACAAATTTTATAGATTTTATTCAATAAATGATGATTATTTTGGAAAAGGAAATTCGAGAAATATTAAAGTTGGAAATTATAATATAAAATCAATAAATGAAGAAAAAGAAAATAGCCTTATTGAATTTTCGGAACTAGTTAAAAAGAGTAAAGGAATTGAAAGACTTGCTGTGTTAAGAGCGGACATTGATAATTTGGGAACTTTATTTCAAACAGGTTTTGAAGATAGGGGATTTGTTAATATAGATGGAGAAAAAGAACCGTATAAATTTGTAAGATTCTCAAAAACAGTAGTTTTGTCAAGATATTTGTCTGATTTCTTTAAAAGAGTGATAAATTTGATATTAGAAAGAAAAAATTTGACCGATGAAAAGAATGAATTGTTTAAAGAATACTGTAATATAATAACGGAAAGAACAAAAGAAAAAACAGAGGGAAGAAATATTGTGCTAGTGTATTCTGGTGGAGATGATGTTTTTGCAATTGGGACTTGGAACGATATTATTGAATTTTCTGTTGATTTAAGAACGGCATTTAAAGAACTTTCAAGTGATAGAGTTACATTGTCGGCAGGAATAGGATTTTTTGATGAAAATTATCCGATATTTCAAATGGCACAAAAAACAGGAGAATTAGAAAAACTTGCAAAATCATATAATGAAAATAAAATTTACAAAACTGCAAAAGATGCTATTGCATTATTTGGAGTGGAAAAAAATGACAAATTAAACCATGTTTATAAATGGGATGATTTTATAGGAAAAGTTTTAAATGAAAAATATAAATATTTGAAATCTAGGATTAGTTTGGATGAAAATGAAGAGACAGAAAAAGTGTTTGTAGGAAAGTCAAAATGGTATAGTCTTATGAATCTTATAAGAAGCCAGTTTGAAGAAAAAGAAAATGAAAAACATAGAATTGATATTGCTCGATTTGCCTACACAATTACAAGAATAAAATATGATAAACAAAATGAAAAACAGGAAAAAAATTATTTAGATTTGAAAAAACAGCTGTTTGAATGGATAAAAAATGAAGAAGATGCAAAACAATTATTGACGGCAATAAATATATTGATTTATGAGTATAGAGATAGAGAAAAAAATGAGGAGTCGAAATAAAATGGAAAAAGTAGAAAAAATATTAATAGATTATATTAAAGAAAAATATACCAAAAATGATAAAAATTCTATTGAAATTGAAGAAATCGCCAAGAAAATTAAAGATAAAATTTTTAGTACAACACAGTTAAGATTATTGTTGTCAAATTCAGTAATAGTAAAAAATAAAATATCTTCAAAGGTACTAAAGAAAGAAGACAACTTATCAGATAAATTATTAAACGATGTAAAATATCTTTTAATAAAACATACATATCAATGTGGTAGAGAATCTAAAGTAAAGGAATTTGATAAAAAATTTGAAATTTCGGAAAAATTAAAAAAAATAAAAACAAAAGAAGATTTTGATAGATTTTACCGTTATTTAGAAGAAATAGTAGCATATGTGAAATATTATATTGGATAATAGAACTGAAAATAAAAAATAGGAGTGAAAAATAGTTATGAATACATTAAAAGGAAAATTTATTATAACAGGGAAAATAAAAGTTTTAACAGGGCTTCATATAGGAACATCTGGAGATTTTTCGGCGATAGGAGCGGTAGATAACATTGTAATTAGAGATACTGTTACGAATAAACCGATAATACCAGGATCTTCGTTAAAAGGAAAAATGAGATATTTACTTTCGAGAACTAAGTATAATGACAATTCTACATTAACAATGCCGAGTATAAAAAAGGAAAGTGATAATATTAAAAGATTATTTGGAGCTTCTGAAAAACCAATAACTTTATCAAGATTACAATTTTGTGATATGTTACTTAGTGAAAAAGAGTATGAAAGGGATGTGGAATTTGATTTGCCATATACAGAAATAAAATATGAAAATACAATAGATAGGGGAACTGGTGTTGCAAATCCAAGACAGCAGGAAAGAGTTCCAGCAGGTTCGGAATTCGATTTTAGATTGATTTATAATGTTGAAAATGCAGAAAAGATGGAAGAAGAAGTAAAACAAGATTTTGAAAATATACTTTTGATGTTTGAATTGCTTGAAGATGATTATTTGGGAGGACATGGAACTAGAGGATATGGTCGTGTTAAATTTGAGGATTTAAAATTGACAGAAAAAGTGTATATAAAAGAAAATGAAGATGATATTGAATATTTGAAATCAGAAATTCAAAATATTAAAGATTTTAGCGTAAGATTTGGAGAGTAGGAGAGAATAATGGTTTATTTACTGTATAAATTAAAATTTCCAAGTGGAATCCATATTGGTACAAATGCTTCTTTAGAAGCGACGAGCTTAACTGTAAGTTCTGATATATTTTATTCTGCTTTTTATGCTGAATATATTAGAATATTTGGAGAAAATGATAGAGAATTATTACAATTGACAGAAAAAGATGAATTTAAAGTATCAGATTTATTACCTTTTAAAGAAATAGAAACAGAGACGACCTTCTATCTTCCAAAGCCTTTTGTAAATGATATTGAAAGAAAACAAAGTAATGATGAAAATGAGCAAGTTGTAGATAGAAAAAAGGTAAAAAAATTAAGTTATATCCCTGCAAGCAGATTAAAGGAATATTTTGAATTTCTGAAAACAGGAAAAAATTTTCCTGAAATAGACGATGATTTTGGAGAAAAAGAACTGCATACTAAAAATAAGGTTTCAAGAATTGGAGAAGATACGGAACTTTATAATGTTGAAGTTTTTAGATTTAATAAAGATTCAGGACTTTATTTTATTGTGCAATTGCCAGAGAAATGGCAGGAAAAATTTGAAAATGTATTGGAAAGTTTATCGCTGACAGGAATAGGTGGGAAAAAGAGTGCTGGATATGGACAATTTAATATTACAGATGATGCTATGATATTTGATGGAGAATATTTTGATATAATTGAGTCGGAGGATGATAGATTTATAAATGAATCTTTATATAAGGAAAGTGAGAAATATTTACTGTTATCGTCATATTTGCCACAAAAAGATGAAATTGAAAAAATAAAAAATAAAGAAAATGGTTATCAATTAATAAAAAGAAGTGGATTTGTAAATAGTCCTAAATATAGTGAAAATTCACAAAAAAGAAAGCAAATTTATATGATTTCTTCAGGAGCAGTATTGAATTTTAAACCAGCAGGAAGATTAGCAGATTTGAAATTGCATGGGAATCATAGTATTTACAGAATGGGAAAGCCGATAGTTATAGGAGTGACTTATGGGAAAGATAGTTAGATATAAAATGGAGATGGAAGTTTTAACGCCTGTGCATATTGCGGGGGCTGATTATAAATCGAAATTGAATAAGACAGAATATATTTTTAATCCTAATAAAAATGATTTGACAATAATAGATAATAATAAATTTATTGATTTTTTAATAAAGAAAAAAATTATAGATAAATATATGGATGAGATTAGAGAAAATCATAAATTTAATTTGTTTTATTTTTTAAAAAATAGTGCTCTTTATAAAGATTTAAAAACATTTACTAAAAAAAGTTACAAAAATTTAGATCTAGAATTAAAAATTAAAGAAAATGGGAAAAAGGAAAATTTGAATAATATAACTTTGTTAAATAAAAATGTAGAAGATGAAGTTTATATTCCTGGAAGTTCAATAAAAGGAGCGTTGGTAAATCTTTTGTTGGTTAGTTATATTATAAATAATCGAAATGAATTTGTTAATGAAATAAAACAGATAGAAAATGAAGTTAAGAATTTTGATAAAAAGAGAAATGAATTTGTTAGTAAAGAATATATTACAGAAAAAGAAATCGAAATTTTCGATAAAAAAAATTCTAAATTTTTCCAAGGAAAAGTAAAAAATATAATAAATAAAATACAAGAAAAAATATTATATGAAAATTGCTCAAATGAAAAAATTAAAAAATTTGGAATATCAGTATCAGATAGTTATGAAAATAAAAAAGATATAGATGTTAATTTTTATCAAGATATTGATGAAAAAATAAAAGATAAAAAGGAAAGTTACTTGCCAGTAGTCAGGGAATATATAGAACCTAAAAATATATTTGAATTTGATATCACTTTAGATTTTGAACTACTTTCAATAACAAGACTGAAAATAAATGATTTTGATGATTTAATAAATTCTCTTGAAGAAGCTACGGATTATCTGATAGAAAATACTTTAGAATTACCAGATGAGTTATGCTGTCAAAACTTAATATTGGGAGCAAATACAGGATTTCATCAAAAAACAATTGTCCATGCATTGTTTAAAGATAAAAGTGAAAGAACTCAAGTTGTTAAAATATTATTGCACAAGGGTGGAACAAATGCGATAAGATTACATTTGAATGATAAAGATTCTCCAAGAGTAATAAATAGAATTAGAAAAAATGGAAAACTTGAATTAGCAGGATTAGTTGAAATTAGGAAAATATCTGAAAAGGAAGTGGGGAAATAAGATGCTTGCAAAAATAGAAATGGAAATTGAAGGAAATGGGTTAGATGTGAATATGAGTTCACTTTTTCATGGATATTTGATGAATAGTATCGATTCTGCTTATGCAGATTATTTGCACTATAATGAAACACATCCTTATACTTCATGTATTTATAAAGATATGGAAAGTGGAAAAATATTTTGGAGAATAACGACCTTTAATAAAAATGCTTATGAGATGTTAATAAAATACTTTTTAGAGAATGATGTAAAAAATATTTATTTGGAAAAAAAAGGGATTGAAGTATTTGTAAAATCGGTTTCTATTACAAAGACAGCTTTTGATGAACTGTTTTTTAATGACGAGAAAAAAAGCAAAATATATTTTTTAACTCCAACAACTCATAAATCGAATGGAATATTACAAATATTTCCGAATGTTCCGACATTACTTCTAGGAGTAATAAATAAAATAAATCAACATTCGGATACAATTAAGTTGGAAGATGAAAATGTGATAAATGAACTTTTTGAAAAAGTGTATATTGATGAATATTATTTAAGAACGAGGTATTTCTTTTTGGAAAATGTAAGGATTAAAGGGTTTATTGGAAATATAAAAATTAGAATAAAAAGTAAAGATGAAATGCTTTGGCAACTTTTGAACTTTTTACTGCAAGTGTCTGAATATACAGGACTTGGAGTAAAAACGGCATTGGGAATGGGAGGAATAAAAATTGGATAATAATAACATTGATGAAAATAAAGAAAGAGTGCTTTTAACATTTGCAGGAAATACTGATCCGACAAGAGGTAATTATGATGGGCCTATACTTCATATTTGCCGTTATTATAAACCTGAAAAAATATATTTGGTTTTAACTTCTGAGATGCAGAAAAGAAACGAGAATAAAATTTATGAAAAAGCTATAAAAGAAAGTTTGGAGAATTATAATCCAGTATTTGAATACATAAATACAGATATTGATAATGCACATTTGTTTGATATTTATTTTAATAAAATAAATGAGACATTTAACAAAATAAAATCGGAATATCCTAATGCAGAAGTTTTAGTAAATGTAACATCGGGAACCGCTCAAATGATTAGCAATTTAGTGATGTACACAGTTGACGCTACAAATATAAATATTATTCCAGTACAGGTGGCGACTCCTGAAGGAAAAGGAAATACCTCAAAAGTTGTAAATGATAGTTACAAAGTAGCTGATGAAAAAGAAAATAATTTTGATAATATAGAAGAATTTAGGACGAATAGAATATTATTTCCTGATTTAAGGCAATATTCAAGACTTTTGGTGAAAAATCAAATAAAAGAATTGTTAAAAAAATATGAATATTCGACATGTCTAGAGTTGTTAAAAAGGGATATTTTTCAAGAAAATAGTAAATTAAACGGACTTCTTAATTTTGCAAATGATAGACGACACTTAAAAGGTTTGAAATCAAATGGGAAATTAAAAAGTTTGAATGATAAAAAATTTGATAAATTCTATTATTACAGTAAAGACGAAACAAATGAAAACAAAGTAAGGGAATGGTATAAAATTGCAGATTATTTTGCTCTTGCTAATATTAAGCAAAAATCTGCTGATATAGCAGGATATACAATAATGCTGGAACCTTTGATTGTAAATATTTACTTGTCAATTTTAAGAGATGTTTTTGGAAAAAAATTATCAGATTTATTTTCAGAAAAAAGAAAAGAGGGAGAATTTAGTTATAAAACAGATATTTTGAAAATAAAAAAATACGATGGATTAAAAGAAAAAATTGAATATGAATTAGGAATTGCGGAATTGAAAGATTCAACATATATATCAGATAATGTGTTAATTGCTACGATTAAATATTTTGTTGAAAAGAATGAGTCTGAAATACTGCATAAAATGGATTTAGAATATTTTTCTGATTTTAGTAAGACTTTGCATAAAATAAAAGAAGTTAGAAATATGATTGCTCATTCATTAAAAACTATTAATAGAGATGATTTTAACAGTGAAGCAAAAGTTGGAATAGATACTGTGAATAGCAAAATAATTGATTTTTTCAAAAAATATTATACAGATTTTGGATATAAAGAGAGTATGATATGTGTTTATGATGAAATAAATAAAATAGCAAATGAAATATTGGAAACAGAAAAATAAATTATATTGAAAAGAAAAATAGAAGATTTGTAAAAATTTAAATTACAAATTTTCTATTTGGCTAGAGTATTTTTCAAAGAACATGAGGTAAGTAAAATGAGTAATGTATATGTTTATGAACAAGGAGCAGTGTTAAAATATAAAGAAAATAGATTAATTATAAATTATTCAGAAGATGATTTTAAGTCGATGCCGATTGAAAATATAGATAATATTGTGATTTTTGGTGCGATTCAAGTTAGTACAAAATGTGTTCAGCAAATGTTGACAAGGGGAGTAAATCTAACTTTTTTGTCCAAAAATGGTTCTTATTTTGGAAGATTGGAATCAACGGGACACGTAAATATAGAAAGGCAGAGATTACAATTTAGAAAAAGTGATGATAAAATTTTTTCTTTGGGAATAAGTAAACAATTTATCAAAGGAAAGGCAGCAAACCAAAAAACTATACTTATGAGAGCAAATAAATTGTTAAAAAGTCCAGAAATTACAGATATTATACTAAAAATGTCAGTTTATTCAAAGAATATAGAAAAATCTAAATCTATTGAAGAACTAATGGGAATGGAAGGATATTTAGCAAAATTGTACTATCAAGGAATCAGTAACATAATTGATAAAGAATATTCATTTTCTAAAAGAACTAGAAGACCGCCAAAAGATCCATTCAATTCTGTTTTGAGTTTTGGATACACACTACTTCATTATGAAATATTTACAATTGTTGAATCCAAAGGATTACACCCTTATGCCGCATTTCTTCATTCTGATAAATCTAAGCATCCTGCGTTATGCTCAGATTTAATGGAAGAATGGAGACCGATGTTGATTGACTCTTTGGCAATCGCTCTTTTAAACAACAATAAAATAAAAAAAGAAAATTTTGAGTATAATCAAGAAAATGGCGGAGTGTATTTGGACAAGGAAGGGTGTAAAAAATTTATTGCAGAATTTGAAAAAAGATTAAAGCAGGAAGTTGGGTATGTCAAGGAAGTATCATATAAAATGAGTTTTAGAAGAATAATAGAATATCAGGTGATGCAATTGATAAAAGCAATAGAGGAAAATAATCCAAATATTTATAATTCAATATTAATAAGGTGATAAGGTGATGATGATATGGATGAATGGGATTTTTTAGATGAAGATTTTTGTAATGAATTTTTTGAAGATACCTTTACAGTTGTTGTAATTTATGATATTATAGACAACAAGAGAAGAGAATTTCTTAAAAAACTTTTAAATTCTTTTGGAAATAGAATTCAAAGGTCAGCTTTTGAATGTTTATTGACTAGAGAAAAATGTGAAATTCTTTTAAAAAAAATAGAAAAGTTTGCAGAAGAAGGTGATTTAATAAGAATATACAGACTTAACCAAAATGTAAAAAAAGTAATCTACGGCGAATTAACAGAAATTGAAAACGAAGATTATTATTTTATATAGAAATTGCCACGATACTGTAAAAATGGGAATTAGAACATAATTTTTATTCTTTTTGTAAAAAAACTGAAAATTTAAATAATTCTCACGAAAATAGCCAAATAACATATCATAAAATAAGGGGTTAATTGTAAGAGGATATAAAAAAGGATAGAACTCCGAAAGGAGACGGAACATTTAGTGTTTTTATTATAGTGTATTTTTATTTTAGATATAAAAAAGGATAGAACTCCGAAAGGAGACGGAAGGTCTTGATAATCTTTTTTATTGTTTGAATTATAAATTAATATAAAAAAGGATAGAACTCCGAAAGGAGACGGAAACTTTTCAAATTTTTCTACAATATATTTTACATCTTCATAAAAAAGGATAGAACTCCGAAAGGAGAAACAAATAAAATTTTAAAATATAAAATGTCTTTTATAGGCATTTTTTTGTTTATATTTATTCCTTATCGTAAAACGAAAATTTATTGTCTTTTCTGAAATAACATTGTATAATGTATTTAAATAAATTATTAAAAATAACAAATGAACAAACAATAAAATAGAAAGGATTTTTTTACTTATGATAGCAGTGATTGATTATGGGGTAGGAAACCTTTTTTCCTTACTTTCTTCTTTAAACTATGTCGGACTGGATACGAAGCTGACTAATAATATTGAAGAGATAAAAAATGCTAAGGGGATAATATTGCCAGGAGTTGGGGCTTTTAGAGATGCTATTGGGAATTTGGAAAAATATAGGCTAAAAGAGATTTTGATAAATGAAGCAAAGAACGGAAAGCCGTTTTTGGGAATTTGTCTTGGTATGCAGATGCTTTTTGAAAAAAGTTATGAATATGGTGAATATGAAGGACTTGGGCTTATAAATGGAACTGTTGAGGAAATAAAAAAATATATTCCTGAAAACTCTGATTTGAAAATACCTCACATGGGATGGAATAGTTTAGCCATAAATGGTGGATTTAAGGATGATAAAATTTTAAAAGATGTAAACGATAATGAATATGTTTATTATGTTCATTCGTATTTTGCAAAAACAGATATGAAAAATATTGTCGCATATTCAGAGTATGGGACAAAAATATCTGGAATTGTAAAAAATGAAAATGTCTATGGAATGCAGTTTCATCCTGAAAAAAGTGGAGATACTGGATTGAAGTTATTAAAAAACTGGGGAGAATTAATAAAATAAAAGTAACATTACGATTATTTTACTTAGTTTATTGATTTTTTTGGTTTTGATAACTTATTTTTTAATTGAGAAAGAGGTATTTATGAAAAAAATGATATTATTGATAAGCCTTCTTGTTGTAGTGAATATGAATGCTAAAAGCCGAAGTGAAATGATAAGGCAGGATTTGTCAAAATTAGGAGTTTCTCAGGAAATAATAGTAAAAACAATAGAACTGGATAAAGAAATACCTAATGTAGCGAGTGAACCTGATAGGGAAAAAGTAAAAAATCTGGCATTAAAAATTGAAGCATTGCTGAAAAAGAATGAGAAGAATTTTGTATTATCAGAAAATTTGATAAATATTTATAATGCACTTGGAAAAAGTGATGCCGAAAAATTAAATAATTTTAAGCGGTATGAAAAATATAATCCTTATGAAGTGTCAAAATTATTTTTTTCAAATATGTATTATTCTAACAAAGGAGATACAGCAGCGTTTGATAAAAATTATGAAAAACTTAAAAGGGAATACCCTGATTATTTAATCACTAGAATTGCTGTAACATATACGATAGGAAGAGATGCAATCTGGAATGTTATGAAAAACGATGAAAAAGCGGCACTTGCAAGTTTAAATTCCATTATGAAGATGTGCGATGATAAAACAAAAACGGAAGAATCACATATTTCTGATGAGCAGGCGTGGGCATACAAATTGACGATGGGATGGTTTGCGATAAGTTTTTATTTAAATGAGAACCGTACACAGGATGCAATTGATTTTTATTATGAAAATTTTGAAGGAAAAAATAAGCCAAGTGAAGAAATATTGTACTACAACAGGTATCAAAACTGGTATATAAAATCGGAGCTGGCAAAGGCGAATAGAACTGATTTTTACAATAATAAGAAAATATTTCAAAAAAATCTGGATAAAATAAGAATGCTTGATTAATATTTTGAGATTTTTTATCAAAGTTAGAATTTCGAGTATGGTTGTTGGAGCAGATATTCCAAACATGTGGATTTTTCCTTTGTATTTTGGAATGACCTAACTTTTTTGAAAAATTTTGCAGTACATAAAAAAATAGAGTTATAAAATAAAAAAGTATATAATATTTGAAGGAGATTAAATTATGATAGAGATTTTTCCAGCGATAGACTTACATAACGGTCAGGCAGTGCGACTGAAACAGGGAGATTATAATCAAGTAGAAGTGTTTTTTAAAAATCCTGTTGAAGTTTTGGATTTTTTTAATAAAAATAATTCAAAAAATCTTCATATTGTAGATTTGGACGGAGCAAAAGATGGAAATACTAAAAACTATGAAGTTATAAAGGAACTGGTTGAAAAAAGTGATTTTTTTGTTCAAGTTGGCGGTGGAATCCGTAATGAAGAGAGAATAAAAAAATATATTGAGTTAGGTGTAAATAGAGTTATTTTGGGAACAATTGCTGTTGAAAATGAAGAGTTTTTAAGAGAAATGGTAAAAAAATATGGAGATAAAATTGCAGTTTCTGTGGATGCGAAAAATGAAAAAGTAGCTGTAAAGGGATGGACAGAAACCGTTGAATTAAATTCAGTTGAGTTTTGCAAAAAATTATCGGACATTGGAGTAAAAACAATAATTTATACTGACATTTCAAAAGATGGAATGTTAAATGGCACAAATCTTGAAATTTATAAAAAATTGTCCAAAATAGTAAAATCAGATATTATAGCTTCTGGTGGAATTACATTTTTAGATGAAATAAAGGAACTTAATAAAAACGGGGTTTATGGAGCTATTGTTGGAAAGGCAATTTATTCTGGAAATCTTGACTTAAAAGAAGTATTGGAAGTTAGCAAATAATATTTTAAAAATTGTTTAAATGAAATTGAAAATGTAAATATTGCATATTAAAAGAAAGTGGGTGTAAAAATGCTTGCAAAGAGAATTGTTCCCTGTTTGGACGTGAGAAATGGGAAAGTGGTAAAAGGCGTTAATTTTACTGGGATAAAAGAAGTTGACAATCCCGTTGAGTTAGCAAAGTTTTATAATAAATCTGGTGCTGATGAACTTGTTTTTTATGATATTACAGCAACTGTTGAGGAAAGAGGGCTTTTTACTGATATTTTGAAGGAAGTCGCAAGTCAAATATTTATTCCGCTTACTGTTGGCGGTGGGATAAACACACTAGATGATTTTGACAGAGTGCTAAAAGCGGGGGCAGATAAAGTGAGTATTAATTCAGGTGCGATAAGAAATCCAAAATTAATCGAAGAAGCTGCAAAAAAATATGGAGACCAGTGTGTAGTCTTGTCTGTTGATGTAAAAAGAGTAGACGGCAAATTTAAAGTTTTTGCAAAAGGCGGCAGAGAAAATACTGGAATTGATGCAATTGAATGGTTTGTGCAGGGGCAGGAAAATGGAGCTGGAGAAGTTGTTGTGAATAGTATCGATACGGATGGCGTTAAAAATGGCTTTGATTTGGAATTATTATCAATTTTGGCTGAAAAATTGTCAATTCCAATAATTGCGTCAGGTGGAGCTGGTAATATGGAACATTTTAAGGAATTATTTAAAATACCAGAAATTGATGCAGGGCTGGCGGCTTCGATTTTTCATTTTAAAGAAGTGGAAATTATGGAGCTGAAAAGGTATCTGAGGGATAATGGAGTGGAAATGAGGATTTGATATAGTTGATAGTTGATATTTAATTTTAAAATAAAAAAGAGAGATAAGATAATCTCTTAATCTCTCATTAGTTTTCATTTTTTAAAATAGAGTCTATATCTCTATGGCTAAAAACAATACGCAAAATAATTATACTTTTTAAATTATCATTTACAGAATAATATAAAACGTAGTTGCTAATCAATTTTTTTCTAATAATAATAGATTCAGATAAAAATTTATTTATAACTTTTGGACAACTGTTTGGAAATAATTGAATATTACTAACAGCTTCTTGAAATTTATTCATAAAAGAAAATGCAGCTGTTGGCTTGCCTAAATCTATTTTGATGTAATGAAGAATTTGTTCTAAATCATTTTTAGCACTTTTAGTAAATTGATAAGAATATTTAGATTCCATATTTACCTCTTAATTCATTAATAGTATTTTTACCGTCTAAAACATTGTTATTTTGAACATCTTTTATTCCATCAAGCAGAAGTTTTGCTTCTTCAATTTCACGCATAGTTCGTTCATAATATTCAATATCCATTACAACTAGGCGTCCATAACCATTTTTAGTTATAAATATCGGTCCTTGTTCTTCGGAACAGTATTTTTCAATTTCGACTGTATTTTTTAAATCACGAATTGGTATAATTTTCATAAGTAAACACACTCCTTTATGTATTATTTATATCTATATTATACCATAAATTATGTTACAATAAAACTGAATATCAAATACTTTATGAGAATCATTTAAATCTGTATTATACCATAAATTATGTTACAATAAAACTAAATCTTAAATTTTTAGAAAGGACAAAAAGATGAATATAAAAAAAGAAGAGATTTAAAAAAAACTAAAAGAGATTAATAAAGAGAAATATTCGATTTTAAAATTAGGTCTTTTTGGAAGTTTTTCAAAAAATATTAATACAAATGATAGTGATATTGATATTCTTGTAAAAATGGAATTTAAGAAGGGGATGTATCAGAATTTTTGTAGTTTACATAAAAAACTAGAAGAAATTTTTCAAAAAAAAGTGGATTTAGTTGATGAAAGTATGTTTGAATATAAATTTAAAAATCCAAAAGTTCAAAAATACAAAGATGATATAAAGGAAGAAATTTTGGGGAGTGTAATTTATGTGTAAAAAAGGAAGAAACTTCAGTGGAGAAAAAGTTTAGAAATGCTTTATAAAGTTTCTGTTTTTGAAATGGAAGATTTGTCAAAGTATATTTACATATTAAGAGAAAAATTAGAAAAGAGGTAAAAAATGAATATAGAACAAATAAAATTTGACGAAAAAGGGCTTGTCCCCGCAATAATACAAGATTATTATACAAAAGAAGTGCTGACTCTTGCGTATATGAATAAGGAAAGCCTAGAAATAACTTTGAGAGATAAAAAAACTTGTTTTTATAGCAGAAGTAGACAGAAATTATGGTTAAAAGGAGAAACTTCGGGAAATTATCAGAATGTTGTTTCGGTAAAATATGATTGTGATTCCGATTCTTTGCTTGTGGAAGTAAAAAAGGAAGGCCCTGCTTGCCATACTGGCTCTGAAAGCTGTTTTTTCAATTCTTTATTTGAAGCAGAAAATTACAGTAATTTTAGTCCTGAGAAACTTTATAATTTAATAAAAGATAGAAAGGTCAATCCTGAGGAAAAATCATATACAAGTTATCTTTTTGAAAAAGGGCTTGACAAAATCCTGAAAAAAGTTGGCGAGGAATGTACAGAAGTTATTATTGGTGCTAAAAATAATGATAATGATGAACTGAAATATGAAATTGCAGATTTGTATTATCACACTTTGGTATTAATGATTGAACAAGGGCTTACTATTCAAGACGTGAAGAATGAACTTGCTAAAAGACATGTTGTTGATCATAAAGTTAAACAGGAAAAAATGGGTGGAGAAAAGTAAAAAATATTTTTTTGTTTATTATTGAAAAAATTTGTATGAATTATTTTTAAGAACAAGATATGAATGTTATTTATGAAAAATAAAAAATTAGGGGGTAATTATGAATTATGAATATATTGGAACTAGTACTATTACCGCAATAATTTTAATGGTTATTATTGGAACGGCTGTACCTTTAATAATCGCTGCAATATGGAAAATTAAGACAAAAGAGCCAATATCAACTATATTTATTGGAGCTGTTACATTTATTTTATTTGCAATTATTTTAGAAAGTATTCCTAAAGTGTTTTTGTTTCAGGTCAAAAATCCAATTAGCAACTATATAGCGAATAATAAATGGGTATTTGTGATTGTTCCAGCATTATTGGCAGGAATATTTGAAGAAAGTGGAAGATTTGTGGCATTTAAATTTTTGTTGAAAAAAAGAAAAAATAAGAAAACTGCTATTTCATATGGAATAGGACATAGTGGGATTGAAATGGTATTTATACTTACTTTTGCTGGTATACAATGTCTAGTATTTGCCCAAATGATTAATTCAGGACAGTTTGCCAAACTTTTGGAACAGGCAGGTAATAATCAAGTTCAACTTAAATCATTGCAAGCAATACCTCAATTAATAGCTTCTATCTCTTTTGGAACTTTAGGAATCTCATTAATTGAAAGAATTAGCGCAATTTTGGTACATATAGCCTGTTCAATACTTGTTTTTTACAGCGTGCATTTTAAAAATAAAAAAATATTATTTCCTATAGCCATTTTATTACACACTTTTATTGATATATTTGCAGGACTTTATCAGACTAAATTAGTAACAAATTTAGTAATTATAGAAGGTTGGGTATTTGTTATTTCAATTATTATTTTTTCTTTTGTATATAAAAAAGTGTATGAAAAATAATAATACAAAAAACCAAAAAATAAATTAGAATTATCTTAGAAAAAAACTATAGATTTTGAAAAAAGTGTAAAAAGAATTGAAAAAAGTTTAATTTTTAATAAGGAGCTGATAAAAATGCAAACTAAAAAAACAATTTTCCCATCAAATCTTCACGCCCACACATTTTACTGCGATGGAAAAAACAATGCTGAAGATTATATTTTAACTGCAATAGAGAAAGGATTTACAAGTGTTGGGCTTTCAGGACATTCTTTTACAGCATTTGATACAGAACCGTGCATGACTGAACAAGGAACGCAGGAATATTTGAAGGAATTAAAAGAACTAAAAGAAAAATACAAAAATAAAATGCAGATTTATATTGGAATCGAAGCTGATTTTTATACTGGGTATAACAAGGAAACTGATAAGGAAATGGGACTTGATTTTAGGATTGGATCTGTTCATTATGTGAAAGATAGAGAAAAAGAAGAGTATTACTGTGTTGATAACACGCCTGAAATTTTGAAATACGGAATAAAAAGTTATGCAAATGAAGACGAAAGAGTATTCATTGAAGCATATTTTGATAATATTGTGGAAATGGTACATACTCAAAAGCCTGATATTATTGGACATTTAGATTTAGTTAGAAAATTTAACAAAGATTTGAAATATTTTGATGAAAATGCTGACTGGTACAAAAAGAAAGTGGAATACGTACTGGATGAAATAGCAAAAACTGATGCGATTATTGAAATTAATACTGGTGGAATGTCAAGAGGATGGACACAAACTCCTTATCCGAGTGTTCCAATACTGGAAAGAATATTAGCCAAAAATATTCCAATTACAATTTCTTCTGATGCACACGAAACTAAAAATATTGATTTTTATTTTGAAGAAAGTCTTGAAATCGCTAGAAAAGTTGGGTTTAAGAGTGTGAAGATTTTGGATGGTGGAGAGTTTAAGGATTTTGAGATTTAATGAAAAATATAGAGTGAGATATTGTCAGTAAATTTTAAAATACTTATGGAGAAAAGTAAGATGAAAGAAACTTATTTTATTTACCGAGATAAAAAGGCAGTAGAAAGAAAAGCGTTATAATATTCAAAATCAAAATAAAAAAAATTAGATGTCACATTATTCGTTTATAATAAGATTTCTAAAATAGATTTGAAGAAATATTGAAAATATTTTGAAAAGGGAAATAGGGTAATAAAAAAAATAGGGAGATAATTGAATGAGAAAAAAAATATTAATGCTCTCAATATGCTGTATATTTATTTTTACAATTATTTCTGTAAAAATTGTTTCTGATAAAAAAGCAAGCAAAATAAAATTTGAATATTCTGCAAATGAGCTGGAAAATACTTATTTACGATTTGGGATAGATTTGAAACAGGAACTGAAGAAAAATGGAAATCTTAAATTAAAAAATGGCACTTATTTTATAAAACTTGATAAAAATATAAATTTTAAAGCAAAAAGTGATTTTAAAGATTTCGTACTACTTGAAAAAGTTATGAATGAAAAAATTGTTTCTTCAAAAGATTTTAATAAAAGTATTGGAAAGCAGATAAAGTTTTTTATTGGTGCAAAAAGTTTTTATAATGTCAATTTTGAGAATTTTAAAAATTTATCTTTAAAATCGCAGGAAAAGGTTTATTACATCTCTGTGGATGGCAAAAATGATGAGGAAGCAGATATTTCTAAAATTTCAAATTTGAAAAATATTATTAAACTTACTTTAAACAATGTAAATATTAAAAATTTCCATAAGGTTAATGAAATTGAGAATCTTTTGGAACTAAATCTAAATGGAAGCACGATTTTAGAAAAAGAAAATAATAATAAAATTGTTTTAAAGCATTTAATAACTTCTGAAAATGATTTAGGGGTACAGGGAGTAAATGTGATTAAAGGAAGTATTTTTCCTGAAAAAAGTGAAATTCTAAAAAAGGATGAAATTGATAAAAATGTTAAAGATATTTTGGTAAACAGGAAAGATTTTACAATGAAATCTCTAGAAGAAAGATACAAAATGTATGGAATAAATTTAGAAGAAGAAATAAAAAAGGATAGCAATATTGTGAAAGTTAATAATGAATATTATCTGAATATGAAATCTGAAATATTTTCAAACTGTTCTGGAGAATATGATGAGGGGAAAGATATTGTAAAAAATTTTAAAAAGTTTAATAAATCTATGGGAAATCAAAATTTGGATTTTGAATCTTACGATTTAGAGGCAAAGCAAAGTGAAATATTTGAAAATGTCAATAGAATTATGGGATTAGTCAAGATGGATGAAATTTCAAAAAGGACGTGCATTAGAAGGCAGGGTAACAGCAACAATTTTATGTACGGATATTTAAAATGGTTCATTTCGTTAAATAAAATCGAAAATATTCATACAGATTATATTGAAGAAATAAATCCGATAACTAGAAATCAAATCAAGGATTTTTCTTATGATGATGAAAATTATGACATTATTGACATTAAAGAACTCAATAAATTAAAAAATTTGGAAGATATTTATATTTATAGAAAAAATCGAATTAAAAATATTGAATATGTTCAGTATCTTAAAAATTTAAAAATGCTGTTTATTCCTCAAGATCTTATTATAGAAAGTAAGATTTCCAAGGTAGATTTTAAAAGAATATTGAAACAGCGTCAAGAAAATTAAAAGAAAAATAATCTCTTGCTTTGGAGTATTATTATTTAGCAAGAAATTTATGATTAAAAAAGTTTATAAGTTTATTATCAAATTAAAAATAAAGGAATGGTATATTATTATGAATAAGATAAATCTTAAAAATGGAATAAGGCGATTTGCATTACTGACTGCATTAATACTTTCTGCAACAGCTATAAGTACAGCAAATGATATTTATGAAAATCTATATTCTTTTAGATCTAAGCGAAAGGTTGAGAACCCTGATCCAGATTCTGAATTGAAGCAAAAGGTTAAGGATAGAATAAGAGATGTTTCTACAAGAGCAGAAGCTGAATCAAGACTGGTTTGGGTGGAACTGCCTGTCTGGAGGCTAAAGGACGGAAAAAAGGTTTCTGATACTGAGAAAATTCAGGTTTTGGATGTTCTGGCAGATGAGGTAAAGGAGATTTTTCATGAGATACATAAAGGGAAGGAAAAATTTCCAATAAAAAGATTAATTGGATATTCGTGGCGTGGAAGTTTTAAAAGCCTTCACAGTACAGGACGGGCAATAGACTTGAATCCCGAAGAAAATCCACAGGTAAACAGTAACGGAAAAGCTATTGTCGGAAAAAGCTGGGAACCAAACAGCAATCCATATTCTATAAAACTTGACGGAGATGTAGTGAGAGCCTTTACAAAAAGAGGATGGGTCTGGGGAGCAAATTTTAGAACACGAGATTATATGCACTTTGGCTTTGCAGAAATGTAAAAAGTTTAAATAAAAAAAGAGGCGATGAAAATGTTGTTAGGCGGGAATGAAACTACAAAAAAAATTGACAGTTTTGCGATAAATGAATTAAAAATACCGAGTATTGTGCTTATGGAAAATGCCGCGATTTCGTTTGTGAAACATATTGATGAAAATGAAGATAATTTTCTTATTATTTGTGGTAAGGGAAATAATGGTGGAGATGGTTATGCGATTGCACGCCAGTTATTTTCAAAGGGGAAAAATGTCAAAATTTTTTGTATTAGTAATGAAAATATGAGTAATGATTGCATGATAAATTATAAAATTTGCAAGAATATGGGAATTAAAATATTTTATAAAACAGAAGAATTGGATAAGTTGCTTTTAGACTGCAATGTTGTTATTGAAGGGATTTTTGGAACAGGATTAAATTCAGAAATAAAAGGAATCTATCGGGAAATTATCGAAAAAATCAATACAGCAAGTAACAATAAGGCTATTTATTCAATTGATATTCCCTCTGGAATTAATGGCGATAATGGTGAAATTATGGGAATTTCAGTCAAAGCTGATATTACAATTTCATTTGTTACTTACAAAAAAGGATTTTTAAATTCAAAAATAAAAGATTACTTAGGAAAAGTCATTATTGAAAATATTGGATTGAACGAAACTAATATCAATCATTTAGTCAAAGAATATTATTTAACACCTGACATGGTAAAGAGTTTTCATATAAAAAGAAATAAAGATTCCCATAAGGGAGATTTTGGAAAAGTATTGATTTTTGCTGGAAGCAGTGGATTTTATGGTGCAGGAAATATAGTTGCAAAATCATGTGTGAGAACTGGAGCAGGACTTACTACTGTAATTACTGATAAAAATAACTTTTCATTAAATGTATTTGTGCCAGAAGCTATGAGTTTTCCAATTAATTTTGATAATATAAATGAAAATCTCGAAAAATTAGAAAACGAAATCTTAAACAGCGATATAATTGCAATTGGACCAGGGATTGGAAAAAGTAAGCAAGCCTTTTTAATTTTTGAAAAATTGATCAGTATTGAGAAAAACAATAAAGGAAATACAATAAAACTGATATTAGACGCAGATGCTTTAAATTTGTTGGCAGAAAGCAGGGAACTTTTGGAAAAAATAAGAAATAGAAGCGTTTTGACACCACATTTAGTTGAATTTTCACGACTGACAAGATTTTCGCCAGAAGTAATTAATAAAAATAAATTTGAAATAGCAAAAGAGTTTTCAAGAAAATATGGCATAATTTTGCTATTAAAAGGTAAAAATACCATTATTACAAATGGAGAAGAACTTTTTGCAAACAGTACAGGAAATTCACACATGGCAAACGGTGGAATGGGAGATTGCCTAACAGGAATAATATGTTCACTTGCTGGACAAAAATACGATTTAATGAAATCTGCTAGTATTGGAGCGTATTTGCATGGTAAAATTGCAGATGAATTGGTAAGAAGGCAGTATACTGTGAATGCAACAGATGTGATTGATAATATTTCTAAGTATATGAATAAGATTTTTAGAATTTAAGCTAGAGGATATTTGAATTTTTTAGGGAGTTAGCTATGATTAAAAATGATATTATTGATTATGATGAAAGTATAAAACGAGAATATGAAAGCAATTGCTTTAATGATAAATTTTTTGAAATTTTTCCGACTAAATATGAAAAGATGTTGAGAGAATATGAAGTTATTTATTTTAAGGATGAAGTTAGAATTTCATTTTTTAATTTGGATTTTTCTGATGATCTGATTTGCTATGAAGAATGTGATTTTATTGATCGAGTAAGACATAGTTTATATAGCATTGCCGAACTAATTAATTCCCAAAAAACTGAAAAATTAAAAAAATTTTGGAATATATTTGAGGAAATTTATTGGGAAATAGTTCAAGAAAAAATTCCCAAAGACAATAAAAAAGTTTTAAATTTTATGAATGAATTAAAAATGGAAATTAATGAAATTTTAAAAACATTCCCTTTGGAAAAAGTTGAAGAATATCGTGAAATTATAAAAGAATATGCTGGAAAATTTTGGAATAGAATAGAAAAATCAAAAACTAAATCCAAAAGATTATATTATGAAAAAGCATTGCTGTTTATTCTCGTTAAACTAGAAAATTTATTGAACATTCAGCACGAAGAACAATTTTTACAAAATTATGTTTGTATTTTAAATGACTTATATTCGGATGATTTTAACGATAACGGATCGTTTTCAAATTTATTTTTTCTTAATAAAGTTGATAAAGGAGTCTATTTTTCAGATGATACAAAACTTTTTTCATTTGAATTGGTAAAAATTGCAAATAGTTTTGATGAATTTATGGATAATATTGAAAATTTTGATTTAAGCAATTATAGTCGATATTTCGTTAGTATAAAATAATTAAAAAATATTTGAAAAAACAAAGAAAATGTAGTACAATAATATAGATAATTTATTTATAATTTTATGATAAAACAATTAATATTTTTTTAAGAAAGGAATGAATAAAAAAATGGCATTATTTTCTAGCAACGATAAAAAATCAAGAGACAAAAGAGAAAGTGGAGACAGACTAAGCAGCCAATTTTCTGCAAACAACGAAGAAAATGTACATGGAGTTAGTACAATCTCAATGGAAACAACAATCACAGGAACTATTGAATCAAATTCTGTCTTCAAGATGGATGGTGTCCTAAACGGAGATATCAAAGGAAACAAGCTTGTCCACATTGGAAAGACAGGACTGGTAAAAGGAAATGTTACAGCCGAAACTGTAGTAGTTGACGGCGAAGTTTCTGGAGAAATACTGGCAGACAAAGTGGAAATAGGAAGTACAGGTAAAGCTTACGCTACAATAACTTCAGCTGTGTTTGTAATTCAGGAAGGCGGTGTATTTGAAGGAAGAAAGAAAATGAAAATCGCCCTTATAAAAGAAGAACAGCCTAAAAGCAAGACAGAAAAGGATAATGATTTAAAACCCAAAGAAAATACTGTAAAAGAGGACAAAAAAGAATCATAATCTAAAATTTTAAAAATAAATTAACATAGTCATGAATTCTAAATTAATATATGAGTTTATGGCTATTTTTTATTTTTTGATATAATAAATAAATTTAAAAATTATAGGTTGAGTATAAAGTGAAATTGTGATAAAATCTAGTAAGTAAGTTGATTAAATAAAAAAGGAACGAGATTTAATAATGAAATTTATTACAGAAAATTTATCTGATATAAAGGATATTGTGGAATATAATGATGATTTGGAATCTGTTGATTCTGATAAAAATCTTAAAGAAATAAAACGGAATAAAAATATTGTGATTTTGGGGAATTTCGATGGTGTTCACATCGGACATCAGATAATTTTACAAAAAGCTGTGAAACAAGCTAAAGAAAAAAATTTAAAGACAATTGTTTACACTTTTCGTGAATATCCCAAAAATCAGCAGACTAAAATAACGACTTGCTCGGAAAAAGCGTATTTGTTAAATGAAAATGGAATTGATTATCTCTATTTGGAGCAGTTTGAAAAAGTTAGGAATTACACACCTAAAGAGTTTGTAGAAAAAGTCCTTGTGGATATTTTAAATGCGACTGAAGTTTACTGTGGTTTTAATTTTACTTTTGGAAAAGAAAAATCTGGTAATACTGATACACTTGAAAAACTTTTAACAGAAAAAAATATAAAATTGAATGTACAAGAACCAATTTTAGATGAAAATGGAGAAATTATAAGCAGTACAAGAGTTAGAAATTATATTAAAGAAGGAAATTTTGAGAAAGTTAGAAAACTTCTTGGGCATAATTTTATTATTCTTGGGGAGGTAATTTATGGAAAACAGCTTGGACGTGTGATTGGTTTTCCTACGGCAAATTTACGATTTGAAAATAAAATTTATCCTGAATTTGGCGTTTATGGTGTAAAAATCTGTATCCAAGATGATGAAAAAGTTTATAATGGAGTTATGAATATTGGTAGAAATCCTACGGTTGATGTGGGTGTATTAAGTGTTGAAACTAATATTTTTGATTTTAATGAAGATATTTACGGGAAAGTTATTTTTATTGAAATTTTGGAAAATATACGGCACGAAAAAAAATTTGAATCAGTGGATGAGTTGAAAGAGCAGATAGGAAAAGATGTAAGCTACTGGAAAAATAAAATTTCATACTGGCGTAAGAAATATCAAAAAGAAAAATAGGTAAAATATGGAAAATACAATACAAGTAAAAATTGAAAATTTTGAAGGCCCGCTTGATTTACTTATTCATTTAATCGAAAAAAAGAAAATGGATGTAAACGCAATAAATATTTCACAAATAATAGATGATTATTTGAGTTACATTCACGCACAAAAAGAGCTAAACTTAAAAATAAAAATCGAATTTTTAGTAATGGCAACAGATCTCATCGAGATTAAAGCCTATTCAGTGTTAAATAGAGGTAAAAAACTTGAAAAAATTGAAAATTTAGAGAAAAAAATAATAGAATACCAGCTATTTAAGGAAATTTCAGAATTATTTTCAAAACACGAAAATGAATATAATATTCCATATACAAGAACAGGGACGGAAAGTATGGGAGACGAAATAATAGAATACGATATTTCCAGTCTGAGTTTGGATAATCTATTTAAAAGTCTAAAAAATTTAATTACTTCTAAATTAAATGATAGAAATAAATTTGAAGAAAAAATGATTGTAAATTTGGAGGAAGATGATTATTCAGCTGAAGATGCTTATACTGAAGTTTCTCAAACTATCCAAACTAATGAAGAGGTAGAATTTAATCATCTTTTAAAAAATAAATTTTCTAAATCTAGAATAGTAACTTTATTTCTCTGTATTTTAGATATGTTTAAAAATGGAGAAATTGATATAATTGTTGAAGAGAACAATTTTTTTATTAAATCTATAAAAAATTAAGAAAGGAAATTAATTAAATTAATGTTTAAATCTAGTTTTATAGTAATGATTATAAATATGCTAAGCCGTATTTTAGGACTTGTCCGTGAAATGATTATTGGAAGTGTATTTGGTGCAACAGGAATGACAGACGCATATTTTAGTGCCACAAAAATCCCAAACTTCTTTACAACATTATTTGGGGAAGGATCTCTGGGTACAGTTTTTATCCCAATTTATAATCGTGGAATCGAAGAACAAGGAAAAGAGAGGACGGATGAATTTGTCTTTTCAGTATTGAATTTAATAGTTGCATTTACATCAACAATGTCAATATTAATGATTTTGTTTTCAAGACAAATTTTAAAAATAACAACAGGTTTTGCAGATCCTGAACGATTTGAAACAGCTAATATGCTTTTAAAAATAGTTGCTTTTTATTTCTTATTTATTGCACTTTCTGGAGTAGTATCATCGTTATTAAATAACTATAAAAAGTTTGCAATAGCGGCATCAATGGGAATTGTTTTTAATTTAACAATTATAATCGGAACACTTCTTTTGAAAAATAAGATGGGAATTTATGGATTAGGGATTGCTTATTTACTGTCAGGAGTTTTCCAGCTTGCCATGATGCTTCCGCAATTTTTTCAAATAATGAAAACATACAAATTTACATTTAACTTAAATGATGAATACGTTATAGAAATGTTTAAATTAATGATTCCAACATTAATCGGAATTTTTGGCTATCAAATAAACGAAATTATAGACAACCGTTTTGCCACAATGTTGCCTGCAGGAACAGCCAGCGCCTTAAATTATGCAAGCCGGCTATATTTATTGCCAATCGGAGTTTTTGCTATTTCGTTGGCAGTAGTGATATTTCCTACATTATCAAAGGCTGTAGTAAAAAATAATATGAAAACAGTAAGAAGAGTAGTTCATCAAGGTTTGTACATGTTAGCATTTCTAATCGTTCCTTCTTCAGTTGTATTATTTGGATATGCACAGGAAATTGTGACATTAATTTACAAAAGAGGGCATTTTAGCGAAAAAAGTGTAGTTATAACTTCTGAAACATTGCAATTTTACGCAATCGGACTATTATTTTTCTCAACAATACATCTTCTTACAAGAAGCCATTATGTATTCAAGGATAGAACTTTGCCAGTAATTTCTTCATTTACAGGAATCGGGATTAATATTCTTTTGGACTGGTTGTTATACAAACAATATCGGCATGTTGGGCTGACATTCGCAACATCATTTGCCGCAATGGTAAATTTCCTGATTTTGTATACTTCACTTGCAAAACGATATGTAAGATTAAGGACTTTCAAATATTTTATAATACTCATAATCACGTTTGCTACCTCAGGAATTTCATTTTATATTTCAAAAATGATAAAATTGAATATATTGGGGAGATTCAGCATTGCTATTAATTTAACGGTATTCGCTGCAATTCATCTGTTAATCTGGTTTATTTTAATTTCAATTTTTAGAAAAGACTTGATTGAAAAAATGCTGAGAAGAGTTTTAAACAGAGGGTAAATATGATACAGGAAAAAATCAGATATACAAAAACAGGCAAACGAATAGAAGTTTACGAATTTAAAGCTAAATTGCATCAAAAAGTAGTAATGAGTAAAAATCAGTTTGAGGAGCATATTTTTCCAAAACATCCTGAAATCTCGCTGGAAATAATAAAAGAAGTACTAGAAAATCCAGATTTTGTTACAAAACAGTCAAAATCCCGAAAAGAACATTTTTATCAAAAAAAAATTGGAAAATTGAATTATTTTGTAGTCATTTCCCAACATAAAAATGTAAAAAATTTAAGATTTGTATTAACGGCCTTCATGGCAAAAGATACAAACTTTTTGAAAGAAAAAAATATACATTACAGATATAAAAAATAAAAATATCAATTTATAGAAAAATTATTAATACTAATCCTTTTTTAAAATAGGCATAAAGTTTTGTAATGGGATTGTTCAATAACTAATTCATAATTATTCAACTTTTTCCCTTTTTTATTTTTCGTAGGATTGCTCATTGCCGCAAATCCTACAACCTATGGCTAGTCTACGACATTTTTCTGCACTGACAAAAAACTCGCTATGCTCAAACAGTTTTGCCAGCACAGAAAAATGCTCCGACGGATTATTTTATACTAGGCTCTGTTTAAAAAATGAAAACTATCTTAGAATTACTTGAAAATACTGGGTCTATAAATTGAATACAATGTAAAAAAAAATCATCGCAATAGAAAGCGTATAAGAGCGTAAATTCAACTTAGCCATACTTTTTATTGTTGATGATTTTTTATTGGTTAAAATCGTTTATTTTGATTTTTCATATTTTATATTTATGTAAAACATAAATCAATTTTTTGATATAATATCTTATAAAATCTATAATACATAACATTTTATAATTTCATAAAGTTCTATAAAAGTTCTATTTTTATAACACTAAAATCCTATTTAAATAATAAATTTTTTCTGTTTTTTTATTTAGTAAGTAAAAATAGTTTGAACACTTGCATCTCTACAATATTTGTATCCACTTTTTGCTTTACATCTTTCGAAAGCTTCTCGATAAGCTTTGTCTGCTTCTTTATATGAAAAAGTTCACATCCAAAAACACTCATTCCTAACGAAACTAAAAGTAGCAACTTGATTATTCTTTTCATAATAATTCCTCCTGGTTTTTATTTTTTATAATTTGAAAAAATTATTTATTTAATTTTTCCATTAACTGGGCATTTGCATCCTTATACAAATGAGAATATGTATTTATCGTAGTTTGCAAATTATCGTGTCCCAGCCGTTTGCTGATAGCAGTGATGTCGGCTTGAATAAACAGCAAATATGAAGCGTGAGAATGCCTGAAGTCGTGAAGGCGTATTTTTGGTAAATTTGCTTGTAAACTGTATTTCTCTAGAATGTATCTAAGTTGCGAACTTTTTAAATTAAAAATTCTAGCACTATTTATATTTTTTTTATTTTGATTTATTTTTGAAGTTTCAGAAAAATATAATTGCAAATCCGAAATAAGAGTTTCTGGCAATAAAACTTTTCTTATCGAACCCAAAGTTTTCGGAGTAGTGATATAATCCTTTTTATTTATATGCGAAAAGGTTTTATTTATGTCAATAAATTTTTCTTCCAAATTAATATCGTTTTCAGAAAGAGCCAAAAGTTCACCAATCCTAAGCCCAGTCCAAAACAAAATCTTAAACACAATAATAGAATCGGAATATTTCCCATTTTTCTCTTTATTTTTCAGTTCTAAAACTTCAATAAACTTTTCAAAATCGTTCACCGACCAAATTTTCATTTCCGAACGATTTTTCTTACTTCCAAAAGTCCCCATATTTTTACAAGGATTTTCATTTAGGTTTTGATATTTCGTAGCCCAGTTAAACATACTCTTTAATGCCGCATAAATATTAGACTTAGAATTTTCACTAAACAGTTGCCCATTTCCGTGTTCCTTTTCCAGCATTTCATTTTGCCATTCCCGAATCATAAAAGAAGTAATCTTATTCACTTCAATTTCACCAAAAAACGGTAAAATATGCAAACGAAAAAACGTTTCTACAGTATTAACCGCAGTAGGCTTATGTCTTTTTCTATAATCTTCAAAATAAAGTTCATATAATGATTGAAATGACATATTCATAGATTTGGCAATCTTTTTCTTAAATTCGTATTCGTATTCCTGAGCCTCTTTTTTCTTCTTAAACCCAGTCTTTTTATACTTTTTATTCAGACCTTTATAGTCTTTAGCATAAAACATCGCATACCAAGTCTTTCTATCCACATTGTAATAAACCGGCACTTTAAAGTTCTCCTTACCTCTATAATTTTAATATAATTATACCATATTTTTAAAATAAAAACAGTGAGTTTCATCTGTCTGTCGTTAAAATAATCAGTTATATTTTGATTTTTTTATTTATTATGGTATAATTAATTTAAAGCTAACGCTAAAAAGAAAGCGAGTGTAACAATGAAATTACTAGAAATATTTAAGAATTCTAAAAAACAGAAAACATCTCAAAATGTAATTGATGATGAGCAATTAAAAATAAATTTTATTTATCCTGAAGATGAAGAAATAGCAAAAATTGTTGAAAATGAAGTTTTAGCACATAGAAATCTTAAACAAATTCTGAAAATAAAAAATGAGTTAGAAGACATTTTAAACGAAAACATAAAACCAGGTCCTTTCGAATATGATTTGGTGGGACATGACTGCACTGGAACATATTACTATGAAAATATCTGGTTTATAGATTTGCTTGCAACAATTTATGAATATACAGACGAAAATAAGAGATCTAGAAGAAAAATATGTTGTGAAGCAATTTTAAGTGATTTTTATTATTTCGGAGTAACTTTTCCTGATAAAGTTTATGCAGGTAAATTTAACTATATTGAAAATATTTCCGACGAATTATACGAAAAAGCCCTTTTAGAAGAACAAAGATTAAAAAAGAAACTGTACAAATTTTCTTATGAATATCTAGAAGAAGTAAATAATAAAAAAATACAAGAATTTATAAATTTTGAAATTTCAAGACATAAAAACGAATATGAAAAAGAAGAAATTGCAGAACTTGAAAACATACTAAAACAAATAATTTATAATATAGACAACGAATCGGAAGAAGAAGATACAGACATTATCAAAAACAAAATCATTAATTTTATTGGAAATAGCAAAACATTTTCATACCAAAGCAAAAATATTTGGATTATAGAACTGGTAATAAAAATTTTAGAAAATTATTCCCAAGATTTGGCCAAATATAGAGCATTATTTTGTATGGAACTTTTAAATCAATTATATCTTTTTGAAATTGAAGATTTAGATTTAAACGAGTTAAATAAAACTGAGTTTGAAATGATACGAAAAAAATTATATGAGTATTACAGATTTTATGATAAATTAAGGATGGAACGAAAGAAAAAGTTTTTGTAAGGATATTGAAAATTTTTTCAAAAAAGCCCTAGTTTCTACAACGTTTCTACAACAGGAAGTGTTATCGGTAATCAGCTAACATAATCAAAGAATATTAAATATAAATGAGAAGGAGCAGAAGTGTTTTTTATAAGCTTACAAAAGAAAGAAATGACAACACCTCAAAAACACATAGCATATACTATAATAGTACATTAATTTTATCAAAAAATATACATAACATACCTTATCGGACTAAGGTATTTTATTAAAAAATATAATTATTGATAATAAATATAAATAATACGTCCGATAAAATACTTTATCATTTCATTTAATACCATCATAATACTATCTTCTTTTTAACTTAAATTATACAATTCATAAATTAACTCTTGTGGTATTTTCTCATCTAACTTCCATAAAATTCTCATTGGTTTATCTCCATAGCTTTTATAATAATTGGCTTTTCCTAGATAAATAAATGGGTTTGTTTTATTATTATTCATGAATGCATATTTCCTTATAAATATGTGGACATTATACCCTAATTCACTATGGTTTGTAAACATTTTCCCAACACTTGAGTTATGGGCTGTTTTAGGTTGGCTTATCCATTGAATTAGGTTGTCAGCAAATAAAGAATTATCGTATTTTAAGTTTTCTTGTAAAATATGAGTTTTGTCAATTGTTGCAAAAAGGCAAATATCCTTGTCTGTATTTGCATAACCTGCTCTCCAGCTGCCTTTTGGCACTTTGGAATCAAGCAAAATTTGGAGTTCTATTCTTTTATATTTTTTATACGGAATCAGAATATTCTCATTGAATATCGATAAATTATTATTTTTCTTAAATTCTGACAATCCTAAATATAGTAATTCTTTTAGACGAATCTTGAAATTATAATTTGAATTTTGAGAATTATCTAAATTTATAAGTTTTAAGTTTATTTCATTGTTATTATCAATTTTATTTATATTTTGAAATATTTTTTTGCAAGTTTCAGAAATTTTGAATAAATCATTATTTTTGGAGTTTTGTTCTAAAATTTTATCTTCAACTAATTCTCTAAAAATGCGGTTTATAACATATTCTTTTTCAAAATTATTTTTTATATTAAAATAATTTCTATACTCATTAATAGTAATTTCTGAAGTTATAAACTCATTATTTATCAAATAATTTATAATTAAATACGTAAATGGCTCTACAAGCGTCAATTTTTTTTCTAAATATGCCAAAAATTCAATTTCTTCTGAATTTAAAGATATTTTATTCATTTTTAGAATTTCAGGATTTTCAAATTGCAGCTGTGCATTATAAAATGAGCCTAATTTTAAGGATAATTCTTGAAACAATTCGATATTTGTATCAAAATCACTTACTTTTAAAATTTCATTTTCAGATTTGCCAATTTCTTCTTTATAATCTAAATACAAGTCTTTTAAAATATTTTTAGAACTGAAGTTGATTTTTTCGATTTTTTCAATAATACGATTTTGACAAACTCTATCTAGTTCTACATAGCATGATTTTGGAATATTTGAAAATTGATTTTTTATTTCGTTTATTATTTTTTCTTTTTTAGTAAATAAAGTATCCTTGTTGTCAACTTCGTTTGAAAAATAATTTATTAGCAAATAATCTTTCTTATGATTTCCAATAAAATCAATAATTGTAACAAAATCTTTATTTTCAGCCTTTCTTAATCCTCTTCCAATTTGCTGTATAAAAATCGTTGAGGACATTGTAGGACGTAAAAATAGCAGTAAATTAATTGTTGGAATGTCAATTCCTTCATTTAAAATATCTACTACACATAAAATTTCAATTTTTTTATTTTTAAATTTGTCTAAAATTTCTGATCTTTCGTTTGAACTTGTATTTGCTGTGATTACAGCGGATTTATAGCCTTTGTTTCTAAATTCTTCTTTCATGAAAAAAGCATGCTCTATATTTTGGCAAAATGCGACAGCACTTAATTTATCGCCATCAAAACCAAACTTATTGATTTTTTCAACAATATAATCGGTACGTGTGTTCAGTAATAAATTTTCTAATAATACTTTTTCATTATATTTCCCATTTTTGTAAGGAATGTTATCATAATTAATCATGTAATCATTTACACCAAAATAATGAAAAGGCACAATCAAATCCTCTTCCAAAGCCTCTTTTATTCCAATTTCATCAACAACATTATAGTCACAAAGTGACAGAATATCTTTGCCATCCATACGTTTCGGAGTTGCTGTCAAACCTAGCAAAAATTTACTCTGAAAATATGATAGCGTCTTTAAATAACTGTCTGACATTGAATGATGAAATTCGTCAACTATGATATAATCAAAGAAATTATGTTTAAATTCATTGTAACAATTTCTTAATGATTGAATCGAAGCAAAAACCATACTTTTATTAATTTCTTTTAAGCCACCGTAAATTCTTCCAAATTCATTTTTATCAATTTTAAGAATTCTTGAAAAAACATTCATTGCATTTTCTAACAATTCTTCACGATGAGCTATAAATAAAAATTTTATATTTGAAATTTTAGGTTTTTCATTATTTATTTCAAATAGTTTATTTTCATTATTAGAATCAATTTCAAAAAATTGTTTTATATCCATTGCGGCAAGGTAAGTTTTCCCTGTACCAGTTGCAGAAATCACGAGTCCTTTTTTATTGCCATTTTCTCTTGTTTCATCCAACTTTTCCAAAACTCTTTTTTGCATGCTATTTGGAACAAATTCATCTTTTTGTGTTATTTTTGTTTTTCTATAATCAAATGTATTTTGTGTATTTATAGATTTTTTATATTTTTCATATTCATCAATAAAATCTTCTGTCAATTCTATTGCTTCATTACTGTGCCACAATTTTTCAAATTGGTTTAATGATTTTTCATAAATATTAAAAAAACTGCTGTCTGTCAGTTTCACATTCCATTCTTCAGCCGAATATAAAGCACTTTGGCTAATATTAGATGATCCGATTATAACACTATGATATTTTTCCTTTTCAAATAAATATGCTTTTGTATGAAAACTCTCGCTTGAATTATTGTAAATCTTTACTTTTATATTTTTATACGACAAAAGTTTTCGCAACGCCTTTGAGTCTGTGATATTTAGATAGACAGATGTTATAATTTCCCCTTGAATGCCTTGTTTTTCAAGTTCATCTAAAGTACTTATTAAAAGCTGTATACCTGAGTATTTTATAAAACTTACTATAAAATAGAATTTTTTACAGTTTAATAATTCCTGTTTTAAATAAATAAAAAAATTACGAAACTTTACTTTTTCGTTTATAATTAATTCATTTATATTTCCGATTATATCGTTATTTTTTCGTTTTAATGGTAACTCAAAGTGAAAATCAGTATTTTGAGTTTTTATTTTTTCTGATTTATCTGTAAATGCCTGATTTAATAAATACAACTGTTTTTCGGTAAATTCAATAACTTTTTGATAATCATTTTTCCCAATAAAATCAGAAATTTTTTCTGAAAAAGTTTCCAAAATTTCAAATTCCAAATTTTCCTTGTATTCAGTTATTTCTAAAAAATTATTATTTTTTTCTTCTGTATTTATTAAATTATTTGGCTCAGATTTTTTGACTAAAATACTCATTTTCACTCCATTTATTTTACTTTAATTATATTTTTTGACTTTACATAAATATTTTTTCAAAAATTATTCTTTTTCTAAAAATTCTAAAATTCGCTTATTTCCGGTCTTATGCTTCATCATCTTGAAGAAAATTCTAAACATTATAAGAACATCGTAATAACTGCCGTGCAACTGGCTTTCTTCAAACGGGATATTATAATAATTGGCACATTCCATAAGTTTTGGCCATTTGTAATTTCCGTACGAAGAACCGTTTACTTTAACGATGTCTATATTTGTTAGCATTGTATCAAATTGATTTTGCAGAGGAAAATCTACGAAGCTTCTGTCAAATTTTATGTTATGGGCGACAAAATGGCTTGTGTCTTGACAGAATAAGAAGAAATTATCCATATCTTCCTTAAAAGTTAAAGGATATTCAATCCCTGTATTTTGAATAATATTTTTTCTTTCACTTAAAATGACATCGTCTGTCAAGCCATTTACACTAACTGCCCCTTCATTTAACTCTTCGCCTTCATTTCTGAAATAAAACCTGTTAAATTCAGATACTTTTTTCCATTTATTTCTTTCTTCTCCAGTATTTTCAGAATTATAATTCACTTTTATTGCAGACATTGACAAAACTGAACTTCCCTGAAATCCATTTGTTTCCACATCAAAAAATATTATATTCTTATTTAGTTTTTTTTCTTTGTTCACTTTTTTCTCTTTTCCTTATATTTTTACACAAGATATAAAAAATTAATCATTTAGTTTTAATACTGATAAAAACGCTTCTTGCGGTATTTCTACATTTCCGATTGCCTTCATACGTTTTTTACCTTCTTTTTGTTTTTCTAATAATTTTTTCTTACGTGTAATATCTCCACCATAACATTTTGCAAGTACGTTCTTTCTAAGTGCCTTAATTGTTTCTCTTGCAATTATTTTTGTACCCAATGCGGCCTGTAATGGTATTTCAAACTGCTGTCTTGGAATTACATCTTTTAATTTTTCAACGATTGCACGCCCTCTGTAATAGGCATTATCTTTATGAGCAATGAATGAAAAGGCATCTACTGGATTTCCGCTTACCAAAATATCCACTTTTACCAAGTCTGATTCCTTGTATCCAATCATTTCATATTCAAATGAAGCATACCCTTTTGTACGTGATTTCAATTTATCGTAAAAATCAATTACTATTTCTGCAAGTGGCAAATCATAACTTATCATTGTACGAGTTTCATCTCCCTGTGCAGCGTCAACTACAAGCAAGGCTCCGTCACAAGCTGCAAGCGATCTTGATACTTCGTAAATAAAATCGACGTGTCCCGGCGTATCAATTAAATTTAACTCATAAGTCTCCCCGTTTCGAGCCTTATACTTCAACGTAACTGCTTGTGCCTTAATCGTTATCCCTTTTTCCCTTTCTAAATCCATACTGTCCAGCAACTGATCCACCATTTCCCTTTGTGTTACAGTCCCTGTCTGCTCCAAAAGCCTGTCCGCAATAGTGGATTTTCCATGATCAATATGTGCTATTATCGAAAAATTTCTTTTATTTTTTTGATCCAACATTTATATTGTTTCCTCCGTTTACTCGTTTATTATCTTCTTTGTTATATTTTTAAAATGAGTAACTATTCTATCCGAACCTAGTTACTCAGCAATATGTATATTATATAATAATTTTGCATTTTTTCATAGTCTTTGTGAAAAATATTTTACCAAAATTCAGTTATTTTTTATATTTTATTCCAAATTTTCGTAAAATTATAGCAAAACCACTTTAAAACTGAACTTCAAGACCATGACTATTTTATTCAAACCCAGAGTTTATATAATTTTTAACAGATTCTAGTACACTTTAAAATTGAAAATAAAAATTATATTTGTATCACTTAAATTATAAATTTATTTAACTTTTAATTGATTCCCAGATTGAAAAATAAAATAATTTACATTTGACAAAAATTCCCTAAAATATGATTTTGGTATGGAAATAAGTGGCGTTTTCGCCGGAAGTCCATAAATTTCATAATTTTCATTATCAAATCCAACTTTTCTAGCAATATTTTTAGAACGGAAAATATGATAATCATTCGTTACAATCAATACTTTTATTTTTTGATTTTTTTTATTATTGTTTAAAATATTTTTACTATTTTCAATATTTTCTATCTTCTCGAGACTAAACCTAAAATTTTCAACAGTATTCTTAGATTTGTCCTCCAAAATAATTCTATCCTCACTAATTCCATTCTTCAAAAGTTCCCTTTTTATCGCCAATCCTTCTGCCACATTTTCATTTTTCCCTTGTCCACCAGTTGCAATAACCTTAACTTCTGGATTTTTCTTTAAATACTCAATTGCAGCCTTTATCCTTTCCATAAGTGATTTAGTCGGCTTTTCTCCTTTTACTCTTGCTCCCAGTATTATTGCATAATCTACTTTTTTATTCTCATTTACGGCTTTTCTATCAGTTGTATATTCTTTTATTATAAAATATTGCACAAAGCAAAATAAAAAAACAAATAAGATAATAGAAATTTTTATTGATATTATAATTGTATTCTTCATAAATTTTCGATTTTAAAAATATCCTTTCTTAAAATAAAGGCTGTTCCATTTCTGAAACAACCACTATAAAATAATTATTCTTTCACGATAGCTGTAAAATCACTATAGTCCTGAATTTTAAAAACTCTTTTAAATATTTTATTATATTTTACCATAATTGTCAATTTTTTGTTTTTATTTTTTTATTGATGTTTTATATAAAAAATACTATAATAAATTATATAAAAACTATTTAAATATTTAAGAAAGTAGAAAAGAGGGAAAAGATAAAAATGAGAATCAAAAAAATAAAAGATAATTTTTATGAAGAATTAGGAATGAATAAATATGATTTTTTTAATAATTTAGTAAATGAAATAGGAAATTTTCCATATGTAGTTTCAAATATATACGAAGATAATTCAACAAAAACTACAATAGTTGAAGATCAGGGTATGTATATTAATAATGGCTGGAATGAAACCGATGAAACAGCATTATATATTTCTGAGTGTAATTCTGATAGTGAAATTAGAGTTTATTATGGTTATGAAGAACTTTTTTCTTATTTTTTAATTTACTATTTTGAAAATATCGCTGATTATGCTAATTTAATAAATTTTGTTGAACAAGAATTGCATAATTATATAGAATATATGGAAAAATTTAAAAATTTTAGAATAAATGTTGATTTAGAAAATTTATTTAAAAGAGATAAATTAAGAAATTTCTTATTAAAATATAACGAGAAAGAAAATAAATATAATTTGGAGTTTATTAATTGTTATATAAAATATATAAATTATTGGGATATTAATATAAAAAAGAAATTTTTTTCTTGTCTTCTTGGAAAAGATAGATTAAAAGAATTTATGCTTAACCAAAAGAGAGTTTTTAGAATAAATGGAATTGATTATTTTCAAATTGAAGAAAAAGAAAAATATTCTGAAATATATAGAATAGAAATAAAAAATGATATTAAAATAGAATATTATTCAAAAGATTTGGAATATGAAAGTTTTGGAAATGTTGGCTTTTTATACAAAGAGAAAAATTTTGATATTGAAAATAAAAGTTTAAAAGGTAAGGAATTAAATTTTGAACGATATAGAGATAATAGAGATGAAATGAATGTTGAGATAATTTCTAAAGAAATTTTTTTAAAAGAACTTGAAATTATTGTTAATGCTTATGAAGATATTTATAATGATAATGAAGTTCAAAAAATGTTTGAAAACTTTAAAGAAAATTTTTAAATAAAAATAAATTATCTTGCAAAAATAGATAGAGGATTTTCTCAGATGAAAAGTGGAAAAGGCCAAGTTCATGATTTAATAGAGGTCGATGATGAATAAATTATGAACCGATGATGGCTGGGCAGATTATTTATATTGGCAATCTCAAGATAAAAAAAACTTTAAAAAGGATTAATGAACTCATAAAAGATATTGAAAGAAATGGAGTATTGAATGGAATAGGCAAACCTGAAGCTTTGAAATATAGAAAAGGATTTAGTCGAAGAATTGACGAAACTAACAAGCTTGTCTATGC
This sequence comes from Leptotrichia hofstadii, assembly GCF_007990525.1. Classification (NCBI taxonomy): domain Bacteria; kingdom Fusobacteriati; phylum Fusobacteriota; class Fusobacteriia; order Fusobacteriales; family Leptotrichiaceae; genus Leptotrichia; species Leptotrichia hofstadii. Next base: position 1,398,388 of record NZ_AP019823.1, read on the forward strand.
TATTGATGAAAATGGAGTTTTATGGATAATTTCCTGTAGAGGACATTATAAAAATTGTTTTTTGTTGATTAAAAAGAGTGGATAATACCACTCTTTTATTTTAAGTATTTTAATAGATACTTTAGTTTCATGAATATTGCTTTATTAACACAATTAAAAAATTAAATAATTTAATTTACTGATTTTCAAATCCTCCTGTATAAAGCTGATAATAAGTTCCTTTTTGTGCAATCAGTTCATCGTGATTTCCACGTTCGATAATTTTTCCTTGATCAAGTACCATTATCACATCGGAATTTTTGATAGTTGAAAGCCTGTGGGCAATTACAAATACTGTTCTTCCTACCATCAACTTATCCATTCCTTCCTGCACGATTTTTTCTGTTCTTGTATCAATGCTTGAAGTTGCTTCATCCAGAATTAAGACTGGTGGATCGGCGATTGCCGCTCTTGCTATTGACAATAATTGCCGCTGTCCTTGTGAAAGGCTCGAACCGTCACCGCTTAAATAAGTGTTGTAGCCTTGTGGCAAGTGTTTTATAAAATGATCGGCATTGGCAAGTTTTGCGGCCGCATACACTTCTTCATCTGTTGCATCAAGTTTTCCATATCTGATGTTGTCGGCAACTGTTCCAGAAAATAAGTGTGTGTCCTGTAGTACAATTCCAAGAGATTCTCTTAAATCCTGTTTTTTTATTTTTTCAATGTTAATTCCATCATATCGGATTTTTCCAAAGTTAATATCGTAAAATCTGTTAATTAAGTTTGTAATTGTAGTTTTCCCAGCTCCTGTTGCACCCACAAATGCAATTTTTTCTCCTGGCTTTGCATAAAGATTGATATTGTGAAGTATTGTCTTTTCATCATTATATCCAAATGTTACATCTTCAAAAACAACATCTCCCATTAGTCTTTCATAAGAAATCGTTCCGTCAGAATGTGGATATTTCCAAGCCCATACACCTGTGTGCTTTTCAGTTTCTGTAATATTTCCATTTTCATGAATATTTGCGTTTACAAGAGTTACATAGCCCTCATCTTGTTCAGGTGTCTGATCTAGCAGGTTAAATACCCTTTGAGCTCCAGCCGATGCCAATATTACTGATGTTAATTGCTGTGCAATTTGCGAAACAGGCTGGTTTATTACTTTTATAAACTGCAAGAACGATACAAGTCCTCCAATTGTAAAGCCTGCAATATTATTAAACACAATTATTGAACCAAGAACTGCTGTAAGCACGAAGTTTATATTTCCAAGATTTCCGACAGCGGGACCTAGAATATTTGCAAATTTCATTGCATTGTTAGCCCTGTTAAATAATGCCGTATTCAGCTTATTAAAACGTTCATCAGCCTTTTTCTCATACGAGAATACTTTTACAACTTTCAGTCCTTCTATCATTTCTTCTACATATCCATTTACAATACCAATATTTTTTTGCTGTGCAGTATAATTTTTTGAACTTTTTGAAGAAATAGTTTTTGTTGTGATAATCATAATTGTAATCATTACTACTACGAAAAGTGCTAGCGGAATATTTAATATAAACATTGAAATAAGGACACTTATAATTGTAATAATTGAAGATATTACCTGTGACAAGCTTTCAACCATCATATTTCGTAAAGCGTCAATATCGCTTGAATAAACACTCATTATATCTCCATGTGCATTTGTATCAAAATATTTTATAGGAAGCGATTCCATATGTATAAATACATCATCTCTTAATCTTTTCAATGTTCCCTGTGCAACGTAAATCATAAATATTTCATAAATATATGTACAAATTACAGCTCCGCCATATACGACTGCCATTTTTAAAATTAGGCTCACAAGCTCATTGATAAAGTTAGGATTATTTTTACCAATGTTAGGAATAATTATTCCATCAATCAATTCTTTTGAATACATTGTCCCAATAACCATTCCAAATGAACTCAAACAAATAAATACAATAACAAATAGTGTCTGTATTTTATAATGCTTAAACATGTATCCTAATAATCGGATTAATCCTTTTATCTGATTTCGTGATTGCGAATTTTCAGCTTTTTTATTTTTATTCATTATTTGTTACTCCCTTCTGTCTGGGATTCATAAACTTCACGGTATACCTTGCTTGTTTTAAGCAATTCATCGTGTGTTCCTGCCGCTGTGATAATTCCATCTTCCAGAACTAATATTTTATCAGAATCTTTTATTGATGATACTCTTTGTCCGATAATAATTTTTGTAATGTGTGGCAATTCATTTTTGAAGGCTTCTCTTATTAGTTTGTCTGTCTTTGTGTCAACTGCACTTGTAGAATCATCTAAAATTAATATTTTGGGAGATTTCAGTAAGGCTCTAGCTATACAAAGTCTTTGTCTTTGCCCTCCAGACACATTCGCTCCGCCACGTTCAATACGAGTATCATATTTTTTAGGAAATTTCTGAATAAACTCATCAGCTTGTGCCAATTTGCAGGCATGTTCCATTTCCTCATCGGTTGCATTTTCATTTCCCCAACGTAAATTATCCTTTATAGTTCCTGAAAACAGCACATTTTTTTGAAGAACCATCGCCACATTATCCCTAAGCGTCTTTATATCGTAATCCTTTACGTTTACTCCACCAACTAGAAGTTCCCCATTCAGGACATCGTATAATCTTGGAATTAACTGAACAAGAGTTGATTTTGCACTTCCAGTTCCCCCGATAATTCCAATAGTTTCTCCAGACTTTATTTCCAGATTTATTTTTGTCAAATTCAGCACATCGGGATTATTACTGTAACTGAAATCCACATTTTTAAATACTATTGAACCATCTTTTACCTCTGTTATCCTATTTTCAGGATTTTTAATGCTTGGCTCTTCATCTAGAACCATCACAATTCTATCTCCAGATGCTCTTGAAAACACAATATTTACAAGCATCATTGCAAGCATAAGAAGGCTCATAAGAATATTAGTTGTATAAGCAAAAAGGCTTGTAAGCTGCCCAGTCGTCAGCTCATTTACAACAATCATCTTTGCTCCAAACCACGAAAGCAGTAAAATACAACCAAATACTGTTATCTGCATTACAGGAGACACAAATATTATAATTCTTTCTCCTTTTAATAACATATTTCTCAAACTTTCAGTAGCCTTCTTAAATTTATTAGTTTCATATTTTTCACGGATATACGCCTTCACAACCCGAATACCGTTTATATTTTCCTGAAGGCTGGAATTTATGTCATCATACTTTTTAATTGCAGCTGTAAAAATTGGATGTACCTTAAAAATAACAAAGGCTAAAAAACTTCCTAAAAACAAAACTGCAACAATAAATATCATCGACAACTTTGGACTTATCATAAACGACATAAATATTGCTACACACATCATAAGCGGAGCCCTTACAAATCCTCTGATTAACATTTGAAATGAATTCTGAATGTTATTAACATCTGTCGTAAATCTTGTAATCAGTCCAGCTGTAGAAAATTTATCAATATTAGTGAATGAAAAGGACTGTATCTTAGAAAATAAATCCTTTCTCAAGTTTTTAGCAAATCCAGCCGAAGCATAAGAAGCGTATTTACTGGCCTGTATACCACATAACAACGACAACATAGCCACTCCAAATGTTGCAAGTCCCATTATAACAATAAACTTCATATCTCCCTTGCCATCATTTCCATTCAGTCCGCTGTCAATAATTACAGCCATAAGTGTTGGAATAAGCATTTCAAAAATAACTTCTATTCCAATAAATATTGGCGAAATTAACGCACTTTTTTTATACTCCCCAAGACGGGAAAATAGTTTTTTTAACATATAAATAAACACCTCTCTTTTCTTAATTATAAAAATTTAAAAGCACGAAACTTATTGAAGAAATAAAAACTCATTTTCATTAATAAATTTCAGTGCTTTTTATTTGTTAGTATAATTAAATAAATTACCTAGATATCTAAATGTTCCATAAAATATCTTATTTGCAATCTCCACCAGTCCCAGTCATGAGCTACATCGTAACCCCAGAAATCATTCCATGCTGGAACTTCTTTTTCATAAAGAATATCTGCAAGTTCTCTGTTACTCGGAAGAAGTTCTCCTTCCCAAGCTCCTTGTCCAATGCACACTATGATATTTTTCTGTCTGTAAATATCCAGATAAGGATGATTCCATGGCATATTTCTTAAAAAATCAACAACAGAATTGTTATAGACAAGATCATCTTTGTAATCTCCAAAAAACATTGCCGCATCAAACATTCCACTTAAGGAAATCAAGGTGTCAAATAAGTCGGGCCTTCTAAAAAATACTATTCCCGCATGAGCTCCTCCCATGCTGCATCCTGTAACAATAATATCATTTCTCCAAGAAATATCCTGTATTCTTGGTACAAATTCATTTGTAATATAATTAAAATATTTCTCCTGCATTTCTATTCTATGTCTTGGGTCTCCGTAAATGTCTGACCAGCTCTCAGCGTCAACACTTCCGACACAAAATAATTGCAGTCTCCCTTGCTCGATGTAATCTGACAGCACATTTACCATTCCAAATTCTTCATACTGGTTGCAAGTTCCATCTTGTGAAGGAAAAACTAAAACAGGCTTTCCTGAATGTCCATATCTTATGAATTCCATTTCTCTTCCTAAATTATGGCTGTACTCTTTTTTGTATTCTATTTGCATTCTTTCTCCTTGTAATTTTATTTATTTTTATTCTTCAACTTTCTGATGTACAAAGCTTATAAATTCTTCCATTTCTTCCTTTGTAGAAAATTTTGCAGTGTACATATAATTTCCCATAGCTCCTGCAAAAATATCCGGCATTCTTTCATCCATTACAATTGCATTTCCATATTTCTGTTTAACTTCATCATGAGAATGTACATAATTTTTGTTATCACGACGGCTTGCATAAACACAATAGTTTTTTTCTATATCTTCATTTAATTGAGCCTTTTCAATTCTATCAAAAGCAATCATATCTGCCCAGATTTGATAAACATCAGTATTATTGGCGTAATTATACATATCAGGAGTATATCCGCCTGCAGGACGCATGTTTGATTCCAATCCTACATAATCCCCTTTTTTACCCAAACCTTTTTTATTTTTATTTAGTCTGAAAAATTCAAGATGTATAAATCTGCTTTTTACTCCAAAGCCCTTTACAGCACGTCTCCCTGCATCCAATAATTTTTCAGGCATTTCTTTTTCTACATAATAAAATACATCAAGCCCTTTATTTACAATATCCATAACAGCAGGTTCAACTATCCCTGTTTCAAAAACAGGATTCCCATTGGAATCAATAATCGCATCGTAAGAAACCAAATCTCCATCAACGTATTCTTCCATAATATATTTTACATTTTGATTACAAGTTTCAAAAAATTTTTTCAATTCTTTTTCATTCTTAATTTTATGAGTATCGCTTGCTCCAACCCCATTATCAGGCTTAGCAACTACTGGATATCCAACTTTATCAATAAATTTTTTCGCTTTTGCAAGTGTTGTTACTAATGAAAAATCAGCAAACGGTATTTCAGCTTTTTTATATGCTTTTTTCATTTTTGATTTTTCTTTTATATTTGCTATTTTATCAGCTTTTATACCAGTTGTTATATTAAAATCTGAACGAAGTTTGGCATCTTGCACAAGCCAATGTTCATTATTTGACTCAAGCCAGTCAATTTTTCCGTATTTATGTGTAAAAAAAGCTACTGCCTTCAAAACTTCATCATAATTTTCAAGATTAGAAACTTTATAATATTCTGTCAAGCTATCCTTCAATTTTTGATCCAATTGATCGTATTCCATATCTGCAATTCCTAATACATTTACTCCATTTTGCTTTAATCTATCACAAAATTCACAGTTGGTTTTTGGAAATTGTGGTGAAATGTAAACAAAATTCATAATATCTCATCTCCTTCTATGGTTAAAGTATTTTATTATCACTATTTCTGTAATTTATTTTTTTAGTAATTATATATCATTATAGCATAATTTTTTGAAAAATGTAAATACCATTATTTCATACTGTCTTATCATTTTTAATTTTTTATTAAAAATTAATGCTATTTTTTTATTTTGGATTTTGAAAAATAATAAATTTATGTTATAATAATTTAAATAAAATTAAGATATGAAAATGGAGGTCATTATGGATTCTGAAAACAATTTTTTAGATAGGCAAAATAAGAACAGAAATGGAGAAAGCGGGAATTATTTCAATAATATCGCAGAATTAAACAAAATCAGGGAAGAAGTGGCTGGAAGTTTTGGGCAGGAAAATCAGAATTTCAGAAATTCTAAAAACATCCAAAGTAATGAAAAAAATGGTTCAATTAAGCTAACTTTAGATGAAATGACCATCAAGAATATAAAGACAATTGTCTCTATAACAAAATTCCTTTCCGTTGTAGGTGTTTTCATCGGGATACTGCAGCTATTTGTATTTCTTATTGGGATTTTTACTATTTTTATTTCTTTAAAATTTCTTAATTTTGCTTCAGATCTAGACGATGCTGTTCAAATGGAAGATGAAAATAAATTAAAAACTTCTTTTAAAGAGCTTGCAGGAGGATTGAAATTTTATATAATCTCATTAATTACTATATTTATTTTCGCATTTTTCATTGTTGCTATATCTGCAAGCCTGTATCACTTTTCGGAATATTACTATGATTCGTATTAAAATTAAAAAACAGGGAGATTTTTTTCTCCCTTATTTTCCAATTAGTGCAGTATTAAGCACTTGATATTACTACTGTCTTAATTTTCTGTGTTTTATCATAATTCTGTTTCATTATGACTCCCCATATCAGATTTACATTCTTATTATTTACAATGCCCGAAATTTTTTCTGTTATCTGTCCAATATCTGATAAAGATACATCATGTCCCGCAGTAAAGTTTATAAGAACCTTTCTTGCGTTTTCCAATTTCCCCTCAAAAAGATTATTTTCCATCAGTTGTTCCATTATCTTATCAACTGCATTATCTCCCTTGCCTTCTCCAATCCTAATAATAGTATCTTTTGAATTCTGCAGAACAGCCTTTATATCCAATAAATCAATATTCATAAACCCAACTTCCGTAAGAATATTTGCAATACTTTCAATACCTTCCTTTATAATTTCGTTGACTTTAGCATAAGCTTCTTCAAGCGGTTTTTTTCTATCTATGTGATTATATAATTTTTCGTTAGGAATTACAATCAAGCTATCTGTAATTTGCTCAATTTTCTTCATTCCCGCATTTGCAATTTTCAAAGTTTCAAATCCTTCCAGATAAAATGGACGAGCAACAATACTAATAGTAAAAATACCCAATTTTTTTGCAACTTCAAGAATAATAGGCATTATTCCACTTCCAGTAGCTCCACCAACTCCCGCAACTAAAAATAAAATATCAGTCCCCTTTAATAGTTCCCGAAATTGATTTTCACACTGGAATGCCACTCTTTCAGCCTGTTCTCTAGTACATTCCTTAACTCCAGTATCCAAAAAAATCTTTTTCTCCGCTCTACTAAAATTAGAATTCCTGCTATCCGTATCAATCGTTATATACTCAATCTTCCGCACATTTGAAGCTATCATAAAATTAACAAAATTTATCCCCATCCCGCCAATTCCAATAACTTTTATACTCATTTTATCCTTCATACCAATCCCACTATTGCAAATACAAATTATTGCAAATCTCCCTTCTATTGAAAATATTTAATTTTGAAATTAACTTTTTGTTTATAGGTATATTTTAGCAGATTTAAACACTATTTGTCTATTATTTTTAAGAAAATATTTGAATTTTGATTATTTTGCCTAATTATTTAATATTAAAATTCATAAATAAAAAAGGTATCTTAGAATTTTAAAATACCTATACAATTATTAATAAATTTTATTTTAATGGGTCATTTCCACCCTTACTAAATGGATGACATCGTAATATTCTCTTAAATCCGAGAAAACTACCCTTAAAAAATCCATACTTTTCTATTGCTTGTCTAGTGTATTCTGAACAAGTTGGTGTAAATACACACATCTTAGGCAAGTATTTTCGTGAGATTTTTTGGTATATCTTAATTAAAAAAATTGAAAACTTTTTCATATTATGATTCCTTTATAAACTTTCTTTAATTTTCTTCATATTTTTGAACTGCTTTCAAAAATCTTTTTTCTTTTATATTTAATGAAATATCATTCTGATTATCTATATATGGGTTGTACCAAGATTTTTGCTCAAAATACTCCTTTAACCCAGCTTTTTGAATCCTAAATCCTTTTTCTGCAAAAACCATATTTCTAAGTATTCTTAAATCTGCTTTTGTATAATTTGATAATGAAGAATCATCTCCGCTGTTTACTTCATTTATTAATTTATGTAAATCCTCTAAGTCTAAAGAATTATTATAACTATTATTTCCATTACTTTGACTAACAGTTTGAGAATTGTCATTTGTATTTTCCTTTACAAATTTAGCAACTCCTTTGATTCCCATATAGATACATGTTATAACGATAATAATGAATACAACACATCCTGTTATACACTTAGGATTGGTTATAATTCCAAAAATTAATCCTATTCCCAAAAATATTGCTAATATAATAACCACAACAATCAAAAATTCCCAAATAGTGGTGCCTGCTACTGTAAAAAAAGCCATAATTAATTTCCTTTCAATTTTTAATAATTAATTGTAAGATTATAAAAATTTATTTCTAAGTTTTTCTTAAAAATTATACCACATTATCAAATTTTTTCCAAACTTTTTTAAAGGTCATTTATTATTTTTATTAATTTAAAATGAAATCTAAATAATAAAAAATCACAGTTAACTTAAGAACTGTGATTCTATTCTGATTCTAATACTAACCCCCGTTTAAATAACGAATTTATTATAAATTTTTATAAAACTTAATATTTTCAAATGATTAAAACATAATTTTGACTTTTTACTACAAAAGTGCAACCAAAATTTTTAATATTGCATTTTATTTTAATTCTTTCTACTTCCACCAATCTTCTCAAAAACAATCGACTTTGTTACTACATAAAGCAAAATCGCTATTAACAGAGGCAATACAATTGATGTCAATAAAATTATTCCAATAATAACTGGCGTATTTTCAACCAAGTCTTTTGAGATAACATTTATTTCTTTTGAGAAATTATCAATCTTGACTTTTGCACTGTCAATTTGCCCTGGAATGTTAAAAATACTTTTAGACTGATCTAATGAAAGCATCTCATCCTTCACTTTATTTAGTCTTCCTAAATCTTGATTCAGTTCAACAATTGCAGGCTCTTTATATTCTTTTTCAAAATAGCTTGATATTGTGGAATTTACAAATATCGCACTTGGTAAAACTATGTAAATATAAAGCAATATGAAAAATGAATATTTAGAAATTTTTCTTAAAATTTTTGTAACTTTATTTTTATAAATAGTATATGGAAAAATTGTAATTAATGAAATAAACGTCAAGATTGTAGCCAATTTTACCTTAAAAATTTCATAATAAATCGTTTCCAGCTTCAGTATAACAACGCTCGCAAGCGAGACTTTCCATAAAATATTTATCATATCGTAAATAGGCTGAATAATATCTCCAATCTCAATTTCCATTCCGACAATCATACTGACATTAACCGTACTTCCTTCAATAATATCCGTCGTTCCTTTCAAAAGCGACAATGTTAAAAACATCTTTTTAGACTCTTCATAAGTTTTTTCCAAATACGGCATTGTCAAATTTTTAAAAAAATTAAAAATTGTATGTTCAAAGATTTTATCCATTATTCCAAAAATACATAAAATCAGTCCAATTACAATTAATATTTTAACTAAAATATTCTTTTTGTCTAAATCCCACTTTGGAGAATCATTTTTCTGATTTTTCTTCAAGTTTTTACCCTCGTTTACTGTCAAAACAGCGTCATTTTTTTCTGCCAATTAATCTCACTCCTTTTTTATTTCAATTGTTTTCAAACATTTATTAAGCTGTATCTGAAAACTCAAAATCTATGTTATTTTTAATGTTTTTTTGATTTTATAAATTATGCAAATCACGACAAAATCAGTGTTTGTTATTTTTGATTTTGGAAAAATTTGTTAAAAATTCATCATTTTGAGAATTTTCAGACACGCCCTAATAACTACAAACTTGTTTGATAATTTATTTTAGAAATTATAACGTTAAAATTAAGTCATCAAATAATCTTATTAGTAATTTAAGATATTTAACATTACCTATATTTAATCCCACTCCAATAACTTTCTCACTACATAAGAAGCTAGTACAAGACCAGCTGCTCCTGGGACAAACGAATTACTTCCAGGTGTAGTTTTTCTCGGAATTTTATTATTTTCCCTAAATTCAGTTGGCAATTCTTCCTTAAATAGTTCTGACTTATTTGGCTGTACAGGTATTTCTTTTGAAAATGCAACTGGAACATTTGTAATCCCTTTCTTTTTCAAAATACTTCTGATAGTTCTTGCCATCGGACAAACAGATGTATTTTTTATTTTTGCAATTTCCACCATTTCAGGGTGCATCTTGTTCCCAAATCCCATTGAAGAAATAATATTTATGTTATTTTTCACACAATATTTAATCAAATTAATTTTACTTCCAATAACATCAATCGCATCCACAACAAAATCATATTTGTTATTTCCCAAAACTTCATCCACATCGTCATAAACTAACCTTTTTACAAGTTCAACCTTACAATTTGGATTAATGTCCAAAATTCTGTCTTTCATAACATCAATCTTAGACTTCCCGATTGTGCTTCTAAGTGAATGCAACTGCCTATTAATATTCGACTCCGAAATCTCATCAAAATCAACCATAGTAATATGTCCAACTCCAGACCTTGCCAAAGCCTCCACGGTGTAAGATCCAACGCCACCAACTCCAAACACAATAACACGAGAATTCCTTAATTTTTCAATTCCATCTTCTCCAACCATCATAGAAAATCTGGCAAAGGTCTGATTCTTATCGTTCATTTTTTTTCATCTCCCCTTTCAATATAGAATTTTATATTCTCTATCTAAAATTTCGCTCATATTATATCATAAATATTTAAAATGTAAATAGTGAGAGTATAAATTTTTATTATAAAGTTTTATTTGGTACTTTTAATTTATTTAATACTAAATCCTATTAGAAAACAGTATTGAATAAAAAGTTAAATAAATATAGTTATTGAAAAAAACATCAATTTATAATATAATACCTTTAACACAAATTAAAAGAAAGGAAAAAAGATACCTATGTTTATAAATACTATGAAAACAGGTTTTTTAATGTTTGGATTAGTTTTTCTCTTTGTAGCAATTGGTGGTGCATTAGGAAGTCAAAAGGGAGCAGTAATTGGACTTCTGATTGCTGGGGGAATGAGTTTTTATAGCTACTGGTTCAGTGATAAAATGGTTATAAAAGCGTATAATGGGCAAGAAGTTACTTCCCGAACTAATCCAAGATTATATCAGTTAATACAAAGGCTGGCAAATAATGCAAATCTGCCAATGCCAAAAATTTACATAATTCCAGAACGTCAGCCAAACGCATTTGCAACTGGGAGAAATCCTCAAAATGCTGCTGTGGCATGTACTGCGGGATTGCTTGAACTGATGGATGATAATGAGCTGGCTGGAGTTATGGCTCATGAATTGGGACATATAAAACATCGTGATATTCTAGTAAGTACAGTTGCAGCCACTTTTGCTGGAGCGATTGCCAATATTGCACGATTTTTACCTTATGTATCAAGTGGAGATAATCGAAATGGAGAACGACGAAGAAATAATGTTGGAACTGCAATGCTGCTTTCATTTTTAGCTCCAATAGCAGCTTCAATAATTCAAATGTCTATCTCACGAAAAAGAGAATATATGGCAGACAGGGCTGGAGCAGAATATTCAGGAAATCCTTTATATTTACGTAACGCATTACAAAAATTAGAAAGTTACAGCCATAATATTGCAATGAGCAGACAAGATCCTGCAACAGCGCACATGTTTATTGTAAATCCATTTTCAGGATTGGGAAATTTTAATTTAAAAAGCCTATTTAGTACACATCCGTCTACTGAAGATAGAATTAGGGAACTGGAAAAAATGGCAAGGGAACAGCATTTAATCTAATTTTGCTATAAAACCTCTTATTTTACTTGAGAATTTATTTTAAATATGTTAAAATGTATAAAAATTATCAAATATGGAGAATTAGATATGATAAATGCTTTTACATTTTTAACATTATTATTACTTTTTGTACGTGTTTATTCACTCGTATCTTTGCTATTCCTAAGTGGAAAGCGAGTACAGTTTGCCGAAAGAATAACAGTACTTATACTGCTGCTTGAAGTCTTAACTATATTTTTATATAGCTTTTTCGCTTCGTTCCGTTACTTGCTGCCACCAGCTCTAATGCTGCTAAAAACTCCCAAATTTTTGATTTTCAAAAATTTTTCAATGGTACTTTTATCGTATTCCCTCTTGAATCTGGCACTAAGTTTTACGTTCAACAGTCAAAATATTTTTAAATTTATAAATAGATTTCTAGTAGGGATAGTATTATTGACAAATATTATTTATGGATTTTTATTAATAGTTTAAATTTTAAGTAAATAAAAAGTGTACTGAATAGAATTTATCTAAAAAGTACACTTTTTTTATAATTTTTATTTTTCATAAATGTTATAAAATTCAAATTAAGATAATAAAAATTAATTAAATTTGAATAATAAATATAATTTATGTAACTATCCTTCTTGTTTTTCAAGAATCATATTTACTTCCTCAATAATCATGTCCGGATTTAGTCCGTGAACTGCAATTCCTTCTCCCAATGTTTCAGCACTTGAAATAATACACCCAACACATCCAAGTCCGTATCTCATAAGCACTTGTGCTATAATCGGATATTTTTCAACTGCTTCCATAATATTCATATCCTTTGTCACTTTTTCTACCATAATTTTCCTCCGTTAATTATCATTTTATAATGTAAGTATATCAAATTAAATTATACTAGTCAACTTTAAATACCAAATATTTTTCAATTCAAAATTATATAACTTTATGTAAAATGACTGATTTTCGTAATTTTAAATAAAAGAGATTGAATCAAAATAAATTTAATGATTATTCTTAATAAACAATAATTAATTTTATCCAATTCAATCTAAATCTATAAATCTATTTTAATTTACTTCCTATTATTTTGCTGCTTCATATTTTTTAGATACTTCATCCCAGTTTATAACATTGAAAAATGCTGAAATATAATCTGGTCGTCTATTTTGATAATTTAGATAATATGCATGTTCCCATACGTCTATTCCCAAAATTGGAGTTCCTTGTGAACATCCACAAGAAGTTGCTCCTGGCATTAGTGGATTATCTTGATTTGCAGTTGAAGTAACTTTTAATTTTCCATCTTTATTTACAACAAGCCAAGCCCAACCCGAACCAAATCTAGTTGCCGCAGCTTTTGCAAATTCTTCTTTAAATGCATCAAAGCTTCCAAATGATTCTTTTATTTTTTCAGCTAACTCTCCTGTAGGCTCTCCGCCTGCGTTAGGACCCATTATTTCAAAATATAAGTTATGGTTGTAAAAACCTCCACCGTTGTTTCTAACAGCTCCACGGATTTGTTCTGGCAATACTTCCAAATTTGCCAAGATTTCTTCTATCGGTTTTTCCAAAAATTGTGGCGCATTGTTTTTTAATGCATCATTCAAGTTGTTTGTATAAGCTGCATGGTGTTTTCCATAATGGATTTCCATAGTTTTTGCATCAATATTTGGTTCTAATGCATCAAAATTATAAGACAATTCTATTTGTTTAAACATTTTTTATCACTCCTTGTATATTTTATGATACATTTTAGCACATTATTTTTATAAAATCAATAAAAATTTATATTTTTTATGATTTTGTTATTGTTACAATTATGAATTAGTTAATTAAAATATTCACTATGCTGCATAAATTAGAATTTATATAACTTTTTCAAATTTAACTGAGAAATTCAGCAAAGGAGCAAGATAAAACAATTCTAAATTTAATTTAAAATTATTATTATTCTTTTATAATATATCCCACGCTTCTTACAGTCTTAATAATCTTCTGTTCATGCCCTTTATCTATTTTTGATCTTAAAAAATTAACATATACATCTACAATGTTGCTTTCTGAAACAAAGTCTATGTCCCAAATTTTTTCAGAAATCATTGTTCTTGTAAGAACTCTGTTCTTGTTTCTTAAGAAGTATTCTAATAGCAGAAATTCCTTATTAGTTAATTCAATTTCTTTTCCATCACGCTTAACTTCTCTATTTGCAGGATTTAATGTCAAATCATAAGCTGTCAAAATTCCCATTTCGTCTTCTGTTAAACGTTTGTTTAAGATTCTTACGATTGCTCTGAATTTAGCAGAAAGTTCTTCCAGCCTGAAATCGTTGTATATATAATCATCTATTCCTTTTAGCAGGGCCTCTGTTTTCGCATATCTGTCATCCTGTTCAATTGCCATCAAGATATAGCTTTGTTTTTTATATCTTAACACTCTTTCAATTGCCAACGGAAAGTCTTCTATTGAACTTATATCCAAAAAGGCAATGTCAAGAGATTCTGTTTTTAGGGCATCTAGCATTTGCTCCTCATTTTCTGCCAGTATAACATTAAAACTTAATTCTTTTAACAGCTGTCCCACTACCATTCTAGTTTTTTCATTTTTATTAAATACTAATACTTTCATTTTCTTATTGTATAATAAATACACTAAGTTGCGGCATATTTAAAATACTTCTCCTTTCGCTCTTGGTTACTTTTCTAATTTTTCAATTATTTTAGTAATTATATCATTCATTTTTCTTGATGCTACAGAATCATTTGAAATAAATGGTAACCCATTATCACTAGATTCCACGATATTTCCATCCAATGGTATTGAGCCTAAAAAGTCAGTCTTTTTTTCTTGTGCCATCGTTTCAGCACCGCCTTTTTTAAATATATTCACTTCCTTTTGACAGTCAGGGCAAATAAAACCACTCATATTTTCGATTATTCCAAGCACATTTAAATTAATTAATTTAGCAAAGTTTATTGCTCTCGTAGAATCCAGAATGGAAACTTTTTGCGGTGTTGTAACTATTATTGCCTTAGAATCTGTTCCAATATTCTGTGCAATACCTAATGTCTCATCACCTGTTCCAGGCGGCAAATCGACTATTAAAAAATCAATTTCTCCCCATCTGATTCCTTCCAGCATTTCCATTATTGCCGTAATCTTTTGCGGACCCTTCCATACAACTGGAGAATTATCAGGTACAAAAAAACTTAATGATGATATGTGTAAGTTTTCTGTTATTTCCAATGGTTCAGAAATCTTTGAAAGTTTTACACCTTCCTTTCCAAACATAATTGGAATATTTGGTCCATGCAAATCAGCATCAAGAATACCAACTTTGTATCCTCTTAATGAAAGTCCATAAGCTAAATTAACAGATGCAGTTGATTTTCCAACTCCACCTTTACCGCTCATTACTACTATTTTATGCTTAATCTTGGACATGTTGGAATCAATTCTTTGTTTTCTTTCAGCTAAAGCTGGATTAGTTTGCATTCATTCCTCCTTATTCTAAAAATATTCTAATTTTATTTAACTTCCCTACTTTAATTAAATCATAAACTCAGAAAAAATACAAGTGATTTTTTACATTTTTTTCAAAAAAAATTAATTTTTTTGTTATTATAAATAAATTATAACTAAAAATTTTTTTTATTAAAAAATAAGCTGGACTAATCTCTTTCTTTTTTATATAATATATCTGAACCTTTTTTCAAAATAGCATACACAGCTTTGCAATTAATCCCAATGGTTCATGTTATAAATAAAAAAGAAAGGAAAATAAATTATGAATATATGTATAAAATCAAATATCCGAAGAATGCTGCTATTTTTTATAATGACTTTAGCGCTTCTATGCAAATCCAAGACAGAAAAATATACATGGTACACCCCGAGAGAAGTGATTGCCAACATAGACATGCTGGAGCCGGGAGATATTCTTATTCTCTCTAAAAGACCAACGTTACGTTCGATGTGGGGACATGCCGCAGTCCTTAACGAACATAAAAAAGTTGTCGAATTTCCATCTTATTCTGCAGGATATAGTGAAAGTCCGCTATACGCCTGGAGAAACATTAAAAGAAAAGTTGCCATTTTTAGATTGAAAGGAATTGATAAAAAATTTAAAACTGCGCTATTTAAAGAAATTGACGATACAATAACAAAGCCTTATGGATTAACATTTCACAAAAATTTTGACAAAAGGCTATACTGTTCACAATTTGTTTATCTTGTATTTAAGAAGGCTGGTGAAAAAGTTGGACGTGAGATAAATCTTGATTCCAATGGTGGCGGATGGGTTATGCCCTTTGATATAATGGATTCTCCATTATTAGAAAATATTTCTCTTTATTAATAATTTTTACTTTAAAAAGCTCCCATTTGAGAGCTTTTTCTATTTTGATATTTTTAAAACTAAATTTGAAAATTAGAAATTTCTTCTAACTTTGTCAAATCATACGGCGTACCTTGATAAACATGATGATTTACCCAGTTGGAAAACAGTAAATTTGCATGAGCACGCCATACAAAAAGTGGTTCTTTGGTTACATCATCATTCGGATAATAGTTAAATGGTACTTTTATATTTTTCCCCAATTTCACATCCCGCTCATATTCCTTGGCAAGTGTCATTCTATCGTATTCAAAATGTCCCATAATAAAAATGTTTCTTTTATCCTTAGTACGAACTATACTAACCCCTGCTTCTTTAGAATTTGCAATAATTTCAAGATCTGGTATTTTCTCTATATCTTCTGCAAGTACTTCTGTATGTCTTGACTGCGGCATATTAAACACTTCGTCAAACCCACGCAGCAGCATCGTATGGCAAATATCAATTTTTAATGGGTAAATTCCAAAAAGTTTTTCTTTTAATGGATATTTCTTTATTCCATAATGATAATAAAGAGCTGCCTGCGCTCCCCAGCAGATGCACATCGTTGAAAAAACGTGAGTCTTGCTCCATTCCATTACTTCCGATAATTCTTTCCAGTAAATAACCTCTTCAAAAGGTAAATTTTCCACTGGTGCTCCTGTTATAATCAAGCCGTCAAAATAATCATTCTTTATATCATTAAAAGTCTTATAAAAATTAGACATATGTTCTTCTGAAACATTTTTGGACATATATGAAGCCATTTTTAAGAAAGTAACTTCCATTTGAAGCGGAGTATTGCTAAGCAATCTCAGTAATTGAGTTTCTGTTTCAATTTTTGTAGGCATTAGATTTATTATTATAAATTTTAAAGGACGAATATCTTGCGACAATGCCCTATTTTCATCCATTACAAAGATGTTCTCCTTTGCTAAAATATCTACAGCCGGCAAGTTATTTGGTATTTTTATAGGCATTGTGTATTCTCCTTTCTGTTTAGTTTATTTATAACAAAGCATTTATATTCAAATATCTTATAGATATTATCAATAAAAATAATAATACAATATTCATTAACAGCACTTTTATCATAAAGATATTCCGTACATCTTTTTGCTTTACTTCATCAGGTATTTCCTCTTTTATTTTTTTCAATTTTAAATAGCTGTAAATCATTAATGCTATTTTTAAGACAATATATATAAGAATATTAAATATTGTGATTACAGCAAAAATAATTAATCCTGTTATTACATTGCTAAGAATTTCATCTTGCATTTTTAATTTCAAATAAATAATTATAGATAATTCTGGTAATAATGAAATTAATAACCAACTGAATTTTTCTGTTGCAGTCAACTGTTTATCCATACCACCCTCCATTAGTTAATAAGAAACTAGCTTTCCCTAAGTGCCAATGGCATTGTGAAATATAGCGACTTGTCATTGTCCTCATCTCTTACAATTACTGAACTCTTGTTATTTAGTAATTCCAGCACAGTTACTTTTCCTTCAATTGTAGAAATATAATCAAGTAAAAATCTTACATTCAATGAAATTTTCAAATCTGCACCTTCCTGAATTGTAACAATTTCTTCTTTTATCTGTGCATTTTCACTAGTTCCAGTAAGCAGCAGCTTGTTATTAGCAAAATTAAATATACCACCATTTTTAGCTTCTTTATTATCTCTGACAAATATAGCTGTTCTCCTTAGTACAGATAAAAAATCTTTTGTATTTAACAATATTTTTTTATTATGCTGTGAATTATTTAAAATTGACTTATAATCTGGAAATTGCAAATCAATTGTACGAGTTAAAATTTCTACATTTGAAAATTGAAAGAATACTTTTGAACCGTCTGACTTTACAGTAATATTTTCTTCATCAATAAGTTTCATAATTTTTATTAATCCGTCAATTGTCTTTAATGGGATACTTAGACTAAGATTTTCTTTCCCTTGTTGAGTTTCATCCAAATCCTCTTCAATGTATGTCAATCTATATGTATCAGATGAAACAAGTTTTAATTTATCTTCTTCGATTTCCAGTCTGATACAGTTCACAGCTAGGTTTTCTGGATTTGGGGAAGCTGAAATTTTTACATTTTCAATATTATTTAATAATTTTTCCTTTTCAAAAACATATTCAACTCCATTTTCCAATTTTGACTGAACTGGAAAATTACCAGCATCGTATAATGAAAATTCTGTATTTGTTGAACTTGCCTGAATTACTAATTTTCCATTTTCTTCAATCAATGTAATTTTTTCATCAGAAATTTGTTTTAAAAATTCTTCAATTAATTTGTGTTTTATAACAATTTTTCCTTCATCTTCAATTTGTGCCTCTATTTCTGTATTTATAGACAGCTCCAAGTCTGTTCCTCGTAAAATTGCCTTTCCTTCGTTTGTTTCAATATAAATTCCAGAAAGGACTTCTCTTATTTTGTTTTCAGTTACTGCATTTTCCACTATAGTTATAGCTTTTAATAATGATTTTCTATCTACAATTATATGTAACATACATTTACCTCTCCTTTATAATATATCTTTATATTCTTCCAAATGTTCTTTTAATTTTGTTATTGCCTTTTTTTCTATCTGTCTGACTCTTTCACGAGTAATCCCCATCTGCTCGCCGATTTCCTTTAATGTATGGATTTTATTGTCATACAGTCCGTAACGATATTCAAGAATCGCTCTTTCACGTTCATTCAGAACTCTTTCAAGCAAGTCTTTCATTTCAATCAGCTGATCTTCTTTTATTATTTTATCTTCTACATCATCATTTTTTCCAATGATGTCTTCCAAATAAATATTATCTCCAATTGTTTCATTCAAAGACATTATATCCTGAAATTCCCCTAAAAGTAAAATAACTTTACTTTCTTTCAGATCAACTTCCTTTGCAATATACTCTGTTGATGGAGCTTCCCCATGAATGGCAGTATAATCTTTTATAACTTTATTCACTTTTGACAATTGCTCGTATTTATAAGAAGGTATTCTTATATCACGTCCTATATTAATGATGGCTTTTTTTATTGACTGCTTTATCCACCATACTGCATACGTACTAAACCTATGTCCTTTTTCATAATCAAATTTATTTATAGCTTTTATTAATCCAATATTACCCTCGCTGATCAGATCAATCAGAGGAAGCCCGTTTCCAAGAGACTTTTTAGCTGTGCTTATTACCAATCTTAAATTTGATAAAATCAATAATTGCCTTGCCTGCTCATCATCATCTTCCCTAATCCGTTTTAGCAGTTCATATTCTTCCTCCTTTGAGAGTAGATCAAATTTTTGAATATCACTTAAATATAACGACATCAAGTTTAAGTTGTTATCTTCCATTACCTCACTCCAGTTTTAATAATTTTTATTTGTCTAGTTTTTTTAATTTCATAATCATTACAGTTAAATTATTTTCAGAACGGAAATCTTTTATTTTCTGAAACCCAAAATTATTATAGAAGTCTATTAATTTATTTTTATTTTCACATTCTAACCAAACATATTTTGCATTAATTATTTTCTTTGCTTCTAAAATTAAGTTAAATGCCAATGTCAATAAATCAATACCTTCTATCATTTCTTCTTTTGGAATATTATAATTCTTTCCAATCTGTCCTAATAAATAACTATTTACTATATAAACACTGTTTTCTAACTTTCTTCCACTATAAGTTAATTTTCTCTTCTGTGTGTTACTTAATATTTTATAATTATGTTCAGTTATTACTAATCCTTTATTAGCAATAGAAAAATAACCAACTAAAGTGCCATTTTCATTAAAAACTAAATGTGTACTTGAAATTGAATCTTTTTCATATTTTATTGCTTTTTCATGTAAAAAAATTTCAATATCATTAGTCTCAATACTTTTAAAATTTTCTAAAAAATTCTTTTTTATACTTCCTTCATCAGTGTATTCCAATAAACTTTGTAACGATACTATTTTCATTTTTTCATTCCTAATAATTTTTTAATTTCCTTTTTATCAGTTACAAATTCAGCTTTTATATTCGTTAATTTAGGTTTTTTATTATTTTCCAGTGCTTTTATTAAATTATCGACATCTTTAGCCTCAAAGGTTATTTCTTTTGTAAAACTTTGTGTTGCCATTTTAATCCCTCCTCAAATTATTATTAAAAGTTAAAACATCAATTTAAAAATTCTGACTTTAAATCTCTGCTCATAAATGTAGATTCCAGTTCTGAAACTGGTTTTCCATTGTAGATTACTTCATAAAGTGCTGTAAAAATAGGTGCTTTCAGATTATTTTCCTTTATAATTTTATAAAGGGCCTTTATTGTTTCTGCACCTTCTGACACCATATTCATATGTGAAACTATATCTTTAATTTTTTCACCTTGTCCCAGTTTTTCTCCCACAAATCTATTTCTGCTGTGTTTACTCGTACAAGTTACAATAATATCTCCAAGCCCTGATAATCCCATAAATGTCTTAGGATTGGCATTGTAATATTTTGCGATTTCAAACATTTCGTTAATTCCTCGAGTTATAAGAGCAGCCTTTGTATTATCTCCATAACCCATTCCATCGGCAATTCCCGCCGCAATTGCAAGACAGTTCTTTAATGCTCCCGCAAGCTCAGCTCCCATCAGGTCTGTTCCTGTGTAAACTCTGAAATAAAGATTACTAAATGTAGTTTGCACTGTTCTGGCAGCTTCTTCATTTTCAGATACGGAAAGTATGGCAGATGGCAATTTTTGAGCAACTTCTTCAGCGTGTGTAGGTCCTGCCAACAGAACATAATTATACGGCTTGTTTCCAAGCTCTTCAGCCACTATTTCAGAAATTCTCTTTTTAGTAGCAATTTCTAGCCCTTTTGCAACATTTACCAATATTATATTATAATTTAAAAAATTTTTCAATCTTTTTAAAATTGCTCTTAAAAATTGTGTAGGAGTCGCTAATAAAAGAATATCAATTTTACCATATTTTTCAGAATTTTCAAGCACTTCCCCATAATCATCCACAACATTAAGATTATCAGGTAATTTTATATTGGGTAAAAATTGTGGATTTTCCTTTGTATCACGAATTACTTTTCTCACTTCTCCATTATGCTCCCATAAATAGACTTTATGTCCATTTTCTACTAATAATTTTGAAAGACAAGTGCCCCAGCTTCCGCCGCCAATAACCAATATATTTTTCATCATCATCCCTTCCTTTCCTATTTTTTATTTTTTAAACTAAATTTAGATTCTGTTCCATTTTTTAACCTTTCAATATTGCTTCTATGTTTTACTGCAATCAAGATTGCTATTAAAATTCCTAAAATAACATATATCGTTTGCTGATACAAAAAATATATAAAAATTGGAAGTGATATAGCCGCCAAAACCGAAGATAACGAAACATATCTTGAAATGGCAAAAACTACAAAAAATACAATTGCCGCAAACAATATAGCCTTTGGAACTAAAATTAAAAACACTCCAAGTGTCGTTGCAACAGCCTTTCCACCTTTAAAATTCATAAAAATAGAAAATACATGACCTAAAATTGCACAGATTCCAACTAATACATAATCCAAATTTGAAATTCTTGTCAAATTTTCAAAAAAATCAGCTTTTAGCAAAATTGCCATTAATGTCGGAACTAATCCTTTAGAAACATCTAAAATTAATGTCAAAATACCTAATTTTGCCCCTAAGACCCTAGCCGCATTTGTAGAGCCAGTATTTCTGCTCCCATGCTCACGAATATCTATCCCTTTAAACACTTTTCCTATCCAAAGTGCATTTGGCACACTTCCTAGAATATAGGCAATAACCATTAATAAAATTGTAATCATTTTTATTCCTCTTTTATCTAATAAATTTATCTTTTTTATTTTTTTTGTTCATCTATCTCCTTATTATATTCCAATAAGTTATTTTCACTTTCAATCATTTTATCAAAAAATCTTTTTTCCTTATACAAGAATCCTAAAAGTATTATGAAAAACAGTAAATCAGTAAAAGGCTGTGCAAGCCACACTCCATCCAGTTTCCAAATATTTGAAAAAGTTATCATAACTATTAGAAATATAACAACTTGCCGTAATAGATTTAATATAACCGAATATTTTGAACGTCCCGTTGCTTGAAAATAATTTGGCACAGTTATTCCAAAAGATGAAATTATTACAAGCGAAAAATATACTCTAATTGCTTTTACACCTTCTCTTAGAGCTTCAGGCGTACTTTTTTCATTAAAAAATAAAATCAGTTCTTTTGGTAAAAGCATTACAATTATCCAAAATGTAAAAGATAAAGCAACTCCAGCATTTATAGCAGTCATCAAAGATTTTTTAACTCTCCTGAAATTTCTCGCACCATAATTAAATCCAATTATAGGCTGAACAGCCTGAGAAACAGCATAAACACTCATTGTCATAATTGGTAAATATGAATTTATAATTGTCATAACTGCTACGCCATAAGTTCCGCCATAAGTATCTACAATTTTATTTGTTACAAGTCCTACTCCTGAACTTGCAGCTTGTAATAAAAACGGCGACATTCCTATTGAAAAAATATCTTTTACTATTTTTGAATCCAATTTCATTTTTGAAAATCTTATTGTAATAACGCTTTCTTCTTCCAGCTTAAAGCCAAACATATCTATTCTAAACGGTAATTTTCCTGCAGTTAAAAACCATAACACAAATATTGCAGAGAGAACATTTCCAATTAATGTTGCATAAGCAGTCCCCTCAATTCCAGTATGCATAATCATTACAGCCACATAATCCAGAGCAATATTTACAACTGCGCCAATCAGCATTGAAAACATCGCAACTCTAGGTGCTCCAGCCGCATTTAACACATTTGTCAATCCAAATGAGTAAAATAAAGGCAGAATTGCCAGCAATATTATTTCCAGATAAGCCTTTGCATACGGCAGTGTCTCATTATTAGCGCCTGAATACCGTAAAACTGTATTAATATTCAATATTAAAAGCACATACAGCGAAAGTCCTAAAATAGTAAATAAGGTTACAGCATTTCCCAATATTTTCTTAGCTTCTCCCTTTTTCCCCTGTCCAAGCCGAATTGAAATAATAGTTCCAGCTCCAACTCCAATGAACATTGAAAAGGCGATAATCAGCATAACAATATAAAAAGCAATTCCCGCACCAGCAAGCGCCTTTTCGCTAATTTTTCCAACAAAGAACCTGTCAACAATATTATACAAAACAACTGCCGCAGATCCAATAAGCGTTGGTATGAAATATTTTACAAATAATTTCAAAATAGAACCTTTTAACAGCTCTTCTCGTTTTTTTTCCATATTTTTTCCTTTTTGTAAAGTTAATCTCTATTTTCTAACAAATAATCAGCAATTTTTTCCAAAACTCCAAAATCACCTAGTTTTTCTCTCTCTTTTTTCAATTCCAAAACAATATTTTCCTTATTTTTTTCCATAATTTCCATTTCTTCAAGCAACTTTTCCACCGAAAAATCTTCCTGCAGCAGTTCTTTAAAAATCTCTTTGTTTGCATTTAGATTAGTAAGCGTTATATATTTTATTTTGACTATCTTTCTTGCAATAAAAGCATTGATTTTAGATGTTTTGTAGACTACTATCACAGGCAGTCCCATAAGCGATATTTCAAAAGTTACTGTTCCCGAAGTTGCTATTGCATATTTGCAATCTTTCCGAATGTTTTTTATTTCATCAAAAGTTATTTCCAAATTTGGAATTTTATGAACATCAATTTTGTATTTTTTCTCAAAATCATGTATATATTTTATATGATCCTTGCTTGCCAGCTTCATTAAAAATTTCTCATTTTTAACTTTTTCATTTCTAACCAGTTCCGTAATTACTGGCAAAAATTTCTCAATTTCCTGTCGTCTGCTTCCTGGAAGAAGCAATATTTTTTCTCCCAGCTTATCAGAAAATTCATATTTGTCAACAAATGGATTACCAAAATACTCTACTTTGAGTCCTTTTGATTCATTCTTTTTCAAAGTATTATCATAATATGCCTTTTCAAAAGGAAAAATTACAATAACATCATCAAATTTCTTTAATTTTTCAATCCGTTTTTTCCCCCAAGCCCATACTTTAGGCGGAATATAATAAACCATTCTCAAATTCTGCAGTTCTTTTTCTAAAATTTTCTTTTTCAATAACTCAAAAAATTTCAGGTTAAATCCTCCAAAATCAACAAAAATAACAGTTTCTATTCCATTTTCCTTGATAAATTCTAAATATTCATGGGCTTTTTCCGTAAAATAGCTGTACTTTTTCAAAGCCTCTACAAATCCCATAACATCATTATTTTTAATATGATTTACTGCCTTAACTCCAGCCTCTATCGATTTATTTCCAACCACACCAAAAAACTCAACATTTTTATCTTTTTTTCGCATTTCTTCCACAATGTATGAAGCGTGTAAATCTCCAGACATTTCACCGCAGGAAATAAAGATTTTTTTCTTTTTTTGAGATTTTACTATTGATAAATCATTGTTTTTTTCTTTTATTACATCATTTTTATTATTATTTATCATTTTTAGCCTTTTTTATATTCTTTAATTTACTTACTTAAAACTGCTTTACAGATTTTTCAAACATTTATTTTATATATTTTGCAGACAAAAATATAGATATTTGAATAGATTTTAACAATAAAAACTAAATAAAATATCAGTATTTATAATTTTTTTTGAGTTTAATTTTAAAAAAGCTTTACTAAAAAACTTTTAAATCTTAATTCCTTTTATAAAAATTTTATTTTTGTTTGCAAATTTTATAACTTCCTCTTTATCAATAAACAGCATTTTATCGGCTTCAATTACAATCCCACGTCCATTAATTTCCACAACTTTTTTTATTGTTTCCAGACCAATCGTTGGAATGTCTATCCGATAATCCTGATTACGCCTTGCCATTTTTACTACAATGCAGTTTTTCCCAGCCAGTTCTCCACCACGCAAAATTGCTTTATCTGTACCTTCCACACCTTCCAATGCAATAACAGATTCATCTTTTACAACAACAGTCTGCCCTGCATCAATGTCAGTAAGCATCCTTGCCGCTTCAATTCCGATTTCTATTGTTTTTTCCTCATTTTTACTTGGTAAAACTTTTGTATATGTTTCATTTCCTGCAATATATTCGTCCATCAGATAATTTTGTGGCAAAACTTCAATATTTTCTGATTCAATGTAATCAATTATTGCCTTTAAAATATTTTTATCTTTTTTATTTTTTGTAGACAATAATATCTTAGTTGCCGTCAAATCAAATTTTAAATTTGAAAAAATCAGATTTTTTTCGACTTTCCCAAGCATTATTAAGTGAGTTATTCCATTTTTCTTAAAATGTGAGATTATTTTCCCAACTTGAGCAACACTGTATTTCACAGAATTTTTATGCTCTTTTACACTTTCTTCCACACTTTCAAATAGATAAACTGAAAATGGTTCAATCCCTTTCAAAATACATTGATTCAAAAATAATTCAGGTAATTTCCCATTTCCTGCAATCAAACCTACTTTTTCCATTATCATTTTTTCCTCTTAAAAAATATCTATATTAAAAAATTAACTCAAAATAAAATATAGATTATTTTGAGAAATTTTACATTTTAAGTTTTGATTTTTATCTTGTTATACCTCTTTTACTTTTTCTTATAAAATTAACAAGATTTTGTGCTTCTTCGTATTGTCCGTAATCACGTTCAACAATTTGAAGTGCTTCTTCCAGTTTCAGTTTTTTCTTAAATATGATTTTATACAATTCTCTTAGCCTTTTTATCTGCTCTTCTGAAAAACCTCTACGTTGAAGCCCTACGATGTTAATATAAACAGCTCTCGCCTTATTTCCTTCAGACAGCATATAAGGAACAACATCCTGATTTACAGCCGAACATCCACCTATCATTGCGTGCCTTCCAACTCTTGTAAATTGATGCACAGCAGTAAGTCCACCTACCACCGCATAATCTTCCACTTCCACATGTCCAGCAAAAGTCGCTGCATTTGCCAGTACGCAGTTATCCCCAATTATACAATCGTGAGCGATATGAACATAAGCCATTACAAGTGTATTATTTCCGATTCTTGTTTCATATTTATCAGTAGTTCCTCGGTGAATTGTAACAAATTCACGAATTTTATTGTTATTTCCAATAACAACTCTAGTTTTTTCTCCAGCAAACTTCAAATCTTGCGGATCTTTCCCTATTGAAGCAAAAGAAAAAATATAATTATTCTCGCCAATAATCGTTTCCCCTTCAATTACAACATGCGATTCTACAACAGTTCCATTTCCAATTATTACTTCTGGCCCTATAATCGAGTAAGGACCAATCTTTACATTTTCTCCAAGTTTAGCATTTGGATCAACAATCGCCGTTGGATGTATATTTAAACTCATAATTATTATACCTCGTTCTTTTATTTTGAATTACTTAAAATTCGAATTTTAAAGTTAAATAGAACTGCTAAAAAATCGAACTTAAAAACTTTTATGCTACTCAAACAACAGTTTTATTTCATTTTAAAAAGTCCAATTTTAAAGTAGTTTGAGTATTATCTAATTATAAATCCTGTACTGAAAATTTCAAGTCAGCTTCACTTACAACTGTACCGTCAACAACACATCTTCCACGTGCGACTATTACATTACTTTTAACTTTTATTTTTTCTACTTCCAATCTTAACTGATCTCCTGGAACAACACCTCTTCTAAATTTACATTTGTCAATTGACATAAATAAAGGTATTTTACCTGGTTCCAACATTAGCAGTCCTACAGCTTGTGCCAACGCTTCTATTTGTAAAACTCCTGGCATTACTGGTTTTCCAGGAAAATGCCCTTGGAAAAATTCTTCGTTCATTGTAACATTTTTTATTGCTACCAAAGAGTCAGTACCATTTTTTTCGATAACTTTGTCTACTAACAAAAACGGATATCTATGTGGCAATATTTTCATAATATCCTCTACACTCATAATTGTTTCATTTGCTGCCATATTTTTTATTCCTCCTGAATTTGTATTTTTATTTATTTCAACTATTCTCAAAATTTTACATCTACATTATATTTGATTTTCATCCAAATTACAAGCATTTTTTATATTTTTTATAAATATTTTTTTGCAATCATCTCAGTTAATCTCGAATTTACATAGTGTCCAGCCCTTATTGCAATAATATGAGCTTTTATAGGTGTTCCTAATACATACAAATCTCCAATTATATCAAGAATTTTATGTCTTACAAATTCATCGGGATATCTTAATCCTTCTGGATTTAATGGACCCTCTGCCCCCACTACCACAGCATTTTCCAAACTTCCTCCCAATGCCAGATTATTCTTTTTAAGAAAATCTATTTCATAGTCAAATGCAAAAGTTCTGCATTTCGCAATATTTTCCATATAATTTTCCAAATTTACTTCAAGCTCATAATACTGTGACTTCAAAAAACTATGGTTAAAATCAATCGTATAAGATATTTTAAACCCATCATAAGGCAACGCCATCACGTATTTCCCAGCCTTCTCATCCGAAAATATAACAGGCTCCGTAATTACAGCAGGTTCTATTTCCTCATTCAGCTCTACAATTCCAGCTTCTAGCAATTTTTCAACAAATCCAGCCGAACTTCCATCCAAAATAGGCAACTCATTCCCTAAAATTTCAACTAAAATATCAGTAACTCCTGTAATTGAAAGTGATGATAAAAAATGCTCAATCGTATGAACTTTTACATCATCTTCATTCCTGATATTTGTCCCTCTCTCCAAATCAAATAAATTTCTATAATCAACTTTTATAACATTATTTTTGTCACTTACATCAATTCTTTTGAAGATTATTCCTCGCTCATCATTATTTTCGCTAGGTCTTAAAGTTAATTTTATTTCTTCTCCTTTATGAAGCCCAATTCCTAATATTTCAACCGAATTCTTTATAGTTTTTCTTTTCACGTCCTAATTCCCTCCATTTTCTAAAATTTTAGTCATATTCTGTCTTTATTTATAAAATATTTTTCTTTTTCTATAAATATTATATCATAAATTTACATATTTTTCCTTTTATTATTTTGTGAATTAGTCAATAATTTATTGCTTTGTATTACTTGGTATTAATCTTTAATAACTAATTGTTTGGTTTTATGATGTTGATTTTACATAAATAAAATATAATTTAAATTATTACGTCCGATAATATTTAAGGATTATTTGTACTTTTAATTGCATAAATTGTATCGCATATTGCAATAAATTTGACATTTAACAAAAATAGTGTATAATTAAATTAGATAGATAGATTTTCTTCTTTTGAAAAAGTAAGCTGCCAAAACAAAATGGCGGCTTTTTTATTGGGGAAAATAGAGCATAAAAAAACTATCTCGATATAGTCAAGATAGTTTTTGTTTTGTTATTTAATTATTTTACCAGATTTTTATTCTATCTTCTGGAGCTTTGTACATTTTATCTCCTGGTTTTGTTTCAAATACCTTATGGAATGCATCCACATTTACCAATGTTCCATTTACACGGAAGATATTTGGTGAATGGGAATCTGTTTTAGCTAGATTTTTTAGATATTCTGGTGTCGATTTCTGTCTCCACATTCTTGCAAAGCTTAAAAAGAATAATTTATTTATTGTGTCCGAATATGCCTTTGTAGAATTTGGATGATCTTTCATGTACATTTGCAATGCGTCGTAAGCAATGTTCAGTCCACCAAGATCGGCAATGTTTTCAGTCAATGTATATTTTCCGTTAACATACACTCCGCCTCCAACTGAATATCTTGAAAACTGGTCCTCCAATTTTTTGGTTGCCGCGTCAAATTTCATTTTGTCTTCTTCTGTCCACCAGTTTTTCACATTTCCATCGCCATCATATGAAGCTCCTGATACATCAAACGCATGAGTAAGCTCATGTCCTATAACTGTTCCGATACCTCCAAAGTTACTTGCCATTTCTGATTTTCCATAATCATAGAATGGATATTGCAAGATTCCCGCAGGGAACACTATCTCGTTGCTCGTTGGTGAATAGTAGGCATTTATCGTATGTGGAGACATGTGCCATTCTGTTTTGTCTACTGGCTTCCCAACTTTTTTCATATCTTCATTGTATTCCCATTCGCTTATTTTTTTCATCTGGTCATAAAGTGAATCATTGCTTGAAATCGTCATTTTGCTAAAATCTCTCCACTTATCAGGATATCCGATTTTTACAGTAATTTTCGATAATTTTTCCAGCGCTTTCTTCTTGGTAGCGGCACTCATCCAATCCAATTTTTCAATTCTGTTCTTCATTGCCTTCTTGATGTAATCAACCATTTGCAATGTATTTTTTTTAGCTTCAGATGAAAAATTACGCTGAACATAGATTTTTCCGATAATTTCTCCAAGACTTCCATCTGTAAAGTTTAATGCTCTTTTTTCAAGCACTTCCCTTTCCTTCTGCCCATTCAGATATCTTCCAAAAAATTCGAAGCTTCTTTTTCCAAGGTCATCATTAAGCACTCCAGCTGCAGAACTTATTAAATTATATTTCATGTAATCCTTGATTACGCCAATATTTGCATCATTTACAAATCTATCAAGGTTTTTATAGTAATTTAGCTCAGTTATTATTACCTTGTCCGTATTCACATTCAGCTGCTTCAAATATTGCGCTAAATCTACATTTCTAGATAATGTTCCCAAATCACTTACTTTTACAGGATTATTATATTTTTTTACGTCATGACGCTCTTCATTAGTAAGCAGCGTATTTGCAATCTGTTTTTCAAATGCAACAATTTTTTTGGCTTTTTCAAGCGTATCTGACTCTCCCAGATATTTCAGCATGTCGCTTACATATCTTGTGTATTCTTCAAGTATTGCCCTGTTTTCCCTCGTGTCTTTCTGAAAATATTCTCTTGAAAGCCCAATTCCTGCACTTCCTAGATATATGGCATTATTTTTCGAGTTATTCAGATCTGTTCCTACTCCCCATCCATAAAATTCAGAGCCGCCAGTCTTTGTAGCTTCAACATTGTATTTTTCAAGGTCAGCAACATTCTTTATAGCATCAATTTTTTCAAGATCATTTTTTATGGGTGCAAGCCCCTCCTTGTTTCTTTTCTCCATATTTGAATAACTGTCATAAAGTGTTACAACTTTTTGTTCATCGGCAGTCAATGAAGATTTCCCTTTCAGCTCCCTTATAAGGTTCCGAAGAAAATCCTGATTTTTTTCATTCAGTTCGTAAAACGCTCCCCAGGCAGGCTTTGTGCTTGGAATTTGAGTCTTTTTATCCCAGTTTTCGTTTACATAGCTGTAAAAATCCTCCTGTGCCTTGACATTCGTGCTGACATCTTCAAACATTGCCCTGTCATTATCCTTTACAAGCTTTGCCTGCTGCTTGGCATAGAAATTCCAGAATCCTTCAGGTCTTTTCTGTGGAACAGGTGCAGGCGTTTCCTCCTTATTCTCCGTTGCCTTCTGCACAGTCGTCTTTGATGCAGGTGTGACCTTGTCTTCATTAGTTTCATTTTCTGCATAAATTAAATTAACGCTGACTAAAAATAGCGAAATTGCAAGTAGTTTTTTCATCCTTTCTTCATTTCCATTAAAATATTCAGGCTATTTTAAAATTAGCTGTTAATTAGATTGCAGTATACGATAAAATTATTGCTTTTGTCAGCTCATTTCAAAATATTCCTAATAGATTAAGGAAAATTTCTCCTCTCCTTATTTTTATATATTGATATTTAGATAACTAAAACTATCCAGCTAAAAGACATCATATCTTATAGCAATACCATATTATACATTTTTCTCAAATATATTTCAAGGATTTAAACAAAAAAACATAAATTTTTTGACAAATTTGTAGCCATAGTAAAAAAAACAGCCCTAAAACTTAATCTAAGGCTGTCTTTATAAAAAATTTTTATATTAGAATGCAGGAATTACTCTGCCTTCATATTTTTCTTCAATATATTTTTTAATTTTTTCACTTTGTAATGCTTTTACCAATTTTTTAACTCTTTCATCGTTCTCATTTCCTTTTAGAACTGTAACAATGTTTACATAAGGCGAATCTTTACCTTCTATCAGGATAATTTCATTTTTTGTAACTCCAGCATCAATTGCAAAGTTTGAATTTATAATCGCTCCTGCAACTTCACTTAATCTTGGTGCAATTTGCTCATTTGATAATGTTTCAATCTTGATATTTTTTGGATTTTGAACAATATCAGCTGGTGTAGAATCTAATTTTGTGTTGTCTTTTAATTTTATGATACCAGCTTTGTCAAGTAAAATCAATGCACGTCCTCCATTTGTCGGATCATTAGGAATGATTAAAGTATCGCCATTTTTTAAATCATTAATATTTTTTATTTTTTTAGAATATAAAGCCATTGGCTCCAAGTGAATATTCCCAACTGCTGATAATTCAATATTATTTTTCTTACCAAAATCTTCCATATATGGAACGTGCTGGAAAAAGTTTGCATCTATACTTTTGTCTGCAAGTGCTTTATTTGGTTGAACATAATCATTAAATTTAACTACTTCTAAATCAATTCCTTCCTTTTTCAAGTCTTCTTTTACCAAATCCAATAATTCAGCATGCGGAACAGGAGTTGCTCCCACGATTAATTTTTCAGTTTTTCCAGCTGCTCCACCTTGGCTGTCAGCTGCTCCTTTAGTTTCATTTTTGTTTCCACAAGCTACTAAAAATAATGCTGTTGCTAATAACAATGATAATATTTTTTTCATAAATACCTCCAAAAATTTTTTATTTATAATTTATTTTACGACTTTCTTTCTAAAATACTGGAATAATCACATCTTTGTATTTTTCTTCCATATATTTTTTTACTTTTTCACTTTGCAATGCCTTTAACAGTTTCTGAATTCTAGGATCATTTTCATTTCCCTTCAATGTTGCAAGAACGTTTGCATAAGGCGAATCCCTATCCTCTTTTACAAGTCCATCTTCCTTATACGACAATCCAGCGTTTAATGCAAAACTGCTATTTACAATTGAAGCGGCAACTTCAGGCAATCTTGGTGGCAGCTGTTCTGCCGAAAGCTCTTCAAATTTTATATTTTTAGGATTGCTCGCAATATCTTTTAATGTTGCCTCTACATTTTTATTGTCAGTTAATTTTATAATTCCAGCTTTATCCAGTAAAATCAACGAACGAGCCAAATTTGTCGGATCATTTGGCAATAAAATTGTATCTCCATTTTTTAATTCGTTAATATTTTTTATTTTTTTAGAATAAAGTGCAAGTGTAGGCAAATATATTTTTCCAACTGCTGTCATTTCAAATCCATTTTTTTTACCAAAATTTTCCATATATGGAATATGCTGGAACAGATTAGCATCTACTTCTTTTGACTGCAGCACTTTATTTGGCTGAACATAATCGTTAAACTCAACGATCTCCAGTTCGATTCCTTCTTTCTTCAAGTCATCTTTTACAACATTCAAAATTTCCCCTGCGGGAACGGGTGTAGCTGCAACCTTTAACTTTTGAGTTTCTTTAGTTTCAGAATTTTTAGCAGATTTATCAGAATTTCCGCAAGCTACTAAAAATAACGCTGTTACTAGGACTAACAAAATTTTTTTCATAAAACCATCTCCCTTGCTGTATTCATATTATTAAATTAAACTCTTTTTCTTTTATTCATCAATATTTTTACAATGCTGTTTCCAATAAACTGTATAATTTGTACAAGCACAATTATAACAATAGTTGCCTGCCACATCACTTCGGGCTTAGATCTTTGGTAACCGTCAATTACAGCGGCATTTCCAAGTCCACCGCCACCGATTGTTCCAGCCATTGCAGAATATCCAATTAAACTAATCAATGTCAATGTCATTCCATGAACAAGTGCAGGCAAGGCTTCTGGAATCATTACTTTAAAAATAATTTCAGATGCAGTCGCACCCATTGATTTTGAAGCTTCAATAAGCCCATCATTTACTTCCTTTAAGACCCCTTCAATAATTCTTGCCACAAATGGTGCAGAACCTAGCGAAAGCGGAACAATGAAAGCAACACTTCCATAAGATTTGTGAACAAGCATCCGTGAAAGCGGTATTAATAAAACCATTAAAATTATAAATGGAATTGATCTTGTAATGTTTACAATAATCATATCTAGTATCTTATGAATAGTTTTATTCGGTTTGACTCCCTTTTCATCAGATGTAACAAGTAAAATTCCTATTGGAAGTCCGATAATTAATGATATAACAGTGGAAATAAATACCATGTATATTGTTTCCCAAAGAGGTATAGCCATATTTTGAAACTGTAAAAACTTGATCCAGTCAAATCTCATTATACCACCTCCGAATCTATTTTATTTTCTTTCAGCCATTCAATAATGTCTTTGGCTTTTTCTTCGTTTGCCGAAATTTCTATCAGTAAATTTCCTACAATAATATCGCCCACTTTGTCAATAAACCCACCTAAAATATTAACTTCAACGTCATATTTACGAATTATCTGGGTGATATATGATTCGTTTACCTGCTCTTCATTATATTTCAGTCTTAATCGTAATTTTCCTGTATTTTCTTCACGATTTTTTATTTCTTCCTCTGTCCTGAATTCTTCGTGTGAAATATTTTGTACAAATTCTTTTGCTAATTCTGTCTTAGGATTTAAGAAAATTTCCCTTGTTTCCCCTTTTTCAATAATTTCTCCATCCGACATTATTGCCGCCTTATTACAAATTTTCTTTATAACTTCCATCTGGTGCGTTATTAAAATTATTGTTATTCCAAACTTCTGATTTATATCTTTCAAAAGTTCTAAAATAGAATTAGTTGTTCTAGGATCAAGTGCCGATGTTGCCTCATCTGACAGAAGTAACTGCGGATTGTTCGCCAATGCTCTTGCTATTGCCACACGCTGTTTCTGTCCTCCTGAAAGCTGCTCAGGATAATTCAGCTTTTTATCAGAAAGCCCTACAATTTCCAGCAATTCGTCCACCCTTTTATTAATGTCCCGTTTTTTCCATCTTGCAATCTCTAAGGGAAAAGCCACATTTCCAGCAACATTTCGTGAATTTAGCAAATTAAAATGTTGAAAAATCATCCCTGTCTTTTTTCTATATTCCCGTAACATTCTCACATTAAAATTCAAAATATTTTTATCTTCATATCCAAGACTTTTCTTTCCTTTTTTATCAATAACTTCATGTTTTACAAAAATTTCTCCCGAAGTAGGCTCTTCCAGTCTATTAAGAAGACGTATAAGTGTAGACTTCCCAGCTCCACTAAGACCCATAATTCCGTAAATATCCCCCTGTTCAATATCAAGATTCACATTATTTACAGCCAGCAGTTCCTGTCCATTATTAAGCTTATACTTTTTTACCAAGTTTCTTATCTTAATTAAACTATCCATATTTCACCTCTTTTTCATTAATTTTGCTTTATCTTTAATTTTACAGTCAAAAAGATTATATTATTTCTTACTTTAAAAGTCAACTGTTTTTAAAATACTTTTTCATATTATATCATTTATATATTGTATATACAAGTTTTATTTTTAATAATAAAAAAATTTTAAAAGAAAAGGGTATTGTCACGATACCCTCAAAATTAACTTTTTAATTATTTGTATTCAAAAATTCCTTTACTCTTTGAGAAGCTGGATTTTCAAAGATTTGCTGTGAAGTTCCTGTTTCCAGTATTTCACCTTTTTCCATAACAATTATTCTGTCTGAAATTTCACGGACAAAATTCATTTCATGGCTTACAATTAGCATTGTAATTTTTTGCTTTTTCAGTTTTCTTATTATATCCAGCACTTCCTTTACCAGCTCCGGATCCAGCGCTGATGTTGGTTCATCGAAAAGCATAATGTCTGGCTGTAATGCCAATGCCCTCGCTATTGCCACACGCTGCTTCTGCCCACCTGAAAGTTCATTTGGAAAACTGTCAATTTTATCCGAAAGTCCAACTAGGTCTAGCATTTTATTGGCAATGTTTTCTGCTTCCATTGTCGCCTTTTTCTTTACAAGTTTTAAAGTTCTGACTATATTGTTTCTAACTGATAGATGAGGAAATAAATTAAATGTCTGGAAAACCATTCCTGTCTTTAACAGCATTTCCTTTTTTATTTTTTTATCGACATTCTTATCAGTCAAATTATTTCCTTCAATCAGCACTTCTCCTGATGTTATGCTTTCCAAATCAACTATGCACCGTAAAATTGTTGACTTACCACTTCCAGAAGGCCCTATTAGCGAAACAACCTCACCTCTATCAACATGCAAATTAATATTTTTCAAAATTACATTATCGCCATACTGTTTTTTTAATTTTTTTAATTCTATTATTTTTTCACTTTCCACGATTTATCTCCCAGTTTCCTATATTTTAATAAAACTATTTGTAAATCAGAAATTTTAAATCCTGATTTTATTTCTTTTTTCAATATTCTTAAATATCCTGTCAACAGCAAAGCTTAATACCAGATAAATAATAATTGCACAAATATATGGGGTAACATTGTAATAAATATTTGCCAGCTCCTTTGTCCGCTTCATTACTTCCGTCACAGCAAGAACATATACGAGAGAAGTATCCTTTATAAGAGTAATCGCCTCATTTCCCAATGTTGGCAGCACTCTTCGTATTGCCTGCGGTAAAATAACGTATACTATTTTTTGCCAATAACTGTAGCCTAGCACTTTTGCCGCTTCATGCTGGCCTTTGTCTATGCTTTCAATTCCGCTTCTCATAATTTCCACAAGATATGCCGCATAATTTATGATAAATGTAATTGTGGCTGCCATGTACGGTGCAAGGACAATTTTATAACCTCCAAAATTCATTAGCGGTATTCCATAATAAACAACCATTAATTGCAGCATCAAGGGAGTACCACGAAAAATCCAGGTATAAACTGAAATAATAAATTTTACTATCTTATTTTTCCCTGTATACGCCAACGCTCCTAAAATTCCTAACGGGATGGAAAATAAAACCGTGAGTATATACAGTATCACCACGTTTGGTAAAGTTTTTACCAGTTCTATAAATATCGGCAATGAAATTTTTATCAGTTCTATAAACTGGCTCATTAATCTTTAAACCATTTCGAGTAAATTTTTTGATATGTCCCGTCTGCTTTTAATTCCTCAATAGCTTTGTTTATAGCCTCAACTAATTTTGTATTGCCTTTTTTGGCCGCAATTCCATATTCTTCTTCGCCATAATTATCGTTTAAAATTTGATACAGTTCTTTTTTAGCTTGAGTTTCTTTTGTCTTTTTAGTATATTTTGCCAATACTTCATCAGCTATAATTGCATCAACTCTGCCTGCATCAAGATCCATAAATGCCTGATCATACTGAGCATAAGTTTTAAATTCCTTAAATTTCTTGTCATCCCCTGATTTTTTCACAGCTTCTTCTCCACTGCTTTCAGTCTGGCTTCCAACATTTTTTCCTGCCAAATCGGCTTTTGTATTAATACTTGAACCTGCTTTAACCACTATAAGCTGATGACTTGTAAAATACGGTTTTGTCATTTCAGTTTCTTTTTTTCTTTCTTCCGTTATAGTAAGCCCATTCCAGATTAAATCAATATTTCCACCATTCAAATCCAATATTTTAGAATCCCAGTTTATAGGTTTAAATTCAACCTCGCTTCCTAATTTTTGAGCAACTGCCTTAGCCAAATCAATATCAAACCCTACAATTTCACCTTTTTCATCCTTGAATCCCATTGGAACAAATGAATCATCCAATCCAATTACAATTTTCTTAGGAACTCCATCAGTACTTTTTCCTGCTTTTTTCTCCTCTTTCTCAACACTGCACATAAAAACGCTTAACGCTAAAATCATCAATAACAATATTTTTTTCATAGCTATTTCCTCCTGCTTTTGTTTATATAATAACTTTTACAAATTAATTTCTAAACATATTATAATAATAACATTTTTTGAAACCCTTTGTCAATAATTACAATATATAACTTTTATATACATCAATATATTTTATTTATGGTTAAATGCTAAAAAATTAGAATTAAAAATACAAGGTGAGCGACTATTACCCACCTCTTTTATAATTATTCACATATTTCTCATCTAAGCATTAGATTATTTTGTTTAATAATAGTTTTAATTATTTAGAAATACTCGTTTTTTATCCTTTGCTGGAAAGGTTTATAGTAAATTTATTATTTAAATAGAGCTTAATATAAACTTTATTTTTGTACCATCAAAACATTAAACACATTTTCTAAATCTGTCTTTGCACTCAAAATATTACTTGCACTCATTACCACATCCTGAATATTTTGGTTTTTCACGCCTGCTACCATTTTTTGCATATTTTCCGATAATAATTTTGAACTTTCTTTTATTTTCTTGAAGTCTTCCTCATTTATATTTTCTTTTTTGGCATTTTCAAATGTTATTTCAGACACTGCCTTATATCTATTTTGCACGTCTTTATTTGCTTCTTCCAGCATTTTTATTTCGTTTTCATCAAAGTTCAAATTATTTTTTCCAAAAGCTATTTTTCCAAAATTATCCACTGAATTTACAAATTTCAAAATATTTAACTTTGCTGTTTTTCCATCTGTTTGTAATTGTTTTTCTATTTTTTGATTAATTATTTGGGCAATTTCATGTAATGAATTAGTAAAAATTTTGTGATTTTCCTGTCTATTTTGCAACACAACTTTGTATTTATCGTTCAGTTCTCCAATTTTTGACAATTTATCAGTTTTATAATCGCCTTTTTCAAAATAATCATTAATCTCCGTCAGCACTTTTTGTTCTTCAATTAATGAACTTACAAGATTTTCAGCATTTTTGTCAATTGCTTCCATTTTTGGAGCTTTTTGCATTACATCCGTAATTTCTTTTATATATTCGCCAATCAGGTTAATTGAACTATCCAAATTTTCAGTAAATGTCGGCACTTCCGAAATATTTTTTATATTTCCAGCTCCATCAGTAAATTCCTCTTTTTTTATTTCTGTAAAAAATGTATTCCATTCTTCAGAATTCGGCACATCACTTACTTTCAAATATTCATTATATTTTGCGATTTCATCATTTGAAATATCCTTTTTCACATTCGCTACTTTCACTTTATCCTTATCCTTTTTATCACTGCCCTTATTATCACATCCAGCAATAACTAGCAACGCCATTATCCCAATCAAAGCATATTTTTTCAATTTCATTTTTTCCCTCCAGAATATTTTATTTTTATAAACTTAATTATTCTCACAATACTCTGCTATTATACCAAATTTTTATTTATTTAACAAATTTATACTAATCCTGCAATTTTCAAAATATAAAGCCAGCCTGTTAGTGTAAATATACTCATAATTGTAGTAATCATAACAGTTCCTGAAGTTACAGCTCCATTATGCCCCATTCCTCTTGCCATAGTAAACGAAGTTGGAGTCGTTGGACTTCCCAGCATTCCAAGCACAGCAACCAGCTTTTCATCCTTAAATCCAAATTTTATTGCTATTGGCAGAAATATTGCTGTAAGAATTAGCAGCTTGAATGAAGATGAAACCAATACAATCTTTATTTTTGAAAAAACTTCCCTTACATCAAAACTTGCTCCAAGCGCAAGCAATCCAAGAGGAGTTGCCGCTGCAGAAAATGTCGAAATTGATTTTTTCATAATCACTGGCTGCGGAATTTTTAACAATGCCCAGATCATTCCAGCCAAAATTCCAAGTATCAAGGGATTCTTCATAACCCCCTTTAACGTATTTTTCAAAATCACTCTATTCAATCTGCCCTGTTTTGGACGAAGCAGCATTAAAATCACAACTGAAGCGATATTATACAAAGGAACGGCTCCAATTACCATAAGAGCCACAATTTTAGCTTCTCCATACACATTCTGCACAAAGGCATAAGCAAGTAAAGCTGCACTGCTTCTAAATCCAGCTTGAATAAATTCTCCACGAATTGACTTATTCTTCAGAAAAAGTGAGATAATACACATTATCGTTATTGAAAAAAATGTTGCAAAAAAGCAGAACATCAGATATTTCAAATCCCAGATTGCCGAAAAATCAGATAGCGACAGTTCTTTAAATAAAAGTACAGGCAAAAGTGCCAAAAATACAAATCTGTTCATCTTATCTGCAAATTCTAAATCTATAATTCCTATTTTCCTAAAGATGTATCCAAGTATCATAAGTAAAAATACAGGCATTGTAGCATTTAA
The DNA here is from genome assembly GCF_007990525.1 of Leptotrichia hofstadii. Classification (NCBI taxonomy): domain Bacteria; kingdom Fusobacteriati; phylum Fusobacteriota; class Fusobacteriia; order Fusobacteriales; family Leptotrichiaceae; genus Leptotrichia; species Leptotrichia hofstadii. The sequence goes on from NZ_AP019823.1 coordinate 1,438,164, forward strand.
ACAAAATATTAATTCTTCCATTTTCCTCCCTCATACATAAATTCTTTTTCATAAATTCAGCTTCCACGCATTATGCAAAATAAGAAATCTATTTTATAATTTTGTCAATAATTCCTCCACCAAGACAAACTTCACCATCATAAGCAACCACAATTTGTCCCAGTGTTACAGCCTTTTGCGGCTCATCAAAAATCACTTCATATTCATTTTCATTAAGTTTATTAATCACAGCTTTTGTGTCTTTTTGCCTATATCTAAATTTTACAGTACATTCTAACGGAAACTGTACTTCGTTTATAAAATTAAAATCTGTTGCAATTAACCCTTTTGAATAAAGTACCGAGTTATCACCCTGCGTTACTATCAGTTCATTTTTTTCCAAATCCTTATCCACAACAAACCAAGGCTCTCCAGTTCCCTCTTTTGTATTTCCAATCCCAATTCCTTTTCTCTGTCCAATTGTATAATACATAAGTCCATTATGATGACCCAATACCTTTCCTTGTGTATTTACAATATTTCCACCCTTTGCTGGCAAGTATTGGGATAAAAATTTATTAAAGTCACGTTCTCCAATAAAGCAGATTCCTGTACTGTCTTTTTTCTTCGCTGTTGCCAAGTTATATTTTTCAGCTATTTCACGAATCTGTGGCTTTGTGTACTCTCCCAATGGAAATAGAACTTTTTCCAGCTGCTCCTGACTTAACTGACAAAGAAAATATGTCTGATCTTTATTATCATCAATTCCTCTTAACATAGTCGATTTGATTTTCCCATCTTTTTCTTCGTGAGCAATTCTCGCATAATGCCCTGTTGCCACATAATCAGCCCCAAGTTTCATCGCATAGTCCAAAAATGCACGGAATTTGATTTCCTTATTACACATCACATCCGGATTGGGTGTTCTTCCTTTTTTGTACTCATCTAGAAAATACGTAAACACTTTATCCCAATACTCTTTTACAAAGTTCACTGAATAATAAGGTATCTCCAGCTGCTCTGCCACAGCAATCACATCCTTATAATCCTCTTCCGCCATGCAGACTCCATTTTCGTCCTTCTCCTCCCAGTTTTTCATAAAAACCCCGATTACATCGTAACCCTGTTCTTTAAGCAAAATTGCCGCAACGGAAGAATCAACTCCGCCAGACATTCCTAGTACTACTTTTTTTCTTTTTTTCATGATATTTTCTCTATTCATAAATTCCTATTGCTCCTTCTATTTTTGACAGTTTTTGATTTTTAGTTTAAGTTTTATTTTTCTATCATTTTTATACTTTTTTATTTAGGCGTATTTGTAATAAAATTTATTACAACTTTAAATTTTTGCTTTATTTCACAAGCAAACAACTCATTATTCATTTAAAATTCAATAACTTGCTATACAATAAATAATATTAGTATAACACAATATATAAAATCAGGCAAGACTAGTAAATAAATTAAAAAAGAGCAATCTTATATTGAACTGCTCTCTACTTTTTAATTTATATTTTAAGATTTTAATTTACGGCTACTCTTTGTAGAACTTCGATTAGATTTAAGTTTTTATCAAGTATAACTACTGTATTGTGTTTTTTATCAAATCCGAAATACAATCTTGCGTGTTTTTTTCCATCCAAGGCTACGTAATTATTTACATAATATACACCTTTTTTCCCTGCTGAATAAATTTTATATGATCCGTATACTGTACTGTCATCATCAATATCGTCATAGATTTTTTCTTGTATTTCTCCACCTGTTTTTTTACCAATTTCATAGCCTTGGACTAATTCATCTATTTTCCCTTTATTATCCTCCATTATAAAAAATGAATATCTTTCAGGATATTTGTTGTTATCAAAACTTCCATCCATCCAGTAATAACCGTTAGGAGTTGCTCCTTCCAACACCTCCTTCAATGAAATTTCCAATGTTTTATTTGAAGGTGTAAATTTTTCTGCAAATACAGACATTCCTATTGCCAACATTGATACTAGAATTAATTTTTTCATAACTTTCCACTCTCCTGCTCTAATTCTGATTTACAAATTGATTCTATCATACGAACCTTAAAATAAACTGAAAAGAATACTTTAAAAAATAAAATTTAATATACACTCAAACCTATTTAAAATGAAACTGCTAAAATTATATAAATTGAGAATAGCTTTTGAGTTCGCTTTTAAAGAATTTTTACTATAATATAATTCAGAATATATTAACAGCGGAATGTGTTTATAAAACAGAATTTTGTTCTAGTATTTATTTAGCAAATATACTGTTAAGTTTATACCAAACTAAAAATCATACTAGATTTAAATAAAAAATAAACTAAAGGGTAAATGTAATCTCAAAGACACAAAATTATAGATTTCGGGCATTTAACAAAAATTCTTAAGACATATTCAATGCAATTTTTATAATATTTTTTTCATTAATATTCTATCCTTACTAATATTTTAATACATAATTGTCATGATTTTTTTATTTGTTACAATATATTCTTAACATTATTTTACAACAGACAAGAAAAATAATTTAAATAACAGGATAAACAAATTGATTTCCGAATATTTCAGTGTTATACTTGGATTATCTGATTATTACAAAAAATAAATTTGAAATATTATTTAGAGGTGATTATTTATGAAATTAGGTTATGAAATTTTAAACAATCCATTCCTTAACAAAGGTACAGCTTTTACAAAAAAGGAAAGAGAAGAATATGGATTATTAGGACTTTTACCACCGTATATTCAAACTATAGATGAACAGGCAAAACAGGCTTATGGACAATTTCTGAAAAAAAACAAGTTAATTGAAAAAAGACATTTCTTAATGGAAATTTTTAATACAAACAGAACATTATTTTATTATTTATTTAGCAAACACGTAGTTGAATTTATGCCAATTGTTTACGATCCTGTAATTGCAGAAAGCATAGAAAATTACAGTGAATTATTTGTAAATCCTCAAAATGCGGCTTATTTGTCAGTAAAAGAACCAGAAAACATAGAAACTATTTTAAAAAATGCTGCTGACAACAGAAAAATCCGTTTAATTGTGGTTACTGATGCAGAAGGAATCCTTGGAATTGGTGACTGGGGAACTAACGGAGTTGACATTTCAGTTGGAAAACTGATGGTTTACACTGCCGCCGCTGGAATTGATCCCGCTACTGTCCTGCCAGTTGTAATTGATGCTGGAACAAATAGAAAAGAGCTGCTGGAAAACGACTTGTATCTAGGAAATAGATTTGAGAGAGTTCGAGGAGATGCATATTATAATTTTATAGACAAATTTGTAAAAACAGCTGAAAAACTTTTCCCAAATTTATATCTTCACTGGGAAGACTTTGGAAGATTAAATGCGGCAAATATTTTAAATAAATATAAAAATGAAATCGCAACTTTTAACGATGATATACAAGGAACTGGAATTATCACTTTAGCCGGAATCTTAGGAGCATTAAAAATTTCAGGTGAAAAGCTTACTGACCAGATTTATATGTGTTTTGGAGCAGGAACTGCGGGAGCTGGAATTGCCAGAAGAATTTTCAATGAAATGGTAGAGCAGGGGCTTTCTAAAGAAGAAGCAAAAAAACGGTTTTATCTAGTTGACAGACAAGGCTTATTATTTGAAGACACGGAAGGACTAACTCCAGAACAAATTCCTTTCGCAAGAAAACGGAGTGAATTCACAAATGCAAATGAATTAACTACTTTGGAAGCCGCTGTAAAATCCGTGAGACCAACTATACTTGTCGGAACTTCCACAGTGCCAAATACTTTCACAAAAGAAATAGTTCAAGAAATGGCAAAACACACTGCAAGACCAATAATTTTTCCACTTAGCAACCCAACAAAACTAGCAGAAGCCAGTGCAAAAGATCTTATTGAATGGACAAACGGAAAAGCTCTCGTTGCAACAGGTATCCCATCAGATCCAATAGAACTCAACGGAATTACGTACGAAATTGGGCAAGCAAATAATGCTTTAATCTATCCTGGGCTGGGACTTGGAATTATCGCAACAAAATCAAAAATTGTAAACGACAAAATAATCTCAGCGGCCGCACATTCACTAGGTGGTATAATTGACACAACAAAACCTGGAGCCGCCGTACTTCCTCCAGTATCAAAACTGACAGAATTTTCTGAAACAGTGGCACTGGCAGTCGGACAAAGCGTACTAGACCAAAAATTAAATACAGAATCTTTAAACAATTTAAAAGAAGCAATAAAAAATACAAAATGGATTCCTGAATACAAGGATTTTTAATTAATTTTTCCAATTTTTATAGGAAGCATCCCAATAATCTCAATCCTGACAATCCCACAGGCAATCGCGGTCTCACTCGCAAGAAAATACTCAGCAATCATAATTCTATCCATAATTTTCTCATTCATCGGAATACTCTCTGGACTATATTTTTCCTACACACCGAATATTCCATCAGGCCCTTCAATTATTGTGCTACTTACAGTTTTGTTAGCGTTAGTTAAGGTTGGGGGATTTGTGAAAGGAAAATTTTTGAATTAATTTTTATACATTCCCCATTAAAACAATGGAGTTTTTATAATTCCGTTTAACAAGGAGTCAAGACCTCTTGTCAGAAAGTAAATAGGAAATCATTTCTTTTTTCAAATGGGGTTTAGTATTATTATAAACAACGATAAATAAAAATAGAGAGTATATATCTAAAACTCTCTGTTTTTTTAATTATTTAATTATTAAAAATGCAAATATAATTATAATCTACCAGATTTTCAGTTTCTGTCTTATATGGTGTTCGTTCCGAAAGTTTTAATAAAAATTTTCTTTTTTACTCAGATATTTTTTTATCTCTTATCACAGTTTTATCTTTTGAAAATCCTAAAATCCCCAATAATAAAAAAATCAAGATTAATTTATTCATATACTCCCTTCATAACTTTATAAAACAATACTTTCTATTTTACAACCACCTATTGTTACTTTTTCACATAAACAAATTTTCTCTCATCCGACATATCCTCATCAAAAACATACCCATCCAAAGTAATATTTCTCAATTTTTTCACATCACTAATCTTATTTTTCACAATATAATTTAGAGTAAAACCTCTCATTTTCTTCGAGTTTGTACTCACTTGCTTTAATTTCCCATTTGAATTTTCCCAAAACTCAAAATCAATCAATTTATCAGGGTTTATAAGTTTAGAATATTCTTTTGAGGCAAGATTTAAAATAATGTCTTCGTGTTCAAAATATTCATTCACGCTAGTTTTCCAAACCTCATAAAGCGATTTACTTTCAAAAATCGAGTTTGTCATATCAAGACGATACTCCTTCACATTTGTATAAGGGGTCAAAATCCCATACAAAGCAGACAAGATAACCAAATGCGATTCCAAATATTCAAAATCACTTTTATCAAGTGTTTCAATCTTTATAGCCTTATACGCAACACCAGTATAACTTACCAAAGCATTTCCGCTTTTCTCTTTTTCATAATTTTTATAAAATTCCAATAACTTTTGTGCCTTTTCATTTTTCAATTTAAACTTTTTCTCAATTTTCTCTACAGAAAAGGTTTTTATTCTTTCAATAATTTCATTTATTATTTCTAGATAAAAAGGCTCTTTTTCAGTCAAAGAGCCACTATCTTTTATTGGAAAATTGTTAATTTTTTTAGTTTTGCTTGGCGATATTATAATTTTCATAAACTAAATCTCCAAATCTAATTCATCATTATTAAATTTAAAATCATCATCATGCAAATGCACCACTTCCAGTGCTTTTTCATAATTCGTAGATTTTTTCGAGAAGAAATCGTGCTGTGTTGTTTCCACATTCAACCCATTTAACACAATTGGATTTACATTCTTCACTTCAAATTCTTCTTCAAATCCTAGATTCATCAAGGCTTTGTTCGCATTATAACGGATGTATTCCTTCACATCGCCTGTAAGCCCCAAATCACCGTAAATTTCATCAGTATATCTTGTTTCATTTTCATATAAATCGTACATCAATTTTTTCAGTTCAGCTCTCATATCAGCTTTTTCCTCTTCGCTGAAAGAATTGTATAATTCCTGGAACAATAGTCCAACAAAAACTCCGTGAATCGATTCATCAGCTATGATTTTCTTGATTATGTCGCAACTTGCAACCATTTCTCCCTGTCCTGCAAGCCAAAGCGGTAAAAAGAATCCGCTGTAAAATAAATATGTTTCCAAATAAACCGAAGCTGCGAGAGCCATTGCAATATCTCTTTTTGAAGCCTCAGGATTATTCATTTTCTGATAATATATGTCAATTTTATTGGCTTTATACTGCAAATGTGGATTTTCCTGAACCCATCTGAATGTTTCATTAATCTCCCTTGTAGACGCAACCGTTGTAAATATTGTTGAATAAGACTTTGCGTGAATCGTTTCCATCATACACATATATGAAAGCACCGAACGATTTTGCAATGACTCAATATGATCAATAATCTTCGGCATCCCCGTATGGCTCTGCAACGTATCCAACAGCGTTAATCCTCCCAGTACATGCAAATACGCCAATTTCATCGCAGGCTCAAGTGAATTCCAACTATCAATATCCTTCGACGGAATATACTCCGTATCAATCCAAAACTGCTTCAAATTCTGCTCCCAAAACATCTCCACATAATCATTTTCCGGTGTGTTCCAGTTTACTGCTTCGTATATTTTTTTCTCCATTTTTTTGTTTTCCTTTCTTGATAAAATTGTTTTATCAATTTATGTTATCTCAATCAACTCCCACATTTTATATAAAATTTAGAATAGTTCACTATGACTACCTGATGCTAATAAAATCAATATTAATTTATCTTCAACTATCTCGTAGATTAATAACCAATCTGAAGTTATATTACATTCTCTTGCCCCGTCATAATTATTGACTAATTTATGATCCTTGTTTTTAGGAGGAAGTTTTTCTCCTTTTGCTAATATTGAGATTATACTTTCTAATAATTTTAAATCTTTTTTCTGTTTTTTTAGATTTTTTAAATGTTTTTTAAATTTCCCAGTAAGAATAATAGAATATTTATACTCTTCTTTTTTACCCTTCATAATCTTCTCCCAAGACATCTTTAAACATATCTTCTGGACTACTGTACGATTTATAATTTGAAGGATTTTTCTTAATTTGTTTAGCTTCTTCAAATGCTTGAGCCAATTCTGAATTTTCAGGTAAAGAATTTATATAAAATGGTATGCCTTTTTCTCTTATAGCTTGTTTCAAAAATATATTAATTGCTGTACTAAGACTTAATCCTAAATCTTTAAATAATTCCTGTGCTTCTTTTTTAGTTTTCTCATCTATCTTTATACTTGTATTAACTGTTGCCATAAAATATCACTTCCTTTTATATTTATTATACATACAAAGTATATCTTTTGTCAATCAATTAGTTTATAGTAATGTCTATTTATGCCAATCTTTTGGAAAATCCATTTTATATAAAATATCATTTATATCTATAATATCTTTTAGTTTAAATTCAAGTAAACTTAATAATTCTCGTAACTTTTTTGTTAGACTTTCATATTCTTCTTTTGATAAAAATAATTTAAGTCCCTCGTATATCGTAAATAATTTTTGTTTCTTATTATTTGTTATCCCCATAATATTATTTATATTTACAATATTTTTTGATGAAAAATCGTACATTCTTTCATTATGTGCTGCTATGTTTCTAAATAATGAACTTGCACGTAAAAAAGTTTTTATAAAATTATTATTTAATTTAGGTAAATTTGTGTACTCATTTTTATACAAATTTCTAAAATGACTTATTATTTTATTTTGTACTCTATTTTCCAAAATCAAATAAAATCTGCTCATTTCTCCAAATGTAAAAAAATTAATTACTATCCAAAATGGTATATTATCTTTTGTTGTACTATAATGCTTTATTATACTATTGCTTTTGTTATTTCTTAAAAAATTTAGTTTTTTTACTAAATGTGAAATAAGATGTGTATTTTCATTTCTAATTCCAACATAATAATTATCAAGTTCCAAATAACTTTCTTTATTTGTATAGCATTCCGAATAATAATATGCAATTGCCGTTTTAAAAACTCTTTCCAATTGTGTCAAAACATCAAAAAACAACATTCTCAAACTTTTATCAAAATCATACAATGCTTTCAAATGATTAAAATGAACTCCCGATTTATAAATATCATTTCCGTTTAAATCTTTCCCTTTTAAAAAAGGTTCTTTATAAAAATTTATAATAGAATAATAATTATACCTCATTAAATAATAAATTGTTTCATCATCAGTTTTTACCCGTAATTTACCTCCGTTTTCTCCATTTAAAATCTCAACTTGTTCCTTAAAAGTTTTAAATGGCTTATCCATTCCCTTTCCCCCTTTTATCTCAAAAATGCAAAAAAGCCCTATCAAAATTGAAAGAGCTTTTTCTACAGTCTACAACAACGCACAGTTAAGTGGGTTATTCTTGTAGTACGATCACTAAAATTATTATACTCTATATTTTGATATTTGTCAAATGTAAAAAACTTTCATTTTGCCAAGTAAATTTGGCAACTCTTTTAATAACTTAATTTCAAATCATCACCTGATTAAGCCCAACCACTATTTTCCAATATGTTGTTTTTTATACTTGCAAATCGTTTCTTGTATTTTTTATATTCGCTTTCTATAAATAACACCTACATTCTTTAATTTTTTTAATAATAAGATTTTTTACATTTATCACTATCAATAAAAGTAACTATTCCACCTTTTGAATTAAATTCAACATTTAATTTACAATTTTTAGTTAAATTATATCTTCCTTCTTTAAGAGTTACTTTTCTTAAAGTATTTGGTTCTAATTTATAGAACTCCTCCTTATCCGAGTATAAATCTATACTTATTTCTCTGTCTGATAGATTAGTTAAAATATAATCATACTCTTTAGGGAAAGATTTAAATTGACTTTGCTGATTAACAACACCACAACTTTTTAAATCAATTATTCCAATTTCTGAATCAGAATTAATAGTAAATTGACATTTAGTACCATCATTTTTTTCTATGCTATGTTCACCTGCTTTTAATGTTATTTTTTTTGAAGAATATGATTCTAATATGTAATTGTAATCTGCTGTTGTATCTAATTTTATTTTCATTTCTTTATCAGTTGAATTATTTAAAGTATATTTTTTTAAACCTTTGTCTAATACATCATTCTGTCTTATTCCATCTTTATTAATCCATATTACAACTAATGATATTATTGAAGCAAATAATATAATTAAAAAAAAACATATTTTAGGATTCTTCTTTTTATTTTCTACTAAATATTTTAATTTATATTTTGTAATAAACTCTTCTTCATTTATAAAAATCCATTTATTTTCTTCTTTTTTTAGAATAGAAAAAAAATCAAATGAATATACATCTCCAAGTTTAATATTGATATTATTTTCAAAAATTTTTTTTAATTTTAATTTTGCAGGAAAAACTAAAAAAGATTCATCATTATCATTTTTATCTTCATGTAAATTAAAGTAATCAAATTCTAAATTAAAAACTATACCACTAGTGTTTTCATTTAATTCATTTTGATTTATGCTTAATAAATTTGATATTTTTTGTTTCTCTTCATTAAATAAATATTGTGAAATACTATCATATGTATAATTTGTAGCGGAAATTTTCATTAAATTATCTATCATCAATTCAGAAATTTTTTTTTCAACCATTAAATAATTTTCAATTTCAATTAATTCTTCAAATTGTACACGAATAAAATCTTTTAAAAAATGTTCTTTTAACCAAATTAATATTTTCAAAATAAAATATCCTAAAAAATAAATTAATATTATAAAAGGTATTAAATCAATCCATTCAGATTTTTCATTTGTTTTAATATATTGACTGACTAAAATAGATAATACCGATGTAATCAAAGATATATTAATATTAATCTTTTTATCAATTGATTTTCTCTTATCTTCTAATTCTTTTAATAAATTATCTATATTTTTCGATTCTATTATAAAATTTTTATCAATATGCTCTTTATATAAATTGTTAATTCTGTTATTAATTTGAACTCTATCATCAAAAAAATCTACAATATCATTTTTTCCAAGTTTTAATTTTGACTTTAAATATTTAGAGTAATACCAGTATACCCAAAGTAATGATAAATTGGTTGTAACTAATACAATACTAATCCATGTTTTAAAAAAATCTATATTATTAAATAAATAGTTTTTTATCTTTGGTGTAAGAAATAACTCTAATTTAGAAAAATCTGTATTATTAAATAAATAATTCATTAATTTTAATATTTTTTTTAGCATAGGAAATAACTCCCATTCAAAATAATCTATATTATTGAATAAGAAATATATTATTCCTGTTAAAATAATTGGAACTATTAAAATAATTATAATAAATATTCTAGGAAATTTTTGTTTAAAGAAATAATTAGAATTGTGTTTCAATTTTTCTTCTATTAAAGTCTCAATATGAAAGATTTTTGATTTATTTACACCGAACATGAAATACACTCCTCAATCGTAGCCTTTCTTGTTCTTGTATAATAAAGCGACTTCAATCCCAGCCTATGTGCATAAATATAAAGTCTAGCCAAATCTCTAGTGCTGTCCGTACTCTTTGTATACAAAATAGTCGAAATACCTTGATCTACGTGTCTTTGAATTACAGAAATCAGTTTCAAGATATTTTTTTGATCCATATCGTATGCTGACTTATAGAAGAAGTAGTTGTCGTTTGTCAGGTACGGCATTGGGTAGAAAGTTGTGCTGTCTCCGTATTCTCTCACTTCGATTGTGTCAACTACTGGCATTACTGAGGCTGTGGAGTTCATTATGTAGGATGTTGACTGGTTTGGTGCGATTGCCATTCGGTAGGCGTTGTAGACTCCGTGTTTCATTACTTTCTCTTTTAGGTTTGCCCAGTCTTCTTTTGTTGGGATGTAGATTCCTTCAAATAGCTGTTTTATTTTTTCTGTTTGAGGCATGTATTCTTTTGTAATATATTTGTCAAAATAGTTTCCGTTGGCGTATTCAGATTTTTCAAAATCCTTGAAAGTTTCGCCTTTTTCCTTTGCAATTTCCATCGAACGTTCCAATGAATAGAAATTTACCATCATAAAGAATACATTACAGAAGTCAAGCGCTTCCTTGCTTTCATACATAATAAAGTTTTTAGCCAGGTATCCATGCAGGTTCATTGCTCCCAGCCCTACTGAGTGCAGTTCGTCGTTTGCTTTTTTTATTGACGGAACAATATCAATGTTTGTTAAGTCTGATACCATTGTAAGTGAATCAATCGCCGCTTTTGTGGCTTCTTTTACTCTCTTATTTTCCATTACAGTTGCAATATTTAATGAACCTAAATTACATGAAATTCCACGTCTTATCGTGTCTTCCTCATAATATGCATTAATATCTGAAACTTCTGATAATTGCATAATTTCAGTACACAAATTTGAGAACTTAACTGTTCCGATTTCTTTTAATGCGTGTTCCTTATTTGCATTATCTTTAAAGAATAAATAAGGGTACCCGCTTTCCTTTTGCGTTTGAGAAATTTTTACAAGAAGTTCCCTTGCATTTATTTTTTTCTTTTTAACATTTGGATTATCAACCAGTTTTTCATACATTTCATTCATATCCATCTCATCCAGATATTGTCCATATTCTAGGAATACTGTGTGTGGATTGAATGTGTAGCAAACTTCATCTTCCATTGCCAACTGCATAAACTTGTCTGGAACGATAACTCCGATTGACAATGATTTTATCCTAATTTTTTCATCTACATTTATTTTTTTACTATCCAAAAATTCATTAATATCAGAATGGAAGACATTCAAATAAACAGCTCCAGCTCCAGCTCTTTGCCCCAGCTGATTTGCATACGAAAAAATATCCTCCAAAATCTTCATAATTGGTAAAACCCCAGAAGCTCTGCCTTCAACTCCTTTTATTGACTCTCCTCTTGCCCTTACTTTAGAAAGGTTAATCGAAACTCCTCCACCAATCGAAGAAAGTTTCATTGAAGAATCAAAAACATATCCAATCCCGCTCAAATTATCTCCCATTTCATCAAGAAAACAAGAAACAAGCTCTCCAGAACGTTTTTTACCAGAATTTAAAAAAGTTGGCGTAGCAGGCTGATATTCTTGATTTATCAACATCAAAGCATACTCTTTTGCCTTTTCAACATTTCCCTGTGCCAAATAAAGCGAAACTGTCGCAATCCTATCTTCATATCTTTCCAAAAATTTCTCTCCAGTATCATCCATCAAAGCATAACTTTGATAAAACTTAGATGCACTCATAAACGAAGCAAATCTAAACTTCTTATCGTAAACCAGCTTAAATACTTCCTTTATCTCATCATGGCTATACATCTCATAAAAATCAATATAATAATCATTTTTTATCAAATATCTCATCTTTTCCTCAAGATTGTGAAAAAACACCGTATTTTTGTTCACATAATCTACAAAATACGAATAAACAGCCTCCTTATCTTTCTCCAGCTGAAAATCCTCCCCTTGTTTTACCATTATCTCGTTATTTAGGTATATCCATTTTTTTGCTCTTTTATCTACCATTTATAATTCTCCTCTATTTAATTAATTTTTATCATTTAAAAATTCTATTATTTCATCAATGTGTTTAGTTGCAGCAACTAATCCTAATTTATAAATAATTGTTTCGTAGTTAATATTGTCAGGATTTTCATTTTTTGTGTGATATTCAACTTCTCCTTCTTGTGATTTTGTACTCATATATTTTAATCCAAAACAACTATGAAATTTTTTATATCTCTCTAAATCATGTTCTAATTTATCTGTTTGAATTGTTCCATTTTCATCTTTCCAATTTTCAAACCAATCTATTACGATAACTTTTTTCTTTTCTTTATCTCTAAAATCTTCAAAAGTAGCATTTAAATGTATATCATTAAAACCACACCCTATAAATATTACACCTTCTGCTTCTGATACTATTGAAACTAATTTACTAAAAAATGTTTTAAAAGGATCGTACATAATTTGTTGTTGTTTATCATAACCAATAACTATTGATTGCCGTATAACGTATTCCCCAGCATCTCTTTTTTCTTTTAAATATGATACATTTTCATTTATTGGCTTAGACAAATCATTTGGAATAGATTTATCCCAAATAATTTTATCATTAATTATTCTATTATGAATAGAACCGTGTACGTGATATAAAAATTCCCACTTTTTTCTAAATAAAATTTCCTTTTTTAAAAATTCACCATCTTCTTTATTAAATCCAACGAAAAAATCTGAAAATATCTCATTTAATAGAGGATCATAATTTGTAGTTATTATACCTATTTCAAAATTTTCACATAAACTTTTATAAAATTTTTCTATATTTTGTCTGTTTGTTTTTCTTTGTTTTTCTTCTTGTTCGACATTTAATACATCAGTTGCAATAATTGAAGATAACCTTCTAGTTACTATCTCAGCAATTTTTTTATATAGTTCTTGAAAATCGTCACTACTATATCCCCTTAATTTATCACTATTTTTAATACTAAAAATTTCATCCATTAAGGGTGTATCATTATTATTTCGTAAATATGAACTTAATTTTAAACATACAAATGCTATTTCCTCAAAATTAGTAAAATTCTTTATTTCTTCTATATATAAACCTAATTTATGTTCTTGTTTTTGAAATAAATAATTTCTTAAAAAAGAGATACTTTGTTCAAATGAAAAATCTTCATTGGTTAAAACTCTCTGGATTTTTTCTAATTCTTTTACTAAATCATCATTTCTCAATATCAAATTTTTTAATTCCTTTAATTTGTCAATTAAATATATATTGTTTCTATATTTTAGTTTTTCAATTCTATTGTAAAATTTTTTATTGTCTTTTATTTCTTCAAGTAAAATGGGATTTTTTAATTTTTCTAATTCTTTTTCTAAATTTTTCTTGCTTTTTTCTTTAAGTTCTTTTATTACTTTATCTAATCTTTTTATTTTTTTATCACTTTTATTATTTAAAATATTCTTAATTACTAAATATAAGTCAAACAGATTTTTGTTAGAATTTTTTAATTGAAATTCTATCACTTCATTTAAACCGTTCATTAAAGGATAACCAACTTCAACTGAACCTCCTGCCCCCACAACTATCAAAATTTTTTTTTTAGATTTCACTTTGTATCATTCCTCTTTTCCAAATAATCTATATAATTTTCCACTTCTGTACTTGTTCCTGACAGCTCAAATTTCATTAATACTGGAATTCCGTATTTTTCCTGAATTTTATCAGCTGCTAGTGCGAAAAATTGTCCCCAGTTTCTGTTTCCGCTAGAACTTACTGATTTTAATAGTTTACTGTTGTTTTCATTTTGTAGAAATTCATTTGTTGTTGCTGGAATTTCTCCAATTTTTGTTGTGAATGTCAGAAAATGTCCTTCATTTTCGATTACCATAGTTGGATTTATCTTTATAAAATGCCAGTCTGGACGTTGTACTTGCATTTTTTTTATGAATCGTTCAACATTTCCTGTTTTTGAATCGTAATATATATACATCGATTTCACCTTGCTTTTTAATATTTATTCTGCCTTTTTATTACTAAATTTTGTTTTACACATACTTTTTAAAATCAAAAATCCCTAATTATCCTAATTTATTCAATTTTTATAACTTTCAAGTAAATTTAAATATGTAGCAAAACTTCTTTAAAACCTAACTCAAAAGCTATAGCTATTTTACTCAAACCTAAATTTGTATAATTTTTAGTAGTTTAATTTAAAATGGGTTCAAGTATATTTCCAAATTTTAGGTATAAAATATACTCAAAACTAGATATTTTAATAAAAATCGTTTTGAGTAGTATTAATTTATTATTTTAAATTGTATTTTAAATTGTTTATTACATCATTGAGATGATTTCATTGATTTCTTCTGGCTTAAATCCAATTGTTCTTTTTATTTCTTCGTTTTCTTCAAACAAAATTACTGTTGGAACACTTCTTACTCTGTATTTTACAGCAATTTCTGGATTATCAAATGGATTTATTCTTTCGTATTCTATACCTTTTTTATCTAACAAATCCGACACCATTGCACACGGATTACAATCATTTTTCTCAAATTTCACTATTTTTTTCATTTTTTCTATCTCCTTCTATATTATATAAAAAACACAATATATTGTGTTTTGCTTGAATTTTTTAACATATATGTAGTGTATCTTATTTTTAAAATTTTTTCAATAAGATTATATTTAATTTTTGATTAAATAGTTTTTTAAGTTGATGAATAAAGGGGTTTATTAATTATATATTTTATATATTAAAATCCAGTCATTTATTATATTTTAGAAGGATTCCGAAAAAATGATAGTTTGTATAACAGCTTTATTTTTTTGTTTTACTGATGATACAAAATTTTTAAAAGTTTATATTTGAATATTTAAATTTTATTAACAAACAATCTAAAAACATCAGCACCAATTTATAGCTTTTTTATTCTTTTATATTTAAAAATTGCATCAAATATGCAACTTACTCTCCAATAAAAGTAAATGAAGAAATGAGATTCGGAATATAAATACAATCATTAAAATAAAAAAAGACAGGAAAGCATTATTCTGAACGAGAAAATTCCTGTCCTTCATTATATTTCTCAATAACTGTATATATTCACAATATTATCGACGTATAGGTACTATAATCACATTTCCATACTCATTCTTGCAACTGGCAGTCCCATCTCCATTATCAAGACATTCTCCTATACGTAGATTTCTACGTTCTCTACTTACTTCTTTCCAGATTGCTATATCCTCTGCAGTACAACCTGCAATTGCCATAGTAAGAATAACCATTAATAAAATTTTCTTAATCATAAAACACCATTTCCTTTAAATAAATATTAAAACGCATTCCTTCTTTCTTTTATTATACAATATTCTAAATTTGAATGCAATTCAGTTTTTATTTTTATTTTGCTAAATTTAACTTGATAATACGGTTCTGCGAATCAAAACAATAAATTTTTATAATAAAGTAACAATTATGCTTAAAATTTACAAGTTCACTTTTTTTCCAAACAATATTCCCTTATTTTAAAAAATATGATATAATTTTGAAGTTATTACATTTTAAAATTAAATACAAACATAATTGGAGGTGAGATGGTAGAACTTAGAGATATTGAAAAAAATTATGCTAATTTTGATTTGAAAATAAATTTGAAGATTAACAAAGGGGAAATTTTTGGATTAATTGGGCAGTCAGGAAGTGGAAAATCAACGATTTTGAGAATTATTCAAGGAATTTTGAAGGCTGATAAAGGAGAAATTAATATTGCAAAGAATACTGAAATTGCTTATATTTTTCAGGAATTTAATCTTTTGTATAACAAAAATGTCTTTGATAATGTTGCTCTTCCGTTGATTTTAAAGAAAAAATTTTCAGCTGAAAAAGTTGAGGAAGTTTTGAAATTTGTGGGGCTGTCTGATAAGAAAAAATCGTTTATTGCTTCCCTTAGCGGCGGCGAAAGGCAGAGAGTTGCTATTGCTCGTGCGTTAGTGATAAATCCGCAATTACTGCTTTGCGATGAAGTTACAGCTTCTTTGGATAAATCTGTAAAAGATGAAATTCTTGATTTATTTGAGGAAATAAATAAAAAATATGGAACAACTATTCTAGTGGTTACTCACGAACTCGAAGTCGTTAAAAGGCTATGTAGCAGGGTGGCTATTATTGAAAAAGGTAAAATTACAGATATTTTCAATGTTAATCAGAAGGATTATGAAAAATCAAACAAAAGTTATGCCGATTATGTGAGGGAGGTTCTGAAATGACAGATACTGAATTATTAATTGCAATAAAGGACACTTTTATAATGGTTCTTATTCCTACGATATGTGCAGTATTTTTGGGAATTCCTTTAGGAGCCGTTGTATTTTTGACTGATAAAGGGGGCATCAGGGAAAATAAGTTTATAAATATTCCGTGCAATATTTACATAAATGCAGTCAGAAGTTTTCCATTTTTAATATTCGTAGTTATATTGATACCTCTCACACGGTTAATTTTTGGTACTGCTTTTGGACTGTTTCCTGCAAGTTTTCCAATTTGCTTTGTAGCTGTGGCTCTGTATGCAAGATTTACAGAACAGTCCTTTTATGATGTGAATAGCGGGATAATTGATGCGGCTTTGTCAATGAAGGCAAGTATATTTCAGATTGTGTGGCATTTTTTGCTTGTTGAAGCGAGAAGCAGCCTTGTGCTTGGCTTAACTTCGGCAATTATAAGCTTTATCTCATACTCTACTGTAATGGGAGTTGTTGGTGGAGGCGGAATTGGCGACTATGCAATGCGATATGGATACAACGAATACAACTATGCCCTTGTATATAGGGTCGTAACAATAATGATAGTCATTGTATTTTCAATACAGATTATTGGAAACAGAATATCAAAAAATTTAGATAAGAAAAGGAGAATTTACTAATGTCAAAAAAATTATTAATTTCATTAGCTGTAATATGTGTGCTAATTTTAGCATTTGTTGGAATAAATTTAAAAAAGGATAACGTTATTAGAATAGCTGCGGCAGGTTATCCAATGGATGAAATTGTGAAAATAGCGGCTGAGGATTTAAAAAAAGAAGGTTATGATGTAAAAATTACTGTGTTAACAGATTATGTTACTGCAAATGTTGGTTTAAATGCTAAAGACTTTGATGCAAACTTTCATCAGCACGAGCCATTTATGCAAGTTTTTAATAAGAAAAATAACGGAAAACTTGTAAAAGTTAAAGGAATTTATGATGTTTATGTAGGTTTTTATTCAAAAAAATACAAAAATAAGGCAGAAATTCCAAATGGGGCAAAAGTTGCTATTCCAAACGATGTGACAAATCAGGATAGAGCCTTGAGAATACTTGCAAATGAAGGTTTAATTGAATTGAAACCAAAAGATGGACTTTATAATTTGAACGATGTTATTAATACAAAGAAAAATTTCAAATTTATGGCAGTTCCTATTCCATCACTAGTGCAGGCATACCAAGAAACTGACTTGGCATTTAACTGGCCATCACATATGCTAAAAATTGGAGTTCATGTAAAAGATGCTTTATTCATCGAAAAAAATACAAATGGTAAATACGCTGTAAGCCTTGTGGCAAGAGAAGATAACAAAAATAGTAAAAAAATACAAGATTTGACAAAAGCTATGACTTCTGAAAAAGTTAAGAAGTTCATTGAAGAAAAATATACTGGACAAGGATTCCCTGTGTTTTAAGAAAATTTGGAGTTACCAAAACTGATATTCTGACAAAAAAAGCCAAAGAGATTGTTCCCTTGATTCATAGGAAACAATTCTCAATGGCTAAAATACATATCCAATTATTATAAAGCTAAAATTTTTATAAATTTAATTTTATATTTTTATAACATTTCTAGTATTTCTATTTTTTCTGAACTTCATCTAACTTCTTCATAAGGCTGTCCCATAATTTATTCCCTTCTTGTACAGCCTGCTGTGCAATTTCACTATTTTTTACATCATTTATGCCCTTTTCAATGCCTTTTAGGACATCCAGCATCTTCTCAACGTCAATTTGTTTTGAAGAATACAGTTCTTTCCCTTTTTCAAGCATTTTCGGACATTCCTTGTCAAAAGTGGCATCCCCTGTTGGATTACATTTTGCCTTTTTAAACAGAGCGTTAGATTTCTTTACATTTTCCAAGGCTTTTTCGCCATTTTTTATTCCAGAATCAGTGTCCTGCTTTTCTAAACTTTTTTTCAGCATTTCTAATAGCCCCTCTGTGTCTTTTTGGCTATCTGAAAACATCTTATCAATTCTTGCCTGCTCTTTTCTTACGTTTTCCTGTACTTGCGCATCATTCGGATTTGAAATTATATTATTCTGAATGACTGGAGTTCCTTGTTTCTGCTGATTTTGATTCTGCTGGTTCTGATCTTGATCAGTTGTAATCTGTGCCATTGTTCTTTCAGATTGCTGCTGAACCCGCATATTATCAGAATTTTCATTTTCATATAAATAAAAATTGTAAAATCCGCCACCAAGCAAAGCTATAAAAGATAAGTAAAACAATCCTTCAATTACTTTATCATTTGTCGTTTTAGCATCTTTTACTTTCCCAATCGCCTCATGTTTTCCAAGGCCCTGTTCGATATATTCCTTCATCAAATTTCTATTTTCAATCCCTTTTTTCACAAATGGTATCCCTGTCGCAATAACGACAACCAATGCAAATATTAGAAATAACAACATTACACTCACCTTCTTTTTTATTTTAAATTTTTAATTAAAAAAAATACAAATCCATATACAGCAAGGATTTTTACTTGTATAGCTTACCCTATGTCTCTCACCTCTATTGATTAATACTGTATCCCCTTTTGCCAATTGTAGTTTCTTATTATTAGTATTCCTTTGGTTTTTTATTATATTTTCATTTTTTTCAAAATTTTTATCTTTAAAATATTCTATTTCAGCTTCACCTTGAACTAAAATTACAAATTCATTCTGTTCAGATTCCTGCCAATCTGTAGTCTGTCCAGTTGAAATAATTTTTTCAATTTTTACATTTTTACTCTCAGCTAAAATCTTAACGACTTCCTCTTTTTCTGACAAACCTTCTAAATCAAAAATATTCATTTTCCTCTTTTCTTTCTAAAAAAATAATAAATTGACTACCTATGTTTCTTTTTTATTTTTTTCAAAAATATCAATAAATTTATATTCCTTTTTTTCTTTTACCGGCGGAATCTTTTTCTTTTTTTCAAGCTCTTGAACACGTTTTGCTATTTCATCCTGCTTTTCAATCAGGTCATCCAGTTTATAATGCATATCCTCTATTATAATCTCATTTTTTAAATTAACCTTGTAATCATTTTCAGATTTTTTTTCATCAATTTTCTTTTTTTTGTTCTGATTAAAAATTATAAGTGAACAAAAAATTACCATGATAAAAGACAGAACAACATTCATTATTATAAATGAATACGGATTAAACTGCCCTTTTAATATAAAAAATATATCCACTACAATCCATACCAAAATAAATATTAATATTGAAGCAGCAAATCTGGCACTTCCTGCAAAGTTTAAAGCTTTATATGAAAACTTGCTTTTTTCATCTTCTTCTTCCTTTATAACTTTAGACACTTTCTGTTCCAGCAGCATGTGGATAATTTCTTCTCTTTTTGTTTCATTATCCACTTCTTTTAACATATCCTTCAGCGTTTCTTCCTTTTCACTTTTTATTTTCTTTTTTTTATTCAATTTTAGATTTTTTTTTATAGTATCTGAAACTGTATTTTCATTTTTTATTCCATTTTTATGTCCTTCAGTATCATTTTTCAATTTCTTATTTCCCTCCTCACATGCTCTATCAGTATGATACCATTTTCAGAAAAAAAATACAAGTGCATAAATATTTTATTAATTTATAAAATAAACAAAAAAACTATAGCTATTTTCATCCATGACTCAAAAATATTGAAATGCAAAAAGCTACTTCCAAACGGAAATAGCCAAATTTATAAATTTATTCTTACAGAACTCCTTTTTATTTTATAATTATTTTTATCTTCTCAAATTACTTTCTGCTTCATTTAAAAGTGTATTTGCATCTCTTACCATCTGTTTGTCATTAAGATTCTCAGGAGTAAGGTAAGCAATTGAAATATAGCAGTCATTTGTTTTAGATTTTTTTCCTACTATATGATAAATGTATTTTCTTTCACTTGAATCATAATACTTGCTGATATAATATCTACTGTTTTCAAAATTACCTTGCAATTTTACTCCTAATTTATCTATAATTTCTCTTTCAAGAAGCCTAGAAACAGTTTTTGCGCTAATACCGTTATAAAAATATGTCACTATTACTTCTCTATTTTTCCCAAGTATTCCAAAATAAACAAGTGCCGCTTCTTCATCAAGAACGATATTATAATTTTTTCTTTCTATTTCCCTTGTATTCACAAAGCTAGGCGCTGAGAATGATAATGCTGTTAATCCTAAAAATAATCCCAATAAAATCTTTTTCATACAAATTCCTCCTAAATTATTTTTGTATTTTTATTACTTTATATATTTTACAGTAAATATTATACCATATTTTTGTAAAAAGTCAATACTATAAGAAATAAAAGTGAAAAAATCTTACTTATCAACAATTTTTATTCTTCAAAGAGTTTTTATATTTTTTTAATTTGCCGCAATATATTATACAATCTATGTTATAAATAATTATAATTTTTCTAACTCCTTAACTATATCTTTAAGATCTTTAAAAAAAGATGCACTATCATAAACTTTTCTTCTCATTTCACTTTCTCCCCAAAGTTTTTCAATTTTATCTTTGCCTGAATACTCAGACGGAACATTTCCTAAATACTGTAACGAGTTTATTTCGTGTTGTTTATACGCATTGCCTGAATATTTTTTTTTCACATATCCAGAAAGTTCTATTTCATAACTGAAATCTAGTTTTTCAACTGATTTAGTTTTACTTTCCTGAAATATAAATTCTTTTTTTACCGTTTGTCCATCGTTATTTTTAACCTCTTTTACTTGAGATAAATTTTTTATTTGGCTAGGATACGTAGAAACTTGATAATTATCTGTAACTTTACAATTTATTTGGACATCAGCCTCACTTGAATATTTTGTATAAACTCCAACTTTGGATAAATGACTATTTATATATGCAGGAACATGGCTATTATCACAACCAGAAATGTTATATTTTACATAGGCTTTTTTAGAATACTCTGCAATTTTCTCTTTTGAATTTTTAAAATTAGGGATAATTTCTTGTACTTTTTTTAATTTTTCTATTGATTCCCTATATCCATGTTTACTTACAGCACCGGAAGTTTGTATAGCACTTTGGTAAAGCTTGTCTGCTTCTTGATAATCAGCTTTTTTTTTGAGTTCTCCAATTTTTATATACATATTTTTATAATTTTTCTGATACTGTCCATAAGCTTTTTGTGCTGCTTCGTTTAATTTTTGTGCTTCACGGTACTCTTCAGCTTTTTCTTTTATATTAGCATACTCTATAAGTTTATCAGCTTCAGCTTGAGACATTTTTCTTGATATTGATTCATATTTTAAAATTTTATTTTCATCTATTTTTTTTATTCCACTTAATTCTTTAGTATAACCAATCATATTTCTGTAATATTCATCAAGTATTGAAATAATGTCTCTAGAATATTTACTTTCCAATTCTCTTGTTTTTATACGTTCATCTATAATTTTATAAATTTCACTTAAAAGCTCATCGCCATCATATTTTGATAAAAAATCAGTAAAATTTGAAGATTGAGAGTAAACATCGAATAGTGCATAAATTTTATAAAGCCCTTCATAACCATCTTGTCTTTCTTCTAAATTACTGCTTCCAGCTTCTGTTTTATAATAATTTACAATATTAGAAAACTTTTCCATGATTTCGTTTTTAATATCTGGTTTAATTTTTTCAACTTTGTTTGGATGTTTCTCAAAATAACTCAAAGTAAGATATATACTTCTTATATACTCCTTATTATCATACGCCTCTTGTGCCTTTTTTAATTCACACGACATAACGGTAAATAACAGCAATAAAATTAAAAATATTTTTTTCATAAAAATACATCCTTTCAATAAATACTTATTCTATCTTTATATTTAAATTATACAACAAATTTATTAAAAGAAAATGAGAATCTTATGTTTTTTCCTCTCTAATCTTGCATATTATAAAAATTAATAGTATAATTACTCTATGTAAAAAAGAAAAATAGAAAGAGGTGTAATTATGAATTATAAAAGTACAAGAGGCGGAGAAGCACAAAACTCGACTTTTGCCACATTACATGGACTTGCAAATGGTGGCGGGCTTTATATCCCTGAAAAATTGCCAGAAGTGAAATTGACTTACGATGAACTAAAGAGCTTGTCTTATCAGGAGCTTTCAGAAAAAATTATAAAACTGTTTTTTACAGAATTTTCAGATGAAGAAATAAAAAATGCTGTGAACAATGCTTACAACAATACTACTTTTACTGATGAAAATATTGTTCCTGTACATAAATTAAATGAAAAAGTGAGCTTCGGTGAACTGTTTCATGGAAGAACATTGGCATTTAAAGATTTGGCTCTTTCATTATTCCCATATTTGCTGCTTTTAAGCAAAGAAAAACAAAAAGAAAATAAAAAAATACTGATTTTAGCTGCAACTTCTGGAGATACTGGAAAGGCTGCACTTGAAGGATTTAAAGATGTCGACGGAATTAACATTGTCGTATTTTATCCTAAAAATGGAGTTAGCCCGATGCAGGAAGAACAAATGCGAAAACAGCTTGGAAGCAATGTAGAAATAGTTGCGATAAATGGAAACTTTGATGATGCTCAAAGTGCCATAAAAGTCATTTTTTCCAGCGAAGAATTTAAAAAATATGCAAACGATCACAATGTAATGTTTTCTAGTGCAAACTCTATCAACATCGGAAGATTATTTCCACAAATCATATATTACGTGTCAACTTACGTAAACTTGGTAAAAGCTGGAACAATTAAGCCTGACGAGGAATTTAATGTGGTAGTTCCAACTGGAAACTTTGGAAATATTTTAGCTGGATTCATCGCCAAAAAACTTGGAATACCAATCAAAAAATTTATTTCAGCTTCAAATAAAAATAAAGTTCTAGCTGACTTCTTCCAAACTGGAATATACAACAAAAATAGAGATTTTTACGCAACAAACTCGCCATCAATGGATATTCTTCTTTCTTCAAATTTTGAAAGATACCTATATTACGCATTAAACGAAAACTCTGAAAGAGTGAATGAATTAATTACAAACTTACTTTCAGAAGGATTGTTGTCTGTAAATGAAGAGGAATTGAAAAATATTCAAAATGAATTTTATGGAGAGTTTGCAAATGACGATGAAACTGTAAATGCAATTAAGAGTGTGTATGAAAATTATCATTATTTAATAGATCCTCACACAGCAGTTGCTTATTCTGTTTATGAAAAATTAGACAACAGCAATTTGGATAAAAATACTCACACAGTAATAATGTCAACAGCGCATCCATTCAAATTCCCAGCTCCAATTGCAAAAGCATCGGGACTTGACGAAACAAAAGAGCCTTACGCAATTTTAGATGAAGTATCAAAAATTACTGGTGTAAAATTCCCGGAAAAATTGACAGAAGTGAGAAATTCAGAAATAAGATTTTCAAATGTAATTGATAAGGCTGAAATTCAGGACTTTGTGAAAAAATATATAAACGATTTAAAATAGAAATTACTAATGTTTTGAAAATTAATCTAATTGTAATAAAAAATACTCAGGCAATGGTTATTTTATCCAACTGCTTGAGTATTTATTTTTTGTTTTTTATATTTTTATTTATATTTCAAATTTAACTTTCATTTCTTTTCCTAAAAATGCTACTCCAACGCAACACGTAAAATTATTCCTATCATAATTTTTATTTCCAAATAATTGTTATTCTTTAAGTCCTGTATTCAGATTCTTATTTTCTAAAATCCAACTTAATCTAAATCATCTACATTGACTCTACCCTCAAGCGATCTCCCCAGCGTCGCCATATCCGTGTATTCAATATTTCCACCCATTGGAATTCCACTGGCGATTTTAGAAATCTTGACATTTTTTTCTTTCAGGAATTTTGTCAAATATAGGCTTGTAGTTTCACCTTCCAAGTCAGGATTTAAAGCCAGTATAACTTCCTTTACATCTCCATTTATCCTATTTATTAGCTTTCTTAAATTCAAATCTTCAATTGTAACTCCATTTAGTGGATCAATTTTTCCACCAAGCACGTGATAAAGTCCATTATAAGTTTCAGACTTTTCAAATGCAATTACATCTCGCACTCCTTCAACAACGCATATCACTTCCTTGTCCCTTTTCTCGTTGGCACAAATTTCACAAATATCATTTTCAGATAAGTTTCCGCAAATTTCACAATGTTTAATATTGGCATGTGAATCTTTTATTATTTCAAGCATTCTATCAACATCAGCTTCACTTTTATCTAAAACATCAAACGCAATTCTTGCCGCACTTTTTCTCCCAATTCCCGGCAATTTTGCAAAAACATCTATCAGATCATCAAGTTTTTTCACTTTTTTATTCCTTTCTTGCACTAAACCTTACTTAAATAGGAATAGTTTTAAATCTTTTTATTTTATAATATTAAAATCTTCTATTTCTTTTATTCTAAATTCAACTCTTTAGTCAGTTCAAAAATCTCTCTTTGCAAAATATTTTCAAATTCATTTATATTTATATTTATATTTATATTTATATTTTTTTCTATAAATTTTTCATATTCATCAACTTTATCACTTGTATAATCAATATCTCTATATGGATTATTTTTGAAGTATTGATAAATCTGATTTAAATTTTTTAACTCAATTTTTTCTTCGTCAGGTTTATAATTTTTTATATCCATTATAAATGGATGTGAAATTTCCTCTGTCCTTATTATGATATAATCTGAAAAAGATTTTTTGGTTCGCTCCTCATAGTTAGATTCCATTGTATAATAATCTTTATAAGAACTTTTTTCCATTTCCATTTCGAGCATGATGTCATTTATAAATAACATTTTTTTTATTTTTTCTATTTTTTTTCTTAGTTTATTCTCTTTTAAAATTTTTTGCTTCAAATTTTCAAAATACGGATAGTCATTTCTAAATTCGCCTATGAAAAAAGTTTCTTTAAAATTTGATAAATCAATATCTATTTTTTTTAGGGTGCTTTCTCCTGGTCCTTGTTTCCAGTCATCCATTTCTTCTGCCACAAACACTCCTCTACTAGTAGTACATTTCATATCTACGAGAATGCAATAACCTCTTATTTTTTGAATTTCCATTCCAGATTTCAATTTATCTTCAATAATAGGAAAGTATCGATAATATATTATTTTATCCAGTTTTGCTGGTTCAGAAAACATCATTATCTGCAATGCGAAAAAATACAGAATAATTTTTTTAATTCTCATTTTAATTTCACTCCTCTACATTTTTTAGTTTAACCCTAATTTTTTGAATAATTCTACAATTTCTCTGTTTAATTTAGAATAAAAATTTGTTTCATAAATTTCTTTTTCCATAAATTCATTATACTTTTCTTCTGGAATTTGATTATCTTTATTCTTATTTTTAGATAAAAATTCTTTCAAATATTGTGAAAGTTCATTTAAATTTCTACCTTCATATTTCTTGTAGTTTTGAACTTCATTTTTAATAGCTTCATAATCCAAAACATATGTATATGGAGGAGATAACTCTGGCATTCTTATCACAATATAATTTGAAAAAACTCTTTTTATTCCTTCATCGTCATAGAATTGAGGATGGTCTGGAATTATAATTTCTCTATCAGTACTAATATTTTTAATTTTTTTATGAATTAACAGCATTTCTCTAATTTTTTTGATTTTTTTCTTTATTTCATTATCTAACATAACTTGTGATTTTTTATCAAAACTCAAATAACCGTTATTAATTTTAACATTTTCATATAAGTATGAACTATAATTTGATAGATTAATGTCTATTTTTTTTATAATATTTTTTATTTCAGTTCCTGTCTCTGAATACTTTAATATATTTAATGCTCCATAGCATTCGCTATTATCAGGAAAACTGCAATAACCTCTTACCTTCTGAATTTCCATTCCAACTTTGGGCTTTTCTCTAATTGCTCCAAAATAATTATAGTAAGTGACTGTGTCTAATTGTATCGGTTCTGAAAAAGCTAATATCGATAATAACAAAAAAAATAATATCCTCATTTTATTCTACCTCTCCATCATATACTCCACGTTTTAAAAATCCATTCTCCTCTTCTAACTCACATCTAATTTAAGTTTCCCGCTATATCAAACTTTTTCAGCGACATTTATTTTCTCATATACAAATAAAGGGAAAAGGTATAAGACCGTTTCCCTCATAAAATATTTATAATTGCTTATTGTGTGTGGTGTGGTTAAATAATAAGATTTTTAATTATTCTCCAACTCTTTCTACTCTGAATGTATTAGTTGTTCCTTCTTTAGAAATTCCAGTTACCATTACTACTAAATCACCTTTGTTAGCTTCTTCGTGATTAGCTGCAATTTCTCTTGCTTTTGCGAAGAAATCATCTGTTTTATCTAATCCTTTTGCTACGTAAGCTCTGACTCCTCTTACTAATGCCAATTGTCTAGCAGTTTGCTCATTGTCAGTTAAAGCGATAATTGGTACAGTTGGTCCATATTTTCTAATCATTCTTGGCGCTCTACCAGTTTTTGTCCAACATACAATTAATTTAGCATCTAATGCATGAGAAGTACTTACTGCACCACTTGAAATTGCTTCTGTAACAGAAATTTCTGATCCATCTGGAGTTTCAACTGTTTTAAATTTCTTGAATTCATCTGTTCTTTTTGAAATAGTAGCCATCATTTTAACAGCTTCTACCGGATATTTACCTTTTGCAGATTCTCCTGATAACATAACTGCATCTGTACCATCCAAAATAGCGTTAGCAACATCTCCTGCTTCCGCTCTTGTAGGACGTGGGTTTCTGATCATTGAATCTAACATTTGTGTTGCTGTAATAACTGGTTTTCCAACTTTGTTACATTTTCTAATCATCATTTTTTGCATAAATGGAACTTCTTCAGCAGGTACTTCTACTCCTAAATCTCCTCTGGCAACCATGATTGCATCACTTAATTCCAAGATTTCATCAAAGTTATCAATACCTTCTTGGCTTTCAATTTTTGAAATAATTTGAATATTTTTTCCACCATTGTCATCTAAGACTTTTCTTACTTCAGCAACGTCAGATGCTTTTCTTATGAATGAAGCTGCTACAAAGTCAACACCTTGTTCACAACCAAATTTCAAGTCAGCAATATCTTTTTCAGCTAATGCTGGCAATCCAACTGAAACATCCGGCAAGTTTACACCTTTAGTTTCTCCTAATTCTCCAGTATTTGTAATAACACAATGAACTTCTCCAGCTGCTTTATCAACACTTTCAACTTTTAATCCAACTAAACCGTCATCTAATAATACTGTTGTTCCTTCATACAAGTCATCAACAATTCCAGGATAAGAAACTGCAAATTTTTCAGCATTTCCAACGAAAGAGTAGTCAGTAGTAATAGTTACTTTTTTACCAGTTTCTAATAATACGTCTTTTCCACCTTCTAATTTACCAGTTCTGATTTCAGGCCCTTTAGTATCTAATAAAATTCCTACTTCTCTACCTGTTTTTTTCATTACTTCTCTAATATTTTTAATTCTTGCTCCGTGTTCTTCAAAATCACCATGCGAAAAGTTCAATCTCATTACGTTCATTCCACTTTCCACTAATTTTGTCAACATTTCAACACTTTCAGTTTTTGGACCGATAGTACAAACAACTTTAGTCATTTTAATTTTCATTTTTCCTCCTAAAATTTGATATTTAAAATTTCATTGCCTTATTTTATCAATGAACTCCTACTTCTGTAAGAAATATTCATTTATTTTTTAAACTGTTAAATCTATCTAATAAAGACTTTAACAATTATAACGATAACATATTTGCGATTGCATAATCAGAAGCAGATGTTTTAGAATAATTTTCCCAAGCGTAAGATAATTTATGAGTTGTTACTTCTTCACTTTGAATTCCAACCATTAATCCACCTTTTCCTTCTTCAATAAGCTCAACCGCCCTTACTCCTAATCTTGTTGCTAAAATTCTATCAAATGCAGTAGGCGCCCCACCTCTTTGAATATGTCCTAAAATAGTAACTCTTATACTTGTATCAACTTTTTTTGCTAACTCATCTTTAATTTGCATAACGTTTCCTACACCTTCAGCAACAACGATTATATCGTATAATTTACCTTCTGCACGTCTTTTTCTAATTACGTCAGCAATATTGTCAATTGAACTTTCAGTTTCAGGAATCATAACTCCGCTTGCCCCTCCTGCTATTGCAGCGTAAAGAGCCAAATCCCCACAGTTTCTTCCCATTACTTCCACTAAATATGTTCTTTCATGAGAAGTAGCAGTATCTTTCAATTTTGAAATAGCGTCTAATATAATATTTAATGCTGTATCATAACCAACTGTATAGTCTGTTCCAGCTACGTCGTTATCAATAGTTCCTGGGATTCCAATTGTTTTAATTCCATGTTCTTCATACAAATAATGCGCCCCGTGGAACGAACCATCTCCTCCAATTACAACTAGTCCGTCAATTCCATATTTTTTCAAATTAGCCGCCGCTTTTGCTCTAACTTCAGGATCTTTAAACTCTGGCAATCTGGCTGATAATAAAATTGTCCCACCTTTATCAGCAATTCCACTTACATCTAGCAATGTCAATGGAAAAATCTGATCTTCAAGCATACCTTTGTATCCTCTTCTTATACCATAAACTTCCATTCCTTTGTTTATTGCAGCTTTAGTGACAGCTCTTATCGCTGTATTCATACCTTGTGAATCTCCTCCACTTGTTAAGATTGCGATTTTTTTCATTGTATTTTTTCTCCTTCTATACATTATAATTACAAATTTATTAACTTAAAGAAATCTTTATAAATCTTACATTTTTATATTAGCATTTTTAATTTCCATTGTCAAATAATTTTTGAAATTATTTTATTTAAGCCTATTTTTTAAATGGTTTTAATACTATTCAGGAATAATTTTTTTATGTATGAATTACAATATCATCCATGCTTTTTCCATCTTGAACCACCCATTCCAATGCCAGCCGGCTAAAATATAAAATGCTTTCATTCACAATTCTCTCATACCCATCCAGCTTTATTTCAACATTTGCCCAGTTTAACCTGTAAGTGTAGTCCACCATATCTAAAATCTTATTTTTTGAACGTATTTGACATTTTCTTGCAAATGATTTCAAATTCTCATGCTTTAATCCGTCAATAAGCATAGAAACATCACAAAATGTATTAAAGTCTGCAAATTCAACATCAATAATTGACAGCACCCATAATAACATTTTTGCGCCTTCCAGCATAAAATAAAATTCTAAGTTCAATTCCTTGTCATCTGAAGGATTTTCCAGATAATTTTTTTCACGTTCTGACAAGACTTACTTAAACTGGTATCTTTCTTCAAAAATATCAGTAATTATTTTTAATTCCTTTTGACCATTTTCTCTTTTTTCAAGATAAGTTTCAGCGGCAAGGCGTGTCATTGCTATTGCCACTATTTTTCTTATAATATCCCATTTTTTTCGTATTACTGCATTCTTTTCAGATATGCTCACTTCCATATTTTCGTCATACGGAATCCCATTTTGCTTCATCATGCCTATATTTCTATGTTTTCTTTCAATATCCCCGTCTGTTATTTCTACATTATATTCAGCAAACATTTTTTCTGAAAGCGGAGGAATAAAATCTGAAAGCTCCCATTTTTCAGGATTTTGAATCATTTTTCTTTTTCCAAAGTGATAATGGTTTAACCTTTTCTGTATAATAAATTTATGGAATTTCCCTAGGAAATTTGCAGTTTTATTTAACAGCTTCGCCTCGTCCTTCATCTCTTCCTTATTAACAGCTTCCAGCATAATAAAAAGCTTGCTGTATTTATCCAGATTTTCTTCGCTTATGCTTCTAAAACTTTGTGAACTCAGCTTTTCCAGAAATATTTCTATGCCAATTTTTTCTTTTAGAAGAAAATTTCTATCTGGATTTACAATTACTGTTATTTTTCTTCCATCATCTAGTTCAAGATAAAATTTCCTCGTTTTTTCAGTCAGTTTTTCTTCATTTTCTGTTGAAACTGTATTAATTTCATCTGAATAAGCTTCCAAAAAATTTTTTACAAGCTCTGTAGAAGACTTTTCATTGGAGAAACAAGCACCTGACTGCACTTTCTTCTTTTTCTTAAAAAAATTCCATAAACCCATTCTTTTATTCCCTTTCATAAATCATTTCCTAACGCTTAAAATTATCAAGTTCCTTTTCTATAATCGAAATAACCGTCATATCTGCGGGTATCATACTTAAAATTTTCTGATACAGCTCCTTCCTCTTTTCCCGGCACACTTGCAAAAACAACAAGCATTCGCTCTTTTTCCTTAATCTCAAGCTATAGCCGTCATTTAAAAAAATATTAAAATTTATTGTCCTAAAAGTTCCCTGTTGGATGAAAATTCTTGTCAACACACACATTTTAACTTCATCAATATGAAAATATATTTGTTCTTTTTTTATTTTTTTTATAAAAGTGAATATAAATTCCCCATCAAGTTCTTCCAAATTTTCTGCATTAAATTTAATTTTTCTCATAGTTATTGCAAAAGCTGTATAAATTATATAAAAAATCAATATTATGGCAGGCAATGGCAAATAAAACTTGTTCATATTCTCCTCCCTTCAGCTGTCATATAAAAAATTTCCTTTTAAATGTCCTCTTCAAATGTAAAATCGTAAATTATTTTTTATCTTGAAAAATATGTTACTGCCAATATTGTTTTCATATCCGTTGACACTTTCTCAATATCCTTCACATCAACCCACACTACTTCCACTTCTTCCCCATGGTCAAGTGACTGCTCTATGGGATTAATATCATCAGATTTTAGTCTTGCGCTGAAAAAATACAATCTTTCGGTCGTGTATCCTGGCGAGACATACAGTCCTTGCGGCAATTCCTCAATATCTGTCACATCTTTTTCCAAATATCCAGTTTCCTCTTCCAGTTCTCTAAATGCAGCCGTTCTAGGCTCCTCATCACCATCAATAAGTCCAGCACAAACTTCGATTTCATATTTTTTTGGCCCTGGTCTAAACTGTTTCACTAAAATTACTTTTTCTTTTGTTTCATTAAATAACACAAAACAAACTGCATCAGATTTATCTAAATACTCCAAAGTTATCCCTGTCGTAGGATGTATCATTTTTGCCCCTTTTAAAAATTTAAAACTATTATCCATTTTTTTCCTCCTAAAGCTTACTTTCCTTTTATTTAAAAAATACTCTCAATCACATTCAGCCCAATTTCCTTTGCAAACTCCCTTGCAATTTCCATCTCTTTATCTTCCATCCTGTTAAAATCGTGTGCATCCGAGCCGATTATCGTTCTAACATTATACTGCTTCGCAATTTCCCAGAATTCCTTGTACGGATACATGTATCTGTCCCAGTCTGGATGTCTTTCAAATGTTTTTCTTATTCCGTTTGCATTTATTTCAAGCGGTACATCCATTTTTTCTGCCGCTTTTGAAATCATGTGCGCTGCTTTTTCACAGCTTTCATCCCAAGTCCGATAATTTATTACATACAAATCTGGATGTGCAATGTAGTCAAATTTACTACTTTCTATAGCCTCAACCATATATTTCGCATAAGCTAGCACATTTTCTCCTGTCTGTATTTTCCAGGCATTATAATTTGTATTATCTCCGTCTTTTCTAAAGGCATGCAGCCCTAAAACAAGATAGTCCAATTTTTCCCTGTATTTATCATATTTTTCAATAAATTCTGGAAAATATTCAATTTCTAATGATTTATAAATCTTAATCTTATCTCCATATTTTTCCTGTGCTTCTTCTATTTCCTTCAAATATCCGTCAAAATCTTCTTCTTTCATTCTATTATTTTCATAATATTCAGGCATTGGAGCATGATCTGATATTCCAAGTTCAGTATAACCTTCCCTAATTGCCACTTTTACATAATCTTCCACATTTCCAGCGGCATGTTCACATCGGTAATTGTGAGTATGAAAATTTGTCTTGTTCATAATTTTCCCCATTCTATCATTTTCAATTTTTTTCTTTTGTATATTTTACCAATTATTTTGAAAAAAATAAAGGTTTTAAATAAATTTATTTTGTTTTTAGTGAAAATTTTTGATATAATATAGATAAATTATAAATATTTAAGGAGGAAATTTTTTGATTTCAACAAGTAATTTATCTGTCCAGTTTGGTGGACGAAAACTTTTTGATGAAGTAAATATTAAATTTACAGAAGGGAACTGTTACGGTATCATTGGACCGAATGGAGCTGGAAAATCAACTTTTTTGAAAGTGTTAACTGGAGAACTTGATTCTACTTCTGGAGAAGTTATTGTAGAAAAAAATAAAAGACTATCATTTCTAAAACAGGATCACTTTGCTTATGAAGATGAAGAAGTGTTAAATGTAGTAATGATGGGACATGCAAAATTATACGATATTATGATGCAAAAAAATGCTTTATATGCAAAAACCGAATTTACAGAAGAAGACGGAAATTTGGCGGCTGAACTTGAGGGAGAATTTGCAGAGCTGGATGGCTGGGAAGCCGAAACAAATGCTGAAAAATTCCTTATTGGTTTAGGAATTCCTTCTGAACTTCATCATAAACTGATGAAAGAGTTAACAGAACCTGAAAAAGTAAAGGTTCTGCTTGCACAGGCTATTTTTGGAAATCCTGACATATTATTATTAGATGAGCCTACAAATGGACTTGACTTGCACGCAGTAAAATGGCTAGAAGATTTTCTGATGGACTTGGAAAACACAACTGTACTTGTAGTTTCGCATGATAGACACTTTTTAAACAAGGTTTGTACTCATATTGCTGATATTGATTACGGAAAAATTAAAATGTTTGTTGGAAACTATGATTTCTGGTACGAATCAAATCAATTAATGCAAGAATTAATCAGAAACCAGAATAAGAAAATGGAACAAAAGAAAAAGGAATTGCAAGACTTTATTGCACGTTTCTCTGCCAACGCCTCAAAATCAAAGCAGGCTACAAGCCGTAAGAAACAGCTGGAAAAATTACAATTTGAAGATATGCAGGTTTCTAACAGAAAATACCCATACATTGAGTTCAAGCCTGAAAGAGAAGCTGGAAACAATATGTTAAAAGTTGAGAACTTAACCAAAACTGTTGATGGCGAAAAAGTTCTTAACAACATTTCCTTTACGATAAATACTGGAGACAAAGTTGTTATTTTATCAAAAAATGACATTGCAAAGACTACTCTTTTCCAAATTCTAGCTGGAGAATTAGAACCAGATTCAGGAACTGTTGAGTGGGGAGTTACAACTTCACAAAGCTATTTCCCAAAAGACAACTCAGCATATTTTGAAGATGTAGATTTATCGCTAATTGACTGGTTAAGACAATTTTCGACTGACCAGCACGAAGAATATGTACGTGGATTCTTAGGAAGAATGCTATTCTCAGGAGAAGAGGCAAGAAAAAAAGCCAAAGTTCTTTCTGGAGGAGAAAAAGTTCGTTGCATGCTTTCAAAAATGATGCTATCCAACGCAAATGTCCTATTATTAGACAACCCAACAGATCACTTGGATCTTGAAGCAATTACATCGCTTAATAAATCGCTAGAAAGATTTGACGGAACAATTTTATTTACAACGCACGACCACGAATTTATTCAGACAATTGCAAATAAAATCATTGAAATCACTCCAAAAGGAATTTTGGAAAAAGAAATGGAATATGATGATTATCTAAATGACGAAACTGTTGAAGCAAGACTAAATGAAATGTATAGCTAAGTTATTGTGTAACTTTTATTTTTGAAATAAATTCTTGGATATGAAAATAGCAGGATTATATTTATTAATATTTCCTGCCATTTTTTATTTAGTCGTTTGAGAATCTATTTTTTAGCTACCTGATTACTGTAAATATATCCGTATTGATTTCCGTTGTATTTAATATAATACCAGTCATCGTCTGTTTTGCTTATTGCGTAAACTGTCTGTCCAGTTTTCAGTTTAGTTTTAATTGTAGATTTTGTTGTTGGTTTTTCTCTTATATTGCTGTATCCTTCACTTGAAGTTATAACGAGCTTACCTACAATTTCTTTTAATTGGCTATTGTGAATATAGCCAGTAAATGACTTTTTAATTGCATCGTTATAATATGTCACTTTATGCCATTCACCAGATTTTTCATTGCTTTCCAGTATATGTCCATTTGTAATAGTTTCAACAACTTTAGAATCTGTAGTTGCAGACTGTCTTATGTTAATCGCATTATCTTTTGACGAAGTCACAAATGCAGCTCCCATTGAGATAGCACTAAAACCCATAGATAAAATTGAAGCCAGAAACATTTTCTTTAGTATAAACTTTTTCATAAAAAATCACTCCTTAATAATTTTATATAACACACGTTATTTCCAATTATATTATAACCTATTTTTTTAAGTTTGCAAGTAAAAACTAATAAAAAATCTAACATTTTTAAAATAAATTTCAAAAAATAATATAATAAAGATTGTTAGAAATAAGTATTTTTACCTTCTCCTCTCATAATAATTATACCTTATTTTAAGAAAATTTCAATATTAATCTTCAAAATAACTCAATAAAAATTTTGTTCGTTATTCATTTTTTACAAATCTTCTGGTCCAAATGAATATGGCAACAATTCATCTAGTGAAGTAATTCTGTATTTTCTATTTTTATTTGTCAAAATAATAACTGTGTCTTTATCTGAAAATTCTTTTATTACCTGTCTGCATGCTCCACATGGACTAATTGGCTCAGGAGTATTTCCTGTTACAACAAGTAACCTTATTTTTTTCATATTCCCAGTAATCCCTGTTGTGATTGCATTACGTTCAGCACAAAGAGTAAGTCCAAAAGAAGCATTTTCAACATTAACTCCTTTGTGTATATTTCCATTATCATCAATTAATAATGCGGCAACAGGAAATTTAGAATACGGCACATATGCTTTTTCCAGCAAAAGATTTACTTCATCAATATAACTTAATATTTCTTTTTCACTTAAAATCATTTGTTCCACTTCCCATCTTAAATAATTTTATTATTAAAATATATTAATAATTTATTTTAAATCGTCAAACGACAGCTGAACTACATTGCTTTTCAAAATCGAGCTTAACTGTACTCCAATAAGCCGTACTTCATTCTTTTTTTCAAAAAATTCCAGATTTTCAAGAGCTGCCTTATATATTCCGTTTACATCGTTCGTTGCACTTTTCAACGTTTTTGAGCGAGTGTGTGTTGCAAAATTGGAATATCGGATTTTTATTGTAACTGTTTTGGCAAATTCATTGTTTTCAATAAGTTTGCTGCTCAATCTTTCAGACTGTTTTTTTAATTCAGCATGCAATGCCAAAATATCATTTTCTTCCTGATGAAAAGTTACTTCGTGTCCATAAGACTGCCTTTTTCTGTCTGTATTTATCTCAGAAGAATGTAAGCCACGAACAGAATTATACAGATACTCCCCTTTGCTTTCCCCAAATCTTCTGATTAATTCATTTTTCTCAATTTCATAAAGCTGAAAGACACTCGTTATATTAAATAATTTTAATACTTCCCTTGTCTTTCTCCCAATTCCCGGAATTATTCCAAGCTCCTTATTATAAATATAATCTAAAAAATGTTCACGGTTCCTAAATATAAAATAACCATTCGGCTTATCAATATCACTCGCGATTTTAGCGCTTATCTTGCTAAAACCTATCCCAACTGAGCAAGTGAGCCTAGAATTATCATAAACATACTTTTTAAATTTTTTTATAAATCTTTCAATTTTTAAAATCTCATCTCTTTTATCAAGTCTTGTATTTTTATTCCAAATAAACTCTGTAATATCAATATAACCTTCATCAACAGAGGTAAATTCGCATTTTTTCAAGACTTTTTTTATTAATCCCTGTATTCTTCTGCCTTCTTCAAAATAAACACCTTTTCTAAGGCTTACAACAATAAGATTTGGGCATAGCCGTTTAGCCTGAACTGTTGGCATCGCAGATTTTACTCCATATTTTCTGGCTTCGTAGCTTGCCGTTGTAACAACTCCATGTCCTATTGCGATAGGCTTTCCTCTAAGTTCCCTGTTATCCCTTTGCTCAATTGCCGCAAAGAAAGCATCCATATCGTAATGCAGATAAATTTTTTCTTTTTTCATTAGTAAATTTTCCTAAAATTGTATTGTCGGTAAAATCATATTAAATTCGCCATTTTCAATTTTATATTTGTAAGAAGCCAGATTTGCTAGTTCCAGACTGTGAGTAACTATTATTATCGACTGGTTTCTTTCCTGATTTATTTTCATAAATAGTTCATTTATCATATTACTTGTTTCTGTATCCAGATTTCCTGTTGGCTCATCAGCCAGTATTATATCAGGATCGTTAATCATAGCTCTTGCTATCGCCACACGCTGTTTTTCACCGCCTGAAAGTTCCATAGGTTTATGCTTTAAACGTTTTGCAAGACCAACAAGTGCAAGTAGTTCCTTGGCTTTCTTTTGTGCTTCATTCCTGTTCATATTTTTATTGACAAGTGCAGGCATCATAACATTTTCAAGTGCTGTAAATTCATTTAAAAGATAATGAAACTGGAATACAAAACCTATTTTTTGATTTCTTATTGCAGTTTTGACTTTTTCATTCTTATAATGGATTTTCTCTCCGCCAATATAGATTTCTCCATCAGTTGGTTCATCCAAAAGTCCCAGTATATTCAGAAGTGTTGTCTTTCCATTTCCTGATTTTCCTTGAATCGAAATAAAATCCCCTTTGTTAAAGGCTAAATTTATATTTTTCAATATATGAATGTTTTCAACTTTTGTCTTATAAATTTTATTAACATTTTTCAATTCTATTATTTTATTCATATTTTAACGCCTCCACAGGTTTTAATCTGGCCGCTCTGGCTGCCGGAAAAATTGTTGATAGAAATACAACTACAAATGTTACTCCATAAATAATTAAAAGTTCCTTTTGAGAAATATATAGCGGCAGTTCTTCTAAATAATAAGTTCCACCTTTTATATACACTTTAAATAAAATTTTTAGCCCTATCAATACAAGTGGCGACAATCCGCTTGCCATAATCATTCCAAAAACTCCGATTATTAGCCCTTCTATTGTAAAAATTCTACGAATATTTTTATTTGTATATCCAATTGATTTTAAAATACCAATATCTTTTATTTTTTCCCGGACAATCATATTTAAAATTACCGATACAGCAAAACTTGCTATAACAAGAAGCAGACTTAAAATCGCAATTAATACAAATTTTTCAAACTGTACTGCCTTCAGAAGATTATGATTCAAGGTCTTCCAGCTTATTACCGTGTATTCCTTCTGATTCATTACGGTTATTACTTCTTTCAATACTTCTTCAACTTTTTGAGGACTTTCAACTTTAATGTCCATTTCAGTAACAGCTTCGCCTTGTTCTGCCAATATCTGCATTGCGCGCAATGGAACGACCGCAACATTTGAATCATATTCTAAAAAGCCTGTTTTAAAGATTCCTCTCACGGTAAGTTTTATTTCCTTGTTTTCAGCTGAGATTAAGCTTACTTGCTGACCAACCTTAACACGCAGTTCACCTGCCATCTCCTCGCCAATTAAAACTGAGTCCAGCTCCGAAATATTGTCACTTCCGCTGACCATTTTAAGTTTCAGTCCGTTCTTGACATTTTCTGGACTGATTCCATCTGCCAGCACTCCTTTTGCATAGCCTTCAAATTTTATTATTGACTGGCTGTTTATCTGTGGAATTACAGCCTTAACTCCTTTTATTTTCTTCAGTTTTTCCGCAGTTTCCTCATATCCTTCAAAAAAGGGATTCTGCTTATTTTTTATTAAAATATGCGGACTCATTGTGAGCAGCGAATTTATCATATTTTTTTCCAGTCCATTGGAAACTGTTAGCGAAACAATGAATACTGTTACAGCAATCGCCACTCCAAGCACTGAAAATATACTTTGAAATTTTCTTTCAACAACATGCCGAAATGCTATAAAAAATTCTACCATATTTCCTTTTTTTCTTCCTTTCTCTCTAAATATTGCTATCTTATATCACTTGACATTTCATGTAAAATATTATAGTTTTCCATCAATGCCGCTTTTTGTGCATTAACCTTGGCAACATCCAGTACAATTTCATTGCCGTCTTCGTCTTCAAAAACAATAAATTCCTTATTTATGCTTCTTACTTTCTTTACAAAATCATTAAAATCTTTATACTTCTCTCCGTTAACTTTAGTAATAATCCTATTTTCAAGCTCAGAATACCCAAGGTTTACATCAAACGGAAGAACTCTTACAAGAATTACCAGCCCATTGTAATCCTTAAACAGGTCTTCCCTGTCATATATTGCTGAAAGTGTACTGGTCGGATGTTCCTCCGTAAACGACGTAATGTAGTTTGTCGTAAGAGGCTCGAAAATCAGTCCACCGTAAACATAGTAGGAGGGCGCTTCCTGAAGTTTTGTGCTTTTTACAACACTGAATTTTATATCAGCCTTTTTTAATGTAACCTGTCCTTTTTGAACTTTTTTGTCTCTTACAATTTCATAACTTAGCGTCTGTCCATATTTTTTTTCCTGATTTATAAAATTGAAGTCTGTTTTCTCATTTTTTCGGAATTCCACAGTTCCATCTGACTCAATATCCCGCCCATCCAGTTTCAGAAGTACATCGTTTCTTTGAAGCACGCCATTAAATGGGGAATTTGGAAAGATTTTTTTTATAAAGACACCTTTTGAATCATTTTTTAATCCGAGCATTTGCCGCTGAGAGGCGCTCTCAAGCTTTGCCCATTGCAATCCCAGTTTCGGAGGGCCATCATAATTTCCGTCTTTTATATCATCCAAAAAATTTTCAAGTATGTTTACAGGGATGAAATATCCTATATTATCTGCCTGAGTAAGCCCTGCAAATGCCACACCTACGACTTTTCCTCCGCTCAGTACCGGTCCTCCGCTATTTCCACTGTTAATTGCCGCATCAGTCTGTCCGATAAGAAACTTTTCATTTGTCAAAGTGTAGCTGTTATGCTCCATTCTTGATACAATCCCTCTCGTTGTGCTAAGCTTGTCGCCACCCAAAGGATAACCGTAAACTGTAAGGCTATCCTGTATATTCGGCAATTTCCCAAGTTTCAAGGCTGCTGTTCCGTTAAAGAACGACTTATCCTCAACATCAATTAACGCCAGATCGTATTCTTCTGAGACAAATTTTACATTTGCCTTATATTTTTTTGAATCGCCTTCCTTTCTTACCTGCAGAAATTTTTCATTCAGCACCGCATGAGCATTTGTAATGATTCTGTTACCATCTATAATGAATCCTGTTGCAGTCGAGCTGAAATCTTGCCCATTCTGCCAAGGGGACATGTAATTATGCATCTGGTGCGCAGTGTAGACTTTTACAAGAGCTTTTTTTACTGAACTGTCGTTAGCAAACACAACGTTGCACAAAAATATACTTATTATTAAAATTAAATTTCTTATTTTCATTTTTAAACCTTTCTTTGGATACTTAGTCAGATTAAATATCCAGTTTCTCTCCAATCTGATTCTGTATTAACTTTAAAAACAGAACTTCGTTGCTTATATTCATTCTCATCTGTATCCGTTTCTTATCTGCCGTTATTATCTCCAGAAACTTGTCAGCCTTTCCTGCACCCATTTTAATTACTTTAAGCGTTGCGCTTTCAATGTCTTTCATTTTGATACGGACTTTCTTCATAATTATTTCGTCATTTTCAATTACGATTTTAAATCCAAAAAGAAGTGCTGATGCTATAACGACATAAGCAAAAATAATCACAATAAATGCTATTCTTATCGCAGTCAGCTTCTCAGTTCCTATAATTCCCTTATACAGAGAATATGCCGCAATAGATGCTATTATTATAAAAAAAATAGATGATGAAATCATATATCTTAAGCTTGCTCTGAAAATATACCTATTTTTCTCATCTTCTATTTTTAAATTTTCAATTTTATCCTTTAAATTTTCTGTATTGTTTAAAT
The DNA here is from genome assembly GCF_007990525.1 of Leptotrichia hofstadii. Classification (NCBI taxonomy): domain Bacteria; kingdom Fusobacteriati; phylum Fusobacteriota; class Fusobacteriia; order Fusobacteriales; family Leptotrichiaceae; genus Leptotrichia; species Leptotrichia hofstadii. The sequence goes on from NZ_AP019823.1 coordinate 1,479,064, forward strand.
TGTTCATAATATAACCTACCTATAAAATATCTATGAAACTCATATTAATCAACTATTTTATAAATAACCTCTCCTTTTCTCTTTAAATTCAAGTTATTTCTCGCAAACTTTTCGTTCTTATCCTTATTATTGACTCCCGCGTTTTCCTTTTCCTGCTCCAATTTGCTTTTTCTTTCCTTCAGTTCCTTTATCTGCTGATTAGTCTGTGACAGGCTTATCTGCATATCCTTTTTTCCCATGAACACGTTAACGCTCTGAAGTACAAAATGCACTACCAGGCTAAAGAATATTATGTTTCCAATTAGACGAAGCTTTTTCATTTTCTATATATTTTCCTTTCCTAAATTATCCAAATATTTTATAATTATTTTCTCTTATTCTTGTCATTATGTATCTTCTCAATTTCCTTTACAAAGCTGTCCAGACTGTCAAATTTTTTGTAAACTGATGCAAATCTGACATAGGCAATCTCATCTAGATCTATCAAATATGAAAGTATTTTATCACCCAGTTCGCTGGACTTTATTTCTCCAGAATAGGTTGTAAGTATTTCACGCTCAATCTTATCCAAAGTTTCCTCTATTTTCTCCTTATCAATTTGACGCTTTTCAAACGCCCTGATAATTCCGTTATAGACTTTTTCACGAGAATAAGGCTGTTTTTCTCCATTTTTTTTTATTACAGTCAACGACAGTTCTGCAACTTTTTCATGCGTTGTAAACCTTTTTCCGCATTTTTCACATTCACGCCGTCTTTTTATTGAGTTTCTTTCAAAATATGCACGGCTATCAACGACTTTTGTATTTTCATAGCCACAAAATGGACATCTCATAAGTTTCCCCCTATCTATATTTGTTTGACTTGATTTCAGGGTTTGTTAATTATGTAATCCAAGCTGGACAGACAAATATCATCAGTTAGTTTCTTCTGCCCTTATAATTTTTATAATTTCTTCATTTGAATCAGCTTTCAGCAAATTATCAACAAATTTTTCATCCCTGATTAGCCTTGAAATCCTTGCAAGCACTTTGAGATATTCTTGAGTTTTCTTTTCAGGGCATAAAAACATAAAAAATATATTCACGTCCTCACCATCCATTGAATTATATGACACGCCATTTTTAGAAATTCCAAAAGTTATTATCAGCTCATCTACCGCTTTAGTCTTTGCATGAGGCAAAGCAATTCTTCTGCCAATTCCTGTCGAACCCATTTCCTCCCTTGCAAAAATATCGCTCAGTCCCTGTTCTTCATCCTTAATTAATCCTGTACTTTTCAAATTATTATACAGCTCTTTAATTACTGCATTCTTATTTTTCGATTCTAAATTTAAATCTATCGTGTCTATTTTGATATAGTCAGCAATATTTTTATCTTCCATAAAATTCCTCCATAATAAATTTATTTATTTTTAGCTCAACCTGTAAATTTCTGTTTATAAAATTTTCAAAAATTAGAACCATTTTTCTTAAAAAATCAATATATTTTTCAAATTTTTCCTGAGTCTCAAGCATATTTGAATTTTTTTTTGAAATTTGCAGGATTTCCTTATATTTTTTTATATTTTCATTTTTTTCTTTTTTCAATATTAAGCTTATTTCATCAATGTCATAAATACCCTGTTCTATCATTATCCTTCTCAAGAATGATAATACAACATAATATTTATAACCTTTTTTCAAACATGGAAGAATATCAATAAAAGCTAATATTTCCACCAGCTTATCAAAAAAATCCCCATTTTCATTTGTCATATAATAAATTTTATCTATGCTATCCAGCACATATAATGATATTTCCAGCTTATTAATGTTTTTTATGATACTATTAAAATTTTTTATAATTTCGACTTCTTTTACGACATAATAATTATTTTTCTGTGAAAGTGTTATTTCAACTTCATTCAGCGGATTTAACGAAACAACATTTCTTTTATTGGATTTTCGGATTCCATAAGCAGTTGCCATGATTTTACCGTAATCCTTGCTGAAAAGTGTAACTTGTAAATCCGCTTCCTTCATTTCTTTTTTCTTTAAAACAATGCAATTTGTCTTTATTATTTTCATAATTTTACAATTTATCCACGCTGAATTATCTGAAATTCGATAATCTGTAAATTATTTGAGAACTTCCATCCTTCACAGAAATTTTTGATGGATAGCTGTATCCGTTAGATGTCTTATAGTCACTGAAGTTTACTGTATTGCCACTGCTCTTTATGGATGTCAGCCAATTATTTGAAAATGTAAAGGTATCTCCATTTTTAGTTTGTGTTTGCTTAGACTTTATGCTTCTTAGCTTATTGAACACCGCTAAAATGTTTGCTTCACTTTTTTCAACTTTTTGTGTTACAGTCTGCTTCAAGCTTGGATAATAGATAGTCTTCTTACTTCCGCTGAAAGTATAGACTTCTCCTTTATTTACACTTGGCGCAGTAATCTGAAGCTTCATTGTGCCTGAATTATACGTCATAACGTAGCTTTTACTTCTTCTTTTGCCATTAAATGTAGCATCTTCCGTAACATTTACCGTAAAATTGCTTTTTTCCCAGAAATCCTTTGAAAAGGAAAAAACTGATACCAATAAAAATAATAGAATAACTTTTTTTGTTAATGTCAACTGCTTTAACATAACTAAACTCACCTCTTTATTTGATTTTGTCAAACGGCACTATTTATGTGACAAATGCCATTTTGTTATATATTAATACATATTTCTTTAATTTGTTTGTGAATTTTCTTTATTTTGCTGTTCTTCCTGAGCTTTTAACTCTTTTTGTATCTGTGTATTTATTGAATCGTTAATGCTCCATTTGTAAACCATGACACTTTGGATGTCAAATATATTTACATTAGGCTTGAACCTTACTTCTTTCATCTTGTTGAAGGCGTTCAGTTCTGTCACTTTGAAAGTTCCTACCCTAATCCCTCTTGGCAGTATATCGCTTACTCCCGAAGTTTCTATCTTAAACATTGTATCTTTATTAACGCTAGTTTCGTTATAATTCTGGATTGAATATGTTCCGTTACCGTTTCCACGCAGAATTTGAAGACTTCCATTATTTACAACTACGCTCAGTTTAGAAGTTTTGCTTGTAAGCAAGGTAACTTCAGAATATTCCTCACTGACTTTAGAAATCTTTCCTATAAGATAGCCATCGTACATTACAGGCAGATTTATTTTTATTCCCTGTGCAGATCCTTTATTTATATACATTTTTTCTGACGAGTTTCCATTTTCCACAAGCGCCACATCTGCCGCTATAAACTCAGCCTGAGTTTTTTGACGCATGTCAAGCATTTTACGCAAGTTCTCATTTTCCTGTTTCACATATGCAAGCTCCATATTCTGGACTTTATTTTTCTGCAGCTCGAAATCCCTTGTTTTATTATTTTCAATGTAATCATCAATATAACTGATGTCATTAACCCTGGATCTCAGCTTTAACACCTGTGTATAAAGCATGCTCTTTACTTTTACCAGCCTGAAATTTACCGACTGTGTTATACCATCCATAAAGGTAAATGAACTCGTAATCCTATTTTTAAATGCAAATAAAACTATTATTATAATTATTATTATTAAGATTGTCCTACCTGTGCTTTTTTTCTCATAAAAATTATCCAAACTCATTATTACATAATCCTCTCGCTTTTATAGTAAAATCTTTTAAAACTGGTTTCTTCACTCCAATTTTAAAAAGGTCATTATATTTCAAAAGTTATTAGATATAAAATCAGCATTAAAACTTTTTAACATTGATATAATAACATATAACATACATTATATCAAGTTTTTTATAATTAATTTTTTTATGATGGAAACATTCCCCCTGTATCTTAACCACAGCAAAAAATTCAGACATAAAAAGAGACATTTCATGCATAATGACAAAATGTCCCTTCAAAAGTTTTCAAATATTATTCCTGACCTACTATTTTTATGTAACGTTGATTCAGCTGAGCCTTTCTATGCGGATTATAGTGTAAATACAGCTTTACGCTTTCAACTGACCCTAAATCTGTTTTAATAAATTTTTCAGGATTTTCATTTCCCCAGTAGACAAATTCTGGCTTGTTGGCGGCTTTTCTTGCTTGTTCCTCTTTTTCCCTGTCCTCCTGCAAACGAGCCTCTCTTCTGTATTTTTCGACGATTTGCTGTCTAGTCAAAGAATTTGCCGTGGCGCTTGTCGTAACTTTGCCTGCCTGAACATCTGGAAGAATTTGAAATTTATTAGCCGATATATCTTCGGGCTTAACTTTTATTTTTTTAGGACTGAACTGGTCTGATTCTGCTTGTTTTCTGTATTTGTCAAGAATTGCCTGCTTTTCCTCCGAAAGTTTGGCAAAAGATACAGCTGATATGATTGTTACTGCGATTAAGATAATTTTCTTCATTTTTTTGTCCTTTCTGTATTATAATTTTTTTTTTAAATTTACCTTAGTTTAAAATTTCAATTGCATTATACCAGTATTTGTTAAAAACTTCAAGAGAAAAATAAACATTTCATAATTATTGATATTTCATTTTTTTTATAGTACAATATGTGTAGTTATACTTAAATTTTTTACACATATTGGTTCTCACACCATATTTTTAAGTATAATCCGAGATTCCTTCAAAAAATATTTTATAGAAAGGGCGGAATTTTATGAAAATTAAGGAAATAGGAGAAAAAATTAAAATTGGAATAGATAAAATTGGTTTTGCAATGCCAAAATACTTTTTAGATATACGGGATTTAGCTCTCGGAAGAAATGAGAATGAAAATAAGTTTGTGAAGGGGCTTATGCAAAGCGAGATGAGCATTACACCTGTAACGGAGGATATTGTGTCGCTTGGGGCAAGTGCGGCTGAACAGATTTTAGATGAAGAAGATAAAAAAAATATTGAAATGGTTATTGTCGGAACAGAATCAGGAATTGACCAAAGCAAGGCTTCTGCTGTTTTTATCCATCATCTGCTGGACATTCAGCCATTTGCACGATGTATCGAGATTAAGGAAGCCTGCTATGGGGCAACCGCCGCATTGACCTTTGCAAAAAATTATATTGAAAAAAATGAAAACGCCTCTGTTTTAGTAATTGCTTCAGATATTGCAAAATACGGAATTGACACTCCTGGAGAATCTACACAGGGGGCAGGAAGTATCGCAATGCTAATAAAAAAAGACCCAAAAATTGCCGTCATAAATGATGAAAATGTATGCCAAACCCGTGATATTATGGATTTCTGGCGTCCCAACTATTCAGATTTCCCAATAGTAGACGGACATTTTTCAACAAAGCAGTATCTTGACTGCCTTGCAACGACATTTGATGAATACAAAAAAAGATATAATCAAGATTTATCCGATTTTGTTGCTTTCTGTTTTCATCTACCATTTCCAAAACTTGGATTAAAAGCGATTAATTCACTTTTGGAGAAAAACATGGAAAAAGAAGTAAAAAATAAATTTCTGGAAAAATTTCATACTTCAATAATTTATGGAAAACGAGTTGGAAATATCTACACAGGCTCTCTTTATCTAAGTTTGCTTTCTTTACTTGAAAACTGCGATAGCTTGAAAGCCGGCGACAAGATTGGAATGTATAGTTATGGAAGCGGTGCTGTTTGTGAATTTTTTAATCTAACCCTTGCAGAAGGCTTTAAAAATCATCTAAGGCATGATAGATTAAATGATTTTGACAATAGAAGGCAATTGTCAATAAATGAATATGAAAATTTATTTTTTGAAAAAATAATTTTAGATAATGAAGGAAATTGCGATTTTTCAAATAGAAAACTTATTCAGGAAAGCGATAACGCATTTGTGTTAGAAAAAGTGGAAAATCACAAAAGAATTTACAAAAAAATAAAATAAATTTCTGAAAGGAGCTAATTAATATGAATTTAGAAGAACAGCGGCAGTTTATTTTATCTGGAAAAGTTTACAATGATTTAACTCCAGAGCTTATAAAAGCTAGAGAAAATACTGTTTTTTTAACAAATAAATATAACGAAAGTTTTGGAAAACCGTCATCAGAAAGAGAAGCAATCCTAAAAAATCTTTTAAAATCAATTGGTAAAAATGTGCATTTTGAACCAACATTCCGATGTGAATTTGGATTTAATATTTCAATAGGAGATAACTTTTATGCAAATTTTGACTGTGTAATGCTTGACGGTGGCGGAATTGAAATTGGAAATAATGTTCTTTTTGGACCAAGAGTAGGAATTTATACTTCTAATCACAGCACTGATGCAGAAGAAAGAATAAATGGAGGATGTTATGCCAAGCCTGTAAAAATTGGGAATAATGTCTGGATTGGCGCGGGAGTCCACATTAATCAAGGAGTTACAATTGGAAACAACACTATTATTGGCTCTGGAAGCGTTGTTACAAAAGATATTCCAGATAATGTAATTGCCGCAGGAGTGCCGTGCAAAGTTATCAGAAAAATAACAGAAAAAGATAAAACTGGCTATAAACCTTAAAAATTTAAACTATATTTTCACTCAAGCATTAGAATTTGACAATTTTTTAAGTGCTTGAGTTTTATTATAAACTCAAAACGGAAGGAACTGATTTTAAATATGAAAAAGGAAAATCAAAAAAAATTAAACTGGCTTGGATTTCAGAAAAAAGAACGGACTGAAAGAATACAGATGTTAAAAGATAATGGCTTTTTAACTGAAGAATTTGAACAACTTCTGAAAAAAAACGAGAACTTGCCACTAGAAACTGCAAATCAAATGGCTGAAAATGGAATTGGAACATTTGCCTTGCCATTCAGCGTTGCTCCAAACTTTGTTATTGATAAAAAAGATTATGCTGTGCCAATGGTTACGGAAGAACCGTCTGTTGTAGCAGGATGCAGTTACGCAGCTAAAATTATAGGAAAATCTGGCGGTTTCACGACAAAAATTTTGGACAGGAAAATGATTGGGCAAGTTGCATTGTATAATATTTTGGACTTTGATAATGCTATTTCAATAATTTTGGAAAATAAAAATGAAATTTTGAAAATTGCAAATGATGCCCATCCTTCGATTGTAGGACGTGGTGGTGGAGCAATTAATATTGAAGCGAAGAATATTGATGAATTTTTGATTGTTTATCTGATTGCCGATGTGAAGGAGGCTATGGGAGCAAATATTTTGAATACAATGCTTGAGGCAATAAAAATACCGCTTGAAAATATTACAAACGGAAAAAGCCTAATGGCAATTTTATCAAATTATGCAACTGAATCTCTTGTAAAAGCAGAATGTGAAGTAAATGTAAAACTTCTTAGCAGCTCAATGGAAACATCTATTGAAACTGCAAAAAAAATAGAACTTGCAAGCAAATTTGCAAAACTTGATATTTATCGTGCCACAACTCATAATAAAGGAATTTTCAATGGAATTGACGCTGTAGTAATCGCTACTGGGAATGACTGGCGCGCAATTGAAGCTGGGGGGAATGCCTTTGCTGTGAAAAATGGCAAATACGAAGGTCTTACAACTTGGACTTTTGATGAAAGCACAAATAAATTAAAGGGGGAACTTACCCTTCCAATGCCAATTGCAAGTGTAGGCGGCTCAATAGGACTAAATCCGAGCGTAAAAGCCGCATTTAATATTTTAGGAAATCCTGACGCAAGGACACTGGCAAGCATTATCACATCAGTAGGACTCGCTCAAAACTTTGCCGCGGTAAAAGCGCTTGTTACAACTGGAATACAGCACGGACACATGAAGCTGCAGGCTCGTTCGTTAGCACTTTTTGCTGGTGCAAAAGGCAAGGAAATTGATATTGCCGTAGAAAGGCTTTTGGAAAGTGGAAAAAGTATTAATTTGGAAAATGTGAAGGCAATTTTGGAAGAAATAAAAATCAAAAAATAATATAACAGAAAAAAAAGAGGTAGTTCATAGTGGCTACCCCTTATTTTATTACATTTTATTAAATTTACATCATTCCTGGCATTCCCATTCCACCTGGCATTCCACCAGCTGGCGATTCTTCTTTTTCATTACCAACTGCAACTTCAGTTGTTAATAATACTGATGATACTGATACTGCATTTTGGATTGCAGAACGAGTTACTTTGGCAGGATCAATGATTCCAGCTTTTACCATATCTACATATTCTTCTTTTGCAGCGTCAAATCCTATTCCATTTTCAGAATTTTTTACTTTTTCAATTACGACACCTGCATCAATTCCAGCATTGATAACAATTTGTCTAAGTGGTGCAGATAATGCTCTTTTCACAATTTCCACTCCAAGCCCTTCTTCACCTTCCAGTTTAAAGTCTTCGATTGCTTTTGCGATTTGAATCAAGATTGTTCCTCCTCCAGGCACAATTCCTTCTTCCACAGCAGCTTTTGTTGCATTTAAAGCATCTTCAATTCTCAATTTTCTTTCTTTCATTTCAGTTTCAGTTGCGGCCCCAACTTTTATTACAGCTACTCCACCAGCTAATTTTGCAAGTCTTTCCTGCAATTTTTCCCTGTCATAATCAGAAGTTGTTTCAGCAATTGAATTTTTAATTTGTCCAATTCTTGCTTGTATTGCATCTTTTTCTCCAAGACCGTCTACGATAACTGTGTTATCTTTAGTAATTCTAACTTTTTTAGCTTGTCCCAAGAAATTAATATCAGCAGTTTCAAGTTTAATTCCTTTTTCTTCAGAAATAACTTCTCCACCTGTTAGAATTGCAATATCCTGCAACATAGCTTTTCTTCTGTCCCCAAACGCAGGAGCTTTTACAGCGGCAATATTTAATGTTCCACGAAGTTTATTTACAACAAGAGTCGCAAGCGCTTCTCCTTCCACATCTTCAGCGATTATAAGCATTGGCCGTCCTAATTCGACTGTTTTTTCCAAGATTGGCAATAATTCTTTCATGTTTGCAATTTTTTTATCTGTGATTAAAACAAACGGATTATCCATTTCCACAACCATTCTTTCAGAATCTGAAACCATGTAAGGTGACAAATATCCGTTGTCAAACTGCATTCCTTCCACAACTTCCAGAGTTGTATCCAAAGAACGCGCTTCCTCAACTGTAATAACTCCAGATTCTCCAACTTTTTCCATAGCTTGAGCAATTAATTGTCCTATTTCTACATCTCCTGCTGAAATTGCCCCAACTTGTGCTATTTCTTCATTTGATTCCACTTTTTTAGCTCTTTTTGTAAGCTCTTCAATAACTTTTTTAGAAGCAAGCTCCATTCCACGTCTTATAAATACAGGATTTGCTCCAGAAGCTACCATTTTCAATCCTTCTTTGATTAAAGCCTGTGCCAGTACAGTTGCAGTAGTTGTACCGTCTCCAGCTACATCATTTGACTTTGTAGCAACTTCTTTTACAATTTGCGCTCCAAGATTTTCAATTGGATCTTTAAGTTCAATCTCCTTTGCGATTGTAACACCGTCGTTTGTAATCATTGGCGCTCCAAATCCTCTGTCTAGGACTACATTTCTTCCTTTTGGTCCAAGTGTAATTTTTACAGCGTCAGCTAGTGTATCTACTCCCACTTCAAGCGCTTTTCTTGCATCTTCATTAAATTTTATTATTTTTCCCATTTTTAATTCTCTCCTTCTAAATTTTGTAAATTTTTTATTGCGAAATTCTTTCATAATTTAATAATATGATTTTTATTTTAATAAGAAATTAAAATTACTTGTTTTGTAATGTCTGTCTTATTTTTTTATACATTTAATTTTCATTCAAATTTATTTTTAAATTTTTATTATTCAACGATTGCCAAAACATTGTCTTTTTCCAAAATCAAGTAACTTTCTTCCCCATCCTTAACTTCAGTTCCAGAATATTTTTCAAAAATTACTTTATCTCCAGCTTTAACTTCCTCAACCTTTGAACCAACTGCTAAAACTTCTCCAATTATCGGTTTTTCCTTTGAAGCTGTCCCCGGCAATACAATCCCGCTTTTTGTAACTTCTTCCTGTTCTGTCTGTTTTATTAAAATTCTTTCTCCCAATGGTTTAATTATCATTTTTCCTCCTAAAATTTGCTTTTTTAATTTTTTAGCACTCTATTAGACTAAGTGCTAACAACATAATAATACATTTTAAAAAATTTTGCAAGTCTTTTTTCCATTTTTTTCAAAATTTTTATATTTTTTCAATGATTAGAAAAAATGACCCATTTCTGAGCCATTTTAATTTTTTATTTCTTGCCTTTATCTTTATAGTAGCTGTCCCTTATTTCTTTAAGCACTCTGTCTGCTTTATCATTTTTTTCCTTTGGAGTGTTTTTTGCTACTTCAATGTTACCCCTGCTAGTATTTATGATTATAATTTTGTCTGTAGTCTTTGGAGCTTTTGCAAATGTTGAGCCTTTATTTCCGCTGTAATAACTTGCTCTTGCTTCTTTTAGGGCTTTTTTTGCTCTTTTTAGCTCCTCTTTTGTTAATTCACGCCTTACGACTGGAGCTTGTACAGGCTCATGAACAGGGGCAGAATCTGTTATTCTTAGCTTTTCCTTTTTCACCTTGATTACATTTGGCTTAGTTTCTATAGCTTGCTGTTTTTTTTCTGGCTTTTTCTGAATTATGTACTTTTCCATTTCAGATTTATTTTGTACAGTTTTTTTCTCTGACTGAGCCTTTTCTTCTGCTAATTTACGTTGTATTTCAGCTTCTTCCCTCTCCTTTTCGGCTTCAATCTGATTCTTTTGGTTTTTGTAATAATCATCCCTTACTTTTTTTATTATTGTTCTTGTCCCGATGGCTAGCAGCGGAATCCCTACTGCAAGGATTGAACTTACAACTATTAATTTTTTCCTATTTTTCATAAATTTTCCTCCCAGTTTAACTTTAAGTAAAGCAAATCAGACACTTTTCAAATTTGCTTTAAAATTTTATTTATTTTAGTTTTATTAAATTTCGTTTAGTTATACTCTATTAATAATATTACCACAATTTTTTAAATTTTTCAATTTATTTTTGCTTATATTTTTTTTAATATTCTCAGAAATATATATCAGTAATTTTAAAATTTGCTTGGAACATATAAGAAATATGTTAAATAGCCTTGCTTTTTTATTTATAATATGTTATCCTTTGCTTGTAAAAATATTGAGAAACATGTTAAAGAAAATAGGAGGTAACATGGCGTTAATTATACAGAAATATGGAGGAACTTCCGTTGCGAACGCCGAGAGGGTAAAGGAAGTCGCAAAACGAGTTGTAAAATACAGAAAGGCTGGACATGATGTAATTGTTGTTGTTTCTGCACCAGCTGGGAGAACTGATGAGCTAATAAAACGGGCTTATGAACTGTCAGATTCTCCAAATAAACGTGAATTTGACATGCTTTTGACATCAGGTGAGCAAATTTCTATTGCATCTCTTGCCATTGCTGTTGCTGATTTGGGAGAAAAGGCAGTTTCATTAAATGCTTTTCAAGTCAATTTTAAAACAACATCTGTGCATACAAAAGCTAAAATCATTGACATTGATACCCAAATTATACAGGAAAAACTAGACGAGGGAAATGTAGTTGTGTTTGCTGGATTTCAAGGAATTACTGAAAACAATGAAATTACTACGCTTGGGCGTGGTGGTTCTGATACAACTGCTGTCGCGCTGGGAGCTGCCCTTAATGCTGATGAAGTGGAAATTTATACCGATGTTGACGGAGTTTACACAGCGGATCCCAGAATTGTAAAAAACGCTAAAAAGCTGCAAACTATCTCATATCAGGAAATGCTGGAATTGGCCGCTTCGGGAGCAAAAGTGCTGCATCCAAGATCAGTTGAAATTGCAGCAAAGTATGGTATAAAAATACATTTACGTTCATCATTTGATGATTCTGAAGGAACGATTGTGCAAAGGGAAGAAGGATTTGATGAAATAGGAAATCAAAATATTGACATAAAAGGAGAAGCTATGGAAAAAGTAAAAATCGCTGGTATTACCTCTTCTAAAAATGAAGGGAAAATAACACTATTTGGAGTACCTGATAAGCCAGGAATTGCTGCAAAAGTATTTTCTAGACTTGCTAAGGAAAAAATTAATACAGACATAATCTTGCAAAGTTCAAGTGCTAGCAAAGAATTAAATAATATATCATTTACTGTAAAAAGTGATGATTTGAAGGAAGCTGTGGCTATTTCGGAACAGATAAAAGAGAATATTGGGGCTGAAGGTGTTTCGTATGAAGAAAAAATTGCAAAAGTATCTGTTGTTGGAATTGGGCTAAAAAGCCATTATGAAACAACATCTGAAATTTTTGACACACTTGCAGAAAACAATATAAACATTGATATGATTTCTTGCTCTGAAATTAATGTTTCATGCATTATCCATGAAGACGATGTAGATAAAGCTGTTACTGCGCTTCATAAAAGATTTATTGAAATTGATAATTAAAAAACAAAAACAAACAACTTAAAAGGAGGTCTTTTAAAAATATGAAAATAGGAATTGTTGGACTTGGAACTGTCGGAGAAGGAGTTCTTAAAGTATTAACTAACGAAAAAGAAAGCATTTTTGAAAAATCAAGAGCCGACATTGAAGTGAAATATGCTTGTGATTTAAACATTAACCGTGATTTTTCTTTTGATTTTGATAAATCAATACTTACAAATGATTACAAAAAAATATTAAATGATCCTGAAATTAAAATCATTGTAGAACTAATTGGTGGAGAAACTGTAGCAAAACAAATAATTATTGAAGCATTTGAAGCTAAAAAAAGTGTTGTTACAGCAAACAAGGCCCTAATTGCAAAATACGGGGTGGAACTATTCCAGCGTGCAAAACAAAATGGAGTGTCATTCCTGTTTGAAGCCGCTGTTGGTGGAGGAATTCCTATTGTAACGCCTTTGATGGAAAGTCTAGTTGCAAATACAGTTACTGAAATTCGTGGAATTATGAACGGAACTTCAAATTATATTTTGACAAAAATGAAAGAAGATAATTTATCATTTGATGAAGCACTAAAAATTGCCTCTGAAAAAGGATATGCAGAAGCTGATCCTACTTATGACGTAGATGGAATTGATGCAGGGCATAAAATAAATATTCTTGCCTCACTTGCCTACGGAGGTTCAATCAAATTTAAAGATATGCAATTATCAGGAATAAGAGAAATCAGCACTGTTGACATCTTCTCAGCAAACCAGCTAAACTCAACTATAAAATTAATCGCAAGTTCAAAGCTGCTGTCTGATACATCAGCACAAATTTCTGTAGAGCCATCATTAATTCCAAATAGCGAAATTTTAGCAAAAGTTGACGATGTTTACAATGCAATTGAAACAACTGGTTCTTACACAGACAAAACTTTATTTTATGGAAAAGGTGCTGGAATGGATCCTACTGCGTCAGCTGTAGTGGCAGACATCGTAAAAATTGTAACAAGAAATCACATTGAATCAGATTATTTCTTTAATTCTACAAAAGTATTTGAAATTGTGGACTCAAACACAGTGAAAGATTCTTACTATATAAGAGTTTCAGATGACTTTGATATAGAAAATTCGCCATTTGAACTAATAAATCAAATTGAAAATTACTATATCATCTTGGCAAATAATATTTCAAAAAATGAAATTAATGAGATCTTAAAGGATGCAAAAGAGAAGCTTATATTGAGAGTTATGAAATAATATATTTTTATAATTTATATAATTAAAGGGGCATTTTTATGCCCTATTTTTTGTATTTTTATAATTTTGTTTCTTTTTCTTTAAATGAATTTATAAAATCAATTCTTTCTTCACATTTTTTAGCAACAAACTGTATAAAATCACTCCAGTCGCCTGTTAGCGAACCTTTTTCCAGACTTTCAAAATAAATTGCTCTTTCCGACTTTTCAATAATTATCGGAGGATAGCCATTTTTCATAAGTTCAAAATTTAGAAGCAGTCTGGAAGTTCTTCCATTTCCATCTAAAAATGGATGTATTTTGACAAATTCACCATGTAAAATAGTCGCTCTTTCTATCGGATGCAACTCATTTGCCTCATTTCTATACCATAACATTAATTTTTCCATTTCAGGAAGTATCATATAAGGCTGTGGCGGAATATGATCTGCACCGCTTATATATACTGGGACTGTTCGATACTGTCCTGGATTTATATTTTCAATGCCTTTTGTTATTAAACTATGAATATTTCTTATCTCTTTTTCTGATAGTTCTGTATCATCTTTTATAATTTCTTCCAAATAATAAATGGCTTCAGCATGCCCTATTATTTCAAGATGTTCTCTCATAGTCTTCCCCCCAACAGTTATTCCATCTTCAAGCAGAACTTTTGTTTCCATCAATGTAAAAGTGCTTCCTTCAATTGCATTGCTGTTGTATGTCCATTTTATTATCAGATCCTTTCTTAATTGTTTCAATAAATGTTCATTAAGTTTTGGTTCTTTGTATTTATTTAATTTTTTATCTATTTCTTCAAAATTTATTTCATATTTTTTTATTTTCATATTATTCCTCGCTTTATTATTTAAAAAATAAACTTGAAAATTATAACTATTTTCTCGAAACTTTTGTTTTATTTAACTTTTATAAACTTAATTTTATAAAACAAGTATATCAAATTTTTTTTTGAAATACAATTTTGATTTTTAAGAAAAAGAAAGAATATAAAAAAATCAGAAAATCCTTCAAAAAGTCATTCCTGATTTCATTTAATACAAATTATTTCACAATGTCTAAAATATCTTGTGTAACCTGCTCTTTAGTTAATCTATTACTTTTAAATGCCACATCTGGAGCCACTCTATCAGTAAATTCTTTCTTAATACCATAATTTAAGACTTTCATATCAGAAGTCCCGTAGAATCTCGCAATTTTTTCTCCAAATCCGCCATCTATTACACCATCTTCTAGTGTAACAACTAATTTGTGTTCTGCTTTTAATTCGTTTAGCAATGTTTCATCAATCCCTGAAGCATATCTTGGATTAATTAATGTTGCATCAATTCCATTTTCTTTTAAAAGTTCTTTTACTTCTTTTCCTAATTTGTAAAAGTTACCTAGCCCTAAGATTGCTACATCTTTTCCTTTTTCAGTAACAAGATATTTGTTTAAGTCGCTAAAATCTTTTTGTACATTTCCTGTATCTTCTGACAATTGAGAAGGCACTCTTATTGCAACTGGATGCCCTTTGTATTCAATTGACCAGTCTAGCATTGCGAAATATTCTTCTTTGCTTGTTGGAGCTAGAAATACGATGTTTGGAATATTTGACACTAATGAGATATCAAACCAGCATAAATGGGTAACATCACTCATTCCACCTAGTCCTCCGCCGAAAATAAGAATGGTAGCTGAATTATTATTTATTGCCAAATCTTGAGAAAGCTGATCATAAGTTCTTTGAATAAATGTGCTAAAAACTCCATATATTGGTTTTCCACCATTTTTAGCCATTCCAGAAATCATTGCTACAGCCTGTTCCTCTACAATTCCGACATCAATAAACTGTTTTGCAAATTTTTCTCTTCTATCCCTTGTAAATCCTAAAACAGTTGGTGTTCCGGAAGTTGCAACAGCTACTATCGAATCTTTTTCCATTTTATCCATCAAAAATTCAGCAGTATCATTACTCAATCCGCCAGAATAAGAATTACGTTTTTCTCCTGTTTCTGAGTCAAAAGGCATTCCATAGTGCCAAGTTTCCTTATCCTTTTCAGCGTAAGACAGCCCTTTTCCTTTTTGAGTATGCACGTGAACAACTATTGGATGGTTAATGTCTTTTACTTTCTCAAAAACTTCTATCAAAGCATCCAAATCATTTCCTTTATCCACATAAACATAGTCAAGCCCCAACGATTTAAAATAATTATTTTGAGCCTGTCCGTTACTTTCTCTTAATTCTCTTAAATTTTTATAAAGCCCTCCATGATTTTCAGCAATCGACATATCATTATCATTTGCAACAACAATCATATTCGTACCAAGTTCAGAAGCCATATTAAGTCCTTCAAATGCTTCTCCGCCACTAAGAGAACCATCCCCAATAATTGCAATTATATTTTCTTTTACACCACGTAAATCTCTCGCTTTAGCAAGTCCAGTCGCTAAACTGACAGATGTCGAAGTATGCCCGATTTTAAAGAAATCATGTTCACTTTCATCTTGATTGGTATACCCCGAAACTTCCGAATACCTATCCAAATCTAAAAATCCAAATTTTCTCCCAGTAATGATTTTATGCGGATAACATTGGTGTGAAACGTCAAATACAAATTTATCAACAGGTGAATTAAACACTTTGTGTAATGCAATTATTAGTTCAACTGCTCCAAAGTCAGGTCCCACATGTCCCCCTTTATTACTAACTCTGTGAAGCATTGCATCCCTAATATCCTGTGCCAATACTATTAATTCTTCTCTACTTAATTTTTTCAAGTCTTCTGGCGAATTTACCTTTTCTAATGCCATCTTTTTCCTCCTAAAGTTATTATTTTTCATTAAATCTATACCCAATTGTAACAAATATTACTTAAAATCTCAAATGATTTTTTCTTATAATCACTATGTCTTTTAGCAATAGCTAAATCTAAATTTTGATATTTTTTTGAAAATTAAAAAGACAGTACTTTTTAATAATAGATTAACTAATAATCAGTTAATATTAAAAAGCCTGTGCTTATATTTATTTTTTATTTACCTTATCTGTTTCTACCTGAACCGCTTCCACTATCTGCAGATTTTCCTGAAATTCCTTTACAGTAACTTCCCTTCTGTACTTTTATATTTTGCGAAAAACTTAACAGTCCAAATGATAATAATGCTCCTAAAACTAATTTTTTCATCATAAATCATTACTTTCAAAATATTTATACTTTAATTCTTTCTATTGTACTACTTAATTACAGGATTTTTCAAAAATTCTCTCAAAGCTTTTGGATCTTTATTGTAATCCTTCACAAAACTTAATGAACTTTCCGAAGGAACTTTACAATAACTCTTGAAATATTTTGTAATAAAATCTTTGTCGTTAAGTTCAGTATATTTTTTTGATACTTTTTTAATATCTTTAGACATCTTTAATAAATATGATTCTATAAGTGCTTGAACAGGCTCTCCTTCAAATATATAATACTGAGGGATAACCATTCCCAACGAAGAACAAAAAGATTTGCTTCCAAAAAGTTTTACTTGTTCCTTATAGTGTTCTTCTGTCAATCCCTTTAAATTGAATTCCTTCAATGTCTTGAAAAAGTAGTCCCTATCCTCAACATTTACCTTATAAGTGCTATCTTGTGCAATAAATCCTAGAAACTTATCAATCTTTGTTGAACTTACAACTTCATCATCTTTATAGGTTCCTTCTTCTAAAAGTCGTCCTTTATTATCAAAAACTTCAAATTTACCATCTCTAATAAATGTATAATAGGAATAGACAATTCTATTTATTTCTTTGTATATTACTTCAACTTTCATTGTAGTTTCTTTATTTCCTTCTTTTGTGTGAATTTCCATTATACCTCTATTTCCTGAAGTTTGAGTATATGTGGATTTAATACTTCCATCTTGATTGTATACTTTAGCAAAAGTCAAAACATCATTTTTAAATATTTGTATATTCATTAGTTGTCCATCTTCATAATAATTTTTAGATTCACCATCTTTTACCCCATTTTTCCATTCACCAGCATCAATTAATTGTCCATTATCTGTATAAGCATAAAGTTTTCCATGATTTTTACCATTTTTTATAGTGGATAATCCAATAATTTTCCCATCTAAATAGAGAACTGCCACTCCACTAAATCCTTTTCCCGGTTGTCGCGGAATTCCATTTATTATTTTAAGCGTTGTTATATCACTCACATCAACATCTTTAAGCTCGTTATAATTACTCAACTTTGAAAGCCCTTTTATTGTTCCTAATTTTACTCCAAACGAAATTGTACTTACTAGCATAGCTAGTATTAATATTACTAATTTTCCTAGATAACTTTGTTTTTTTGAATTTATTTCACAAAAATAGTATTTCATTTTAATCTCTCCTATCTTCATTTACATATTTTACAATAGCACATTATTTCATAAATTACATCATAATATAATCTTATTAATGAAATTCAATAAATTATACCACATATATCTGATATTATTCTTTTTTTATACTGTTAATATTGAGGTTTTATTAACAAATATTAAATCACAATATATCTAGTAAAAATAACTGTAAAATTAAGAAAAAATATATTGACAATAAATATTAAATATAGTAAAATATATATGAATAAATGTTCATACGTTTGAATAAAATAAATTTGATAAATAAAAAAACTTTTGGAGGTTAGGCTCATGAAAACTAATGAATGCACGTTATTTATTGAAGGGATAGACTGCCCTAACTGTGCCGCTAAGATTGAACGTAAATTAAATACGCTGGAGAGAATTAAGGCGGCTACTGTTGATTTTCTTGGGAAAAGGGTTATTGTGGAGTCTGAGAATTTTTCACAGGATGAACTGGCTGAATTTATTCAAGCCGAAGTGAATAAAATTGAGCATGGAGTAAAGATTTCTACCAAAAAACTTCATGCCCACAGCCATAGTCACTCACATTCTCATGCACATATCCATGATCATAGCCACTCTCACGCTCATGGAGAAGAGGATACTGATAAAATAAAGAAAAAATTATTAATTGGTGGAATTTTATTTGTTTTAGGAATTTTTATTCCAAAAACTCTATTTATTCCTAAATTAGCTGTATTTTTAATAAGTTATTTCATAATCGGCGGCGATGTTCTGCTTTCTGCTGTAAAAAATATTTTGAAGGGACAAGTTTTTGATGAAAACTTTCTGATGGCAGTTGCGACAATTGGGGCATTTGCTATTGGAGAGTATCCTGAAGGTGTGGCTGTTATGCTATTCTATCAGCTTGGAGAACTGTTTCAAGGCATTGCAGTTAATAATTCAAGAAAATCTATTATAGCGTTAATGGACATTCGTCCTGATTATGCAAATCTTAAAACTGATACTGGAATAAAAAAAGTAAATCCTGAAAAAATCAAAGTCGCTGACATTATTGTAGTAAAACCAGGAGAAAAAGTACCTTTGGATGGAAGAATTATAAATGGAAATTCAGCTTTTGACACTTCTGCACTAACAGGAGAATCACTTCCTCGTGAAGCAAAAACAGGAGACAACGTCCTAAGTGGGTTTATAAATAAAACGGGGCTTGTGGAAATTGAAGTTGCAAAAGTATTTTCAGAATCAACTGTTTCCAAAATACTTAACTTGGTGGAAAATGCCAGCAGTAAAAAGTCAAAAACAGAAAATTTTATTACAAAATTTGCAAAATATTATACTCCAGCAGTTGTAATAACAGCTTTAATTATGGCAATTTTCCCTCCATTGTTAATTTCAGGCGCAACATTTACAGACTGGATTTATCGTGCTTTAATTTTCCTTGTTGTATCTTGTCCATGTGCTTTGATTATCTCTATTCCATTAGGGTTTTTCGGTGGAATTGGTGGTGCCTCAAAACATGGGATTCTAGTAAAAGGTGCAAATTATCTGGAAGCACTGAATGATGTGGAAAGTGTCGTTATGGACAAGACTGGAACTTTGACAAAAGGTGTCTTCAAAGTTACTGAAATAAACGTTGAAAATAATGTAAAAATAAATGATTTTGAAAATAATAAAACTGATTTGACACAATCTTTACTATTAAAATATGCCGCACATATTGAAAAATTTTCAAATCATCCTATTGCACAGTCAATAGTTTCTGAATATGAAAATTCTGCTACAAAAATTGATGAAAGCATTGTAAAAGATTTTGAAGAAATTTCAGGATTTGGAATAAAGGCTAATATAAATAATCATCAGATTTTAGCTGGAAATTCCAAATTAATGAACTTAGAAAATATTAAATTTACTGAAAAAGAGAATTTAGGAACTGTAATTTACATTGCATTTGATGGACAATATATCGGAAATATCCTAATTTCTGATGAAATAAAAGCAGATTCTCCAAAAGCAATCAAGGGAATAAAGGCAAACGGAATCAAGGAAATTGTGATGCTTACTGGCGATAACAATGCAATCGGTAAAAACATTGCTCAAAAACTTGGAATTGACAAAGTTTTTGCTGAACTGCTTCCAAATGAGAAAGTTGAAAAGCTGGAAGAAATTTACAAGACTAAAAGCGAAAAAGGGAAAGTTGTATTTGTAGGAGATGGAATAAATGACGCACCTGTACTTGCCAGAGCCGACATTGGAATCGCAATGGGAGGTGTCGGAAGTGATGCCGCCATCGAAGCTGCCGATGTTGTAATAATGAATGATGAACCTTCAAAAATTGTAACTGCTATGAAAATAGCTAAAAAAACTAAAACAATTGTTTGGCAAAACATTACTTTAGCATTTGCTGTAAAATTAATAGTTCTAATTCTAGGGCTTTTTGGGGATGCAACAATGTGGGAAGCTGTATTTGCAGACGTTGGTGTTGCTTTGCTTGCTGTATTGAATGCAACTAAAGTTTTGAAATATAAAGTTAACGAAAGCTAAATAAATCAGTGCTTAAATGAATTTTGGCTAATCTTTAAATTTAGCCTCAAAATTATTTTGTCACGGTTTATGAAAATAAATTTTAAAAATTAAGTACAAAAAGCTAAAAAATATGATATAATAACACGTACAAAAAATTTTTTTAAAATAATAAGTATAAATTAAACTATAAAACGAAAGAAGGTAAATAAAAAAGTAATGCAAAGATTTGAAGATTTTGGATTAAGCACGGAGATGCTTAACGCTTTAAGCAAAAAAGGATTCGAGGAGCCAAGTGAAATACAAAAATTGGTAGTCCCTGAATTATTAAAGGAAAGAACCCACTTGATAGGACAAGCTCAGACAGGAACAGGTAAAACTGCAGCATTTGGTATCCCAATTTTAGAAACAATTGAAGCTGATAAGACAGTTAGAGCCTTAATTTTAGCACCAACAAGAGAACTTGCCAATCAAGTTGCCGATGAAATTTATTCATTGAAAGGAGCAAAGGATTTAAAAGTGCTCGCTGTCTATGGTGGTGCATCTATCGAAAATCAGATAAAAAAATTAAAATCTGGAGTAGATATTGTCGTTGGAACGCCAGGACGTGTTATGGACTTAATGAGAAAAAAAGTACTAAAAGTTGACAACTTAGATTATTTTGTGCTTGATGAAGCCGATGAAATGCTAAATATGGGATTTTTGGAAGATATTGAAGCTATTCTGGAAAAAACTAACGATGAGAAAAAAATGTTATTCTTTTCAGCAACAATCCCTAAAGCAATTATGGCTATTGCCAAAAGATTTATGCCAGAACACAAATTATTAAAAGTTGAGAAAAAAGAACTTACAACTAATTTGACCGAACAAATTTACTATGAAGTAAAACAGGAAGATAAATTTGAAGCTTTATGTAGAGTTCTTGATTATGAACAGGATTTTTATGGAATTGTATTTTGCCGTACAAAATCTGAAGTAGATGATGTTACAAACAAATTAAAAGCTAGAAACTACGATGCAGAGTGTATTCATGGAGATATTACTCAAGCTCTCAGACAAAAGGCGCTTGATCTATTCAAGAAAAAAATATTGACAATATTAGTTGCGACAGATGTTGCCGCACGTGGAATTGATGTAAGCAACCTGACACATGTTATCAACTACTCTATCCCACAAGAAGCCGAGTCCTATGTTCACAGAATAGGAAGAACAGGACGTGCTGGACAAAAAGGTGTCGCAATAACTTTTGTAACTCCGAGAGAGGCTAGCAAACTTGCTCAAATTAAACGTATCACAAAAACTGACATAAAACGGGAAGACATTCCGAATGTAGAAGAAATTCTTGAGGCAAAAAGAGAAGCATTGGTTGCTTACGTTGACGAAATCATTAAGGAAAATGACTTTGATGCCTATAAGGAACTGGCTGAAAAACTGATGGACGGAAGAGATGCGAAACAAGTCCTTGCATCTGTATTAAGACATGTTTATGAAGATGAATTCTTACCTGACAATTATAGTGAAATTCAAGATGTGAAAGTTAAAATTGATGACAAAACAAGATTATTTATCGCACTTGGAAGTAAAGATGGCTATAATGTTGGACGATTGCTTGATTTATTAAATAAAAAAGCAAAAACACCAGGAAGAAAAGTAAAAGATGTTAAAATTATGGACAAATACTCTTTCATAACAGTACCGTTACAGGAAGCCCAATACATAATGCGAGCCTTAAATTCTAAAAAAGATGCAAAACCGCTTGTTGAAGAAGCTACTGGAAATAGAAACAGTGGAGAAAAGTCTGGTAAAAAATCAGACAAAAGAAAAGATAGAAAAGGAAGAAAAAAATCTTCTGATAAAAAATCATCAAAGGGATCAAAAGCAAAAAAAGACAGCAAAAAAGACAAAAAAACAAGAAAAGTAAAAAAATAATCTAATTATTTAATTTCTTAAACAAAAAAACTCGGAAAATAATATTTATCTTCTGAGTTTTTTATTTTATTATTTTAAGTATCTTATTATTATGTTTTTTCTTTTTTATTTTCGTAGGATTACTCATTAAACAATTTCTATTCTTTAAGAAGATTTGATATTGAAAGTAAATTTACAAAACTAAAATTTTCTTAATTCTTCTATTGGAAATTTCCATTCAGGTGTTACAAGTACATCTTTTCCTTTCAATGAATACCATACTCCTCCATTTTCAGGATTTATCAAAATTTGAGTCTGCTGAGCAGGCATATACGATTGAGCAAGCATAAATATTTTTTCTCCTTCCTCATTTTCAGCCATATCCACTACAATAACAGCGTGTCCTGGACTGCCACCCATAATAAACACATCTCCAATTTTCATATTTTCGATTTTTTGCGGTGTCATTTCCTTTTCAAGGGATAATGTTCCTGCATATCCAAAAACAATATTCATAAAGTTTCTAAAGTCCTTGTATGTATTAGATGGAGCAGATTTTTTATAGTAACTTCCTTTTCCATTAGGATTTATTCGATAACCTTGCATCCACTTAGAATATTGCGCATTAAATCCTGTCACAAAATTAAAATTAATTTTATCGTATTCTTTTTTACTATAAAAATATTCACCACGTAAAAGCATTATTGCATCAGCACATTGGTGCAAATCCCTGTCGCCTATTTCCACATCAAATACACTGTCATAAATCCCTTCACTCTGTTTGTAATTTCCGTTAAAATACTTCACTTTTTCTCCATAAGGCTTTAATTTCTGATTTCTTAAAAATTCAGCAAAACTGCCTTTTTCTACCGCTACTCTTTTGTATCCTTGCGGAACACCGTATCTTGCTTGCAGTGTCATTTCCTCTGGATTTATTAATTTTTCAGATTTCATATTATTTTCTGAATTTATTTCTTTAGAATTATTTTTTACTTCATTACTACAAGCAAATTGAAAAACTGCCAATAAACTTATTCCAGCAAATAATTTCCATGATTTTTTTCTTGTAAAAAAAAGCATTGTTAGATACTCCTCTTAAAATATTTTAAATAATTATTTATTATTATTTGGATTCCCTCTGTAGCCCTTTAGCAAGTCATCGTTTTCCATAATAAATGGCTTCGCAGTCTGTTGTCCCCATGCAGTATCATATTTGTTCATAAGATAATCATTCAGCTCTGTTCGATTATTAAATTTTAATACTTGGTAAGGCTGTTGAAATGCCAATTTTTCAATAAACATAAGTTTTCCATTGCTTTCTGGGATGAGAACTCCAACATGTCCAACAAATAAAATATTTTCTTCAGGTTCATCATTAAAATGAAAAAACACAGAAATCATTGATATTTTACTATTTTTATCAAATGTAACTCCTCGCTCTTTCCACGCATTTTTCACATTTTCAACGTGAATATTTACATCTTTAGTAGCCTTTGTCGGAATTTCTGAAAATAAATTTACAAATCTATCCTTTTCATTTTGTGAAAATAATTCAAATGGTACATTTTTCAGTGACTCCATATCCATAAAAAGCATTTCTCCTGTTTTTACAACTGGTTTTTCTACTTTTACGTAATCTTTCATAAATGTAAATGCTGTTATCCGGCAATTAAAGCCTGGAAAATTCTTATTTTTTTTATCCCAGATTTGCTGGATAGCCACTTCATCATAAGTTGGATTTATATTTTCAGAATTAACAAAGCCTTCTTTTATAAGCCCTTTATTTTGAGTTGCTTCGTTATAGTAATTTACACTTTTGAAAAAAAGATTTATATTGCTGGAATTAACTCCAGCATTTTCTAAATTTTTCTCAACCTCTCCCTTCACAGTTTTATCTGCTAAATTTGAATAATTTATATTTTTTAAGTACTCTTTTTCTGAAGTTCCTGTAACTTTTCCACTTTCAGTGGTATTCTGCTTTTTTAAATCATTAGCCTTACTGTCACTTTTTTTGGAACATCCTGCTGTCAATATTATTGTTAATGCTAAAATTAATAGTAACTTTCTATTTCTCATTGTATTCACCATTCTATTAAATATTTTTCTTTCTAAAAATTTCTTTACGATTTACTGCTCACATTAAAACTTTTGCTGTTTGTAAAATAGTTAGCTTTATCCTCTGAAATTGATATTTTTAAATTTTCAAGATTTTTCTGTGCAGATTCCTTATTGGAATTTTTATCTTCAGCAAGTTCCAAATAAAGATATTTTCCATTCTTTGCTTCTACATTATCATCTATCTTGTCACTTGTATATATTTTTGAAACTTCCCTATTTATCCTAGTTTCAGTCGTGTTGATTATTGGCTCGTCTATTTCATCGCCTGCGCTGTTTTTTGAAATGCTCTTTTGAGTTACAGTAACTGCATTTTTTGATAATTTTGAATTTTTTATTGTTTTATCAAATTCGATAATTACAGCCTTAACTTTTTTTCTTGAACCTTGCTGTTCAGTTACTGCTGTTACATTTTTCACATTATCTACACTCAGATTCTCTTTATCTGCAATTTTTATATCAATATGATTGTCGTTACTTTCTGTTAAAATTACAAGTCCAACTAACATGATTAGAGCTCCAAGTATTATATTCCCTATTTTTCTCATAGTTAATCATCCTCCTTTAATTTCATAACTATTTCTTATTATTTTTGCAGAATAACCACTTCCACTACTATATTATACTCCACAATATTGTCAAACTTTTGTTTTTTTCCTTAAAAAATTCTGTAATTTTTTCTTTAATTTTAATTTCAGTAAGTCACGTTCTATGCCTAGCCCCTATTAATACTATATAAAAGCAAACATTTCCTAATTCCTTTTGTTGAGTTTTAGATAAAATAGTGTAATTTTCTTTTGGAATAGCTAAATTTCTATTTGCTATCTAAAATATCCTAAAATTTTACTATCTTAAAAAAATTCAATATATTTAAGAAAATAGAAGCTTTAAAAATATAACAAAGTTTTTGTTTCCAAATATAAAAATAAGCTATCACTAGCCTATTCTTATATCCCCTAATTTGCTTTGTTTTCAATCATTTTCTCAACTAAGTTTCTCGCATGGTCTCCAATTCTTGTGAAGTGTGACACAACATCTATGTAGTAAAGTCCTGCTTTTACATCACATTCCTGTTTACTTACACGTTTTATGTGAGCCTTTCTTACTTCTTTTTCCTTAGTGTAAAGTTTGTTGTGCAAATCTACTACTGCGAAGGCTTTTTCTGTGTCATTATTTCTTAGCGCCTCTTCAGCAGTTTCAATAATTTGTTTTGAAATTAGGAACAATTTTTGTATTTCTTCATGAGCTGTCTCTGTAAATACCAATTTCTTCTTAATTTCATATCTGGTATCTCTTACGATTCCAGCCGCGTGATCCCCTATACGCTCTACATCACGGCACATGTCAAGATACATGCTGATTTCTTCTCCATCTTTTTCAGTTATATGTTCCTGTGATAATGAAGTTAAGTATTTTGTAATTTCCTGATCAATGTTATTTATTGCTTCCTCTGTTTTGTCAACTCTTTCTGCAGTTTTCTCGTTATGATCATGAAAAAATTCAACTGATCTTTCCAAACTTTTTAATGCAATTGAAATCATAGAAAGCATTTCCTGTTTTACTTGACCCAATGCGATTGAAGGGGTGTATATTAATGCAGCATCCAGATATCTTGGCTTATGTTCAACTTTGTCCTCTTCTTTTTCTCTGATTAATTTTACAACAATGTATTCCAGCACTCCAATAAACGGAAACAGCAAAATTGTTGTCATAGCATTAAACGATCCATGTGCAAACGCTATTGTTACTTTTGGATTCAAATGAAAAAACTGGGCCATTTTTTCCACAAACATTGAAAATGGCGATAAGAAAATCATAAAAATAACTGTTCCTATGACATTGAACATTGTGTGAGACAAAGCAAGTCTTTTTGCCGAAGTATTTGCTCCAATTACTGCAATTATCGCTGTTATTGTTGTTCCGATGTTATCCCCAAAAAGTACAGGCAATGCCGCTTTTAAGGTTATAAGGTTTTCCTGATACACATTTTGTAAAATACTGATTGTAGCACTTGAAGCCTGAACCAGCATTGTAATCATTGTACCGATAAATACTCCTAAAACTGGACTGTTGCTTAATTTTATTGTTAATTCTGTAAATGCTGGCAGATGTTTAAGCGGTTCCATTGCACCTGACATTAATGTCAATGCAAAAAATATTCCCCCAAAACCAAATAAAATTCTACCTAAATTATTTATGAAATTATGTTTTACGAAAAATAGGCACGCCGCTCCTAAAAACAGTATCGGCAATGCATAATGCGTAATGTTAAATCCAATTATGAAAGTTGTAATTGTTGTACCGATATTTGCTCCCATAATGATTCCTATTGCCTGTCTTAAAGTTAAAAGCCCTGCTCCAACTAAACCTATAGTAATAACTGATGTTCCTGAACTCGACTGTATCAAAGCCGTTACAAAAATTCCAACTAGAACTCCTAAAAACGGTGAAGTTGTATATTTATCCAAGATATATCGAAGCCTATCTCCAGCTGCCATTTGCAGCCCATCCCCCATATACTTTATACAAAATAGGAATAATCCCAGTCCTCCCAGGAATCCAAATGCCATCTGCTGATAATTAATTGCACTAGCTGCTGCTCCGTTCATCAAACCAATCCTCTCTTATTTTTTATTTTTTGATTGTGATTTCTTATTAAAGTTCAAATTTTAGATAAATTCTCCCTTTGTTATATTTATATCATATTTTCTTTAAATTTTCTATTATTTTTCCACAAAAAATTGTAATTTTTTTTTCTAAGAATGCTAATTATTTTTCAAGTTTTTAAAATTACTATCTGTCTGTATATAATACTATTTCCAGTTTAAATAGCAGAAATAAAAAAAATACTCAAAATAATAATTAGCGCTATTAAATCCGAGTATTTTATATTTTATATTATTTCTTCACAATAAAAAGTTTATCATCATTACTGTATTCCACTAAGAAAATATCATTAATATCTAAAACATTGTACTTTGCCAGTTCTTCCTTAAGCCATTCATCATTTTTTCCAATATGCTCTAGATTATCTTCCATTATTTTACCTTCGGAAACTAATAAATTTGAATAATTTTCATCGTTTTTTTGTATAACAATTAGCTGTCCGTTTGATTCCATAAAAGCATCTTCAATATCAGATATTTGAAAAATTCCTTTTGTTCTTAATTTTGTATAGAAATCAGGGATAGAAAGAGTTGCCTGAGCAAAATTTTCTGTTATCATTTTTCCGCCTTTTATTAAGTATACAATTTCTCCGTCTATCATTTTTTTTACATTTTTGTTTGAATTTTTTAGAAAATCTATTGTTGTCATCAACAGTCCCCATATTAACAATACTATTAAAAATTGAACTATTGTTATGCTCGGATTGTAAATTACACCACCAATAATTCCCCCAAGAACATAGTTACCTATCTGATCTTCTGTTGAAGTTGGTGCCAGCTGGCTTCGTCCGTTTAAATTCATAAATACTACTAAAGCAATAAATCCAATTGTAAGTTTTATCGCCAAAGGAATTATAAAATCCAAATTACATCATCTCACTTTCTTTATTATCTTTCCTTATTAAAAACAAGAAGTTTCATTATTCTTTAAATGTTTTAATTTCATCTACGTAAGGAACTGTCATTTGTTCAACCAGAATATTATTGTCTACCCAGTGAATCTGATAGAATTTATCCCTTATTTTATAAACAGTATGTTCTGTTATTTCAGGAGTATTTATAAAAATCTCATCTTCTCTTACTTTAAATTTTTCAGCTAATTTTTTAATAACACTTGCCGAATTTTTATAAACTTTTTCCCGATTATTATTAGCTCTGTAATTTTCAAAATGATACAATCCAAACAAGAAAATAAACATCAAACCAAGCATACTAAGCTGCTTATCTCTTAAAGAAATACTTCCTCTAAACCATTTCCAGAATGCAAATAATACAAATGCAATTACAAAAATAATCATAATAAGAAAAAACTTGTCAATTACAAGCTTTTTATTCTCTAAATAAATAAAATTATAAAATTCCATATTTTTAGCATTCTCTCCTTTCTTTATAATTTACATCCTATATAGTATCATTTTTTTATCAAAAAATAAAGAGTTTTATAAAAAAAATAATTTGAATTTCTAAATATGTTTCTAAATTTTATTCTTAAAATTTTCAAATTAGTGATTTTTATTGAAAGTTTATCAAGAAATGATTATTAATAAATATTTTTTATAATTTTCAAGTTTATTAAAAAATAAATTGGAAAAAAATACCAAATTTGCTATAATATATAAGATAAAACTTTTAGAAAAATGGAGAGAAAATTAAATTGGAACAAGATATAAATTTTGATAAAAAAGGAAAAATGAATATTTTAGCACCAGCTGGAAATTATGAAAAACTAGTTGCCGCTGTGAAAGCTGGAGCTAATGAAGTATTTTTTGGTCTGAAAGGATTTGGAGCGAGAAGAAATAATGAGAATCTCGCAATGCAGGAAGTATTCGATGGAATTGATTATGCTCATTCACGTGGAGTTAAGACACTTATGACTTTAAATACGATTTTGAAAGATAGTGAGATTAACAGCATGTATAACAACATTAAAAGAGTTTATGAGCATGGGATTGACGCTGTTATTGTGCAGGATTTGGGATTTGTGAAATTTTTGAAGGAAAATTTTCCAGATTTAAAAATTCACGGAAGTACGCAGATGACTGTGGCAAATCACGTGGAAGCCAATAAATTAAAAGAACTAGGACTTACACGTGTCTGCCTTGCTAGAGAACTTTCCTTTGAAGAAATAAAAAGCATTCGTGAAAAAACTGACATTGAACTGGAAATATTTGTTTCAGGTTCACTTTGCATTTCTTATTCTGGAAATTGCTACATAAGCAGCTTTATTGGAGGAAGAAGCGGAAACCGTGGACTTTGTGCCTATTCCTGCCGTAAAAGGTTTACAGATGAAAATGGAGAAAGTGCTTATTTTTTAAGCCCGAATGATCAGTTATTGCAAGAAAAGGAAATCAATATGTTAAAGAATATTGGAATTGATGCAATAAAAGTTGAAGGACGGAAAAAATCGAGCGAGTACGTTTTCGAGACTGTAAGCTACTATGACAATATTCTAAAAGGCACTCCACGTCCGACAGAAAGTTACAAATTGTTTAACCGTGGATATTCAAAAGGATATTTTTATTTGGATAACAAACTTATGAACTTTAAATATTCTTCAAATTTTGGATATTTTCTTGGAGCAAGGATTGGAGAATCAAATAACTTTAAAATTGATGATGAACTTATTTTAGGAGATGGTGTTCAATTTGTAGATGAGACTTTTGAGCAGATTGGCGGAGAATATGTAAATAAAATTCGGATTATTGAAGCTGGAGAAAATAGAAATTCTGAAAAGAAAAATAAAAAGCAAAATAGTCACAATGAGAAAGAAAAAGTCCAAAAAGCAAATAGATTTGATATTGTTTCAATCGGAAAATTACCAAAAGGAACAAAATATATTTACAAAAATTATTCTAAAGAAATTAACGACAGGATTATCCATAATATAAAAGTTTCTAAAAGGTATGCCGCTATTAATGCGACATTACTTGCAAAAAAAGGGGAGGAAATCGAACTTACGCTGGAAATTGAAAATTTGAAAAACGAGATAATTTCTGTGACAAAGAAAGGAAATCTTATTGAACAAGATGCCAAAAAATTGATTACGAAAGAACAAATCGCAGAGAAAATTGGCGAACTTGGAGATACGACTTTTGAACTTGGTAAAATTCAAATTGATTATGATGGAACTTCGTTCATTCCTTTTAGTGAACTAAAAAATCTCAAAAGAGAATGTGTTTCAGAACTTTTGGAAAAATTGCTTGAATCTTACAAAAGAAAAGCTATTGAGCGAAAAAAATATAATTTTGAAACGATTAATCTGGAAAATGGAAAATCTAAAGATAGTAAAAAACCTGTTATCTCAGCACTTGTTACAAATGATGACCAGGAAAATGCTTGCCGTGAAATGGGAATAACAAAAATTTACCGAAAACAGTTTGACGTTGCAAAGGAAAAGAATTTGTCAAAAACAGATAAGATAAAAATAGGTACAAACCTAGTTTCCAATCTTTATCAGGCAATTATGGGAGAAAAAACTGGAATAAAAGGACAAACGCTGGACTGGAACTTAAATATTTTCAATAATCATACAATTGAGATGTTTTCTACTTTCAAAAATCTTGAAACAGTATTTTTATCGCCAGAATTAAGTTATCGGCAATTAAAAAACATAAAATCTGACAAACTGAAAAAAGGGCTTGTGATTTACGGTTACCTAAAAGGAATGTATATCGAACATAAAATTTTTGATAAGGAATACAAGGAGCTGGAAGGCGAATTTTATGACAAGTACAAAATTGTAAGAAATGAACTTGATAATATTGAACTCTATCTAGACAAGCCGATGAACCTGATACCAAGGCTGGATGATATTTATGAACTGAATTTAGATGAATTGAGGCTAGATTTCACATTTGAAACAACAACGGAAGTAAAAAAAATCATTAAAAGCATTGATACAAAAAGTGGCAAATATACTCCTTATGCCTTTGAGCAGGGAGTCTTATAAAAAAATTTAAAATTTAATTTTACTATGTTATTATAATTATAAGGAGGAAACTTGGATACAAAAAATCAGAAGTATCTGGAAAAATTGTATTTACTTTTAGGTGCTTCAATTTTTATACATTATGCTTTAGTTATCTTATTTAGCATTCTAATATTAATAAATATATTTATAACTGGAGAATATAAAAAAATATTTAAGGACAAGTCGCTCATTACAGTGGGAATTGTTTTGGGATTTTCACTTATAACTTCCGCCTTTTATAAAAATATTTTAGGTCTAATGGCAATTCCCATATTTTTATGTATTGTAGTTGGGCGTTACTATACGTTAATTGTTGATGTAGAATTTAAAAAAAATAATTTGGAATGGATGGCAAAATTTTCGGGAATTTCACTTTTAGTGGGAATGGGAGAATTTTTATTCACACATAACAGAATCGGATATTTTGCATACTTTAATCCTAATTATCTAGGAAGCATTATGATGATGTCTGCAATCATAAATTTATATTTTACATTTGAAAAAAAATCAAAAATTAATTTTGCTGTATTTTTAATGAATATTCTGACAATATTGCTTACTGGATCAAGATCTTCACTAATTGCAGTTGTTTTAGGAATATTTACATTATTTTTCTACTTTTTACGAAGAAGATATTTTGCTGGATGTATTTTAATTCTTTTATCATATATTTTGGGAGTAGTTTCAGGCGTTTTCCCATTCTTGCGTGAAAGTACATTAATAGAATATTTCTGGCTAAGAGTTGAAATTATTGATATGGCATTTAGAATTTTTAAAAAAACAAATATTCTGTATGGACACGGAAACTTTTTTTACTATAAATTTACAAATTATGTGTATCCGCATTCACATAATGCACTTGTAGAACTGCTTTTAAGTTATGGGCTAATCGGAACAATAGCCTTGCTTGCGGTATTTTTACGTTACTTATACGATATTTTGAGAAATGACAGAAATAATGTGCTAAAAATTGCTCTAATTGCTGGAATTGTAATTCATAATTTTACTGATTTTGCAATTTTCTGGGTACAAACTGTACTGCTGTTTATTATGGCTTTAGCTTACAAAGAGCAAAATGAACAGATACGTGGCTACAGGCAGAAAAGAAAGAAATAAAAAACTGAAAGGAATATCAAAATGAGAGATAATATATATGTGGGGCTTGTCCACTACCCTGTTTACAACAGAAATAACGATGTTGTGGCAACTTCTGTCACAAATTTTGATATACACGATATTTCCAGAACTTGCAGAACTTACGATATAAAAAAATATTTCATTATAACTCCAGTTGATGCCCAGAAAGAGCTGACTGGCAGAATTATTGGCTACTGGACTGAAGGAAATGGGATAGAATTTAACAAAAATAGAAACGAAGCCTTTGAAAACACAGAACTTGAAGATTCTGTCCAAAGTGCTATAGAAACAATTGAAAAAATTGAAGGAAAAAAACCAAAAATTATTACAACTTCAGCAAAAATTTTCCCAAATACTGTTGGATATGCTGATTTAGGCAAGGAAATCGTGGAAGATAATACTCCGTATTTAATTTTATTTGGAACAGGATGGGGACTTACAAATGAAATTATGGATTTATCCTATAAAATTCTGGAGCCAATCCGCGGGAATACCAGATACAATCATTTGTGTGTCAGAAGCGCTGTTTCAATAATTTTAGACAGATTACTAGGAGAAAACTAAAAATACAACCATAATATGAAAGGACAGAAATAAAAAATGAAAGAAAATAATCATAAATTAGTAGGAATTGTGGTAGTTAGCCACAGTAACACGCTTGCACAGGAAATTATTAATTTTGTAAAAGTATTTAAACAGGAAGACTTTGCATTGGAAAACGGGGGAGATGTAAAAAGAGAAGTTTATGGAACAAATGTAGAGAATGTGAAAGAAGCAATAATCCGAGCAGATAATGGAGCCGGAGTGCTTGTTTTCGTAGATATGGGAAGTTCTGTATTTAATGCATCTAAGGCAATAAAAGAGCTGGAAGGACAAGTTGAAGCAAAAATTGCAGATGCTCCATTAGTGGAAGGAGTAATTTCAGCAGTTGCAGCTAACTTTGATGAAATAGATCTGGATGAATTGAAAATGATTGCAGAAGACAGCAGAAAGTTTACAAAATTGAAAAAAATTTAAGAAAGCGAGAAATTTAACTAAAAAATGGAAAATTTAATAAATATAGGAACAATTGTCGGAACACACCATTTACGTGGAAGTGTTAAAATCAATTCAATTTTTGAAAACATTGAACTTATTGAAAATGAACGTGTTCTTCTTGAAAAAAATGACAAAAAAAAATTATTTGTTGTAAAAAATGTAAAAAGGCTAAATGATAAAAAAGCAATCTTGGACTTTGAAGGGATTGACAATATTGATGCCGCAAAGGAACTGAATGGCTATAAAGTTAAAATCCGTCGTGATTTACTGCCTGAAAGAAATGAAGAGGAGTTTTATGTAAAAGACTTGTTTGGAATAGAAGTATTTTCTGAAAATGAAAAAATTGGAGAAGTTACAGATGTTATGGAAACTGCTGCACATAATATTTTAATTATTGAGGATATTGTAACAAAAAAAGAAATAATGATTCCATTAATCGATGAATTTGTAACAAAAATCGATTTTTCAAACAACAGAATCGAAGTAACCCTGATTGATGGAATGAGAGAATAAAAAGAATTTGAAACTAAACGCAAGAGGTAAAATCAATGAAATTTAACGTACTTACACTTTTTCCAGAATTATTTGAACAATATTTATCCCAAACTATACTAAAAAGAGCAGCCGAAAGAGATATTATCAACTTTAACATCGTAAACATAAGGGATTATGCCAGAAATAAACACAGCCAGATGGACGACATCCCTTTTGGCGGCGGTGCTGGAATGGTTTTAAAGCCAGAAGCCTACTGGAACTTCTTTTACGAAAACTATGAATTTTACAACAACGAAAATTCAAAAAAACCTTATGTAATTTTTTTATCCCCACAAGGAAAACAGCTGACTCACAATAAAGTTACAGAACTTTCAGAAAAAGAGGAAATCGTACTTATTTCAGGTCGTTATGAAGGACTGGACCAAAGGGTAATTGATAAATTTGTGGATGAAGAAATTTCCATTGGAGATTACGTCTTAAGCAGTGGCGATCTACCTTCCCTTGTAATTATGGACTCTGTAATCCGTATAAAAGAAGGCATAATAAAAAAAGAATCCTTTGAAACCGACTCTTTCTATAACGGACTTTTAGGCTTCCCGCAATACACAAGGCCCGTAGAAATTGACGGATACACCGTTCCAGAAGTCCTGCGAAGCGGCAATCATGCTAAAATTGATGAATACAGGCAATTTCATTCGATTGAGAAAACTATGAAGAATAGAATAGATTTATTTGAGAAAAAGTTAGAAAGTATTGATGAGGATTTGGAATTTAAGAAAGTTTATAAGAAATACTTGAAAAAGAAAAATATGTAGTTAGGAGAGTGTGTTCAGGATGATTTATGAATTGGACGGAATAAAACCTAAAATATCGGGAGAGGTATTTATTGCTGAAAGTGCTGATGTTATGGGAAATGTAGAACTGAATGACGGGGTAAATATATGGTTCGGTGCGGTACTAAGAGGAGATGTGGAGAAAATAATTATAGGGAAAAATAGCAATGTTCAGGATAATTCGACATTACATACTGATTTTGGACTTCCCTGTATCGTGGGAGAAAATGTTACTGTAGGTCATAATGTGATACTTCATAGCTGTGAAATAGGAGATAATGTAATCGTAGGAATGGGCAGCGCAGTTTTAAATGGATCAAAAATCGCTCCTAACTGTCTTATAGGTGCAGGTTCTTTAGTCACTCATAAAATTCCTTACGAGAAAGGCGTTCTCATTTTAGGAAGTCCTGCTAAAATAGTGAGAAAACTGACTGATGAAGAGATAGAGCATATTCAAAAAAACGCTGACCATTATGTGAAAAATGGAAAACTATTTGCTAAAGCTCTGAAAAAAGAGAATATTTAAAAATCGTAAAGTGTCATTGTTTAAGGACAGCCTAAAGGTTGTCTTTTTTTATTATTTACATTTATATTTTCTTGGAAATAATAAATTTGGAAAATTGCTTTATTAATAAGAATTAAGTTGAAATCACAAAACGAAAAATAAAATACTAAAAATTTTAAAATAAACTCTTCACAATACCTAATAGGTATGTTACTATAAGATATATAGGAGGTATATTATTATGGATAAAATAATTTTAGGAATTTTAATGTTACACAGAATGACGGCATACGAGCTTCGAAATGTAATCAGAAACAATTTTAAATCTATGTGCAGCGACAGCCTCGGGAGCATTCAGACAGCTCTCAAAAAATTGCTTATGTCGAAAATGGTTACTTTTGAAGAGCTTGTTGAAAAAGGAGTAAATAAAAAAAGATACTCAATAACTGATGTTGGACAAAAAACACTGATAGAATGGATAAGTGTTCCTATTGACATGTCAAAAACAAAAAATTTAGATATTGGAAAACTTCTTTTTATGGGATATATTTCAAAAAATGAACAAAAAAATCTGATTGATAAAATCATTCATTCTTTAGAGAAGGAATATACGTCGCTAAAAAAATTAAGGGAATCAATACATATTGAAAAAGAAAGGGAAACACTTAAAGACCATCTGCTTAAAGATACAGAATATCAAGAAAGAATTAAAAATTTAAATAAAGAAAACGATATATATGAAAACATTAAAGAAATCAGTAAATTTACATTGGCTACTTTAGATTATGGAATTGATATTACTGCTTTTAACATAGAATGGTTTAAAAAATTGAAGAAAAAAATATAAAAAGAAAGGTGAAACAAGATGAATGATATAAGTAAGATTAAACGAAACATAATTATCTTTACAATTGTTAGTACTGCTTGTGGCTGGATTGGATACCTTGTTGATAAATTGTCTGGTCAAGCCCATTATGAAAATGTTGGAACAATGGCAGGAGAAGAACCTTTTGGAATGCTTATCTGGTTACTATCTCCATTAATTTGTACAATTCTTCTTCGCATTTTTGGAGAAGATGGGTGGAAAAATTCAGCGGTTTCCATTAATTTTAAAAATAATAAAAAGTTATATTTGATTAGCTTTTTAGTATACCCCACTGTCACTTTAATTGTTATATTACTGGGATTAATAACGAAAGGGATTAAATTTCCCAATGTAAATATTGGAATTACAGCCTATATTGGGGTTTTATCTGTACAAATTGCCATTCAATTTATAAAAAATATATTTGAAGAGTCAGTTTGGAGAGCCTATCTTACAAACCAATTGTTAAAATTAAAATTATCCGATTTGAAATTGTACTTACTTATCGGATTTATCTGGTGGATTTGGCACTTGCCATATATTATGATATTTTTGTCCGAAAGTGAAATACAAAACACTTTACCTGTTGAGAGACTAACTTTTTTCCTTGCTGGAACAATAGTAGTGATATGCTGGACGGTAATATATACAGAAATTTTTAGAGTTACTAAATCTATGTGGCCATTAGTTATTATGCATACTATGGAAGATGCAGTGATAAATCCGTTGCTTCTTTTAGGAATTGTATCTGTAGAAAAAAATCAGGCATTTCTTTTTTCACTTTCAGTAGGTATAATTTCGACAATTCTTTACTTGACAGTGGGATTAGTTATTAGAAATTGGAGAAAAAGACAAGATAGATAAAGCAAAAAAGAAATAAGCACTGATATAAAAGAAAAAACTAAAAACTAAAAACTCCCTATTTACCCTAAAACAACTTGTAATTAAGTAGCAAGCCAGAAATTACAATAACAAGTATTACCACTAAATACAATCCATTAGTTTTCAGAAATCCAGCAACATTTTTTCTATCTTCATCACTTAATTTAAATACTAAAAATATATCTTTATAGCTTTTCTTTATTAATCCAGATATAAAGAAAGATAGATAGAATATAAGCAAAAATACGGCGATTATCACAAAAATAAGCAGGGAGGCTTCTCCTATTTCAGGTGTTTCAGAAATCATATTTATTAGAATATGCATTAAAATAGAATATTTAATAGAATATCTATATGCAACATAAGACAGTACAATACCTATAAAGAATGCTGGAATAATCATATCTATATTATAATGAGATAATCCAAAAAGAATTGAGCTGGAAATTATTGCTGTTTTGATTCCATACTTTTTCAAATTATTCATTATAACTCCACGAAATATTATTTCCTCTAAAACAGGTGCAATACATATTGCATGAATTATATGTAAATATAAAGGTCTCTCTATTACAAAATCCTGTTCATAAATATTGCTTACTATTGAAATTATAAAACCTAAAGCGATATTTATCCAAAAAATCGATGCAAAATATATATTGAAATCTCGTTTGCTTAGTGTTTCATTCACTTTAAAATATTTGTATTCCTTGTTATTTTTTATAAAGTAATAAAGAAACGGAATACAGAATAAAAATTTGTCTATTCTAAAAAAATACATGTATCTTAACACATCATTGTTTGTTATCGCTATTCCTTTTTGAATAAACACTTTAAATACTAGATAACTGCAATATATTATACATAAAATTAACGAAATATCTCTTTTTTCATTATTTTTTGCTAACATTTTTTGCATTTAAAACCATCTCCCATTTGATTCCATAATTTTTTTTATTATTAACAGACATATTATACCTTTCTCCCATATTT
Source organism: Leptotrichia hofstadii (assembly GCF_007990525.1). Taxonomy (NCBI): domain Bacteria; kingdom Fusobacteriati; phylum Fusobacteriota; class Fusobacteriia; order Fusobacteriales; family Leptotrichiaceae; genus Leptotrichia; species Leptotrichia hofstadii. The sequence goes on from NZ_AP019823.1 coordinate 1,516,938, forward strand.
TGTCAAATTAATTTTTTATTTAATTTTCAATCAGTTTAAAATTATAGCAAAATAGGAGCTTCTGCATATACAGAAACTCCCTTTCTCATACAATATTAAATTTAAATCTATAAATTACCTATTCAGTTTTATTAAAAAACTTAAACAAATACTTTCCACCTAACCCAATAACAGCACCTGTTACTGCAGCTGTCAATAATCCTGGAATCCACCCGTACATATCAATAACTTTGCTTCCAAGTATGGAAGAAATTACAGAGATTACTATAACTAATAAATTTTGATATTTTTTGCTACTCATAGTTCTGCCTCCACCAACGATATTTTAATTTATTTTATCTTTCTGCATATATATTACTCCAATTTAAATATTTTGTCAAATTACTTATTAATTAAAATATTTTATAATTAAAGAAAAAATTACAAACCACAATCGCAAATATTATCAGCAAATACAGAAAATCATTTTTCACAAATTCAACTAATTTCTTCCTGTCTTCAACATTTAATTTTAAAATAAAAAATATCTCCTTGTATCTTCCTTTTGCCAGTCCAATTATAAAAAATATTAATAAAAAGATAATTAAAAACAGCAAAAACAAACCAAATACTGCTATGAACATTCCAATTTTTGAAAGTATTATAACCTGTAATATTTGTGTTATCGTGTTTAACAGAAAATGTATTAAAATAGAATATTTTATCGAATATTTGCATGCAACATAAGAAAAGATGATTCCCGTCAAAAATGCTGGAATAATCATCTCTACATTATAATGGGATAGTCCAAAAAGAAGGGAATTAATAATTATTGCTGCTCTAATCCCATATTTTCTCAAATTATTCATTATAACTCCACGAAATACAATTTCTTCCAATATCGGTGCTACAAATACTGTCATTATTACATCTATATACAAAGGCTCATTTATTAAAGACGTTCGCCCTTTAAATTTAAACATTGATACAATCAATAAATTGGAAAGATTACCTACATAAAAAGCTAGTGCAAAATATGTATTAAAGTCTTTTATATTAAATTTTTCGTTCGTTTTAAAATATTCATATTTTTTATAAGTTTTTACAAAATAATAAATTATTGGAAAACTAAGTATCCAACTATATATTCTAAACATGTATACATATCTAAATATCTTACTGTCTGTAATTACTGTTTTATTATTTACAAAAATCATAAATGTTAGATGAAGTATATAAATTATAAACAAAAATAGAGAAATATCCTTTTTCATGCTATGCTTCAAATTTATTATTTTTTTCATTTACCTTTGCCTCCAACTATTTTTTATTGTTAATTTAAAAAAATACCATCCTATTTCTAAGACAGTATTTCAAAAATATATTATACAATTTATTACTATGCTTCTGCTCTTTCAGGATAAATACTTACTCTTTTTTTACCATTTCCAAATTTTTCAAATTTTACATATCCATCAGTTAATGCGAATAAAGTGTAATCTTTTCCTAATTTAGCGTTAGTTCCTGCGTGAAATTTACTTCCTCTTTGTCTTACAATAATGTTTCCAGCTTTTACAGCTTCTCCATCATATTTTTTTACTCCTAAATATTTAGGGTTAGAATCTCTACCATTTCTAGTTGATCCTTGCCCTTTTTTTGAGGCAAATAACTGTAAGTTTAATTTTAATAACATTTTCCAACCTCCTCGATTTCTTTTTCATATTTTATTTCTTGGATTCTTTTCAAATCTTAACTTCTGAACTTAAAATTTATATTTTTATTTCTTTAAGTTTCACAAAATTACTATAACTTTTTGCAACTTCCTTCAAATACGAATACATTGATTCAACCAAAATATCTGCATTTTCTAGTTCATCATCAGTCAATCCAGAATTTTTTAAATCACAGGAAATATACCCATCTTCTTCAGTAAACTTTAGTTTTTTCTTAAGTTTCAAAGTTTCAATAAGTCCATTTACTGTCATTTGTCCTACTGATGAAACAGCTGCACAAATTACATCTTCTCCATATTCTGAAAAATTTGCATGTCCTTTTATTTCAAAATATGTTATTTTATTTTTTTGTCTTTGAATTTCTATTCTTATCATTCAAACCACAACAGCTTTCACAATCTAAATTATATTAAAAAATACATTAAGCATTGATTGATTTAATTTCAATTGCTGTAAAAGATTGTCTATGCCCTTTTTTTCTGTAGTAAGTTTTTTTGTTATATTTAAAGTTAATTTTTTTATCAGCTTTTCCATGAGATTTAACTGTAGCTACAACTTTAGCTCCTTCTACAACTGGAGTTCCAACTGTTACGTTATCTCCTTCTCCAACTAATAGAACTTCGTTAATTTCGATGTCTGAATCAACATCAGCTGCTAATTTTTCAACTTTTAATACAGTTCCAACTTCTACTTTGTACTGTTTTCCACCTGTTTTAATTACTGCAAACATTTATGTTCACCTCCAAATAATTTATCGCTATCATTGGTATTAGCCACCAATTTTATGCGTATATCTTAATTAGTTTACTATATTTTCACTAATTTGTCAAATTATTTTTATAAATGGCGGAAGTAGAGGGACTCGAACCCACAAGACGTTTAACCGCCCACAGCTTTCCAAGCTGCTGCCATACCATTAGGCGATACTTCCCCTTCCAAAAAATAATTACAAACTATTATACTAAACTTATTTATAAAAGTCAATGAATTTGTTTAGCGTATTTTGTACATCTTTACTATGTATTTACTATCTCAGACCATTATTTATTTTGATTTTTTCTGTAAATATTAAATCCAGTCGCCTGATTTGTCGCCATTATTGTAATATCTGAAATTTGTACGTGTTTTGGCTGATTTGCAATATAAACTATTGTATTTGCAATATCTTCTGGCTTCAATGCCTCAATTCCTTCATAAACCTTCTTAGCCTGCTCTGTATTCCCATGGAATCTTACATTACTAAAATTAGTTTCCACAATCCCGGGCTGAACAGTAGTTACTTTAATATTTTTATCAATGGTATCAATTCTAATTCCATCGCTCAAAACCTTTACAGCCGATTTAGTCGCACAATATACAGCAGCTCCTGCATAAGCGTAAATTCCAGCAGTTGAACCAATATTTATAATATGCCCCTCATCATTTTCAACCATGCTTGGCAAAATTTGTCTTGTAACATATAACAGACCTTTTATATTAGTGTCTATCATTTGTTCAATATCCACAATATCATATTCCTGAAATTTATCCAGCCCCAATGCAAGTCCTGCATTATTTACAAGAATATCTACCTTTTTCACATCATCCAATATTTTCTTGGTAAATTTTACAACATCGTTATATTTAGTAACATCCAATACAAAAATATATGCGTTAGTTCCATATTTTCTATCAATATCAATCTTTATTTCCTTCAATTTATCCGCATTTCTAGCGCACAAAATCACATTATCCCCATTTTTCGCAAAGGCATAAGCTGTTTCCTTCCCAATTCCGCTTGTAGCTCCAGTAATAAAAATATTTCTATTCATAAAAACTCACTCCCTATATTTGAATTTATCATTATTTATTTTAAAAATGATTTTTTTAATTTATTTAAAATCAAATATACTTTACTCCTATGTTCTATTTCAACAGCTAAAACTATTAATTTATCATCTTGTATTTCAACTATTATCCTGTAATTTTTTAATGGTTTGTACTTCCAATATCCTTTTAAATTATGGCTCAAAGCCTCCCCTTTGATTCTTGGATTTTCAGAATTGTTTATTTTTTTCAGAAAATCATAAATTTTTTTACTTGTATTTTTATCCATCTTTTGTAATTTTTTTGCTGTATATTGAGATAACAATACTCTGTATTTCACTTAAAATCCCATTTTCTTTCCAAAATCTTCAAGAGGTATCATTGGGGATTTTTTAGCTTTTTCAGATAACTTCACTATTCTTTTTATTTCTGATTTGGAAATTTGTTCATTTTCTTCTATTTTATCTAATTCTTTTGATATCAAATTATTAATAAAGTTGTTATCATATTCCAAAACTTCTTTTAACTGTTTTTGTTTTTTTTCGTTTAATTCAACATCTATAATCATAGTATTTCCTCCTAAAATAAATTTTGTAATTTTTTTAGAAATCGAATGATTTTTAAGTTCATTTAATAGAACATCTATATTTTTATTATACCACAAAATTTTCATTATAAGTATTATTTTATATCAAGTTTATTTTTTTGATGAAATTTTTGTCTCAACTTCAGCTTAAAAATCCCTATCCCTTTTTCAATGCTCATTTCCTGCGAAAAATTATACACAAACATATTTGTAAATTTCAAATCCATTTTTTTATTTGAACCTAAATCAACAAACATTTCCAAATTTCTGTAATCACTTTTTTCCAGATAGGATTCTGCCCATTCCACTAAATCTATTATATTCTTTTTATTTTTTTCATACAAATCATCATTTATGCTCTCATTTTCCAAATTATTTCCTGTATTTTCCAAGTTTGAAATGATTTTTCCTATTATTTCCATTTCTACTGTGCTTCTGCTGTTTGCAAGATTTGTATCTTCTGCAAGTCCAATTTTGTATTTTACTTCCATAATTTCATCTTCACTTACATTTATTTCCTTTTTGTTTTCCTCATCTGTAATCTTCAATCTATATTTCATTTATTCCACTCCTTCATTTTTCTAAAAAACTGCTATTTCATCAATTTTTACTGTTTCATCAACATTTACAACTCCAAAATGATTTTCCCAAAATACTTTTAATTCCATCCCAAGTTCCAGGAACAATAATTCCAAAGTTTTTATTTTTGCAATATTTACCTTATTTTTGGGTTTATTTATATAAACTATTATTTTATTTTTTTCTGATTTTTGTCTATAAATAAGAGAATCAATAAAAAAATATTTTATTCCCAATCTAAAATTTTTCATGCAATTTACATTATTTATTTTTTCATTATAAATTAAAAGTGCTATATATTGCTGTTCTTCGCTACTCAAAAGTAAAAAATACTTTTTCAAGCTTATTCCTAGAATTCCTTTTTTTATATCTTCCAAAATTTTTTCACAAATAACATCAATTACCGTTGTTCCACTAACAAAATCAAGTTCCTGCAAATAATTTATCGCATTATTTTCAATATTTTTCTTAAAATTTCTTAAAACTGATATATTTTCCTTTTCTTCTTTAACTATGTTGTTCCTGCGTCTAAAACTATTTATTTTAGATTTTTTTTTAGGTACATTCTCCATTGTCAGATTTTTAATTTTAGTATCTTTCTCCAGTTCATTTTCAAACTCAAAAAAATTATCATAATAATTTACAAAACTAGCAAAAATTTTATTAAATCTTACATACGGATTTACTTTTACAGCCTTTTTTTTCACAATTTTATTATTCAAAAAATCTGCATTTACCTCAATATATGCCGAAATATTATTTGCCAGTTCAAATTGCACATTTGGAGGAACTGCCCATATATATGTGTATCCTTTTTTATTTTTATTGGCCATATAGATACCCCCTGCATTCAAATTCATTATAATCATTTTGAATTTCTGAAATCAAAAAACTTACCTTATCTTCTGAATAATCATCAAAATCCTTTATTTCCAGAAATAAATTCATCTTTGGCTTTTTATCGAAATATCCCTTTTGAAAATCATTTCTCAAACTTTCATTACAGTCATAAGTATCTAGATTTTTTTCGATGTTTTCTTTAAAATTAATATCTTTTAACAAAATTTTATCCTTTGTAAACTCATATTCCAAGAAATATTTTTCCAAAAATGCACGGCTTCTAGTATTTTTATTTTTAGTTTGAATTTTATCAATAAAGCTCTTATTTCTAAAATTTGTAAAATGAAAATAATTTTCTTGATTCTCACTACTTTTTCCATAAAGTTCAAGAATTTTTCTACATTTTTCGATTGGCTTTACTGAAAATACATCCCAAATATTGCCTGTATTTTTCTTTGAAAGAATATTTAATTTGTTTTTTCCGCTGTAATAGCAACACAAAATATCTTCATTTTCATGATTTGATACCAAAATCTGTTCATCACTTTCAAAATTTATTGTATATTCAAAAGATAAGTTAATTTTTGTCGGACGTACAAAAATGGTGCTTATTATCTTTTTCTTTTCAATATTCCAAAGCAATTCCCTATCTCTTAGAACTTTATCCTGAATTTCTTCAAAATCATAAGTAATCTCATATTTTCCATTTTGAATTTTATCCAAAATATCCTGTGGCATATCAAAACCATACTCAGCCAGTTTAACCCTATAACACCTCATAAAATGTGCCATATTAATGGTTTTCCATTTTTTTCCATTAAGTTCAAAAGAATTATGCAATTTTTTTATTTCGTCAAAATATCTCTCATCTTTTACAAACCTGACTTTAACCTCATAATTATCTCCGTCAATGTCTATCCACCCAAAAAATTCCCTTTCTAGAACTTCCTCAATCTTATGCAAGCTCAAATTCAAATATACATTTTCCAAATAAATATCCTTATAATTCTCATCAAGAATATCTATTTTATCAACTACAGGAAAAAAAACTCCATCCATCTTAAATACATCTTCTTTTTCCGCTAATACCGTTTCAACAAAAATATCTTCATATTCGGAAATTTCATTAATTTTTGCTTCTAAAAACTTATCTTTGATTTCTCGAAACCTCTCCTCCATCTCCAAATTCAACTCAAAAAACATCTCTCTTAAAGTTTTTCCAAGCATTTCCCTCTCAAAAATTTCATTCTCTCTATTCATAACCCCTCCAATATTTAACTATATTTTAATTTTATCATATAATTAAATTTTTTTCAAACATTTTTATTAAATTTTTAATTTTAAAAAAATATAAAATTTTAAACTTTTACATTATTGTAAAACTGTAAAAAAAATGCTAAAATTATTTAAAAACTATAACAAGATACAAGTCTTCTAAAAAAATTCAAAAATTACTAAAATCTATTTGGGAGGAAATATTTTTATGAGCTATCAAACTATAATTGTCGGAATTGCTGGAGGTACTGGTTCTGGTAAGACTAGCGTTACTCAAGCTATTATCAAAAATTTAGAAAGAACGGGAATTCATTCGATTTTGCTGGAGCAGGATTCTTATTATAAGAGAAATGATCATCTAACTTATGAAGAGAGGGCTAAGTTAAATTATGATCATCCAGATGCAATTGACTTTGACTTGCTTGAAAAGCATATACTTGCATTGAAGGATGGAAAATCTATTGAAAAGCCTATTTATGATTTTCAGGTTCATAACAGAGTTGATGAGACTCAGCATATTGAGCCTGCAAATATAATTATTGTTGAAGGAATTTTGGTGCTTGCAATTGCAAAAATTAGAAATCTTTTTGATACAAAGATTTTTGTTGATACTGATGATGATGAAAGACTGCTTAGAAGAATTGAACGGGATTTAAACGAGCGGGCAAGAAGTTTTGAAAGTGTAAAAAATCAGTACATAAATACAGTAAAACCGATGCATTTGGAATTTGTTGAACCTTCTAAAAGATATGCAGATGTTATAATTCCACGTGGGAAAGACAACAAAGTAGGTATAAATATGGTAGCAAGCAGACTTAGGTATCTATTTAATAAAATGAATCAAGAACAAAAATAACAAAAAATGAAAGGAGTGTATGATTTTATAAATTATCATGCAAAAAATATTATGAAAATAGTTGTAATTGGAGGCGGAGCAGCTGGAATGATGTTTTCGACTCAATATAAAAAAGCAAATCCTGAAGATGAGGTTATTTTATTTGAAAAATCATCTTATGTGGCTTGGGCTGGATGTCCAACACCTTATTTCATTGCTGATGAATTGAAGAAAAGTGATGTTCTTCACGGAACACCGGAAGATTTTATAAAGCGTGGAATTGATGTGAAAATTCATCACGAAGTTACAGAAATTAACTTTGAAAATAAAACTGTAACAGTAAAAGGGAATGAAATTAACGGAATAATCTTTTACGACAAACTGGTAATTGCCGTTGGGGCAAAATCATTTGTGCCAAATATTGCTGGATATTCAAAGGATCTGGAAAATGTGTTTACTTTATCTCACGCAGAACATGCCTTTAAAATAAAAGATTATCTTAATGAAAATAAATCAAAATTAAAAAATGCAGTTGTTGTAGGAGCTGGATTTATTGGACTGGAAATGGCTGAATCATTTAGAAAAAATGGATTAAATGTTACATTGATTGAAAAAGCTGATCAAATTTTTCCAAATGTTTCTGAAAACTTGAAAAAAAGAATTTATAAAGAAATAGAAAATAATGATGTTGAATTAAAATTAAACTCTGGCGTTTCAGAAATAATTTCTGAAAATAATATAGCAAAATCAGTAAAATTGGATAATGGGGAAACTGTAGACTTTGATATTGCACTATTTAGTATCGGAATTACTCCAAACATTGATTTCTTGCCGAAAGAATTAAAAACTGATTCTGGGAAAATTGTTGTAAATGATAAATTTGAGACAAATATTAAAGATGTATATGCCATTGGAGATTGCGTTTTTAACAAATATTACAAAACTGACAGAAATTTATATGCTCCATTTGGAGATGTAGCAAACAAGCATGGAATGTTCCTTGCAAAACACTTATCTGGAAAAGATGTTAGCTGGAAAGGGTTAATCCGTTCTTTTGCAACTTCATTTTATGATGTAAAACTAGCACAAACTGGACTTTCTCTAAAAGAAGCTCTGCAATTAGGATACAATGCTGATATAGTTTCAATGAAAGCAATGTATAAAAATTCTGGCTTTGAAGATTCTGTTCCTGCAAGTGCTGAAATTATTTATGACAAAGATAAAAAAATCGTTCTTGGCGGAGCAATGGTGGGAAAAGAAGCAGTAGCACAATTTGTAGATCAAATAGCTATCGTTATTGCTCTTGAAACACCTATTAAAAAATTCATAGAAATTGACTTTGCATATTCCCCAACAAATGCAAGTGTTTGGAATCCGTTATTAGTAACATATAGAAAAGTTATTAAATAAAACAGGAGTTTTTATGAAAAAGAAAATTGAAAAATTACATAAAAACAAAAGATTTCGTATAAGTTATCAGGTTATTTTTATTTTCTTGGCATTATACAGCTTTGTCACTACACTTTTAGATTTACATGGCGATATTAGCATTTTTAATAATCCAATCCTGGAATTTATTGATGTATCAATTTATTTAATTTTTGCAGTTGATTATTTTATACGTTTTACACATTCAGAAAATAAATTAGATTTTATTGAAAGCAATATTCCTGATTTAATCTCAATTATTCCGTATTATTCTATTTTTAGGCTATTCAGAATTTTTAAGATTAGACGTTTAGCAAGAGTTTTTAAGCATTTAAAACTGACAAAAGCTTATTTGTCTGTAAAAAAATTCTACAAAAAAATAAAAAAAATCTTGAGAGCAAATGGACTTATTTATTTGTTAATATTTGCTGTACTTGGAATCATAGTATCTGCCCTAATAGTTTCCTATGTCGAAAAACTCTCTTATTTTAATAGCCTATGGTGGGCTTTTGTAACTGCAACTACTGTTGGTTATGGAGATGTCTATCCGCATACATTTATTGGAAGAATAATTGCTATTTTTCTGATACTGATTGGAATGGGAACTTTTGGAATGATTACGGGAGCAATCACAAGTTATTTCTTAAATCGGCAAACTGATTTAATTCCAGATGATGATTTAGATGAATATGTTTTAAACTCCCAAAATTATACAGATACAGAAAAACAGGAAATTATAACTTTTATACAATTTATAAGAAACAAAAGAAAAAAATAAATTATACTAAAATCTTTTCAATACAGGAAGAACAGTAAGCTTTAACTAATCTTATTATTCTCCTGTATTTTTTTATTAACTGCTATTAATTACTGTGAACTTTTTTCCCTTTAATTCTAACATCTGAACTTAATGATTCCATCGTTATTTCCTTCTCTTTCCCAATAATATTTATCTTAGAGCCATAAAAATCAGCATCCCCAATCGACTCTATCCCCAAATAATTATTAGAAGCCACTATCATATTTTGATTAGCCTTATTTACAAAATTATCTGCATTTTCAACTATATTTGGTGATTCTACGCTATATTTCTCAGCCGTTTTCACTTCAAAACTGTTCAAATTCAAGCTAAAATTAAAATCACTCTGATTAACCTGAAAATTTCTTTTGGTATAATCACTAAACCTTCCATTTCCTTTATTGTTTATTGCCCACGACACTTTTGCAAATCGCTCGTCTTCATTTGGAAAATAAACTTCCACAGTATCATTTACTTCGGGAGTACAGAAAAATCCAGTATTTGTCTGCGAATAAAAAGTCTGATAACTTAATGGAAATCTTTTTATTCCATAATCATCGTACGCTTTGTCATTACTTTCCTCATTGCTTCTTTCCTGAACAATTTTTTTCAGCCCTTCTGCAAATCTGACTTCCATTTTCGCAATTCCGCTATCTTCAAACACCCGTTCAACATTTGCTTCAATTCTGCACCCTTTTATTTTTTCATTATATTTCTTGAATATGTGATAACTCTTCATATCCGTTGCTAAAAATTCACTTTTTAAAATAAAATCCTTCAAAAATATTCTAGTTTGTAATACAGAAAAACTGCCTTTATTCCCACTAGAATTTTTATCATTTCCTTCATTTTCTACAGCGTTTTCAGAAATAGAAACAGTATCTCCCAAATTTATTACTTTATTTGACTGAACTTTATAATATAGATTTTTATAATCTCTTACCAGCGAATAATCTGAAAAATATTTATTTTCCTTCTTAATTTCTCCCATTTCTACTATTCCAAACAATATTATTCCCTGTTCAATTACAAACATCCCCGTTTTTAATTGACTTGCAAGTCTTACCAAAAATTCCCAGTCTGTTTCATCAAACTGAACAATCAAACTGCCTATCTGCTTTTTCGCAATATCAGAATATTTTATTTCCACCTTTTTATCAGCATAATCCTTATTAATCTCATCAATTATATCTGAAAACATTAAATTCCTATCTTGAAAAACCCGATATTTCTTCTCATTTTTCCTGTCAAAAAGCACACTCTTAGAAAACGCCCTCATCAAAATCCTGCATCCATAACTCCCATAATCCAGAATCTCAAAATAATCAACAATCCCACTAAAAACTTTTCTTTTGACATCCTTATCTACATTAGCAAGCTCAATTTCAATCCCAACATCTTCTTTTTCAATAATTCTTTCCAAATTTTTTCTCTGCTCATCATCCATTTCCAATTTAATTTCCAGTTTCTGATGTTCATTAATATTTTCATCCAACACAAATTCCTGAATCACAAAATTCTCTAACTTTGTTTTATTTAGTATGATTCCAATATTTTTTCCTTCATACATATTTTCAACATTTACATCTTTACTCATTTTTACCACCTCAATTATTTCCTTTTATTAATTTATATATTATTTAATTAATTATTAATATATATTTTATTATACTATATTTTTAATCAAATTTCAATTATAATTTCAAAAAAAATAATCGCTGCTATAAAAAACAACAATTTATCAAAATTCTTTTCAGAAATATTTTAATTAGTATACATTTTCTATATCCTTTAAATTTAAATTATATTTAGACATCATCCTTCTTATTTCGTATGCTCGATTTTCCTTTCTTTGCTTAAAAAAACTTTCTGGTAATTCATTATAAAATAATGATATTAACTCCTCATATAATCTGTTCTCTTCTGGTGCAAAAAAATCAGGATTTTTGAAAATTATCTTATTTGGTGTCATTATTGTCATCATCTCTCCATAATCTGGTACAGAATAGTAACCTTGTGCATTATTTTTATCTATATCATTTATATACCAATTCATATGATACACTTGTCCTAAATTTGGAGATTTATTATACTTATTTTTATGTATATTTCCATTTTCATCTACAGTTACTATATACAATTCCACATTATTGTCATTATTATTTGTGATAATCCATTTACCATACAAGAACTGTCCATAATAAGATTTATCTTTAGGATTAAATTTTGAATAATAATTTTCTAAATTTTCTAATGTCATATATTTTAATATTTCATCCTTATTGTAACTATGTGTTATTCCATTATACAAACCCTTTAATCTAAAATAAAACACCAATTTATTTTCATTTTTATGCTTTATTATGTAATTTCGTTCTGATATACTTATTGGAGGATCTGTATAAGGATATTCAAAATATTTTAAATCTCTAAAATATTCTTCTGAATAGACAATACCACTTACTAATATTAATATAAATAAAAATTTTTTTATCATTTTAATCTCCTTTTTAGAATTTAAAGAAAGCTCTTTAAATAAGCAACAAACTTAAAAAAGAGCTTCTAAAATTAATAAATATTTTCTTAAACATTAAATCTGAAGAACATTACATCCCCATCTTGCACAATGTACTCTTTTCCTTCCAGTCTCATTGCACCTTTTTCTTTTGCGCCGTTCCATCCGTTTAGTTCGATGAATTTGTCGAAAGACACTACTTCTGCTCTGATAAATCCTTTTTCAATGTCTGTATGAATTTCACTGGCAGATTTTTGAGCGTTTGTTCCTTGTTTTATTGTCCATGCTCTTACTTCTTTTACTCCAGCTGTAAAGTATGTGATTAGTCCTAACAATTTGAATCCTGCTCTAATTAGTCTGTTTAGACTTGGTTCTTTTATTCCTAATTCGTCAATGAACATTTGTCTTTCTTCTTCGTCTTCGATTTCGATTAGTTCTGCTTCTACTTTTGCTGAAAAGGTTACCACTTCGCTGTCATACTGCTTTGCAAATTCACGCACTTTTTTTACGTAATCATTTTCAATTCCAGCCGTCAAGTCTTCTTCCGAAATATTTGCGGCAAACATCATTGGTTTTACTGTTAAAAATTGATAAACTTTTATTAATTCCTCTTCTCTTTGAGTAAATTCCAATGTTTTTAATAATTTAAATTCTTCCAGATGAACTTTACATCTTTCAAGAACTGCGACTAATTCTTTTCCTTCTGCGTTTCCTCCACGAGCCAGCTTCTGATTTTTCTGAATTGCCCTTTCAACTGTGTCTAAATCAGCAAAAATCAATTCTGCATTAATTGTTTCAATATCTCTTATAGGATCAACGCTTCCTTCCACGTGAATAATATTGTCATCGTCAAAACATCTTACAACCTGACAAATTGCAGCTGTATTTCTAATGTTTGATAAAAACTGGTTTCCTAGTCCTTCTCCCTTTGATGCGCCTTTTACAAGCCCCGCAATATCTACAAATTCAACTGTCGCTCCAACCGTTCTTTCTGGATTAACTACTTTCTCCAAATCTTTTAAACGTGGATCTGGCACGCTTACAAGCCCTACATTTGGCTCAATTGTTGCAAATGGATAGTTTGCCGCCTCTGCATTCTGTGTTTTTGTTATTGCGTTAAATAATGTTGATTTTCCCACGTTTGGTAATCCTACAATTCCTATTCCTATCATTCTTTTTTTATTTCCTTTCTTCTTTTATAATTTTTCCAAAATTTTTATTAATTTCCACTTTTCCTTATCTGTCGCTTTAAACAAATAGGAAATATCGTAAATCGGCACAACCTTAATTTCTCCATAAAAATCAAACACTTTTCCTACCAAATCTTTTATATCCTCTTTTTTTACATCTTCTAAAAGTGATTTAGTCGCTCTTTCTCCAACTGTTACAATGTACTTTGGGTTAATTAAGGCAATTTGCGCTACAAGAAACTCATTACACTTTGTAATACTGTCTTTCTCGATTAAATTACCATGTGAACTGCATTTTGTGAGAGTTGTAAAATAACATTTCTTTAAATCCAGCTTTGAATACTCCAAAAATTTTTTAAAATATTTTCCATTTCTGTCAATCAAAAGTTTCTGCTTTACATCCTCTTCCTCACTTATGCTATCCAGTACAAATAAAATTTCTGCCTTTTTATTCCCTTCGCCAACAATTGGATTAATTCTAGTTTTTTCTAATATACATTTAGTACAAATATCGATTTCCAGCTTTAAGTCATTCCACATAACTTTTTCCTTATTCTTTATTCTAATATTCTATATTTTATAAATTTCTGTTCCTTCTTCGTTAATAATTTCAATTTCTAAATGGCTTTTATTTTCACGCTCCAAAATTTGATACAGCGAATTATAAGCCAGCTCTGGCGTGTTATTATCCTTGCTTATATGCATTAAATAAATTTTTTTCAATTTTTCGTTAAGCACCTGTCCAATCAGCTTTGATGCTTCTGCATTTGACAAATGTCCATTTCTTCCCTTCACACGGTTTTTCAGTTCCCAATGATAAGGCCCTGTCATTAGCATATTATAGTCATAGTTACTTTCCAGCACAATTACATCGCTATTTTTCAAATTTTCCTTAATAATATTGTTTACACAGCCAACATCACTTGCATAGGACAATTTTTTCCCTTCGTATTCAAATGTATATCCCAAGCACTTTTCAGCATCGTGCATTACTTCAAAATTATTTATTACGCAATTATCAATTACAGTTTTTTCATCTCTTATAAAATTTAAATTTTTTTTCTCAATTTTTCCAATTCTGTCCTTAATTACATTATAAGTTGCTTCATGAAGATAAATTGGAATATCATATTTTCGTGAAACAACACCAAGTCCCTGAATATGGTCAGAATGTTCATGCGTCACAAATATCCCCATTATATCCTCAATTCTTTTTTCAATATTATTCAATTTTTCTACAATTTTTTTACCACTAAATCCTGCATCTATAAGAAATTTCTTGTTTCCCATTTCAATATAGCTGGAGTTTCCACTGCTTCCACTTCCCAAACTTGAAAATTTCATTTTTTTACTAATCTTCTTTCTAATTGAGTTTATTTATTTAACTCCCCCATTTTTCACTTTATAATTTTAAATATTTGGCGAAACAGTCCCTTTTGCCTCGTCATAGACCCATCCGCCTTTTTTATCCTTTTTTGTTACAATTCTATTGCTTCTTTCCCTAGAATTTTCTATGCTTTCAGGAATTTCATAAATTTTTTCACTTCCATAAAAAGTTTCAAAATCATATTTTCCATCTGCACTCTTTACATCCCTAAGATTATTTTCAAATCCTGTTAATTTAGGATTTGCTCCAGTTTTTTCGTTAAATTTCTTTACCGCATTCTGTAATTTTACAGTTTCTACCTGAATATCGGCAGTTATAAGTTTATCTATTTTTCTTGAAAATAAAATAACGACATTAAATATCGCAATGAACACTATCACAAGAAAAGTTATCCCACGAAGAGCAATTTTTCTAGTCATTCTATTTTTATTATTTCCATAATAATTACTATTAAAAGCCATTTTCCCGCATGAAATTTACAAAATTTTAAATTTGACAATTATAATGTAAAAAATCACGCCCTCCTTCCTTCAGATTTTTTTACTTCAATTTTCCTATTTTTTCAGTCTGTTTTTTCAAAAATCAAACCTTCACTATATTCAAGTTTCTAATAATTTCTTAAATTTATTTTTTATTTCTAAAAATTGACGGCCTAACAATCACTTTTACATTTTCTGGAACTTCCAGCTGTACCTTTAGCGGACCTCTTTTAACATTTATCCAGCCTAGCCCTGCTATTACCAGTTCCTCATTTTCCTCAATTTCTACTTCATGAGTTACAAATTCATTTTGAAAATACTTTTCTTTTTCAGCTCCTTGTAAAATTTCAAAGTAATTTCCATTTAGCAAGGCTTCCACTCTTTCCTCACGAGCTACATGGAACTTCACACTTTTTGAAGCATAAGCAGAAAAAATAGGCTTGCTTCCACTTTCTAAAAGTTCATTTCCAAGTATTTTAAATCTGCAGAAAACATCAAACATAAATACTTGATTTTCTTCAAGTTTAAAAGTTTTTCGTGAAATTTCTCCAGCTGGCACCAGCTTTAATCCATTTTCTACACTGATTAAATCAGAAATTCTTCCATCTGGAATAAGTCCAGGCGTGTCAATTATCGTAATTTCACTATTTGGAATTTTATTGTTAATTGATTTTAAAGTAGTTCCAGAATATTTAGAAGTTGTTATTTTATTGTTCCCAAGAAGTAAGTTTATAACTGATGATTTTCCAACATTTGAAACTCCAAGTACAGTTGCCTTTACTTTTTTGTTATGAAAAATATTTTTAATTTTTCTGATTATTCCATTTACTCCGTATTTATTTTTCGCACTGATAAAAGCAATATCATCAGGTACAATATCTTCTTCGGCAAGCCTGTCCTTTACCCAGTTTGAAATTTCAGTTGGATGTATAAAGTCAGGCAGTAAATCTATTTTGTTAATTAAAATTATAGATCTGTAATCTCGCAAGTAATCTAAAATTTCTTCAGTAAATGAGCCTTCAAAGTCAATAATATCAAAAATCGGAAGTATTATATCAGATTTTTTCACACTTTCATTTACTTCCTTCAGATAATCTTCCCTGCTAAAATTATTTACAAGATTTTCCCCATAATTTTTAATTTTAAAACATCTCTGACAAAGTAAATTATCCTCTGTTATAAACTTCTCTTCAGGAACATATCCTTCCTTATTTTTATCTTCAAACTGCAGTTCAATTCCGCAACCGCTACATTTTTTTATAATCAAAATTTCCTCCTATTTTCTCATTCCTTTTACATTAAAATTCAATCCAATCAAATCCATTATTCCTTAGCCAACGGATGAGTATTCATATAAATATCCCGCAAGAAAGCCTTGCTCACATGTGTATAAACTTGCGTTGTCGCAATACTGCTATGCCCAAGCAATTCCTGTAAATATCGGATATCCACTCCGTTATTTAAAAGTTCTGTTGCAAATGAATGCCTAAACACATGTGGTGTTATTTCCTTTTGTATCCCAGCTTCATGTGCGTGTGCCGAAATAAGCCTTCTTAGCGAACGTGTTGTCAATTTTTTTCCTTTACTGTTTACAATCAATACTTCCCTAGTGTAATTTTCATATTGCTTTTTCTTTTCCTCAATATACTTTATCAGCCATTTCTTAGCATTTTCACTAAAAAAAGTTATCCGTTCCTTATCCCCTTTTCCAATAACCCTAATTTCCCGCTCTTCAATATCAATCATAAATTCACTCAAATTAATAAGTTCCATCGAACGAAGCCCGCTAGAATAAAGAAGTTCAATAATTAATCTATCCCGAATCCCAGTAATTTTTTCGGTATTTATAACATTTCTCAATCTATTTAAGTCATCCCTATTCAACACATTTGGCAATTCCTTCTCAAATTTCGGAACATTAATATAAGCCGCCTTGTTTGTTTCAATCACTTTTATTTCCTGAAGATATTTAAAAAATGTCCTAAGTGCTGAAATCTTTCTATTTATAGTTCTTTTAGACACTGGCTTGACACTTATTTTTGTATTTAATTCTTCCATATCTTCAATATTTTTTATCTTATCAATCTCTGATTCTGTATCATCAATTTCCGTATTTGCAGTATTTTTCTGAGAATCCTTTTTTTCCTTCGCTTCCTCTTTAGCCAGCTTCTGAGGAGAATTTAAATACGCAATAAAAGATCTGAATGTCATCATTTCAATTTCCTCAAAATTATGAATTTCCTCATATTCATCCAGATATTCCATAAACTGCAGTAAATCCCTCCGATAACTTCTAATCGTATTAAAACTTTTCCCAAGAATAACCTCTTCATAATACAAAAATTTGTCAACATACATCACAAGATTTTCATTTTTTACATTTTCTTTTTCTGTATTCCCAATATCTTTTTCAATTTTGATTTTTTTCTCAATATCTGTATTATTATTCATCAAGATTTCTCCATTTTTCTCTATATCAATAACCTAAAAAAAATTATAAAATTTATTTTTTATAAATTTAATTTATTCTTCTAAAAAAACTACATTAAAAGTATAGCATTGAAGATTATCATAATAAAATGATTCCTTATATTCTTTTAAAAGAAATTTTTCCATAACCTTCCATTGTATTCCGACTTTATTAAATATTTCAACTACTTCAGGAATTAGTACTTCTCTAAAAAATTCTAATGTTTCAAATTTTTTCAACTGTTTCTTAGCTTCTTCATAATTTTCACATTCATCGCCAGCCGCTGAATAAATTCCAATCCAATTATCTCTATCAGCCTCATAAAACAAACTCAATCCAATTTCATCTTCACAATAACTTAAATCAATCTGTAAATTTTTATACATCGGAAATAATGTCAGACATAATTTTGAATTAATATAATCTGATTTTAATTCAAATACGCTTCCATTATGATTTTTATCTATAAATTCCAATTTTTTACTTTTATTCAATAACTTAACATATTTTTCATATAATTCATCTCTTTTTTCTTTTTCCATTATGTATTATTCCTCAATTTTTAAATTTCTAAGTAATTACAATTTTTTTATTTGGTTTTATTTTTCTTTTTGGTCGTCGCAGATTTTGCTTTAGTCGCTTTTTTTGTAGTTTTCTTGGCTTTTTCCGATTTTTCAGTCACTCTTGTAACTTTCCCAGTTTTTATATTTTTTATAGTCTTACATTCTGGGTAGCCTGTACAAGCCAAAAATTTTCCAAATCTTCCAGTTTTTATTTCATACGGTTTTCCGCAAAATTCACATGTTCCTGCTTCTTCTATTATTTTTCTGTCAATTTCCTGCAACCGTTTCATTTCCTCGCTTATTTGCAATACTCCATCCAGCTCTATTACAGCTCCTTTTTTATATTTTTGCTTCAATTCAGCTGGCAACGACATTCTTTTTTCATCTTTTTCATAATTTTCACTTTCAAGATATTCCCCAAATCGTCCAACTTTAAGCACATATCTGTTTCCAGCTTCATCAAAATAATCGGTCAAAATTCCTTTTTTATTGTTTTGAAGTTTCTCTACTTCCTCTTTTACAAAGATTTCTCCCTTTTTAAGAACTTCTGGCGATATTGCAATTCCTTTTAACGAAATTTTTTCCTTCTCGTTTGTTTCGCTGATTAAATATTTCCCATAAAGCCCTGTTTTTAAAACCATCGGATTACCCTCTGAATCCAGCACATCCGACACAATTCTGCGATTCTTTATTTTATCAATTTCCTTCTCAAACTTATCAATATCCTTTTCAAGCGAATCATAAAAAGTTCTCAAAAGCTGTACCCATTCAACTGTCCCTTCTTCAACCTTATCCAGTTCCTTTTCCATATTCGCCGTAAATTTTACATTCATAATGTCCTTAAAGTTCTTAACAAGTTCATCCTTTACCTCGTATCCCAAATATGTTGGATAAAAACGCTTTTCAATAAGTTCAACATATTCCCTAGATTTAAGCGTTTCAACAATTGAAGCATAAGTCGATGGACGGCCAATTCCCTCTGATTCCAGTTTTTTTACAAGCGTCGCTTCAGAAAATCTTGTTGGAGGCTTTGTTATTCCTTCTTCCACATTCAATTTGTCTATTGGATGAACATTGCCTTCCTTTAATTCTGGAAAATCACCAGTCTTAATTTCATCCTCGTCTTTAAAAATCTTGTAATATCCATCAAAAATTACTTTATTAATAGTCCCACGAAAATTGTAATCCCCATTTACAGCGTTAATTTGCATCTGCTCGTACTGCATAGCTGCAAACTGTGAAACTAGAAATCTATCCCAAATCAATTTATACAATCTGTACTGATCATTATTCAAATAAGCTTTTATATTGTCTGGAACTAAGTTAATATCAGATGGACGGATTCCTTCGTGGGCATCCTGAACATTTGATTTTGAATTTTTTACAATATATTTTCCAACGTATTTTTCACCATAATTTTTTGTAATATAATCTTTTGCCATATTTAGGGCATCAACAGAAATTCTTGTGGAATCTGTTCTCATATATGTTATTAGTCCTTTATTTTCCCCATTAATTGCAAGTCCTTCATAAAGCTGCTGTGCAATATTCATTGTTTTGCTTGCACCGTAACCAAGATATGATGAAGCAAGCTGCTGCAGTGTACTTGTCTTAAATACAAGTGGTGGTCTTTGCGATTTTTTCTTAACTTCTATTTTTTCAAGCGTCAATGCTTCATTTTTCAGATCTTTTTTCAATTTTTTTATAACTTTTTCATCAAAGATTTTATCCACTTTTTCATCTGCAATTTTTACTAAATTAAGATTAATATCTTTTTCAATTAATGCACTTACTTCCCAATATTTTTGGGGTACAAACGCATTTATCTCATCTTCCAGGTCACAAATCAGCTTTAATGCAACTGACTGTACACGACCAGCACTGGCGTTACGATTAATTATTTTCCATAAAAGCGGACTTATCTTATATCCCACAATTCTATCCAATAGTCTTCTTGCCTGCTGTGCATTTACAAGGTTATCATTAATATCTCTTGGGTTTTTAATCGCATTATTTACAGCCGTCTTTGTTATCTCGTTAAATTCTATCCTTTTTACCTTGTCAGGCTGCTTAATATAATTAGAAATGTGCCAAGCAATCGCTTCCCCTTCCCTATCCTGATCTGATGCCAGGTAAACAGCGTTTGCACTTTTCGCTTTTTCCTTTAATTTCTTTAAAACCTCACCTTTTCCTTTTATAACCTTATATTGAGGCTCAAAATTATTTTCCACATCTATCCCAAACTTTGTTTTAGGTAAATCAATCACATGTCCGTAAGATGCAACAACTTCGTAGTTTCTACCAAGTATTTTTTCAATAGTTTTTGCCTTCGACGGTGACTCAACAATAACTAACTTTCTAGCCAACTCTATTTTCTCCTTATTTCTTTATCTACTTATCTATGTTTATTTTTAAATTATTTTGATTAATAATTACTTTTCTTACTTTATTCATATTATTTTTTTAATATCCATTGTATTACTAAATAAAAAATACTTAGACAATCGCGGAATGCAAGGTATAGTACTAATTCCTTACTTTAATTATACTATCCTTATATACTTCGCCCCATTTGTTTCTGTAATTAATCCTCTGATTTTTAGACTCATAATTATTGAAAACAATTTATTTTTTTCGATTTTTTCTTTTACATTTTGCAGAATTTGCTCAAAACTTACTTCTTCCATTATTGTTTCAAATACAATTTGCTCTTCTGATGTAAGTTTTTGTAATTTACTTTTTTCTTTTTTTATATCCCACAAAAATTCTTCAGCAATGTCATTCCCACAAGTTACTAATTTTGCTTTGTTGTTTTTTATTAAATCATTACAGCCTTCAAAAGATGGATAATTTATGAATCCAGGTACAGCAAAAACTTCACGGTTCATGCTAAAAGCCAGTTCTGCTGTAATTAATGCACCACCTTTTTTAAAACTTTCGGCTACCAGAACTCCATCTGACATTCCTGCTATAATTCGATTTCTTCTAGGAAAAGTCCATCTTGTGGGTTGTGTCCCAAGCGGATATTCGCTTATAAGAGTTCCAGTTTCTCCTATTCTTTCCCATAAATCCCAATTTTCGTATGGATAAACTACATCCAGCCCTGTTCCAACTACTGACACAACTTCTATTTCCTTATCCAGTGCTGTTTTTAATGCAATTGTATCTATTCCATCAGCAAGTCCACTAATTATAGTTACATTATAGTTCACAAGTTCATTTACAATTTTTTCACAGGCTGTTTTTCCAAATTTAGTAGCTCTTCTTGTACCCACTACACCAATATTTCGCTTACTATCTACTGAAATTTTGTCTTTATCCATTTTTATTTTATCGTAATCTTTTAATTTTTTTCCCTTTAAATATAAAAAAACTGGAAAATCTTTTATTTCCTTTAGTTTTTTTGGATATTCCTTATCATTTGCACTTATTATTCTTACTCTGTTTCGTTCGTAGAGTTCCAGCCTTGCCTTCAAATCAATTTTCATTGCTTCTTCCAATTGATTTTTCAGTTCATCGTTAAACAATTTAAAATTTTCTTCATAAAATAACTCTTCAAAATCTTGAAAAATTAACATAAGTTTTTTTATATGAGCATTTTTCATCCCATATTCCTTTAATCTAAGCCATTCCACAATAATCCCCCCTAATTTTTATCTTGAACCGGCTAATATTTCATTTAATACTGCGATTTCTTTTTTTACTTCATCATCAGAATGTTTTGAATTATAGTCTTTCAAATATCCTAACGCTTTTGAAAAATCCCCTTTTGATTTATAGGCAATGCCTATTCCTAATTTTGCTTCCGCCTGATTTTCATCCTGCGATAATATTCTAGTATAGTAATCAATTGACTTGTCATTATCTCCCATTAATCGCGAACCAATCGCAATTACATACATTACAGGAATATCAGGTGCTTCATCCTTTAATGCCAAATTTACTGCTTTTTCGTAAAGTCCGTCACGAAAGTAAAGCTGTGCCATTCTGAATGTAGCTGATGAACTTTTTTTAGCAAGTGTAGCATTTTCATAATTTGCATAGGAATTGTATTTTGCCTCAGTTGATATGTCTTCAGTCTGTGTTGCTGGCATAGTTCCTGTGTCAACTGTCTTTTTTTCCTCTTTGGGCTTGCTTTTTTCAGTTCCTTGCTCAAGCGCCTTTTTTGTATTGTCATCAGCTTCAGTTGTCGGCGGCACTACTGCCGGCGTTCTTTCTTCTTCAACAGTTGTCGCATCGCCTCCACTATTAGTGACTGTGTTTTCTGCAATATAATAGTTTGCTTTTACTACAGTTGTGAAGAAAAGCAGCAGCATTCCCATTGTTATTCGTCTTAATTTCTCCATTTTTCCCTCCTGACTGTATAATTTTAATATTATATAACATCTAAAATCAAATAAATTTATTTATTCAAAAATTTTAATTTCAGAATTTCAAAGTATTTTCACTTAAATTATACACAAAAGACATACCTCTTATATTTGGCTTTTCTTTGAATATAATTTTAATATTTTGTCAAGCTGAATTTGAGGAATCGAAGATTAAATTAGAATTCCAAATTTTTAGTTGTTCTTGGAAATGGAATTACATCTCTTATATTTGTCATTCCAGTAATGTACATAAGCATTCTGTCAAACCCAAGCCCAAATCCTGAATGTGGCACACTTCCATATTTTCTAAGGTCTAAGTACCACCAGTAATCTTCCTCTTTTAATCCCATTTCCTTAATTTTCCCTAGCAGAGTTTCATAATCATCTTCCCTTTGGCTTCCACCTACGATTTCTCCAATTCCTGGTGCCAATAAATCAACTGCTCTTACAGTTTTTCCATCTTCATTTAACTTCATATAAAATGCTTTTATATCTTTTGGATAATCAGTTACAAATACAGGTTTTTTAAAGTGTTTCTCTGCCAAGTATCTTTCATGCTCAGTTTGCAGGTCAATTCCCCATTCTACTTCATACTCAAATTTCTGTTTTGAATTTTTCAAAATTTCGATTGCTTCTGTATAAGTAATTCTCCCAAATTCATTGTTTACTAAAGTATCAAGCCTATTAAATAAGTCCTTGTCTACAAATTGGTTGAAGAATTCCATTTCTTCCTTAGCGTTTTCCCTTACATAATTTACAATATATTTTATCATTTCCTCAATAACATCCATATTTACATCCAAATCTGCAAATGCAATTTCAGGCTCCATCATCCAAAATTCTGCAGCATGTTTTGGAGTATTAGATTTCTCAGCTCTAAATGTAGGTCCAAAAGTGTATGTATTTTTAAACGCTGTTGCAAATGTTTCAACATTTAGCTGCCCACTTACTGTAAGATTTGCTTCTTTTCCAAAGAAATCCTGCTTAAAGTCAATACTTCCATTTTCAGTTTTTGGAACATTATTTATATCAAGTGTCGTAAGTCTAAACATTTCTCCAGCACCTTCAGCATCACTTCCAGTAATTATAGGTGTTTGAACATATACAAAGTTTTTTTCCTGAAAAAATTTATGAATTGCATAAGATAAAATTGAACGCACTCTGAATGTTGCAAAAAAAGCATTAGTTCTAGGACGTAAATGTGCAATTGTTCTCAAAAATTCAAAACTATGTCTTTTGTTTTGCAATGGATAATTTGAATCAGCTTTTTGATAAACAGAAATTTTTGTTGCTTTAATTTCGTAAGCTTGTCCCTTTCCTAATGATTCAACTACAATTCCTGTAACTTTAACAGAAGTAGAAATTGTAAGTTTAGAAATTTCCTCAAAATTTTCCAATTCTTCATCAAATACGACTTGTATTCCAGTAAAGAAAGTTCCATCATTCAGTTCGATAAATCCAAAGTTCTTTTGGCTTCTAATTTTTTTTACCCATCCATTAATTTCAATTTCTTTTCCCAAATACTCTTTTGTATTCTTCTGAAGTTCTCTTAATTCTAATAACATATATTATTATTCTCCTTTTCCTAAAAATTATTTAAATATTTTTATTTATTCCTTTACATTTTCACATTATAACACACTTTTACGTATATTTTAATAACAAATTTGAAATATCTTTCTATTTTTAATATATTTTTGTGTAAACTTTAGATTTATACTCCAACTTCTTCAAATTCAAAATAATAAAACTAAACAAATTTACTATTTAAACAAATATATTCTTTAAACTGTCTTTTAAAACAATATCACTCTACAAAATTAAAATATGTTTTGATATTGAAAATAAAATTTATATTTCTATATACACATAAAGTTTTTTATGATAAAATAGTAGGATAAAATTTACTAAAAACAGGAGTTGAATAAATGACAAAAAATAAATACAAAAATTCTTACAATTTATTGCAAAATGATTTGAAAAATAAAATATTACTGCTGGATGGAGCGATGGGGACTATGATTCAGCAGGAAAAACTGACTGCAAGTGATTTTGGCGGAGAAAAATATGAAGGGTGCAATGATTATCTTGTATTGCAAAGACCTGACGTTATTAAAAATATCCATAAAAGATATTTAGAAGCTGGGAGTGATATTATTGAAACTAACAGTTTTGGAGCTTTGGATATTGTATTAAAGGATTACGATTTGGAAGATAAAGTTTTTGAGATGAATAAAGCTGCGGCAAAGCTTGTAAATGAAGCTATTGCTGAATATAGAAGCGAGCATCCTGAAGTTACGAGAAATCTTTATGTTGCAGGAGCATTAGGACCTTCCAATAAGTCTATCAGCGTTACTGGGGGAGTAACTTTTGAAGAGCTTATCCATAGCTATTATACAGCTGTTTCTGGGCTTATGGCTGGTGGAGTTGACTTAATTCTGTTTGAAACTATTCAAGATACAAGAAATTTGAAAGCGGCTTATTTGGGGCTTAAAAAGGCTATGGAAGAAAATTATACTGTTCCGTTAATGCTCTCGTTTACAATTGAAAGTACAGGAACTACACTTGCAGGACAAACTGCAGATGCTTTTTACTACGCTGTAAACCACATGAATCCATTTTCTGTGGGACTGAACTGTGCAACGGGGCCTGAATTTATGACACAATTTTTAAAGACACTAAATAATATTTCAAATACATATATTTCAGTTTATCCAAATGCTGGACTTCCTAACGAAGATGGCGAATACGAAGAAACTCCAGACACATTGTCGGCAAAAATTGAGCCGTTTTTTCAAAATAATTATCTAAATATTGTTGGAGGGTGCTGTGGAACTACGCCTGAACATATTCAGAAAATTAAGGAAAAAAGTGTAAACTATTCTCCAAGAGTTATTGACGAAAACAAAGATTTTAACGATGTATCAGGACTAATTGCTTTAGAAACTCCAAAAAACCGTCCGATTTACGTGGGAGAACGTACAAATGTAATTGGTTCACGTATTTTTAAAAACTTAATTGCAAGCGAGAAATTTGATGAGGCGACAGAAGTTGCCAGACTTCAGATTAAAGGGCGTGCGGATGTAATTGATATTTGTCTTGCGAATCCTGATAGAGATGAAATCGCCGACATGAAGGCATTTTTAGATAAAGTGGCAAAATTTGCAAAAGTTCCTCTTATGATTGACTCAACTGATATAAATGTTGTTAAAGAAGGGCTTACTTACTTGCAAGGGAAAGGAATTATAAATTCGATTAACCTTGAAGATGGAGAAAAGAAATTTGCTGACATGGCAAAGGTTATTAAGGATTTTGGGGCTTCTGTCGTTGTAGGACTGATTGATGAGGAAGGAATGGCTGTTTCAGTTGAGAAAAAATTGAAAGTTGCTAGAAGAAGTTACGAACTTCTTACGAAAAAATACGGAATTGATGAAAGAGATATAATTTTTGACACATTAGTTTTCCCAGTTGCTACAGGAGATCAGAAGTATATCGGCTCTGCCACAGCAACAATTGAGGCAATTAGGCAAATTAAAGCTGAAATGCCGAATGTAAAAACAATTTTAGGGGTAAGTAATGTTTCATTTGGACTGCCTGTCGCAGGAAGAGAAGTTTTGAATACCTACTATATGCAAAAAGCCTACGAAGCTGGACTTGACTATGCGATAGTGAATACTGAAAAAGTTATGCCAATGGACGAAATTTCAGATGAAGAAAAGGAATTGGCAGAAAATCTATTATTCCATACAAACGATGAAAATGTATCAAAATTTGCAAACTTCTACCGTGAAAAAAAAGCCATCCAAAAAGTGGTCGATACAAGCAACTTAACTACTGAAGAAAAAGTCTCAAATTTA
The DNA here is from genome assembly GCF_007990525.1 of Leptotrichia hofstadii. NCBI lineage: Bacteria > Fusobacteriati > Fusobacteriota > Fusobacteriia > Fusobacteriales > Leptotrichiaceae > Leptotrichia > Leptotrichia hofstadii. The sequence goes on from NZ_AP019823.1 coordinate 1,543,629, forward strand.
GTTGTTGAAGGAAGTAAAAAAGATTTGATTGTCTATCTTGATGAATTACTTCAGAAATATTCTCCAATTGACATAATAAACGGTCCTCTGATGACTGGAATGGATGAAGTTGGAAGATTGTTTAACAACAATGACTTAATTGTTGCCGAAGTTTTGCAAAGTGCAGAAGTTATGAAAGCCTCAGTTTCTCATCTAGAACAGTTTATGGAAAAAGATGAATCATCTGTAAAAGGAAAAGTAATTATGGCAACAGTAAAAGGGGATGTTCACGACATTGGAAAAAATCTGGTTGGGATAATCATTGGAAATAATGGTTACGAAGTAATTGACTTAGGAATAAATACACCTGCTGAAAAAATCCGTGAAGCAATTATTGAACATAAAGCAGATTTCTTGGGCCTTTCCGGACTTCTTGTAAAATCTGCCACAGAAATGGTGAATACTATGGGCGTTCTGCATGAAGCTGGTATTGATATTCCAATATTTGTAGGAGGTGCTGCACTTACGGAAAAATTCACTGTAAATAAAATTGAGCCTGCCTACAAAAATAACATTGTAATTTACTCAAGAGATGCAATGACAGCTCTTGCTGACTTAAACAAAATGATTGATGAGAAAAAATTTGAAGAATTTAAGGAATATTTACAAAAGCGTAGAGAGCTTGTAACAATTAAGGATGCAAAAAAACTTGAACAGCTAAAAGTTAAACCAACGGTAAGTGATATTAAGGATGCTGATGGAACATTTGATTTTTCAAAAGTTGAACTTCCAAAATATGACTTTGAAAAAATTTATAAGCCACAAACATTAAATAAACAAATTATAACAAATATAAAAGCAAAAGATGTATTCCCATTCATAAATTTACAAATGTTAATTGGAAAACATCTTGGAATGAAATGGATTGTAAATAATCTAATTGAAAAGCAAGACCCTAGAACAATAAAATTATACAATGAAATTTTGGATATTATCGAAAATGGCGATGAATACTTTGATATAAAAGCCATTTACAAGTTTTTCCCTGTACGTCGAAAAGCTGGAGAAAGAAAGGAAGATTTCAAAATCGAAGTTTTATCCGATGACTTGTCAACTGTTTTAGAAACATTTGATTTCCCAAGACAAAAATATGGACAGTATTTATCATTAAATGACTATGTAAGCCCAGATGGAATTGACTACATTGGATTCTTCGTTGCAACTGCAGGAGAAAAATCAAGACTTGTTTCAAATGAACTTAAAGAAAAAGGTGAATTTTACAGAGGGCATATTGTAAATTCTGTAGGACTTGAACTTGCTGAAGCAACATCAGAATACATTCACAAGATGATGCGTCAGGATGTAGGAATTATCGACAAGGACATCTCCTTAAACGAAATTTTAAACGCTCAGTATCAAGGAAACCGTTACTCTTTCGGCTACCCAGCCTGCCCAGATTTAAGTGACCAGAGAAAATTATTTAATCTTTTAAAACCAGAAAGATACGGAATCTCTCTAACAGAAGAATTTATGATGTATCCAGAAGCTACGGTAAGTGCAATTGTATTCTCACAGCCATTCTGTAAATATTTTAATATGTAATTTTTTGAATTTTTTATAAGTGAAGTGTGTTATTTTAACTTATATAATGCACTTTTCTTATGAAAGGAGAAACAAAATGTATCAAATAATAAAAATGATTTTATTAAGTTCAATTTTTATGGATTATATTGATATTCAAAAATTGGATAAAAACGGATTTACAATACATATTATTGAAATAATGCTTGTTTTGTCACTAATTAACGGAATTATAAATTTATATGACGAGAAAAAATTTTTTATAATTGAATTTCTTATGATTATTTTATTTCATCTAACGGGAAACAAGATTATTCTAGAAAATTTTTCATTTTTTTGGCAATCAATAAAATTAATCGGCGTTTATATCCTTCATCTTCTTATTACAACTGATGTTGGAATGGATGACAATAATATCAATCCTTTTTCTAAAATTGAATGGACAATAGTTTCAATTACTGTTTTAATATTTTTACTGCTAATGTTAATTTTTAATATTGAAATTAACAGTTTAAACATTTTATCACTTTATTGCATTACATTATTTGAATTAAAAGGAATTTTTATAAACATTACAGAATATATAGAAAATCAAAAGAAAATCGAAAAGGAAAATAGAGATAAATGGCAAAAATAATAATTCGTGATAAATTAAAATTTAGGATATTCCCAAAAATAATATGGATTGATAATGAAAAGATAAAATTAAAAGCAAATTCTGAAACTATTTTTGAAACTGATGAAAAGTATGTAATCCTTTCAGAAAACAAGGCTAAAAACAGGAGATTAGGAATAGATCTTGAAGATAAAAAGGACATTTTAATAGAAATAAAATACGACCTTTTTAGGTTAATAACTATATTTTTAATAATTCCAATATTTGCAGGTATTGTAAAATTATTTTTACTTTCAGATGTCGAAGCCAGTCACTTAGGTACTTTTGCTGGGGTTCTTATTGTTGTTCTGTGGAAAAGAGAAAAATTGGAAGTGGTTGATATTTAAAAGAAAATTGAGAGTAAAATATTGTATTAAATTTTACAGAAATAAATTTCATTTCATTAAATCATCTATTTTATGAGGGTGTATCTGAAAATTGTCAAAATAATAAATTTAGAGTAAGTCTTCTAAATATCAAAAATAATATAAATTCTGAGTTTTCAGACACCCCTAATAATTTTACTTCATAGATGAAAATATTTTATTCAAGGCTTCTTCAGCTTTTTTTGAAAGATTACTTTTTGGAAATTCTTTTACTGTATAAGTACGTCTTTCAGCTAAATTTCTTTTTGCAATCTCTTTATTTATTTTTTCTAACTGTCCTTTTTTTACAATTATAGCCATAATGATTTCTCCATTTTCACTAAATATTTAACTTTTTTATAAAATCTGTATCTGCTGTTATTAATTGTAATATTTCATTTTCTTTTAAATTTTTATCAAGTTCGTAATATGTGCTTGGCTCTCTTATAAATTCGTTATCTTCTTCAGAAATTAATAAATACCCTTCCAAAGCATCTTTTGCCATATATAATGCTTCTTCCATATTATCTCCACATGAAAAACAACCTGGTAAATCAGGATAATAAATGCTGTATTTCCCATCTTTTTCTTTTTCAAAGACTGCATAATAATTATATTTCATAGATTTATCACTCCTTTTAAGCTATTTTAGTGGAACAAACTGGCTATTTCAAGCCAGCCTGTTTCAAGATACTGTTTACTATTCCTGCCGTTAAATCCTTTTTAGGATGAGGAACAGTAACTTTTCCAATTTTGTTAGGATGTTTGAAATGATGATGGCTACCAACTATTTTTCTTAATATCCAGCCATCTTTTTCCAACATTTTAATAATTTCCTTTGAAGACATTTATCCTCCTAACAAAACTATTTTAGCACACATCTTCAAATATGTAAATAAGCTTTGAAAAATTAATTTTTTATAAAATTAATAAACCTCCGCACATTTCAAATTGATTTTCTTCTTTTCGATAGTCCAATTATCTGATAATTCTGCAAGTTCTTTTTTCATATTTTCCAAAAATTCATCATTGTCATAATTCAAGGAAATCAATGTAGGACCTGCACCGCTTATATATTCTCCCAATGCACCGTGTTTTTTAGACGCTTCAAAGATTTTTTCTGAATCGTTTATTAATGCGAATCTGTAAGGCTGGTGAATTTTATCGCCTAAAAGGAAACGTAAATTGTCGTATTTTCCTTTGTTAAAGGCATCTACAAGCAATCCTAACTTTGAAATGTTGTTTATTGCGTCAGAAACTAAGTAGGTTTTGGGCAATACACTTCTTGCTTTTTCTGTCGATAATTTAAAATTTGGGATCATTACGTAGAAACATAAATCATCAGAATTTATCAATGAACTGTAGACAAGGTTTTCCTTATCATGTGCAGTAAGCACCATTCCTCCGAAAATTGCAGGCACTACATTATCAGGATGTCCTTCCATTTCCACAGCCAATTTTGCCACCTCATTAATATCCAGCACATCACCAGCAAATTTATTTGCAATCATAATCCCAGCAACAATAGCAGATGAACTGCTTCCAAGCCCACGTGAAATTGGAATATCATTTTTTACAACATTCACTTTATAACTAGGAATATTTTTTACTAAATGTTTTTCCGTATATTTTATCGCTTCAAAAATCAAATTCTCTTCAATCGGAATCGAAAACGGCTCTCCATTTTCCAAAAATTCTATTTTATCGCTTTCCTCCACTTCCAGTTCCAGAAAGTAATCCAGCGCAACTCCCAGACAATCATATCCCACACCAATATTAGCCGATGTTCCCGGCACTTTTACTCTAAATTTTAAACCCATATCTATTCCTTTCATTTTATCATCATAATTTCTACAAGAAGAACCATGTTGCAAAACTTAATCTAAAAATCCAACAAAATACCAATAAAAAATATACCAATTTATAATCTTTATTTTCTTTCACAAAATACTATATTGTCAAATCCAAGTAATGAGCCCATTTTATCTGACTCAGTCCTCTAAGTTCCTTCAATGATCTTCTTCCAACTTCACTGTCAACTGTAAGCAGCATAATTGCACTGTTTTCACGTCTACCTACGTTCATTGTGGCAATATTTATATTCCCTTTTCCTAAAGTTGCCCCCACAGCTCCGATAACTCCCGGCACATCTTCATTTCCTAAGTAAATCATATTGTCAGAAATTGCCATATCCACATCGTGATTCTTTATGCTGATAATTCTTTCCTCGTTATTCATTCCAATTGTTCCGACAACATATATTTTCTTGCCTTCTTCATTTGTTATTACAAATTCTATTGCTGAAGAATAATTTTTATATTTATGTTCCTTTTTATTTATTGAAATATTAATCCCTCTTTTTTCAGCAAGCGGCTTTGAGTTAATATAATTAACTTCCTCTTTTAAAACTGGCTCCAGAATCCCTTTTATTGCTGTAGAATCCACAAGCGCAGTTTCCTGCTCGGCAATTTCTCCGTAATAGTTAAGCACAACATTTGTAATTGGAGTTTTTTCAATTTGGAAATAAATTTTTCCTAATTTTTCAGCCAGATTTATAAACGGTTTTACAATTAAAAATTCCTCTCTTCCAATTGCAGGCAGATTCACAGCCGTTTCAACTATTTCCCCACGAAGTCCATTTAATACCTGCTTTACAACCTGAGTCCCTACATTTCGCTGCGCTTCATAAGTTGTCGCTCCAATATGTGGCGTTGTAATTGCATTTTCAAATTCATAAAGAATACATTCAGAACGCGGCTCGACCGTATGAACATCGTATCCAAAACTTGCAATTTTCCCGCTTCTTAATCCTTCAGCCACAGCCTCCTCGTTAAATAATCCTCCACGTGCCGCATTTACAAGTCTTACACCATCTTTTAACTTGTGAATATTTTCAGCGTTTATCATATCCACAGTTTCTTTAGTCTTAGGCGTATGAATAGTTATCACATCCGCTTTTTCCAACAGTTCATCCAATGTTTTAGCCTTTTCACAGCCATATCTCTTAAAACGTTCGTCCGAAATATACGGATCATAAGCAACAAGTTTCATTCCAAACGCTTTCATTCTCGTAGCAACCAGTCCACCAATTCTTCCAAGTCCGATAATCCCCAATGTTTTTTCAAACATTTCGCTTCCTACAAATATCTCTCTTTCCCATTTTCCACTTTTTATAAAATTATTTGCCGCAACAATATTTCTCGCAGAGGCAAGCATTAGCCCAATCGCAATTTCACAAGCCGAAACCGTATTGCTGTCAGGAGTATTCGCCACAATTACCCCATGTGCAGTCGCCTCAGGAATATTAATATTATCTGTACCGTTTCCCGCACGTCCGACTATTTTCAGATTTTTTGCCTTATCCAGCAGTTCCTTATCTACTTTTATAACACTTCTCACAATAAGAGCGTCATATTCGCCAATTATATCCAAAATTTCCTCACGTGAAATCCCAACTTTCACATCAACTTTCACATCTCTAGCTTCCTGCAGTCCCGCAATCGCATCATCATCAATATATTCACCAACTAATACTTTATACATTTATTTTTCCTCCTCAAATCTAATCAACACATTTATTTAATTAATATATTACCATAATTTCCAGTACAATTCAACAACATCACTTTTTTACATCAAAATAAATTAATTTTACATTATTCCCCGTTTAAATAGCGAATGTTTAATAAATTTTGAATTACATAATATATTTAGTAAATAATTAAAACTTTTTATCCTTGATATAGTTTCTATTTTATAATGAGATTTAGTATTAGATTATTTTATTTAATATTAGTTTTTACTATTTTTATTAGTTTTTTTCTTTTTTCTTTTCGTAGGATTGCTCATTGCCGCAAATCCTTATCTTGCAATAAAGATTTATCCTAAGAATCAAAATGTATGGCAAGATTGCTGCGCAACACCTATGGCTAAACTACGACTTTTATTTGCCCAACTCCGAAACTCCTCCCTTCAGTCGTCAAACAGTCATAGTTGAACAAATAAAAGCTCCGTCGGTTTATTAAAAAATTACACTTTAATTATTTTGAAATACCAAATTTTTATCCTTTGATTGGAAAAGTTTGTAATAAATCCATTATTTAAATAGGGTTTAGTATTAAAATATTTTTTACACAAATAAAAATAACCGCTGCTTTTCACAACGATTATCTAACACTATTTCCCATTTAAACAGCCAAAATTGGAATTAAAGCAATTTTTTTACAAGATTACGCTACCATGCAGCTTGTCTAACTATTATTCCTATTAATTTTTCAAATTATTTCTCCAAAATTTTGAATACACTCCAATTCTTACATTTTTTCTAATAAATAATCATAAATTTCTTGTATTTCTTTTGAATGTTCATCACTTTCATAAAAACTTGCTAAGGCATAATAATTTTTTGAAAGTTTTTTTAATTTTAAAATTAATCCTTCTTTGTCTTTTAATGTCTGTACACCCTTATTAACATTTATAATTTTATAATCTTTTCTATCAGTTCCATTAAATATTTTTTCTATGTCTCTTTTATCATAACTTTGAGAGGCTCTTAAATCCTCTATTACAAAAAAGCCTATTTTCTTTTCTTCATCATATAGATAATAACCATCTTTTATTTTTTTTAATATAAAGCTTTTAGGAAGATTAACATTAAAAGTTTCATTATTTCCAGCTTTTACCATTACAGTTTCTCTTTTCTTTAATGACTCAAAATAATTTTTAAATTCTATAAAATTTTCTTCTGCAAAGATTTCTACTCCCTCGATTCCATTTTTTTTTGGTGATGGAGTACACCCGTATTGTTCACATATCCCCCAACCTACCATTGTAGTTAAACAAGAATTTAATCCAAATACTAACATTACAAACAATAAAGTATATTTTAATTTCCTCATTCTATTTACCAATCCTTTCTCTCAAATTTTAAAATATTCTAACATATATTAAAAAAAAATACAATAGCTTTGGAATAGATTTATTCTGCTAACTTTGTAAATATTTCTTTTTACTCTTTTAGTTGCCTAGTTGCCGTATTTATCATTCAGATTTTATTACTTCCGATTTTAATTGCTTCTATTTTATACGAAAAATCCAATCAGATTAATGACTGTGATTAGTTTTTCAATATTTTTAGTAAATCTGTAAAATAATATTTTTTATTTATTTTCCTATCATCTGTATAAAAATATCCTCTTTTCAATATTTCTCTCAGACTTCTTTGTTATTAAGCTAAAAAAATGTTTATTCTTTCCATTTTGAATGTTCTTCTATAAGATTGTTTAGTAAAGGCTGTAAGACTGTTCGCTCTTTACCTTTAAAAAAAACTTTCCTTCTTGAAAACAATATTTAATTTCGTTAATATTTTCAAATTTACATGTCTATCGGCTGATTTAATACCGTTTATTTTGTCAGCATTTGATTTTAAAATAAAAATTCAGATCTAAATTATGATTATTTATTAATCCGATTCAATAAATTAATGATATTTTAAGTTTTTTAAAATTGAAATTAAAGTTGTTGCTGGTATAATAATATTACCAAAGTTCAAAGGTAGATTGGAGGTTCTAATGAAGAAAATATTGATGCTAGCTGGAGCTTTAATTATTTCTGCTGTATCTCTTGCAGATTTACAAAGTACAATCAAAAATCATTATAGCAACAAGACTATAGATTTATCAGTTGTATCAAAACCTAAACCAAAAGAGGTGAGTAGTAGTAGTGGAACTTCTTCCACAGCAGTAAGAGATCAGATTATCTCTTTCGCACAAACAAAATTAGGTTCACCGTACGTTTGGGGAGCAACTGGTCCTAACAGTTTTGATTGTTCTGGCTTCGTTGGTTACGTATTCAAAAAAGCTGCTAATGTAAGCTTGCCTAGAGTTTCAAGCTCACAAGCAACATTTAAACCAAGAATTTCATCAATGAATATGACGAAAGGTGATTTGGTATTTTTTGAAACAACTGGAAAAGGTCGTATTTCTCACGTAGGAATCTACATGGGTAATAGACAGTTTATTCACGCTTCTTCTGGAAGTAGAAGAGTAACAGTTTCTAGTTTAGACAGTAATTATTACAACAAGACATTTAGATGGGCAATTAATCCATTTAGTTAATCTAGGAATTAATTTCTTATAAATAAATATATTCTTTACATATAATTCTTGTATGAACAAGAAATAATAAAATCATATAAATGATTTAAAAATTTATAAAAAACTTTGGAATAAGGAGTTTTGTCTGTTAATAGGCATTTCTCCTTTTTTTTCTATTTATTTGTCAACTATAATTTTTTTTCAAAAGAATTAAAATCAAGCTCCAAAGAATAAAATACCTTTGTTATATACAAATTATGCTATTAAGGAGTTCCTCATTATGAAAATCAATAGATTATTTGAAATTGTTTATTTATTACTTGAAAAAAATAGTATTACTTCAAAAGAACTTGCTGAACATTTTGAAGTATCAGTCAGAACAATTTATAGAGATATTGACATTCTCTCTTCTGCTGGTATTCCAGTCTATTTTCAAAGGGGAAAATCTGGCGGAATAAAGTTAATGGATAACTACGTCATAAATAAATCGCTACTTTCACAAAACGAGCAAAATGAAATACTTTATGCACTTCAAAGCTTAAACGCTACTAATTATCCTAATAACAATAAAACTCTTTCAAAATTAAGCACTATTTTTAACAAAAAGTCAGACAACTGGATAAAAATAGACTTTTCAAGATATAATTGCGATGATAGTACTTTATTTGAAAAAATTAAAGAGGCAATATTAACTAAACAAACCGTAAAATTTAACTATTTTAACACAAAAGGCGAACATTATGAAAGAACAGCAGACCCTTTAAATTTATGGTTTAAAGAAAAAGCATGGTACTTATTTGCCTATTGCCACAAAAAAAATGATATTCGTCAATTTAAAATAACAAGAATCAAAAATCTAACCTTAACAAATGAATATTTTGAAAAAACAATAAAAGACTTTGAAATAAATAACAAAAAAAGTACGGTAGAAACTATAAAAATCATAGTCGAAATAGATAAATCACAAGCATACCGTGTCTATGATGAATTTTCTGAAGAGAGTATAAACAAAATGGAAAATAGCAATTTTGAAGTTGTAATGGAATATCCTGAAAATGAATGGATTTACGGCTATCTTCTATCTTTTGGAGAACATTTAAAGGTAAGGGAGCCAGAGAGAATAAAGAAATTTCTGTTTGAAAAAATTGAAAAAATGAAGGAAAATTATAAATAGGAAAATATTTTTCAAAGTTTTTTTCAAGAATAAAATGCTATAATTTTCTAAAATATTAAAAACGAGAGGAAGTGTTGCAAATGAAAAAATTTTTAACAGTAACATTTTTATTTTTTAGCATCTTTGGATTTTCTAATGCTAAAAATAATACTTCAAATGATGAAAAACAAGCCGTTATCAACAGCTTTTATGATTTTATGAAATTTCACACAAGTCCTGAAAATGTCAAGAAAAATGTTTTTACAAACTCTGTGGAAGGTACAAATGAAATTTTGGGAAAAAATGTAAGCAATCAACGTAAAAAAAATTTAGAAGATATTGCAGCAAGTCAGACAAATAAATCATTAAAAAATTCTGCAGATTACTTAATAATCGCAAACTCAAAAATTTCATACAAAGTATTGGATGCCGAAATTAAAAATGGTACAGCTGTCCTAACTGTGCATATTAAAGGTCCTAATTTTACAGCTCATGCCTCTGAATTAGAAAATTACATAAAAAAAATTAGCAACGAAGAAAAGAAAAAAATTTCAAAAATGAACAATAAACAGTACCAAAGCTTTCTGCTAGAAAAAAGTTCTGAATTTTATTTGCAATTAGTTAAAAGAAATGATTTACAATATATGGAAAACGATATTAAAGTATATGTAAAAAAATACCCTAATACATGGGGCGTAATTCAAGATTACACCATAAATAATGCCATTTACAAATATCTTGGTTTTGGTTACGGTCCAGAATTGATGAGATAAATTATAAAAATTAATAAATATGGCAATATTTTATTGTCATATTTTTATTTTCAAAACTTTCCTTAACAAATATATTTTTTATAAATCAAAATTTTATTTTTTAATATGACATACTCTTGTCATATTATGATTGCTATAATTGATTTAATAAAAATTGATAAAAAAGGTGGTATAATTATGAAATACGAAATAGTAGAAATTAAAGAAAAAAAACTTGTTGGATTTAAAACAAGAGTGAAAGATGATGAAACAATGTCTGAAAAAATTTCAAATTTATGGAAAAAACTGTATTCTGAAAAAGGTGCTAAAAATATAAAGGACAGAACAAATGACAATGCTATTGGAGTCTATTATAACTACAGTGATGAAAATGGATTTGAGTACGACTGTCTTACAGGCTGTGAAGTGAAAAATAAAATTGATGAAATTCCTGAAGATATGACAAGGCTAGAAATTCCTGAAGGAAAATATGCAAAATTTGTGATTTTTGGTGACCCTGTAAAGGCTGTTGGAGAATTTTGGTATAAATTTTGGGAAGAATTTGGGAAAGAAAAATCTGATATAAGAAATTATACCTATGATTTTGAAGAATATATAGCAGGTAATGATTATGAAAATATGGAAATTCACATTTATATCAGCATAAAATAATAACTAGGAGATTATAGTTATGGCATTTGATTTTAAGAAGGAATTTAAAAAATTTTATAGACCGTCAGAAAAACCTGAAATTATAGAAATCCCTAAAATGAATTTTATAGCAGTGCGAGGAAAAGGAAATCCCAACGAAAAAGATGGCGAGTATCAGAAAGCAGTTGAAATGCTATATGGAGTTGCCTACACTCTTAAGATGAGCTATAAAACAGAATACAAAATTGAAGGATTTTTTGAATATGTTGTTCCTCCGTTGGAAGGACTCTGGTGGCAGGAAAATGTAAAGCATGAAAATTATCTGCTAAACAAGGAATTATTTAACTGGATTTCTTTAATTAGAGTGCCTGATTTTATTAAAAAGGAAGATGTGGAATGGGCTATAAAGTATGCTACTGAAAAAAAGAAAAAGGATTTTTCAAAAGTTGAATTTTTCAGATATAATGAAGGGCTTTGCGTACAATGTATGCATACAGGAAGCTACAATGAAGAACCTGAAACTATCCAAAGAATGAATGACTTTGCACAAAAAAATGGATATAATATAGAATTAACAGGGAAAAGATATCACCATGAAATTTATTTGAGCGATCCAAGAAAGGCAGATGTGAATAAGATTAAGACTGTGATAAGACAGCCTGTAAAAAATTAAAAATTTGACTTTTTTTGTATTATAATTTATAATATTTTCAATTCTTTTAAAACTTTTTAAAATTAAACTATTAAAAACGAAATGATTTTATTTGGTTTTAAAATAGAAAATTGATTACAACTAAGAAAGGACAAAATGATAATGAAAAAAATAGTTTTTTTAATTTTAGATGAATTTGCAGACTGGGAAACTGCATTTCTGGCTTCGGCATTAAATGAAGAAAATATAACTCAAAATTATTCAGTAAGTTATGCTTCAACTGATAAGGATGTTAAAGTATCAATGGGTAATTTAAAAATACTGCCTGACATGACATTAGAAGAAATCACCGAAGACAATACTGATGGATTGATTTTAATTGGAGGAAAAACTTGGAGAAATCAGAACTTTGAAACAAACTACACACTTATTGAACTTGTTAAAAAATTTAAGAATAATCCAAATAAAGTTGTGGGAGCAATTTGTGATGCTGCTTATTTCCTTGCAACTAATGGACTCCTAAATGATTGCAAACATACTGTAAACAGTCTTGCTGAAATAAAGGATAATGAAAATTATACAAATTCTGAAAATTTTGTGAAAGCAGAATCAGTAATTGATGGAAAGATGGTAACTGCAAGAGGCGACAGTCCTCTTCATTTTGCAAAAGATGTAATGAAAGCGTTAGGCGATATTCCTGAAAAAAATATAAATTTCTTTTTTGATATGTATACAATTGGATTTGAAAAGGCTTTTGAAAAATATTCTAATAAATAAAAAGTTAAAGGGAGTGACTTATTCACTCCCTATTTTTGAATTATTTTCCCAATTCTTGTTTTAATCCTTCAACTTTATCCAGTTTTTCCCAAGGTAAATCAATATCAGTTCTTCCAATATGTCCAAATGCCGCTAAATCCTGGTATCTGAATGACGGTTTTCTCAAGTTTAATGATTTTTGGATTCCATTCGGTGTTAAGTCAAATAATTTTGCAACAGCCTCTTCAATTCTTGTTTCTTCAACTGTCCCAGTTCCAAATGTCTCTACACGAATTGACACTGGTTCAACAACACCTATCGCATAAGATAGCTGAACTTCACATTTTGCGGCAAATCCTGCCGCAACAATATTTTTGGCAATCCATCTCGCCGCATAAGCTGCCGATCTGTCAACTTTCGATGGATCTTTTCCAGAAAATGCTCCTCCACCATGTCTAAAGTATCCACCATAAGTATCAATTATAATCTTTCTTCCAGTAAGTCCAGAATCTCCGTGAGGCCCTCCTATTACAAATCTTCCAGTTGGATTAATATGAAATTTTCTCACATTTTCAATATTCAAGTTATATTTTTCCAACACAGGTTTTATCACAAGCTCTTTCAAATCCTTTTCAATTTGTTCATTTGTAACATCTTCATTATGCTGTACAGAAAGTACAACTGTGTCAACATTCAATAATTTTCCGTTTTCATCATACGCCAATGTAACCTGAGATTTTGCGTCTGGTCTTGCCCAGGCTAGTGTTCCATTTCTTGTAATTTCAGTTAATTTTTGTATAATACCACGTGATAACACAAGTGCCAAAGGCATTAATTCTTCAGTTTCATTAACTGCTCCTCCAAACATAATCCCCTGATCTCCAGCTCCACCTGTATCGACTCCCATCGAAATGTCAGGCGACTGTGAATGAATAGTGTTTAATACACCGCAGTCAGAATCAAATCCCATTCCTGGACGGTATCCAATTTCATAAATTTTATCTCTGACAATCTTCTGCACATCCACATAAGTCTTAGTAGTAATTTCTCCCCCAACAACTACAAGTCCAGTAGTTGCAAAAGTTTCACACGCCACTCTTGAAGTTTCATCATCTGCAAGACAAGCATCCAATATTGAATCTGAAATTTGATCACAAATTTTATCTGGATGCCCCGGTGATACGAATTCTGATGTAAAGTAAATTTTTTTAGCCATTTTTTTCCTCCTAATTTTTTATTTCTAAATTTTTCCTCTTAAAAATATGCTTTTCTCTAATTCAAATTTTATTTTAAAATAAAAAAACTCTTCCTGCAAGGAAGAGAATTAAAATTCTTATCTTTGCATTCAATGCCGGATTTAGCACCTTGTTTTTACAGGTTGCTGGATACTCAAACGGGCCGTTCCCTTGTATCTCTCTTGATAAGTTTTATTAAATTATTTCTATAATTAGATACATCTTATTAAATAGCATAAATTTTAATTTTGAATTTCAAATATTTGCACTGTAAAATAAGTATATAACATTTTTTTCAAAATGTCAATATCTAAAAATTATTTATATTCCATCGCCTTTTTCTTCATAATATCATCTATGCTTGAATTTGAAGATTTATTAGCAGGTTTTGAAGCTTGTGCCTGCTGTTTTTCTGATTTTTCTGATTTAGCTTCATTTTTTGCGGCTTCTTCAGCTTTACTCTTGCTCTTTACATTGCTAAGGGTACTTTCTGTAAGACTTTGAGAAGAATTCCCATTTCCAAGGAAAGTTTTTACTTGCTTGTCATTTGATTTTTTCTCAGTAATCACTCCCCCTTTTTCAATTCTCTCAACTGTAGCGGCGGCATTCTTATCTCCATTCTTGGCAGCTATTTTATACCATTTAAGGGCTTCTGTCATATTATTCTGCTTATGGTACGACAGTGCGATTGGCATAGCCATTGCCTTATTTCCGGCATTGTATGCTTTTAGCAGGTATGGACGTGATTCTGACTGTTTTCCTCCATCATACAGTATTGCCCCTATTTCAAAATTTGCTTCCTTAACGCCACGGTTTGCGGCTTTCTGAAACCATCTTACAGCCTCGGAATTATTTTTTAGCTGTTTATTCAAAAGTGCAACCCTGATGTCAGCTTCCTTAATACCAGCATTGTATGCCTTTTCAAATTCGGCCTTGGCTTCACTGTATCTTTTGGCCTTTATCAAATCGACTCCTCTATTATATGCTTCCGCTCCTGGACGCATTTTTATCTGTCTCATCTGCATCTGCTGTCTTCCTTCATGTGTAGCTGCTGTTTTTGGAAGTTTTGCAATCAGCTTGTTAGCTTCTTCATTATTTCCTTCCTGCTTTAATATTACTGCAAGGTTATAAATTGCTTCAGGATAATTTCTGTTTACCCCGTACTGAAGAATTTGTTTTACCTTCTCATTGTTTTTCAAATTATAGTAAAGCTGGGCAAGGGACATTATTGCCTCCTTATCTCCATTTTCAGCTTTTATTAGCGCTTCTGAAACTTTTAAAGGATCAATCTGATTGTCAATCAAGTTCTGTTGCTCTTCAGGAGTTAAGTTTCTTATCTCAGGATTCCCCTGTGCCTGTCCTCCAAGATTAAAAATCTCTGTATTAATATCCTTTGTCTGCTGTTGTGCCTGCTGGCTCTCTTTCTTTTCTTCCTTTTTCTTTTTAAAGCACGAAACTGACATCATTCCAATAGCTAAAATTACTATTGCAAACATTATTTTTCTTTTCATTCGTTTCTCATTCCTCTCTTTCAAATTCTTTTTATTTTATAATTTTTAATTTAATAAATTTTTTGACCATTTTTTATATCTAAAACGATCCTAATTGTGTTGCATCCAATATTTTATACATAAAATCTGTACTCGCCTTCGTAGTTGGCTCATCATCAAAATTTACTGTAAACAAGCCATCCTTATTTTTCCATAATCTGTCAAAATATGTATAAATATCCTTTGTCAGCTTGGAATTTTTATTTGTCAAAATTCTGAAATTAGCATCCATTATGTAACCACGTATATTTTTTTTGATTAAATTAGCCGAACCTGTGTGTATTATAACATTGCCATCTGTTTTTTTGATTAGTGTTATCTTTGTGTGATATTGCTCATTATTCGTAAAATACCATTTCACTTCTATTTTATTTTTGGTTTTTTTCTTCAATTTCTTAGAAACAGGTTTGTTAGGCAGTCCATTCGTGCTCATCCCAAAAGCATCTCTACTTCTATCAAAAATAATCCGAACTTTTACACCACGATTTGCAGCTTTTATCAATCTGTTAACAACACCTTTATCAGCCAAAAAATACATACCCATAAGTATTTCATCCCCTGCTCTCGTACTGTCAATGTCCTTATCCAGATGCTCCCCAATTTTTGCTTCTGTCACAAACTGAAGCTGATACTTATTATTTTCATCATCAAATCTGGTAATCGTATCTCCATTTTTCTGATTTTCATTTTCAGAATTTTGACTTTTTTCAGGAAGTTCTCCAGTTTGCACAAACCTTCTTGTTTCCTCCTCCACAAATTCTTTCTTCTTATTCTCAATTTCTTTAACTTGCTTTTCAGTTTCACTTTCAGAAAAATTATTTTCCTCACTTGTCTGGTTGTCCGTTAAATTTCCAATTTGTCTGTTATTTATTTTATTCTCCTGCTTACCAGTTACATCGATTTTCCCATCTGAAAATTCAGCCACAAGCTGTAATCCATGCAAAACATCTTTTGTAATTTCTCCATTAGCTGATATTGCCACATTTTCATGAAAATAACTCGGATCGTGAATGTTAGCACTCGAAACCACAACATTTTCCTCATTTAAAAATATTTTTCTGTGATCCGCCTTTACATTCAATGCCCTCAACAAATTCCTCAAAGTCAATTTAGGCCACATAGGCCCGTAAAAGTTTCCAATCCATCCTTTCCCCTGTGGATTCCCATGAGGTGCTATCAATGTTCTCCAAATTGGCGAATACCAAGGAAATGTATCCTTCAGCTTAAAAATATCCACCATTATAACATCAATCCCAGCATTTTTCATATCCGTAATAAACGGATGCTCAAACGCCCCATACAAATTATTATTCTCATCTGAAAGCACATATACCTTCAAATCAGGATTTTCCATCTTCTTTTTAATAAGCCTTCTCGTATATTCCTTAGCAAACTCTGGAAAATGCTCCTTATCCTTATTATAAATGTCATTAAACAAAAACATCTCCACAATCAGATAATCCTTTGCTTCATCCACAATCTTATAAGTAGCCTCCCAAATCTTCCTGTCATACCGAATATTCCCATCCTTATCCAGATAAGTCAAATCATAATGAAACTCAACATTATCACTATCCCGCAACGGACCTTCATAATTTACTCCAAGTGGAGGAGTTTTTATTGTGGAACATGAAATTGTAAAGGCTGTTAAAATACCAATTAATAAAGACTTTTTTCTCTTTAAACTCATTAATTTATTCTCCTCACTGTCTTAAATTTCTTTTTTATTCACAACTTAACCATATTCTTTTATTTTTAGCTACTTTCCTTTTAAATATTTCATTTTTATAAAATCTCTAATTTACTAGATTATTTATCCACTTCTTGCTCTTTAATCTCCATACACACGGAAATATTTTTATAACTTCATCACTGCACGAAAGTAAATATACAAATACAACTGGAAAGCCTAAATGTAATCCAGAAAAATATGTTATTGGGATAGCAACAAACCAAAGCGGAATCAAGTCCACAAACATTGTCCAGAGCGTATCCCCTCCCGAACGTAAAATTCCAACTAACAGCTGTAAACTAATTGCCTTTATAAAAATTACAAATACTTCCGCCTTTACAACTTCTCTTGCTAACGGATAACTTTTTTCGTTTACATGCTGCAGGATAAATGGACTGAAAATGAAGACAATTACTCCTATAATAATTCCTGAAATAACAGCCACCTTTAATAAAATTATCGAATAGTCATAAGCATTTTCTTCCCTTCCAGCACCAATCTCGTTACCAATTATAGCCGAAGTTGCGCTCGAAAGTCCAAATAACAATGTCAATACAAGACTGCTAATTGATTTTACAACCTGAACTGCAGCCGCAAAATTTGTTCCCATTCTTCCAAAAATCATTACATACATACTTGCACCAAGTACCCACAATATTTCATGAATAAAAACAGGAAGCGATATTTTCATAACTTTTACAAAAAATTCCATCGACAAATCAAATAATTCATTTATTTTCCCTGCAATTGGCAATTTTAACTTGTAAATCACATAAATTATATAAAAAGTGCTTATAATTCTCGCAATAACTGTTGCAACCGCGGCGCCACGTACTCCCATCGCAGGAAATCCAAAATGTCCAAAAATTAACATATAGTTTATGGCTACATTTATCAAAAGCCCTATTACACTTGAGTAAAATGAATATTTGGTTTTCCCTATTGCACGAAGCTGCATATTAAAGGCAAAACCAACTCCCACAAGTGGATAAGTCCACGCTACTATACGTAAATATGAAGCCCCTATTTCTATAACTTTTTTGTCATTTGTGAATACTGAAATTACAAGTTCTGGGGTAAACAATCCTGCGAAAAGAAATAGCAACGAAAATAAAAATCCAACAATTATTGTTATTCCAAGACATTTTTTCAGATTTTTGTAATCCTTGTTCCCAAAATACTGAGCCGCCAAAATTCCACCGCCACTATTCATCCCAAAAAGTGAAGTCATAAAAATCATAAACATCTGATTTGCAAACCCCAATCCTGCAACAGCAACTGTCCCCAGCCCAAGCGCCACAATCTCTTTCCCCACCATAAACATATCAACAAAGTTCATAAGTGCGTAAATCATATTTTCAATTGCCACAGGCAATCCAATATTAATAACCTTTTTATAAACCAATTTTCTATTTAATGCTTTTTCTTTCATTTATTTCCTTTCTTTTTCATTGATATTTTTTTAGATTTTCTCAACAGTTTCAGTTTACTTAATAATATTTTTTCCTTAACAAAATAAATTTTTAACTTTAATAAATCTATTTAATCTAAATCCTCCAATGTTGAATATTCTGAAAATATCAACAAATGGTCTGACACATATTTTTTTATTATAGCATAATTATTATTTTTTATAAAGTTATAAACTCCAAAATTTCCAGTAAATTCTTTTGTTTTTTCAAAATTTATAAAAAAATTATCATAAGAACTTACAAGTTTACTATCCGAAAGTGTAGTCAAGTTTTCTTCAGGATTTAAAACATACTTGACGTTATATTTAGCATCCATATTTTTAAAAGCCATATTGTCAGCAGGCGTATTAAAATCCCCAGCGATAATTATATCATCCTCATCTGTCAATTTAGAAAAATATTCATAAACATTGACATAATTTGCTGCCTCAAGCAGTCTCTGCTTTTCCTTATCACCAAAAACCGAATGTGCAATGATGTATACAAAATCAAAGTTTCCAGCCTTAAAATAAGCACCATACGGCTCTCTCATAAACTCATTCTCATCCTTTTCCTTATAAAATCCAAGCCCTCTTGCCTCAGAAAATTTGCTTTTCCTATAAATAAATGCAAAATATTCACGATAGTTTTCACTTCCTACAGAATTTTCCGAAATAATATAATCCCACTTCTCATTAGTCAGCTTTTCCAAATATGCTTGCGTTTTTTTAACTCCCTTCTCATTCATAACCTCTTCCAGCCCGATTAAATCAAACTTTGCCAAAATCTGTGCAAATGTCCGATAATCTTTTTGCTTCTCTCCAAGCCGTAATGCATTAAATGATGCCACCAAAATCGTATTTTCATTCTTATTTATACCAATTTCCTCATTTACCTGCCCTTTTTTAAAACAGGAAAATATCCCAAAAATTAAAAATACAAAAATTAGCCCTTTTACTGTTCTATCTTTCATCTCAATCAACCCCTTGATTTTTTAATTTTCTATTTTAAATTCAATATTATTCATAACATACCATTTCGATATTTCCTCCAAAATTTCCAAAAATTTCTCTCGCTCAGGCTTAACCAATTCATAATCTACCATTTTTGTAAAAGTTATACCAAAATTATAGCGTATTTCTTACCTTTTCTTAAATATTCTAAACTCCAAATTATATTTGCTTGCTTTATTCACAGCTATACTCATAACTTGCTCAACTTTTATTCTGTTAATGTCATCTCCAGTGTTTATAATTAATTTATCCTGATGAAAAGTTATGCTATAAATCATTGCTTCCAGCTTTTTTCTCAAATTATTTTTTTAATAAGCCCTATTTATTTACATATTCCGTTTCAATAACTCTTTTATGAAATTTTTCAACATAAATAGCTTCTTTCAAATCATCATCTTCAAAATAATAAATTATTTCATTTTTTATTACAATTTTCTTTTCAAAAAATGACTTTTCATAAATTTCTGTATTCATTTTGTCTATCTTTCACAATCTAAAATTTAAATTCCAAAACAATACTCTCACTAAGTATTTCCCTCAATTTTTCCTTGTCCTCAAAACTCAACCAATCCGTACTTTCCTGTAAAACCATTCGTCTTCCAAAATATTTTACTTTTTTAAAAGCTCTTAAAACTTCAACTATAACAGTTCTTCTAGGATGCCTCCCTGCAAATCTTTCATATGAAACTTCCTCCAAAACGACTTCCTTTTCCATAAAGTTCAAATTAGCTTTCCTTATCCCAAATTCATAAAATTTTACATTTTTATCCTCAACAACTATTTTTATCATAGAATA
Organism: Leptotrichia hofstadii; assembly: GCF_007990525.1. Classification (NCBI taxonomy): domain Bacteria; kingdom Fusobacteriati; phylum Fusobacteriota; class Fusobacteriia; order Fusobacteriales; family Leptotrichiaceae; genus Leptotrichia; species Leptotrichia hofstadii. The sequence goes on from NZ_AP019823.1 coordinate 1,564,045, forward strand.
ATAAGAAATGTATAAAACTAAATAACTAAATATAAAAATAATTATTTGAATTCTATTAACAAATACGCTGTAATTAAATATAGCTGCTAACATAAAAATATTGCTTTCTATTATTTGAGCCTTTCTCTTTAGTACTTCAAAAAGCAATATAAATATTGCATTTAAAATTGGAAAAATAATAATTTTTAAATGAATAGAACTTTCATCTACTGGGAAATTTTGAATATTTGGAACAAACATCCATAAACATAAAATCACTATAAAGATAAATACTTTTATGAGTTTTCTTTTCAAAATTTTAAAATCTGTCTTAAATACAATTTTTTCCATTCACATTTTTCCTTTCTAAACATTTCAATATCTATTTACTTTTATTTTTATTCTATATTTTAACTATCTTCTTAACATCTTCGCTGCAATCTCCACCATCCTAATTGCCAGCTCATGATTTTCCCCAAACAAATTATAAGCTCCGTCTTCGCTCAAAACTCCACATTTCAAGTCTTGTGGCAAAACACCGTTATTAAAATCTTCTACATCTAAAAACCAGTTTTCACTGCTGTAATATTCATCCAGCTTTTTATAATCTGACAAATTTTCTTCCAGCTTATCCAACACTATATTCAATTTCCTAAAAATATCTGCTGATTTATCCATGATTTTTTCCATTTCTTCAACTCTTTTTATTTTATCATTTTTCATTAAATTTACCTCTTTTATTTTTAATTTATATTTAATTTTTTCTTATTTTTTCAAAAAAAGCTACCGATTTGCGATAGCTGTATTTTTGTTATTATATTCCTAGATTTTAAATTTTTATTAATTTGCTCTTTCGATGTATTCACCAGTTCTTGTATCAATTTTGATTTTATCTCCAATTGCTACAAACAAAGGTACTTGCAAAGTGTAACCTGTTGATACTGTGGCAGGTTTTGTTGCACGTCCGATTGTATCTCCTTTTAGTCCTGGCTCTGTATAAGTTACTTCTCTAACTACAGTATTTGGTAATTCTACACCAACCGGAGTCCCTTCATACATTAACACTTGTATAATCATTTCTTCTTCCAGGAAGTTTACCGCGTCTCCCAAATCCTCAGTTGACAAAGTAATTTGCTCAAAAGTTTCCTGATCCATGAAGTTATATTCTCCATCAATTTCATATAAAAATTGCATTTGATTTCTGTCAAGAATGATGTCATCCATAAGTTCAGTTGCCAAAACTGTAATTTCCTGAATTTTTCCAGAAATTAATTCTTTTGTTTTAAATTTAACTTCTGCTGCTCTTTGTCTTTTTCCTGATGTTGACTGATGTCTTTCAGCTTTTAATATTAAATATGGGATGTTGTCCTTTCTATATGTACTTCCTTGTCTTAATTCTGCTGCTGGTTTCATTAATTTTTTCCTCCTAAATTTTTACTTTATTTATAATTTGTTTTTTAACCTATTAATTTTCATGACTACGACAAAATAATCATAGCCTTAACTTCTACATTTAATATTTTATCAAATAAGTTGCAGTTACTACTACTCTTAGCTTTTTATAAATTTGATTAGCCTCATTTTCATTAATTCTTCTCACATCTTCTGTATCTTCAAGTATCTCAAATTGCCCTTGACTAATATTTTTTAGTCCACCAATTTCATTGTTGTTTACTTTTAACATCTCAATTGCTCTTATTTCAGCATTTCTTGAAGCATCGACAACTAAATCCTTTTTGTATCTTTCAATATTTGTTATAAAATATTCAGGCATATTTATTTCTATATTGTTACTTTGCAATTTAAGTTCTGATAATTTTTCATAAAACTCTTCTGCCTTATCAATATTTTTTGTGACTATTGAAATTGTTTCAATCCCATCATAACTGGAAATTTTAACAACTGGCAGTGTTGTTGCAGTATTTTCAGATGATTGTTTTGTATTTAATGTATTTTCCAGATAATTGGGCTGAATACGCAGATTTCCTATACTATATTCATTTGTATCAATTTTAAGGCTTTTAATTAAATCAGTTACCAACGTTTCCCTGTCTGATATTTGTTTTTTCAATTCATCCAGATTATCAGACTTTTGGGTAATAACGATGTTTATAAGTGCCTTATCTGCTTTAATTCTACGTTCAGCGACTCCCTTTACCGTAATTCTGTTTTCATCCTTATTCGCTTTATTCATAGCATTTGAAATTAATGCGGAAGATATTATTAATCCAAAGGATAATATTATAGGGATTATTATAAATTGTATCTTTTTCAATTTTTACTCCTTTACTGAACTTTACAGCTGTTATAGTATTTAAGTATCTAAAATTATGTTTTATTTACATAAAAGTCCTATCAAATTATAGATTATTTTAATAAAAAAGTCAATTGCTATGCAAAATTTTTTTAACTTTTCTTTTTTAATTTTAAAAAATAAAACAAGGGTAATAATTATACTACCCCTGTATTAATATTAATTACTTTGTTTATACATTAACCAGCCATTAAAGTATAAAAAGCTGCTGTCTCGTCCACTTATTCTATTAATCTGTCCATTTTCCAGATACCATTTATTTCTATTCATTACTGCATCGTAATTTTTTTCTTCTGCTAAGCTAACTGTGATTGTTACAGGTCCTGTATTTTTTACAGAGTCTCCACTGTTAATTACACAATTCTCAAAGGCAATATCAGCCATATATCCATGCTCAGCAAATGAATCGTCAACTGTATCAGTACCAAATGCAGATTCAGCAGGATTCGGATTCACACAGTAGCTTCCTTTTTTTACACCTATGGGGCTTCTTACAACTAATTTTTCATTGCTTTCCTTAGGAGTTTCTTCTTTTTGTTCGTCTTTTGGCTGTTCTGCTTTTTTTTGTTCCTGCTGTTGTACTGTTTCAGCAGTTGAAGTTTGTGGACTTGTTACAGTTGGCATATTCTGATTTTTCGATATTGCCGCCATTTCCTTTTTTAAATTCTCTTTTTTCTTTTTATTCTGGCTTCTTAGATAAAAAATTCCTGATCCAACTATAACTATAAATATTGCAACTAGAGCCGCCAGAATTGTTGTCATCCTATTTGAAAGATATTTTTCCTCAACCTCCTCTTCATCCTCTTCCTCATTTCCTTTTGAATTACCTGTTTTTCTAGCAGATTCTTCTGTTTTTCCTGTATTTGTGGCACTGCTTCCTCCTACGCCACCATAAACTGTTTTCTCCAGCTCTTCCTTCTCTTTTTGTAAATCCTGGATTTCCTTCTGGCGTTTTAATTCTTCTATCTCTTTTTCTAATCGCTCTTTTGCATCTTCACCAAATTGGCTATCATCCATAATATCCTCCTAAAAATTAACAATACTAACAGTAAGGTTTATACTGTTATAACTTTTTTTACATGTCCATATTAAATTTCATAACTTTATTAAACTTAGGATCCATCTCATCAGGCACTGTCCATTCACCATTTACTTTTGTATACGGTATGTCAAAAGTTTCTTCAATATATTTTAAATTAGGATCTTTCAATTTTTGATCAATTAATTCCTTCATCCATTCAAAAATCTTTTGATTCAGCTCCTCTTCTGTTGCCGATTTTCCTTTCATTTGCTGCGCTTCTTTTTCTGCTTTTTGGTTAAGAAGTGTTCGTATTTCTGATAGATCAGGAGCTTTTAGCGTTACATTTAAAACAACTTTATCTCCATTTTCAGTCACATTATTTATCGTATAAGTTACCTTTTTAAATGCTTCGCTAAATGCTTTTGTTGTCTCAAGTTCATCTTTATCTGTAATTTGAGAAGCGTAATCTCCTTTTTGAAAAAATCCAATAGCTTCCTTAAAAATAGTTTCAGCCGCTTCTTTTCCGCTCATTTGATCCGTTTGAGCTTTTGATGTTGTCACACTTGCCATAGTTTGACCTTGAAATACGCTTGCCACTGAGTTATTTTTGAAACTTGCTTTTTTCTTTTTATTATTTGAATTTAAGAAAAAAATCCCAGTTCCTGCAGAAATGGCAACTAATGAAATTACAGCCACCAAAATTATAATCTTCTTTTTATTTGAAAAAAAGTTTGTTCCTTCATCTGAACGATTTTCATTTTGTTTACCTTTTTCAACTTTTTTCTTGGTATTTTCATCCTTTTCTGCAGCCTTGCTTCCTCCTACGCTGTCAAACATTGTCTTTTCGAGTTCTTCTTTTTGTCTTTGCAGCTCCCTAATTTCTTTCTGACGTTTTAATTCCTGAATTTCTCTTTCCAATTCTTCTTTTGATTCTTCATTAAATTTATTGTTGTCCATAATATTTTCCTCCTAAAAATCATATACATCTTTTACAGTAAATATTATACCACAAAAAATTTAAAAAATCAAACATTTTTTACAGAAAAATTTTTACTGTTATAATTTAAGTTTTTCTGAAATATCTAATTTTGAATAAACTATATTGGGAAATTAAAAGATACCGCTTTAATAAATTGTGGATTATTTTCCTCTATTTCCCAGCTATCCCCCTGTTTTATATACGTAATATCAAATGTTTCCTCAAAATATTTTAAATTAGAATCATTTAATTTCTCATTTACCACTTCCTTTAAAATTGCCATGCTTTGCTTATTAAATTCTTCCTCTGATTTTCCACTCAATGATTGAGCTTCTTTTGATATTCTGTTTTTAAACATTTCTGCTGTTTCTGATAAATCAGGATACTTCATAGTAATATTTACAAGAATTTTATCTTTATTTTTCTCTGTCGTATTGTTAATTTTATAGGACATCTTTTTATATGCTCCCTCAAATGCCTTGAATACATTTTCAGTCTGTTTGTCAACCTTTAATGCAGAAAAATTTCCTTTTTGAAGTGCTCCCATTGTTTCTTTTACATCATTTTCAACAGCTTTCTTTTCATTCTGGCAGCTCACTAATGTCAACATCAAAACTAGTCCTATAATAATTGATACTATTTTTTTCATATCGGTTCCTTCTTTCTTTTTTTGTTTTTTACCTTCCCCATTTTTCAGGATTTTTACTCCATTCCAAAGCGATTTTCGCCTCATCCTGTGTCAGATAATCACTTTGAGCTAGTAATTTTATTAAAACATCAAAATTTGAAAGTGAACTGAATTTACAACTATATTTTGCATAATTTTCCTTTGCACTGTCGAATCCATAAGAAAAAATTGATTTTACTTCCAGTTCCTTCACTTCTTCCTTTTGAAGTACATCAACTGCAATAAGGCTGCTTTTTCCTGTTGTAATCAAATCTTCAATTACAACGACTTTTTTCCCCTTGACTTCTGCACCTTAACAAACGCTTCTACAATCGTGTCTCTCTCGTCTGAAAATCCTAATACATAACGGTTATCGCAATAAATCGGACTTTTTATTCCAGACGCAAACGTAAAAGGCTCTCCCACATTGATTTTTACTGCTTTCACATCAAACAATGCCTTTGCCACTTTTTCTTCCAGTGTTAAATTAGCCATATTCCCATTTCCTTTCAAATTTTGATTTTTTGTTTTATTTCTACACTATTTAACAATTATTAGTATAACGGTAAACTACTTACTTTGAAAAATCAATTTCTTTTCCTTTATGAATATCATTAATTTTTCCATTTTCATAAACAATCTCACCATTTACAATTGTCAACGTATTTTTTCCTTTCAATTCCCAATTTTCATAAGGAGTCCAGCCACACTTTGACTCAATTGTGTCATCCACAGCAACAATCCATTCTTTTTGAGTATCAACAACAATTATATCGGCAAAAAAACCTTCCTCTAATTTTCCTCTTTTTTCAATTTTCAGGATTTTCGCAGGATTTTCGCACATTAATTTCTGAATCATTTCAAGCGATATTTTTCCTTCATTAAAAGCGTTAATCATAAGTGCAAGCGAAGTTTCAACTCCTGGCATTCCAAATGTAATTTTTTCCAGCTTTTCGCTTATCAAATGTGGAGCGTGATCTGTTCCAATTGTGTCAATTTCTCCACGATTTATTGCTTCCCACAAAAATTCATTGTCAGATTTTTCCCTTAGTTCAGGTTTCATTCTCAAAAGCATTTTATTTCGCTCTGTACTTTCACGAATTTCAGTATTTAAAAATAAATGATGGGGAGTAACTTCAGCATAAATTGGATGTTCTTTTGTATTCAATTCATTATTTTTTTTGGCGTTTATAACTTTTTTCAATTCATTCTCTGATGGGATATGACAAACATAAAGCCCTTTTCCACAATTTTTATTTAATTCTATTGCCTTGTCAATCATTTCATTCTCAGCGTGAACTAGCACCAACTTGGAGTTCTTAAATACTTTTTTCAATATTTCATCATCTTCAATAAGCATTTCCCCAGTTGTTACATTCATAAAAATTTTTACTGTATTCGCTTCACCACTACTCAGAACTTTTTTTATTTCTTCAACATTATCATTTTTGCTTCCACCAAAATGAAATCCAAAATTCACAATTGACTTTTCATTCGCCAATTTTTTCTTTTCCAGCAAATTTTCCAATGTTGTAGTAGCAGGAATTGTATTTGGCATATCATAAAAAGTCGTAATCCCAGCTTTGGCACACGCACGTGAACCTGTTGTAAAATCCTCTTTGTACGTAATTCCTGGCTCTCTCATGTGTGTATGCACATCTATAACTCCTGGCATTACTAACTTTCCTTCAATATCAATAATTCGTGCATTTTCATTATTTTTAAATCTGCTTTCATCAATATTTTCAGAAATTTTTTCAATAATTTCTCCATTTATCAAAATTTCAATTTTTTTTCCAAAAACATCTATTCCATTTTTTAGAATGGTAATTCTATCATCTTCCATTTTTACTCCTAAATTTTATAAAATAGACTTTGCACTCCTTTAATATCAATCAACTTTTGGGTACAGATTTAAAGGAGCATTACACTAATATTTACGTTTTTATTTCCCTTCCAAAGTTTTCAGCATTCTTTCCATTCTTATAAGCTGAAGTCTCATTTTTTCGTCTGAAGAAAGATCTTTTTCTTTGGTTTTTCTGCTTTTTTCTTCTGCTTTTTGACGTTTTGTCTTTACTGGCTTTTTGTTCTTATTGTTTTCTGCTCTTGCAGGCACAGTTTTTCTTACAGTTTCTGCCTTTACTTCGTTGTTTTCTGCTGGTGCCAATGTTTCTGGAGCTGGATTTTCTGCTTCTTCGTCATTTTTTGGCTCCTCAGAATCTGCTTTTGTATTTTCTGCAGGGGATTTTTCGTTCTGAACTTGTTTTATTTCTGTTTTCTTCGCTGTTTCAGCCTTTGTGTCCTTAATTTCGCTATATACAGCCTGACTTGTTAAAAATACTCCTAATAATAGTAATAATGCTTTGTTTTTCATAAATTTTCTCCTTCTATTTTATTTTAATAAGATTGCTTATTATTTTATCATATCTTTACAATATTTGTAATTATTTTTTTATAAAAATTCCACAAAATTTATAACACTTCTGAAATTTCTTCCAAAATCAATCTTGCACTTTCCGCAGGATTTTCAGCCTTAGTTACTGGACGACCAACTACAAGAAAATCCACTCCCTGTTTTATCGCCTCTGCCGGTGTCATAATCCGTGTCTGATCATCGTTACTTTTTCCATCAGCATTTAGTGTAAATTTAGGACGTACACCTGGACAGACTGTCATAAAATCCTTTCCCAGTTTTTCCTTCACATCTTTTGCCTCCTGTGGCGAACATACGATTCCGTGCATTCCGCTATTTCTGGCAATTGTAGCAAGATTTAGTACAATTTCCTCCAATTTCAGCTTACTTTTAAACATTTCAAAAATGTCATTTTCTCCCAAATTTGTCAAAATTGTTACCCCTATCAGAAGGCTTTCTGATTTGCTTTTTTTTACCAATTCAGCAACTTCCTTCATAGTTTTGCTTCCATTTGAGCAATGGATATTAAACATAAACACATTTTTTTCAATAGCATTCGCACAAGCCATTTTCACAGTATTTGTAATATCGTGAAACTTCAAGTCTAAAAATACTTTCTTTCCATTTTCATGCAAGTAATCAACTAATTTTCCATCTGTATTAAGATAGCTTTCCAGCCCAACTTTGTACATAGAAATATTATCCCCCAGCTCTTCAACCAGCTTTTTCGCTTCTTCCATATTATTATAATCCAATGCAACAAATATTCGATCTTTTGCTCTCTCATCAATTTTAGCCATTTTTTAACTATCCTTTCTTTTAACTTGTCTTATTTCAAACGCTCCTATAAAAATCAGAAACAGAAATTCTATTGTAACTATCGGGAATACTGTAAAAAGTGGATTCGATTTAAAAACAGCAATCAATACCATCATTACAAGGTGTAAAAAAGCTGTGATTCCCCATGCTTTATAGTGAAGTGTAATTTTATATTTTTGATCAGCTGATTCCACATTTATAACTTTTTTGGGCGTTTTCATTAAAAAATTATTATACATTTGAAGTGTTTGTTCTCCATAATCTACATCAATCTCTGTTTCTCCATTAGATTTTATTTCTACAATTTTTTCATCATTTATTTTTAATTTAAAACTATCTTCTCTACCATTAGAAGACATTTTTGATTCTATAATTATTTTAGGCATTGACCTTTCCTTTCTTTCGATGAACTATTCTTAACTTATTGTATCTGTATTTCATCTTCTAAAATTACTTTTTCACAATAAAAACATTTATATTTCGATTTTTCTTCCAAATTATTTTCATCTAATTTTTCAGAATTTTCTTTTATACGAATAAATTTTGTTTCAATATTTTCATGATTCGAAATACATTTTGGATTATCACATTTCATAAGTCCGATAACTTTATCCAATTTTTCTAATTTTGACTTTTCTACAACTTCATAATTATCAATTATGTTTATTGTAACATTTGGAGCTAGCAGTGAAATATTGTTTAATTCCTTTTCTTCTAATATTTTTTCCTCAATCTTTATAATCCCTTTTCTCCCAAGTGAACTGCTTGGCATATTTGTTGCGACTGTGATTCTTTCACTATATTCCTTTAATTTTAAAATTTCCACAATTGCAAAAACTTTTTCTGACGGGATGTGATCTATTACAATTCCATGTTTTATTGCCCGTATCAGCAATTCTCTTCCTTCAGACATAATCCTTTCCTTTCTTAAATATAAATTTTCTATTTCAAAATAATAAATTTACAGAAAAAACTCCTTGTCTTTTTTTAAAACAGCCATCATCATTGCCTGTCTTACAGGAATCCCATTTTTAGCCTGTTTAAAATATAAAGCATATTTTGTGTTGTCTAAATTTGTATCAATTTCGTCTACTCTTGGCAAAGGATGTAAAATTATCATATCATCTTTACATTTTCCTTCGATATTTTCACGGTTTATAACATAAATACCCCTTACTTTCTCATAATCTTCAATATCTAGAAATCTTTCCTTCTGAATCCGAGTCATGTAAAAAACGTCAATTTTATCAAGACAATCCCTGAAATCCTCTAAAATTTCATATTTTATCCCATTTTTTTTCAGATCTTCCAATAAATAATCTGGCATTTGCAAAATTTGTGGTGCTACAAAATAAATTACCGGTTTAAAGTGTGTAAGCGCCTTTACTAATGAATGAACTGTCCTTCCATACTTCAAATCCCCAACAAATGCAATTTGTAAATTTTCAAGTGTCTCTTTTTCCTCCAGAATTGTGTACAGATCGAGTAAAGTCTGGCTAGGGTGCTGGTTAGAGCCATCTCCTGCATTAATTACAGGTTTTCGTGATGTTTCTGAGGCAAGCCTAGCTGCTCCGTCAAACGGGTGTCTTACAACTATTACGTCTGAATACGCTTCCACCATTTTTATTGTATCTCTAAAGGATTCCCCTTTTTTTACAGACGACTGCTCCACAGGCGGTAATGATAAAACATTTGCGCCAAGCCTCATTGCAGCAGATTCAAACGACATTTTAGTACGTGTACTTGGCTCAAAAAACAAAGTAGAAATTATTTTCCCACGTAAAAACTTAAATTTTTCCTCTTCCGAACAGTCTTCAATCTTCCTTGCCAGCTCTAAAATATCAAGAATTTCCTTTTTCCCCATATCATTCATAGAAATAATATTTTCCACCACTATCTCTCCCTTGAATTTCAATATTTATAGTCAATCCACCTAAAAATAATATTAAAAATATATAACCAATGGATTTCTCATTTCAAACTAGAATTACTATATTTTCTTTAAATTTATGATAACAAATTTTAATGCCATTTGCAAACTTTTCTTTGAATAATAATTTTTTTATATGTTTAAATAAAATTAAATAATAATAACTACTATATTTAATACTAAGCCCCCTTTTGAAAATAGGAATAAATTTTTATAATAGAGTTGTTTGATAATTAATTCATAATCATTCAACTAAATTATTTTTTATTATTTTTTGTACATTTTATTAATAAATATTTTTTCATATTACTATGTTTTTTCTTTTTTATTTTCGTAGGATTGCTCATTGGCGCAAAACCTTATCTTGCAGTAAAGGTTTATCCTAATAATTAAAATTGTGGCAAGATTGCTACGCAATAACCTATGGCTAGTCTACGACATTTTTCTGCACTGCCAAAAAACTCGCTATGCTCAGACAGTTTTGCCAGCACAGAAAAATGCTCCGACGGATTAATTTATACTTGAATCTGTTTAAAAAATGAAAATTATGTTTTAATCATTTGAAAATATTAAGTTTATACCCTTTAATTAGAAAAATTTGTAATAAATTCGTTATTTAAATGAGGTTTAGTATAACTTTAAAAACTTTGATACAAATAAAAATAGAGGGAAAAATTAAAACTCCCTCTTTTCTATAAAAAAACTATTTCAAATCCTTACTTCCCTCTTCCAAAATCTTTATCTGGCAAAGTATTTCCTCATCCTTGACAGTTTTTTCTTTCCCATTTTTTATTGCCTCATATAAATCATCATAAATTCTGCCATAATCACCTTTTTCCGAAATAACTTTTTCCTCATGGTAATTTCCGTTATTATCATAATAAATTAACGTCCCATAATGTTTTGGCAAATCCATTCCAAAATCTGCATTATCCGGCATATAAAACAACTTCAGATGTTCTTCTTGTCTATCCTCCGTTTCTTTTATAAAGCACCCTTTAGTTCCGTATACAATAAATGAGGCTCTAGGTTTTATCCTAAAGTAGCTTCCTTTTACACTGACTTTTAAACTTTTCCCATTTTCCCTTTCATAAAATAAATCTATATCATAATAGTCATTCATCCGATTTGCTCCAAGAAGCTGTCTCACATCATAATTCACTTTATTAGGATTACCATACCGTGAAATTATCTGATCCAAGACATGCGTTCCATGCCCATATAAAAATGTATTTGCCTGTTTTCCATCATATTCTTTCACATTTTCAGGCACTTCTGCCCTGTAATAATCATAGTTAGACTCAATTTCCAAAATTTCTCCTAATTTTCCGCTTTCAATCACTTTCATTGTGATCAAGAAATCGCTGTCAAATCTTCTATTGTGATAAGGCTGCACAATTAGACCTTTTTCCTTAGCTAACCTAAATAACTCCTGCGCTTCTTCCAAAGTTTCAACAAAAGGCTTTTCCACAAGGCAGTTTTTTCCATGTTCCAGCACTTCTTTAGCGTATTTATAATGCAAGTCAGATCTTAGGCAGATAACAACCAGATCAATTTCAGAATCGTTATACAGTTCTTCAATTTTATCAGTATAATTAATCCCGTCTATTCTCTTCCAAGTCTTATTTTCCAAATTATTTGTAACAATAGTCTTCACTTTTATTTTATCTTTTCTTTGCAGTAAAAATGGCAGATGGTATCTGTTTGCACTTTTGCCATTTCCAATAATTCCTATTTTCATCATAATAATTATCCTTTTTACAATTCCTTTCCATTGCTTTCAATTACTTTCTTATACCAGTAAAATGAGTCTTTTTTACTTCTTTCCAGCGTTCCGCTCCCATCATTATTTTTATCCACATAAATAAATCCGTATCGCTTTTTCATTTCTCCAGTTGTGAATGAAACCAAGTCAATACATCCCCAAGGAGTATATCCCAAAAGTTCCACACCATCAATTTCAATCGCTTTCTGCATTTCTTCAATGTGTCTTCTTAAATAATCAATTCTATAATCATCGTGAACTTCACCTTTTTCATCCTTCACATCGATTGCTCCAAAGCCATTTTCTACAATAAATAAAGGCTTGCTGTATCTTTCATACATTATGTTAAGAGCGTATCGAAGTCCAACAGGATCAATTGGCCAGCCCCAGTCAGATTCTTTTATGTATGGGTTTTTAACACTTCCAACTAATTTGTCCCCACTTTCCACATCTGATTTATCTGCCTTGTCAACTGACGACATATAATAGCTGAATCCAATATAATCAACAGTTCCTTCCTTCAAGTCAATCAAATCCTGCGGCTCAATATGTATGTTAAATCCTTTTCTTTCCCACATTTTCTTAGTGTAGGCAGGATACTCCCCTCTTACATGAACATCAAGAAAGTGCCATCTCTTGTGCATTTCTTCTACAGATTTCATCATATCGTCAGGATTGCATGAATATGGATAAATAGGTACAAACGCAACCATACATCCAATTTGAAAATCAGGATTTATTTTTTTACCAGCTCTGACGGCTCTTGCACTTGCCACAAATTCATTATGAACAACTTGATACATTGTTTCCTCACGGTTTTCACCATCTTTGTAAGTAACTCCAGAACAAGTGAATGCAAATATATCAACATCAAGATTTGAAGCCTGATTATTGATTTCATTAAATGTCATCCAGTATTTTACTTTATTTTTATATCTTTCAAAAACGGTAATTGCAAACTTTTCAAAAAAATCAATTACTTTTCTGCTTCTAAATCCACCATAATTTTTTACAAGATTATATGGAATCTCAAAGTGCGACAATGTAATTACAGGCTCAATTCCATATTTTAATAATTCATCAAACAAATCATCATAAAATTGCAGTCCTGCCTCATTTGGCTGTTCGTCATCTCCATTAGGAAAAATTCTGCTCCATCCAATAGAAGTTCTAAAACATTTAAATCCCATTTCCGCAAACAATGCCACATCTTCCTTATATCTATGATAAAAGTCTATTGCTTCATGATTTGGATAATTTTTTCCTTCTATTATTCCATCAGTGATTTCTCTGGGAACTCCATGTGCTCCAGCAGTCATTACATCCGCTGTGCTTGGTCCTTTTCCACCTTCATTCCATCCACCTTCAAGCTGATGAGCCGCGACCGCTCCTCCCCACAGAAATCCTTCTGGAAATCCCTTATTTATCATTTTCATCCTCCTAAATTTTATTTGTAAGACAGCATTTTGTAAAAATTTATCAAATTTCATTAGTACATCATTTTTCAATTTTTACTTCCTCATTATTGCCTTCTAATTAATACTTTCCCATTTAAAAAAGTTATATTTAATTATTTTGGAATATTGGTTTTTATCCCTTGTAAAAAAGTCTTTAATAACTTTGTTATTCAACGAGGTTTAATCTAAATCCCTTTATTATGAATACAGGACACTCACACATAAAATAATACTTTTATACGTAATTGCCCCGTTAATATATTTCAAAATTCAATCCAAAACTATTTTTGTTCCAATCTCTTGTACACTTCGATAAATTCCTTTGCCAGCTCCTTAAACAAAATTGCTGTCATCAAATGATCCTGTGAATGTACCATAATTAATCCAACATCAATTTTTTCTCCACCTGCTTCTCTCACAATCAAATCTGTCTGCAATTCATGTGCTTTCAGCATTTCCTCAGTAGACTGTTTCATAAATTCTTCCGCTTCATCAAACTTCCCTGCCTTCGCCGCATTCATAGCCTGATAAGCCAAACTTTTAGTTTCTCCTGCCTGTCCAATCAATGTCATTGCAATCATTTCAATATCCAATATTTCTTCAGCCATAGTAAATCCTCCTAAATAATTATTTTTTAGTTTTATCAAATTTTATATTAAAATTTCTTCTTAATTTTGTTATAACACACGTTTCCCTGTATGTCAATTTTTCATATTTTTAATTCATTTTTCGTCTATTTTTATTAATTTTATTATTAATTAAAGCATAAATCCAATATTCTATGAAAATAAACGATTTACAATTATATCTTTTTTCGTGTATAATATATATTGAAAATTTTAAAAAATATAAATTTATAATAAAATATTTCACAAAATCTTTATTAAAGGAGAAAAATCACATTATGGATATTTATGCACCAATTAACAAACATTTTTTAGAAAATAAAAAAATAAAAATTTCATTTTCAAAGGTATTGAATAAAAAAGAAAAATATTTTTTAAAGTTTCTTTTTATGGAATATAAGTTGCTGGAAAAATTTGAGAAAGCGACTATTTTACAAGATGTTGATTTAAATGAAATATTAGATGTGCTTAAATTTTCTACATTTGAGCAATTGAAAAAATTTTTGGATAATTTACAAGTGAAAAAGCTAGAATTTTCGATTTCTAGTAATGATAAAATTGTGCTTTATGGAAGATTTCCAATTTTGGTGTCTTACAATATTGTTTATTCCAAAATTGAATTTCAATTTGCAAGAGAAATTCAAAATGCCAGGAAAAATAATACTTTATTCTCACTTCTTAGATTTGATTTTCTGGTTTTTATGGGAAACGAGGCTACTTATAATTTTTATACTTATTTAATTTCTGATAAAAACTATAATAATAATACTGTAATTACGTTAGAAAGACTAAAAGAAATGTTTGATACCGGGGATAAATATGAACGTTTTTTTGACTTTGAAAAACAGGTTTTAAAAAAAGCGATTGAAACTATAAATCTTTTTTCTGACATCAAGGTTGTCTATGAAAAAATTAAGGTTGGAGAACATGTAAATAATAAAGTGGAAAAAATTCGTTTTAAGATAATTGATAACAGTAAATCTTCTGAAGAGAAAAACAAGGAGCTTGTTCAGCATATAAACAGCATTATGGACTTGATAAAAAATGATGTAAAAGATTTTCACGCTACTTATGAATTGATAAAAAAGTATATTTTGAAGAAAAATTACGATTATGTTTATACAAATGTTATTTTTACAAAAAAGCAATTTAAAAACAATATAGAAAAGCAGTTAAAAAAAGTTTTGCTGCTTGATTTGGGACAATCCTTAAAAAATAACTTAAAACGTGAATCAGAGGTTTTGAACATAAAAAGAAAATACCGTACTCCTTTTTTCCTTCAGCTTGATATGTCCAATCTCATGCGTCAGAATCATTTGGAAAATGAGCTTAGAATTCTAGTTGACGATGGATATTTTAACGAAATTCTTACTTTAAAAAATGAACAGATAATGGAACAGAGCTTTACTGACTTCAAAATCTATATAAAGTACTTCCAAAATGCTAAAAGCCAAATAAAAATTATAAAATTCCTATAAAAATTTTATTTTTTTAAAATAATCATTTAAAATAATAAACGAAAAAATATATATTTTTTTATCACTTATTTTATTTTTAAATTTGTAAAACCTTATTTTGATTATATTTAAAACAAAATATAGACGAAAAATAATGGTTTTTTTATAAAATTTGACTTATAGAAAATTAATGGTATACTATGAATATAAAAGTTAAGCTCATTGGAACTCATTGGAATATAAAACAATGAAAATGTACTTAAAAAATAAATGAAATAAGGAAGGATGATCCGAAATGAAAAAAATCTTATTATGCTGCGCAGCAGGAATGTCTACTAGCCTATTGGTAAACAAAATGAAAGCTGAGGCTGAAAAAAGAGGAATCGAAGCTGAAATTTGGGCAGAACCACTTGACAAGGCAAAAGAAGAATTTCCAAAAGCTGACGTTATTTTATTGGGGCCGCAAGTTAAATATGCCTTGCCAGAAGCTCAAAAAATCGCTGAAGAAAATAACATTAACATAGATGTAATTAATATGGTTGATTATGGAATGATGAATGGGGCGAAAGTGTTAGATCAGGCGTTAAATTTAATTAAATAGCTCAATTTATATTATACTTTTGTTAGAGTTCAAATATCGGTAAAAATGATTTTAAACCATGAATACCGGTATTTGTTTTTATAAAAGAGGTTTTTTTTTCATACTGAAGATATTAAATTTTTAAAATAATCATTTTTTAGGAGGAATTAATATGGCTAATATTATGGACAAATTTACACAGTTTTTAGAAGAAAAGTTAATGCCTGTCGCTGTAAAAGTGGCTAATCAGAGACATTTAGCGGCAATCAAAGATGGAATGGTCATTACATTGCCATTTATTATTGCAGGATCTGTATTTTTGATTTTAGGAAACTTGCCAATACCAGCATTAGCTAATTTTTATAAATATAATGCAGTTGGGCAGATTATTGCAAAATGGTTATCTTATCCTGTTGATGTAACATTTAATTTATTAGGATTTATTGCGTGTATCGGTATTTCATATAAATTGGCTCAGCACTATAAATTAGATGAAATTTCCAGTACAATCTTAGGAGTTTTGGCATTTTTACTTGTAACTCCATTTCATAATGGTATCCCACTGCCTAGTATGGGAAGCGGAGGATTATTCGTAGCTATAATAATGTCTCTTTTGGCAATAGAAATTGTAAACTTTATTGTGAAAAAGAATATTGTTATTAAAATGCCTGATTCTGTACCACCTGCAGTATCAAAATCATTTGCGGCATTAATTCCAGGTTTTTTTGTTATTATGATTTCGCTTATGATAAGAATTGCATTTGAAGTTTCTCCATTTGGAAATATACATAAAGTTGTTGAAATGGTCTTAACTAAACCGCTTACAGCATTGGGAGGATCTTTCTTTGGAATGATGGGACTTTCTTTCATAACTAATTTACTATGGACTGCTGGAATACATGGTTCAAACCTAGTAACAGGAGGTATAGCAAGACCTGTACTGGATACATTAATGGATCAGAATAGAATTGCGCTTAGTGCTGGAAAACCTCTTCCAAATATAGTTACAACTCAGTTTTTTGATATATTTCACAATATGGGAGGTTCTGGAACAACTTTCTCTCTTGCTATTATGCTGCTTTTCCTTTCTAAGAGCAAACAGCTTAAAGAAATTGGTAAATTAGCAATTGGTCCTGCTTTTTTCAATATTAATGAACCTATTTTATTTGGACTTCCAATAGTTATGAATCCTATTTTAATTATTCCGTTTATATTGGCTCCTTTAGTTACAGTAATGGTTACTTATCTAGCTATGTACTCAGGATTAGTTGCAAAAGTAACTGGAGTTGCCTTGCCTTGGACAACGCCGCCTTTCATATCTGGTTTTCTCGCAACGAGCCATTGGACAGGAGCAGCCATACAAGTAGTAAACTTCTTCATAACAGCGGCTATTTACTATCCATTCTTTAAAATATGGGATGACAAAAAATTACAGGAAGAAAATGGAACAGCAAGTACAAATTAATCATTAGCGAAAGTTATGGTTAAATTAATAAAATATATTTTACAAAATACATTTTTTATGGTATATTATTTGTAGAGTAAAATAATAAATAAAAATTTTAAGGAGTGATTACAATGATTAAACAAACTTGGATTTGGTGGAAAAAATTAAATACAATTTAATATTTTTTTGCCAGCTATGTTGAAATTTATTGTAATTACTATTATTAAATATTGTGAGAAAAGCATTGGTGAAACAAAATCAATGCTTTTATTTTATACAATTCTCTTAGTCGGTAAAACGATTTAAGAGAATTTTTTTTATAAATTTCAACTAACACTAAACCTCATTTAGAAAATAGAAATAAAATTCTATAACAATTAATTTTATAATCTTATAAAAAAAATTAAATCTAATTTTTAAGTATCCCTCTTAAAGACTTTTATAATTTTATTTATAAATAGTATGGTTAATAATAGTTCTTTTATTTTTTTATTCAAGTTTTTTGTAACGTAAGGGCATCAAACGCCATGCCCTTACAACCCCGCTTTACGCAAAACTTTCTTATAAAGAAAAAATAAAACTCGCTTCGTAAAACTACGCTCAAACAGTTATTTTTCCTTTAACGAAATTTTGCTTATTTAGTATTTTCAAAATGTAAAAACCTAAAACTTAAATATAATAATCTTTATAATTTAATATAGAATGTCATGATTTTTTTGGAATGAAAACGACTAAACACATTTATGTGTTTCTTTCGCTAGAACCTTTATAGCAGATATATTTTATAGAGTTGTTCTAATTATTTATTTGCAAAAGTGAGTGTTAGCGAGTTTCGTTTTCATAGTAATTCAAGTTTATCCAAATATAAATGTTTAGA
Source organism: Leptotrichia hofstadii (assembly GCF_007990525.1). Classification (NCBI taxonomy): domain Bacteria; kingdom Fusobacteriati; phylum Fusobacteriota; class Fusobacteriia; order Fusobacteriales; family Leptotrichiaceae; genus Leptotrichia; species Leptotrichia hofstadii. The sequence continues at coordinate 1,582,376 of NZ_AP019823.1, forward strand.
CTACTTTCCCAAATAAAATTTGGGAATATTCCAAAAAAATGCTTATACGAGCCAGGGTTAGTGCGTAGCACTTTCGCCATTCTCTTTAATATGCCATTATTTAAAGATGTTAAAATAGCTTTTATTGCGAAATAAAGGAAAATGGCGATTGATTTCCCTTGCTTATATAAAAAGAAAAAACATGAAATTATGAAAAAACATTTATTAACAGTAAGCAGTTTTTCAAATTTTAAATAAGAATCCTTATATAAATACTTGATGATAAAATTTAATTAAAGAATATTTTAATAGTTGGATAGATTGTAAAATAGTATAAATAAAGAAAAATACAATAATATAGAAAGTGAGATATTTTATGTTAACAAATAAACCTACTTATTACTACTCTATTATCAGAAAAAAATTTAGCAATTCCTATTTTGCTGAAGATGAAAGGCAAGTTATTATTGGGATTGACTGTGAATATTTCGATTCTAATGAATACAGCTATGACTCATTAAAAAAAATATACAATTCTTTTATAAAACAGAAAAAACTTTCCCCTTTTGCAGGACTTTTTGGGACATTTGCTTATGAGTCAATACATTTTTTTGAAAAAATTGGAAAAATTGAAAAAGAGCAGTTTAAATTTCCACAGTTTGTTTTTGCCAATGCAAAGGCATATTTACACTATTCAAAGACTAGTAAAGAATTTTCATTTTATGGAGATGAAGAAAAATATTTTAGTTTTTTAAATGATAAAATTTCTGAAAAATTTAATGATTCTGATTTATTTTATGATATAAAAACAGATTTTGAAGAGGAACAATTACATTATTATGGAATTATTGAAAAAGCAAAGGAATATATTAAGTCTGGAGATATTTTTCAAGTTGTACTAAGCGAGCAGTTAAAACTTACGTCAAATATGGATTCTCTTGATTTTTATGAAAAATTGTCAAAGGCAAATCCGAGTCCGTATATGTACCATTTTCCTACGAAATATGGGGACATTGTTGGTTCAAGTCCTGAAATACTGGTTGATATTTCATCGGATAATATTTATATCGCTCCTATCGCTGGAACTCGTCCCAGAGGAAAAGATGCCAACGAAGACGCATTTTTAGCAAACGACTTATTAAATGATGAAAAGGAATGTGCTGAACATAGGATGCTTGTTGACTTGGCTAGAAATGATATTGGGAAATTTTCAGAAAGTGGCTCAGTCGTTGTAAAAAATCTTATGCATATTAAGAATTATGAGCATGTAATGCACATTGTGACTGATGTTTACGGGAAAAAGCGAAAAGATGTATCGATATTTGAAGTTATTGCTCAGGCTCTTCCAGCGGGAACGCTTTCTGGATCGCCAAAAATTCGTGCTATGCAAATTATTTCAGAACTTGAGACATTTAAAAGAAACGTTTATGCTGGCGGAATTGGATTTTTAAGATTTAACGGGGATGTTCAGCTTGCGATTATTATTCGTACTGCATTTTTTGAAAATAAAAATTACGACTTAAATGAAGTTGATGAGGTTCGAAATGTATTTATTCAGGCTGGAGCAGGAATTGTGTTTGATTCTGTAAAAGAAAAGGAATATGATGAAATTTGCCATAAAAGAGCTTCTGTGCTAAATATTTTTAAAAAATTCTGTAATGAAGAAAAAAATAAAAATGATAAAAATGAAAATAGAAAGGATGTGAAATAAATGATTTTGATGATTGACAATTATGATTCGTTTGTATTTAATGTTGAGCAATATTTGAAGGAAATGACTGATGATGAAGTTATTACTGTTAGAAATGACGCAATTACAATTGATGATATAAAAAAAATAAATCCTAGCAAAATAATTTTTTCTCCAGGTCCAAAACATCCAAAGGACAGCGGAATTTGCCTAGAAATTTTAAATAATACTGATGAACTGGGGAATATTCCAATTTTAGGAATTTGTCTTGGCCATCAGGCAATTGGAATGAATTTTGGCGGGGAAATAAAAAGGCTTGAAAATCCATTACATGGTAAAACTTCAGAAATTACAGTTTTATCCGAGAATTCTGTATTATTTAAAAACTTGCCAAAAAAATTTAAAGTTATGAGATATCATTCGCTTTATGTTGACAATATTCCAGAAGATCTTGAAGTTACGGCAAAGTCTGAGGATGGGGTTGCGATGGCTGTGGAACACAAAAGTAAAAATATTTTTGGAATACAGTTCCATCCAGAATCAATTTTTACTGAATATGGAAAAAATATGATACGAAACTTCTTGAATATTGAAGTTTCAGAAACTTTGCAAAATGATGAAAATTCTAAAAATACTAACGAGAAAGGAAACTTTATAGATATGAATAAATATTTAAAAAAATTACAGGAAAATATTGCATTGACAGATACTGATTTTCGTCAAATCTGTAAAATTATTGACAGTAAAAATTATGACATTGTACAGCTTGGAGCTTTGCTTGTACTAATTTCGGAAAAAAGCCTTTATCCTGAATCGCTTACAGCATTTGTAAAAAATATTCTGGAATACAGCACAACCTTTGAAGATGATTCTGATATGATTGATGTTTGCGGGACTGGTGGCGATGGATTCAAGACAATAAATATTTCTACGGCAGTTGCATTTATTATAGGAGCAATGGGGGTAAATGTGGCAAAACATGGGAACCGAGCAATCTCGAGTAAAAGCGGAAGCAGTGATGTGCTTGACAAACTAGGAGTACCGCTTGAAAATTCGCTTGCAAATCAAATTGAAAAACTGCACGTAAAAAACCTTGCTTTCTTTCATGCCCCATTCTTCCACAAATTAGTTGGAGAAGTGCGAGAAGTTAGAAGCCGTCTTGGAATCAGAACCGTATTTAATATTTTAGGTCCACTGCTTCATCCAAACACAAAATTAAAATACCAATTGGTTGGACTTTACCACGAGCCTGTACACAGATTATACGCTGAAACATTACAATTACTGGGAAGAAAACATGCATTAGCTGTTCGTGGAAATGATGGGCTTGATGAAATAACAATTTGTGATGACACTAAAATTATTGAAGTAAAAGGTGAACAAATTCTCGAATATACAGTATCTCCTGAAAGTTTTAGCTTTAAGCGGGCTTTCCATTCTGAAATTGAAGGCGGAACTCCAGAGGAAAATGCTGAAATTTTGGTAAAAATCTTAAAAGGTGAAGAAAAATCAGCAAAATTTGATATTGTCGTATTAAATGCAATGTTCGCACTTTATACTGCTGATGTAGTAGATCACCCTGCGAAAGCAAAGGATATGGTTTTGGAGGTGATTGAGAGTGGGAAGGTTTATGAGTTTTATAAAGATTATGTGAAAATCACAAAATAATTTTTTGGATATAATTGATAAAATTACTAATTTATATTTTTTATAGATTATAACTGATAAAAATTTAAAAAATATCTTTTTTATTAGTTGTAAGTATGATAAAATATTTATAGAGGTGATTTTATGATAGAAAGAAAAATTTATTTTGAAAAAATTAAACCCTTTATAGATAAAGATATTATTAAAGTTTTGACAGGAATTAGGAGAAGCGGTAAATCTGTAATGTTAAAATTGATTATGAAAGAATTGAAAAAAAACGGTGTTGACGAAAATCAATTTATTTATATCAATTTTGAAAATTTAAGAAATAGACATCTTTGCTATGCGGATACATTGAATGAATATATATTGGAAAAAACAGAAAATATTCAAGAGAAATTCTATTTATTTTTGGATGAAATTCAGGAAGTAAAAGAATGGGAAAAGTGTATAAATTCATTAAGAACAGAAGATAAGCAATTTGATATTTATATAACAGGTTCCAACGCTAAACTATTATCGGGAGAACTTGCAACTTACCTTGCAGGAAGATACGTTGAAATTGAAATTTACCCTTTTTCATTTAAAGAGTTTTGCTCAATATACCAAAATATAAATAAAAATATTTCAAAAGAAGAAATGTTTGAAAAGTATGTCAAACTAGGTGGGATGCCATTTTTACATAATTTGAATTATGAAGTGGAATCAAGCATGCAATATTTAAAAGATATATATTCATCAATAATATTAAAAGATATTACTCAAAGAAACAATATAAGAAATACTGAATTATTAGAGCGAATCATCAATTACATTGTAATGAACATTGGGAATACATTTTCTGCAAATTCAATTTCAAAATATTTTAAAAGCGAAAATAGAAAAGTTGCAGTAGATACTGTGCTAAATTACATAAAAGCCTGTGAAAACGCATTTTTGATTCACAAAGTCCCTCGTTACGAAATACAAGGTAAAGAAGTTCTAAATGTGAGTGAAAAATATTATATTGCAGACCATGGAATAAGAGAAGCAATTTTAGAAACAAACGAAAGAGATATAAATCAAATTTTTGAAAATATTGTATACATGGAATTATTGCGAAAAGGCTATAACATAAAAATCGGAAAATTGAATAATTTAGAAATAGATTTTGTCTGTACAAAAACAAATAATGAAAAAATTTATATTCAGGTAGCATATTTGCTTGCCTCTGAAGACACTATAAAAAGGGAATTTTTACCATTTGAAAAAATTAATGATAATTATCCCAAATATGTAATTTCTATGGACAGGTTTGATATGTCAAGAAACGGTATAAAACATTTAAATATTATTGATTTTTTATTGAAAGACTAAAAAAATTAAAAATATTTATAAATTAAAATTTTGGGAAAGAATGGTGCAAATATGATAAAAACTTTATATAAAGAAAAATGTTTGAGGTATTTCATAATCCCAGAAATAATGCTATTATTTATATTTTTCTTCAAATTTTCAATACTAGTATATATAATACTACCTCTTTATGTTATTGAGAGTATATTTGATAATATTTTTTTCAATATTCCATTAATTTGGTTATTATTTAAAATAACAACTATGTATTTTTGCTCTATAAAGTTTAAAAAAATAAATAAAATTGAAGATGAAGAAAAAAAGAAAAAATACAAAATTAGGTTAAAAATAATAATTTTTTTAGTAAATATAGTAATTTTCGTTATTTTCACAATACTCTCTACTAATTTAATAAATCAAATTGTTAATACAATATTAAGCTTTTAAACTACGAAAGGAGAAATATGGATATTTTAGAAAAAATAAAAATTAAAAGAGATATACAGCTTGAAGAAGAATTAAAGTCTTTTAAGCAACCATCTTTAAAAAAGGCACTTAATCAAAAAGGAATTCAGATTATTGGGGAAATTAAGAGAGCTTCTCCATCGAAGGGAAAAATTGCAAAAGATGATTTTGATTTGTTAAAACAGGCACAAAGTTATGTGGATAAAGGAGTTTCAGCTTTTTCGATATTGACGGAAAAGGAATATTTTAAAGGGGAGAATGATTTTATAAAAGTTGTAAGGGAAAAATTTCCAGAAATGCCGATTTTGAGGAAAGATTTTATTTATACTCCGTTTCAAGTGGCTCATACTAAATTTTTGGGGGCTTCAGCGATTTTACTGATTGTGAGAATGCTGGATGATAAGACACTTTTAGAACTTCATAAGCTGGCACAGGATTTGGAAATGGATGTTCTGGTGGAAACTCATGATGAAGAGGAAATAAGAAGAGCTTTGAAGATTCCGAATTTGGAGATTTTGGGGATAAATAACCGAAATTTGAATACTTTTGAAGTTGATATTAGAACTACGGAAAAACTGATAAATGAAATTCCAAGCGATGTTTTAAAAAATTTGACTATTGTAAGTGAAAGTGGATTTTTGTCAAAAGAGGATGTGGAGTATGCAGAAAAATTGAACGTGGATGGACTGTTAATTGGGGAGGCACTTATGAAAGGGCTTCTTTAGAAAGAAAAATAAATTTATGGAAGGAAAAAAATTGGAGAAAAAAGAAAATAATGTGGCAACTGATGATTTTACAGAAAATACTACTAAATTAAAAGTTTGTGGAATTAGAAGCATTACTGAAATTAATGAATTGAAAACTTTGGATATTGACTATTTCGGATGTATTTTTGCAGAAAGTCAAAGGCAAGTGGATAATGAACTTGCAGCTAAAATTACACGGATTGCGCATAGGCATGGGAAAAAAACTGTTGGGGTATTTGTAAATGCGATGATTGAGAATGTTGTAAAAATTGTTGAAGAAACAGATATCGATGTCATTCAGCTGCATGGAGATGAGTCAGTGGAATATTGCATGGAACTTACTCAAAAATTAGAAAAATTGTACGAAAAAAATTGTTTTAGAAAACGTAAAAACTTCCCTGCTAAAACGAAGCTTTGGAAAGTTTTTGGCGTGACTGATGAACTTCCGAATATTGCTGACTACAAGCTATATATTGAATACCCTCTATTTGACGCAAAAGGAGAAAATCGTGGGGGAAATGGAATTGTCTTTGATTGGAGTATTTTAAAAAAATTAGATAAGTATTCATTTGTACTGGCTGGAGGGCTTTCGATTGAGAATATTCAAAAAGCGCTTGAGTATAAGCCTGCCATTTTGGATATAAACAGCAAAGTTGAAGTTAACAATAGAAAAAGTAAGGAATTAGTTGAAAATGTTGTGAATTTGGTAAAAAAGAAATAATAATTTAAAAAGATTGATATGAAAGGAAAAAAATATGGAAAATAAACATTTTAATGAAAAGGCATATTTTGGGCAATTTGGTGGACAATTTGTACCTGAAACTGCGATGTTTGCTCTATCGGAACTGGAAACTGAATATGAAAAACTAAAGAATGACAAGGAATTTTTTCAAGAATTTGATAATTTGCTAAAAAATTATGTTGGACGTGAAACTCCGCTCTATTATGCCAAAAATTTGAGTGAACATTATAACCACGATATTTACTTGAAAAGAGAAGACTTGAACCATACTGGCGCTCATAAAATTAATAATGCGCTTGGGCAAGTTTTACTTGCTAAAAAAATGGGAAAGAAAAAAGTTATTGCTGAAACCGGGGCTGGACAGCACGGAGTTGCTACTGCTACTGCGGCCGCTCTATTAGGTTTGGAGTGTGACGTTTACATGGGAGCTGTTGACATTGAACGGCAAAAATTAAATGTTTTTAGAATGGAACTTTTAGGTGCGAGAGTTATTTCTATTGAAGATGGGCTTAAAACCTTGAAGGAAGCGACAACTGCGGCTATTCAGTCTTGGGTTGCAGAGATAGAAACTGTGTTTTATGTAATCGGATCTGTTGTAGGGCCTCATCCCTATCCGACTATCGTGCGTGATTTTCAGTCAATTATCGGTTACGAAGCAAAAGCACAGCTGGAGGAACTTGGAAAGCATGCTGATCACGTAATTGCCTGTGTTGGTGGCGGAAGTAATGCTATTGGTATTTTTAGTGCATTTTTGGAAGACAGCTCGACAAAACTTTATGGAGTCGAAGCTGGAGGATACGGAATTGACACAGATATGCACGCTGCCACATTGACACTTGGAAAACCTGGAATTATCCACGGAATGAAAACTTATGTTCTTCAAAACAAATACGGACAAATAAGTCCAGTTCACTCAATTTCCGCTGGACTTGACTATCCAGGAGTAGGTCCTGAACATTCACATCTATTTGATACAAAAAGGGCAACTTACACACCAATTACTGATGATGAGGCAATGAAGGCGCTAATGCTTGTTACAAGAAAAGAAGGTATTATTCCAGCAATTGAGAGTTCCCATGCGTTAGCCTATCTTGAAAAGTTATGTCCTGCACTTTCTAAAGACAAAAGAGAAACTATCGTTGTAAATGTGTCTGGACGCGGAGATAAGGATATGCACACTGTTTTTTCTGTGTTAAAAGATAAGGAAACTGGCGGAAAAAATGGAATTTATGAGTTAAATGGAGGTTTAGAAAATGAGTGAAAAAAAATTAGATAAGAAAATTATTGATATTTTTAGGGAAAAAGAAAAAGTAAACATTGGTTATATTGTCGCAGGCTATCCAAGTGTTGATTTTACAAAACAATTTTTACAAAATTTGGATAATACAGCTCTTGATATGCTTGAAATCGGAATTCCCTACTCCGACCCTCTAGCCGATGGAAAATTAATTTCACACGCTTCATTTCTTGCTTCTGAAGCTGGAGTTACCACCGACACTGTATTTGATTTACTAACAGAAACAAAAAATGATATTTCAAAACCTTTAATTTTCTTAATTTATTACAATTTAGTATTTGCTTATGGAATTGACGAATTTATCAAAAAATGCTGCGAAGCTAACATTAAAGGTATAATCATTCCAGACTTGCCTTACGAGGAAGCCTTTGAAATGTCGGAAAAACTAAGAGAAAACAATATCGCTCTTATCCCTCTTGTAAGCGTTACTTCTGGAAACAGAATGAAAAAAATCATCTCTCAAGGTGACGGCTTCATTTATGCAATCGGTTCTCTTGGAGTTACAGGTTCAAAACAAGTTGATTTACCACGTTTAGAATCTTTTATTAATGAAATTAGAGAAGTTTCAGACTTGCCAGTTTCATTAGGTTTTGGAATAAAAAATAACGATAACGTGAATACGATGAGAAAATATGCGGATGGAGTGATTGTAGGAACGAGTATTGTTGAATTTTTAGAGAAAAATGATGTAAATTATTTGATTCAGAAAATTAATGAACTTTTTAAATAAGTATTTAGCGAAGATGGTCAGAAATGGCTATCTTTTTTATAACAAAAAAAAATTAAACAAATAAAATATATTAAATTTATTATAAAAAATCTTTATTTTTTTAAATTCTTAAGGTATAATTGAATAAATAATAATATTGATTAAAGGGGAAAATACGTATATAGGGCGATATCAAGATACTAGAATTGCTTTGGAGAAAAAATCCAAAGAATTTAAAAATGCTGGAAATATAAAATAAAAGCTGATTATAAAGAAATATCCTTAAATAAAAGTAATGTAAATTTTTTAAAAAACACTTTAGATATTTTTGATGAAATTTATAGTGATATTCTTAAAATTTTAAACGTAGAACAATATAAAAAATAAGGAAAGAAGGTAAAAAATAAAAGATGAAAAAGATAACAAAACAGATATTTTGAAAAGTATTTCTCCAAAAATAAAATTACTTTTTGAAGAAAATGAACAAAATACTGATTATTTAATACCTTTAGATAAAAATAACAGTGTAAAATTAGTGAAAGTGCAGGAAAAATAAAGTTTTGTAAATGCAGGAATTGAAAATGGTGTAATATCAAACAAAATCAGACTTATGAAGAGGTGATTTTATGTCGACAATTAAAGTTGAAAACCTTACATTTTCATATTATGGATATGTAAAACCTGTTTTTGAAAATGTATCATTTTCTTTTGATACTAGCTGGAAAACAGGGTTAATAGGTAGGAATGGAATTGGAAAGTCAACTCTATTTAAACTGCTTTTAAATCAGGAAACTTATCAGGGTAAAATCAGTAAAAGTACAGACTTTATTAAATTCCCGCCAAATATAACTGATACTTCAAAATCAGGTATAGAATTATTTAAAGAACTGACATCAAGTGAGGAAGAGTGGAGATTATTTAGAGAACTTAATTTGTTAAATGTAGACGAAAATCTTATTCACAGAGAATTTGAAACTCTGTCTAAGGGAGAACAGGCAAAAATCCTTTTAGCTATTTTATTTACAAACGAAAATGGATTTTTACTTATTGACGAACCAACGAATCATTTAGATATGGATGGGAGAAAAATTGTAAGCAAATATCTGAAAAATAAAAAGGGATTTTTACTTATATCCCATGATAGAGATTTTTTAGATGGATGTATCAATCATATTATTTCTATTAACAGAAATACTATTGATGTTCAATCGGGAAATTTTACATCATGGTATGAAAATAAAATGATCAAAGATCAGTTTGAAATTAGTCAAAACGAGAGATTAAAAAAGGATATTAAGCGATTAAAGAAAGCTGCAAAACAAAGTAAAATCTGGTCAGATAAAATTGAAAATACAAAAAATGGAGTAAAAGTATCCGGTGTAAAACCAGACAAAGGGCATATCGGTCATCAGTCTGCTAAGATGATGAAAAAATCAAAGAATTTGGAAAACAGATACAGCAAGGCCATAAAAGAAAAACAAAACTTATTAAAAGATATTGAGGTAAAGGAAAATTTGCTGCTACATTCGTTGCATCATCACAAAGAAACTCTAATATCAGTTAATAATTTATCATTATATTATGGAGAAAAACAGATATTAAGTGGTGTAAATTTCGAGATAAAACAAGGCGACATAGCAGCCATATATGGTTGCAATGGCTGTGGAAAATCAACACTAATTAAAATTTTACTAGGGATCAATCATAATTACACGGGAGAAGTAAAATTAGCAAGTAATTTAAAACTATCATATATACCTCAAGATACTTCTGATTTAATAGGAAATTTAAATGAGTATATTCAAAAACAAGATATTGATGAAACTTTGTTTAAAACAATTCTTAGAAAATTAGATTTTTCAATAGAATTATTTGAAATGGACATGAAAAATTATAGTAATGGACAAAAAAAGAAAGTATTGATTGCTGCAAGTTTGTCAAAACCAGCTCATTTGTTTATTTGGGATGAGCCAATTAATTATATAGATGTAATATCAAGAATACAGATTGAGGAGATTATAAAAAAGTCAACTTTAACTTTAATATTGGTAGAACACGATAAGAGATTTGTTGAAGATGTAGCTAATAAAATAATACAATTGTAGATGAAATGAATAATTAGCAACTAGAAAAAAACTAACACAAGAAGAGGTTGTCTTGTATTACCTTATGAGACAACCCCATTTTTTTATTTCAAATTATGACAATCTATTTCTAAAGTCTTCGTATTCAAATTTTCTAATAACCTCAACTCCACCTTTTTCTGTATAAACTGCAATCACAGGCAAATTTATCCCATTGAAAGTATTCGTCTTAACCATGCTGTAATGTGCCATATCAGTAAAAATAAGCTTATCTCCCACTTTTACAGGTTCATCAAAGGAATAATCTCCAATTACATCTCCAGCAAGGCAAGTAGGCCCTCCTAATCTATAAGTGTATTTCTTTTCATTTGGCATTCCTGAGCCGAAAATAAATGGACGGTATGGCATTTCGATTACATCAGGCATATGGCACGAAGCCGAAGTATCCATTAATAAAATATCCATCTCATTTTTTGTAATATCTAAAACTTCTGAAACTAAAAATCCTGTATTCAAGGCAACAGCTTCTCCTGGTTCTAAATACACTTCCACATCATATTTTTCTTTTATGTAATTTATGCATTTTACAAGTTTTTCAATATCATAATCTTCTCTTGTAATGTGATGTCCCCCACCAAAATTAAGCCATTTCATATTATGCAAATATTTTCCAAATTTTTCTTCAAAAATTCTTAATACATTTTCAAGGGCATCCGAATTTTGTTCACAAAGTGCGTGAAAATGAAATCCATCCAAACCTTCAAGCTCATTTTCCTTAAAATTTTCAAGTGTTACTCCAAATCTCGAAAATCTTCCCGCTGGATTATAAATCTCTGTTTCAACTTCTGAAAATTCTGGATTTAATCTAAGTCCACAGCTAATTTTTTTGCCACTTTTTTTTTCAAATTCCCTTACTCTACTTTTAAATTTTTTCCATTGATTAAAAGAGTTAAAAACAATATGATTTGTTATCTCCATTATTTCATCAAACTCATCTTCCCTGTAAGACGGATTAAAAATATGAGTTTCCAATTTTTTGTTAGGATTTTTTAACTCCATTTCCTCATACCCAAGTCTTGCTTCAAATAGCGAGCTTGCAGTCGTTCCATTTAAATATTCACTAATTAATGGATAGAAATAGAACATCGAAAATCCCTTTTGTGCAAGCAATATTTTACATCCTGTTCTATCAATTACACTTTTTAATGTTTCAAGATTTCTTTTTAGCAGCCTTTCATCAACTATAAAGGCTGGTGTTGGCAAGTTTGTTATATCCATATCCAAATATTTGTTTTTTGACATTTTTTATCATCTCCTTTTATACTTTACACTTCTCTTATCAATATTATAATTCAAATGTATCTAAAATTTATTCCTTATTATATCACACTTTTCTCAAAATCTATAAAAAAAGATTATCCTAAATTTAATTTTTTAAGATAATCAATTTTTATTTTTATTTTTATTTAAACATAATTCTAATCTGTTCTCAGTGCTTCCATTGGCTCCAATGCCGCTGCTTTTTTCGCTGGATAAACTCCAAAAACTAATCCTATCATTGTAGAAACAAATATACACACAAACACTATAACTGGACTTAAAATTGGCGAAGTTTGTATAAACATTCCAACCAAAAGTGCTAGCGAATACCCAATTACAACTCCAATTATACCTCCAAAAAATGTTAAAATAACAGCTTCAATCAAGAATTGTATAAGAATGTGTATTGTTTTGGCTCCAATCGCCTTTCTAAGTCCAACCTCCCTTATTCTCTCGGTAACACTTACAAGCATTATATTCATAACTCCGATTCCACCTACAAATAACGAAATTGCAGCAACTCCACTTATGAAAAGTGAAAGCATGTTAAGAATGTTATTAAATTCATCCAAGCCTTGACTTGTTGAATTTACATTATAAACATTAGGCTCACTTCCTCTTGTCTTCATTTTTTCTTTTACAATTTCCATTATTCTAGCCATTTCATTGGCATCAGTAGTTTTTACCTGCAAAGCTGTATATTTATTCTGCTCATTTCCTTCTAAATGATTTAAGTAATTATTTGGCAGAAGTCCCATTGCAGGCATCTGATCTCCACCTCCTAGACTTGCATACGGATTTTTAAACACTCCAACGATTGTCACTATCTGACTATTTTTTCTAAAATTTAAAGTCAATTTCTTTCCTATAGGATTTTCGCCAGGAAATAACTGATCTGAGGTTGTATTGTCAATTATTACGTATTTTCCATCTTTTCTATATTCATTTGGTAAAAATTTTCGTCCTTTTATTATTGTGTAATTTGAAATCTTAAAATAATCTTCTGTTACTCCAGTTCCAGTAAACATCTTATCTGATCCATCATTTGAAGATAATCTTGCAAAAGTGCTGGAAGTAGGAGTAACTGCTTCGACACCTTCTATACTCTTTAATTCCTTAATATCTTTTTGGGTAAGTAAATCCTGTGATTTATAAGTCTGTCCTGGAGAAGTGTCAATTGATATTTCAAAGTTTGATACTCCTAGCTTATTCAAATCTCCAGTAATATTTTCCTTAACTCCTGCTCCTAATGAAGACATCATTATAACCGAAGATATCCCTATTATTATTCCAAGCATTGTCAAGAAGGAACGTACCTTATAGCTAAATAAATTTGATACTGATAATTTTAGCAATTCCATAAAATCCATTTACACTACACTCCTCTCCGATGCTGAACAATTTCATCCTTTTCTATTATACCGTCTTTTAATCTGATAATTCTTTTACAATGCTCTGCTACATCTTCCTCGTGCGTAACCATTACTATCGTTGTTCCATTATCGTTCAGTTTTTTAAAAATTTCCAAAACCTCTTCTCCAGATTTTGAATCTAGATTTCCTGTTGGCTCATCTGCAAGAAGTATTTTAGGATTATTTATTATCGCTCTTGCTATTGCCACTCTCTGTCTTTGTCCCCCTGACATCTCATTAGGTTTATGATGAATTCTTTCACCAAGTCCCACACTTTCCAATGCTTCAGTTGCCTTTTTTAGCCTCTCAGCTTTCTTTACTCCTGCATACAAAGCTGGAAGAGCCACATTTTCAACTGCCGTCATCTTTGGAAGCAAGTTAAAAGTTTGGAATACAAACCCTATTTTTTTGTTTCTCACTTCAGCAAGTGCATCTCCTTTTATAGTTGAAACATCTTGATTATCCAATATATAAGTTCCAGAAGTAAGGCTGTCAAGACAGCCTAAAATATTCATAAGAGTAGACTTTCCGCTTCCAGAAGGTCCCATAAAGGCCACATATTCCCCTTCACTTACAGAAAGATTAAGCCCTTTCAAAACTTTTAATTCCATGCTTCCATTTTTATATATTTTTACTATATCGCTCACTTTTATCATAAAAATTTACCTCTAAAGTTTATTTTTCTATCTTGGTGGTGGTCCACCAGGTCCTCCACCTTTTCCTGTTTGTTTTTCTTCCTTAAACATTACACCATTAGGAGCTACTTTCTGTTTTGACGGATCGGTAATTTTTATTTTTTGTCCATCTTTCAATCTCTCATCCGCAACAGTGATTACTCTTTCTCCCACTGATATACCAGATTCTACAGCATAAAATGTATCATCATTCATTCCAACTTTAATTTCTCTTTTTGAAACTTTGTTACCTTTTCCTACAACAAAAGCATAATATTTACCATTTTCATTTATAACTGAACTATATGGCAGCTTTGTCACATTTTTACTTTCCTTGTAAAAAATTGTCGCTGTTATCGTAGCACCAGGCTTTAATCCCTTAGTTTCATTTATCTGAATTTTTACAGTAGTGTTACTTTCATCAAGAGACGAACTCTTTTCAGCCACTCCAGAAATTTGCGAAACAGAGCCTTCAATTTTTTCTCCATCTGGTAATGAATCCGAAGTAATTTCAACTCTTTGCCCAACTTGTATATTTTTTACCTCATTGTCTGAAAGGCTTACCTCTACCCTCATGTTTGTTGAATCTGATACTTTAAACAAAGTCGTTTCAGTATTTACACGGTAATTTTCATCTGCAGTCATTTCTGTAATAACACCATCAACTGGACTTGTTATTTCATCTTTTATAAGCGACAGATCTTCCTGTAATGTAGCCAGTTCTAATTTTGCTGTCTTTAATGATGTTCTTGCATCTTCAATGCTCGCCTTCTGCTCACTGTCAACCGTATCTAAATCCAGCCTTGAATTTCTTAGATCCTTTCTTGCATTGTCTACATTTACCCTTGTTTCCCCACCAACTTTATATAGCTCTTCTGCGTTATGCAAATCTCTTGATTTTTGTTGAATTTCTAAACTTTTCGATTCTTTTTTTCTTCTAAGTGAACCTTGAGCATCAGCTATATTTCTTTCATATTTTTGAATTTCCAAAGTTTTCATTTGTATTTTTCTCAAAGTTTCATTTTTATCAACTGGATAAAATGTCAGCACTACATCACCTTTTTTCACATTATCTCCTTTTTTAAAGAACACTTTGTTTACTCTTTGACTTGAAGTTGTAAATACTGAAACCGCATTATCTGACACAACTTGTCCATTCTTTGAAACTGATAACGAAATATCTCCCCTATCAACAGTTGTCACTTCATATTCAGGCTCAGCTTCTTTTTTTCCACATGAAACTGTAGCAAATAATATTACAGCAAATATTGTCATAAATTTATAAAAATAATTTTTATTTTTTGACTCTTTCCTCTTTGATTCAATAGTTTTAGCTATTTCAGAAAATTCTGTATTTATTTCCACAAAATCACCGCTTTCCTAATTTTTGTTTTTATTTTTTACATTAATAATCTCTATTTATAATATTTTATTTTTTTAGTAAATGCCGCAAGTTCATTTTTGGCGGTTTCATAGTCTATCACAGCTTTTTTATAGTTATTCCGCTTTTCCACGTAGTTGGAATATGTGTCAACTCCCAGCTCATACTTCTTGGCATAAATTTCATATTCTTTTTTCTTAATATTCATTGTATTTTGTGCTGTTAATTCATTTGTCTGATAGGTTGTGTAAGTTATCATCTGCTGTCCCGCATTTGACACCAGTTCATTTTTTTTCTGTTCATATTGTAATCTCAATTTATCTGCTTCATTTTTTAGATCTTCAACAGTATCATTGTATTTTTTAAAAGTTTTTGACACAGATAATCCGACAACAACAGAATGATCCTTTAAGGAATATCCAATATCTCCTGATAATTTAGGATACTTATAGTCAATATTTTCCTTTCTTAACTGTTCATTGTTCAGCTGTGAATTTAATTCTATTGTTTCAGCTTCTGATAATCTAAGAGCATAGAAATCATCTTTTTTCAGCTCAACTTTTTTCAAGTCATCAAGTTTCTCTTTTTCAGGCAAAGCAACATTGTAAACTGTAAACTGTTCCCCTAGAATCTGCAGTTCCCGTCCAAGATTTTCATATTTGAGCTGAGAATTTTCATATTCTGTTTTTGCCAGCTCATAGTCATACTGCGTCGCCGTCCCCAGCTCCAATTTTTTAGTCTGAATAGCATAATCTTTTTTAGTATCTTCTAACGTAAGTTCCTCCTGCTCAATTTCCTTCTGTTTATTTTTATAATTTTTATATAAATCAATCAAATCACGTATTTCTGAATTTTTTGCAGTTTCATTGCTAATTTTCTGTATATTTCGTGAAATTTGATTGGTTTTTTTATTATAATTAACATCACTATACCCAAAATAATCATTCAAAGTTTTAGAAATACCAATTTTATTTTCTGTAAGTTCACTGCTTCTAAAATTATATGCATTCCTATAATAAAACATCCCATACTTTACATTATTTTGCATAGTTAGACCATTTGCTACTCCGTGTAATGTATAATTATTATCCGAAGTTACACTAACTTCATTCCACTCCCCATTTTTCAAAGATTTCTCTTTTATATCAAACTTTCTCATATTTTTTTCATTAATTTTTGTCGTATACGAATTTTTTTCATACTCAGAAATCAAGTCATCCACATTAACTGCAAACCCTACTGCACTAAACGTGAATAATGCTGATAAAATCTGTATTTTTCTATTTTTAAAATTCAAAAATATCTTAACCATGTAATCTCCTTCCCTCTAGAATGAACAGCTTATTTTTATCAAGATTTATTATAACACCTATTTCATAGAATATCATTTTTTTTTGACAAATTTATGTCATTTTTTTAAATTTTTTATTTAATTAACCTTAAAATGAATCGATTATTTTTTTATATTTTTAAGTACTAAATTTGTTTAACAATGTAATTTATCAAATTCTATAGTCTTTGAGTATTTAAATTAGTGATTTTAAGATAAAATTATTAAACAAACTTAATTTTTAAAATATTGAAATATAATAAATAAAATGATATACTTTTATAAAATAAGTAAAATTTATAATTAGTTTTTAATAAAAAACAGCAACATAAATTAAATGATATAAATTGGAGGATGATTTAATGGAAAAATCAGCATTTTATCATAGGACTGAATCCGAATACGCCTATCTTTATACAGAAGATGAAATTCACATTAGACTAAGAACTAAAAAGAACGATGTTGCTCAAGTAATACTTCACTATGGAGATACAGCTCTATTTGACTTTACTCAAGATTATCAGTATCATATTTCAATGTCAATAATTACAAGCAATCTTTACCATGATTACTGGCAAGCCAGTGTAAAAGTTGATTATCGTCGGATTTCATATTTATTTGAAATATTGGGAACAGATGGGGAAAAAGTGTTTTTTGGCGATATGGGAGTTGTTGAAAATCAGCCATATCAGTACCAAGCTGGGGCAAATAGTTTTAAAATACCATATTTACATGATTCTGATAGGGTAAAAGTGCCTAAGTGGGTTCGAGAAACT
The DNA here is from genome assembly GCF_007990525.1 of Leptotrichia hofstadii. Classification (NCBI taxonomy): domain Bacteria; kingdom Fusobacteriati; phylum Fusobacteriota; class Fusobacteriia; order Fusobacteriales; family Leptotrichiaceae; genus Leptotrichia; species Leptotrichia hofstadii. The sequence continues at coordinate 1,599,963 of NZ_AP019823.1, forward strand.
GTATGGTATCAAATTTTTCCAGAGCGTTTTGCTAATGGAAATCCTGAAATTTCTCCCATAAACAGCTTGGCTTGGGATACAGATATTTCTCCTAAGCATGATGATTTTTTTGGTGGCGATTTATACGGAATACTCCAAAAACTTGACTATTTACAAGATTTAGGTATTACAGGACTTTATTTCTGTCCTATATTTGAAGCTCCAAGCAATCACAAATACGATACCGTCAATTATTTTGAGATTGATAAGCATTTTGGAGATAAAGAAACTTTTAGGAAATTAATTGAAGAAGCTCATAAACGAAATATGAAAATTATGCTGGATGCTGTTTTTAACCATATTGGAAATCATTCAGTCCAATGGCACGATGTTATAAAAAATGGAGAAAATTCCATTTACCGTGACTGGTTTTACATTCACAGTTTCCCAGTTTATACAAACACAGAAAAAATTCCAGATATTCATCATCACTTAAATTATGATACCTTTAAATTTAGTCCAAAACTTCCTAAACTCAATACTTCAAATCCTGAAGTTAGACAATACCTGCTCGATATTGCAACTTATTGGATAAAAGAATTTAATATTGATGCATGGCGACTAGATGTGGCAAATGAGGTTGAACATCAATTCTGGAAAGATTTTCATAACACAGTAACAGCTATTAAGCCAGATATTTACATACTCGGAGAAATCTGGCACAATTCACATACGTGGCTAAATGGCGATGAATTTCACGCTGTAACAAATTATCCTCTTGCTGCTAGTATAAAAAGTTATTTTCTAACCAAAACAATTTCAGCAGAAGAATTTAAGAATCAAATTAACAGCCAGCTTATGTACTATCGTCAACAAACTAATGAAGTTATGTTAAATATGCTTGATTCCCACGATACCGAGCGTATCCTCACTACAGCCAAAGAAAATCATAATGCCGTTAAATCTGCACTAGCCTTTACGTTCCTGCATTTAGGATCTCCATGTATTTATTATGGTACTGAAATCGGTATGAAAGGTGGTTCAGATCCTGATTGCCGTCGAGTTATGCCTTGGGATGAAAATAAGCAAGATACAGAAATGAAAAATTTTATTAAGAAATTGATTGCTTTAAGAAAAGACTACATAGACTGGATTATTTATGGAAAACGAAACATTGAAATCCTTGAAAATAATATTTTAAAAGTTACAATTAATTATAATAATTCTGAACTTACTATAAGCTATAATAACACAAGCAATATTATTAAATTGGAAAATACAAAAAAAATTCTTTTAAGTAATTCTAAACTTATTTCAGAAGATAGCACTATTCTTCTTGAACCTGATACCTTTGCAGTGCACTTATGTTAAACCAAACTTAAGTTTTAGATTTGTCAATTTTAAATTAAATTTTAGAAAATTCCTCTTGCATGAGAGGGTTTTATTTTATAATCTATCATATTTATTAAATTTAAAGCTAATTTACAAAACAAATTTAGACTGTTGCGAACCGTTGCGAATTGTTAATTTATATTTTTTAGTCGTTAAAATTCAACATAAATTCTATTTAAAATATAGATTTACAATTTTACCCATTTATTATATAATAATATATAAAATAAATAATTAAGCTAAGAAAAGGAGTATTTTATTATGGCAAGTTATAAAAATTTTGACTTCAAAAAATTATATTTTCTTGTATATATTGCTTTAATTCTGCTAGTGGTGTTTATAGCTTTTAAGCTAGGAATATTCTTATTTCCATTTACAATAGCATTATTTCTGTCAATATTAACACGTCCGTTTACAAGATTTTTAGAAAAAAAATTGAAATTATCAAAAAAACTTTCAACAATAATTTCAATTGTAACATTTTTAATTATATTTTTTGGAGCAATTGGATGGGGATCATTAAAGTTAATAGGTGAAATCTACAAATTATCACAAAATCTTAACAATTACAGCGAGATAGCACAAAAACTATGGTCTGACAATATGACAAAAATCGATACTTACTTAGGGAATTTCCCTTCAGGTTTTACAAGACAAGTAAATGATACTATAAACAGCTTTATTTCATCAGGTTCTGCACGGCTTGGAATATTTATAAAGGGATTGATAAATTTTATCACTTCTATTCCAACGCTGATTTTATACATTTGCATAACAATTTTAGCGACTTTTTTCATAAGTCTTGACAGAGATAAAATTGTATCTTTTTTAGAACAACAGTTGCCAAAATCTTGGCTAGATAAGGTTTTTAATATTAAAACAGACATGTTTACAGTTCTTGGCTCTTATATAAAAGCTCAGATTATCTTAATGACAATTTGTTTTTTTGAGCTTTTGATATGGTTAAACTTGTTATCATTCCTAAAATTAAACGTTCCTTATCCTTTACTAATGTCAATTATAATTTGTCTAATCGATGCTTTACCAATTTTAGGAGCAGGGACAATTTTAATCCCATGGGCTATAATTTCTTTTGCTTTAGGTGATATTAAATTAGGAATTATGCTAATAATAATCTATCTATTTGTTTTATCAGTGAGACAAATGCTGGAGCCAAAATTAGTAAGTCAAAACTTGGGAGTTCATCCATTAATCACACTGATTTCAATGTATTCAGGTTTTAAAATTTTTGGAGTAATTGGATTTTTAATAGGACCTGTTGTAATGATTATTTTAAAAAATGTATTTTCAAGAGAATTGGAAGTTGGATTTTTTAGAGATATTTTTGGTGATTCATCGGACAACAGCAAACTTGATACTGATACTAAATCTCATTAAAAAAATAGAAGTGAAATTCTATAATAGACCTGTTCGACAACTAACTATATGTGCTTATAATTTAATAAAACAAATATTCTGAAGCAAGGGGTCTTGACCCCTTGTGGAAATAAAGAAACTTAAGTTATCGAATATGTCTCTTATATGGATACTTAACAATAAAATTTAATTAAAGGATATAATGACTTTAATTTCATAAATTTTTTGATTTCTGCTGTTTAAATGGGAAATAGTATAACTAAAAAAAGAAGGACACAGTTTTTACACTTGTCCTTTTTTTACAAATCTAAATTCCACTCTTCGGTTTCCTTCTCTTCCCTCTTCCGTGTCATCAGTATTGATTGGATTGCTTTCTCCACGCCCTATCAGATCCACTACCCTGTCTTTTGAAAGCCCAAGTTCTATTAGTTTTGAACTGACTTTTTCTGCTCTTCTCAGTGATAACCGCTTATTATATGAAGATACGCCACTTTTATCAGTATACCCGATAATTGACACAAGAAAATCATTCTTTTCAATGTAATCCTTTATGTCACGCAATACAGGATAGGCTTCCTTCTTTAAATCTGTACTGTTCTTTTGAAAATTTAAATCATTTGATCTCAATGTTATAATCTCTGATTTTGATATTTGTACTTTTTGTGGATTGTTTATGGGTTTTTCCTGAATTTCAGAAACAGTCGCCGTTGTCTGCTCTGCTTCAGACTGTGCTGATGCTGCCGTTACAGGTTGATTATTTTGAACAGCTTGCGTTTTCTGCTGTGGCAGGTTAACAGCATTTTTTCCAGAAGTTTGATACGTCCCTGAAGGCTTGTTGTTAACTATTCTTGTCCCTGTTCCGTCTTGTGTCAAGGCAACGGTAATTAAATCAGGATCGTCTGCCGTTGTCATTGGTTTTTGCGGATTCGGTGTATCAAGCGTAGGAACTTCATTTGCTGTATCCTGCTGTATATCTGCCACATTCGCACGAATTATATCCTTTCTCATATCGGAAGTTGTCATTTTTTCAGAAACCGTGGGTACCGCCATTGCTACCATTGAAGAAACTGCAACTAATGTTGGCTTTTTCATGATTTATTCTTCCTCCCTTTCAGCCAGCTATTTTATTTTTGGCTTTTTTCTAAATCATATTTTTTAATTAATTCATCATATTTCCCATTTTCTCTCATTTTTTTCAGTTCAGCATTTATTTGTTTTATTAATTCAGGATTTTTACCTTTGTTTACAGCCATTGCCATTCCAATTTTAGCTGGCTTTTCATCAAAAATTTCCATTTCAGGATTTTTTTTCATATATTCTTCAGCTACTGCCTTTTCAAGAATAATTGCGTCAATTTTTCCTGCCTTTAAATCTAAAATTGTATTTACAGTGCTTTCATTTGGCACAACAGTTGCTCCATTAATAGTTTTTGCTTCCATTTCTTGAATTGTTCCTAACTGCACTCCAATTTTCTTGCCACTTAAAGTAGCTGGTGTAACTGCAGTATTGCCTTTTTTTCTCAAGTAAGTTTCTTTAGAAACGAAATAATCATCTGTAAAATCAACTGATTTTTTTCTTTCTTCAGTAGAACTCATACCAGATACAATAATATCAATTTTCCCTGCTTTTAATGCTGGTATCAGACCATCAAAGGACTGGTCTATAATTTCAACTTCATATCCAAGATTTTTCCCAATTTCATTTATCATATCCACGTCAAACCCTGTTACTTGACCATTTTCAACATATTCAAACGGAGCAAAAACTGCATTTAATCCCACTCTTAATTTTTTCTGCCCGCTATCTTTTTTTCCACACGACACAAGTCCAAAAATTACCAATGTCAATACTAAAAATACTTTTTTCATAATTTTCCTCGCTTTCTATTTTTATATTTATATTTATTTTTATCTAAATTTACTAATTTATCTTAAATACTTATCATTTTCCACTATCTAGTTAAAATCATTTTTTTAATGATTTAGCACTTTGTCTAAAAATTCCCTTGCTCTTTCTGTTTTTGGATTATCAAATAAATCCTGCGGTTTTGCATCTTCCAGAATATATCCCTCATCCATAAAAAATACTCTATTTGCAACATTTCTAGCAAATCCCATTTCATGTGTCACTACAATCATTGTCATTCCAGCATTTGCAAGTTCTCTCATTACCTCCAGAACTTCACCTATCATTTCAGGATCAAGTGCCGATGTTGGTTCATCAAACAGAATTACTTTAGGATTCATTGCTAATGCCCTTGCAATCGCAACCCTTTGTTTCTGCCCACCAGACAGCTTGTTTGGATAAACATCCTTCTTATCAGCAAGTCCCACTTTTTCCAGTAATTCTATTGCCAGTCTTTCTGCCTCATCTTTTGGCATTTTTTTTAATCTAATTGGTCCCAAAGTAATGTTTTCCAGTACAGTTTTATGTGGATACAAATTAAAGTGCTGGAATACCATTCCGACTTCCTCACGAATTTTGTTTATATCCGCCTTACGTTCCAAAATATTTTTATTATTTATTTTAATCTCTCCTGATGTAGGTTCCTCAAGCCTATTTATACAACGTAAAAATGTTGATTTCCCACTTCCAGAAGGTCCTATAATCGAAATTACCTCCCCTTCTTTGATTTCAGTGCTAATTCCTTTTAGCACTTCCAGTTCTCCATATTTCTTCTTCAAATTTTTTATCTTAATCATTTTCCTTTAATCTCATCTCCAATCGTTTCCCAATAAATGAGAATAATTTTACGCTGATATAATAAACCAAACCAGTAAACAATATTGGTTTTACACTATAATATACAGCTTGTAAGCTTTTACTGTTCATTGTAATGTCAACAACACTAATATATCCCACAACGGCTGTTTCCTTAAATAAATTTATAAATTCGTTCAAAAGTGCTGGCAAAATATTTTTTATTGCCTGTGGCATTATAATTTCATTCATTGCCATTCTATAAGGCATCCCAGTTGCTCTTGCAGCTTCCATTTGCCCCTTGTCTATACTCTCAATTCCAGAACGGATTGTTTCTTCTACATAAGCCGCACTATTAAGTCCCAAAGCAATCAATGCAATCCAGTAATTATTAAGTATTACAACTACAAAAGATAATGTCAAAAGCTGTAAAACCATGGGAGTTCCTCGCATTATGTCAACATATTCATCAATAATAACATCTTTTATCATATCTAAAATTTCTATATTGGTTTTCTGAAATTTTAAGAATGCCAACAGCATTCCTAAAAGAATACCAATAGCAGCTCCTCCAACTGTAAGTCCCAACGTAGTTACAAAATAGCTGCTTGCATAAATTCCCCATTCTTTCGGCTTCATGTCATACGGAAACACAAGAAGCACCGCAACAGTTACAACTGCTATAAAAAATGAGGTTTTTACTATTTTTCGTGTTTTTTCCAATTCTTCCATTATATTTAATGAACTCTAATTTTGTTCATATCCTCCTTATACTTTAGTTATTATAATATTATTATACCTAATATTTATAGGTTTTTCAATAAAAAAATTTTATTTTATTATCTAACTTCATTCCTTTTCTTCTATTTAGCCCTCTTCAAAGACTATTAAATATTTTTTCAAAATATTTTTAAATAATTAAGTGATATAGTTACTTGATTTTGGAAATAATGTTTATAAACACAACAAAAATTCCAAAACAGAATATAATTTAAAAAGGAGTTATAACTATGAAATTATTTAAATTTTTATTTTTTTCAGTTATTGTATTAATTGCAGGCTTAGGTTACTACATTTATACTCAAAATCAGCTAAAAATTCCAGATTCTATGGTAAAAAGTGCTGTTGCTTCGAAATTTCCAATAGAAAAATCCTATCCTCTTGGAAAAATTAAACTATTTAATCCAAAAGTACATTTTGAGAATGATAAGTTAATTATTGAAGCAGAATACCTAAATGATGCATTAAATGATCAGATTAACGGAACAATGACCTTTGCAACTGATATTCATTATGATCCAATGAAATCAAACCTTTATCTTGATGATTTTCAAATTGTAAGACTGACAAAAGAAAATAAAGAAATTGATCTTGATAAAAAACCCATCATCAGAACAGGGTTAAATTATGCTTTTAGTCAGCTTGAAAAAAAAGAAATTTTAAATTTATCAGGAGTTGAAAAATTTCAAATGATAAAGGATATAAAAATTGAAAATAATAAATTGACTGTTGTTAAATAAAAAATAATTTTAATTATTATTCAGTTAAAATTTTATGTTTGAAAAAACGTTCCTGAAACTCAACCAGTACTTCCATTTGGGAAACTGTATAATTTTTCCCATCTGGAATTACTATAAGTTTATTTTCTTCATCATCATACCTATAAACAATAGCTCTACATATTCCACAAAATTCATCAACAGGTTCAAAAACTCCCAAAATATACACATCTATTTCTTCTCCATCTTCACTAATAGTATTTGGAATATATCCATAATTTACTGGATATATAAAATTATATTTAGGATGTCTTTCTCCCATTTTTCTATCCATTTTTACATGTATTTTTTGTCCTAAAAATTTTTTATAATTATCTAAACTCATAAAAATCCTTTTTAAATATCAATTTTAATCTATATTTCTTTAAAATGTTTCTGTTTTTGTTTAAAAACTTCCTTTTAACATTCCTAAAAAATATATCACTGCAATAGAAACAATTATTATTATTCCCAGATTTGTCTTCCTAAAAGTTAAATATGCTACGATTGCCATTCCAATCAGAACTCTTATTATGTCAAAATTTGTACTTCCAGTAGAAGTAAAAATATCTGGAAATACTAATACTGTCAGTACCGTATAAGGAAGCGCTTCAAAGAACTTATTAACTTTTAGGTTGTTTTCTGGAATTTTTACAAATATTGTCAATGTCCTCAGTATTACCGTCATGATTATGAGTGTCATCAAAATCATTGTTAAAATCCCTAAATTTTCGTTATAATTCAATCTTATCACTTCCTTTCCCTTTATTAATTTAATCGTTTTCCTGCTTTTCAGAATTTTCATTATAATAAAGCTGTGCGTATATAAAACTTGCCAAAAACATTGTCAAAATCATAACCCATCCTGAACTTACCTTATTTAAAATAGGCAAAAATGAAAATGCCATTTTTATAATAAGTGCCAGCAAAACAATTCTTATATATTTAAAATTTTGACTCAAAGCCATTATTAACATACTGAAAAACATTGAATAAAGCACAAAATTCATACTTGTCATAAGTGATTCTGGCAATTTTTCTCCAAATATCGCTCCAAAAATTGTACCAAAACAGTAGCAAAAATATGGAATTGTATTTACTCCCATCATATACCATGCATTTTTGGCCTTTTTGAATGTCAGATATGTTACAGTTTCATCAGTAAGCCCCACACCTACCAGAAACTTCTGAAAAATAGGAGTTTTTTCACCAAGCTGTCTAAAAATAACAATATTTAACAATAAATATCTTAAATTGATAAGAACAATAGATAAAATCACTTCAACTGGAGGCGACTTCATCACATAAAGTACCTTTAACAGTAATGAATGAGCCCCTCCTGCATACATACCAAACGATGTAAGCCCAATCATTGGCAAAATTTGAGAAAAACTTTTAGCTGAAATCAGTCCGATTGCAACTCCAAAGGGAATGTAGGCAATTCCGATTCCAGTACCGTCTTTTAATCCCTTTAAATAATTTTCCAGTTTTCTTATTTGTGCCATTTTTTGTTCTGATTCCTTCCTTATATAGTATTATTCTAACAATTTCAAAACAATTAGTCAAATATATAATATATATTTCTATCATATATGAAATATATGATTATTTTAATAATCCCCAATTTTTAGCCACACTTCCATTAGCTTTTAACGGAACTTTCTTAAATTTAACAGTATTTTCCATAATTTTTTCAATTTTTTTCATATATTCCTTAGCAAATTCGTCACGAACTTCAAAAATCAGTTCATCATGAACTTGAAGAAGCATTTTTATATTTTCATCATTTTTAAACTCCTCATGAAGTTCAATCATAACTTTTTTTATAATATTTGCCGCTGTTCCCTGAACGACAGTATTTACCGCCATTCTAACAGCCTGTGCCTGTACATTTTTATTTGTCGCATTAATTCCGCTAATGTATCTTCTCGTACCGTAAAAAGTTTCCACAAAACCGTGAAGTTTAGCCGTTTCTGTCACAATATCCAAAAATTTTCTAACTCTTGGATATTCCTCAAAATACGTCGTAATATATTGAGAAGCCTCTTGAACTGTAATTCCTAGTTCCTTTGACAATCCAAACGGAGTTTTTCCATACAGAATACTAAAATTAATTACTTTTGCAATACTTCTTTCATGCCGTGAAATCTCATCTTCTTCTGTTTTGAAAAATATCTTTCTTGCCGTCAAGTTATGCAAATCCTGATTATCCTGATACGCCTGTACTAAATGCCTGTCTTTTGACAATTCAGCCAAAACTCTCAATTCAATTTGTGAATAGTCAAATGAAATCAAGCTATGTCCTTCTTTTGATACAAAACCAGTACGAATTCTTATTCCATCATCTGTTCTCACAGGAATATTCTGTAAATTTGGATTTGCTGACGAAAGCCGTCCAGTAGATGTCCCATTTTGGTTAAAAGTCGTATGAATCCTTTCCTCTTTATCCGCCAGTTTCGGAATTGGCTCAATATATGTTGATAATAATTTCTTATAAGCCCTGTATTCCAGAAGCTTTTTCCCAATCATACGTTTGTCTTCTGTCAATTCTCCGTTGTTTGCAATCATTTCCAGAACTTCCACATTTGTTGAATATCCAGTTTTTGTCTTTTTACCCGATGGAATCTGTAATTTTTCAAACAAAACTTCCCCTAATTGTTGTGGCGAATCAATATTAAATTCTTCATCGGCAAGTTTATAAATATCACTTTGAAGCATATTTATCTTTTCTTCCAGCTCATTCTGAAATTCACTGAAATACTTTTTATCAATTTTTATTCCAGTTTCTTCCATTTGTGCCAATACTGGTATTAATCGACTTTCCAGCTTGTCAAATATATTTAAGAACTGCTCATTTTGTAATCTATTTCTAAAAATTATTTCCAATTTATAAATAAAAAACGTTCTCTTTGATAAAAACTCACAAACCACATCATCAGAAACATCGCTAAAATCCTTCTTTCTTCGTTCCTTTTTAAATTGCTCCTCAAAAGTTGCAATCTCAACACCAAACTCATCCAGAATTATTTCCTCAATTTCCTGTAAACTTTCCGTCCCAAGTACATATCGTGCAAGCAAAATATCAAAATATTCCGTGCATTTTATCCCGAATCTCTCTTCATTTATCCCATAAGTTTTTCCACCAACAGAGTATCCAAAATACTCACTTTCCCCATTTTTCATATACTCTTTCACATTATAGGCAATAATTTCTTTCTCACTCAATAATTTATAAATATTCTCAATATTTTTTTTGTTATCTTCCTTTTCATCAGTATTCTCACCTAAACTGAACAAGTTAATTTGAATTCCAGCTCTTGATTTTTCGTGATTTTCATTTTGTAAAATATTTTTCAATTCACTATCCAAAAGCACAATATTCGTTTTTTCATCACAAATAGAAAGTCCAAGCATATTTTCAAAAATAGCCACTTTTTTATCCATTTTCTCAATCACGGAATAAGCATCATTCCAGCTCACAACTTTTCCATAATTTTTCTCAAAATACACTTTTTCATCTTTAATTTTCTTACCTTTTTCAGTTTTCTGATTTTCTAACGCAATCTCCTCTGCCTTTTTCTTCTGAGCCTCATATTCTGTTGCCAATTTTTCTTTTAAAACTTGAATTTCATCAATTTTTTTGTCTATTTCTGAATTATGCTCATACTCTACATGCTCATAAAAATGTGAAATTCCATCAAAAATCGGATTTTCCTTATCATACTCCAATTCCTGCTTTTCAATTTTTTCTCTTTCAAGTCTCTCTTTTTCCAATTTTTCTTCAGTAATTTTTTTATTTTTTTCTAAAACTAACTTCTCTTCTTCAGTAAGTTCCTTCTGATTACCGTTTTGCAAGAATCTTTCCTTTTCTTCTTCCACAGCTTTAGAAAATCTTTTAAAATCAAGCTCCTCATAAAGTTTTAAAAGACTGTCAAAATCCTTTTCCTCAAATTTCAATTTATTTTTATCGTATTCAACATCAAGTTCTCTTTTCACAGTTGCAAGTTCTCGGCTTATAAAGGCATTTTCCTTATCACTCAGTAATTTTTCCTTCTGTTTTCCCTTTATTTCGTCAATATTTTCGTAAATTCCTTCCAAATTTCCATAAGTCGTAATAAGTTTCACTCCATTTTTAGGTCCAATCCCAGCAACTCCTGGAATTCCGTCCGACTTATCTCCCATAAGCCCAAACAAATCAGGAATCTTATCAGGCGTAACTCCCAAATATTCAACTACATCTTCATCAGTCTTTATATGTTTAAATGCAGAATTTTTATCCCCTTTTCCAAGCAAGGCAATGTTAATTTTTCCATCTACAAGCTGTGCCAAATCCTTATCCCCAGTTATTACAAAGACCTCAATCTGCTCATCTTCATCATTAGAAAATTTAGTGGCAAAAGTGGCAATGACATCATCCGCTTCCTGCCCATCCTTCTTATATTTCGGAATTCTATACCCATCTAACACCTTCATAATAGTATCAATCTGCATAACCAGTTCTTCAGGCATACTTTCCCTATGTGCCTTATACGTTTCAAACTCTCCAGTTCTATCCAGTTCACTTCTTTTCACATCTAGACAAGCCACTAAATAATCAGGCCTAAACTCCCTAATCACACTTTCCAGCGTATTAATAAACCCAAATGTTGCTCCAGTAGACATTCCGTTACTATTTCTCATTCCCATTAGTGCAAAATGGCTTCTATACATAATTGCACTTGTATCCAATATAACCGCTCTTTTCAACTTAATTATTCCTCATTTCTTTTTTTTAATTTAACAATATTTATATTTATATATTTTACCATTTTTACATTTTTTCTCAAAGCATTTTTTCTTAATTTAATAGAACAGCCTAAATCTTAATAATTTTATTTTATGTATTCAAATTAGTAATTTTTAATCTATAAAAAGGCTGTACTTAGATTTTATCCTAAGCCAGCCCTTCTTAGCAAGCAAATTATTCTATTATTTCTAAAATTGCCTTTGGTTCTTCAACTTTTTCCGGTGTTATCACATACGCATCCAAAATCATGTTTTTAGAGTCTTGCACATTTTTATCATCATTGTAATAAATTTCAGCGATTTTTTCATTTTTTGATACTTTTTCCCCAACTTTTCTAAAAATATTAATTCCAACTGCATGATCAACCTCATCTTCTTTTTTAGCACGTCCAGCACCTATAATCATTGCAGCTTTTCCAATTTCTTCTGTCTTTATTTTTTTTACATATCCTTCATTTTCAGAAAAAATTTCCATCACAGAATTAGCTTTCGGAAGTAAGTTATAGTCATTTATAAGCTCTTTATTTCCACCGCTTTCCCCAATAAATTCTGCTAATATTTGCAATGCGCTTCCATTTTTTATTACTTCATCAATTTTTTCTTTTGCTTGACCAAGTTCTGCCACCTCACCCTTTTCCTTCAAGGCAAGTCCTGCAATGGTATAAACAACTTCTTTTACGTCAGCCGCACAATTTCCTTTTAAGAACTCAATAGCCTCAATGATTTCATTTGCATTTCCAATTGCGTGTCCAAGCGGTTCATCCATATTACTAAGCACAACTTTAACTTTTCTTCCAGCACCTTTTCCGATTTCAATCATTCTTTCAGCCAATTTTTTAGCTTGTTCTAAATCTTTCATAAAGGCCCCGTCCCCAACTTTTACATCAAGAATTATAACATCTGAATAAATTGCTAACTTTTTACTCATAATGCTGCTTGCAATTAATGGAATACTAGGCACAGTTGCAGTCACGTCACGCAAAGAATATAATTTTTTATCAAGAGGAACAATCTTGTCGCTATATCCCATCAGTCCAACTCCAGTTTTATTGGCAATTTTTACAAGCTCTTCTTTTGTTGCCGAAAACTTGAATCCTTGAATTGATTCAAACTTGTCAATTGTTCCTCCTGTATGTCCAAGCCCTTTTCCAGACAGCTTTACGTTTCCCATTCCAAGTGCCGATAAAATAGGAGAAAGAATTACTGTAACTTTATCTCCAACACCTCCTGTACTATGCTTGTCCACAAGAAATTTGTCTATTTCCTCAAATTTTATAACATCTCCAGAGTCTCTCATTACCATTGTGAATTTTAACAGCTCTTCCTGTGTCATATCATTAAAGTAAACTCCCATAAGAAATGCTGACATCTGATAATCAGGTACATTTCCAGCTAAATATTCATTCAATAAAAATTCTATCTCTACATCAGATAGTTTAAGATTATCACGCTTTTTCTCAATTATATCAACCGCTCTCATAAAATCATCTCCTAAATCTTGTAATATTATTAAAAATAAACTTAAAGACTAAAATAGTTTATTCAAACTCTAGATTAATAATCCAGTCCTCTAAAAACTTTAAGTATTAAAAAAAAGATAAAAAGGTTGTAAAAGAATGGGAATCGATTAATTTCCACTCTCAAACAACCATTTATTACTTCACTGAGTATTCAAATAACTTATTTTAGTAAATTTTTACATTTTAAATCTTATGTTTTATTTTATAATGCAGGTTTTACTTGAATTTTACCATCTTTAATATCTTGTTTAATTTGTTCAAGACGTTTGATGTTTTCTTCACCAATTTTATCTTTAGTAAATTCAAAGTCCGTAGTCCCCAATCCATTTTCCTTGATTCCAAAAGTTTGCACTTTTGCTTCAAATTTTCCATCCACAACAGATTTTATAGTATCAAATACTGTATTGTCAACATATTTTATCATAGATGTCAAAATTATTCCTGGGTATAAACTATCTTGGTTAGAATCTACTCCAATTCCATAAACATTTTTTTCTTTAACTGCTTGGAAAACTCCTAGTCCACTTGCTCCAGCAGCATGATAAATAACATCTGCACCTTGTTGAATTAATGTTTCAGTTTTAGCTTTAGCTGATGCTTGATCATTAAATGAGTTGTTTCCTCCAATATAAACAGGCAAAACTTTGATGTCAGGTTTTATATATCGTGCACCTTGTGCATATCCTGCATAGAATCTCTTGATTAAATCGCTTTCATTCGCACCAACAAATCCAACACTTCCTGTTTTATCCATCATTGCAGCTAATGCACCTACTAAGAATGATCCTTCATGTTCTTTATACAAAATAGAAGCAACATTTGGTAAACCTTCTACAGTTTCATCAATTATTGCAAATTTTTGATCAGGAAAAGCCTGAGCCACTGCAACTAACGAATCTTTCATGCTGTATCCAACTGCGATAATCAAATCAAATTCTCCAGATTCAGCAAATTGTGTCAAAGCATTTTTGGCTTCTGTTGACGGATCTTTTGGTTCATATTCTTTAAAAGTGATTCCTAATTCTTTCTGAGCTTTTTCCAAACCTCTGAAAGTTGCATCGTTAAATGATTTGTCACCTTTACCACCAGTAGAATACACTACTGCGACAGCTTTCTTAGAATTTGTCGCATCTGCAGATGTTTTACCATCTTTTACCTGCTCTCCGGTAGCTGGCTTATTTCCACAAGCTACAACTAACATTAGTGCAAAAATTACACTAAAAATCGTTACAATCTTTTTCATTTTCTCCTCCTAAAAATTTTTATATTTATTCTATGCTTAATTATACCCTATTTTTTTCAAATTTAAAATAGTGCCTTCATAAATTTTTCAAAATTTTTTATAAAAATTCTTTTGGAAGCATAAAATGTCATTTTATATAATTATTTTTTCTGTACTAATAGATAGCTCGAAGACCTATTCCTCCTCTTACATTTTTACCTTTCGCATCATATCCGCCATTTAATGTTATTCCAAATATCTGGTTTTCTATTCCGATGTTAAAATCTGTTTTGAAGTTTCCTTTTTTATTTTCCTTTTCGCCTCTTATATTGAACCAGTCCGCATTTGTCTGCGATACTTTGGCTTTGTTTGCCACATCTCCTATTTTACCAAACTCTTTTTCATAACCTGCTCCTAAAACTGCGACAATGCTAGTTCGTAAACCTATAGGCTGTTTATATTTAAATTCAGCTCCTATTTCAGATTTTGCCAAATAGTAGTCATTCCCCTTGACTTCAAGACGCATTTCCCCAGATTTTTCCTTGATATTTTCAAATCTTCCATACTCCAGTTTCAGGCTTCCGTAGGATTTTATGCTAGTCCTTTGGCTCGTTCTGATTTCTTTTGACAATTCATTTTTAACAGCCGCTCCATAAGCTGAGTAGTCTGATTTTGCATTAAAGATTTCATCAACAACAAGATATTTTCTGTGCATGCTGTTTCTTGAAAGATAGCTTTCTTCCGACACTGTCCATTGCAGGCTTCCGTTATAATCATTTTTCGGCGACATTGTTTTAAAGATTCCTAATTTCAGCATTGCCTGATTTTCTTTTGATTTTCCTGCATCCTTGAACTTGAACTTGTTATTTATCATACCTGCATACCATCCTGAGCTGTTTCCAAGTCTCACAGCTTCATTCTCCTTTAAATAGGCAAAACCGTAGGCACTGCTTGTATAATCAATTATTCCAGCGCTATTTGACCTGTACTCATCTCTTATTCCAAAAGTTTTTATTTTATTGGATTGCTTGGACTTAGTATCCCATTCCTTTGACAAATAGGAAATTTCCTTGTCAATCAGCCTTCCAGTACCATAAGTTCTTTGCTGAATATTGGCATACTGATGTCCCATCATTTCATCAAATGCTTGTGCTAGCAATGTTTTTTCATTTTTTCCAATGCTGTTTAATTTGTCAAATAATATCTTTTCTTTTGAACCTGGAGGATTCATGTCATATCTTTGCTCCAGCCCGTCAGAAAAATTATAAACATTTGCATCCTTGGCAAACGAAGTATACGGTATTTTTACCAAATAGACAGATTTCAGCTGCTCGCCATCCACATCCGTCTGAACGGTTCCTACCCATGTCAATGATCCTGAATAAATATGCCATTTCTTAATTTGCGGATTGGATAAAATTGTGGCGTTGTATGGCTCCAGAATATTTTCCTTAATTTTTATAGCTTTGGAATTTGTATATTTTGAGGCTTCCGTTCCAAGTATCAGATCGACCTCCGTTTCTTCAGAAAGATTGTTCAGACCTTGAATCGGATTGGTAAATTTTATACCTGAAGTATCTATATACATACCGATTTTGCTAACAAACTTATTTGGGTTATGAATATTGCTTTCCGTTTCAAGAATTTGTTCAGCAGAATCTCCTGACCCGACAACTTTTATTTCAGGTGAGCTGGCAGAAATATCAAATTCCACAGGATTTACTGCTTTTCCGTTAATTTTTATCTCGGGTATCCTGTCACCAGCTAAAGATACAATTTCAACACTTCCATCTGGAACTTCTTTCCCAGTTTTTGGTAATTTTGGCGACTGAATCCGTGTTTCAGCGATAATTCTGGAACTGCCTCCCTGTGGAACAGTTGCCAAAGGCGAAGAGTATTCTTCTAAAACTGCGTCCCTCTTGACAAGCGCTCCAACTCCTGCTCTCGGAAGAATGTTAATTATTCCGTAGTTTTTAAAGACAGCCCTGTTCGTAGCAACCGCTCCGATAGCTCCAACAGCATCTGGTGTGGCTGTAATTAATCCGTTATTTATTCCAACAGCCTCCTGATCCAGAAACATACCTATCGAATTTTTCCCTGACAAATGTATTTCTCCGTTATTAATAGCGACTGACCCATTTCCAATTGCATACATTCCAATTCCATTTTTTCCTGTAACTTCAATTTTTCCTGTATTTGCATTTTCAATTTTCCCTGTATAAACAGAAACGTTGTTATCTTTGTCATAATATCCAGCAGCCATTCCGATTGAGTAAAGTTTTTCTGGCACTTTTGATGCCCCAACTTTAATTGTTGCATAATTTTCTGCAAGATTTTGCCCTGTACTGTAAATTCCGACATTTCCAATTCCATTTGTCAAGTCAATTTCAGCAAAATTTGAAGCGGCTCCTGCCGTATAGATTCCGTAGTTTTGATTGCCGTATGCTTTTATTTTTGTATTGTTTATTATGTTTCCTGTTGATTTTTCAGAATACAGGAAGATATTTTTATTTTTTAGGGAAACATTGGAAGTATTTGAAGTTATCTGATTATTGTTTCCTGTATTGACAATGGCAAATGAATTTTCATCAAGATTAATTGAAGAAAAATCATTGTTTACAATTTGATTATCTCCAGTTACAAGCACACCTTTTGCCTCGTCTGTTCCAATCGTCAGTTTTCCTTGCAAATTTAAGTTTCCACCTAGGGAATAAATCCCTGTCCCTGCATTTCCTACAGAAACATTCGAAGTATTTCCAGTATTTACAGAATAACCATAAATTCCTAACGACTTATCTCCAGCTGTTATCTTTCCACTGTTTTCCACCATGCTGTTTACACTATTTGTATAAATTGCTATTGCAGGGCTATTTTCTGACAACGCAGAACCCACCGTTATTTTTCCAAGATTTTTGATGTTGTAGTTTCCAGTTCCTGCGGCATACATTCCAACCGCATTTTCTCCAGCAAGTTCAATTTGACCTGCGTTTCCATTTACCAATTCCTTAGACCCGTGAGGACTTTCAAAATTCATTCCAAATGTATTTTTAGAAGCTGAAATTATTTTTCCGTTGTTGTATATTCCGCCTGGCAAAGCAGTATTTGAACCTGTTGTTTCTGCCCTGTAAAGTATTCCGCTTGACCCCTCCCCTAGAGTTATAAGTCCGTTATTATAGGCTTTTCCCGCTGCCGTTCCTCTATTGTCTTCTGTCAGATAAAGACCCACTGAATTTTTTGCTATTGAAATATCGCCGTTATTTGTAATTTCCCCTCTTTTTGCATAAATTCCAATGGATCCTTCCCCTGTCAAGGTAATTTTATTATTATTTGTCAATTTTACTTTGGAAGCCGGCCTGTTATTGTTATTTTCCTGTGCAATAGCCAGCTGACCGTTTTTAGTTCCTGTCATGATTTTAGAATTTGTAATGGAGGAACTAAGAATTTCCAATTCATTATATGGATCTGCATCGTCATCCAAATTAACATCCTGATCCAGTTCCAGATTACTGTTTACCATTGCCGCAGAAATATAGCCAGTTCCATTGATTTCAATTGGTCCTGCCGCTGACAGGCTTGCCGGTATTCCTGATAAATTCAAGTTTCCGTTTGCAAGAAACAGTACTCTTCCACCTTCTTCCATATTTAACTTGAGTTTACTGCTGTTGTTATGGGTAAAATTATTTGCATACCAAGTGGAAAAGTTAAAAGTTCCAACAGGCGCATTGCCTAAATCATAATAAAATACTGTTCCATGTTTTTTTACATTTGCTGTTACATCTTTTTCAAAAATAATTTTCCCTCCAGGCGTAAATGGAGTGTATGCAGTATAAAATGTGAGAGAATCTTTCCCTGTATTCAGAACCACATTGTCTTCCAGCTGTATTTCTCCACCTTTATTGGCAAAAATATTAAAAGCTCCATCGGTTGCCGTAATTTCTGCCTTAGATATTTTTATTTTTGAAGTATTTAAGTAATTGGCATTATCTCCTCTATTTTCAGCAAACAGACCTACTGACTTAGGTTTTGAAATTTTGATTTTTGTAGTTTCATCAGATTTAATTATACCGCCATGATTTGCATACATTCCAGTAGAACCTTTAGTACTTTCAGTTGTATTTCCATCAAACACAATTTCTGCATGATTTTCAATTTTCCCGTCCTTTGTGGCAACCAATGCCCTTACTCTGTCTCCGGAAATAGTAACTTTCCCTTTATTTTCAACTTCACTTCCAGCAGAGCTCACAATTCCAGTGGCATTTTTGCTCTCTCCGTTTGTACTTTCCTTAATTGTAATTACACCTTCATTAACCATTCCTCTGCTTGCCTGAATATTAAGTCCAACATTTCCGTCTCCACCCTCTATTGTTAATTCCTCATTATCCCCGTCTTTTGAAAATTTAAGCCCATTTTGCTTATTAATTCTTAGAAGTGTATTGTTTTTTCCGTCAATGGATTTCAATTTGAAGTTTTTAAATTCTATTAATCCGCTTTGAGCAACAGATCCGCCTCCAATGTGCATGCCATTATTATTTTCCCCATGCAGTTCAACATTAAAGAAGGATTTTTCTAACTGACCATTAACTATGACCTCAAACAATCTGCCTCTGGATAATTTAGAAAAATAAAATCCTTTAGACCAGCTCCCTTCTACAACAATAGGCTTATTCAGCTGAAATATGGAAACAGGATGCTGAGTATGCGGGATTGTAGATGTAAACTGCATACCATAACCGCCTCTTCCATTTAATGTTATATTTCCATTATTTGTAAAAATAAAATAATTTGATAAGTTCATAAAGTTATAAACTACATTGGAATAATCACTGCCATCAACTATTATGTCTCCATTATTTATAAAGCTTGAGGGAGCAGTATTTCCTCCAAAGTTAAGAAAGTTTACTGCAGAACCAAATCTTTTTGTAGATTTTATAAGCCCTTCATTTATAAATTTTAAAGGTTTATTGGCACTATTGTCATTATAAAGAGAAACTGCAGAAGTACTTAGGGAATCTGAAACGATTGCCGCTCCTTGTTTTAGAGTTGTGGTCGTAATTCCATTTGGGCTTCCGTTCAGCATAATGATGCTAACTAGATTTCTGTATTTCCTTCCATTGGAATGCAAAAATTCAATTGGAGCTTCTCCCGAAGAAATAATATCCATATTTTCAATGATAAAATCGTGGCCTCCTCCCATTCTTACCCCTACTTCTCCATAATCTTCATATTTAAAATCCTTATTAAGATTATTGCTATAATTAAAGACTGTACTATGACTGCTGCCTTCTATTCCTGTAAAAGTTGTATTATTTGTCTTAAGAGTAAATTTGTTGCCATTATTATGCACCAGTTCCATTTTCCCTTTTCCGTTTGTTCCTCTAATGTGAGTTTGGGAAATAGGTCCCGTATCCCCAGCATTAGTTCCCACAAGTACATTTGGTATTCCTTTTTCATTTCTAATATTACTGTAATCCTGATTATTAGTTTCTATTAAATATCTTGAAGATACAATGCCAATATCAGGAATTACTGGAGGTGGAACTACTTCCACATCGCCATCTGGCACTTCAAATGCAGGCAGTTCAGGATTCTGAAAATTGATTCCAGGTCTTGAGGCAAGAACTAGCGGTTCAATCTGGGCAATTCTTCTTGGATTCACGTTCGCTGAAACTTCCCATTCCACTACCGGTTCTTCTACATCTCGAAGTTCAGTGTTTCCATACGAATTTTGCATAAGCCCCGAAGAAGCCAAGTTATATTTGGAACTTAGGGATGACACGCTTCTGTTCAGGATGCTGGAACTTCTCGTAAGGTTTCTTTTAGTTTTTAACGATTTATCGCCTCTTCCATTATACAGCCCTCTCCAGTTGTTAAAGTAGTAGTTATTCCCAAATTGCCATGAACTCCAGATTGGTCTTATTACATGGTCTCCCTGCTCCATTAACTGAATCAGTTCAAGGTTTGACTTCTTTATAAGTTCTGTATTTTCATTTCTAGCTTTTTGTAAATTTTTTCTGAGATTAGAAACAGATGAGTCTATTTGCCTGATTTGATTAGTGATTTCAGTTTCAGCTTCCAATGGCGCGGCCAATAAGTTGTTCTCAAGCCCCAATGCCCCCGTTAATAAAAATGTAATCAGCATTCTGTCAGTATATCTGAAATCCTTAACCCTTTTGGCAAAAGATTTTAGATTCTTTTTTAATTTTATAAAATTTCCAGTCATTTATTCACTCTCCTATTTTGATTTTTATTTTTTTAAATATTATTTTTCTAATTCATTTATATGAGTAAAATCTGTTAATATTGAATAGTTTAAAATTACTCCAATTTGTCAATTTAAGCAAAATATCCATAATTTTAAGTTAGTTTCCAAAGTAATTTTGTCATACAAATAAAAAACAAATAATCTTAGTTTAATCATATATTTTTATATAAAAATTTTTTTTGAAAATTATTGTCACCTGTATAATAATAGCTGTAATCAAAAAAATCAAGTGCTTTTTAAAAAATAATATGTCATTAATTCATAGTTAATTAAGTTAAAAGTAAATTTATGCCAGTTAATTAAAAAAATTAACAAATATGAACTGTATTCAAACTTATAAATTACAGATGTTATATAAAAATTTTAAATGACTTTGAAAGTAAATATTAAATAATTTAAAATATATCATAATTTATACCGTTCTAAGGAAAACATAAGAACATTTTAAATAAAACATACATTAGCAAGATTCTTTTGTTTTTTAGTTTATACAGAAAATTTCCTTTTTTCACTAAAATATTTTTACAACTAAAATTAACAAAATCAGGCAATAAAAAAAATCAAACTATTAACAAAAATTCATGTCATTGTAATAGTCTGATTTTCAAAAAATTATTTTACTGTAATGTATTTTCTCTTTTAGTCAACTAATGCAGGATTAAAATCTTCAACCCAAGGCAATCCAAACTTGTTTAACGCATCCATAAATGAATCTGGATCCATTTCTTCCACGTTGAATACTCCTGGTTTTTTCCATTCTCCAGTAAGAACCATTGCAGCTCCAATCATCGCAGGCACTCCTGTCGTGTAAGAAATCGCCTGTGAGCTAACTTCCTTGTAACATTCCTGATGATCGCATACATTGTATACATAATAAGTTTTCTCTACGCCGTCTTTTTTACCTCTGAAAATATTTCCAATGTTTGTCTTACCTTTTGTTCTAGGTCCAAGTGAAGCCGGATCAGGCAATACAGCTGTCAAGAATTGCAACGGAACAATTTGCTTTCCTTCAAACTCTATTGGCTCAATTGAAGTCATCCCAACATTTTCAAGCACTTTTAAGTGAGTCAGGTAACTTTGTCCAAAAGTCATAAAGAATCTAATTCTTTTAATACCTTTAATATTAACTGCAAGCGATTCTAATTCTTCATGGTGCAGTAAGTACATATCTTTTTCACCAATTTGCGGGAAATTGTACACTCTTTTAATTTCCATTGGCTCTGTTTCCACCCATTTCCCATCTTCCCAGTAACTTCCATTAGCTGTAACTTCCCTAATATTAATTTCTGGATTAAAGTTTGTTGCAAATGGGTACCCGTGATCCCCTGCATTTGCATCAAGAATGTCAATGTAATTTATTTCATCAAAATAATGCTTTTGTGCATACGCTGAAAACACCCCAGTGACACCTGGATCAAATCCACTTCCTAAGATAGCAGTAATCCCAGCTTTTTCAAATTTTTCCTTATACGCCCATTGCCATTTATACTCAAATTTAGCTGTGTCCAAAGGCTCATAATTTGCTGTATCCAAATAATCAGTCTTAGTTTCAAGACAAGCATCCATAATTGTCAAATCTTGATATGGTAAAGCTACATTTATCACAATATCAGGCTTGTATTCATTAATCAATGCCACTAGCTCAGGCACATTATTTGCATCCACCTTTGCAGTCTGAATCTCAATTCTTCCAGCATATTTACTTTTTTCAATTCTTTCCTTGATTTCATCACATTTTGCCTTTGTACGGCTGGCTATCATGATTGAACTGAATACTTCCGAATTTTGCGCACATTTGTGGCACACTACATTTGATACTCCTCCAGCTCCGATTACTAATGCTTTTTTTCCCATTAATTTTCGCCTCCTCAAATTTATTTTATTTTTATTTATTAATTTTAAATTTTTCTCAACATTATTATACTGTAAAATCTTTATTCTGTAAATTACTTTTTTAAAAATCTTGTAAAATCATTTGACTTAGGCTATTTTTATTTGCTATAATAAATTAAAAGATAATAAATTTTAGGAGGAATGTAAAAATGAAAATTGTAGTCTTCGATGCAAAACCTTATGATATTGAATTTTTCGACAAATGGAACGAAACCTTTGGAGCAGATATTACATATTTTGAAGAAAAATTAAGCTTAAAAAATGTGATGCTTACTAAATATCAGGATGTTGTCTGTACTTTCGTGAATGATGACTTAAATGAGAAAGTATTGAACATACTTTCCAAAAATGGAGTAAGAGTTGTTGCCGCAAGATGTGCGGGCTATAACAATATCGACTTAAAGGCTGCCCGTGAAAACAGAATTACTGTTTTAAGAGTACCTGCCTACTCTCCATTTGCCGTTGCTGAACATTCGCTAGCTCTTCTTATGTCAGTAAACAGAAAAACTCACAAAGCCTATAACAGAACAAGGGAAGGTAACTTTAGTTTAGCAGGATTAACTGGAATGGATTTAAACGGAAAAACTGCCGGAATTATAGGAACTGGAAGAATCGCAAGAATTTTTATAAAAATTTTAAACGGATTAGGAATGAAAGTTATTGGTTACGATAAATTTCCTAATGAACAAGCTGCAAAAGAAGAAAATTTTACTTATGTAACATTAGATGAAATATTTGCAAATTCTGACGTGATTTCATTACATTGTCCATTATTCCCTGAAACAAGACACATAATTAACAAAGAAACTATTGCTAAAATGAAAGATGGCGTTATTATCATCAATGCCGCCAGAGGTGGATTAATTGATACCGAAGCTCTCGTTGAAGGATTAAAAGACAAAAAAATCGGCGGAGCAGGACTTGATGTTTATGAAAATGAAAGCAGCTATTTCTTTGAAGATGAATCAGCAAGCGTGCTGGAAGATGATTTGCTAGCTAGATTATTATCATTTAACAACGTCGTTTTGACTTCTCACCAGGCATTCTTAACAAAAGAAGCATTAGATAACATTGCTGAAGCTACATTTAACAACATCTTATCATACGTAAAAGAGGAAACTTTACAAAATGAAGTTTGGTATGACGAAGAAAACAATAAAGTTGTTGAAGGTGTCAGAGTTCAAAAATAATTATTATCTAAAATTTTAATAAAAGTTTTACTTTTAAAAACTTATAAAGGGGCTGTTTTAAAAGGCAGCTTCTTTTAATATTTTCCAAAAAAATACAAAATCTAAATTTAAAAGAGTTTTTGTATTGAAAACTTATTTAATAGTTATTTTCTTTTTTCCTAAAAAAATTTTTACTTTAGAATCAAAAAAGCTAGCAAAATAATATAAAGAAAGGTTTAAAAATATGGATTTATTTGAAATAAAAAAACAGAATGAAATAAATGAAATTAACATTGAAGAAATCAGGAGGCATCTTTGACATTGAAAATTTAAAAAATGAAATTGACAATTTGGAGAAAAAGACGTTTGAGGCAGATTTCTGGAATAGCGAGAACAGTCAGGAAATATTGAAGACTATTAGTGCAAATAAAAAGCTGCTTGAGGAATACAGCAGTTTAAACGGGCTTTTTGAAGATGTTTCTACCATTATTGAGTTTATTGAGATGGGGGATAATTCGTTTGAAAATGAACTTGAGCAGAAAGCACAGGATTTGAAGAACGAAATTGATAATTTTAAGACAAAATTGCTTCTGGATGAGGAATACGACATGAATAATGCAATTCTTACGATAAATTCGGGGGCTGGTGGAACTGAGGCATGTGACTGGGCTGAAATGCTTTACAGAATGTACGACAGATGGTCAAATCGGCATGATTTCAAAGTTGAAATCCTTGACAGCCTCGCTGGAGAAGAAGCTGGAATAAAAAGTGTAACATTAAATATAAAAGGAAATTACGCTTATGGATATTTAAAAGGGGAAAAAGGCGTTCACAGACTTGTCAGAATTTCCCCATTTGACTCTAATGCCAGACGGCATACTTCATTTGCTGCAGTAAATGTTACACCAGAAATAGAAGATGACGTTGAAATTGATATTCGTACAGAAGACTTGAAAATTGATACTTACAGGGCAAGCGGCGCAGGAGGGCAGCACGTAAACACAACAGACTCAGCCGTTAGAATCACTCATATTCCTACAAACACAGTAGTTACATGCCAAAACGAGCGTTCACAGCTAAAAAACCGTGAAACTGCAATGAAAATATTAAAATCTAAATTATTCGAGCTGGAACTAGAAAAGCGTGAGAAGGAAATGGCGGAATTAAAGGGAACAGAATCAAAAATCGAATGGGGAAGCCAAATCCGTTCGTATGTCTTCCAGCCTTATAAAATGGTAAAAGATCACAGAACAAAGGCAGAAGAGGGAAACGTTGAAAAGGTTATGGATGGAGATATTGACTTGTTTATAAATGAATATTTAAAATACGCTAAATCCTAATAACATGTTTAAAATTTAAAATAATTTTACTTATAATAACTAAAAAATTGAAAGGATTAGAATATGAAAAAAACTAGATGTCCATGGGCAAAATCTGAAAATGACATTATCTACCATGATACCGAATGGGGAGTGCCTTCCCACGATGATAGTTATCTTTTTGAAATGCTAATTTTAGAGGGCTTTCAGGCAGGACTTAGCTGGAATCTTATTTTGAATAAAAGAGAAAATTTTAGAAAGGCTTTTGATAATTTTGATTATAAAAAAATTGCAAAATATGATGAAACTAAGTTGGCTGAACTGGCTCAAAATGATGGAATTGTGAGAAATAAATTAAAAATAGCCGCTTCTGTTAAAAACGCCCTTGCATTTATGGAAGTACAAAAGGAATTTGGCTCATTTGACAAGTACATTTGGAATTTTACAGATAACAAGCAAATTATTAATAACTGGAAAGAGATATCAGAAGCACCTGCTACTACAGAATTATCTGATAAAATCAGCAAAGATTTGAAAAAACGTGGCTTTAAATTTGTTGGATCTACAATCGTTTATTCTTTCTTACAGGCAATCGGAATAGTTGATGACCATTTAATTAGTTGTCCTTATAAAAAGTCAGCTAAATAATTAAAATATAATTTTTGATTTTTTAATAACATAAATTGCAATATTACTCACTACATTTTTCCAATTTTTTATCGTATAGGGCATCAAACGCCATGCCCTTACAACCCCGCTTCTCGAATTTCAATTTTACAGCAAAAGACAAAACTCGCTTTTACCAAAAGTTATTTTAAATTTCATAAAGTTATTGTAAATTCAAATAAAATGGAAAAGCTCAAACAAGTTGTCTTTTACTGAAAAATTAAAATCTCAGAAATTCTATAACAAATATCTTTACAGTTTAATAAACTGGCGGAGTTTTTATTTATTCAACTACCACTGCTTGACAAGTAAAAGAAGAAATTTTAGAGTTAGAAAATAAAAATCGGAGTGATATTGCGTAACAATCTTGCCATAATTTAATTATCAGGATAAACTATTTATTTCTTCAACAGCTCTCTCAAACTGTTCTTTTGAAATATTAAATGAATTAAGAGCCTTTAAAAGCTGTTTTGCATTGTAATATCCAATTTTTAAAATATCTCCGAGCATTATCCTACGTTCCTTTGCATTGCTTCCAGAAACAAATCCATTATCAATCAAATCACTAACATTAAATCTATCTTCAACATTTTGACTAGCTGTGATAATGTTTTTTAATGCCTCTAAAATTACTTTGTCATTGGCATTTTCAACTCCTATATTATCATTTTTAGTTGCATCCTTTTGACTTACAAAAGCATGTTTTATGTTTGGAATATATCTTTTTAATGTATCACGAATTTTTTTTCCTGCAAAATCAGGATCTGTAAATAAAATTAAATCATTAGTTTTTGACAATTGAATCATTTTATTTATTGTTTTTTTAGATAATGCGGAGAAGCCGTTTAAGGCGATAATATGTGCATCTACAACTCGTTTTATGGCTGTTATGTCATCTCGCCCTTCAACCACTATAATTTCATTTATTTTTAGTTTTTCTTTTTGTTTATTTGGCTCTTTTTTCATTTAATATTCCTTTTGTTTTTATTTTTTATTTAATGTTATAATCTTCCATAACTTTTAGCAATAATTCCCAAGTTTTTCCAACTGAATCTATTTCCATTCTTTCTTCAGGAGTGTGAGCACCGTAAATATTAGGCCCAATTGAAACAATATCAACATTTTCCATATTATTATCAAAAATTCCGCATTCAAGTCCAGCGTGAATTGCCTTAATTTCAGGATCTTTTCCTGTTATTTTTTTAAATGAGTTTACAACTATTTCACGAATCTTTGAATCTTTTCGGTATTCCCAAGATGGATATGGAGAATTTATTTTTACTGCCACTTCGTATTTTTCAGAAAGTTCCTTCACATCATTTAGTAATTTTTCAAGTGATTTATTTACTGAACTTCTTGGCAATGCCTGAATTTTTATAACAATTTTTCCATCTTTATTTTCAGTTTTTATAACTCCAAGATTTATTGAAGTTTCTACAAGACCTTCTATATCCTTGCTCATTGAAATAACTCCATTTGGAAATTCGTGGAAAAATGAAATAACCGCATTTGTGTTGGAAATTGATAATTTCCCTTCATTTTTTAGTTCCTCTTTTTTAACTTCCTTCACTTCAATAACTGGATTTTTGTCAATAATTTTAAAATCCTTTATTATATTTTCAAAAGCAAGCTTTGCTAATTTTTCAAAATCACTGACTTTTTCATTCTCAAGTTTCACAGCCAGCAACGCCACAGCCTCTCTCGGTATTGCATTAGTTTTTTCCCCGCCGTCAATGTCCATTATTGCAAGAGTGTATTTTTTATTTAAATGATTCAGAACTTCTGCCAAAATTTTATTTGAATTTCCTAATCCTAAATGAATTTCAGCACCTGAATGACCACCTAGAAGCCCTTTCACATCAATACTTATAACAGTATCATCCTCTTCTAGTTTTTCTGTATCAAAGTTAAACTCATTAAGGATTCTCGCACCACCTGCACTGCTCACATAAACTTGTCCGTATTCTTCAGTATCCAAATTTATAAGTGTCTTTCCAGAAAAAATTCCAAAATCAAGGTTATTAACTCCGCTCATTCCGTCTTCTTCGTCAGTTGTGATAATAATTTCAAGTGCTGGATGCTTCAAGTCATTACTGTCAAGTATCGCAAGTGCATAAGCCACAGCAATTCCATTATCTGCCCCAAGTGTTGTTCCATTTGCCTTCAAGTATCCATCTTCCACAACAAGTTCAATTCCTTGCGTTTCAAAATCAAATTTTGTATTTTTATTTTTTTCCCAAACCATATCCATATGTCCTTGCAGGATAAGTGGTGAATATTCCTCATATCCAGCTGTTGCAGGCTTTCTTATTAATACATTCAACGCTTTGTCCTGAATAACTTCTAGATTTCTTTCCTTCGCAAATTCTACAATCCAGTCACTAATCTTTTTTTCTTTTCTTGAACCTCTTGGTATTTTTGAAATTTCACTAAAATAGTGAAAAACTTTTTCAGGATATAAATTTTCTATTTTCATTTTATTTTCCTTTCTTTTAGTTTAAATTAACAACAAGGGGATAATCCCCTTGTCTCAAAGATAAAGATTTATTAAATATCTTTATTTATAAAATATTTTCCAGTAATTCTTCAAGCTCTGACATTTCTCTCTGTGTCAAGTCATACCCGCTTTTTAACTTTTTCAAAATTCTATTTTCAGAACCAACTGAACTACGTTCTAAAATTTTTATAACTAATCTTTTATAAAATTCCACTAATTTTTTCTCCCTTTAGTTATTTTCTTTAATTATTTTAAAGCTGTAACGCTGTTTCTAAGGCCACTTCTATCATTTCATTAAAAGTTGTCTGTCTTTCTTCAGCGCTTGTAACTTCGTGAGTAATGAATGAATCACTTATTGTAAGTAAAGTTAACGCATTTACTCCTAATTTTGCCGCTGTTGTATAAAGTTGCGCTGTTTCCATTTCCACACATAATACTCCAAATTCAGCCCATTTTTTCCAAGCGTTAGGGTCATCTCCATAAAAAGTATCACTTGTAAATACATTTCCAGCCTTTACATTCAATCCTTTTGCCTTAGCAATTTCATAAGCCTTGAAGACTAAATCCGAACTTGCTGTAGGCGCATAGTCTGCTCCATTAAATCTCAATTTGTTAATAGCAGAATCAGTCGAAGCTGACATTGCGATAACAACATCTCTAACTTTCACATCTTCTTGATAAGAACCAGCTGTACCGATTCTAATCAAGTTCTTTACTCCAAATTCAGTTATCAGTTCATGTGAATAAATCCCAATTGAAGGCACTCCCATTCCAGTTCCTTGAACAGATATTTTTTTCCCTTTATAAGTCCCAGTAAATCCTAGCATTCCTCTAACATTATTATACTGAACAACGTCTTCTAAAAATGTTTCTGCTATATATTTTGCTCTAAGCGGATCTCCTGGCAATAGTATAGTTTCTGCAATATCTCCTTTATTTGCTCCAATATGCGGCGTTCCCATTCCATTACCTCCTAAAGTTTTTATAGTTTTTAAAAAATTTTTTTACTTACTATATTGTACTTCACTTTTTGAAATTATTCAAGGTCTTTATTTTGTTTTTTTTTTTGATATTTTTACTCTTTAATTTATAGCGATTGTATATCCTTCCTAAAAATGTCATCTTTTCTTGCATTTTTCAGCTTATTCCAGTATAATTTAATCAAGAAAGTAAAAAGGGAGGAATTTTGGAATGAAAAGGCATTTACCGATAGGAATATCGGATTTTAAGGAAGTAATAGAAGAAAATTATTATTATTTTGATAAAACTGGATTTATCGAGGATTTGTTTAATGAAAGATCTAAAATTAAATTATTTACACGTCCACGCAGATTTGGAAAAACATTAAATATATCAATGCTGAAGTATTTTTTTGATGTTAGAAATAAAGATGAAAACAGAAAATTGTTTGAAAATTTAAAAATTTCTAAAAGTAAATATTTTAATTTGCAAGGAGAATATCCTGTAATTTCTGTTACATTTAAAGATTATAGAAAAACTGACTGGAAAGGCGGAGCAGAATACATTCGGAGTCTAATTTCAAATATATACGATGAATTTTATGAAATTTTATATCCAAAGCTAAATCCGAAAAATAAACAGTTTTTTGAAAAAATTTGGCTTGAAAAACCAAATACAACTGATACTGACATCGAAAATTCATTGCTTGAACTATCCAAATTTCTTTACAAGGAATACGGCAAAAAAGTAATTCTATTAATTGATGAATATGATCAGCCAATAATCAGTTCCTATATTAACGGCTATTACGACGAAGCAATGAACTTTTTTAGAGCATTTTACGGAGCAATTTTAAAAGACAACAGTTATCTTGAAACAGGAATTATGACGGGCATTTTAAGGGTTGCAAAGGAAAACGTCTTTTCCGGACTGAATAATTTAAAAATTCATACAATTATTGATAACAGGTTTACAGAACATTTTGGAATCATGGAAAATGAAATTAAAGCCGCTTTAAAGGATTTTAAGCTAGAAGTTGAGCTAGAAGATATACAAAAGTGGTATAACGGCTATTTATTCGGTAATATAAAAGTATACAATCCATGGTCTATTATCAATTTTTTGGACGAGGGAAAATTAAATCCATACTGGGTAAATACAAGTGGAAACGACTTAATAAAACTATATTTAGCAAGATTAAAAAACGAAATTTTTGATGATTTTTCTAAATTACTGAATAAGGAGAGTATTTTCAAAAGAATAGATGATAATATGACTTTTGCAAATTTGGAAACAAATTACAGCCAGAATATATGGAATTTATTTTTTCATAGCGGCTACCTAACACTTGCTGAGCCAAAAGATTATGATGAAATGACTTATTTAAAAATTCCAAATGATGAGATATTAAAGATGTTTTCACAAATGTTTATTGAAGTATATTTTGAAAATTATGATGTGTTTTTAAATATGACTTATGCTCTAAAAACTGGAAATATTCAAATCTTTGAGAAAGAACTTAAAAATATTTTGCTGGAAAATGTTGGAATTTTCGATGTGAGCGGAACTTACAAGGAACAGTTTTATCACGGTTTAATGCTTGGAATAATTTTGATTCTGAAAAATGAATATCAGATAATATCCAATGGCTTTGGAGGTAAAGGCAGATATGATTTGCTCCTAAAACCTAAAAATATTCAAAAAAGAAATGACGGAATTATCTTGGAACTTAAAGTTTTAAATTTAGAAGGTAATTTTAATGAATATGAACTCCAGGAAAAATTGGATAAGGAATGTAAAAACGCATTAAATCAAATTGAAGAAAAAAAATATGTCTCGGCTCTTAAAAACGCTGAAATTCATAACGTTATAAAAATTGGAATTGCATTTTTAGGAAAAGATTTAAAAGTTAAGTTTGAAAGGGAATATATAAAATAAAAAATTATGGGCTACACTAAGACATTCTCCTAGATCAAGCCCATATTTTATTATTACTTATTTTTTCTTGTTCTCATATTCATTCATTAAGTCAATAATATGAGCATTTTCAACTTTATCATTATCAAGTTCGGTAAGCCATTCAATAAACTCCTGCTCGTCCTTGTATCTTCCAGCAAGTTTTGTTCTATTGAAATCTTTTCTATAAAATTCTAGAATTCCACGCCGTTTTTTCCAAAGACTATAGTGCTTTGCCTTGTATTTAAACATAAGTCCATTTTCAGCACAAAATACAATACCTTCAGCATTTTCAAAATTATCATAATTTTCCATCAAGTCAATTATTTCGTCAAAGTTATTGCATTTTTTGATTTCCTTTTTCATTTTAATAACATCATCATCAAAATTCAGCTCTTTTAAAAATCTTTCACTAAAATTGTTATCCACATGTACACCATTTATAAACAGGCTATTATCAATAACATCTAAGATAAAAAGATGTTCCTTTCCAAAATAATCAACTATATGTCTGTCTTCATTTGAAACCACTTCAAATACTATGGAAACATCATTTTCACTGCAAATTCTGAAAATCTCACTTTTCATCTTTTCACTTGCTTTTTCAAAAAGAGTTTCAAAATATTTGACATGTGTTCCATTTGTTACACTTTTGGTTGCAAATACAAATTTTTCATCAATAACTGAAAGTATTCCTAAAAATCCGTTGTATTTTTCGTAGGCTGTAACTGGGTAAACTATGTTGTTTTCAAGATATTCTCTCGTAGAATATTTATTTTCGCCGTAATTAAAAAATTTGTTATAGCTTCTTATTTTCACTTTTCCAGTTTCTGCATCCACAAAAAGTCCACGTGCCTTAATTGTCGAGTCATTCCACAATTTTTTCCGAAACACGTTTCTTCCAAAATTTAATGAATACAAGTTCGGTTTTGTCTTTTTAACACTGATTAGTTTACTTACAATCAATTTATTCACATCTTCATCCGCTGTCAAATTTATCTGCTTGTTTTCTTTTGCCTTTTCCAGTTCGTGCTGCAAATAATCTCTATCGTAAACAGGGTTTATAACTGATTTTTGCAAAATTTTATCTGGCATTACATCCAAA
Source organism: Leptotrichia hofstadii (assembly GCF_007990525.1). Lineage (NCBI taxonomy): Bacteria > Fusobacteriati > Fusobacteriota > Fusobacteriia > Fusobacteriales > Leptotrichiaceae > Leptotrichia > Leptotrichia hofstadii. The sequence goes on from NZ_AP019823.1 coordinate 1,632,303, forward strand.
TATTTCAGTTCTCCACCATACTCAACTTCTCCTTCCAGACAAATTGAATGTTCAGTCGAATTTACACCTCTATGCCCATGAACCTGCACAAAATCCTGACATTTCCCTTTCAAATAATTTTCCTCATAAAGTTCTCCAATTTCTGTTTCAAAGCTTCCAACGCCGTTTATCATTTCGTTAGTCGACACAAGTGCCAAATTCGGCACAAAAGACAGGCCTGCATGTGTACAAAGAATTTTATGATTGTGAAATTTAAAAGCATAACATTGTCTTAATTTTTTATAAAATTTTCTAATTTCTCTTTTAAAACTATCTATATTTTTTTCATTTTCCAAAATTGCTGGCAAAGTTACATTTAAAAATTCTTTTGAGTTAATTTTAAAATCATTGGCAAAATTTTCCAAGTGAATTTCATGATTTCCTTCAATCATTATAACATTTTCCTTTTTATATAACTCCAGCATTAAAAAAAGTGTCTGTTTATGTTCAATTCCTCTGTCCAAAAAATCTCCTAAAAATACATACAAGGTATTTTTGTCAAAATCCTTCACAATTTCAGAAATCGCTGTAAAACATGAATGAATATCCCCAATTATCCGAACTTTTTCATATTTTCCCGTCACATCAGCAACATAAAAATTTATAATTTCATTTATGTCAAAAATTCTTTTAAAACTTCCTGAAAGTTTTTCATTCTGAATATTCCTAAACATTCTGCTTATAACATTTTCATCAACCTGCTTATAGCTTTCTCTCTTTTTATTATTTTCAATACACTCTTCAAGCGGGGTATCAAGCTGATAATAATAAATTGTATATTTATACTTGTCTGCAAGAGCCTTGTAGGAATTCATCGCTTTTTTTGTAGTATGTGTCGCATCAACAACTGTAAATTCTCCCTTTTTCATTCTTTCTTCCAGACAGTTAAAAAGCATTTCCCAAGCCAGCCTGTCATTTTTCTGCGAAATCTCAAAATCTCCAAATTTTGTCAATTTAGGATTGGAAATTAAAAGCCTAAATTTATCAGCCTCAAGAGTGTATGGCTCCAAATTATTTTTCTTAATAAAGGTACTTTTTCCACTTCCAACTGTTCCCCGTAACAATAGCAATGTTCTCATTTTTCTTCACTCCCTTCAAAATTCTATTTAATAGATATATTATAATTTTACTATATTTTATTTATAAATCAAAGAAAAAGTTCAGACTTATATTTTTATAATTTTACAAAACAAGAATTTATTTGAATTTCTAAGAAAAATAGGGTAAAATATAACAATAAAAAAATATTAAAATCAAATCAAGGGGGAACGCAGATGAAAAAAAATGTAGCGGCATTTTTTGATATAGATGGAACAATTTACAGGGATTCTTTACTGATTGAGCATTTTAAGATGCTTGTACAGTATGAATATATTGATATGATGACTTGGGAAGGGAAAGTTAAGGAAAAATTTTCCAAGTGGGAAAACAGGACTGGGGATTATGATGATTATCTAGATGAGCTTGTTCAGACTTATATGGAGGCATTAAAGAATTTTAGCAAGGAGGATATGGATTTTATTGCTAAAAGGGTAATGAAACTAAAAGGGGACAAAGTTTACAGATATACACGTGAGAGGCTTAAATATCATAAGGAGAGAAATCATAAAGTTATAATTATTTCTGGGAGTCCAGACTTTCTTGTAAGCAAGATGGCTGAAAGATACGGAGTCAAAGATTACAGGGCTTCTATTTATGAAGTTAATGAAGATGGTATTTTCACTGGGAAAGTAACTCCAATGTGGGATGCCAAGAGCAAACAGAAGGCAATAGCAGATTTTTGTAAAATGTACGAAATAGATTTGACAAAATCGTATGCTTACGGAGATACAACAGGCGATCTGACAATGTTTAAAAACGTAGGGAACGCCATTGCCATAAATCCTGCTAAAAAATTATTGCAGAAAATAAAACGGGATAAGGAACTGAAAGAAAAAGTTATGATTGTTGTAGAAAGAAAAGATGTTATCTATAAATTAAAAGCGGATGTGGATATTATATAAATTGACATTAAACGAATATATTTTTCAATCAAAAAATATAAGATAAAAAAACTTTTTATAAATATGTAAAAATTAAATTAACTAAAGAGAGATGATAATTATGGATAAAAATTTAAAGATAGTTTATTTAGACAGAATTACGGCAGGGCCTATTGATTTGAAAGAAAAATTTTCTAAATACGGTAAATACATTGAGTATGAAGATACTGATTCTAGCGAAATTGACGAAAGAATAAAGGATGTGGATGTTGTAATAACGACCCGGATAAAATTGGGGAAAAAGCAATTTGAGAAGGCTGGAAAACTTAAATTGATACTTGTTACAGCGACAGGATTTAACCATATTGATGTGAAAAGCGCAAATGAGTTTGGAATAAAAGTAGCGAATGTTTCAGGGTATTCGACTAATTCTGTGGCACAGCTTGCGATTACTTTTTTATTGAATGAATTGATACCTGTTAATAGGTATTATGAGGAAGTTAAGGAAGGAAAATGGATAAATATTGCTGTTCCTGAATATCAGAAATATCCGATAGATGATGCGACTGGAAAGATTTTAGGAATTGTGGGATTTGGAAATATTGGGAAAAGAGTTGGAAAGATTGCTGAAACGCTTGGAATGAAAATTATGGTTGCTAAAAATACTGGGGAAAAATATGCCAAAAGTGATACTGCGATTGGAGAAGATGGAATTTTACGGTATGAATTGGACGAAGTGCTGGAAAAATGTGATGTTTTAACACTTCATGTCCCACTGACTGATTCTACACGGAATCTTATAAATCTTGAAAAAATGAAAAAGATGAAGAAAAGTGCGGTAATTTTGAATCTTGCAAGAGGGCCTGTAATAAATCAGGAAGATTTGTATTTTGCACTAAAAAATAAAATAATAAAATCAGCGGCTGTTGATGTTACGAGTGTTGAGCCAATTGAAAAAAATTCTAAATTATTTGAGCTGGATAATATTTTAATTACACCTCATATTGCTTGGAAATCTGAAAAAAGCATGATAAAGCTGATGGACGATGTTGAGAAAAATTTAAAATTGTTTCTTGAAGGAAAGCTGGAAGGCTTAAAATAGGGAAAATTTTTCAAAAATATTACAGAAAATTCTGTACAAGGCTAATATTTTAATAAATGCTTTTTACAAGAAGATTTTACTAGAAAGGTGAAAGAGGTGAAAGATAAATGTTAATAAATAATTTTAGCGGTATAAAACTTGAGTTTGATGGACTTTATTATGGAGGAAATTATGAAATTGAAATTTTTCCTGATGGAAGATTTTATTATTCATATATTGAAAATACTTCAGTTGAGCTAAAAAAAGGTTCTTTCCAGATCAATCAGAAGGAAATTATGATTTTTGAGGAAATGATGGATTATTTTGAACTTTTGAAAAATCAAAGCAATTATATGATAAATGAGTTTAATTTTGGAAATGGAGTGCTTGTTATTCAGAAAAATAACGGACGTGAGGAAAAAATTAGGCTTGGCAAGGAAATGATGTTTGAATATGCCAAAACATTAATTGATAAATATACAAAAAAATCAAAAAGGCTCTTTTTACTGGATACTTATTTGGAAGGAGCTAAATATATCAGAAATTTTGCAATTAAAATTAAAGATGAAGTTCAATTGGATTTATTCCGTGAATTTAACGGCATTTCGCTAAATGCAGTCGCCATGTATAATTCCAAAAAGGAAAAAGTTGGATATTTGCCGAAAAATCAAAGTGAAATTATTGCAAGAATGATTGATGCTGGGAAAAAGTTTATTGCAGTGCCGATTCCTTATGATGAGGAGATAGCTCTTAAAATTTACCTTGTAGATTAATTAATAAAAAATTAAAAATTAATATTGACAAATGTATATTTTTGAGGTAAAATAATATCAGATAATTAAAATTAAATTAATTTAAAAAATAGTACTATTATTTAATTGTCAAAAATAAAACAGGGGGAATAATTATGGGATTCAGATTGAGTGTAAAAGGGCAGGAAAATGAAATTTTACTTGATAAGGAAAGCATTCTGGATGTAAAATACATTTCTGAAACGCCCGACGACTCGAACGCAAGAGCAACAGACTTGGGAGTAATATTGGAAATTCGAGGGAAAATACTGGCAGCGGCAAGCGGAGATTCAGAAGACGACACAAGAAAAGTTGCCCAATGGTCTTTAGTACCGTCAGAAGCAAGCGACGCCTACAGACAAGCCAGCCTTGAAATAATTTCAGCAGGACAGATGGTAAGAAAAATCGACATGACGAACGTATTTGTAGTTGATTATATTGAAGAATACGGAAATCAGGCTGGAACTGGAACTTTTTCACTAAAAATAAAACAGAAGAAGGAAAAAGTGAAGGAAGTGGCAATCGAAGGCGGATACGCAACACAGGAAGCCTAGATTAGCAAATTAGAATTTTAAAAATTCTAATACATAACAGAAATATAAAAACATTTTTGAACTTTGGAAAATTTTGTAAGTAAAATTATATAAAAATAATCTCTTTTCCTAGAAAATACGCTAAGATAGAGATTATTTTTTATTTATATTCAGATTTTATTAAGAGCATACTTTCTAATTGCTTTTGCCACTCCATCGTTCACATTACTGTCAGTTCTGTATTTGGCCGCCTTTGCCGCAAGTTCTGAGGCATTTTTCATTGCAACGCTGTAGTTGGCATATTCAAACATTTCGATGTCATTATTTCCATCACCGATTGCCATCACTTCTTCCTGCTTTATCCCCAGCTTTTCTGCCAGTTTTTTCAATCCTGTCCCTTTATTATTGTCTTTTGGCAGTATTTCGTATACGTATGGCTGGCTCAGTACACCACTATACCTGTCTTTTATTGTATCTTCATATTTTTTTTGGAAATTTGCCATTTCTTCAGGATTTCCCAGAAACATTGCCTTTATCATTTTGTATTTTCCACTTTTTGCCTCTTCAAGGCTTATTTCAGTAATATCTGAAAAGACAAATTTTGCATCCATAATAAGCTCATCTGTGGGCTTTCTGCCAATATTAAAATAATGCGCCTCGTCAACCAGTGTAAAATTTATATTATAGTCTTGAGAAAATTTATACAGATAATCAATGTCATCAGGAGTAAGTTCTGCCCAGTCAATCAGCTCCCAGTCCTTTGTCTTATGAATTGAGCATCCGTTATTCAAAATAACATATCCTTCTAAATCAAGTTCATGAAGTCCAAGTTCCTCATAAAACGGCAGAATGCCGTACAAAGGTCTCCCAGTACAAAGCACTATTTTTATTCCGGCTTCTATTGCGTCGTGAATAGCTTCTTTTTGCGGCTTGTCGATATGTTTTTTCTCATTCAGCAAAGTTCCATCCATATCAATTGCAATAAGTTTTACCATTTTTCCATCCTTTCTTTTTTATTATGCCCAAATCCCTTTAATATTCTAATAATACTAAATGCTTTTTTGAAGATTAGGCAAAATAATACAGCTTTTATGCCCCTTTTTTAGAGCAGTTTCACTATACTAGTATACCTTAATTTGAAAAAATATTCAACCATTATGCAAAAAAGTGCCTGCCTGAATATTCAAGCCCTGTTTTTTAATAGACAAATATTGTAATAAATGGTATAATAAACGGAGTTTCAACAATTTTAAACAACAAAATTTTAGGAGTGAGAAAAATAATTATAGATAGAAGAAAAAGTGTAATGCTCGTCATGACTTGCATTATTTTTATGATGACCTATTCAAGTCTTCTTGGAACACCTAGTTTTAGCCATAAACTGAGCGTATTTGTGGATGAAAACAATCTAAGCCACGAAGATATAAGGGATCTGATTGTCAAAATTAACCAAATTGAAAGTGCAAATAACAGGCGATTTACGCAGGAACTGAAAAAGATTGAAAAACGTAAGGAAAGGGAAAGTCGTAAGGATAGTACATTTTTATCCTCTGAAAGAAAATGGGATAACGATTTTTATGACAATTCTATTGAGCTTTCCATAAATACTGGAAATAATAGTATTTTTTTAATGAAAAAAAATGAAAATAATCTCAGAACCAGGGAATAGAAATCAAATATTTTAAGTCCACATTTTTAATAAAAAATATACGAAAGGAAAAATTAGAAAAATGTTAAAAAAAATCGGAGAAAAAATATTTGGTACATCAGATGAGAGAGAAATCAAAAAAATGCAAAAATTGGTAGACAAAATTAACGAAATCGAACCACTTTTTGAAAAACTGACAGACGAGCAGTTAAGCCATAAAACAGTTGAATTTAAAGAAAGATTAGAAAAAGAAACGCTTGACGATATATTAGTAGAGGCATTTGCAACAGTCAGGGAAGCTTCTAAAAGACTTATGGGAATGCGTCACTATGATGTGCAGCTTATTGGTGGAATGATTCTTCATAAAGGCTGTATAGCAGAAATGAAGACAGGGGAAGGAAAAACTCTGATGGCAACACTTCCAATTTATCTGAACGCATTACCAGGTAAGGGAGTACATGTCGTAACGGTTAATGACTATCTTGCAAAACGGGATAGAGATATTATGGCAGGACTTTTTGAGTTTTTGGGACTGACTTCCGGAGTTGTTGTTGGGAATATTACACCAGAACAAAGAAAAGACGCTTACAACTGTGATATTACTTACGGAACAAATAATGAATTTGGATTTGATTATTTGAGAGATAATATGGTGGCAGAGCTTGATGAGAAAGTGCAGCGTGGACATAACTATGTTATTGTCGATGAGGTGGATTCCATCCTGATTGATGAGGCAAGAACGCCGCTTATTATTTCAGGAGCGGCTGAAGAAACAACGGAATGGTATAACACTTTTGCAGAAGTTGCAAAAAGACTTAAAAGAAGCTACAAAACTGAGGAAATTAAAGATAAGAAAAATACTGTAATTCCTGATGAAGATTGGGAAGATTATGAAGTTGATGAAAAATCACACACAGTTACAATTACTGATAAAGGAATTAAAAATGTTGAAAGAATGTTAAAAATTGATAATTTGTATTCGCCAGAATATGTAGAGCTTACTCACTTTTTAACACAGGCATTGAAAGCAAAAGAATTATTTAAACTGGACAGGGATTATATTATAAACGATGACAATGAAGTTATTATAGTAGATGAGTTCACTGGGCGTCTTATGGAAGGAAGACGTTATTCAGATGGACTGCATCAGGCAATCGAAGCAAAGGAAAAATTGGAAGTTGCCGGAGAAAACCAGACTCTTGCGACAATTACGTTACAAAACTATTTCAGAATGTATGAAAAATTGTCAGGAATGACGGGTACTGCGAAAACAGAAGAAGACGAATTTAAACAAATTTACAGCTTAAAAGTTATTGTCGTTCCTACAAATAAACCTGTTGCCAGAGTAGATTTGCCCGATGTCATTTATATGAATAAAAACGCAAAATATAAAGCAATTGCAAGAAAAATAGAAGAACTTTACCAGAAAGGGCAGCCAGTTCTTGTTGGTACAGCTTCAATTCAGCATTCAGAAGAAGTATCTGCATTATTGAAAAAAGCTAAAATACCACATGAAATATTAAATGCCAAGCATCATGAACGTGAAGCTGAAATAATTGCTCAAGCAGGGCGTTTCAAAACAGTAACAATTGCAACAAATATGGCAGGACGTGGAACGGATATTAAACTTGGGGGAGATGCAGAGTCGTTTGCTACAAAAGTTGCCGTAAAAGGAACTCCTGAATACGAAGATGTCTACAGAGCATACGTAAGGGAATGTGAAGAGGACAAGAAAAAAGTTATCGCCGCCGGTGGATTGTTCATTCTTGGAACGGAACGGCATGAAAGCAGACGTATCGATAATCAGTTAAGAGGGCGTGCCGGCCGTCAAGGAGATCCTGGAACATCAGAATTTTACTTGTCATTAGACGACGATCTTATGAGACTTTTTGGTGGAGACAGGCTTAAAACAATGATGAAAATGCTAAAAATCGATGAAGATGAGGAAATCAGACATAAACAAATTAGTAAATCAGTGGAAAATGCTCAAAAACGTATTGAAAGCAGAAACTTTTCATCAAGAAAAAGCCTTATCGAGTACGATGATGTAAACAATACTCAAAGAGAGGTTGTTTACGAGCAAAGGGATGCTATCCTGAAAAATGAAAACTTGAAAGAGTTAATTACAAATATGATTTCAGATACTGTAGATGACATCGTAAATTCAGCCTATGTAGGTGAAGGAAATGGCGAAAAGGATTTTAACCTTCTATCAGACAAGCTTATGGAAACATTTGAATATGAAATTTCAGAAGATTTACAAAATTCAAATTCAGAAGAAATTTCAAATAAGGTTTATGAAGATTTAGTAAGAATTTATGATGAAAAAGAAGAGGCAATTGGAGAAGAAATATTTAGAAGAATTGAAAGATACATCATGCTGGAAGTGCTGGATTCTAAATGGCGACAACATTTGAAGGATTTAACAGAACTGCGTGAAGGGATAAGACTACGTTCTTATGGACAAAGAAATCCTATTCATGATTATAAAATCGTAGCTTATGAAATTTACAATGAAATGATTGACGCAATAAAACGTGAAACAAGTTCATTTATCTTAAAATTAAGAGTTCGTAGTGAAGAAGATACAAACAACTTGACTCATGAAGAAGTTTCAAATGTAAGATATGAACACGAGGAAAACCAAATGATAGGTGATGATGTTTCAGATAGAACACCAAATGAATCACACCGTCCGCTTTCAAGAAGAGAAAGAAGAGAACGTGAAAGAAGAAATGTTTAATTTTGAAAAGTCTTTACCAATTTATATTTTACAATAATAAATAAACATATAAAAAGAGTCGCTTAATTGCGACTCAATTTTTTAAACAAAATTCTTATAAATTTACGCTTTTTCAGCCATCATATCCTTAACTTTCATAAGCCTTGTGATGCTTGATCTTTCATTTTCATCAAGTTTCATCTGAATATAACGGATTGTTTCTTCAAGCTGTGGAATTGTCATATATTCCAGCGCATTTACACGCCGTCTTGTTTTTTCCACTTCATCTGCCATAAGCTGACATGCCTTTTCGATTTCTACCAGTTCCAGCAAGTCTTTCATTACCCGATTCAAGCCATCAACAGCATCATCCAAATCAGCAGATGTTTGAGCATATCCATAAGGATAAGATACTTCTGCATTTTCCATATCTCTATTAAAAGTCATTGTTGGCACAATTACACTCATTACATTTTTTGTTTTTATATCTGCTAAAAGTTTGTCTTCTGAATATGCGATAGCACTTTCAAGCATTTCATCGGACATTACACCTCTTGCAAGCAAGAAATCCTTAAATGAATTTTGTAATTTCCCTTCCACTTCTTCACGCAATTTTCTATTCTGCTTTATCAAAATAATAAATTGACGCATAAGTTCGTCTTGCTTGTCCTTTAACAGTTTATGTCCACTTTTAGCAGTTTTTAGACGTATCTTTAAACGGCTCAGTTCCATTCTTGTAGGATTTACATTTAATCTTGCCATAGTCTATTCATCTCCTGCAGGCAAATATTTTTCCAAATATTCGTCTCTAATTCTTTTCAACTCTGTTCTTGGTAATATTTTTAGTAAATCCCATCCTAAATTTAAAGTGTCTTCAATAGTTCTGTTATTATCAAACCCTTGAGCTACATATTGTTCCTCAAATGCAGTTGTAAATTTAACAAATGCCTTATCAGTTTCAGACAATGCTGATTCCCCTAGGATTACAGCCAGCTCCTTAGCTTCCTTACCAGTTGCATAAGCCGCAAATAATTGGTTCATTGTATCTGCATGATCTTCTCTAGTTTTTCCTTTTCCAATCCCTTTATCCTTCAATCTTGAAAGTGATGGTAAAACATTTATTGGAGGCATTAAGTTCTGTTTGTATAAATCTCTTGACAAGATTATTTGCCCCTCTGTAATATATCCAGTCAAATCTGGAATCGGATGTGTCTTGTCATCTTCTGGCATTGTTAAAATTGGTATTTGCGTAATTGAACCTTCACGCCCTTTAATTCTTCCTGCTCTTTCATAAATTGTGGATAAGTCAGTATACAGGTATCCAGGATATCCTCTTCTTCCAGGAACTTCTTTTCTTGCTGCCGAAACTTCCCTTAACGCTTCACAATAGTTAGTCAAGTCAGTCAAAATTACAAGTACGTGCATTCCTTTCTCAAATGCCAAGTATTCTGCACAAGTAAGTGCCATTTTTGGTGTAGACAAACGTTCAATTGCAGGATCGTCAGCCAAGTTCATAAATAATACTGCCCTGTCAATTGCTCCTGTTTTTACAAAATCTTCTGTAAATGTCTGAGCTTCTTCAAAGGTAATTCCAATCGCTCCAAACACTACCGCAAATTTTGAATCTGTTCCCAAAACTTTTGCCTGTCTTGCAATTTGAAGTGCTAATTCTGCATGTGGAAGCCCTGAACCAGAGAAAATTGGTAATTTTTGACCTCTAACAAGGGTATTTAGTCCATCAATCGCAGAAACTCCTGTTTGAATAAATTCTGACGGATAATCACGTGCAACTGGATTTATAGCCGTTCCATTTATATCTAATGTTTTTTCAGGAATTATTTTTGGTCCATTATCTTTTGGCCGTCCTAATCCATCAAATACACGACCTATCATATCTTCTGATACTCCAAGCGACAAAGGTCTACCCAAAAATCTTACTTTTGAATCCTTTAAATTAATTCCAGCTGAATTTTCAAATAGCTGTACTACTGCCTTATCGCCATTTACTTCAAGCACACGTCCACGACGAAGTTCACCATTTTGTGTTTCAATTTCAACAAGTTCCTCATATTTTATTCCTTCAACACCTTCAACGACCATCAACGGCCCTACTATTTCCTTAATAGTTTTGTATTCCTTAAGCATTTGCTACACCTCCTTTATTTACAAGTTCATCAATTTCTTTTTCCAATTCTTTTGCTATTTCTTCAATTTTGCCTAACTCTGCCTCAGGTAAATATTTTGCTCTTGCAATTCTTTCTCTTACAGGCATTGCGATAATTTCACTTAAATACGCTCCATTTTCAAGCCCTCTTAATCCTTCATCATAGAACTTCAATACTAAGTCAAGCATTTTATCCTGTTTTTCAAGCGAAGTATAAGTATCTGATTCCATAAACGCATTTTGCTGCAAGTAATCTTCCCTTATAGATTTTGCAATTTCTAGTTTAAGTTGATCTTTTTCTGACAAAGTGTCCTTACCAACTAGCCTAACAATTTCCTGTAAGCTGTTTTCTTCTTGCAGCAATGAAATTGCACGTGCTCTATTTTTAGAAAATTTAGGCCCTACATTCTGATCCATCCAGTTATCAACTTTTCCTTGATACAATGAATATGAATTTAACCAGTTAATTGCTGGGAAATGACGTCTATATGCCAAATTGGCATCTAATCCCCAGAATACTTTAACAATACGAAGTGTAGCCTGAGATACTGGCTCTGAAATATCTCCACCTGGAGGAGAAACCGCTCCGATAACTGTTAACGCCCCTTCTCTTCCATCTTGTCCAAGACAAATTACTTTTCCTGCTCTTTCATAAAATTCAGCGGCTCTTGAACCTAGATAAGCTGGGTATCCTTCATCCCCTGGCATCTCTTCAAGCCGTCCAGACATTTCCCTAAGAGCTTCTGCCCATCTCGAAGTAGAATCCGCCATTATTGCCACTGAATATCCCATATCCCTAAAATATTCTGCAATTGTAATTCCAGTATAAATACTAGCTTCTCTGGCTGCAACTGGCATATTTGAAGTATTTGCTATAAGTACAGTTCTTTTCATTAATGATTGTCCAGTTTTTGGATCTATTATTTCTGGGAATTCCATAAGAACATCGGTCATCTCATTTCCACGCTCTCCACATCCCACATACACTATAATTTCAGCATCTGCCCATTTAGCCATTTGGTGTTGCACAACGGTTTTTCCAGATCCAAAAGGTCCTGGTACACATGCCGTTCCACCTTTAGTTACAGGAAAGAACGTGTCAATTACTCTTTGCCCTGTAATCAATGGTGCTTCTGGATTTAATTTCTGCTTGTATTTTCTTCCACGTCTTACTGGCCATTTTTGCATCATTTGAACTTCTACCAATTCACCTTTTTCTGTTTTAATAACTGCGATTGTATCAACTACTGTGTAGCTTCCACTTTTAATAGTTTTCAAAGTTCCTTTAATTCCTGCTGGAACCATAATTTTATGGCTTACAACTGAAGTTTCCTGAACTGTTCCCAGAATATCTCCAGTTTCAACTTCTGCTCCAGTAGATAAAACAGGCTCAAATTCCCATTTTTTATCTCTATTTAAAGGATTTACTTCTACCCCTTTATCCAAAAAATCTCCTGCTATTTCCTGATATTCCTTTAGTGGACGCTGAATTCCATCAAACATCGCTTCAATAAGTCCAGGTCCCAATTCAACACTCAAAGGCTCTCCAGTTGTAAAAACCTCTTCTCCTGGACCAATTCCAGATGTTTCTTCATATACTTGAATAGAAGCCTGATCGCCTCTCATTTCAATAATTTCACCTATCAACTTTTTCTCTGAAACTCTTACCACATCATATACATTGGCATTTTCCATACCTTCTGCAACAACAAGAGGTCCAGATACTTTTATTATTCTTCCTGTTTTCAATGAATTTCTCCTTTCATCTAAAATATATTAGATCCTATCGCTTTTTCAACGTACTCATCTATCTTTTTAAGCCCTATCCCCAGACTTCCTTGATTATTCGGAATCAAAATAACAGCTGGAAGCACTTCACGGTTGTATCTTTCGATGGTATTTTCAACCATACTTGCAACTTGCTCTGTTACAAAGATAATACCATAGTTATTACTTGCCATTTCATCTATTGTATTTCTTGCCTCTTCCTTTGTAATAACTGGATACACGTCAATTCCCAATGCCTTAAATGATAAAATAGAATCTTTATCTCCAACTACACCTATTTTATGCATAAGTTTCACGCAACCTTTCTCTTATTTTATCCGAACTTATATTGTTTATCTTGCTTACCATTATCATTCTTATTGCATTAATTTCACGCTCTTTTGCAACTAGATATGTAAATAACGGCTCTGGTCCAAATACAACATATTTTGACTCTTTATTTAATTCCATCAAGTAATTATCAGAAATTTTTTCAAGTTCTGATAATCTTTTTGTTTCACTAAATACTTCTAGTCCTTTTGTCAGATATATTCCCAATTTTTCCTTCTTGAACTTATTCAAAATAGTATCTGTATTGTCATTTATTGACTCAACAATTTTATTTTTTGAAATTGTTCCACCTTCAAAAATAACAGTTTCCAAAAATCTTGCATCACGATTTTGTTTTTTCACTCTAAATAAAGTTATCATATTTTGAAAATCAATCAATCCTTCAACATAATCAGTAATAACTTTTACATCAATTTCTTTTGCCAGTCTTGATAAATTTTTAAAATAATGTTTATCTACAAGTATATCAATTCTTTGTGGATCATGATTTTCTTCAAAGTCCTTCTGTACTTCATTAATTGCATCCAAAATTTCCTGTGGCAAATCATTGCTTTGCAATTCAAATTTTGTCTTAAATTTCGCAGTATCAATCGTCCCAGCCTGCATAAGCAGACTTGAAAAATCTTTTCCTGTTATTTTGCTTTTTAATAACACCTTTAGATTATGATAATCATATTTAAGAGATAAAATATCAACAATTGCAGTATTTTTAACCATACTTCTTACAATGGAAAAAACACGCTCTGTTTCTCTTTTCAGTATTGTTTCATAATCTTGACTGCCCTGAATATCAGCCATATCTTGAGAATATTCCGTTTCTCCCAATAATTTTAGCACTTCTTCGGGAGTTTCGGCTTCTATCATACGTTCCAGCCTATTTCTAGTCAAAAGCCTCTTTTCAAGTACTCTAATAGTTACGACACTTTGTCCGTAATCCATTCTATCCATTTTTTTCTCCCTTGTTTACAAATTCCAGTTAATTATAAAATTTATTTTGTAAAAGAAAATATAAAACTTAAATTTCTATAAATTTTATTTACATTATGAAAAAAGAAGTTTGGAAATTTCAACTTCCAGTTCATCTCTCATAAAATCCAGTTTCACTTCAAAAGTGTAATTTTCCTGAACTCCATTTTCTTCAATAACAAATCCCGAAGTTACAAACTCATTTTTCTTAACTTTTGCAGTTGGGAATTCTTTTTTTACTTTTTCCACAAATTCTTTTTTTACAATTAACTCTTTTCCAGCTATAGAACTTTTATCAATATTCTGATTCAAATAATTAATATAATCACTCTCATTCATATTAACAAGTTTTGCTTTTAATTTATCTATAACTTTGTTAATTACTGTCTGCTTTGCCTTTAATTTTTCATTTCTAGCCTTTAAATTTGCACTTGACTTAATTCTGTCAGAAAGCAGTTCACGCTCTCTTCTTGCATTTTCAAGTAATGTTTGTTTTTTTGCAATAGCTTTTTTTATTTCCAAATCGTATTTTTGCTTTGCTTTTTCCTCTGCACTTTTTACAATTTTGTCGGCTTCCTCTTTAGCATCATTTAATATTTTTGATGTTAAATTATTTAAATTAGACATATTCACTCCTTACCATATTTAAGGGGTATAAATACCCCCTTTTTAAATTAGAATCTTCCTAATAGCATAATTGATACAACGAATGCCAATAACGCATAAGTTTCAACCATTACTGAGTAAATAATACCTTTTGTATTTTGTTCTTCATTTTTTGCAAGCAAGCTAATACCAGACGCAGCAACTCTTCCTTGTGCAATTGCCGAACCATAACCTGCAATTGCGATTGGTAAACAAGCCATTAAAATTCCTAATCCAGTTTGTAAAGGCATTTCAGGTTTTAATTTTCCTAACACCATAAGTCCGATAACGAATCCATATAACCCTTGTGTTCCTGGTAATAATTGCAATACTAACGATTTACCAAATTTTTCAGGTTCCTCACTCATAAGTCCTGTAGCTACTTCTCCAACAATACCTACACCTTTTGCAGACCCGATACCTGCTAATAATGTCGCTAATGCCGCACCTAATGTCGCCATTACGATTCCTCCATTTTGTACTAAAAATTGTGAAAAATTCATTTTATTTCCTCCTAATTTTTTCTATTTTATTTGTTAAACATTTTTGCTAAACTTAAATTATAAAATTAATCATCAAGATTTATATATTTATTTTCTGTTCTAAAATCTTTAAACGGTTTTCCTCCACCTTCGTAAAATTTTCCAAAATACTCTACATACATAAGTCTCGAAGTATGAACATAAGCACCTAAGAAAGATAAGAACATATTAAATAAGTGTCCTGCTATCAGTATTACTGGAATAAAAATCATACCAAACCAGTTTCCACCGATCATTCCTGCTATCATATTTATAGCTGACGCAATAAATCCACCAGAAAGCCCCAAAGCCATAAGTCTTGAATAGGATACGAAATCTCCTACATAACTTGAAATTCCATAAAGGCTGTAAAGTCCTCCACCTAATTTTGCACCGACTCCTTTAGCTTCACGTCCACCAGTAAGTACGATTCCAGCCATTCCGGCAATCATTACCCACATTGACACGTTTGCCACAACTGCTGACAAATTCATTAACTTGAATATTAGGAATAACATTCCTCCAATAAGAGCCATATACCAAAACAATACATCATAAACTGCTTCCAATGATTTACCATCTCTAATTAACATATATGCTTTTATTGCCAGTCCAACAAATATATGAACTACACCAAATACAATTGAGCCTATCAATAAATCGTTATATTGTGACGCTGGATCTACCAATCTCCACATTCCTGGAATTGTCGCTCCAAAATATGAACCATATAAAAGTCCCCAGAAAATAACAGAAAAACTTAAATAAAAGAAAAACTTGATAGATTTTCTCATTTGAGAACTTAAATTCACTACTTTTAAAACAAACATTGTTGCAAGCAGTAATACAAGCCCATAACCTACATCTGCTCCCATCATTCCAAAAAATAAGATATAAAACGGTGTAAACAGTGGAGTTGGGTCAATTTCATTATATCTTGGATATGCATACATTCCAGTCAAATTTTCAAATGTACTTGCAACTTTTCCATTTTTCAGCTTAATAGGCACTGTCGCATCATCCCTATCCGCATCTGTGAATGTCAAGTAATAATTATCTCCAGCCTCATCTTTTATCACTTTCTCAAATTCACTTACTTTTTCCGTTGGAATCCATCCTTTTATCAAAATAGTATTTTCAGTCTGTGCTAATTTTTCTGATTCAACAATTCTTAACTTTTTATTTTGCATATATTCGTAAACTGCTTGTAAATCAGTTAGATCTTCACTATAAGTTTTAATTTGAGCTTTTAGTCTACGTTTTTCCTTTTTCAACTCTGATATTTCCTTTTGCAGTCCATTTTTGTAATCTTGTGGAACTGCATCAATATCAAGATTTTCAACTGTAAAACTGCTATTTCTAAAAACTTCAGCCAACTTTTCCTTTTCGCTTTCATCAATACTTGAAATTACAAGATAATACACTTCATCTTTTACTATTTTCAGCTCTTCATAATAAGTTTTATCAAGCTCAGAAATGCCGTCAATAAAAGTTCCTTTTAACTTTATCGGCACTGTACCTAAAAATGTATTTACTTTTTTCAAGTTCTTTAGTTCTTTAGGATTTACATCTAGTCGTTCCCACAAATCAATTTCATCATAACGCATGTATTTTTTAGAAATTTCCGATTTTATTTGTGAATATTGTGTTCCAATTTTATTCAGTTCTGAAGAAACTTTTTTCCAGTCATAAGTCAATGCTTTTTTTGCCAATTCATCAAATGTATAATTTTCATTTCCATGAATAACATCTCTTAAACGTGTTTTTCTTTCATCATATTTTTTAATAAGAGAAATCGCATTGCTTAACTGATAAAGACGTTCATCAATGTGTGTCAGCTCTTCATTATTTACATATTTAGTAACACCTTCAACAGCATCTTTACTAAGTTCCCCATTTTCATCATGCAACTCAATATCTACAAAATTTACTTCTTTAAATTTTTGAAGTTTCTTTAATACTTTAGCTCTTTGTTCTGCGAAAACAACTAAATCAAATTTGCTCATTTTAACTATTGCCATTATTTCACAATCCTCTCTGCTAATAAATTAACAACTTCATCTATTTTCTTTTCGTCAATTTCAAGAATTTTGTTTACATTTTCTTCTTCACTGCTCAAAAGAGATTTTACTCTTTTTTCAGCATCATTCACTGACTCTTTTTTCAAATTTTCTACTTCAAGATTTGTCTCAGAAATTAGTTTATCGCCGTCATCTTTTATTTTCTGCTCAATATTTTTCAAAATATCTTTTGCCTTTTCATTTGCCTCAGCAATAATCTTATCCGATTCACTTTCAGCATCTTTTATTTTTTGTAAAACTTCTTTTGCCAAGATATAACCTCCTTCATAAATTATTTTTATTATTACTTATGTTTTATTTTTTTATAAATAATAACATAAAAACAACTTGACTGATTAGTCATTATATATACTATGTTATCAGTTTTTTTGGCTATTGTCAAGAATTTTTCCATTCCAGCTTTGAAGTATTTTTATAGTAAAATCAGCTTGAAATTGTTAATATAAATAAAAAAATATAACACTTGTTTTATGTTATATTTCTTGTTTTTATTTATTCAGATTTATATATTCAGGCGAGTTAGGAACATCAATCCCTTCTGCCCTTGCCGCCTCTTCCATACGTTTTGAGTCGTTATTGCCGATAAATTCGTCATCAAGCCTTGCAACCTCCTTTTTCAGTTCCAGAAGCTCTCTTTCCTTTTTAACCTTTTCCTTTCCTAAATCAGCAATATTATATGCAACGAAGGATCTTAGAAGCGCCACCATCGTTACAATCATAACATATATCATAACTGTCTTTATAGCCTTCTTATCTAGTCCCGCAGTTCTGGAAAGCTGTTTTCTCACTTCCTTAGGAGCTACTATTCTTTCTCTTCTTGCATCTTCTTGTGATCTTGCTGTATTTGTCATTTTTGGAACATCAAGGATTTCCATTTGCATTTTTTTGTTTTTTGAAACACCATTCATAACTGTTTATTCACTCCTTTCAAAAATTCTCAATTTTGCTGAATGTGCCCGATTGTTTTCTTCTAATTCTATTTTTTTAGCAATAATTGGTTTTTTTGTAATTATCTTTCCCAAACTTTTTTTGTTGCATACACAAATTGGTATATCTTTTGGACAAGTACACGGATCTTCATATTCACGAAATTTTTCCTTTACAATTCTATCTTCCAATGAATGAAAAGTAATTACTAGTAACCTACCATTTTTATTAAGTAGTTCTACTGCTTTATCCAATGTTTCGCTTAGCACTTCAAGCTCCTTATTTACATAAATTCTTATAGCTTGAAATGTTCTTTTGGCAGGATGCCGTTTCATACTTTTTCCTATTGATTTTATAACAATATCCGCAAGTTCTAATGTAGTTTCGATTGGCTTATTTTGTCTATATTCTACAATTTTTTTTGCAATTTTACGAGATTTTGGCTCTTCACCGTACTTATAAATAATATCTGCGATTTCCTTTTCAGAAAAATCATTAACAACTTCGTAAGCACTTATTTTTAGGCTGCTATCCATACGCATATCTAACCGTGCATCAAATCTGTATGAAAAACCTCTTTCGGCATTATCCAGTTGATTTGAGGAAACTCCTATGTCCATAAGTATCCGATCCACTTTTTCAAAGCCTGCAAGATAAACAGCTGTATCAATATTTCTAAAATTGTCCTGAAATATCTGCAGTTTGTGTCCATATTTTTCAAGTCTTTTTTTTGCAAACTCAATAGCTTCCGTATCCTGATCAATTGCAACAACTTTTGAATTTTCAGAAGAATTTTCTAAAATACCCTCTGTATGCCCACCGCCGCCAAGTGTACAGTCAACATAAACAGCGTCTTTTTTCGTTATTATATTATCAATCACTTCGTCAAACAGCACGGACTTATGGTATTCCATATTTTCTTCCTTTCTTAGAAATTTTTAAAATATACAAATCTAGAATTTATAAAGCTTTTTAAAACCAATTTTAGAATGCAAACTAATTTCATGCAAACTCCTAAATTCCTCATTTATTTTTGGCTTTATTTTTAAAATTATTTTAAAATAGCCGTATATTGTACTTAAATCAATAGTTTGTAATCTTGTTAATTATCAAATCATTTTATTTCTTTCATAATTACTGAAACATTTTAGCATACTTTTCTTATTTTTTCCATATAACTTTTTAAAATTTATACTTTTATTTACAAATTTATTTATAAACAATCTCATCAGCAATCTTTTCTGCTTCTTTTTTGCCCAAAAGTTCACTAATAATTTCAAAGGCAAAATCCAATGCAGTTCCTGCACTTCTGCTTGTTATAACATTGCCATCTGTAACAGCTCTGTCTTTTCCTAACACTGCCTTCCCTTTTACCAGTTCATTTTCACACGCTGGAAAACACACTGCATTTTTCCCTTCCAAAATTCCAAGGCTAGATAATACCGTAGGTGCCGCGCATATTGCCGCAATTTTTTTATTTTCATTGTCTTTTGAAAATTTTAACACATTATCTAACAGTGTCTGTGAATTAAAATAATTTCCGACTCCAGGACCACCAGGCAATATTAGCATATCGTATTCAGAAAAATCAATTTCATCAATTATCTTATCTGCCAGTATTTTCATTCTTCTCGCACTCTCCACAAGGTTATCCTTTGTGATTGAAACTGTATCTACAGTAATTCCTGCCCTTTGAAGCAAATCAATTGGAGTTACTGCCTCAATTTCTTCAAATCCGTTTGCCAAAAATACTGCCACTTTTTTCTTTTCCATATTTTTCACTCCTTAACTATAGTAAAATTATTTTAAAATCAGGCTTAAAGGACGTAACTATTTATTTGAACTGCACGAATATCTAATTTTAATACTGATTTTAAAAATAAACAGTAATCCTGTTTTCAGGGCAAAAAAAGGCTAACAAACTAACTAGCCTTTTTTACAATATTTATTATAATTTTTCTACAACTTCTTCAGGTGTATCTTGCTGTAAAATTAAGTCTCTGAATTTTTTCGCATCTGCATAATTACTGTTTCTAATTATTTTCTTAACAGTTAATCCTGATGATGCGCTCATGCTGAATGAATCAAGCCCCATTCCTAGCAATAATTTAGTTGCTCTTTTATCTCCAGCAAATTCTCCACACATACTAACATTTATATTTGCTCCATGCGCAGCGTCTATTACTTTTTGAATAGCTTCTAGTACCGCAGGGTTAAATGAGTTGTATAAGTTTGCAACCATTTCATTTCCCCTATCTACCGCTAAGAAATATTGTGTCAAGTCGTTAGTTCCAATTGAGAAGAAATCAACTTCTTTTGCAAATTTGTAAGCAATAATAGCTGTTGAAGGAGTTTCAACCATTATTCCTACTTTTATATTTCTATCATAAATTTTTCCAATTTCATCAAGTTCTCTCTTACATTCTTCCAAAATAGCATTTGCTTTTCTGATTTCATTAACTGAACTTATCATTGGATACATAATTTTAATTTGTCCATATTGAGAAGCTCTCAAAATAGCTCTTAATTGAGTTTTGAACATATCTTTATTTTCTAACGAAATTCTGATTGCTCTATATCCTAAGAATGGATTTAATTCTTTTGGCAAGTCTAAATAAGGTAATTCTTTATCTCCACCAATATCCATTGTTCTTATTGTTACAGGTTTTCCTTGCATTTTTTCAGCAACTACTCTGTATGCTTGATATTGTTCTTCTTCTGTTGGGAAGTGATCAGAATTCATAAATAAAAATTCTGTTCTATATAATCCAATTCCTGTTGCTCCTGACTCAATTACAGCGTCAACATCATTAGGGCTTCCAATATTTCCCCAGATATCAACTTTTCTACCATCAAGAGTAACTGCATCTTCATGAATTAATTTTTTCAATTCTTCTTTTTCTTTTCTTATTACTTCTTGTTTTTTAATATATTCATTTACCAAGTCTTCAGATGGTTCCAGGTATAGTTCTCCAGTTTCTCCATCCATAACAACAACTTCACCATCTTTTACTTCAGCAAGTATTCCTTTTACTCCAACTACTGCCGGTAATTCAAGTGATCTTGCCATGATTGCAGAGTGAGCTGTTTTTCCTCCAATTTCTGTAATAAATCCTATACAGTTTTCCAAATCCAATTGAGCTGTGTCAGATGGAGTCAAGTCTTCAGTTACAACGATTGTCCCTGGCTCTAAGTTGCTCAAGTCATGAATTTTCATTCCTAATAAATTTTTTAGCCATCTTTTACCTATATCTTGTAAATCAGCGGCTCTTTCTCTTAGGTATGGATCATCTAATTGTGAAATCATATCACAATATTCATTAATTCCATCATGTAACGCTTTTGCAGCTGGAAGTCCTTCTCCTTTAATTTTATCTTCAACTTCCATAATCAAATCTTCATCTTCAAGAAGCATAATATGACCATCGAAAATTGCTGCTTTATCTTCTCCCATTTTCTCTTTCACTTTTTCTCTGATTGCAATTAATTGAGTTTTAGACTGCTTCAATCCAGCTTGCAATTTTGCCAATTCAGCCTCAATTGTTGAATCCGCCTCTTTTGTTTCCGGAATAACAATCTCCTCTGCGATAAAAAGTAATACTTTACCTATAGATACTCCCTCTGAAGCACCAATTCCTGTCATTCTTTTCATTGTTTTCTCCTCTATATATAATTTTTTATTACAAACAAACTTAAAAAGCTATAATCTCCCTCTATTAGCCTTTATATAATCCCTCAATATCTTAACAATTTCACCTTTTCCAAACTTTGTTGCCATATCCATAGGAGTTCCGCCATGCTTATCAGTAATTGTAGGATTAGCACCATATTGCAGCAGCATTTTTACTATTTTTACATTTTCCTTTAACGTCGCATCTTCGAGCGGTGTCCATCCATCTACAGTACTTCCAACATTTGCAAGTCTTGAATCTTTTTTTAACAAAGTTTCCACAGCTTCTTCATTTTCATAGTATGCGGCTGTTCCAAGAGTCGTTCTATTAAAAATTGGATGCGTTTCATAAAGATTTGCTCCATTTTCAATTAGAAGTTTTAAAATTTCATGATTTTTGGCTTCAATAGCAACAATAATCGGAGTATATCCATCCTGGCTCTTAGCATTGACATCAACCAGCTTTCCTCCTCCTTCAAATAACGAAGCTTCATCTAGATTGACTCCGTATACTCCTGCAGGCCTGTTTACAATTTCATCTGTTATCCTTTTACGGTTCGCAACATTTTTTTCAGTCGCAAGATAAAACTGCACATATTTATTATTATGCCTGCGGATAGCATCAAGTACTGACTTTAGTTGCTTTTCCTTCTCATCTTCCTCTCTTTTCTTTGTTACAAGATTTTCTCCATTATTATATTTAAAAGTTACAGGAAACACTGCATGACTAAACATTGTCAAAATTATAGCAAAAACTGCCTTATTTCCTTTAAATAAAAAAAACTTTTTCACTTTTATACCTCGCTAGTAATATTATACCATATCATTTTAAAAGTGCAAATATTTTTTCCTATTTTTTACTAAACTTATACTATTTAGGCGAGGTTTAGTATAAAGATTTTATAAGAAAAAAAATATTCCCCTTTTTTATTTAAAGAGAAATATTTTGTATTTTTCTTTCATTTCAATCTTTATAACAAAGCTATTTGCAGTATTATAATAATTCTTAACCTGTGTAGAATAGAAGAAAATATGCCCGTCCTTCTTACTTTAAAAATTATTTAGAAAGGCTGTCATATCTTTTGGCAAGTTTCAAAGCTCTTTCTTCTGTCATAGAAAGTCCTGTTCCAGCTGCTCCGAATACAGCCATTTTAGGCCCATCCTCTTCATCAGCCAGCGCTTTTTTTATAGCTGCTTTCCTATCATTTAGCCATTTTGTCTGTTCAGCCTTAAATTTTGACTGTTCTTTTGCTGGTAATTTTTTCAAAATTAAATCATACACTTTGTTCATCTCTTTTTCCCATTCATCCGTTAATTCAGAGCTGGCATTCAACATATCTGCTGTCGTTCCTTCAAATTTTGATTCAAGTCTTTCTTCTGCAACTTTCATACGTTCCTTTAATCCATCTTCATATTTTCCTGCAAATGCAACTGCTCCCACGAGCAACATTCCTATTATTAATAATACTTTTTTCATAATAATCTCCTTCATTAAAACATATTTTTATTTTTTCACATTCATTTTGTCATATCTTTTAGCCAGCTCCAAAGCTCTTTCCTTTGTTATGCTCAGTCTTTCGCTAGCAGCTAGCTCTCCAGCCATTCTAGGTCCCTCTTCCTTTGTATATTTATCATACGCCTTCTGTACTTTAACTTCCCTGTCTTTTAGCCATTTATTCTGTTCAGCTTTAAATTTTGTCTTTTCCTTTGCTGGCAGTTTTTTTAGAATCAAATCATAGGCTTTATTCATTTCTTTTTCCCATTCTTTATCCAGATCCAGTGAAGCATTAACCATATCGGCTCTTACTCCGCTATCCCATCCAGCCTGTGCTTTTTCTTCTGCAGTTTTCATTCTTTCTGTCATTTCATCTTCATATTTTCCTGCAAATGCAACTGCTCCTAAAAGTAATAATCCTGCTATTAGTAATTTTCTCATTTTTTATCAACTCCTATTTTTTTGTATTTTGTATTAAATCATAAATCCCTTTTTTAGTCAACTTAATTTTCAATAAAATTCAGATATTAATTATATCCTGTTGGACAATAATCCTTTAATATAAATGTATCAACTATATTTCCATCCTTGTCATATTCCACTAATGTCTGAAATCTTGTATCAAATGTATATCTTCTAATATGTTCAGCATCTCCAGATCCAGTAGTAAAACCATTTTTTGTTACAGTAGTTATAGGTGTTTCCCATCCTCCATCATCTTCACCTTGGAAATACCACTTTCCATTTTTTTGAACAATTTCAAACAGCTGATCACACCAATATCCCTTCACTTTATTCATATTAAAGTTTGTATCTACTGTCACTTTTGTTTTTTTCCCTTCAGGCAGTTGAATAGTAAGTATCTGATCTGTATCATTTTTAGCAAGTATTACCAAAGTTTTCATTTTCGTATCGTAAGCATAAGTTTCTTTATCAGTGTTTTGATAATCTGCTGAAAATTTTCCATTTTTCCCTAAAAGTATTGGAGCTGTATCTGTTTCATAGTCCCCAAATGTTCGTGTCGCATACCATTTTCCATTTTTTTGGAATATTTCAACATTTTCGTATTTTCCCGCCACCTTCTCCAAATTGTGTTTTCCATCTGTTGTAACTTTTACTGCAAACGCTGGTATTGCAGCTAACGCCATAATTAAAAATAATATTTTTTTCATAATTTTTACCTGCTCTTTCCATTTAAATTTATCATTTAATAATTTTTCATTTTTTAATCACAATTTATTTGTATAATTTATAATAATCACGATATAATTTATACATTTCAGGATTATCCTCAGGGAATCTTCTCAAAGTTTCAGGATCATCAACTTTATCGTAGTTTTCGTCACGCACAATACTGATTATTCTTTTCGTTTTTCTATTCAAAATTACTGGTTCTTTTAATTTTGTATCGTATCCAACACAGATATATTCATCACAAAGCACATTTTTTTCCTTAACTGCATCTGAAATTTGTGATGGCTCATTTTCATCCCCAGTATCAGAAGCGTAATCCCAGAACTGATACTTTCCATTCTTCAATTTTTTTATTTCTATTGAAGTGTCATCAGCTGTTATCGTTCTTTTTAACAAAATTTCCTCATGTAATTTCCCATCACTTGTAAAAGGTAAATCATAGCCTTTGTAACTAAATTCTTCCTCTGAAAACCCAATAACCCCTATTAATAGCAATAATGCCATAATAATTTTTTTCATTTTCGTTTCCTCCGCTTTCTATTTTTATTCTTTGTATATTTTTACACTACCAATATATCATAATTTTATTAAAGAAAAATGAGAGTTTTTCTTTTACTTTTTATTTTTTCTAGTCTGCTTTTACTATTTCATAAACTTTATTTTTATCTTTTATTTCATATACACCTTTTTTATGATTATATTTCATATCAAAACTTGCATAATCAGCACCTGTCAGAACTTTACCTTTAAAATAGACATTTCTTCTTCCTTTTGCATATTCCGTATCGCCATACGCACGAAACTCATGGCTTTCTGCTTTTTCAAGTTTTTTAAATGCACCTTCATCTGTATCTAAGTAATAAACTACATCGTACTTATTTATATATTTGTCATTATATGTCGACAAGTTATATGGATCAACCTTAGGAGCGTCTTTTATTTTTACAAGTTTATGATTTTTTACAAAATACATACTGTCCTTATCATGATACAAGTTAGTTTTGATTGCTAACTGTGAAAGATTTTCAATATCCACTTCCTTACCATCTATCGGAGCTACACTTCCATCTTTCTCAACAATGTAAAATCCATTTTTATCTTCTATAAGAAAATTGTCAACTAATCTGCTTACTTTCTTAAATGTTTTTACATCTATACCTTTTAATTTCTTGTTTTCATAATAGACATTGTTTTTATCTTTTGAATAATACCCATTTACTACAGATTTAAAATCATACGTTAATTCAAATGTGTTTTTATCTGCTCCTTCTATTTTTTTATTTCCATAATAAACATTATTTTTATCCTCTATATAAGGAAGTTCTATTATCTTAACGGTATCTTTATCAATACCCAATATCCTCTTACCTCCAAAATAAATATTATTTTTATCTTTTGAAAAACCGTCACTTCCTATTTGGAATGTAGATAAATCTGCTCCTATTATTTTTCTATCTGAATAATAAATATTATTTTTATCTTTTGAATATAACTGATTTATCACTTCATACGTCTGCGGATCATACGGCAATTTTTCCAGTACCAACTTATCACTATCTCCATCCATACTGTAAATGATACTGTAAATTCCATTTTTATCTTTTAGATATCGACGTGCACTTCCGCTAATATTTATAATTTCAAAAGTGACTGGATCCAGCCCTTCTAATTTTTTCCATATTCTATTTTCTATGACGTAAACTCCATTTTTATCTTTTGAATATGAAGCATCTATTTCCTGAAATGTTGCTTTATCTATTTTTGTATTGCTTTTTGCATAACTTACATTTGCCGCTAAAGTCATAATTACAAATATTTTCAAAATTTTGTTTTTCATAGCCTTCATTTCTCCTTTAAATTTTTTAATTAATCTATAAATATCTTACAATATTCTATTTTTAAATATTATTTTTTATGTATCTTATCATATCTTTTTGCCAGCTCCAAAGTTCTTTCCTCTATTCCGCTTGCCCAGGCATTTCCGCCTAAAGTTCCTGATATTGTTCCGCCTTCTGATTCTTCAGTCTTTTTTTCGACATCTTCTTTAACTTTTTTTATCCATTCTTCCTGCTCTTTTTGCAATTTTTCCTTTTCACTTCCTGACAATTCTGATAAAAGTAATTCATAAACCTTTTTCATCTCTGTTTCCCATGAATCTCCTAATTTTTGAATTGCATTATTCATGTCTGCTGTCACTCCAGAATCCAAAGCTGGCCGAACTTCCTGTTTTACTGCTTCCATTCTTTCCAATATTTGAGCTTCATAGCTGCTTTCTGTTTTTGTACTTTCTGCAGACATTGTAGCCGGCGCTTTAGCTTCCTGATTTACTTCAGTTTGTTTCCCTTCCTTTTTTTCATCTTTTCCAGATTTTGAACACGCTACAATTCCCATTAATAACAGCACTGTTATTAAAAATAATTTTTTCATGATTTTCCTCCATTTTCTTATTCTATTTTCCATTAGTTATTATACCACATTTTTATTAACAAAAAATGAGAACTAAGAATTAATCATTTTTTATGTTTTTCTATAATTCTAAAAACTTAAATTTTTTTAAATTTTCTTCATAAAATTTTTTATCTTTATTTCTATGCTTATTATTTATTTCCTTCAGCAGAACTATATATTCATTTATCCATTCTTTATACTCATAACCCATATCTCCCATATATTTAATATTATCTTTGAATTTTTGATAATTATTGAAAAAGTAATCAAAAGTTTCTTTGTCATTACCTTGTCCAATATAAGCATTAAGAATATATAATTGGAAGTTTCGCCCTTCATAGTCATTTGTCAGTTCAGTTTCTTCAGGCTTTTGCCCCAAATCTTTTGCTATCCTGTGTATCAAATCCGTAGTTATAAACTCATAATTATAGTATTTTGGCTCTCCTTTCAAATATAGCTCTATTGCCTTTTTTCCAGCTTCAATTGCTTTTTTATAATCTTTTTTATATTTGAAATAATGATAAAGTCCATCATAACTTACAGGATTTTCAGGATAAAGTTTTATCAACTGCTCTGATGTTATTTTCAAATTTTCATAATCTTCATAATCTCTGTATCTTCTTATAAGATTTTCATATCCTTTTTCAAATTTTGGATTTATTTCTATCGATTTTTTATAATAACTTATCGCTGTAGAACGGTCATCCTGTGCAAATGCAACCTTTCCCAAAGCCGCTACTGCCAAATAATTTTTTTTATCCTCTTCTATAGCCTTTATAAACTCATCTTTTTTCCGTTTCAGAGGTATATCTCCACTTAAGGCTGTTTTATTAGCTGATATAAATGTCTCTATTGATTTTCTGTTTATTCCAGCTTTTTGCAGTTCATTTCTTATTTCATTTTCAGAATAGTAGTCAAATTTCCTATTATTTTTAGCAGACGATGTCATGTTCACTTCAACAGCTCTTTGATTTTTTTGATTAACTTTGCTTTTTCCAGTTTGATAAGTCGCATACGATAATACCCCAATTATTACTGTTAATGCCGCTACTTTCTTCTTGTTCATTTTCCCGCTCCTTCTTAAATACACCTATTCTACCATTCAGGATAAATAACTCTCATGTCTTCAGGATCTAGAAATACTGCTTTGTTTAATTTTACATCATATCCAATACAACTATTTTCTCTACATATAGTATTTTTTTTCAAAGTTGCTTTACTTACATACACTTCAGCATCAGGCTCCTGAGGAAAATCTGTAATTTCATATTCCCCTTTTCCTATTTTTTTTATTTTTAATTTTGTATCTTCCGAAGCTATAATTCTGTTTAACAGTTTTTCTTCATGCAATTTACCATCCGTATTGAATTTCAAATTAAGTCCTGCCGCTCCATAACTTGCTGCTCCTATTAGTAATGTTGCCATCAATAACGTTTTTTTCATATAAATCTCCTCCATTCATTATCTTTAACTGCTATTCTATTATGCTGTACAATTTATCAAAAAAATGTGAACATATACTTGCTTTCTTCTAAACATAAACTAGTTCATATTTCCATTCAAGGCATTGTTCTATTCCCACCACTGTAAAATCATAATTTCGGCTTTTATTCTACACTTAACAGAAAACACTTTTTACGTTCAATTTTTACGGTAATATATTTTCCTTTTTATATTACAATTGAATTATACAATATTTTTTTATAAAAGTCAATAACTTTTTTAAAAAATATGTTTATTTTTATAGTAATTTATTAACCGTTTATTTTTGTAAAAAAAAATAGAAAGATAACAAAAATTTAAAATTAATGTCACCTTTCTATTTAAGTGATTCAAATTAGTTTTTATATTTTATTCCATAAAACTCGGAAGTTTAAAATTACTTTTTTTCTTTTTTTCATTTTCAGGTTTTTCGTCCTTATTATCAGTTTCTGTATTAGAATCATCGTCATCATTTTTTGGAGAATCATTTGAATTATCACCATTGTTATTTTCATCTTTAGTTTCTGAGTTATTTTCGGAAACATCTTGATTTTCAGCTGTTTTTTCTAATATTTCATTTGTATTTTCAATGATTTCTGATGATTTTTCATTTTTAATTTTTTCTTCCAGTTCTTCAACCTTTTCTTTCAATTTTTCTTCTGAAGTTTTTTCAGAATTTTCATTATGATTTATTTTTTCGCTATTTTCTTCTCCGGTCTTTTTGACTTCATCAGTTTTTAGAGTACTGCTTTCTTTTTCAGTGTCTTCTGAAGCTTTCAAAATCTGATCCGCAGTCTCTCCTTTGATAATGCTTCTAACTTCGTCTCCAGTAATAGTTTCTTTTTTCAGTAATAATTTTACTACTTCTTCCAGCTTGCTCCAGTTATCCTGCAAAGTATTTAATGTGTTAAAATACTCTTCAGTTAAGATTTTTCTTATTTCAAGATCAATTTCCCTAACTGTTTCATCACTTTTATTTGGAGCAAATGAGTATTCATCATCTGAATTTTCAAAGTTAATCGGCCCTAATTTCTTACTCATTCCTACACTTTCAACATAAGCTCTTGCCACTTTTGTAGCCCTTTTTATATCAGAATACGCTCCTGTACTTATATCATCAAGTCCGATTTCCTCAGCTGCACGTCCTCCAAACAGTACCTTTATCTCAGCTAACATTTGTCTGCTTGTAGTTACTAGTTTTTCTTCAGGAAGCGGCATCATAAATCCACCAGCGTCCCCTCTAGGAATTATCGTAACTTTATGAACAGGATCCGCTCCCGGTGTCAATTCAGTCATAATAGCATGCCCAGCTTCGTGATAAGCTAGAAGCTTTTTCTCTTCAGGTTTAATAATCTTGCCTTTTTGTCCAAGTCCCATTCCAATTTTATCCACAGCTTCATCTAAATCAACCATCTTTATTGTGTCACTCGCTCTTCTCGCTGCCAGAATTGCCGCTTCATTCAATAAGTTTGCCAAATCGGCTCCAACAAATCCCGGCGTGATTTTAGCAATATCCTCAAGCCTTACATCACTATCAAGCTTTTTATTTCTTGAGTGAACTTTTAATATTGCAACACGCCCTTGCAAGTCTGGCGCATCAACAGTAACACGTCTGTCAAAACGTCCAGCACGCAATAATGCAGGATCAAGCACATCTTCCCTGTTTGTTGCCGCAAGTACAATAACTTTAGTATCCGTTTCAAATCCATCCATTTCAACTAGCAGCTGATTTAATGTCTGTTCACGTTCATCATTGCTTCCGCTGTTTTTTCCAACGCTTCTTCTTCTACCGATGGCATCAATTTCATCAATAAATATGATTGAAGGGCTTGATTCCTTTGCTTTTTCAAACAAATCCCTTACCCGCGATGCTCCAACTCCAACAAACATTTCCACAAATTCTGACCCTGAAATGCTAAAAAAGGATGCTCCAGATTCTCCAGCTACCGCTTTTGCAAGCAACGTTTTCCCGGTTCCCGGTCTTCCTAGCAGAAGTACTCCTTTTGGCACTCTTGCGCCAGCTTTTGTATATTTTTCAGGATTTTTCAAAAAATCAACAACTTCCCTCAGTTCTTCTTTTGCTCCATCAACGCCTGCAACATCGTCAAATTTCACATCAGGCTTCTTGTCAATCTTATTGACTCTCGATTTTCCAAAGCCGAAGATATTTCCAGGTCCTCCACCTTGAGAACCTCCAACCATCTTTCTTGCAAGATATACCATAAGCCCAATCATTATAATCATTGGCAAGAACTGACCCAATAGCAGAAGGAAGAAGTTTCCGCCAGAAGGCTGCAACGAATTTAACTTAACATGTTTCTGTCCAATCGCATTAATGATAATCGGCTCATTTCCGATTCTATCTGTTATTTTTTTTGTAAAATAAAGTATTTCTTTTCCATCTTCCTTTACCAGTGCAATCAGTTTATCATCTTTTTCATTTATCTCAGTAAAATCTCCCTTTTGTGTTTTATTTACAAATTCTGTATAAGAAATTTCCTTTTTATTTTGAAAGTAAGTTTGTATATCACGATGAAATATTGCTGTGAAAACGAACAGCAGTACTACAAAAACAAAAAACAGAAAACCTGAAAATGGCGATTTATTTCCATCATCCTGTCTGTTATTTTTTCTATTATTGTCTTTTCGTAGTTCTTCCAGCCGTTTTCTAATATCGTTTTTATCTCTTTCTGCCATTTTTCCTCCCAATTATTAATAATTTACTTTTATTGTTATCTTCTAATTCTTTAATATCTTTCTTTTGAACTTTTTCCAAAAATTTTGAAAATTTTATATCTGAAACTGCCAGTATTTCTTTTAATTTCTTACATTTTTTTTCATTTTTAATTTCTATTATTTCATTATTTCCAGCCTCCGGACCGCTTAAAACTTCATCAATTTCAATTTCTACGATAGGAACAGAATCCCTGTCCCATTTCATAACCTTTTCATCAATCAGAATTTTTTTAACTTTCTTATGCCCCAAATTTTTCAGCAAAATTCTATCCCCATCTTTTCGGCTTCTGACAATAATTTTTCCATCTTTCATTTTTTCATTATCAAATTTGTAATAGGCATAGTCCATATCTTTTTCATCTATAAAATAAGTTTCAAAATCCTTAATATTTTTATATAAAGCTATCTTATGATTATACCACTCAATACTTTGATTTTCCTTTAAAATTTTAATTCTATCAGAAAATTCTATCTCTTTATTACAATTTAGATTTTTTTTTGTATTTTTATTTGAAATAGCAACAATTTTTAATTCCCCGTATGCATTTTGCAAAATCTTATTTTTACCTAAATGAAACTCTTTTGAGCCTTTATTTTGCAATTTTCCATTTTCTGAAAAAACACTTTCACAAATCTGTTCTATCTTTTCCCTTGAAATTTCCACATTATTCTGCTTCAGAAATTGAATTAATTCATTCTTCTGATTTATATGCTTTTCATAATTATGGAAAACTGGCATTTCACAAGTTTCCTTATCATTAATTTCCCTGATTAGGGACTCTATTTTTTTCCTAAAAGCAGGATTAATTTTTTCAAAATCAGGAAAAATCTTATTTCGGATAAAGTTTCTTGTATAATCGTTTTCATTATTTGTATAGTCAACCAGATATTGGTAATTCTTGCTTCTTAGGAAGGATAAAATTTCATTTTTTTCAAAATCTAAAATAGGTCTTACTATATTTTCTCTCACTCTCGGAATACCTTTTAACCCAGTTACTGATGTGCCCCTCAAAAGCCGAAAAATAAAAGTTTCCACATTATCATCCAGATTATGTCCAGTCGCAATTTTATTGTACCCTATCTTTTTCCTGATATTTTCAATAGTTTCATACCGCAATTCCCTTGCCGCCAGTTCCACAGACTTTTTATTCTCTGCCGCGTATTTTTTTACATCGATGCTTTCAATATAATGGTTAACGTTATTTTTACTTGCAAATTCATTTATAAATTTTAAGTCGTTTTCGACATCGTAACGCAAGTTGTGATTAATATAGGCTATTGAAATTTCCAGTGAAATCATATTTTTCATTAAATCAAGCAAATGATAAAGAAAAACTGAATCAGGTCCTCCAGAAAATGCAATAAGAATCTTATCCTTCTCAGAAATCAGCTTTTTTTTTATGGCTTCCTCTGATTTTTTCAATATTTTTTTTTCAATTTTTCTTACTTTTTCCATTAAATTTAGCCCTAACTTCAATTTTCAGATTTATTTTAACTGACCGCTTTCACGACGTTTTTTCAGGTGTTCCTCATGTGTTTTGGAATAATATGTTTTCCCTTTATATGTAAAGAAAAACAGGTTATCTGTCTTTTCAGCGTTTAAAACTGCTTTAAAAGTCTCTATTGGAGGATTTCCAATTGGTGTCGGAGGCAATCCTTTTACCTTGTATGAATTGTATGGGGTATTTTGCGATTTCAATTCATTTCTGGAAGCCTGTCTTCCTAATTCATATTTTAAAGTCGCGTCTGATTCCAGCTTCATATCAATTTCCAGTCTTTTTAAGAATATTCCCGCAACTTTTGGCTTATCTGCAGCATCAGGCACTTCCGCCTCCACGATTGAAGCCATTTTCAAATTGTCGTAAAATTTCTGTTTGTCAGGGTACTTTTCAGGCGGGAATTTTTTTAGAAATTCAGCCAGAATAGTCTGAATAACCTGTTTTGTCGTAACATTTTCAGGAAAAATGTAAGTTTCAGGGTAAAAATATCCTTCAAAATTATTATTTTCATGCGGATATGGAAAATCCACTTCACTAAGAACCTTGTCTATTTCTTCCTTAGTTCCCAGTTCAAGAGCTTCCATCCGTGCAAATACCTGTTTTGAAGTAAATCCTTCAGGTATTGTCAGCCGGACTCCGTTAGTTTCGCTGCTCTTAATTTTTTTTATAATTTCATATTTTGAAAATTTTCCATTAAATTTATAAGTTCCCACTTTTAACTTCATATTTCCGCCATTCAGCTTCAAATAGGCTCTGTCAACAATTCCGTAATTCAATTTCAGTTCCTTGTAAATTTGTGGAAATGTAGTCCCTTTTTTTATATTTATGTTGACGTTACTGTATTCTTTTTTTGCAACAAAAAAGTTATAAAAAAGTGTCAGACACATAAATAATATTAAAAATATCCCAATGTAAATAGCTCTTAATGTATTTTTCATTCTTTATCTCCTAAATATTCAGCATTTATAGTATTAATTGCCTTAAAGATTATCCCAAAATTTAATAAATGCAAGTCTTTTTTGCTCTGCCGCTTTCTTTTAAGATAAACTTAACAGCTTTAATCAATAAAATTGACAGTTTAATTATTATACTTAATATTCCTTATTTACTCCTGTGTCATTGTCGTTACTTTTTATTTCAGTTTCATTTTTTAAGTCTTTATTGTCAAGTTCAATCACTTCCACGCCTTTAGTGCCAGTATTTTTTTCTGGTGTTGACATTTTTTGCTTTCTTAGCTGTCTTTCGTGATACCTTTTAGCGCCAATTGTATCAATCTGAAATACAGAAGCAGGGTTCTCGCTCAGCTTTTGTTCCAGATATTCTGTTTTTTTACGGAGTTCATCCTTCTTTCTGTCGCTTTCTATTTCTCTTATGCTTTTTATATTTGTATTATAGTATATATCTCTCATATTGCTTCTGTTTGAAACAAAACTGTTAAATTCAGCCAGCTCGTCACCTTCCAGCGAGATTTTGTCATTATTTGGATAACGCGAAAGCACCTTTGTAAAGCCATCATTAAATCTTATAACCATATAACGGTAGTTTTTATCGAAGAATAGTATTTCATTTCTGTTATTTTTAAAATATTTTTTTTCAACATCCAGATAAACGTGCCCTTTTTTCTCTTCAATCCATCCTCGCCGTCTATCCTCCTGCCATGTATCCGTTTTTGGGTCAAAATAACTTTTTATAATTTGATACCCATTTTCCTGCTGCACGAAGTCATATCGGATATTTTCAAGTCCAGTTTCTGAAATATCGTCACTTTTTAGCAGATACCATGTTCCGTAGCTTTTGGAAACTTGAAATTTTATTATTGGATTTACTTTTTCATCAATTTTTCTGATAAATTTCTCAAGCTTATTGATTTTCTCCTGCTTTTTCTTTTTTTCAGCCTCTTCCTCGTCCTTAATCTGATCCAAGAAAATCAAATCCCCTTCTTCACTGTTTTCATCCTGTATATTGCCATTTTCATTCTCAAAATCACTCATATTGTTTTTATTAATAATAATGTCAATTTTAACGGCATCATCCTCAACCTTATTACCGTTACTTGAAGCACTGCTTCCGTTAGCTAGGGCTGTTAACGAAAATATCCAGAAACATGCCGCAATATACATTTTTATATTCCCATATTGATTAATTTTCTGTCTATTCAAAGCGTTCACCTTTTATTTTCAGTTTTTATGTTTGCAATATTTTACAACTTTTGAAATCAAAATGTATTTTATCTTAATTTTAAAGTCGATTCAAGCATACATAACTTTTACTAATTATATCACACATTTTTTAAATTGCAAATCAAATATTTATCTGCCTGTTTAATTTTTATCAAACCAAAACACGGTTTTTTTGTTACTATAAAAAATATAGTATAATTTTATACTTAAACTATTGACTTTCACAAAAAACTGTTGTATACTTTTTATAGAAAATAATTTACCGTAAAAGGTTGGAAAGGAATTGATTATTATGAAAAAAACTTTTAAACTTTTAACAATTATTCTGGCAATGTCATCATTTACCAGCTGTACAAGCTTAATGGCACTTGCAGGAAGTGAAAAGGCAGACAGGGAACTGCGTGCCCGTACTATTGAAGAGTCAAAACGTTATTGCGCTGTTTCCAGAGTTTCTACTGGAGAATGTCTGGAATGGAGAAAACATGACTAATATTTTATACCAGGCCCCTGTTAAAAAGCAGAAAGCTATATTTTGTTTGCCTGCGATGAATACTAGACCTGTTCGACAACTAACTATATGTACTTATAATTTAATAAAACAAATATTCTGAAGCAAGGGGTCAAGACCCCTTGTGGAAATAAAAAAACTTAAGTTATCGAACACGTCTACTGTATTACCTACTAAAAATAATTTACAATAAATCTATTATTTTAATGGGGGAATAGTATTAGTAAAAAAGAAAGAAGGCTTAAAAATGAAAAGTTTAAGAAAAATTATATTGTCATTATTTATTGTAATATCCGTATTTACATTTGCAAAGGAAGATTCAAGTTCAAGCATAAGATTTGGAAGCCCTGCATCTGGGTATATAACAGTGCCTGCAAACTGGTATGAATTTAACGATCCCAATACTTCCGCCACTGCTAAGCAAGTGACCATAGACAGTGCAAATATCATAACTTTAGATATTGTTTCAACTAACGGAAAGGCAACTGCGAAAAGAGCCGCTGAAGTAATAGTGCAGAAATATCTTAATTTAGGAACTTCTGAAGACAATATTTTTCAAGGCAGTGTCAGCTTAAACGGTTACGACGGAGAACAGGTCGCGATAGAATATGAGGATGGCAGTGTTTTAATAATGTACTTTATTGAAGCTAATGGAAACATCTATTACATTGCTCAGGAAGGTGAAAAGGAACATCAAAAACAACTTGCAGGCGTAATTAAAACTTGGAGTCCTAGAAGATAAATAGCAATAAAAAAGACTGTTTTGAATTTGGAACAGTCTTTTTATTTTCATTTAATTTTTTACTAAAATCTTCCGCCAATATCTTTTCTAAAATACATTCCTTCAAAATTTATAGTTTTCAAAAGTTCATACGCCTTTTTCTGTGCTTCTTCCAATGTATTTCCCAAAGCTACAGCATTTAGCACTCTTCCACCATTTGTCAACAGTTTTCCGTCTTCAACTTTTGCTCCACAGATAAACACTTTGTTGTCAACAGTTTCTTTAAAGTCAAGTACTCCAGCAATTTCATCGCCTTTTCTGTAACTTTCTGGATAACCTCCAGAAGCGGCTACTACACAGCACGAATGTAGCGGTTTCCAATTGACTTTAACTTCCGATAATTTTTTACCAAAGGATTTTTCTATTAACTCTAGCAAGTCATTTTCCAGAAGCGGCAATACCGCCTGAGTTTCCGGATCTCCCATTCTCATATTGTATTCAAGCAGATAAACGCCTTTTTTCGTAATCATAAGCCCAAAGAAAATCACTCCCGCAAAATCCATTCCTTCAGACTGCATTCCCTTCAAAGTCGGCTCCATTATATCTGACTTAAATTTTTCAAAAATTTCATCCGTAACAAAAGGATTTGGACTGATAACACCCATTCCTCCTGTATTTAATCCAGTTTCATCTTCCCCTATCTTTTTATGATCCTTTGCTGACAATAACGGTACAATTACTTTACTGTCTGTAAAGGATAAAATTGAAGCCTCTACTCCATCCAGAAATTCTTCAATTACAACCTGATTTCCGGCATTTCCAAATTTCTCATCAACCATTATATCTTCCACAGCCTTAATAGCTTCATCTAAATTTTGAGCAATAATAACACCTTTTCCAGCTGCAAGCCCGCTAGCCTTTATAACCACAGGAAAATCTTTCCAGTTATTCAAAAATTCCTTAGCTTTTTCAGAATTATCGAAAATTTCATAAACTGCTGTCTTTATTCCATATTTTTTCATAAAATCCTTAGAATATGCCTTACTTCCCTCAAGAATCGCGGCCTTTTTATCAGGCCCAAAGATTTTCAGTCCATTTTTATGAAATTCATCCACAATTCCCTGAACAAGCAATTCCTCGCTTCCCACAACTGTCAATTCAACATTATTATCCTTAGCAAACGAAATATACTCATCAATTGATCCTAAATTCACACTTTCTGCATTTGGCAGCATTTCCACACAGGCATTTCCTGGAGCTATAAAAATTTTCTCCACCTTTTCATTTTGAGAAAGTTTCCAAGCAATCGCATGCTCTCTTCCACCAGCACCTACAATCAATATTTTCATCATTTCCTCCTGTATACTTATTTATATATATTTTTCTATATACTCTAAAAGTTCACTAGCAACTCTCAGTGGACCTTGAGGTGCAGTTTTTAATCCGTTATCTTTAAGATTTTCTAAAGATAAATTTTCATTATCTACATATTTTAATAATTTTAATCTTATAAATTCTTTTTTCATATTTTGATTTTTATCAAATTCACTTTTATTAAGCCAATATTTCCTATCATCTACTTCAATATTAGAAGAAATAAAGATTTTCTCTATAATCGCTTTATACATTATTTTTTGTTGAGGTCTTGTACAATATAGATATACAGTATCACCTTCTTCATATTTTGATTTTTTTGTCCAATCTATAAATCCCTTATCGTTAAAAGCAGAAAAATAATCATACTTTGTAGAGTTTGCTGGTATTATCCAATATCTTATTTTCCCTCTTAAATATATTTTAGCACATTTTCCTGTAATATTAAATGCAAAAAATTGAAAATTATTTATTTCTATCAATCATATATCATTATTTTCAAATAAATTTTATTTTCTTTCATAAATTTTTTTAATCTAACTTCTGATGCATTGGACAATCAACTAAATAGCAAGTTTTATACATTTTTTCTAAATTTATTCTTTTATTTTGAGGCTTATAATTACTATTCATTATCTTTTTATATATCTCCAAAACCTTTTTTATTTCATTCTTTTCTTCTTCAATAAATTCACCAATCTCTTCTTCATTCCAGTATTTTTTGTCATAAATTTCTCCAATTTCAATCTTTTCAATATACTTGTTATGTTTTTGAATCAATTCTGACAATTTGCTTTCTGCTTTCTTAAAATTTCCTAATTTTTTTAAACTGTAAAAATAAAATGAAAAACGCATATTATAATAAAAATGTTCTTCCCAATCAAGTTCATCTATCTCCTTTTCAAAAACCAAGACACACCTATCGTATTCTTCACATAAATAATATAAGTCTATAAGTTCTTCAAATAAAATTTGCTCGTCATAATAATATTTCTCTGACGACACTTTCTCTAACAATTTATCCCAAATTGGCTCAGCCAATTTTTTATCATTAGTATAATGTAAGCACAGTGCCAATGCATATAAAATTCCTGCACTTTCAGGTTCCTTTTTATAACATTTCAATAACATTTCTTTCGCTTTTTCAAAATAACCACAATAAAACAAGGTTATCCCATAATTATAATCATCTTCTATTTCCTTCTCATCTGAAAATTTTTCCATTTTCTGAAAACATTCAAGTGCCTTTTTGTATTTTTTTCTTTTTAAATAATATTCTCCCAATACTTCCCATACAATCGCCGATTGTTTCCCCATTTCAATTAATTTTGTCAAATAATACTTACACTTTTTATCATCATAAGCATCTTTTTCATATAAATCAGCCAAATCCTGATAGATAATAGCCTTCTCATCATCATTTAAATCTTTTGAATATTTTGTCAAAAAATCTTCTAATACATTCACACTCTTCTTTCCATCTTGATATACCGTAAAATAGGCTATCGCTAATTGACACACTTTTTCTACATCTCTCGGATTTTCCAAAAGACATTTCTCTAAATAATCCTTATATTCAATAAATACATGCTTATAATTATCGTAACTATCATTTTTTTGTATTTCATCCTGAATATATCTTGCCCATTCTTTTTGTGTCTGTTTCATAATTTTATTCCTTTCGTATTTCTTCAATTACCAAATGTTGTGGACAATCCAGTAACCAACATTCATATTTCAAGTACATAAATATTTCCATCTTAGGCTTAAAATCTGTATTCAATATTTTTTCCAGCACTAAATTAATGTTTTTCAATTTCTGTTTTTCATCTTCTATCATTTCCAAAAGTTCTTCTTCCGTTGTATCTTTCCGATATTCTTCGTCAGTCTTTATTTCTTCAATATTTTGAAAAATCTCTTTTTCAGCTTCTTTCAATATTCTATCTATTTTCTCAAATTTATTCAATTGTTTCAAAGA
Source organism: Leptotrichia hofstadii (assembly GCF_007990525.1). Lineage (NCBI taxonomy): Bacteria > Fusobacteriati > Fusobacteriota > Fusobacteriia > Fusobacteriales > Leptotrichiaceae > Leptotrichia > Leptotrichia hofstadii. Next base: position 1,671,806 of record NZ_AP019823.1, read on the forward strand.
ATAAAGATACGGTGCCATATAATTTGCTTCTAAATTAAAATTAACATTCTCTGCATATTTACAATATTTTTCATAATTACTACATAAATAATATAAATCTTTTATATTACCATTATCAATGGTATTAAAACCTTCATACGTCAACCAATTCAAATATTTTTCATAATCTGTTTTCTCCAGCATTTCAAACTCTTTTATTTTTTCCAAAAGTTTTTCTATATTTTCAATATCTTTATTTCCTAAATAAATTTCACAAAGAATTCTGTAAAAATGATATTTAATGTTGTCTGAGTCCTCCATTAACAAATCATCTAAAATTTTTTCAGCCTTTTTATATTCTTTATTTTGAATTAAAATCAATGCATATCCATAACTATATTTCGTTTCATCACTCATTTTGCAGGCGATTTCTATATTTTCAAGAGATTTTTGATACATTTTAGTATGAAAACAAATAGCTGCAAGTCTGTAATAAATGTCTGCATTATTTGAATTAATTTTTATTGCTTTTTCAAGATAATCAATAGCCTTTTCTTCCATACATCCCATATCCTCACACAAATAAGCCAAATCAACATATATTCTAAACTTTTCATCTTCTGTCAAAATATCAAAATTCCTTTTCAAAAATGTTTCTAAAATTGCTATATCGTCGCATTTCCTGCTCAAATAGCAAACTCCCGCCAACTGACAAACAACCGAAACATCTTCAGGATTTTTCACAGTTTCCTTCAACAAGTATTTCCTATAATTTTCAAGTGCAACATCATATTCTGTTCTATCTTCATTTCCCATTTTTTCCCATATTTTATAAATATATTTTTTCATACCTTCATTCAATTTAACTTCAATATCCAATTTCATCTCCCAATTTTTATTTTAAACTTATTATAACACTTTTTTAAAAAACAAAAAAGGCTACAATTTTACTTGTAACCTGTCTTCTTTCACAATTTATTTATTCTATTTTTAAATTTCATAATGTGTCCACATACTAATGATATTTATTCTTTTCTCTTCTTCTATAACTTCATACACTAGCCTGTGCTGTTTATTAATTCTTCTTGAATAGTAACGTTTCAAATCTTTAGTTAAAATCTCATAGGACGGTGGTGTTTGAAAAGGATTTTTCTTTATAAGATTTATTAATTTTTCCACATTATTTTTTAATGCTGGAAATTGCTTTATTTTCTCTTTATCCTTATTCACTTTTTTCAAAATATAAATTTTGTACTCTTCTACCATTCAAAAACCTCGTAATCTTCATCAGAAGCCTTTTTTGCAACTTCAATTTTTTCTTTCATTGTTGGATCTGATAACAGGTATAGAGTTTCTAATAAACCATTATATTCAACTTCGCTAATGATAATAGCATTTCCTTTTTTAGTGTTCACATTGATAACATCATTATAGTCAATTGCCGACTCTAAATAAGAAAATAAATTTTTTCTCAAATTAGTTGCATTTGTATTTGTCATAAAAATCACTCCTTCCATCTATGTACATAATACAGTACATCATTATAAAAGTCAAGCAACTTTTTATAATTTCTATTTTCCCCTGCTTTTTATAATCTTATTCACATTATTAATAACTTCATAATCATCTTCTCTCAATTCCACATTTTTTCCAATTGGAATATACCACAAGAATTTTGAGAAATAATCTTTTAATTTTTTATCAGAAAAATCATATCCTGCTACTGCATAAGGATAACTTCTCATTATTTTCAAATCTTCATTGGTAAGTTCTTTTAATTCATCTGCTGTTAAATATTCCGCACTGTAAGCGGCTTTTGTTAAATCATCTCTGTATTTATAGCCTTTTTCCGTTTTTTCAGGAAAATAGTAATTACCGTTTAGATATGCTATTTCTGATAGGCTAAATTCATCTTCAGGACTAAAATTCTTTGTTTTAAAATGTAAATATCCTTTTTTTAATTTCGCATAGAGAACTTTATATTGTCCGTCTCTATCGTAATAATTTCTGTATCCGTAATCAATATTCCCTTCTCCAACTAATTTCCAGTCTATATATTTTCCATTCTTCATCTTTATTTCAGGTATTGCAATCAAAGCGCTTCCAGGCTCAACAATTACTTCAAAGTCATCCACTTTTTGATTTTTCCATTTTGAAATAGTAGACCAGACATAATTAAAGTCGTTATATCCGACACCTCCACTTCCATCGTAACGATAGCTATGCTCAATTACATTTTCTCCCTTTTTAAAGTTTGCTTTAAAATAATAAACATAGCTTCTTTTATAATAGTCGGCTTCCTCTTTTGCATTTTCTTCGTCATATTCCTTAAAATATTTTTTCACTTCTTCAAGTTTCTTTACATCCTTTGGAACAAAATCGGTTAATCTGTAAGAAACTGTATTTACACTTTTCCCATTTACAACAGTTCTAAAATTTTTAAAATGATTAACTTCATCCCATTCCTCATTTCCACCTTCAGGCGTAATAAACCCAATGTATTTCTCGCCAGCCTCAGGACTATCAAACACAAATCTTACAGTTACCGCCATTTCATTTACTGGTCCATACTCCCCCTTGACTTTTTCCAGCTTAAAATGAAGTTTCTCACTCTTTATAGCAATATTAGACACATTCATTGGAACAATATGTCCACCTTCCGAACCAAATTCCCAGTCATTTGCCAGTAAATTTGTACAAAAAATAAACATTAAGCAAAATAATAAAAATATTCTGATTTTTCTCATAGCAACCACTCCTATTTTTTATTAATTTTTTGTTTTTCATTATAAATTATACCTTGTATTAAATTTTAGTCAATATCTTTAATTCTTATTTTTAGAAAAATTAAAAGGACTAACTCCTGTTTTACACAGGAATCAATCCTTGTTAACCCATTAAATTACTTATCTAATTACAGATTTATCAATAACATAGACAAGTCAAAAATCTTAGGAGCAACTATAAATTTACTGCTTTAGAAATTTTTAAAAAATTTATTATGCTTCGCTTATTCTTTCCCCTTTAAAAACTTCTTCATTAAAAGTTCCCATTTCCTTGTCTACAACAGTTGAAACTACCATTGCACCGTTTACATTTATTGCTGTACGCCCCATATCTATTATTGAGTCAATTGGCAGCACTAAAGCTACTGGAGCAAAAGGCAATCCCATTCCACCTAGTACGACTGTTGCTGCAATGTAGGCTGTTCCCGGCACTCCTGCCATACCGAACGACCCTAATGAGATTACTGTTATAAGGCTTATTAGAAATACTGGAGTAATTGCAATGCCGTTCATATTGGCAATCATTATTGCTATTACTGCTGGAAATACTCCTGCACAACCATTCATTCCTATTGTTGTCCCTAGTGCCGCTGTAAAATTAGCAGTTGGTGAACTTACTCCTACTTCTTTTTCCAATGTTTCAATTGTTACAGGTAAAGTTCCCATGCTTGAAGTTGTTGTAAATGATAGAACTAACGGTGCTGTTACTTTCTTGTAATATCTTAGTGGATTTACACCGTGTATTGCAAGATTTAAAGATTGCATTATTACAACCAGTCCTAATGAAATAAACATTACAATCAGATATGTAACAAGATTTTTAAACACTTCAAGCCCATAAGAAGCTGTCAAATCAAACATCAATGCCGCAACTCCATACGGAATTATTTTTATTATTGTAATCGTAACGCTTGTCATTACTGAAAACAATGCTTCTGTTACGTCCTTCAAAGGTTTTATTTTCTCAGGATTTTTTAATCCAACTCGGTTTGTTGCAAATCCTAAAAACGCTGTAAATATTACTACTCCAATAACACTTGTTTCTGTCATAGCCTTAAAAATATTTGACGGTATAAACGAGACTACAACATCAACAAGGCCTTTATATTCCCCTTTTCCAGCCCATGCTTCCATTCCTTCAGGCAATTTCATTCCAACTCCCAGCTTAAATGTCATTGCAATTACAATTCCAATAATCGCCGAAATAGCCACAGTCGCTGTATAATAAACTACTGATTTTATGGTAAGTTTTTTCAAATTCTCATTATTTTTAGAATTAATTATCGAATTATAAACAGATAGCCCAACTAACGGAATAACTATCATTTTTAAAAGGCTCGTAAATCCTCTCCCTACTAACGAAGCTGCATTTGTTACATTCTTTATAACAACCTCATGCTCAGCCGCTCCCACTAATCCCAAAGTTGATTGAAATACAATTCCCGCAGCAAATCCCAATACTGTAGAAATTATTATCCTTGTAGAAAACTTAAATTTTTTCTTTAAATTCACATTTATATGAATCAATAAAAAAAATAGTAAAATCAAAATTACTATCCATATACTTGAAAACACTACCGCTGTCATTTTTCCTCCTAATTTTATTTAAAATTTATTCTTAAAATTTTCATATACAAATATTATCATTAATTTATTTTCATGTCAAGATATTTTTGTAATTAAATCATTTTTATAACAAATTTTATAAATTAAAAGTTTAATTTTAAAAAAATTGAAGTTTATTTCACAATTCTGCAATATTCATATTTATGATTTTTGTCCTGTGCTGTAATTGAACTCTTTTTAGTTTCGTTGCTTTTTTCCAGTGAACTAGAAGCATCAAAAATATTTTCCAAAGCATCTATAAATTCATCCATTGCTTCATCCTTATCATTTCCTACCATTTCAAAAGTTTTTACATCAGCACCTTTTAGCACTTTGTCATTACAATAAACGTTATTTCTATCTTTATAATAATTTTTACTAAATATTTTTACACTATCCTTATCTACATTCAATTTTACAACCTTATTTTTCGTCAAATCAAAAGGATCTTCAATTAACAGCTTAAATACTCCATCCTTATTTTTAAAAAATATTGCATACGCAACATTAGCATTTTTACTCATATACAGTGTCTGAAATTCAATTGGGCTTATGTTTTTTAATTTATGTTCTTTATAAAAAACATTGCTTTTATCTTTTTCAAAGAAATTATCCACTATTTGAAAAGTTTTTGCTTCTGCTCCTTCAATTTTATTTTTTTCAAAATAAATATTATTTTTATCCTTTGAAAAACCATTACCTATTAATTGAAAAGTTTTTACATCTATATTCTTAAATTTTTCATTATTGTAGTAAATGTTATTTTTGTCTTTTGAATATCCCTCTCCAATATTCTCAAAGCTCTCTTTATCAACATTTTCCAACTTTGAAATATTATATGCATCATCACTATCATAAAAAATTACTTCTGTGTCTCTATAAATACCATTCTTATCTTTTATATATCCATCACCAATATTTTCAAAACTTTCCCTGTCTATATTTCTCAATTTCGTTTTTCCAGAATAAATCCAGTTTTTATCTTTTCCAAAGCCTCCACCTAAATCTTCAAAAGTCCTTTTATCCACGTTATCAACTTTTTCTGCATACATTCCTTGCAAAACATAGATGCCATTTTTATTTCTAAAATAATCCATTTTACCCTTAGAATTCTCATAAAAAGTAACTTTTTTCATATCTACCGGTTCGCCACTATTTTCATACCGTACAGTCTGCCCATATAAATAAATATAATTTTTGTCTTTTCCAGTATCTTCATCCAATATTTCAAAACTATTTATATCTGCTTCCAAAATATCATATTCCTTATAATAAATAGTATCCTTATCTTTCGCAAAATTCTCATTCAAAATTTTAAAACTCTTTAAATCGGGATTTTTTACTAAATATTTTTCACTTTTTTCATCATCTATCCGCTTTACAACCAAAGTTTTATGATAATCCTCATTATAATAAATTTTACCATTTTCAATAATATATTCGGAAAATCCCGCATTTACTATTAAAATTAACAAACCTAATATTCTTAAAACAGTGCTTTTCATAAAGATCCTCCTTTTTTCAAATCCATCATTCCTTTAATTATCTCACAGAATAACAATCATAATATCCATGCTTGCTATCTTTCGCTGTTTCCACATCTGAATCATAAAATACTTTAAAACTCTTGACATCAGCTCCTTCCAAAATTTTTCCATTGCAAAAAACATTATTTTTATCCTTTGAATACAAATCGTCTATCAATGCAAAAGTCTTTGGATCCGCCTTTTCTACAACACTTAATTCGGATATTTCATTCAAAAAATACACCTTGTCCCTGTCTTTTAGGTAATAACTCACATCATAAACATTTCCCACAACTTCAAATCCATTAGATAAAACGTTTTCCAGTTTAATTCCCCTATAGTACACCCTATTCTTATCCGCAGAAAAGACAAAATCAATAATTTTAAAACTATTTTTATCCAGTCCTTTCAATTCATCAGCCTTCCCATTTGCAACATAATAAATTCCTGTTTTGTCTTTTACATATCTAAAATATTTTTTATTAACCACTTCAAATGTATTATAGTCAATATTCCTTAGTAAAATTAATTTCCCGTCAAATTCAAGAAAATTAATATTTCTTTCTAAAAAGTAAACATTTTTCCCATCTTTAATATAATATTCAGCTCCATCTTCCTTATTCGCAATTATTTCCATCTTACTGTTTTTCAAATTATCAATTTTCCAATAAAAATAATAAAGGGTATTCCCTGATTTTACCAAATAATTATTTATTCTCTCAATCGGCTTGCCTTCTAATTTTCCAATTTTCTCCCCTTCAAAATAGACATTATTCTCATCTTTTCCGTACCAAGTCCCTTCAATCCATTCAAACGTACCTGTCTTAGCCCCTTTTACAACTTTTCCATCATAATACACTTTCCCTTTATCTGTTACATATTGATTTTTAGGCTTTTCAGCAATACTTTCACTTTCATTTTGCTTTTTATTTTCCATTTTTGCATCTTTATCTCCATTCTTTACGCAAGCCACCATAATTACCATCATTGACAACATCATCATTTTTACAATATATTTTTTCATAAATGAAGCTCCTTTTAAAAATTTTTCTCTCAAATTGAATATCTGATACTATTTCCCATTTAAACAGCAGAAATCAAAAAATTCATGAAATTAAAGTTATTTTTTTACAAGATTATAATATTATCTAACTAAATTTTATCATTAAATATCAACCTTAAAGACTTTTATAGGTTTATTTACAAATATTATGTTTAATAATACTTTTTTCTATTTTTTAAATGGGATTTAAAAACATACTTTGATTTAATAAATTATATCACATTTTTCATTTAAAAAACAAAAATCACAGCTAAATTAATAGCCGTGATTCTAATAAATTTTATTCTATATTCAATACTTGTTTCAAGGTGTTTTGCAATAACTGAAAAAATTTAATTTTTTTATGTAAATTTATAATCAGTTCTGTTGTATCGGTTGTTAAGCAAAATTTCAAAAAAAAATAAGAGCCTAAAAAACTCTTATCACTAATATTTTATAGAAGATGATGGTGGGACTGGTGGGGATCGAACCCACAACCTACCGATTAAGAGTCGGTTGCTCTGACCAGTTGAGCTACAGTCCCATAAAAATTAAATTATAAAAACAATTCTATTCAACAGCTCTTAATTATAATACCACATTTTTTTCAATTTGTCAATTTAATAATTTCTTTTTTATACATCTCTTCACTTTTTATTTTAAAATTTTACTAAATTATACCATGTTTTAAAAAAAGAGTTATCCCAATCAAGAAACAACTCTGCATTTAATTTATTTACTTTCACAAGCTATACCATCTTTATCTCTGTCTAAATGTTTTGCATATCCTGGCTCGCCTTTTTTTATATTTTTGTAGCCTTTTGCACGTGCTTCCTTACAATTCTTGAAATACAATGTTTCCGAAAATGTATTTGCACTTACAAATACCAATGTCAATATCAAAAAAATTTTTTTCATTTTGGCTTCCTCCATTTTTTATATTTTTAAACCAAAATTAACCCTATAAAATCTATTTTTCTCAGTTTTTGATATTGGGATAGTCTATATCTCAATATGTGACTGGGCTGTAAACAGTGGTGTTTTAGTCCCCTTCAATATTGGGGTGGTCTATATCAATTAAGAAAAGAAATTTTAAACTTAACGTGGGTTTTAGTCCCCTTCAATATTGGGGTGGTCTATATCTCATCATATAATTGGAATAATATAGTTTTTTGAATTTTAATTGTCCCTCTATTCTTAAATTTTGATATAGATTACCCCTTTTCATATATTTTAAGTACAGTTTATCTATAAAAACAAGTATTTGTTTAATTTTAATGTTTGAAGTGTCTGATGCCAGTAAATACCATTGTCATTCCGTGTTCATCGGCAGCTTCGATTGACTCTTTGTCTCTAATTGAGCCACCTGGCTGTACTAATGCTTTGATACCGTATTTTGCAGCTTCATCTACACAGTCTCTGAATGGGAAAAATGCGTCTGATGCCAGAACTGCTCCTTCTAGTGAATCCAAGTCCCCTTTGGCGTGTTCAAGTGCGTGCTGAGTTGCCCAGATTCTGTTTGTCTGTCCTGTTCCAACTCCTGTTGCCGCTCCATCTTTTACGACCACAATTGCATTTGATTTTACGTGTTTTACGACTTTCATTCCAAGTTCCATGTCTTTTAATTCTTGCTCTATTGGCTGTTTTTTCGTTACAACTTCCATATTGTCAATCATTTTTTGATTTGTCTGCTGAACTAATATTCCACCGTCAACTTTTACATATTCCACTTTATCCTGCGGTTTTGCAACTTCGCATTTTATTACTCTCAAATTTTTCTTGGATTTTAATATTTCCAGAGCTTCATCAGTAAATGCCGGGGCAATTACGATTTCTAGGAAAATTTTGTTCAGTTCCTGTGCAGTTTTTGCATCAATTTCTCTATTAATTGCAACAATTCCACCAAAAATTGATACTGGATCACAATCATGGGCTTTCTTATAAGCTGTGAAAACATCATCTGCAACTGCCACACCACAAGGAGTCGAGTGTTTTACAGCACAGCAGGCAATTTCATCAAATTCATTTGCCACTTTCCAAGCAATATCCATATCCCTGATATTATTAAACGACAATTCTTTTCCATTTAACTGGACAAAATCCTTCATACTTCCATTTTCAGTAGTTGAAACGTAGTATGCAGACGATTGGTGAGGATTTTCGCCATATCTTAAATCAAATTTCTTTTCATACGAAACATTCAAATATTTTGGATATTCCTCTTCCAGCAAAAAGTTAGAAATAGCCGCATCGTAAGCTGATGTTAAGTTAAACACCTTCCCAGCCAATTTTTTTTTTGTTTCAAATGAAACTTCACCATTATTTTCAATTTCTTCCATAACTTTCTCATAGTCTTCTGTTTCGCAGATAACTGTAACGTCCTTGAATGATTTTGCAGCCGAACGAAGCATTGTAGGCCCGCCTATATCGATAAATTCGATTTTTTCATCAAAAGTCTTGTCTGTCTGAACTTCCCTGAAAAACGGATAAAGATTAACAACAACATAATCAATCGTCTCTATTCCTTCTTTTGCAATCGTATCCATATGCTCCTTATTGTCCCTAATCGCCAAAATTCCACCATGAATATTCGGATGCAACGTTTTCACCCTTCCATCCAGCATTTCTTTAAAATTAGTAACTTCTGAAACATCTATTACAGAAAGCCCATTTTCCTTCAAAAACTTGTAAGTCCCTCCAGTCGAAATAATTTCCACACCTTTTTGATTTAAAAACTGTGCAAATTCCAATATCCCAGTCTTATCAAAAACACTAATCAAAGCTCTTTTTTTCATTCGGCATCATTCCTCCAATATATTTTGTTAATTTATTTTATCACAAACCCTTGTATTTATCAAGGTTGTGTAATTATTAACTTTTTGAAAATTGTAAATTTAAAATTATTATACAATAATCTATAAAATTAACTACAATTTAATTCCCTTATAAGCAAAAAAAAAAAAAAAAAGAATAGTATAATTAAAAGGAAAATATAACTTTAAAACAAATAAGGAGGTTTTTTTATGGGATTTATTAATCCATTTCAAATTTACTCTAAAGGAGAGAACACTATTACAAATAATATTCTATTACTTCTATCAAACTTGTATAGAATAAATCCAAAAATTTATGAGTTGTTTATAAACAGTATTCTTCCAGAAAACATCAATTATGAAGTTATCCCTGTTTTTACACAGCAAAAATCACAAAAGGAAGGAGGAGTTATCGACGGACATATCCAGACAAAAGCAACAAAAATCATTATTGAAACCAAAATTACAGGATTAGACAATACAAAAAAACTTATTAATTACTGCAAAAATGAAAATTTAGCTGAAACAAATATATTAATTCACATAAGTGATTCTACCTTTGATGAAACTACCATAAAATCTATAAATCAAAGAATAGGAATTTATAATTTTAATTTTGTTTCAATAACTTTTTCCGAATTAATTTCTTCCCTTCAGGAAATTGCGGACGAATATCCTTTTAATGAAGAGCTATACCGTTTATCCAAAGATTTTTATTATTATTGTAGTTCAATGGGTCTAATAAAAAACGTATTTAGAATCGTTCCATGTAATAAAAGTTTTGAATTAAATAAAAAATATCGTTTATACTTCCAACCTGAATCCAGAGGATATTCAAACCATCAATTTACTGGAATATATACTGCAAAAGAAGTGAAATATATTGGAAAAGTAAATAAAGTTTTTTTGGCTGAGCTTACAGAAGAAGGAACATTAATTACTAAAAAAATTTTAGGCAATGCGGAAATTACTAACGAGGAAGAAAACAGAATCATCAATGCAATAAGGGAATTTCCAGAAATTTATGGCTATGGAGATATTTCAAAAAGACATATTTTCTTTTTATTTGACGATAATGATTTTTGTCCAACAAAATTTAAAAAAACTTCAAAATATGGTTTGCTAGGCTCTAGATTTTTTGACTTAAAAGCAGATTTGGAAATTGAAAATGTAGAGAAATTATCAACTTTAGAAATTGCAGAAAAATTAAATGATATTACTTGGTAAGAATGTATTTTAAAAGATTGGAAAAGAATTATGAGAAAATTGTTGTTAATTTTAAGTTTGTTCGTTATAAATATTATTGGATTGGCTTATGAGAAATGTAATCCTAAAACAATCTATGAAATTAGTGTAAATGATTTAAATGGAAGTTATTTTGGACAAAACAAAAAAGATGGAACAATTATGATAAAACTTGGTAAAAATGCTAACAAAGTACAGGCAATTCACTTTGATGAAAATAGGATTTTAAATAATTGTATTCTTGATCCCAAAATAACAGAATTTCATATTGAACATGGTTTATTTATCAATGCGATGTATGCTGAAATGATGGATGGTGTATATAATAATAATCAAGACATAAAAATAGATTATGATTCATGTCTTGAGAAAAATCATCAATTTTGTAAAATTTCTAAAGATGCAGATATTAACGGAAATCCTGTGGGAATTTCATTTAATCAAGAAGTTCAGGATATTGAAATTTATGGAAATATAGTTGACGTTGAAAAAAGAAATGATTATAAAAAAGTGATAATAGGTGAAGGATATGAGGAGGAGAATATTGCTGTATGTGCAAGTAAAAGTATTAGTGAAGAAAATTGTAAAAAAGAAAAATTCATAGTAAAATCTCCAAATGGTTATGCCAATCTTACTAGAAAAGCGTATGATAATTCGACTATTCGTGATAAAATAAAAAATGGAACAATTGTAGTCATAGATCCAATTGATATAAGTCCTTTTGATGTTGAAGGAGTATATGTTGAAGTTTTAGGACAACATAAATTTGGATACATTAATTGGAAATATTTGAAAAAGAAATAGTATTAAACATTTTAAATTTAAAATTTAGGAGAAATATAAATGGAAAATAATAATGTTGAAAATAAAAATTTAGTAAAAATTCTAATTGGAATAATAATTGCTCTTGTTCTAGTTATAGGATTTATCATCATAGGTAGTGGTATTTACCAATTTGTAAGTATGAAAAATAAAATAAGCGAGATGGAAAAAGTTCAAAAGGAACAAGAAAAACGACAGTTGGAAAATCAAATGATGGCTTCAGTACAAACTCAGGCTAAAGAAGACAACAAAAAAAGTGAAACCAAAACCAACGAAACTAAGACTGAAACTAAAGAAGTTGATCCATATGAAAGAAGATTTACAGCTTCTGATATGGATTATACACTTGTTGAAATAAAAGGAATAAGAAGTAATAACAAAATATTAGTTCAAGTTTTGGATGGAAAAGATAAAGGAAAAAAGGGATATATAAATTTAAAAGGCTTTAAAAACATAAGCACTTCTTCTCTAAAAAAATATATCGGTACAGTTTGGGCTGCAACAGGTATCAGTAATGGAGTAGAAATGGAATACGGCCTAATACTTCATTTACCAAATGCCAGCAGTAATCAGTTAGCTGAATATAATTTAAATAAATTGCTCATAGAAAGCAAAATGTCTGGAGATTCAGTCATTAAATACGACTGTGAGCGTGACACAGCAAGAAATTTTGTACAAAATTATGATTCTTCAGCTTGCTATTAAATATTCAAAAAAATACTCAGACAACTAATTACACCACTGTTTGAGTATTTTTTATACCAACTATTTTTCTAAATTCAACAGACAAATTTATTTTCCATTCTTCTTAATCTTCTTCAACCACTCATCTGCCGCCTTTTCAAATTTATTTTCCCCATGCTCGTAAAACTTGATTTTTTCATTCATATAAATTTGGTCTACATAATGATTTTCATAATTATGTGGGTATTTGTAGTCTTTTGCTCCAACTTTTGTGAGATGAACTGGTACTTCCTGAATTTTTTCATTTTCAATGTGGCTTAGTGCTGAATTTATAGCATTGTAGGCTGAATTGCTTTTGGGAGAAATTGCGAGATAGATTGCCACTTCAGATAAGATGATTCTAGCTTCGGGCATTCCAATTTCCTTTATTGCATTAAGTCCTGCCACAGCAACTGGTAAAGCCTGCGGATTTGCAAGCCCAATGTCTTCAGAAGCCAAAATTACAAGTCTTCTTGCAATATACAAAATATCTTCTCCGCCAGACAGCATTTTCGCCATCCAGTAGACAGTCGCATCAGGATCACTTCCACGAATACTTTTTATCATTGCTGAAATTGTATTGTACTTGTCTTCTGTCTTGTGGTATGATTTTTTTGTATTCAAAATTTCCTTTACTTCATCTAGCGTAAACTCCACTCCAACATTTGTTATCAGTTCCAAAATATTTATAGCCTGCCTTGCATCTCCTTCGATTATTTCCGAAATATATCCCAAAATATCATCTGAAATTCCAAAATTCTCCTTTTCATTAATATTTTTCAATATTTTAAGCAAATCATCCTCACTCAGCTTCTTAAATTCAAATGCCATACATCTTGATAACAATGCATTATTCAAGCTGTAATAAGGATTTTCAGTAGTCGCTCCAATTAAAATAATATTTCCATTTTCCAAATCTTCAAGCAGTGAATCCTGCTGCAACTTGTTAAATCTATGAATTTCATCTAAAAATAGTAATGTCTGCTGACCATTTGTGTGAAAGCTGCTGTGTGCCTTGTCAGAAATATTCTTTATATCAGTTACAGAGGCTTTTATAGCATTCAAATATTCATAATGGTAATTCATTTTATCAGCGATTATTTCTGCAAGCGTAGTTTTCCCTGTTCCCGGTGCTCCCCAGAAAATCGCATTCATAAAGTTTCCTCGCTCAATAATCTTCCTCAAAATCCCATTTTCCCCAACCAATCTCTTCTGCCCATAAAAATCATCAAGACTTTTGGGACGGTATCTAAATGCCAGCGGCTTCTTATCTTCATATACTTCATCAAATAAATTCATTTTTTTATATTTCCTTTTTTATAATTTTATTTAATTTTCTAAATATTAAAAATACAAATAAAAATTAACTTCTAAATAAGTAATTATTCTTTTTTTCTTTTAAAATTTCTATTTGTTGTTCTAATAAATAATTTTCCTCTTTCATTCCCCTTCTCCTTAAAACAAAAAAGTCTTGTCATAACTTATTTAAATACGACAAGACCGATGATCAAAACGATCAATTTATCTTGAATTAAGTATATCACTAAAACATTAATTCGTCAACAAACATTTTAATTTTTTTTAAATAAAGTAAATTATAAACACAAATATCATTTTTCAAAACTTTAATCACTAAACATCAATATTTTCAACAGTTTTAAAAACTATTCTTCTCCATAAAGTTTCTTTTTGTTATCTGAAAAAACATTTAAAATTAATATTATTGTAAATATTACAACAACAGATGATGTTAAATAAAAATAATAATTAAACACTACTTCCTGCATATTTGCATTTTGCATTATTTCTCTTATAAATCCAGAGAGTGTTTCCATTTTCCAGCCTTGACTTGTTTGAAGCAGATATAAATCTAAAAATAGCCCAGCAAAATAAAAAATTATCATTAGAATTATTGAACTTACGCCAGAAAAAATTATTGCAAATAGACTCTTTTTCTTATTATTCTCGTAAACTTTAATCGAAAATAAACACATTGTCAATAAAAATCCAATTAACTGCATCCCTTTTATTCCTTCTAAAACTCCCGTTTTAAAAAATATAGTAATTTTATCACTCATAGAAATACTCCCAGTATTTTTAACTATCGAATTTATCATCGAAAAAGTCACTCCAAGTGCAAATAAAACAATAGTTATCACTATTATAACAAAAGTCCAGAATTTTATTTTATTCAAATTCTCATTACCAAATCTAGTCTTCATCATTTTTATAAAAATAACACTTAATATAATCAGTACAACAAAGCTAAATAACGTCTGAACAAGCGTTACCATTTCTCCAGCTTTCAAATCTCCTGTTTTTGCCACACTATTGAAATAATAACTGCCAAAAATACCTCTTTGAAAAATTAGAATACTCCATGTAAAAATCATTATTCCAACTATTTTAACAGCTCCCAATAAAATATCAATAAAATTCCTATTTTCTATTTTTTCAAAATTTCTCATAAAAGCCTCCATTATATTTTAAATTTTTGTAAATCAACATTTACAATTTTAAGTATGATTTATTTCTCTTAAAAACTGTACTCTTTATAATCAAACCAGACATACCACAGTATTTTTTCTTTCTGATTAGGATATTCCCCAATAAGTTCTGTTACTATTGCCAATTCTTTTATTACTTCACTAAGCCACACATCTTCATCAGTTTCATCGTAATAAATTTCATATTTTTCCATTTTCTCTTCCGTTAAGTAATCACCAATTTTCAAATCTTCTGCTGGAAAATACTTCTCATCTTTTATATCAATCTTTACAATTTTTCCAGTTTTTGGATTTGCAAATAATGAATATTTCTGTTCCTTGTCTTCATACAGCAAATACTGACAATATTTTTTTAGATTTCTTTTCTCTGATTCAGGAATTACTTTTTCAATGTGATTTCCTAATTTTATTCCGCTATATTTACGGTTAATTTTAATATTTTCATCTAGTTTGACTTCTATTTTCCCTGTATCAAAATATCTCTTTAAGATTTTTTCAATTAACCTCAATTCATCCCAATAATATTTTTTTAAATTTACAAATTCAGGAACATCAAGATTTACGTTGTATTCCTGCAAATTATTTAAAAACTCCTCAGTATTCCCTATTTCAATTTCATCAAACCATTTATTATTAACAATATACTTTCCTTCTTTTTTACTTATATAAAAAAAAACGCAAAAAGCATAAATATCTCTAAATACTGCAATAATAAATGGCTCTCCATCCTTTGCTTCTTCGTTATAAATCAAAAATTTATTTTCAAAATTTCCATTTTTGGCTTTTACATATTTTTCTGTATTGTTTAAAATGTCACAAAGTAATTCATAATTTAAATTTTCCTTAATTATTACCTCTTCTTCTCCACTATCTGTTTCTTCTTTTTTATATTGATTATACAGCCACAATTTTAATTTTTTACTCATAAATTTTTTTAAAAGAAAGCTATCCCTAAATATTTTCTTTTCCCATAATGACTTATTCAACATAACTGAAAAACCTCACCTAATTTATTTCCCATTATATCATAAAAAGAGAACTCTGAAAATGTTAAAGTTTTCATTTAAAATTTTTACTTTTTCACTCCCTATTTACTTTTTTACCCAACCATATTATAATACATTTACCACAAAATGAATTAAAAAATTCAAATTTTAAATATAAAAAATTGAAAGGCTGATAACAATGAAAAAAAATATCTATTTTTATGAAACCAATACTCCAATTGGAAAAATTGGACTTGCCACAACAGAAAATGATTCTCATATTACTGATGTAATCTGGAATTATGAAATTGAAAAATTTAAAAATGATGATAATTTTCAAATTAAAGAAACCGAGTTAATAAAAAAGGCAAAAAATCAGTTATTTGAATATTTTTCGAAAAAACGAAAACAATTTGACTTGCCACTTTTAAAAGAAGGAACTCCTTTTCAAATTTCCGTCTGGAACGCTCTTGAAACAATCCCTTACGGCGAAACCCGTTCCTACAAGGACATATCCGTTGCCATTAATAACGAAAAAGCAGTCCGTGCAGTCGGAATGGCAAACAATCGAAATAAAATCTCAATTTTTATTCCCTGCCATCGTGTAATTGGTATGAATGGAAAGTTAGTCGGATATGGTGGAGGACTCCATATAAAAGAGTTTTTATTGGAACTGGAAGGTATTGAAATAAAATAATTTAAGAAAATTATATTGTAATTTAGGTATAATTTTATTTTTCATCAAATTTTCTACAGAAATATAAAAAACATTTGTATTCCAATTTAAAATATTGTATAATAAAAATATAAAAAAACACAAATAATCAATACATAAAATGAGATAAATATATTTAAAACATAAGGAGATGATATGCAATGTTTAAAAAAATTTTATTAATGGTTATACTTGCTATGTCTGTCGTGGGATGTGAGCTTTTAAGTCCAAGTTACTGGAATGATGTAAGTCAATCCAGAAGAGAAAGAGGAGAAAAATGTTATAGAAATGAAAATGGATATGCTTACTGCGTAGACAAGTACGGAAATAGAACATACTAGCTATATGTAATTTTATATTTCAACTTAAAATATTATTTAGTTAAAAAGAACACAAATAGTTAATACACAAAATCGAAGAAATATATTCACATAAATAGATAATTTAAACGGAAGGAAATGATATACAATGTTTAAGAAAATTTTATTGATGATTATACTTGCTATGTCTGTCGTGGGATGTGAGCTTCTAAGTCCAAAAGAATGGAGCGAATACAATAAGAGAAGGGCTGAAAGAGGTGTAAGGTGTTATGAGAGAGCTGATGGAATTTATTACTGCAATGATAAATACGGAAACAGAGTAGACTGATATATAATAGTATAGATATAAAACTAATCAATAAGATGGATAATGATAATCAGAAAAGAAGGAAACATATATTAAAGGCAGGGGCTTCCCATACAGGGGAATGCTTTCCCGCCTTTTTTTGATAAATATTTTATTTCTATTCTATCCCAGTTCAATTTCTTCATTAATTTTCTGATGAAAATCAATTTTGTTTTCAACATTAATAACATTAACTAATCATTTGTTTGACATATATTTTCTATAAAGCTATCTATTTTGTCTTATGTTATTCACTTCTTTTATTGTTTTCTGTATGAATGATATTTTTTATTCTAATAGGAACAATTTCATGCCCATATAGAGCAATTTCCTCTGAAGGAATTTTTTTGATACAAATTGCAGTTAATAAAATATTTTCGTTGATTTTTATTATTTTTTATGTTAAAATTTTATTAACAAAAATAACAAGAAAGGGTGTGAATTTTATGATAACCGTTTCTATAAATGCTCATCCTGACATAGAAGATAAAATAAACAACTATGTTAAGGAAAACAATATCAATTTAAACCAAGTAATGTTAGATTTAATTCTTGAAAAAATCGAAGATGAAGAGGACTACAAATTGGCTGTTGAAGCTTATGAAGAATATAAGTTAAACAAGGAAAAAGCAATTTCATTTGAAGATTTAGTAAAAAAAATGGGATTGGAAAATGAAATATAAAGTTATCATTAGACAAAAAGCTGAAAAACAATTAAATAAACTAGATGATTCTATGAAACTAAAAATTATGCGATACATTAAACAAAATCTTAATAACACAGATAATCCAAAAAAATTTGGTAAAGCATTAATACTATTTCCCATTTAAAGAGTAGAAATTAAAAAATTCATGGAGTTAAAGCGTTTTTTACAAGATTGTACTGTTATACAACCAAAATATCCTTTAATTAAATTTAATTATTAAGTATTCATATAAGGGATTCTTATTCAGATTTTGAAAAACTGTTTATTGTTCATAAATATTTATAAATAAAGTTTAGTATTAGAAATAAAAAAACTGCCTTCTATTCTTAAAAATAAGAGTATTAGACAGTTTTTACAAATTTTGACTCCATTCTTACAAACATTTCTTATTTAATAATTCTATTTTAATGTAGATTTTGTAATTTCTATACAATCAAGAATGAAATAACTTTTAGTTTGAATTTAAAAAAAGTTAATTATAAAATTTTTCAGTATCTGTAATTTCATTTTCACTTCTAGCTACAACCAATGTACATACAGCATCTCCTGTTATATTTACTGCTGTCCTGAACATGTCTATTATTCTGTCAACACCAATTACAACTCCAATTCCTTCAAGCGGTAATCCTGCCTGTTTTAACACAAGTGACAGCATAAGCATTCCTGCTCCAGGAACTCCTGCTGTACCGACAGAAGCCAGCACTGCTGTTAAAATAATTCCTAAATATTGTGTCGGACCTAAATTAATATTGTAAAGATTTGCAATAAAGACCGCCGCAACACCTTGCATAATCGCTGTACCATCCATATTTACTGTGGCTCCTAAAGGAATTGTGAATGAGCTTATTTCTTCGGATACGCCAAATTTTTCTGATAAAGTTTCAATATTTATTGGAATTGTTGCATTACTGCTGGATGTAGAAAATGCAACCGATATTACATTAAAGAATTTTTTGAAAAATCTTAATGGATTTACCTTTGCCATAGTTACCAGCATTACTTGATAGACACCTGCATGAATAACAAATGCAAATAATGTCGCCGCAACAAATCCAAGTAATCTTATCAGCACATCCACACCAGTTGAAGCAACTACTTTTGAAATTAACGCAAATACACCTACTGGCGCAACTTTCATTATCAGTTCTACCATCTTTAACACAAGTTCATTTGATTCTTCAAGTAAAACTTTTAAATTTTTTACTTTATCTCCTAAAGTTGAAATTGCAACTCCCAACAGTAGAAAAAATACTATAATTGCAAGCATTTTTTCATCTGACATTGCATTAATGATATTTTTGGGAACCATATCAAGCAGAACATCAATAAGTTTACCTTGCTCCGCAATCTTAAATTCACCTTTAGGAAGTTCTCCATGAACCATTCCCTTTCCAATTCCAGAAACTTTTGCTACAAATAATCCGATTGCTACAGCAATGGCAGTAGTTGCAAAATAAAATCCTAAAACCTTTGTACCAATTCTTTTAAGTTTTTTTATATCTCCAATGGAAGCCGCGCCCATTGCAAGAGAAATAGAAACTAACGGCACAATCATAACTTTCATAAGATTGATGAACATTCCTCCCAAAAAAGCAAGAACCGAATCAATAACAACATCTTTCACAAACGGATCTTTTGCAAAAGGGCTTAGTATCAGCCCAAATATAATTCCAAGTACTAGTCCAATCATTATTCGGGTTGTTAATCCTATTTTTTTCATAGATTTTTTACAGTATAAAATACTGCCTCCTTTCTCAAATTTATAAAATATACTATATTTTAACTTTTTATTGAAAAATTTACAACCCATTTTAAAAAATTTTTATTATTTTTGAATATTTTTTTAAATTCATAACTTATTTAGACTAAATTTTCGCGTGTATAAAAGTTGACATTATCTAGTATTTCTATATTTAAAATTCAAGGCCTCTAATACAGTATCAAAAATATCAATATTAAAATTTTTTTTATTTACATTCATAGATTTTAGAAACTCCTCATTATTTCTAAATGATTTCCATAATAATTTCTTCCCTGCTTCGTCAATATTAATCTTATCATAGATTGTATAATATATTTTTCAAATTACAAATTATCTATTGATATTTCCGTAAAATCTTTTATGACATACGAAACTCCATCAATTGATGATAATTTATTGGTATCGAGTGTTGAAGAAACAGCTATAATTTTTGAAGCATTTGCCCTCTTTGCCGCCTCTATTCCGAGTATTGCATCTTCAAATACTGCACAGTTTTCAATATCCACATTTATATTTTTGGCTGCTTTCAAAAAAATATCTGGTTCTGGCTTTCCTTTAAAACTTCCGTCAGTATAAACAACTTTATTTATATCAAACCATTTGCCCAAATTTAGATGTTCAAAATAAAATTTTACATTGCTTATCGGAGCACCTGTTGCTATAGTAATTGGAATACCAGCCTCTTTTAACTTATTAAGAAATTCTGGCAATCCTTTTACTAATTTGAACATTTTCTCATCTTTTAGGCACATATCCCGATACATGCTTTCCTTTTCTTCTCCTAGTTTTTGAACTTCTTCATTTGAAAAATCTTTGTTAAAAAAGTATGAAAGTACAGTTTTATTATTTCCACCATGAATATACTTATGAATTTCTTCATTTGTTATTTCCCTACCAATTTTGCTTCTTAAAAATTTTTTCCATACATCTTCCTGTAAAGCACTATCAAAAAGCATTGTTCCATTAAAATCAAATAATATCCCTTTTATTTTCATTTTTCCTCCAAGTAAGCAAAAAATATTGATTATTTTAAAATATTACTTTCAATTTTATTTTTTTCCAATTTATATCAGAAAGTTTTACCTTAAATTTTATTATAAAATTTGGACTAATAAACTTTGGTATCCTTCCAAAACTAACGCTTTTCCATCATTTTTAATATTCTCATAATTATTAATCAGAATATCTCCTAGCTTGATTTCTGTTTCGTCAATATTTTTAGCAATTTCGCTTAGCTCCACTTTTTGTTTTTTATCAGAAAAATTATTAATACAAAGAACTTGCTGATTTTCATATTTTCTTACATATGCGATTATTTCATCATTTCCTACTTCTACTGGAATAAATTCCCCATAAATCAGGCAATCTGAATATTTTCCATTTTGTCGTAAATCAATCATTTTTTTATAATGGGCAAAAATTGAATTTTCATTATTTATTTGAGATTCTGCATTTACTTTATCTTGACTTCCAGTCAATTCTATCCATGCTTTTACATCTTCATTTTTTGAAAATCCTGCATTTTTACTGCTATTCCATTGGAAAGGTGTTCTTGAATTGTCACGGCTTCTTTTGTTTACAAAATATAGTGCTTCTTTAGGAGAAAAACCTTCTCCCAATGCACGTTGATACTGATCTTTGCTGGCAATATCATCAAACTGTGCTATGTCAGTTCTCTCAAAATTGTCCATTCCTATTTCCTGTCCCTGATAAATAAACGGTGTCCCACGTAAAAAGAAAAACAATGTCGCAAGTAATTTTGCATTTATTTCATTTGCTTTTTTCCCTAAAAATTTATTCAAACTTCTTGGCAAATCGTGATTTTCTAAAAATGGTGCTCCCCATCCATATTTCTGCTGTGTCAGCTGACTTTCAAAAATTTTTTTTCTCAATTCATTAATTTTCACATCCTGCACTGAATAGTAAAAACCTTCTTTCGCCATATCCAAATCAGAATAGCTGAAATCAAAAATCATTGAAAAAAATCCATCTTCACCAATAAAATCATTGTATCTTTCGTATTCAAGTAAAGGTGTTTCAGCTACAGTCATGCAGTTGTACTTCTTAAATGTTTTTTCTGCCAGTTCTCCTAAAAATTCCTCAATTCCTGGCTGATTTAACGTATATTTTATGCTAAATGCAAAACCATCCGCTCCATCAACAGGCAAGTCTAGATAATCTTTGTCTTTTTTTATTGAATTTATAGCATCTACCCTGAAACCTGCAATTCCTTTTTCCAGCCAGTAATTTACCATTTTATAAAGTTCTTCCCTAACTTCAGGATTTTCCCAATTTAAATCAGGCTGTTTCTTTGAAAATAAATGTAAATAATACATTTCATTCCCATTTTCATCAGTTTCTCCTTCAACCTTTTCCCAAGCAGAACCTCCAAAATGACTTCTCCAGTTTGTTGGTGGCAGTCCATTTTTCCCTCTTTTAAAAATATAATAATTTCTATACTTGCTTTCAGGATTTTTCAATGCTTCTATAAACCACTCATGCTCATCTGAAGTGTGATTAATTACCAAGTCCAGAATTATCTTTATTCCTCTTTTTTCCGCCTCTACAATTAATCTTTCTAAATCTTCCTTTGTTCCAAATTCAGGATTTATATCATAATAATCAGAAATATCGTATCCATTGTCATCCATTGGCGACTTATACACAGGACAAATCCAGATAAGAGTTATCCCCAGTTCTTTTAGATAGTCCAATTTTTCAGTAATTCCATTCAAATCTCCAATTCCATCATTGTTGCTGTCATAAAAACTTCTTGGATATATTTGATATCCAACTTCTTTCTTCCACCACTTTTTATCTAGTTTTTTTGTATCCATATTTTCTCCTTTTTTAGAATTATTTTATATTATCAATAAAAAGATTATCTCACAAGTTAAGAGTAATTCATAAATAAATTTTTAAACTTTTGAGATAATCCTATAAATTAAGTATATTTGTTAATTATTTCAACACTGGCCAGAAGTCTTTATTTGCTTCAATTAAGTCATCCAATATTGCTTTTGCAACAGATGCACTTGGTACTGTTCTTGACAATGTGATTGCTTGCCATAATTTTTGGTATGAACCTTCTATCCATGCTTCTACTGTCAATTTTTCAACTGATACTTGTTGTTCCATTAATCCTTTTTGGAATTGAGGGATTTTACCTTGAACAATTTTTTCTGGTCCATTTGAACCTACTATACAAGGCACTTCAACCATTGCAGTTGGATCAAAGTTTGAGATTGCTCCGTCATTTTCTACTATTAATAACATTCTTTCTTTTGTATCATAAGCGATTGCTCTTGCAAGGTCAACTATATATGAAGCATGATCATCAACGTGAAGTTTGCTATCTTTTGCTGTTCCTTTTTCAGCGATTGCTCTACATTCTCCGAATACAAATTTTTCTCTTCCTTCCATTACTTCATTTGCTCTTGTATGGTTAGGATTTGAATGTTCTACCACATAGTCAGGGAAGAAATAGTATTTTAAGTATGTGTTTGGCAATGTTGTTGGATCGATTGCAAATACATCTTTTGCTTTTGTAAATGTGTCATTCCAGCTTGCTTCTGTGTTTTCGCCTTCAATTGGTACATTATATCCAACTTTTGCAACTTTTTCCTTTAACGCAGGCATTAAGTCATTTCCTTCTTTATCTCTAATGTCTGTCCACCATCCAAAGTGATTTAATCCAAAGTATCTAATTACCATATCTTTTCTTGATTTAAGCCCAAGCATTTCAGCCATTCTTATTTCAATTCCGATTGGCATGTCACAAATATTTAATATTTTAGAGTTTGGACGTAATCTTCTAGTTGCTTCTGCTACGATTGCTGCAGGATTTGAATAATTTAACATCCATGCATTTGGTGAATATTTTTCCATATAATCAACTAATTCTATAACTCCGCCAATTGAACGCATTCCATAAGAAATTCCTCCAGGTCCGCAAGTTTCTTGTCCTAATACTCCATGTCTTAAAGGTATCTTTTCATCTTTTTCACGCATTGCATATTTTCCAACTCTTATATGTGCCATAACAAAGTCTACATCTGTAAATGCTGTTTCAGGGTCTGTTGTATAAACAAAGTTAATATCAGGTGCTTTTTCCTTTATAATAATGTCACAAGCCTTTGCTATAACTTCTTGTCTTTCTGCATCGTTATCATAAAATTTTATTTGTCTAATCGGAAATTTATCTAAATTTTCAAGTAACATCAACACAATTCCTGGAGTAAATGTACTCCCTCCACCAGCTACTGCAATTGAAAATTTCTTCATAAATAATCATCTCCATTTCTATTTTTATTAATTTTTATTTCCTATTTTCATTATTTATTATATCACAATTTTTTTAAATGTCAATACTTTTATATAAATCTTTTTTTATTGATATTTATTATTATTTATTGTATAATCATAGTGATAATACTTAAAATTGAACTTAAAAATTATAAGAAAGGTTTATATAAATGAATGAATAAATATGCAAAAGTATATCACGATATAAAAGATAAAATTAAAAAAGGTAAACTAAAGCCTGGAGATTTTCTAAAAAAAGAAGACGATTTGGCACTAGATTATAATTTTTCCAAGCTGACTGTGAGAAAAGCTCTCTCTATGCTAGAAGCAGAAGGCTACATTCAAAAAATAAAAGGAAAAAAATCTATTATACTTGAGAAAAAAAATCTGGAAAATATTTCTTTAACTTCCATTCAGACTGTACAAGAAATTAACAAGCTTCAAAATATTCATCTTGAAACTGATTTAATCAGTTTATACATCGTTCAAGGAGTAAAAAAACTAATGGAAGAATTTCAAGTACCTGAAAGTGCTGATTTTTATAAAGTTGTCCGTACCAATTCTTTAAATGGGGAAGTTTTAAATTATTCTACGAGTTTTTTTGACAGAAAAATTGTACCTTTTCTAAATGAAGAAATAGCAAAAAAATCAATATATGAATATCTGGAAAAAGAACTTAACCTAAAAATAGCTTATTCCCGTAGAGATATTAGTTTTAGAAAAATTACTTCTGAAGAACAGAAATATCTTAAGCTAGAGGATATAAATATGGTTGTTGTTATTGAAACTCATGCCTATCTTTCAAATGGCACTCTATTTCAATACGAAACAATTATTCACCATCCTGAAAAATTTACTTTTAGTGCAATTGCAAAAAGATAAGTATTTTAAAAATAAAAGAAAGAACTTTCTTAAGTCTTATATTAAAATTTTTGACTTTTGAAAATTCTTTCTTGATTTTTTTATAAAATTCAAATTTAATTATTTATCAAATTTTATTTTTATCCTTTTTTCATCATTTCTTCGATTCTTTCTCTTACTTGAGGTACTGACAATCCAATGATTACTTGAATAGCTGATCCTTTTCTAACTACACCATGAGCTCCTGCTGCTTTAAATGCTGCGTCTGGCGATAATTTACTCGGATCTTTTACACTTACTCTAAGTCTAGTTGCACAGTTATTAAGCTCTTCAATATTTTCCCTTCCACCTAATGCTTCAAGGATAATTGCACCTTTTTGAGCATATTCATCTCCGCCTGCTGTTCCACCTGCTGTATTTCCTTCACCGTGTTTAGCTTTATAATCAGCTTTAGTATAAAGTTTCATTTCTTCATCTTCGTCTTCTCTACCTGGAGTTTTCAGATTCATTTTTTGAATCAGGAACTTAAATACGAAGAAGTATATTGCTGTAAATATTAATCCTATTATTATTTGAGTAAATACTGTTCCAGAGTGATTTTTAAACATAGGTATCCAGTTCAGGAACAAGAAGTCAAGTAATCCTCCACCCATATTTCCAACTACTCCAAAAGCATACATTGTTGCCGCCATTGTTGCCGCTAAAAATGCGTGAACTGCAAACAATACTGGAGCTATAAATAAGAATGTAAATTCCAATGGCTCAGTTATACCTGAAACTACGGCTGTAAATACTATAGGTATTAATAATGCCGCTACAACTTTTTTCTTATTAGGTTTTGCTGTAGCATACATAGCAAGAGCTATCCCTGCCGCACCAAATATTTTTGAGTTTCCATGTAACGCGAATCCACCTTGCGGAAATAAAGATTTCAATGATTGTGTGCTTTGAGCAAATTCTTTTATATGTTCAACCCAGTAAACTTGAATTCCGTTAGGAACAGCTGCCGGTCCGAATATGAATGGTGTATAAACAAAGTGGTGTAATCCAGTTGGAATCAATATTCTTTCTAAGAATGTATAAATCCATACCCCAAATACTCCTGAAGCTTTCATAAATCCTTGCATTGCACCAATTCCCAATTGAACTTTAGGCCAAATTAATACTGTTAAGAATGCACAAGGAATCATCACTACAAATCCTACCATGTATACAAATACTGAACCTTGGAATACTCCTAAGAAATCAGGTAATTTTTGATCAAAATATTTATTATGCAGATATACTACTAATGCTGCTATCAAGATACCACCAAATAAGTTTGTGTCTAATGTTGGAACTCCACCTATTGCAGCATATCCTGTTACTTTATCTGCTACCATTTTAGCTGTATCTACTCCAGAAAATACTTTTAATATTGCAGCTACAAAATAGTTAAATGTCATGTATAATGCAAATGTTTCCATACATGCTCTGGCATTTGTTTTTGTTGCCAAACTTATTGGTAACCCTATCGCGAATAATAACGGCATTTGTCTAAATACTGTCCAACCACCTTCTGCTACCACATACCAGAAATTATACCATATTGTACCTTCTTCAGCAATGCTCCCCATAACTTGCGTATTAGTGAATACTGAAGCCAATCCTACCACTATCCCCGTAAATGCAAATAATAGAACTGGCGCCATCATTGCTCCACCAAAACGTTGAATTTTTTTCATCATGTTTAGTACCTCCTAAAAATTTTTATATATTTGATTTATTTTTTCCTTATTTTAAATATACCACACTTTTTTAAATTGTCAATACATTTACGTATATCTTTTTTCAGATTTTTTTATAAAAAAATAATCGCTGTATTAAAAAACAACGATTATTACTGGTTTTATACATATATTTAGAATTATAAATTTATTTTAAAATCATTATTTTTTCATTTAAATTTAAATTTCTATTTCGACTTCTACACCAAAGTGATCTGATACTACACCTTTATTTTTTCCGTTAAAGATAACTTTGCTTTCTTTTACTTTGATTTCCTTAGTACAGAATATGTAGTCTATTCTCTTTTTCGACTTATCTTGAGCCCATCCATGTATTCCTTTATCCACTGTCACACCACTGTCTTTTTTTTCAGCAAGTGTATATGTATCAAATAAGCCTTGATTTAAAATATTTTGATAATCTTCAGGATTCCCATTGGCATCTGTATTAAAGTCACCCATTAATATTTTCAAATTATCAGTTTTAGATCTGTTCAAAATATTTCTTAAATTTTCTCCCATATCTTCAGTTTCACAATTTGGTAAATTCATGTGACAACTGTAAAATTCAACATCCTGTCCTTTATAATCAATAGTAATACTAACTATTCTTCTTGCCGATATTGTTCTTACCGACTGTGCAAAAGTACAGTAAAATTCATCTTCAGCCTTGATTTTATGTCTCGTTATTACTGCCACGCCTTCATTATATTTGCTAAATCCAATATGCGAGTTGCTCCAGTGGTAATAATAATCAGTGTCTGTATATTCCTGTAATTTTTCCAGAAGAACCCATCCATAGTTTTCCTGTCTTATATCGTCAAAAATTACAGGATTGTTCATAAGCTGGTTTACTTCCTGCATTGCTATTACATCATACTGCTTTTCAGCTATATCTTTTGCAAGAATATCAATTTTTTCCATTTGATTTTCTTCTAACCATGCATGTACATTTATTGTCAATAATTTCATAAAATTACAACCTTTCTATCTAAATTTTATTATTAAATTTATTCCTCTTCCAGATAACTATTTACTAAATCATCGCATTTTTTCCTATTTACTGTCATTAATTCAAAAACATTATCCCTATTTTGCTTTAATTCTTCCAAATCAACTTTTTCCTTAGTTTTGAAAACATACCCCAGAATATCCAGATTGCATTTTCTTCTTAATATTGTTTCATTGGAAACTAATTTTGAAATACCGTTTATTTCCTGCTTTTTCTGAATTATTTCAACTAATTCCTTATAATTTTCAGGCTTTATTTTTTCACTTCCTTTTTCAAAAAAGTGCTGCGACTGAACAAATAATATATTGTTTTTATTCTCTTTTTTTTCATTAAATATTATTACCTGATTTTTTAGTGTATTGTTAAAGGGTATAGAAACTACATATTCTATTTTATCAGATTTTATAAAATTCTTCATTTCCTCGTTTTTTAACAGATAAAAGGCATCCTTTTCTACTATTCCTTTTTTACTGTTGCTTAAAAAACTATACAGCAACTTGCTGGTATCCGAGTTTTTGGTTAGCATCACTGCAGAATCTTTATTAGATTTTGAATTTTTTAATGAGTATAAAATCTCTATAATTGCATTTTTTTCATCCGTTTCTATTTTTTCACGATAAAAATTATTCCCTTCAAAAAAATCAACGCTATACAATATTTCATTATTTCTTATATCTAAAAATTCCAGTGATAATTGATTAACGCTTTCATCACGTGTAATTGGCAGATTAATTACATTGTCTAAATAATTTTGTGCAATTTTTGCATATTTCCCTCTTAAAATATTCAGTTTCAGCTCCATTTCCAGTTCCGGTAGGCTTTCGATAAACCCTTGCTTGTCCGGATGTTCTTCTATAAAACTGTATGTCTGGCTGAATATTGCTATTCTATTTGATAAATTTTTCATATTTTCCAAATATGTGCCGTTCAAATTATACTTAAATCCCAGATTATTTAAATATTCCAAAAATAAATAGCTGTCGTCTCTTAAATCTTCCAGTTCTTCATAAACAACCTTACTTGCACAGATAACATATAAAAGTAGAGACATTTTCAAAATCTGTAATTTTTTCTGATTTTTATTATTTTCCAACTCATCTGTTATAAGTTCAAAGAATTTATTCTTCATTTATTATCACCTTATTTTTCGCTAGAATTTTTTCTTCGATATATTTTTTCTTAATTTTCAGATACTCTATCGTATTTTCTTCCTCATTTTCAAAACTTGTTATTATTTCAACCATTCTGTCCTGTTCTTCCCTATCAGGCAAGTCTATGTCAAGTTCAACAATATCAGTTTTATTTACAGCTCTGACAGCGCTCATGGTCTTGTATTTCTTTTCAAAATAAAGCAGCAGCAGCTCTGTCTTTAAAAGCCATTGCAAATACTTGGGATTTATTCTGTCGTTTGCCCGTAAAATGAAGTAAAGCGTTGCAGGAAGTACATTTTCGTATTCCTTGTCAACATATACGACTTCTATTTTACTCCCTTTTGCCTGAAACAGCACGTCGTTCTTTCTTACAAAGTATTTTTCATTTATTTTATTTTTCCCATTTTTATATCTTTCAGGAACTTCCGCATTTTCAAAGCTCTCTATCTTCCCATTATTTACAAGCGTCGGATTTAACAAAAGATAACCTGTTTCCGAATCGGCTGTTTTTACATTTAATGGTGCTATTATATCTACATTATCTCCTAATTTCATATTTTCACTTCCCTTCCCTTGTAAATATTATACCATAAAAAAATGTGGAATACTATATAATAAATCTTTTTTTATATATAAAATATCTTAATTTTAATCTTAATTTTACCCACTAATTTTTATTTTCAATATCATTTCTAAATTCAGTAAAGCAGCCACCATTACTTTTAAGCTGTGTATCTTCTTCCATCTGTTTCTTATCCTTGTAAATCATTACATCTTCAGGATTCTCAACAAATAAAGTTGTTCCTGAAGCCTTTATCTTGGCATTGCATTTAAATTTGAATATTCTGTCTTTAACCCCATTTTTCAAGAGAATATTGTATCTTTTTTTAGGAAATTTCTCTATAACTAAAAAGTCGTAATCCCCTGAAGCAGTGCTTCCCCTTATTCCTGTCTTCTCTAAATACTCATCTTTTTTAGCACTGTAGTACAAATTATTATCAGTAACATAAAAGCTGGTATCCTTGTCAAGGGAAACCATCTTCTCCTCTTTCGCATCCAGAACTATATTTTCATCATTCTGTTCTGCATTTTGAGATGTTTCGTTGTTTGACATAATTAAATAAACTATTATGCAAAACATTGTTGCTATGAGTATAAAAATAATTATATTCTGATTTGATCCCTTCGCTTTTTTTGGTTTCATCAGATGAAATGATTTTCTTTTTTTCAGAAATTCTTTTTCTTTCTTTTTATTTTCAATCCATGTCTTCCTTGTTTCCTGCAATTTTTCCTCAAGAACTTCAATAGAATCATTTTCAGGCCAGTATAACTTTGCATCATTTAAGTATTTTTGAGCTTCTTCAAATTTAAATGCCTTTATCGCTCTCAATGCTTCAATGCACAGATTTTCAGATTTTTCAGCATATCTATTTTCTTTTGCTGTTTTCTGTCTTGAGCTGCCATCATTTTGCCTGTATTCTTTCATTCCGCTTGATTTTTTAGAGACAGTATACGGTATTTTATTCTCCTTGCAAAATCCTATAAAAATACTTTTTGCTTCTTCCTTGTTTTCCACAATCTTCTGTATTTCGTCAATAAATTCCTCAGAAGGAATTTTATCATCTGTCAAGTTGTGGATTTGTTCGGCTCTTTCGAGTATTTTCAATGCTTTTAAATATTGGAGATATTTTAAATATCCATTGTATCTTCTTAATTTTTCTTTATTTTTTAATATTATTTCACATGCGCTATATAGTTTTTTCTTGGCAGAAGTTTCATTGTCAAACTTAATCAGATGTTTTCTTTTTTCGTCAATTTGTTCCTGAGTCAGCGTTTTTATGTCTAGTCCTTCAGAAACTAAAAATTGATATAAATTCTCTTTGCCTAAAATTTCCAGATGTTTTTCAAATACTGAAAATTCAAAAAATTCATCCTGATTTTTGTTAATATTTTCATAAAAATTCCTGTATAATTTTTGATTATATTCACTAGGTAAAATTTTTCTTCCACTAATTTTTATTCTTTCTCTTACCAGATTTTCTTGCCGATGTGTTCTTTTGGCAATTTCCTTTACAATTTCTTCTTTAATTTCTGCATTTTTTATATATTTCAAAAAATTGTCTATCGGATCAAACAGTTTTTTCTGGGCATCTTTTATTAGTTCTTCTCTTCTAGCTTCATTTAGCATTTCCTGCCTTATAATGCCAGTTTTTGCGAGATTGCTGTATTTTCTGTATTTTTTCCCATCAAAAGGGTCGCTTTCCTTTGCCAGCCAATACCGTTTTTTTGCTTCTATTCGCGCTTCTATTTTCTTTTCGTCTTTTTCAGGAACTGGATAATACTCAAGCCCAAGAATTATGTACCAGTTATTTATTATTCGACTCTCTTCTGCCATTTTTATTATTTCTCCTCCTTTACATCAAGATTTTTTATCCAGCACAATTAGGATTATATACTTACAGCACCGCAATTCCTTGCGATTTACTTGTCAATCTTTCTAATTTTTCCTTAGATATTATACTTTTTGTTTCTAATTTTACATTTACTTCCTTATTTCCAGCTTTGTCCCTTCCTCTTATTTCCAAAATCCCTTCTTTATTCAATTTCAGAGTGATTTCCACTAAAGCTCCTGCTGGAAGGTTTTCAGGCAGTTCCAATATCGCATTGCCTATTTTCAAGTCCTCATCTACGTCAAAATACTTATCCATATAGTCATTTTCATAAATTTCTATATCTACTGTCTCCTGATTGTCATTAAGCGTCGTAAAATTACCCGAAACTTCCAAAATTCCACTTGGCATAGGCTCATTTTTTATAATCATGTTAAAACAGCTCTTAACTCCATCTTTATTTTCAACTTTTACTGCAAAGCTCTTTGTTGTTGCAATGACAATTTCTCTTGTATTTCCACCTATTCCCATCATTTCAGGAGAGAATGTCAAATCTTCCTTGTAATCCTTTGCTCTCAATTCCTTTTCATCTCCATTAACCATTACTGTTACTTCCTTGTCAGATTCAAAATCCTGCCCTGCAAGGCTCTTCTGGTTATTCACATAAACATTTGCAGCATGAATTGCCGCTCCCTTCGCAACGGCTTCATCCGGCTCAAGGATTTTTATTTCTATTCCTCCAAAGTTTTCTGTCAATGCCCTTTTTATCTGCGGCATTCTTGTAGAGCCACCAACAAGAAGTATTTCATCTATTTTTTCATATCCTTTTCTTTTTGCTACATCAATTACTTCTTTCGTTTTTTTCAAAGTTTCATTTAGCAATGTAGAAGTTATCTCTTCAAATTCATCTCTAGTTATAGAGACTTTTTCCCTGCTTCCCATAACCTCCAGCAAATCTCCAGCCTGACTTCGTGAAGTTAGCTGTTTTTTTATCTTTTCTGCCTTCAATCGTAAATCCTGTTTTGCATATTCATCAAACTCAATATCATAACCTATTTTCTTGACAAATTGGTCAGCAAGATATTCTATCAATACTTCATCCCAGTTTTTTCCACCTAAATCATGATCCCCGTCTGAACAGATAACCTGAATTTTATCAGAACTGATACGCATAATCGTAACGTCAAAAGTCCCGCCTCCTAAATCATAAACCAGAATCGTCTTTTCATTCTGTTCCTTTGCGCATCCATAGTACAGTGCCGCCGCTGTTGGCTCGCTTATGATTTCCAGTACGTTAAGTCCTGCGATTTTACCTGCATTTTTAGTTGCTGTTCGCTCCGCTGTCCCAAAGTAGGCTGGACAAGTTATTACAACATCCTTAACTTCCACTCCAAGCTGTTCTGAAGCATCTTGTGTCAATTTTCTTAAAATAAAAGCCGATATTTCTTCAGGAGTCTTGTCTTCCCCATTATAATTAATTGCAAAATCTGTCTTTCCCATAAGCGTTTTTACAAGCATTACTGTATTTTCAGGATTTAAAACTGCCTCAGATTTTGCATCTGATCCTACAATCACATTATCTCCGTCAAATTCAACCACAGACGGTGTTATATTATCTCCATCATTATTTTTAATTACTTCAGCCCTTGCTGTATCATCCACACGAGCTATACAGGAATAAGTCGTTCCCAAATCAATTCCAAAAACATATTTTGACATTTTCAATTCTCCCTTCGATTCTTATTTTTGCAAGTCTTAGAATTATCTGATTTTTATATTTTTTATAAGTTTTAAATATATTTTAATGTATTAATTAAAATTTTAATCAATAACTATCTGTATTATACCACATTCATTATTAAATTTCATTAATTTTTTTATAAGATATCCTCGGAACCTTAATATGAAACCAGTTAAGATTAATTTTAATTTTCAACAATTTTACATTTACGTATATGTTGACAATTCAAATAAAATATAGTATATTTAGTATGAGAAATCAAAACTAATTTTATTAATAAATTTTAAGGAGGATATAGAAATGTTTGAGAGAAGTTCTGGAATTTTGTTACATCCTACTTCACTTCCTGGAAAATACGGAATTGGAAGTTTAGGAAAAGAAGCATACAAATTTGTAGATTTCCTGAAAAAAGCAAATCAAAAATTATGGCAAATTTTCCCGCTTGGGCCAACTGGGTATGGGGATTCGCCTTATCAATGCTTTTCAACATTCGCTGGAAACCCATATTTAATTGATTTTGACTTGTTAATCGAGCAAAATTTATTGACTGAGGAAGATTTGAGAGATGTTGATTTTGGAGGAAATGGAGAATATATTGATTATGGCGCTATTTATAATCAAAAATATCCTTTGTTAAGAAAAGCTTATGACAACTTTAAGGCTAATGGAAATGATTATTTAAAAGGAAAATTAGATGCCTTCAAAGCTGAAAACAATGATTGGCTAAATGATTACAGCCTGTTTATCTCTTTAAAAAATCACTTCAACGGACTTCCTTGGACTGAATGGCCGCATGACATTAAAGTTAGGGAAGAAGCTGCAGTTAGTAAATACAGAGAAGAATTAGCTGACGACATTGAGTACAACAACTTTATTCAATGCCTGTTCTTTACTCAATGGGACAACTTGAAAAAATACGCTAACGACAATGGAATCAAAATAATCGGAGATATTCCAATTTTCGTTGCAGTAGACAGCTCAGACGCATGGGCAAATCCAGAAATTTTCCTATTCGACCCTGAACTAAAACCTGTTAAAGTAGCTGGTGTTCCGCCTGATTATTTCAGTGCCACAGGACAGCTTTGGGGAAATCCTCTATACGACTGGGACAAATTAAAAGAGTTAAACTACAAATGGTGGGTAGACAGAGTTAGAGCCAACCTTTCTACGTGCGACATCATAAGAATTGATCACTTCAGAGGGTTTGAAGCATACTGGGCAGTTCCTTATGGAGACGATACTGCAATAAACGGACAATGGGTAAAAGGACCCGGAATTGACTTATTTAACAAAATAAAAGAAGAATTGGGAGAATTACCAATTATTGCAGAAGATTTAGGATTAATGACACAAGGTGTTATTGATTTAAGAGATGCAACTGGATTCCCAGGAATGAAAATCTTAGGTTTTGCATTTGATTCAGAAGAAGAAAATGACTACTTGCCTCATACTTATACAAAAAACTGTGTAGTTTATACTGGAACTCACGATAATGACACATTAATCGGATGGTTTACAAAAGCAAAAGAAAAAGATAAACAATTTGCAAGAGATTATTTAAACTCACAAACTGACGATAACATCCATTGGGATGCAATAAGAGGTGCATGGAGTTCTGTTGCAAACATGGCAATCGCTCCAATTCAAGATTTCTTAGGATTAGGAAGCGAAGCTAGAATCAATACTCCTGGAGTTGCTAGCGGAAACTGGCAATGGAGATTAAAAGACGGTGTATTAAGTGATGAATTAGCAGAAAGAATTGCTAAATTAACAAAAGTTTATTCAAGATAATTTATAAAATTTTTTAATTTGAAAAATTAAAGAAAAATAGAGAGAAGTTTGAAAATATTATTCAAAAAACTCTCTATTTTTTTAATCTCCTATCCTATTTAACATCTGTATCTCATGCAAATATTTTGCAATATTTAACGCACTCGTTTCTTGAATGGTGATTACTGTTTTTCCAGTATTACTGCTATAATTATCATTATCTGGAACAAATTTTATATACATCAAAGTTTCAGAAGTGTACAAAAATGTTGCTGAAGCGTATGCATTTTGAAGTTTCGTGTAACCTTTTCTTTTAGAATAAAGTTTTCTAATTTCGGCATCCATTTTTTTATGTTCTTTTACAGTTGTATCATATTCAAAAATTGAAGACATAAGCATATTTTTCCCAAAATAAAAACTAGCTCTTGCATAATTTCCAAATGGATCTTTTACTTTTTCATAGTAAAATACCGTATCATCTACTCCATCATTATCACGATAATATTCTTTTTGTGGAACTACTTTTTTAAATTCTTCGTAACTCATCAAAAGACTAATATCATCTGTAACTTTATGCATTGTCTTAAAATCGCTCCATTTATCTGGACTTGTGAACTTTGGTTCAGTGATGTAGCCAAATCCTGTGTATGCTGAATATGATAACAAAGTAATGATTAATGATAATATAATTATTATTTGTTTCATTTTTTGCCTTTCATATTTTTTAAAATTGATCTCTTGTTATAACAATCTTCGATTGTTCTTCAAGGAATTTTGCAATTCTTTTTTGATACTCTAAAGACATTTTCTGTGCTTCATTATTTTTTCCTTGTAATTTATAAATTTCTTCCATACACATGAAAGAAAACGGATCCTCTTTTTGAATACCTGTTTTACACATTTTTTCGGCACCTTTTCCATTATTTTCTAATATAAAAAGTCCATAAAGTCCATAAGCATATTTATTTTGTTTATTATACTGATTTCTTAGTACTTCTTCAATTTTATCATCTTCATCTAATTCACCATATAACTTAACCACATTTGATAACATTTCTTTATCTCCGTTATCCAAAGCTTTTTTGAAATATTCTACTGCTTTTCTTTTATTATTTTGTTTCCAATATAAAATTCCAAATGCTCTTATAGAATTTTTTGAATTTTTATCGTTCATACTTAATAATGTATTTTCAGCTTCTTTATATTTCTTCTGTTCTCGATATACTGCTGCTAAATTTAGCTTAACATTATCACTTAACTCTTTTTTATCTTTTATCTTATTTAAAGCACTTACATATGCTTTTTCTGCCAAATCATATTTTTTTTGATAAAAATATGTCGTTCCAAGTTCTATTTCAGCACTTACATCATTTGTACTTTTTGAAGACATTTTCAAATATTTCTCTGCTTTATCATTCTGATTTGTTATCTGATACAACCTAGATAAATTAAATAATGTAGATTTTTTCAGTTCAGGATCCCCACTAGTTTTCTTTAATGCATCTAAAAAATATCTTTCAGCTTTATCATACTCTTTTTTATTCAAATATAAAGTTGCCAAATTATAGTTCGCTCTTACATTTCCCTTTTTTATTGACTCCAAAAACATCTTTTCTGCATTAGAATAATCATTTTTCTCATAATATTCATTCGCCTTCAAAAATTCCTCATTTCCATTTGCTCCGTAACTTATTGAAAAACTAAAAATTAACAGCATCAAAATTAAAAATTTATGTTTCATTTTCATCTCCTCTCAGTTTTTGTATAAATTCATATTTTTCAATATTATCTTTAATCAAAAAAATTTACCTTTTTACATTATCATATTTTTGCATAAAAAGTGTTGCGACATATTCATTTTTATTGTATTTTACGCCTCCAATTTCCACTTCTCCTGCCAAATCTTTTAAATCAGAATATTGATTATATTCCCAGCCATTTTTACTTGTCTGTTCCAAAATTTTAGCATTCTTTTGATATGACAGTTCAATTACTTCAACATTACCTCTATATCTATATTTTTTTAACAGTTGTAAAATCTGAACCATAGTATTTTCTTCGTTTTGTTCTATCAAAAAAGTTAATTTATTTGGAAGAGATTTGTTCATTCTCCAAATTTCTTCTATCAACTTTTCTGCAAATTTCTTCTCATCACTTTTATATCTAAAAGTAACCATGTCTCCTAATGATAGAGCTTTTGTTAACACTCCGCTTTGCTCTACAGTTCTTGCAATAGGATTTTTGAAATTATCATCCATTACAGTTATAACCACTTTTGGCATATAAACTTTTTTCTCTTTTGAAAAAGATAAAATTCCTAATATTAAGAATAATGATAGTATTATTTTTTTCATTTTCCACTCCGTTCTTAAATTTTTATTGTCTTGTTTGTATTCTAAATTGAAATAGAATCTTATTACGAATACTAACTGCTTTATTAATGAAAATCTACTTTTTATTTTTTTCTAATTTATCTTCTAATTTACTCATTTCTAGCTTATATTTCTCAAATAATTCTTTCGATTTAGTTTTGTTGCCTTTTTGCTCATAAAATACACTCATACACAAATACGAACTAGGATCACCTTTTTGTATGCCTAATTTACAAATTCTTTCTCCTTCTTCAAGACTTCCATCCTTTATTTTTTCTGTTCCATAATATCCATAAGCATAAATATTACCATTTTCATATTCTTTTTTTATTAAGTTTTTAATTTCATCAGTTACATTTCTACGTTTAATCGAAATTACTACAATATTATTTATTGAGACGTTATCTCCTTTTGCTAATGCTTTTTTAAAAAATTCTTCTGCTTTTTCATAATTTTGATTGTCATAATAAAAATTGGCTAACATTTTAAAAATTGTTATATCATTATTTTTAATAGTTCTTAATATTTTTTCTGCCTCTTTTTCTTTATTTTGTTTTATATAAATATATGCCAAATTTATTTTCATTCTTTCTTTTAATTTTTCATCTTTGGTATTTTCTAAATCTTTCAAAAGATAATATTCCGCTTTTTGAAATTTACCTTGAACAGAATATAAATAACCTAGAGCATTATAAGCGTTTGGATTCCCTTTTTTCAATGCTACCAAAAAATATTTTTCAGCTTCATTGTATTTTTTTTGATTAATATAATTATTTCCCTTTTCAAATTCCTCATTGCCATTTGCTCCATAACTTATCGAAAAACTAAAAATTAACAGCATCAAAATTAAAAATGTAGGTTTCATTTTCATCTCCTTTCAGTTTTTTCCTCTATTTCTCCGAATTACAGTAATATTTAACTTATCTAGAATATTGCCATGTATCTATTTTTACTTTCATGCCTTCTAATTATTCTTATTTTTATCCTTTAATTTTTTCTGAATAAACTTTACCAGTAAAAATCCACTTAATCCTCCCACAATCATAGCAACAATTACTAATATTTCTTCCATATTATAGTTTACCTCCAAATCTTTCTAAAATCAATCATCTAATTTTTCTTCTTCTAATTTATCTTTGCTTTCAATTTTTTCTAATTTTCTAAAAAAAGCTACTATTAATCCTATTCCAGCTACTCCTCCAATAATTATCATGATATATGTTAATATAACTAAAATAGTATAATCTGTATCCATATTTAAATCATTCCTTTACTTTTAAAATTATTGTCCTAATAACTTTTTAATCCCCTCTATTAGCAAAATATGCTCTTTTTCCAGCACTCTCTTTTGCAAAATTTCAGGCGTATCATTCTCATAAACAGGCACTTTCACATTTGTTATAATTTCTCCTGTGTCTATTCCATTGTCTACAAAATGGATGGTGCAGCCGCTTTCTTTTTCCTTGTTTGCGATTACGGCTTCGTGGACTTTTATTCCGTACATTCCTTTTCCACCGTATTTTGGGAGAAGTGAAGGATGAATATTTATAATTTTACGATTCCATTTGTTTATAAAACTTTCTGATAAAATTGATAGATAGCCTGCAAGTACGATGTAATCTGTTCTTTCTGTATCATTTTCCAAAATAGCGTTTATTTCATCTGATAAATTTTTTCCAAATAACTTTTTATCAAGCATTATGCTTTTTATCCCATGTTTTTCAGCTCTTTCCAGTCCAAAGCATTCCCTGTCGGCAATTACATAGGAAATTTCACAGTTTAAGTTGCCATTTTCGATATTGTCGATTATTGACTGTAAATTAGAGCCTGAACCTGATATAAATACTGCTATTCGTGTTTTTTTATTCTCTGACTTATCTTTTAGATTTTCAATTATTTTAGACATATTTTTTCATCACCTTTTCCAATATGTCCAATTTCATAAGCATTTTCACCATTTTTTTCTAAAATTTCAATCACTTTTTCCTTATCTTTTGCGTCTACAATCAATACAAATCCTATACCCATATTAAACGTTCCCCACATTTCGTCTTCGCTTACTCTTGAAAATGCGTTGTGCTTAAATAACTCATGAATTTGAATTTTTGATTTTTGTATATTTGCACAAAGTCCATCAGGTATTGTTCTTGGTACGTTTTCGATTAGCCCTCCACCCGTGATGTGGGCCATTCCGTTGATTTTTACTTCCTTCATTACAGCCTGAACTGGTTTTACATAAATTTTTGTTGGAGTCAATAAATGTTCCCCAATTGTTTTTCCACTGTAAACTTCAGTAAAGTCAGTAAATAATTTTCTGATTAATGAAAAACCGTTACTGTGTGCTCCACTTGATGGAATTGCAATTAAAACATCGTTTTCCTTAACATCTGAACCATTCACAATTTGGTCCTCTTCTACTGCCCCTACTGCAAATCCTGCAATATCGTATTCACCCGGAGTATAGAATCCTGGCATTTCAGCCGTTTCTCCACCAATCAAGGCAGCTTCTGACTGCAAGCATCCTTCCACAACTCCGCTTACAATTTCAGCCGATACATTTGAATCTAATTTCCCGCAAGCTAAGTAATCTAGGAAAAATAACGGCTTTGCTCCGTGACATAAAATATCATTTATACACATTGCTACGCAGTCTATTCCTACTGTGTTGTAAATCCTTGTTTCAAATGCAACTTTTAATTTTGTCCCAACTCCATCAGTTCCAGAAACCAGCACAGGCTTTTTATAATCTCCAAGTTTGTATAAAGCTCCGAAACTTCCCAAATCATTCATAACATTGGCATTATATGTGCTTTTGGCACCATTTTTTATTTTTTCTACACTTTTATACCCTTCTTCTTTATCTACTCCCGAATCTTTATAAGAAATTGACATTTTTTCCTCCTATTATATCTTTTATTCTACAAATATTTTAAAATTTTTGTTATATTTTGTAGGAAAAAATTCCGTAATTTCATATTCTGCAATTTCATTTATATTAAATGGATCTTCTAAAATTATCTTTTCTACTTCTGATAAACTTTCTGCATTTAACAAAATTACACCGCCTGTTCTAGGATTTTTTCTTCCTGAACAAATGAATTTTCCCATTTCATAATATTTTTCCAAAAATTTTATGTGATCTTCTAAATGTTTTTCAACTTCACTTACTTCTTTTATATAATTCAAACTTACAATATACATTTTTTCACCTTACTTCTTTAATTCCTCTAAAGCCTCTTTTTGAACCGGTGTCAACGAAGCATAAAATTCTTCCTCATAATCGCCCAATCCAGCTGGATAATCTCCATTAAAACATTCCATGCAAAGCCCTGTATAAGGTGCGTCAAAATCAAGCCCTATTGACTCAATCAGCCCATCTATGCTAAGAAATGCAAGCGAATCTGCTCCTATATATTCTCTTACTTCCTCAACAGTTTTATTTGCCGAAATTAATTCAGATGATTTTGAAACATCTATTCCATAAAAAATAGGAAATTTAAATTCTGGAGATGCAATACGGACATGCACTTCCTTTGCTCCCGCTTCTTTTAACAGCTGAACTATACGGCTTGAAGTTGTCCCACGGACTATTGAGTCATCTATCATAACTACAACTTTATCTTTTACAACGCTTTTTACAGCAGATAATTTCATTCTGACACCTTGCTCACGTAATTCCTGAGTTGGCTGAATAAAAGTACGTGCTACATATTGATTTTTAATTAAGCCCATTTCATAAGGCTTTCCAATTTCTTCTGCATATCCGCTTGCCGCTGATAATGATGAATTTGGGACTCCAATTATAATATCTGCATGTTCAACTGGAGCTTCCTGCGCCAGTCTTCTTCCACATCTTTTACGTGACTTATGAACATTTACTCCAGAAATATCAGAATCAGGACGCGCAAAATACACATATTCCATTGCCGCAATAGCAGTTGAAGTATTTTCAGTGTATTTTTCTATTCTATATCCACTTTCATCAATAATAACCACTTCTCCAGATCTTATATTTCTAATAAACTCCGCTCCCACAATTTCCAATGCACATGTTTCACTTGCCAAAATATACGCCCCATTTTTTGCTTTTCCTAAAATTAAAGGACGAAATTCAAATGGATCTACTGCCCCATACAATTCTGTCTGAGTTTGAATTACGAAAGAAAATCCACCTTTTACTTGACGTAATGCATCTTTTAACTGGCTCAGAAAATCCTTTTCCTTGCTTCTTCTTATCAAGTGAACCAATACTTCCGTATCAGATGAAGAATGAAAAATCGCACCGTGTTCTTCTAATTCCCTTTTTAATGTTTTGGCATTGATTAAATTTCCATTGTGTGCCAACGCAATGCTTCCATCAAAAAATTGAAATAAAAATGGCTGAATATTACGTCCACTGCTGCTTCCAGAAGTT
Source organism: Leptotrichia hofstadii (assembly GCF_007990525.1). NCBI lineage: Bacteria > Fusobacteriati > Fusobacteriota > Fusobacteriia > Fusobacteriales > Leptotrichiaceae > Leptotrichia > Leptotrichia hofstadii. The sequence continues at coordinate 1,713,472 of NZ_AP019823.1, forward strand.
GCATACCGCACATGCCCTATGGCACTATTCCCTTCCAGACGGTTAAATATCCTGTCATCATTAAATACTTCTGACACTAATCCAGGACCACGATGTCCGTTTACACGTTTTCCATCACTTACCACAATTCCTGCCGCTTCCTGCCCTCTATGCTGAAGACTATGAAGCCCATAATAAGTAAGCCTTGCCGCATTAGGATGTCCATAAACTCCAAATACTCCGCATTCCTCATTCAAACTCTTAATCATTTGTAATTTTCCTCCATTTTTATTATAAACTATTCTAAATTTATAATTTTATTGATATTTTTACTATAAAAAAAATTATCTCTCATTTATCTGATAACAAGTATTCAAGACTCTCTTGCTAATGTATGCTTTAAAATTCCTAAAAAATTTATTTCAATACTTCTTCCAAACGACGTAAAACTTCACGATATGCTCCCATTACATCTCCTAAATCCTGTCTAAATCTATCCTTATCCAATTTTTTAAGCGTATCTTTATCCCATAATCTCATTGAATCTGGACTTATTTCATCAGCTAGCAAAATATTCCCATCCTTATCTCTTCCAAACTCAATTTTGTAATCCACTAAAATCAAGTTCATTTTATCAAATAATTTTGAAAGCAAGTCATTTATCAAAAAAGTTTGCTCCTTAATCCCAGCCAATTCATCTTCAGTTACCAATTCCAAAGCCAAAGCATGATCATCATTCAATAGCGGATCTCCTAAATCATCATTTTTATACGACAGTTCAAATGTAGGTCTTTTAAAAATTTTCCCTTCTTCTGCTCCATATCTTTTCACAAAACTTCCAGTCGCCCTATTTCTAATAATCACTTCCAAAGGCACAATTTCCACTTTTTTACATAATTGTTCCCTTTCGTTCAAAGTTTCAATCCAGTGAGTTTTCACACCATTTTTTATCAAATATTCATAAATTAAAGTAGAAATTTTATTATTCAAAATCCCCTTATCTTCCAACTGATCCTTTTTTACTCCATTAAAAGCTGTTGCATCATCTTTAAAATACATAATTATTTCATCCGCTTTATCTGTTGAAAAAATTGATTTTGCTTTTCCTTCATAAATTTGTTCTCTTTTTTCCATTTTTTATTTCCTCCATTTATATTTATTTAAATGCTTGTATAATTTGTACTACTCCTATTATAATTCCAATTACAGCAAAAGAAATATTCCACAAGTTGCTTCTCGTTTCTTCCTTTTCCTTAATTTGTTCTTCTTTTTTTCTGATTTGATACTTAGCGATATTTCTAATCAAATTTAATGTTCTTTCTAGTTCTTGAATTTGTTCTTCTATATTATATTTTTTTAATATTTCTTCAATATCTTTAGATGATTTTCGATTTTCCGAAATCGGATATTTATAATACATTTTTGTATAAAATAATGTCATTTCTTTTAAAATATTTTCTACTTTCATAAAATCGTCTGCTGAATAATTTAAATATAATTTTTCTATATCCAATTCTGAAACCTTTTCTTGAAAATAAGTTATCATTACAGAATAATACTTGGATATGGCTTCTCCTAATAATTTTAAACGTTCTGTATTATACTTTGTCATATTCTTGTCCTCATCAGGAAACTTTCTCTTTCTAGATATTTGTGTTATTTTGTTTTCTGATAATTTAAAATAATAATCATAATAATCTGAAGTTTTATTAACAAATAATGAAATTTTATTTTTCAAATTTGGTTTTAATGTGTCATTACCACAAATTTCTGTGTTACCACTAATATTTTGTTTATTTTCTTCTATCTCTTCTTCACTTAAAAAATAATTTTTAAAATAAAACTCTCCCATATTTTATAATTTCTCCCTTTTACAATTCAATTTTTTTCTCATTATCCGCAATAAACTTAGCTTTCATTTCTTTTCTGAAATTAATCAGTTTTTCCTTAATTTCAGGATATTTTACCGATAAAATCTGTACAGCCAGCATCCCCGCATTATACGAATTATCAATTCCAACTGTTGCCACAGGAATAGACTTTGGCATCTGAACAATTGAATAAAGTGCATCAAGCCCTCCAATCGCTCCATTTAAAGGTACGCCTACAACAGGAAGAATTGTCTTTGAAGCAATAACTCCTGGTAAATGTGCCGCAAGCCCTGCTCCAGCGATAATCACTTCAGCCCCTCTCTTTTCCACATCTGCAAGAACTTCCTCCAATTTTTCAGGAACCCTGTGAGCCGACAAGACATAAGCTTCGTACCCAATCCCAAATTCCTTCAGGCAATTTGCCGCACCTCTCATTTTTTCAGTATCTGACTGACTTCCAAAAAATATTGCTACTTTCATTTTTTAATTCTCCCTTCATTTTTACTTTGCTTATTTTTAATTACTTTAATTCTCTATTTAAAATATCATAACCACATTTTTCATTAATTTTAAAATCTGATGTTTCCATAACAATATTTACAATATTTCTATCTGTGTTTTTAATGTATTTCCCATAAAATATAATTTTTTCTTTATTATTTCTAACATCGTTAAAATTTTTAGAAAAATAGCTATAAAAATTTTTAATATCTGAATATTCAGCTTGCAAAACTAAATCAAATTCATTTTTAAATCCCAACACAGAAGTATTTTCAGATTTCAAGATTTTTATATTTTCAAATTTATCAAGTTTAAAAGATTGTATTTGAAAATAGAGATTAAAATTTTTTAAATTATTTACAACTTTGTTATTTTCAGCATTATAAAACTTTCCGTTTTTATATAAGATTGGTATTTCTTTAATTTTATTTTCTATTTCTTCAGTATAGTTTCCGTTCCAATTTCCATTTTCCTTTTTTAAAAATAAAATTTTATTTTTTTCTTTACCATCTCTTTTATCTTTTATTGTCAATTCATACTTTGTATCACAAAATTCATCTAATGTTTTTTTGGAATAACTATTTATAATGCCATTTTTTAAAATCTTTGCCTCCTTTTCCAAATCTCTAGATTTTTCTAATTTCCAGTTTACAAAAAGAAATATTATTGGACAAGATGCAAGTATTAATATTACCATAGTTATGAACATTATTTTTCTCATATTCTATCCTTTAATAAAAAATCTAATCTCACTGCACCATTTTTTATGTAAATTTTTACTTATCTATATAAAAATCAGCTTTCTTTTTATTTGAATTACTATCTGCTTCTTGCAAGTTGTTTTCTTATAACTTGTTCTATTTCCTGATTTCTTTTCATAAGAAGTATTCCAATTGGATTTATATCTGTATATTTCTTATTTTCCATATCAGACATTATTTGATTAATTAATTCTAAATTTGATTTATTTTCTTTTTTAGCCAAAAGATATATTTCTTTGTTTATTATTGTTTTGGAGTTTATAAATTTATACTCCTTGTTTTCCATCGTATCTGATAATTTTTTTATTTCTGATTGAATTTTTTTCAAATCCTGTAAATATTTTTCCCTGTCTTTTTCTTCAACTGGAACTTCAAATACCTCTTCTGTATTATAAATTTCATTCCAATCGTACAATTTATAATAAAATATATCAATCAATAAACTTTCTTTAAACAAATCACCTATTGGTGTATTATTTCCATATTGCTGATCTGCATAAAAAACAGCCGTTTTTTTTAGTAAATATTTTAATTTAAAAATAAATATTTTGTTTAATTCCCTATATTTTTCCTTACGTTGTTTAATACTTTCTAAATATTCAGAATTTAAAGTTTTTCCCTTTGCAAAATTGTCCTTTTTATAATCTCCTGATTGATAATAATTTTCCAAGTTATCTGCTTTCGACTTCCAAATTTTTAATGATTCAATCCAATTTCCTGTTAATTTACCAAACAATTTATCATTTTTATTTTCCTTTTCCAGCACTTGAATTACACTGTCAAAATCTGAAAAATTTTTTTCTGATGCCATTTTCAAAAAGTCATTTATTTGCTTTTCATCAGGTTTTACAAAATTATTATTATCATCTAAAAATATCTTTTTGTAATCATAAAAAAAATCTTTTTCATAAAAATACAAAATTATTTTAGTAACATTGTTACCATAACGAGGCATATTTTCAGCAATTTCTCTGAATTCTTCCTTCCAATTCTTAGGTATATGTTCAAAATCCAGCATTTCATCAAGTGAGATTTCACGTAAAGCATCCTGATTACTCACATTTTCAATCTTTTTATTTTGAGCATTCTCCGACTTTTCTTCTTTCTTTTGGCAATTTGATAAAACTAACGACAGCAAAATGGCTAAAAACATAAATTTATTTATTTTTTTCACACCAAACTTCCTTTACAAAAAATTAAAATTATTTAAGTTATACTCAAACCCATTTAAAATTAAACTATTAAAAATTAGACATTAAGGTTTGAGTAAATAGTCATAGCCTTTGAGTTCTGTTTTAAAACAGTTTTACTATGCAAAGATAGAATCAATATTAATCCAAGATTCTATCTCCATAACATAATTTTTTTCTATTTAAAAAATTTTATTCCATTTCTAAAGATATTCTGCTCCTTATTCCCATAAATATTTTTATAAACATTCTTTCCTTTTCTTTCAGAATGTCCCATTTTCCCAAAGATTCTACCATTATGAGCAAGCATTCCTTCAATTGCATAATATGAACCGTTTGGATTAAATTGAGAATCCATCGTTGAATTTCCATCTAAACCTACATATTTTGTTGCAATTTGATTGTTTTTGAATAATTTTTTGTATTCTTCCTCCGTAATAATTATTCTTCCTTCACCGTGAGAAATTGCAACAGAGTGAATATCTCCCTCTTCCATATCAGAAAGCCACGGAGAGTTATTTGTAATAATTTTTGTCTGCACGATTTTTGACATATGCTTGTCAATTGCATTAAAGGTCAAAGTTGGTGAAGTTTCGTTCAATTCCCGAATTTCCCCGTAAGGAAGTAATCCTGATTTTATAAGTGCTTGGAAACCATTACAAATTCCTAAGATTAACCCATCTCTCTTTAGTAAATTTTCCACAGCTTCTTTGACTTTTTTATTTTTTAGGACAGCAACCATGAATTTAGCAGAACCATCTGGCTCATCTCCTGCACTATATCCTCCTGGGAGCATTAAAATCTGCGAATTATTAATTTCCTTAACAAAATTGTCTATTGAATCTAAAATATTTCTATGAGACAAGTTGTTAAACACTCCTATTTTAGAAATTCCTCCTTCACGGTTAAATGCTCTTTCCAAATCATATTCTGAATTTGTTCCTGGAAATACTGGTATAAACACTCTAGGTTTTGCATAAGTATTCGAGATGTTACTAATTATATTTTCATGCTCAATTTTAGCAAGTTTTTCATATTTTAAGCCTTCACAATGTGCAATTTCATGCTCTTTTGCCACTTCTTTTTTTGTTGGGAAGATTTTTTCAAGTTTGCTTTCCCAATTTCCAATTAACTCATCTAATTCAAAAGTTATTCCATTTACAGTAATTTTGGCTTCATCAGTAACTTTTCCAAGCAACATCGCATTTTTATGCTCAATATTTTCAGCAGTTTCCACAATAAATGCTCCGTAATTTACTTTAAACCAGTCATTTTCATCAATTTGTGCCGAAACATCCACACCCAGTTTATTTCCAAAAGTCATTTTTGTAATACTTTCTGCAATTCCACCATTTTTCACAGCCATAGCAGATACAATTTTTTTATTTCTTATATTTTCAGTTATAAAATCAAAATTTGCCTTTAATTCATCAAGTTTTGGCAAGTCATTTTCATCATTTGGCGTTGTAATTAAGTACACATTGTTTCCAGCCTTTTTAAATTCACTAGAAATCACATTTTCCGCATCTGTAATGCTTACTGCAAATGATACCAATGTTGGCGGTACAGAAATTTCGTTAAATGTTCCACTCATTGAGTCCTTTCCACCAATTGACGGCAATCCAAAGGCTTTCTGAATGTGCAATGCTCCTAATAATGCTGATAATGGTTTACCCCATTTTTTGGAATCCTGCCCCAGTCTTTCAAAATATTCCTGGAATGTAAATCTAATGTTTTTGTAGTTCCCTCCACCAGCGACAACTTTTGCCATTGACTCAATTACAGCGTAAGCACCGCCGTGGAATGTACTTTGTTTTGCAACATAAGGATTGTATCCATACCCAACCATTGAAGCAACATCTGTTTCTGCATTAATTACTGACACTTTCTGTACCGAAACTTCCGCAGGTGTCAACTGATATTTCCCACCAAATGGCATTAATACAGTAGTTGCCCCGATTGTTGCGTCAAAAGTTTCAACCAATCCTCTTTGTGAAGCGACATTTAAGTCTTTCAGGTTATTTATAAATTTGCTTCTAAAGTCATTTCCTTCAATTTCTCTGTTTAAATTCAATTTTGGTGTATTTTCAATTGTAATATTGATATTTGAAGCAGCTCCGTTCGTATTTAGGAAATCTCTTGAAATATCAACAATCGCCTTTCCATTGTATTTCATAACAAGCCTGTTAGAATCATTAATTTCAGCCACTTGACACGCTTCTAGATTTTCCTCATTTGCAAATTCTATAAATTTATCCAAGTTTTGTTTTTCGATAACAACTGCCATTCTCTCCTGCGACTCTGAAATAGCAAGTTCCGTACCATTTAGCCCAATATATTTAACTCTTACCTTATTCAAGTCAATTTCAAGTCCGTCAGCCAGTTCTCCAATTGCAACCGAAACTCCTCCAGCTCCAAAGTCATTACATTTCTTAATTAATTTTGTAACATTTCTGTTTCTGAAAAGTCTTTGAATTTTTCTTTCAACAATCGCATTTCCTTTTTGTACTTCAGCACTTGATTTTTCTGAAGATTCTGTTGTATGCTCCTTAGACGATCCAGTCGCTCCTCCAATTCCATCTCTTCCAGTTCTTCCACCAAGTAAAATTACAATATCCCCATTTTCAGGCTTTTCACGAATAATATTTTCAGCAGGTGCTGCTCCCACGACAAGTCCCAGTTCCATCCTTTTAGCCTTATATCCTTCATCGTAAATTTCATTTACATGAGTTGTTGCAAGCCCAATCTGATTTCCGTAAGAAGAAAATCCGTGTGCAGCTACTTGTGTAATAACCTTTTGCGGCAATTTCCCAGCCATTGTATCCTCAATTTTTTCAGTCGGATCAGCAGAACCGCTAATTCTCACAGCCTGATAAACATAAGTTCTCCCAGATAACGGATCACGGATTGCTCCACCAATACAAGTAGAAGCTCCTCCAAACGGCTCAATTTCTGTTGGATGGTTATGAGTTTCATTTTTAAACTGCAAAATCCATTTTTCAGTAACTGTATTCTTTTTCCCATTTTCATCAATTCTTTCAATTGGCACATCAATATAGATCGAACACGCATTTATCTCATCCGAAACTTCCAAATCTGGCAAGTTCCCATTTTTTCTCTGCTCTTTTCCAAAAATTGTAGCAAGATCCATAAGTGTCATAGGCTTTTTAGAAATTCTGTCAGCATGAACATGCTCCCTGCTTTCCAAATATTCATTAATAGCCTTTTCAATAATATTCTTATAAGTCTCATTTTCAATTTTTATATCGTCAATAATTGTTTCAAAAGTTGTGTGTCGGCAGTGATCACTCCAGTAAGTATCAAGAACACGAATCTCAGTTTCCGTAGGATTTCTTTTTTCCTCATTTTTAAAATATTCCTGAATAAACAGCAAGTCATTCACAGTCATTGCTAATTCCAATTCATTTTTAAGACTTTCAATTTCCTCTTTTGTTTTTTCAGTAAATCCTTCATAAACAATAACATCATCCGTATTTTCAGTTTCAACATTTTCACTTAAAACATTTAAATCTTTTTCCCTCGCCTCAACCTCATTTATATAATATTTTTTTATTCTTGCAAGTTCATCAGGAGAAATTTTTCCGTATAAAATTATCAATTTTCCACTTTTTACATTAATATTATTATCTTCATCAATCAATAAATTTATACATTGAATTGCAGAATCCGCCCTCTGATCATATTGCCCCGGCAAAAACTCCATTGAAAAATACACATTTTCTGAATCTTTTTCCTTAAACACTTCATCGAATGATCTAAAAACATTGTCAACATTTATTTCTGAAAATACAGTTTTTTCCAATTTTTCCAAATCATTTTCACCCAAGTTAAACACATCATAAATATTCAAGACTCTTACATCAACAAGCCCATCTATCCCGATGTTCTCCTTCAAGTCAATAAACAAATTCTGTGCTTCCACTCTAAAATCTTCTTTTTTTTCCACAAAGATTCTATAATTCATTTTTTTCTCTCCTTCTTTCTGCTATATTTTTTATTTATATTAATTAATTGAAACCCATATTATTTTTTATTAAGTAATTATTTTTATAAAACAATCCTAAACAGTTGCCATCTCCTTTAAAAATTAGACTTGTCTAAGTATTTTTTGACATTTAATCATAATAGTTTATTTGACTAAAATAAATACCAAACAAAATTTAGTTAGAAGAAAAAGAATTGTTTGAGCTTTTGCAAAACATTTTAAAAAAATCTATTTTTTGATATTAAAATGATTTATTCTCAAAAGCGATTTTTTTTCTTTTATAAGAAAGTTTTGTGTAAAGCGGGAGTGCAGAGATATGGCGTATGATATTATCTCTGTCTAAAAAAGATCGTTATAAATAATAAATAAAATAACCATTATTAATCAAAGCAATATAAAAAAACAAAAAAAATCTAAGTAAACAAAATTCACCTAGATTTCTGACATAAATTTATATATTTATTTTTTTTACATTTTATACATAACAAAGCAGACAATTTTACAATTTGTCTTGTGAAAAATATCCTCATTGCTCTCGTGACAAAAAAAATTTTTTTCATCTTTCCTCCACAATAAATTTAACTTTACATCCTAATAACAAAAATAATCTACTAAAAAATTTCATATTTGTAAAATTTCTCACCTAGTAAAAGTATAACAAAATTTTACTATTTTTTCAATACCTAAAAAATTATTTCCAACAATTATCATTAAATTCAGATTTTTTCATTCTTGAAACATATTTATTCCCTGCCACAAAATATCGTAATTGCTTTTCTGTCCAGATTCCTTTGTTTGGAATTCCTATTCTTGCCGAAATTTCAATTTTCTTTGGAATTTTACTATTTTCAAAATCAACATAAAGTAGATTTTCCTTCATATTTTCACTATTATAAATCAATTCTTGCGTTATTTTATGAAAATTTTTAGTAATTTCAAAAATATTACTCTTATTAAATTTGTCACTAATTCCCATAGCCTTTGTCAATTTTCCCGGACCATTGCTAACTAGAATCCCAGATTTTCCTCTATTTTCAACCATTCTTTCAACATTAATCACTGGCTCAATTCCCCTAATCAGTACTGCCTGCGGATTTCCTTCTTCACAGCTGACAATATTAAGCATTTTATGCGTATGCATTGTATAAATATAAACTGTGCCAGCTTTTCCGAATAAAGCCTCAACCTTTGGAGTCCTTTTGCCTTCAAATCCGTGACAAGCCCTATCAACTGCTCCCAAATAAGCCTCTGTTTCCACAATATATCCCCCTAATATTTCATCATCCTTTTTCACAAGTATCAATTTCCCAAGTAAATCTTTTGCAAGCGAAATTGTATCCTGCTTAAAAAACTTTATCATTTTTTCACCTTATATTTCCATTTTATAAATCAATAATTTTACAACATTATTATATACAATTTATTGAATAATTTCAAATTCAATAAACACTAATTTAAATTTTTATATTATATACTTTAATCTTTTTTAATATTAAAATATAGATTAAAAGATTTGAAGTTACATAACATTGTAATTACTTTATAAATATTATTATATGCCAGTTTATCTCACAGAATTTAATAAATAACAGATGTTTTTTTAATCATTTATTATAAAGAATTTTTAATTATTTTATTTTGGCTATTGACATTTAGGATTTTCAAGGTACAATATTATTGACATAGATGAAAGGATGTGATGATTTATGAAAATCATTATTAGCGGAAAACAACTTAAAATTACAGATGCAATTAAAAATTATACTGAAGAAAAAGTAAGCAAAATTTCTAAGTATTCAGATGCTATCACAGAAATCGATGTTGTTCTAACAGTCGAAGATACCAAGTCTGAAGGTCCTGTTCACAAAGCTGATGGATTAGTTTATGCAAGTGGTACAAAAATAAAAATAGAAGCTGAAAATAAAGACTTATACGCAGCGATTGACGACTTATCTGACAGACTGGAAAGACAAGTTAGAAAATATAAAGAAAAACAAAAAGATTATAATAAAAAAGGTTCTCGTTAATTATAATTTTTAAAAAATATTTTAAAAGTAAAAAAGCGTGATATATAAAAAAAGACTATTTTAGAACTTATCAAGTTTTAGGGTTAGTCTTTTTTATATATTTTATTTAGTAAGAATTAACTGTATTATTTCAACTCCTTTAACTCTTTTAAATCAGGATATACTTCTTTTAATACTGGTATTGATGTTTTATCAATATTTATCATATACCATTTCCCTTCATCTTCAAATATTAAAGTTTCGCTTTTACTTTCTTCAGATTTACCATCGCTTATCTTCAACTGGGAACTAAGCGGTACAATTACGTATGTTCTACCAGAGAAAGTCTGATTTACTCTTGCTTTGCTGAAATCTCTTGTTAATATCAGTTTTCCATCTTCATATTCTTCGGATGCATATTTAGATACTTCTTCTACAAATTCCTTTGCAGTAACTCCGTTGGCTTTTCCTACATGTTCAGCCACTTTTTCTGGAAGCAAATCAAACATATGCTCGTATTGTCCATTTTCTATATATTTTTCATTCTCTTTTACCTTAGCCTCAATTTCGGCTTTATTTTTATCCCAAACTTCCTTTGCCATTTCAGCTTGAACTTTCTTTACATTAACACAATTTTTGTCATTTAATTTTAATTTTCCTGTGCTACATTTCTGCATTGTTTCCTTCAGAAGTTTTTCATCTTTTTTTAAATCATCCGCTGAATTACCTCCACAGCTTAATAATCCAATAAACGCTGTTAAAATCAGCATAGCTTTAACTTTTTTCATAATATTTTTTCTCCTTTACTTTATTCATTTTTTAACTTAATCAAAAATTACTTTCCAATTATCTCTATTTTCATTTGCATCAAAGCACATTCGTATCTGCTCAACTGTAGTTTTATTACTTGCAAGCTCTGGCAATTCATCAATTCCAAAATATCGGCTGTCAATCGTTTCTATATTTTTCTCAAATTTTCCGCTAACATATTTACATAACACAAAAATTTTTGTTATGCCATAAGGAATTGCTTTCCTTTGATTTTTTGTTACATCCAGTAAGGCTACAATCATCTCTGCACTTGCTTCAATTCCAGCTTCCTCCTTAACTTCCTTCAATACATTTGCCCGAACAGAAAGGAATACATCTGCCCAGCCACCTGGCAATGCCCATTTTCCATTGCTCTCCTGAATAAGTAAAATTTTATTGTTCTCAAAAATTGCAGCTCTCGTATCAATCTTAGGTGTCTGATATCCAACTTCATTGCAAAACAGATTTTTCACCTTTTCCACTGAAATATCAGTCTTATGAGCCATCATCTCCGCTGAAATCTCTCTAATTCTCTCAAACCGCTCAATATCGAACTTATCCTTGCCATAAGCCAGTCCTGCCTGAGCCAGACTTTGCAGTTCAATCGCCCATTTCAGCCACTTTTCTTCTTCCTGCTCCCTATCTTTTGTCTCTCCATCTTTCATAAATCATCATCCTCTGCTAAAATTTCTTGCTGTCTACTCTTCAACATCCACTTTTATTACTTCCCTCATAAACATCAAATACAAAAACAAAATTAAAAAAATAACACTAAAAATTGTTCTCAAAAGTGAAAGTTTCGGAAAAACAAAATTATTTATTATTAATTGAAGTATTACCATCATTACCGGTAAACTGACATCTATCCTTACAGAAACCTTTGCCTCTTTTCCCACCACCTTAATTTTCTTCACAACCTTTTTAAGTCCAGTCCTAAATATTGTAACTTCATGCTCCCCTTTTGAAACTTGAATCTCCAAATATTTTTTTCTAAATTCTATCGGATTCCCACCGTCTATTTTTACTCTGTAACCAGTTGTTCCGTTTTTATCGGCATTTTTTTCTTTTATGTTTAGGTTGTTTATTATTAATTTTGGCATTTATTTACCCTTTCTTTTAAATTTATTGCATAATCAGCTGCAAGCCATGTTTGAACTTCATTTTCTACATTTACATTTTCTAGAAAAGAAACTCCAAAACTAAAAATTTGATTCCTTGTTTTTTCAAAAATTACAATTTCAATTCCATTTTCCAAATACTCAACATCAAAATCATTATTATTTCCGTCAACTTCTGCCATAGACAATCCAGAAGTTGTTCCAATTGTTAATTTCCCTCTATTAACTTCAAAAGAGATTGCTTCCAATCTCTCTCCAGTTTCAACAAAACTTTCGTATTCACAATTTGTTTCTAAGATACATTTCAAGAAATGTTTTTTTATCTTATCGGATTTTTCCTTTTTAAATTCATACTTCAATAAATATGTTTCAGTTTTCAAAAAAGATTTAGAATTTTGAATTTTAAAAAAATTAAACTCAACTTCTTTTTTATCCAAAAACATTCGTATATTTCCAAAAGGTGTTTTTAGCATTATATTCTTCCCTTCATTTTTTAAATTTCCTATTCTACACAATATGAATGTTCTCCTAATTCATCTTTCCAATATACTAATGAATAATTATTATTTTCTGCTTTTTCTAATGAAAGTTTTTTTGCTTCTTCTATAATTTTATTAATTTCTTTTTTATCTACTTCTACTAAAATTTTTTCCAAACCTTCTTTTAATTTTCTTCTTTCATTTCCTATATTTTTATCTATTATTTCTAATTCTTTTATTCTTTCTAACATTTCACATAGTTCTATCAATTTATTCCATTTTTTTTCATAATTTTTTATTTCTTCTTTTGTCTTTTTCATATTTATTTCAAAATATTCAGGATTTTCTTGTAATATTAATTTATTTCTTAAAACTAAAATTCTAACTGATAAAATTGAAAAGCAAACCCATAATCTTATATCTAAAGTTTCTGATGTTTTTATCTTAGATTCGAATATTTTCATTTTTTCCCTAAGTTTTTCTTCCCTTTTCTTTTTGTCTTCAGAATCTTTCAAATCTTTTCTTGTCAATTCAAATATTTCATCATATTCTAAAATATTATCCTGTATTAATGTCCAATACATTTCATCTTCCGCTTTTACATTATTTTCAACTACACCAAGTCTTTCTATCATATCAGTTGTAAACTTTTGTGAATAAAAAAATTCATCCTCAATTTCATTTATTATGTCTAAAGAAGAAGAAAAATACCCAATATCATTGGCAATATCCCTTTTTAATAATTTTTGAATACCTATTCCGATTTTTACTATTTCTTGCTCTATTTTACCAAATTGCCAAAGCAACAATAAAGAAGAAGCAATTTGAGTTAATAAAACAGGTAACACTAACCCTGAAGAAATAGGAATAAATGGAGCATGCCCTGCAATTTTTCCACTTTCCATAATTGGGGAACCAAATCCAAATCCTATTTTCATTAAATTATCAACGTTTGTTGTCGCTATGAATAACGGAGTATTGACAGTTCCTAAATAACTTTCTATCCCAGCAGCAGATACTAACGACATCATAACTGTATTCTTTATTTTATTTGCATTTTTAAAGTAATTTCCTGTTTCTGAAAAATTTTTATTAATTTCTTTTAAAAATTCATTCTTTAATTTTCCATTTACGTTTACTAATACCATATTTCCATCTATATTTTCATTTTTTTCAAATGTATATACATTCATATCTTTTTTTTCATTTTCTTCCATAATTACTCTCCTAAATTTTATTTACTTTAAGTATTTTATTATTCTAAAGAATAAGAGTGTTCTCCTAATTCGTCTTTCCAATATATCAAAGAATAATCTTTTTTTTCATTTTCTTCTTCTTTTAAAAATATTTCTGCTTCATTTACAAGACTTTCCATTTCTTGAACATCAATACCATTTAAAATTTTTTCCAAACTATTTTTTAACATTGTTCTTTCTCTTCCAATGTTTCTATCTATTGCTTCAAATTCTTTTATTTTTTCCAACATTCTATACAATTTAATTAATTTTTCCCATTTTTCTTTATAATTCTCCATTCTTTTTTTAGTTTTATTAATATTTTTTTCAGAATATTGAGGATTCTCTTGTAACATTAATTTATTTCTCAAAATCATTATTCTAACTGATAAAATTGAAAAACACAGCCATAATTTTGTATCCAATCTTTCTATTAATTCTACTTTAGAAACAAATACTCCCATTTTTTCCTTAAGCATTCTTTCTCTTTCATTTTTTTTGTTTGAATCCTTAATATCTTTTCTTGTCATTTCATATATTTCATCATATTCTAAAATAACATCTTGTATCAAAATCCATTGCTTTTCATCTTCTTTTCTAACATTATTTTCAACTAAACTTAATCTTGTTATCATATCATTTGTAAATTTTTGTGAATTTAAAAATTCATTTTCAATACTTTCAACTATTTTCAAAGAAGAAGAAAAATAACTTATGTCTTTAGCAATATTTCTTTTTAATAGTTTTTCTATTTCTGTTCCTATTCTTATTAACTCTTTTTCAATTCTTGCCAATCTCCAAAGAAAAAATAATGTTATAGAAATTTGACTAATTACCATTGGAACAAAAAGTGGACCAGAAGAAAACGCAGTTATAGCTCCCACAACACCTCCTATTGCTGCCACTGAGATCATTCCCCAAAATGCAAACTGACTACGAAATTCCGCATCATTCATAGCTATTTCATAATTAATTCCTCTAAGTTGCATTAATTTTTCAGGACTTGTTGTTACTATGAATATAGGAGTTTTTTTTAGACTAAGCTGCTTTTCTGATCCAATTTGAGTTAATAACAATGATATTGGATTAGTTTTTATCTCATTGGCATCTTCAAAATATTTTCCAGTTTTTGCAAAATTCTTTTTAAGATTTTTTAAAAATTTTTCTCGCTCTTCTCCATCAATACTCACTAAAATCATTTTTTCTTTTATAACATCACCTTCACTCTTTATAATTGGATAATAATTGACATCTTTTTTTGATTCATCAATCATAATTTAACCTCCTAAATTTTTATTGTTATTTTTTAACTATTTTAAATTTATAATACTAAACCCCATTTAAACAACGAACTTATTATAAACTTTTTTACCAATGAATAAAGGCCTAACATTTCGAATAATTAAAATATAATTTCGTTTTTTAAACGGGGAATAGTGTATTATATTTTTTAGTCTTCCAAAATTTCTTTTGCAAAACTTCCTTCTTTTTCAGTTCCCAATAAAATTTCCTCAACAGTTGCCGCAATATCAGCAAAAGTTTTTCTAGTTCCAATATTTACATTCTTCTTAACATTTTTACCACAAATCATTATAGGTATATACTCTCTTGTATGGTCTGTTCCTTTGAATGTAGGGTCATTTCCATGATCGGCTGTGATAATCAAGATTTCATCATCTTTCAAGTTTTTCTCAATTTCAGGTAGCCAGTTATCAAATTCGATTAGAGCCTTTACATATCCTTCAACATTTCTTCTATGTCCATAAACAGCATCAAAATCAACTAAGTTAGTGAAAATCAATCCTTTTGTATCTTCCTTCAATGCAGCTATTGTTTTTTTAATTCCATCTAGATTGTCCTGATTAGCTTTTCTGTTATCTGTAATTCCTTTTCCATTGAACAGGTCGCTTGTCTTACCAATTCCGACTACATCAAGTCCAGCTTTTTCCAACCTTTCAAGCATGCTTTCTTTTGGAGGGTCAATAGAGAAGTCGTGTCTGTTCGCAGTTCTCTTAAATTCTCCTACTTTTTTACCAACATAAGGTCTTGCAATTACCCTTGCCACAGGTGATTTCTCATTACAAATTTCAAGTGCAATTTCACACGCTTTGTAAAGTTCTTCCAATGGTATAATTTCTTCATTTGCAGCAATCTGGAATACAGGATCTGCTGAACCGTAAACTATCCAGTTACCTGTTCTAATTTGCTCTTCTCCATATTGATCAATTGCGACAGTTCCTGAAAGTGGCTTGTTTAACATAACTTTTCTTCCAGTTTTTTCTTCAAATTCCTTTATAACCTCATCTGAAAATCCATTTTGGTAGTTTGGAAACGGTCTTTCCAATGGCACTCCGGCAATTTCCCAGTGTCCAGTCGTAGAATCTTTTCCATGTGATACTTCAATAGCTCTTCCATAAGCCCCTTCTACTTTTTCCACAGCTGGAGTCCCTTCAATCTCAGTAATATTTCCAAGCCCCAATTTCCCCATATTAGGCAAACTCATTCCCCCATAAGCTTTAGCCATATTTCCTAAAGTATTTGACCCGCAGTCATCAAATAAATTTGCATCAGGCAATTCTCCTGCTCCAACACTATCCAGTACAATTAATGTAATTCTTTCAATTTTTTTCATTTCTATCTCTCCCTTTCTTTTTTATTTACTGATATTATACCTTTTATGTTTTTTAAAGGCAAATAAATTCCCTGTTTTTTTTATTCATCAGAGCGGTAAACAATCATTAATAAACATTCTTTATACCGTATTATTCCTGCTGAAAAAACATTGTATGCATAAAATTCACTTAAAATAGCTTCATATTTCCTTATCGCTACATAAAAATTTACAGGCTCACCAAACCAATGTGTTATTTGATTGAAAAAACATCTTACATTCCAGTATTGTTGCTTTTTATCTGCTTTATTTTCTAAATTTTCAATTATTTCCTCAACAGTAAATTCTGTTTGCAATTTAATAAATTCAGAAATTCTATCGTAATCAGCTTTTGCTTCATTTTGTTTTATCAATTTTTCATATTTTCTATTTTTTTTGAAAACAATATTCAATTTTTCCAATTTTTTTCTAGTATTATCATCTTTTTTCTCAGATGAACTACTTTCATAATATTGCAATAATTTTTTCTTTATTATTTCATTCAAATCATTATTTTTATCATTGTCAATAAAAAATGTATCAATATATATTGCCGTATATTCAGGACAAACCTTCATTCCATTATTCCAGCACATTGAAACACCTTCAATAAATCCTTCAATGTAATCCCTATTCTTCATTGTGATAATTCCTTTTCAAAATTATGATTTTTTATAAATATTTGTCAAATCATCAAAAACAACTTTCTCATAAATCTCAGCGTCAGTTATAAACATATATCCATCAAAAAGTACTTCATCGTAAGCCCACACACTAAATTGACTAATAGAATATGGCATTATTTCATCAATTGTTAAATTTTGGAAGAAAAAGTTTTCTGTAATAATTCCATTTCTAGCATTTTCTACATCGTACTTAGTTAAGCTATTTCCCAATTTTTGAATAACCTTCTCCAATGAAACAGACAATTTATTCTCTTTTAAACGGCTGTTTGCCATACCTAAATATTTTTTTACAATGCTATTTTTTATTTTGACATCCCATTCTTTTACATTATCAAGAATAAGAGACATCTGTTTTTCCAGTTCCTTATCATAAATTTCAGCTTCTTCCATTGACACATACACTTTTTTCCCAAGCCAGTCAACTTCAAAATCCTCAATATCGCCATTATCATTTACATTAAACGCTATCTTCATTTTCCCTCATTTCTATTTTTACCTAAAATGAATCCCAAAAAATATCATCTCCATTTTCCTCAATATATTTATAAATTTTATCTTCATTTTCAATCAAATCCTCAACTATTTCAGCCACTTTCCGTATTTTTTCCCAGTTTTCCTTAGTATTTCCAAAATAGCGTCCGACATATCCCCCAGCTTCAGGATCAGAATCATAGTCTTCATAAAGTTCTGGATAATTATTCTCCAAATAACTTTCAATTAAAGCCGCCCATCCATGGCCATTTAAATAAGCTTCTTCATTAATTTCAGATACTTTTTCAAAAATTTCATCAAATTTTTTATCATTATTCATTAGGCAAAAGGCTACTTGATCGTTAATGTCATCCTTTATTTCCTGTATTTCTTCTTCTGAAAGTTCCATTCCACTTTTTTTCAAACTTTCAATATATTCCTCAAACCCTTTTTCATCTTGCTCATCAATTGCTACATATTTCATAAATTTCTCCTTCTTTTTTTCATTTTATTTTTAACCAATCTCCAAAAACGCCATGTATGATAAATAATCCAATAATTTCGTTCATTCCTGTAAATCATTATTTTTATAATTTTAATTATCATATTTTTTATAATTTTTAGGCATAACGTTATTTTGAAAATAATAAAAATTAAATTTTACGCTATTAAAATTTGTATTTTCATAATTAATTATTACTTTTTTATCTGTTTCAAAAAAATCATCCATAATATAAATTTCTTTTTTCTTTTCAGAAATTGATATACTATAATTATTGTACCTTTTCATAATATAATCTTTTTTAAAAAATCTTATTACAGTTACTACCAGTAATAATATTATTATTGTAAACAATTTAATCATTAAATTTAAATATCCCCAAGTAATTCCAACTGAAAAAATTACTATTATAAAAAATACTGCAAAACACATCATATAATACTTTTCAAAAATTGAATATTTTACATATAATTTTTCTCCATTCACTTTTTCACGAATTTCTTTTTTTGGATAACCTATTTTCTCCAATAAACATTCCAAAATTTCATCTTTATTTTTTATGTCACAAAAAATATAACTTTTTTTATGATTACTTTCTATTGAAACATCAATTATTAAATTACAGAAATACTTGTAAATATTCATTGAGCTGTCAAAATTTAAAAGAATGTCATACGAGCCTAATATATTTTTTCTCACTGTCAAAGTTTTTATATCATTATATGCAATCGTTTTCTCAAAAAATAGACCTTTTATTTTCACTTCATAATCAGAAAAATCAAATTTCATCTTATTTTTAATAATCATTACCAAAAGAAATCTATATATAAAATAACTTATTCCAATAGCTAAAAAAAATATCCCGGCCTTTTCTTTCTCATTAAATAAAATATCAATTCCTACTAATAAATGTCCTAAAAACATCATCAGAGAAAACATATCCCACATATTAATTTCAAATTTTGAATATTTTATTTCCATATAATTTATCTCCATATTTTACTATTTCTTTCAATACTTTCTCCCTTTCTTTTTTATTTAATTATATCTTTTATCCGTTTTAAAAGCAATTGATTTTAAGATTTTTTATAATACTTCTCTGCAATATCTATTATATCTATGCTTACATCCAGTCCTGTATTCAAATATATTTTATCATCCTTTTTCAAAAATGCTTCCCAAATTTTTCCCGTATTCAAATAAGCCGTGACAATTTCAAAATCATTTTTTAAAATTTTTACTATTTCTCTATTTCTTAGTTTCGATATTTCTTTAAAAAAATTTTCAATATTATCATCTAATTTATCTATATCAACAAAATATATATCATAAAATAATTGTTTTTTATATTCTTCAAATGTATCAAAATATCCTTTAAAATTACTCAATCCTAACCACTGTAACAAAATATCTAAACAAGAAATTTCATCTATTAAACTTATTTCTTCTTTAGACATCAACCTTAATAACTGATGTTCAGTAAATTTTAAAGGTAAATATTTGTAATTGTGTTGATAAATTTTTTCTCGATATGGAACCATCAAAAAATTATTCTCAAATTTTACTATACCTGTATCACATTTATTTTTTATATCCCCATAATTAAATTCAAACATAAACTTATATCGTGCTTCTTCATTACAAGAAATTAATTCATAACAGTATCCATAATAAACAATTTCATTATTTTTCATAATTTGAAGATAATCCTCGTAACAACTATCATAATAATTCTCATCCCAAGTAATTATACTTATATCCATTTTATCTCATCCTGTTTATATTAATTTATTTTTGAATTACCGTAATTTTTTATGATTTTTAAATATTTAAAAATTCAAAATTATTTCTTCCGATACTTTCTCCCTTTTTTCTCTCCAAATGCCTCCAAAATTCCATTTTTCAAAAGTTTATTCAAAAATCTTCTCGCCGTAGAATCCGAAACATTCAAAATTTTTTGAGCCTCACTATTATCA
The DNA here is from genome assembly GCF_007990525.1 of Leptotrichia hofstadii. Classification (NCBI taxonomy): domain Bacteria; kingdom Fusobacteriati; phylum Fusobacteriota; class Fusobacteriia; order Fusobacteriales; family Leptotrichiaceae; genus Leptotrichia; species Leptotrichia hofstadii. Next base: position 1,733,713 of record NZ_AP019823.1, read on the forward strand.
ATATAATTATTTTTCTCAAAATACACTTCCAGTATTTTCAGTCTTTGTAGCTCTTTATCAGTCATTTTATCAGTCAAAATATCAGTCATTTTTAAGTCTTTTTTTTCTTTTTTCACAATATTTCTAATTTCTTCTATTATATACAATAGTAAATTTAACAACTTTTCTTCTTTTTTATAATCATTCATTGATATTCTTGCTGGTATTTCAAGACAATATTTTTCTTCCATCAACAAAAATTACAACGAAAAAATGTTCTTATCACACACTTTTTACAATGAAAAATGTAAATATATTACAAAAATTACAACGATACTTTATCATTTTTAAATTTATTAAAAGCCATAAAAACACCTTTCTTTCATTAAATAGTAGCTTTAACAACTCTATTATAATAGAAAATATTTTTTACTTGAAAATTTTGTTTCCGCATAACTTATTTTTAAACCTTACCTGTATTATCATTAATCAATTCCAAATATTCATTTCCCCAATCACATAAAGTTTTTAATACAGGCTCAATAGAACTACCTATGTCAGTTAGAGAATATTCAACTTTTGGAGGAATTTCAGGATAAATAGTTCTTTTTATTATTTTTTTATCTTCAAGTTCTCTCAATTGCTCTGTCAAAGTTTTTGTAGTAATATTTCCCAGGTTTCTTTGCAATTCATTAAATCTGACCACTTTTTTAATATACAAATTCCATAAAATCCTTAATTTCCATTTTCCACTGAGTATGTTTATTCCTAACTCCATTGGACAAGCGTTTGAAACTGCTTCTGTTTTTGACATATTTTTCCTTCCTTTAATAAAGTATCAAAAAAGATACTTTATATCAAAAATGTGCGTACTTGTATTGATTACAAGAGGTATGTTATACTTTATTATATCAAAAATAATAGAAAGATGAAAGAGTGAGAAGATATGATAATAGACAGTCACCAACATTTAATATTGCCAACAGAATTACAAATTGAACAAATGAATAAAGCGGGGGTAGACAAGGCAATACTTTTTACTACAACACCACATCCTGAAAAAGCTAAGACTTTAACTGAATTCAAAAATGCGATGTCAATTTTATTTAAAATTTTAGGAGGAGAAAATTCTCTTGAAAATAATAAAAAAAGATTTAAAAAGGATATTTCTGATTTAATGAAAGTGATAAATAATTATCCTGATAAATTTTATGGCTTTGGAACAGTTCCACTTGGATTATCACTTGAAGAAACTCAAATCTGGATAAAACAATATATTATTGACAATGGATTAAAAGGCATTGGCGAATTTACACCTGGAAATAATGAACAAGTAAGCCAATTGGAAACAATTTTTAAAGCACTAAAACAATATGAGACCTTTCCCATATGGGTTCACACTTTTAATCCAGTCACTCTAAACGGTATAAAAATTCTTGAAAATCTCACAAAAAAATACTCTAAAACACCAGTAATTTTTGGACATATGGGAGGTTATAACTGGATGGAAGTAACAGATTTTGTAAAAAATACGCCAAATGCCTACATTGATTTATCCGCTGCTTTTTCTACACTCGCATTAAAAATGATAATAACAGAAGTTCCTGACAAATGTCTATTTAGTTCTGACGCTCCTTACGGTGATTCATTTTTAAATAAACAAGCAATAGAATATTTAAGTCCATCTAAAAAAATATCAGATAAAATACTTGGAGAGAATATTATAAAATTATTGGGATTAAAATAAATTTTAACAGGGATATTCTTACCATACCCCTATTTATCTTCAAAATTTTTCTACATTGACTAAAAATTTACTCCTGATTTAAAATAAAAAGTTTTTTTAATTTGAATAGGGGCATAAAGATTAAGCTGTGTCTGAAAACTCAAAATCTATGTTATTTTTAATATTTTTTGATTTTAGAAATTATACAAAGTACGATAAAATTAGTATTTGTTATTTTTGAATTTAGAAAAATTTGTTAAAAATTCATCATTTTGAGAGTTTTAAGACATGACCTAATTCAAAAAATCTCAAAATTATTTCCAATAAATTTATTCCACTTCAAAAACCGCCATATACGGCAAATGATCCGACAGCTTTGTCCATTCCTGCGAATCATCATTTATAAAAAAACTTTGCTTAGTTCTGTAATTTGCATATTTTTTTGCCATTATATAATCAATTCTCTGTGTTTCAAGATTCCTGTTTTCAAGATTTGATTTATTTTCCAAGTCCTTGCCTTCAAAATAAGTGTCATTCCAGTTTTCAGTAATTTTACGATAATGCTCTGTCGTTGGCAAAAGGTTAAAATCACCACATAGAAATTTTATATCTCCCTTAAAATAATCTATAACTGTCATCAAATCGTCAATTTGGGTACTTTTTACTGCAGGCTCATAATCCAGATGTGTATTTATAACCAAAATATGTTTTTTATATTTTGAACTGTTAATTTGTGCTGCCAAAACCTGTCTTTTTTCATTTCCAGCAGACGGCAGCTCGTGAACATATATATTTTTCACATCGTATCTTGAAACAAACGCAATTCCAAACTCCCCTTTGTCAAAATCCATTGCCTTTTGAAAATAATAATAATTATACCCAAGTTCAAGTGCAAAATCCTGCGTTACGTCACGAAAATTACTTCTTTTAGTATTTTTATCAACTTCCTGCAATGCAACAAAATCAGGCTTATATTTTTTTATGCTTTTTGCCAATTTCTTACCATCAGCAAGCCTTGCTCCATAAATATTGTAAGTCATTATTCTAAATTCCATTTTTTATTTCCTATCCTTTTTATTTTATCTGTATAAGCAATTAGTTCCCTATTGATTAAAACCATTCTTATTCATCTTTAGTCAAATATTCATAACTTCGATTTTTATCTTTTCCATTTCCATTCGGAAGCACTTCAAATGTATTGTAATCAACATCTTCTAAAATTTTTCCCTTAAAATAAATATTTTTATCATCTTTTATAAATTTTTTATTCAAGAATTTTACTTTATCTTTATTAATTCCTTCTACTTTAAACCCTATCCAAGTATATGTACCAAAACAACTTAAAAATATCCTATTTACATAATAAACATTATATTTGTCTTTTCCATAAAATAGATCTGTTCGATAACTATATATATTTAGAATTTAATAAAACAAATATTCTAAAGCAAGGGGTCTTGACCCCTTGCGAAAATAAAAAAACTTAGGTTATCGAACACATCTAATGAATCAGTATTTATAGTATCTGATAAAAATTCAAATGTTTCAGGATTTTCAATTTTTACATCTTTTATTTTTTCACCCATGTAATAAACATTCTTATCATCTTTTAAAAGAGAAAATCCTATCAACTCAGCAGTTTTCGGATTTGCTCCTTCCAAAATTTTATTTTTGTAATAAACTTTTCCTCTATCTATCGAATAATAATCTCCTATAATTTGTGCAACATCTCCAAATCCCACATTTACAAAAATCAAAAATATCACTATTTTCAACAAAATTTTTTTCACAAGTTATCCTCTCTTTGTAATCAAAAAGCATAAATTTTTTCAAATTTTTTTACAAAAACACTCTAATCAACATATTTTTTCAACTGGCTCTTATGGATAAATCCTCTATATTCCTTAGTTTTTGTAAGCTTATTACTTTCATCAGGATACTCAACATCAAAAATATAATACCAGTCGCCAGATTTCGTAATATATTTCACAACAGTTCTATTGTCCATTTTTGAAACAGTTCTCGAGTTTGTTGTCGGCTTTTCTCGCAAATTCGTGTATCCGTCCTTTGAGCTCACTTCATATTTTTTCAAATCAAACGGTTCATTCAGATTTGAAAATTCTTCTTCAAAATCCTTCGATTTTTTCGTTTTAATTTCAGTAATTTTAGATTTCGCACCAGCCACCCTCTTCAATTCCGTAGCATAAGCATAAACCGTCGTAAAATCACATTCTGTATATGGCAAAACCTTTTTTATCTTAACTGTCGCTGGAACTTCAAATTCCCCTTTACGAATTTTTTGCATTTTTTGATACTCTTCTGGAAAATTTTTCTTCAATGTTTCAGTAATAATTTTCTCTTCCTTAGCAGCTTCTTTTTCATAATTTTCATTATTTTCATATATATCTGGATTATTATAGTCAAAATCCCTAAGCCTCAAAACTATCGCTTTCCCATTCACAATATCCTTATTATCAGGATAAAACAGCATCTCGCCATATTCTATTGCAGAACAGGGCACATCTGAATCACTTTTATCCCAATTAATTTTAAATGTTCCCTTCAAATCCAAAATTACTCCATCATCAGTCAAAATAATTTCATCAGATTTCTTATTTTGTCCAAAAGAAAGCATAGAAACTAGCAGAAGAAAGCAACAAAAGAAAATATTTCTAAATTTAAAATTTTTAAGTTTCATAAACACTCACTTCTCCTTTACATTTTACTGACAGCTATTTGCAAAAGTTTATATACCTAATTAATATACTATTTTCAATTTTAAACTTCTTCTCTTTCTGATAAAAGTTCTTAATTTCTTGCTGCATAAATATCTGTTATCCAATTTTTTACTTTAACAAGGGATACTAACCCCTTGCTTTATAATCCTTCTTTTATTAAATTCTAAAAATATATAGTTCCTGAAGGAGTCTATTATTATGTTCCTCTTTATTGACTAAAATTTAATAGCCAGCCTTTTCACTTTCCAGTCCTGTTACAATAGCGATTCCTGAACTTGTTCCCAGTCTTGTTGCTCCTAATTCAATATATTTTTTTGCAGTTTCAAGGTCTTTCACTCCACCACTTGCCTTAACTTCTGCTTTATCTCCAACATTTTTTTTCATAAGCTCTACATCTTCAAATGTAGCTCCTCCTGTTCCAAATCCTGTCGAAGTTTTTACAAAATCTGCCTTTGCATTAACTGATAATTCACATGCTTTCACTTTTTCATCGTCAGTCAAATAGCAAGTTTCGATTATAACTTTCAGAACATTGCTTCCAATTGCCTCTTTTATTTTTCTAATTTCGTTTTCCACTAAATCATAGTCCTTGTCCTTCAATGCACCAACATTAATAACCATATCAATTTCCGAAGCTCCGTCTTCAATAGCCTTTTTCGCTTCAAACACCTTCACATCAGTTGCCATCGCTCCCAAAGGAAATCCAACTACCGCCGCAACTTTCACATCGCTATCCTTAACTTGACTATAAGCATATTCAACATTCGCCCCATTTACACAAACTGAATAAAATCCATATTCTTTCGCTTCATCGCATAATTTTTTTACATCTTCCTTTGTAGCTGTTGCTTTCAAAATTGTATGATCAATAAATTTGTTTATTTTCATCATTACCATTTCCCTTCTTATTATTTATTTAATTAATGTTTTATCTATTCTTATTATATCCACTTTTTATATTTTTAGCAACTATCTTTTAGCAATTGCAGTAAAAGTAAATTTATCAGGATGATAAGTTATTGTTTCATATTGGAAAAGATTTCCGTTGGATAAATAGGCGTAAGTTTCAATAACTACAACTCTGTCAATATTTTCAAGATTTATATGCCGTCTTTCCTCATCTGTTGCACTTCTAAACTTTATTTCCCGTCTTGAATAGGATATTTTTAAATTTAGTTCATTTTCCAGATATTCATAAATAGACTTGCTAGCTATTTCATCATTCAGATAAGTGACTATTTTTCTATCAAAATAAGAAGTGGCATACTGCACAGTTTCGCCATCCAAGGAATAAGTACGGACAACCTTGTAAAAATCAGCAGTTTTAGAAACATTAAATTTTTCCATCAGTTCCTCGACACCTTGTACTATATATAGACTAACTAAATTTGCCTTGACATCTATATTTTTTATCTTATTCAATTCCTGAAATGTCTGTATTGAAGTAAGCGAAATATTTTTCAAATCCCCTTTTTCAAGCACAACTGACCTTTTACCTTTTATTTTTTGAATATATCCTTCCGATTCCAGTAAAGCAAGCGCTTTTCTCACAGTAAGCACCGAACAGGAATATTCTTTGGCAAAATCTGCTTCCTTTTTTAAATAATCTTTTGGCTTTAATTTTCCATCTTTAATTTGTTTTTTTATATTGTTATATACTTCTTTATATTTACTCATTCTTTACCTTTCCAAAATTATAATCAATCCTTTTAAAATTTGAAGCAAGAATACGTAGAAAGTTATAGTTTGTCTAAGTTCCCGTTTCAAATTAGAATGCTATAATCTATTTTACATCGTATTTATAAAATTAAATATTTTTAAAGTTTAAATGAAATAACTACAACTTTTAAAGTTAATTTATTATAATTATACTTTAAAATATTAAAAATAACAACTACAACATATCATCCGTTTTTTATAATAGATATATATATACCTATTGACTTTTTAAAAAGATATGATATAATTTGATTGTATAAAAATTAATTATTTAAAGGAGATGATTTAAATGGCTGTTAAAAACAAAGTCGTTATTGTTACAGGAGCTTCTTCAGGAATTGGAAGGGCTACTGCGAAATTATTGGGAGAAAGCGGGGCAAAAGTTGTACTTGCCGCAAGAAATGAAGACAAATTACAGCAAGCTGTTGCTGAAATAAAGGAAAAAGGAGGGGAAGCCACTTACAAAATGACAGATGTATCAAAAAGAGAGGAAGTAAAAGCATTGGTTGAATTCGCAATTTCTGAATACGGAAAAATAGATGTTATTTTCAATAATGCTGGATTAATGCCAAATGCACCATTGTCAGAACTAAAAAATAGCGAATGGGACGAAATGATTGATGTGAACTTAAAAGGTGTCTTAAATGGTATAGAAGCTGTACTTCCACATTTTATCAAGCAAAAATCTGGACACGTTATCAGCACATCTTCTGTTGCTGGACTGAACACATATCTTGGAGCAGGAGTTTACTGTGCTACAAAACACGGTGTAAAAGCACTAATGGAAGTACTGAGAAAAGAAAGCGCCAACGAAAAAATGAATGTCCGTACAACAACTCTATACCTAGGAGCATTCAGAACTGAACTTGCAACACGTATCACAAATAAAGCAATTAAGGAAAGAATTGAATTTCTTTACGACACAATTGGAGCAGATCCTATAATAGTTGCCGAAGCTGTAAAATTTGCGATTGATTTGCCAGAAGAAGTTAGCATGAACGAAATCACGCTTTATCCTACTGCACAGTTATAATTTTACAAAAATTTTTCTCCAAAGAATTATTTTGATTGCCAAAATTATTTATTTCTATTTAAATTAAAATATTTCTTGAAAATACATCATAAAATATGTTATCATTTTAAATGTATGATTTTTTTAAAATTGAAAAATAATTATAATAAATAATTTTTTAGGAGGAAAAGAAAAAATGGTTATAAAACCTAGATTAAAAGGTGGTTTAGCACTTACAAACCATCCCATTGGAGCAAAAGAATTTGTAAAAAGGCAAATTGACTATGTAAAATCACAAGATAAATATGAAGGCCCAAAAAAAGTTCTAATTATCGGTTCTTCATCTGGATACGGACTTGCCACAAGAATCTCCCTTGCCTTCGGTGCCGGAGCTGAAACTATTGGAGTAGCATTTGAAAAAGGGGTAGAAGGGAAAAGAGCAGGTTCTGCTGGTTGGTGGAATACAATTGCCTTTAACGAAGCTGCTGAAAAAGAAGGCTTAGTTTCTAAAAACTTCATTGGCGATGCCTTCTCAATGGAAATGAAAGATGATGTAATAAAGTTCATTAAAGAAGAATTTGGTGGAAAAATCGACTTGTTAATTTACAGCTTAGCAAGTGCAGTCAGAACTGATCCAATTGACGGTGTAACTTACCGTTCAGCATTAAAATCTACAACAAAGGACATTACAGGTCCAACTATCAACTTTGAAAAAGAAGTTATGGAAGAAACAACAATGGGTGTCGCAACTCCAGATGAAATTAAAAGCACTGTAAAAGTTATGGGTGGAGAAGACTGGAAATTATGGATTGAGGCGCTTGATAAAGGCGGTGTTCTTTCTGAAGGCTTCAAAACAGTAGCTTACTCATATTTAGGCCCAAAAGTAACTTATGGAATCTATAAAGAAGGTACAATTGGAGCTGCAAAAAGAGATTTGGAACATACTTCTGATGTTTTAAATGACTTTTTAAAAGAAAAATATAACGGAGAAGCATACGTTTCATTAAGTAAGGCGTTAATGACAAAAGCAAGTGCAGTTATCCCTATTTTCCCATTATACGCAGCATTGCTTTACAAAGTAATGAAGGAAAAAGGTATCCACGAAGGTACAATCGAACAAAAACATAGACTTTTAACTCAAATGGTTTATGGAAACAATCCTGTTATTGACGAAGAAAGAAGATTACGTCCAGATAACTGGGAAATGCGTGAAGACGTTCAAGCTGAAGTAGAAGCTCTTTGGGACAAAGTTACTCCAGATAACTTTAAGGAAATAAGCGATTACGCTGGAGCAAGAGAGGAATTCATGCAATTAAATGGATTTGACTTTGATAATGTGGATTATGACGCTGATGTTGATTTAGATGAATTAGCTAAATTAAAACCTTAATTTAATTTTAAAAATTTACAAGATAAATAACAAAAAAATTAGACTATCTTTTAGAAAAAATATTCTTTTAGATAGTCTTTTATTATACATAAATTTACTTTAAAATTATAATTGTGTTTATACATATTTATTTTGATTTTTTTATTTTAACAAAAATAAACTACTATAATTTCTATTTTTACATTATATACTCAAACCTACTTAAAATTATATAAATTTAAGGTTTGAGTAAAATAGTCATAACTTTTAAATTTTGTTTTAAAACAGTTTTACTATAAAACTTTCTTTTTCATATATCTCCACAAAACTAGCATTAGCAACATCATTATTATAAAAATTATTACTAATGCCCAAAATCCCATATCTTGAAGCGGTAACTTCACATTCATTCCATAAAATCCAAAAATCATATTTGGAACTGTAACCAATATTGTTACTGCAGCTAAAAACTTCATTGTTATATTCATATTATTTCCAATATACGATGAATATGTTTCTCTTGTAGTTTTACAGATTTCACAGTATGAAGATGATAAGTCTAGCGTAAAATTTATCTCCTGTAAAATTCTTGTCATATATTCTTCATATTGTTCAAACTGCTCATCTTCTTTCAAATTCTCAACAACATAATCCAAATTTCTCAATGCAATATTATAAACATAAAATCCTTGTTCTACTTCCGCAAGAGAAATTAATTTTTCATTGCTTTGCTGCTCCCTCAAAACAGTTTCTATCTTGTCATGCTCTCCAATCAAAATTCTCACATATTTATAAAGGCTTTGAGAGATTTTATGGAGCATATTTAGAAAAAAACGATTTTCTTCAAGAACTTCATCTCTTAACTTGGCATATTCCTCAACAAATTCGTAAAAATCATTGTAATAATCATCATCTAGAATAACAATTTTATCTTCTTTAAAAAAAATTACAATCGGATTAATCTCATACGATGTAAATTCTTTATCTTTTGTCGATTTTTTCACAGCTGGATAATACAGTTTATAAATCTCCCAGTCCGATTTTGAAATTCTTGGAGTAAAAATTTCCTCGTCAATAACATTCTTTATCTTCTCTTCATCAATTTCCAATCTTTCTGATAAAATTTTATAATCTTCATCCTTCAGATTGTAGACATAAGAAATTATTTTACCGCTTTTCGTATCTATTCTTTTTATCATAATTACCTTTCTAAGTCTCTACTTTTCCCTATTTATATTAACTATACTCCATTTAAAAAATAGGAATAAATTTTTATAATAGGAGTATTTGATAGCTAATTCTCATAATCATTCAACTAAATTATTTTTTATTATTTTTCAGATATTTTGATTAATAAATATTTTTTCATATTACCATATTTTTTATTTCTTAAATCTCCACTGCAACTTCACTTTTTAAATTAACTTCCATTTCCAAAAACTTTTTCCAGCCTTCAAAAACCTTTCTATATTCTTTAAACTTACATTCCCACAGTGGATATTCCTCACAGATCCCAAAAATTGTATGCTCAAATTCAACTTTTTCCTTATTAATCTTATGCTGAAAAGCCTGTCCATCCCAAATAGCTCCCTGTGATTTTCCAGCCTCAACTTTTTCTAGCTGTGGCAAAAAAATATCAATTATTTCCACATCTGGAAAATCTTCCATTATTCCAGTTATTAGATATTTTGTATACTCTTCTTTCTTTTTTTCTAAATGTCCATTTTTTTTATTATTTTTTGTTATTTCTTTTTCAGAAAATTTTATTTCTGGAAATGCAGTTAATCCAAAATCTTCATCGTCGTAATAGCTAAATTTTATAATCATCATTTCCTCCTTTCTAAAAATTTCAGTTTCTAACGATTTTCATAAACTGGATAAGCCGTTATTCTAGGACTTTTGTAACCACGAATTACAACTCCGCTTTTGCTGATTCCTTGCCACATGTTATTATCTCTGCCTTTGACATCTTTTCTGTTTTCCCATGCTGAATTTATTTCGTCAATAATTCTCGCTTCATCCCAGCTTTCTGGAAACATCGTATTTACTCCACCATTAGAAGTTTTTGCCTGCCAAGTTCCATCTTTTTTCTTAACTTCAATGCTCGCTCGATACACTCCATTTTTAGCTGGATTACCAATTTTTTTCACAATTCTAACATCTCCACGCAAAAGAGAATGTCCGCCAGTAACTTTACCTTGCGAATTTTCATCTCCGCCAATCACATGGTCATAATCAATTTGATATTTTCTATCTCCTTGGTTTGAAGTATTTTGAGTTTGTTTTTCATTTTTATTTTCTATATTTTTCTGTTTAATAGCATTCTTTTTGCTATTTCTCTTATTTTGTGCAACAAATTCCTTTGAAGAATTTTCCTTTGCATTCATACTGTTATTTCTGCTTAAATACAGTTTTCCTAGTCCAAACAATATAATAACGAATAACAGCAATATTTTTATGATTTTATTTTTATTCATTTATAAATTTCCTCCTTTTTTATATGCGTATTAATTATATCAAACTTATATTTTAAAATCAATATTGTAAATTTTTCTCAATTTAATAATTATGATAAAATGTGGTATAATAATATTAAAAATAATTAGCAGCTAAATAGAATATTTATAAAAATAGGAAGGACTGATATAGTTATGAAAAAGACTTTGTATTTAATGCGGCATGGACAGACTTTATTCAATTTACGGAAAAAAATCCAAGGAAGCTGTGATTCTCCGCTGACTGATGAGGGAATTAGACAGGCTAAAGTGGCTGGAAAATATTTTCAGGATAATGGAATCGCTTTTGATACGGCTTACTCCTCAACTCAGGAAAGAGCTTGTGACACACTTGAAATTGTGACTGATAATAAAATGAAATATGAAAGATTGAAAGGATTAAAGGAATGGAATTTTGGATTGTTTGAAGGAGAAAGTGAGGATCTGAATCCAAAACATCCAAATGAAAGAACTTATGGTGATTTTTTTGTAAATTTTGGTGGAGAAAGTAACAAGGATGTTGAGAAAAGAATGCACGAAACTTTGACTCAGATTATGGAAAAGGATGGGAATAATACTGTTCTTGCTGTGAGCCACGGTGGCGCCTGCTACACTTTCTTTTTAAAGCATGCTCCAGATGTTCCATTTACAGGCCTTCCAAACTGTGCCATTTTCAAATATGAGTATGAAAATGGTAAATTTACATTTATTGAACTTATTAAACACGACTTTACAAAAGAAATATAACTAAAAAATGCCTTAAATAAACTTTTACTCTACATAATTTTGTAAAAATTTTATTTTAAGGCTTTCTATTTTTAATATTTGTTACTGAAATTAATAGTTTTTTATGCTTTTAAATCATCATATTCTCCGCTTTCAAACTTTTTCACAATATAACTGCAGACTGGTACAATTTTATACCCATTTTCTCTTGCATACTCCACACCAGCATCAAACAATTTTCCTGCAATTCCTTGACCTCTTAATTCGGAAGAAACTACAGTTGATTCAAAATACAATTTTTCCCCTTCTTTCCTATAAGTCAATTTTGCAAGTTCATCTCCATTTTCTCCAAATATAAAAAATCCTTCATTTACTACATGTCTTATTTCCATTTTTCAAACTTCCTTTCAATATTTTATCTTATTATATAGTAAAATCATCTTAAAATCAAATAAAAAAATTTACAAATATTTTAATATCTCACGCTTGTATTCAATAAATTTTTCAGACATTATAATTTCTTCATTATTATAGCCCTTGCTCTGACTATTTTTCAAGTCAACATTTATTTGTGCAGCAATTTTACCTGGACTTCCTGCCAAAATATAAATTCTGTCGGAAAGCAGTATCGCCTCATCGATATCATGGGTAATAAACAGAGTTGACATTTTAATTTTGTTCATTATGCTAAGATACCAGCTATGAATTTTATGCTTTGTAATGGCATCCAATGCACTGAAAGGCTCGTCAAGAAGAGCAACTTCGCTGGAAAATAAATATGTTCTAAGCAGTGCCGCCCTTTGCTTCATTCCCCCTGACAGTTTGCTTGAATACAAATTTTCCGTGCCTTCCAATCCAAAATCTTTAAAATATGGCTTTGCAATTTCCCGTGCCTTATTTTTATTTTCACCTCTTATTACAAGTGGAAGCGCCACATTGTCAATAATTTTTTTATGAGGTAAAAGCAAGTCCTTTTGCAGCATGTAACTTATTTTTCCAGATTTTCCAGTTATATCTTCTCCATTCATTTTCACATTTCCGCAATCAGGCTTTAAAAGTCCTGCAATAATGTTAAATAACGTTGTTTTCCCAGCACCGCTCACTCCTAGAATACAAACCAGCTCATTTTCATACAAATCAATCGAAACATTTTCCAAAACTTTTTTATTTTCAAAAGAAATGGAAATATTTTTTATTTCAAGCTTTTTGTCTTTCTTCACTTAATATTTCTCCTTTTTATAAATTTTCTACTATTTCAGATACTCATTGCTATATCCAAAATCCTTTGGTATTTCACGTTCTACAGCCTTATTTTTGTAAAGCCACTCATAAAATCTGTTCCAACGGCTTGCATCAATTATTCCCCATTCTTTTGCATCAGACTGGTATTCTTTAGAAATCCATTTTTGGCTGGCTGTTACTAAGTTTATGTCAAGCTCTGGCGAATTTTTTACCAAAATTTTCGCTGATTCCTCTGGATTTTTCATTGCATATTCATACCCTTTTTTTATTGCCTTCAAAACTTTTTTTGCAATTTCAGGATTTTTTTTCAGAAAGTCATTATTTGCGATAATTACAGGGCTGTAATAGTCAAGTTCTTCTCCATAGTCACGGATTTTTAGAAAATTTGTCCGAAGCCCTGCCCTTTCTGTAGCAATTCCATCCCACGCATAATAAACCCAGACAGCATCAACATCAGTCTTTAAGCCAGTTACAACATCTGTTATAGTATAAGGAATTAATTTTACTTTAGAAAAATCGCCTTTACCATCTGTTACTAATTTTTTCAAGATAGCCTGCTCAATATTGTCTTCCCAAGTGGCATATTTTTTACCTTCCAGTTTTTTTGGCGAGTCTATTCCTTTTTCCTTTAATGAAATAATCCCAGATGTATTATGCTGAAGAATTGCCGCAACAGCCGTTACTGGTACAGGATTCTCCCTTGCAAACGATTTTGCCAATGTATCCTGAAAACTTATTCCAAATTCTGCTCCTCCAGCTCCAATAAGTGCCGTTGTACTCCCTTCAGGCGGCTGCACAATTTCCACATCCAGTCCTGCCTCATTAAAATATCCCAAGTCTTTTGCTACATAAAGCCCTGTATGATTAGTATTTGGTACCCAGTCCAGTACAATTTTTATTTTCTGATTACTTTTAGATTTTCCACATGAAACAGTCAAAACCAAGATTAAACATAAAATTAAAATTTTTAAAATTTTTTTCATTTTTTATACCTCTCTTCACTTTTTATTTTTTTTTAACAATAAATTTATTATAAATTTTTTTAGCAAAAGATAAAAACTTAGCGCTTTCTAATAATTAAAATAGATTTTTTAGTTTAATAAATCGACGGAGCTTTTATTTGTTCAACTACGACTGTTTGACGACTGAAAGGAGGAGTTCCGGAGTTGGGCAGATAAAAGTCGGAGTCTAGCCATAGGTTGTAGGATTTGCGGCAATGAGCAATCCTACGGAAATAAAAAATATTTAATATTAAATCCCGTTAAGAAATAAAAACTATGTTAATGACAAGAAATTTTAATGCTTTGCTAAATAATATTTGCTTCAAAAATTATTAAATATTTGTTTTTTAAATGGAAAATAATATAAAAACTTACTTTTCCCAAACTATACACCATTTCTGTATTTTTTTTACAAGATACATAAGTAGCAGGCTTATTGCGGAAATAAGAAAAATTACAGCAAACATCTTATCAAATGAATACGATTTTCTGACTCTTGTCATATAAACTCCAAGTCCGCTAAATCCACCGAGCCATTCAGCCACAACCGCTCCAATTATCGAATATGAAACTGAAATTCTAAGCCCTGCAAAAAAATATCCTAATGAACCTGGCAATTTGACATGAATAAAGTTCTGAAATGGCGTTGCTCCCATTGTTTTTAACAAATTCAGCATATCCTTGTCAGCCGAGCGAAATCCATCTAGAAGCCCAATAGTTATTGGAAAAAACGAAGTCATAACAATAAGCGTAATCTTTGGCAATATTCCATATCCCAGCCAAAGTACCAAAAGCGGTGCAATCGCAACTGTAGGTATTGTTTGACTAATTATCAAAACAGGATAAATCATTTTATATGCATACTCAAACCTGTCCATAATAACCGCCACGGCAAATCCCAGGACTATTCCCAGCCCAAGTCCCAAAAATGCTTCAAGCAGAGTAATTTTTGTATGTTCCATGAGCAGCGGAAAATCCAAAACAAACGCTTTTACAACTTCAAATGGCGACGGCAGCATAAATTTTGGAATAATATTCATCATTGATAAAATTTGCCAAATCATCAATAATACAGCAATAATAATACTTGGTGCAATTTTATCTGTTATATTTTGAAATTTTTTCATCAATCTTTAAAATGTCTCCCTTCGGTTTATAATTTATTTTTACATATGACATTACGCCCTCAGCCCCCGCCTTCACAGCGACAACCTGACATTCCTTAACAATTTCCATAAGCTCGTCAAAATCCCCTTCTATCGTCGTTTCAAATGGAGCAACATTCATTTTTAACCCTTTGCTTTTAATAAATTCAATAACTTCATCAACAACTCTTACAATTTCCTCATTTCCCACAACATTTGGCAATACCTGAATTGCAATACTCGCATTAATTTCTTTTCTTTCCATAATCTATCATTCCTTTCCTTAAAACTGTTTTTTTATTTAAAATTTCTTTGTATAAAAAAATCCCCTTATCACAAGGAGATTCTATATTTTTATAAATTTTCTAAAATAATTTGAAAAGGTATGCAAAATAACTTTAAAATTATTTCTTATTTTATATAAAATACTCCCTCCGACAGCATTATCTGTACAGGTTATATGGGTTTAATTCTCAGCAAAATTGCTCCCCAGTATTTTTATTAAATTGTTAAATTTTTTATAAATTTTATTTATCTTACTTTAATTTCTTCAAAATCAGGATATACTTTTTTGGCATATTTTAAAGTATTTTCATCTAAATTCATAATATACCACTTGTTTTCGTCTTCAAATACCAATGAATCTTGCTTTCTATCCACTTTTTGATTATCAGCTGCCACTGTGGTTACTGAGGAAATAATTGCATAATTCCTTCCTGCTGATGTTCTTCCAATTTTAGCAGCATCTACATCGTAAACAACGTTTTCAATTTTAAGTTCAGTTTGAACAATCTTTAATATTTCTGTCATCATTTTTTTTAGTTCTTCTACTGATGTCGAATTTTTTTCTGCAACGTATTTTAAATACTTTTCAGGAATTTCGTTTATAACTGTTGCATAATTCCCTGCCATTATATCCTTTGTAAATTTATCAAATTTTGCCTTAATTTCTGGCTTCACTTTCTTCCAGTTTTCCTGTGCCAGTTCACTTTGTGCCTTATCCACATTTTTACAAATTTTTTCATCATTTTTTTCTTTACATTTTACAGCCGTTTCTTTTAGTAATTTATCATTTTTTTTCAAATTTTCAACGCTGTATTTATTTCCGCAAGCTGTAAAAAATAATGCCGCAAACATTGTTGCCAATAAAAATTTTATCTTTCTCATTTTTTCTCCGTTTCTTATTTTATTTCCATCAAGTCAGGATAAAGCTCTTTCATAGAAGTTATATAATTTTTGTCAAAATTCACAAGATACCATCTGTTCTCATCTTCAAATGCCAATATTTTACCTTTGGACTCTATACTTTTCCCTTTTACTGACATTGTTACAGTCGTTGGAATAAGTGCGTAATTTCTTCCTCTGCTTGTTTTCCCAATTTTGGTATTTTCTAAATCATATGTGCTTTTAGTAAATTTTACATCTTTTGTTATTCCACCTAGCAGCTTAACTGTAGAATTTTTAAATTCCAGCACTGTCATTGAGGCTTTTTTTGCCATGTAGCTCAAATATTTTTCAGGCAATTCATTAATATTTGCCATGTAATCTCCATTTACTGCGGCTTTTGCAAGTTTATCCATTCTTGCCTTTATTTCAGGCTTTACTCTATTCCATACCTGTTGTGCTGTTTCAGTATTCTTGCTTGATTTTTCAGAAACTTTTACATTGTTATTTAAATTTCTATTGCCATTCTTACTCCCAGCAGCTGAAAAAACTACTGCTGAAATAATAATCATTAATCCTGCTGTTATTTTTTTCATTTATCCTCCAAATAATATTTGTTTTTGCTGTACTGTCTTTGCTGTTATTCAGCTTTTACGTCTGCAAGGTCAGAATACATTTCCTTTAAGATTGCTTTGTTCTTTTCATCAATATTTACCACGTATAATTTATCTCCATCTTCAAATACTAAAGACTTCTGATTTATTTCAGCTTGGTTGCCTTCAGCTGAAACTATACTTTTTGTGGGTATAATCGCATAATTTCTTCCAGCACTTGTCTGTCCGTATTTTGCATTTTCTACTTTATATTCGACTTTTTCAAATTTTATTTGTTTTACCGCTTCCTTTAAAATTTGCAATGTTGTTTCTTTAGCCTTCTGAGGTGTTGTGGAAGCATGTTTTGCTTCCCATTCCCAAAGTTTTTCAGGTACAAATTCCATACTTGACATAAGATTTCCAGCCATCAGATCCTTTGCGATTTTATCAACTTTTTTAGTAATTTCAGGTTTTGTTTTGTTCCACCATTCCTGCGCCTTTTCAGCTTGTACCTTGTCAACATTTATACAAATTTTTTCATTTCTTTTTATTTTACATTTTTGAGCCGTTTCTTTTAGCAGCTTGTCATTTTTTTTAAGATTATCAACGCTGTATTTATTTCCGCATGCTGTAAAAATTACTGCCGAAATCATTACAGCCATCAAAAATTTCATCTTTTTCATTACTTCCTCCAATTTAATTTATTTAACCAATTATACCTTATTTTTTAAAATTTTCAAAGCTTTATTTGGGAAAGCAGTCTAAACTTTATTATCTGAACAAACAAATATTGCTACAA
Organism: Leptotrichia hofstadii; assembly: GCF_007990525.1. NCBI lineage: Bacteria > Fusobacteriati > Fusobacteriota > Fusobacteriia > Fusobacteriales > Leptotrichiaceae > Leptotrichia > Leptotrichia hofstadii. The sequence continues at coordinate 1,751,421 of NZ_AP019823.1, forward strand.
AACCGAAACTCACTGATGCTCAAACAATTTATGATAAAGAGTTCTTAGTGTATCATTTTTCATTGATATTTCCTTTTTTCCAAATATTTTGCTTTTATTTACTTTTTAGTACAGCCCTGACTGCATAATGTAAAAAATAATAAACTGACTTTAAAAACGGCAATTTCTCAACTTTTCGATAAATTTCCCAACGAACTTTTGCCGTTTTAGCCTTATTGCTCGAACGGGAATTATCCAGCACTCGATAATAAGCCAAATTTTCCTTGAGTCCAAAAATCGTTTTCACATCTTTCACAATCTCCAGCCAAAGTACATAATCCTCATTTTTCTCCAGTTCCTTAAAATACCGCTTCCCGACTTTTTCCACATCATACATGACTGTAAGACAGCCTAGATAGTTATTTTTCAGCATATCAGTATAGGAGATTTCTGATTTAATTACAACTTCATTGATTTTTTCGCCATTTTCCTTAACTCTCGTGTACTCTGTACAGCTTATGCCTGCATTTTTTTCTTTCATAAATTGTATCTGCTTTTCCAATTTTTGGCTATGCCAGTAGTCATCAGCATCCAAAAATGCAATATATTTCCCATTTGCCAAATCAATCAAATGATTTCTCCCTTTTACAACACCCATATTTTTTTCAGTATTTACAACCATTATTCTATCATCTTTTTTTACAAATTCATTTACAACTGCAAGACTGTTATCCGTTGAAACATCATTCATAATAAGCATTTCCCAATTTTCATAAGTCTGTGAAAGTACTGATTCTATCGTTTTTCCAATAAACTTTTCTGCATTGTACATTGGCACAATTATTGAAACTTTTTCTTTATCCATTTTCTCTCCTTATTTTTAAAATTTTAAGGAATTTTATCCTCAAACCGCTTTAATAACCAATTAAAAGGCAACTATTCTATTAAAATCAAAGATTCATCCTGATTAATTAGGTATTAGAGACGTTCGAGCATACTTTTAAAGTATATCCATTATTTTTTTAAATACAATTTATCAAAAAATTCATCAAAGTTATCTCCTAATTTTATCCATTTCCATTTTTCCCTATTTCCTCCTTCAGTAAAAATTTTATGTATATCCTCAGCAAAATAATACATAAAAATCTCCTTTGTTTCTTTAGAAATAAATATGTACTCATTTTCATCCGCATCTATTGCCACATAGTTGTTTCTCCAAAAATATGTTCTTTTTAAATCAGGATTTTTTTCATATTCCATCTCATCAAATTCTGTAAGCATATTTTTTCCTCTTTCAACTGTTTCATCATCAAAATATAAATACGAAATAAATTTATCATTTATATTTTCATCATCAATGGGTATATATACAGTTTCCTTAAAATAAATTTCAGAATATTTTTTAACCATATCTCTGTATTCTTCTTTTTCAATTCCCAAACTTTCTATAAACTCATCGTCATAATAGTAACTTTCCTCTTCCCTCACTTCACAATCTTCTATCTCCAGTATTTCTTCCAAATGCTTTTGTCTATCCATTTCTATCATCCCCTACCTTTCTTCATCCAATTGTTCCAGCAATCCATCAACAAATTTTGTCAGTTGCTCTTTTTCTTCCTTAGACATTTCTTTATTATCTTTTGGATCTACATACAGTTTTTCAATAAATTCATCAAAATTTTCTGCTAATTTTACCCATTTCCAATAAACTCCTTTACTTTCATCCTCTAAATCTGAATATGAAGAATACTGCACTATCCTATTTGATGCCTTTGATATATACATATAGGCATAAGGTTCCCCACTTATTATTGGTATATAATTATCTAACTCTCCATAGTTTACTTCAATTTTTTTAGCATCTTTTCCATATTTCTTCTTATGAATTTTTTCAGAGTACCATATTAATTTTTTTCTTCCATTTTCATACATTTCATCACTAAAATCTAATTCAAAAAATAAAGACTCTCCTTCTTCATTCGTTTCTGGGTCAATATTTTTACAACGAAGCAGTGGCTTAAATGCTATCAATTCATAGTCTAATACTAAATTAACATATTTTCTTACTCCATATTTCTCAAGCAACTCTTTTGTATAATATTTGCTTTTCTCTTTTCTCTTTCCTTCTTTTTCAGTGTATTCTATATCCACAGCTTCCCAAAATTTTTTATATTTTTCCATTCTTTTCACCATTATAATTGATTTTTACCAATTACTGCCTTTCTTTTTCTATCAACCCATATTCTATTATCTCTTCTAAATGTTTTTTTCTATCCATGTTTACTCCATTATTTTTTTAGATTTGAAGCAGTAATTTTTTGAATTTCTTGATTAAAAAACCCCCCCCCCCTTTTTTATTAATCCTGCGGAAACTTAATACCCGCCCCAATTCTAGCCTTTGTCTGCACTTCGCTTACCAGCAGGCTTTTTTCCAGCTGTTTATAGCAAAATTCCAAGTCATTTTCATTTACTGCACTAATGAATGTTTTAAATTCAGGCACAACTCTATCTTTTGAAAATCCATCATCAAAGCTTTCTGTTGTTCCATCATACATTTTTAATGTAACTTTTCCGACAAGTCCCGGAGCCTCTTCACTTACGATTTTTCCTTTACTTCCTTGAATTACTCCTATTCTTTCTCCTTCACTATCTTTTGCACATACACACATAGCATTGAAATTTTTGTATTCTATCATAAGAACTCCGCTTGTGTCAATATTTCGCTCGATGTTTGCATAATATTTCACATTTTCAGGCTTTCCAAAAAGTCCTAAAACATAATGTAAATTATACAGCCCCAAGTCCATCAATGCTCCTCCAGCTTTTTCGGGATCAAATACAGGTAAAATTTCTCCTCTCTTAAAAGCGTCATATCTGCTGGAATACTGACTATACTGGCTCTGAACAAGTTTCACATCTCCAATTTTTTCAATCCAGTCTTTTATTTTTTTATAATTTTCAAAATAAAGTGTCGTTATTGCTTCAAATAAAAACAATTTTTTTTCCTTTGCTAAATCTGACAATTCTTTAGCTTGTCTATAATTAGTTGTCATCGGCTTTTCAACAATAACATTCAGACCTTTTTCCAATGCTTTTTTACAATATTCAAAATGTAAAAAATTCGGAACAGCAATATAAACAGTGTCAATCCCAAATTCACAAAGTTTATTAAAATCATCAGTAAATTTTGGAATACCATATTTTACACAAATTTCCTCAACTTTTCCAATACTCTTTTTTGTCCCTTGTATACCCACGATTTCCAGCCCTTCCAACCGAACAAGACTAGGCAAAAATTCCTGAACGATCATCCCTGAACCAATAATTCCCAATTTCATAAAAAATTCCTTCTTTCATCTTTCTATTTTTTATATTAATAAAATGGTTTGATAATTTATTTTAAAATTCCAAATATTCCACTTCAATATCATCAGTCAGCCAAACGCCATTTTTTGAAATAAAAAATTTTTTCCCATCTTCATACATTCTTTCTGCCAAAACCTTTATTATAAATGGTTTTCCGTGGCGCTGACCAACAGAATATGCCGTTTCTTCCGTCTCTGACAAATGTACAAATTGCCTGCTTTTCTTTTTTAACCCCTCTTTTTTTATCTGCTCCAAAAATCTATCCGCTGTCCCATGATACAAAATTTTAGGAGGCTTGACAGCTTTCAATTCTAAGTCAACATCTATGCTATGTCCTTGACAAGCCCTAATTTTCGTCAAATTTTTATTAAATTCATATCTCTTTTTACTGTTATTCCTTACAATCTCCTCCAAAATTTCAAAATTTATCCGTTCCTCTTTTCCGTCTTCAACATCTCCAGAGCGATTTATTCCATTAATAAGCTCATTTACATCAGCCCATCCATTCCTATCCAGTTCAATTCCAATCATCTCAGGCTTATGCCTTAAAATCAAGCTTATGAATTTCCCTAATCTTGTTAATTTCTTTTTCACGGTTCTCCTTTTTTCTATATAATTTGTTAAGTAAATTAAATTTTTATTTATTTAATTTTTTTGAAAATAAAATCGGCAATATTAAAGCAATAAATAGTTAATTCATCAAATTATTATAATCATTTACCAGTTTATTATACTTCTTAATCACATCGTTCGGGGTCCCAGTCATATCTTCCGTATAAACTTTCTTCTCAATCTCGCTCTTGCTCATCGACTTGCTTTTCTCAATTTCCTTAATAAATATTGTAACCGATTTTTCAAATTCTGCAAGCTGTTTATTAAATATTTCCAGTTTTTCTTTTGTATAATTTTCTTTTTTTAGCTGTTTATCATTTGCAATTGCTTTCTGGAAGTTAGCTGAAGCCACTAAAATATTTTGCTGTGCTTTTTTTAATTTCCCTAAATCACCTTTTATAAAGGTGGTCATGCTAAGTTTCTGATTATCCATTTTATCCACAAAATCTTCACAGCTGTTTATCAAAATTGTCAAATTGTATTTTATTAGGCTGCCTTCATTTTTATATGTTTCCAGTATTTTCTGCATTCTTTCCATTGATTTATTTGCCACTTCCGTTTTGAAAGCATCTGAACTTTCTTTATATCTTTTGTAAATTTTTAAAAAATTTGTATGTAATTGCCGCCCTTTTGCAAAGCCATCTGCCAAATGTTCTTTTTTTCCATAGTAATTTGTCATGGAATCCGTTGCTGTTTTTAATTCTTTTAAAATTGGCAATAATTTTTTGGAAGAGTTATCCAGCTTTTCCATCTTAAATTTTGAATTTATATTTTTTTCAAGTTTCTGGATAACAGCATTGTCGATTTTAATAACAGGAACGCTTTCCAGAGTCCCCATTTCCTGTACATTTATTTCCTTGCCTTCTCCAGCCGCATCAATATATTTTGAAATTTCATTCTCAATATTTGTTAAATTATTATGGATTTCAATATAACCGTTGTACTTCTCCATCTCTTCATTTTTTACTTTTTTTATACTCAATTTTCTTCCAATTTCCTTAAATGTATCATCACAGGAAAATAAAAAAATTGAAAGAAATACTATTAATATTATTTTTTTATAATTCATTTTTACTCCAGTATTTTTTATTTATTCAATTCGCTTAAAAATTTTACCAATTCCGCGAATCCTATTCCTCAAAATAAAACTAACGAAATTGGTAATTTTTAAAATTTATTTTCTATTTTATTTAATAAAATCAATAATTAATTATATCGAACTTACATTAAATGAAATGGATTCCAGAACTTTCAGTAAAGCGTCCGTTGTATCAAGTGAAGTCAGGCAGGCTATTTCCTGCTCACTTGCGGCACGTCTGATTTTAAATCCATCGTTTCTTGCAGTCTTTTTCTTACCAGCTGTATTTATTACCATATCTACAAGTCCTTTATAAATCAGCCCTAGCACATCGTGTTCATATTTTCCTTCTTCTTCAATTTTTCCAACTGTTTCAACACGAAGACCTTTTTCCTCAAAATATCTGGCTGTACCTTTCGTAGCCATTATATGATAACCTAACCGAGAAAATCTCTTAGCCAGTCCATAAGCTTCCTCTTTTGCCGTTCCACTAATTGTAAACAATACGCTTCCTTGATCCTTGACTTTAATTCCAGACGAAATTAATCCTTTGTAAAGTGATTTTTCAAGGTTTTCATCACTTCCCATAACTTCTCCTGTAGACTTCATTTCAGGCCCTAGCGTTGTGTCCACATCTTTCAGTTTTTGAAAACTGAACACAGGAACTTTTGTATACACGTGTTTACTTTCTTCAATTAATCCAGTTTGATAGCCTTTACTTTTCAACATTTCTCCAAGAATTCCCTTCATAGCAAGATTTGCCATAGGAACACCTGTAATCTTGCTTAAAAATGGAACTGTCCTTGAACTTCTAGGATTTACTTCCAGCACATAAACTTCCCCATCGCTAATTACATACTGAATATTCAAAAGCCCTATAATGTTTAATCCTTTTGCAAGTCTTGTTGTATAGTCAATCAATGTACGCTTTTGTGAATCTGTAATGCTTTGTGGAGGATAAACCGCGATAGAATCTCCAGAATGGACTCCCGCTCTTTCGATATGCTCCATAATTCCAGGAATCACAACTGTTTCCCCATCGCAAATTGCATCCACCTCGATTTCCTTTCCAACTAAATATCTGTCAGTAAGCACAGGATAATCAGGCGACACTTTTACAGCATTTTCCATATATTGACGTAATTCCTCTTCACGATATACGATTTCCATTGCTCTTCCACCTAATACGTAAGATGGACGCACTAGAACAGGATACCCGATTTCAGCCGCATTTTTTACAGCAGTTTCCGTATCAAATGCAGTTTTTCCAAGAGGCTGAGGAATATTCAATTTATGCAGCAATGCCTCGAATTTATCACGGTTTTCCGCATTATCAATTTCTTCAAGTGCTGTTCCCAATATTTTAACACCATGCCTTGCCAATTTTTCAGCCAAGTTAATTGCCGTCTGTCCACCAAATTGAACAACAACGCCTTCTGGCTGTTCAAGTTCAATTATTGCCATAACATCCTCTTCTGTAAGTGGCTCAAAATAAAGCTTATCCGAAATTGAAAAGTCCGTTGAAACAGTTTCTGGGTTGTTATTTACAATAATCGCCTCATAGCCAGACTCTTTTATCGCCTTCACAGCGTGAACTGTCGCATAGTCAAATTCAACACCTTGTCCAATTCTAATAGGTCCTGAGCCAAGTACAATAATTTTTTTCTTATTTCCTACAACACTTTCATTTTCCTGCTCATAAGTCGAGTAAAAATAAGGTGTTTCTGACTTAAATTCAGCCGCACAGGTATCAACCATCTTAAACACAGGCTTAATATTGCATTTTTCACGAAGTTTGTAAACTTTATCTTCTGTCGTATTCCAACGGTGTGCAATAACTTTATCTGAAAATCCATATCTTTTGGCAAACAGCAGTGCATCTGGATTATTTACATTCGCCTTCAATTCAACTTCGATATCAATAATATTTTTCATTTTATCAAGGAAAAACATGTCAATCTTTGTAATATCATGTATTTCCTGTGGAGTAACTCCTCGTCTTAATGCTTCCCCAATGAAAAACAATCTTTCATCTCCGGCTTTCTGGATTCTTCTCAAAATATATTCCAAGCTAAATTCATCCCCATTTGGAAGCCCCAAGTGATGTACTCCGTACTCAAGTGAACGAATAGCTTTTAACAAACTTTCCTCATAAGTTCTACCAATAGCCATTACTTCTCCAGTTGCCTTCATTTGAGTTCCTAGATGTCTATCTGCCTTTTCAAATTTGTCAAATGGAAATCTCGGTATTTTACTTACAACATAGTCAAGTGACGGCTCAAAGCACGCATACGAATTTTTGGTAACAGGATTTATAATTTCATCAAGTGTCAATCCAACCGCAATTTTTGCGGCAATTTTTGCAATTGGATAACCTGTTGCCTTTGAAGCGAGTGCCGATGAACGTGATACCCTCGGATTTACCTCAATAATATAATAATTGAACGAATACGGATCTAATGCCAGCTGAACGTTACACCCACCTTCTATTTTCAACGCTCTTATTATTTTCAACGAAACATCCCTTAACATGTGATATTCCCTGTCTGTCAACGTTTGCGAAGGTGCTACTACAATCGAATCTCCCGTGTGAATCCCAACTGGATCAATATTTTCCATATTGCAGACAACAATCGCTGTATCATTGCTGTCACGCATTACTTCATACTCAATTTCCTTGTATCCTGAAATTGATTTTTCCAATAAACATTGAGTTACTGGCGAATATCTAAGTCCATTTGTAACAATATCTTCCAGTTCTTCATCATTATGGCATATTCCTCCACCAGTTCCTCCCATTGTAAAGGCAGGTCGCACAATTACAGGGTATCCAATTTTTTCCACAAATCTACGTGCCTCTTCCAAATTATGAATAATATCCGATTCAGGCACAGGCTCTCCCAGTTCATTCATCAAATCTCTGAACAGTTCCCTGTCTTCCGCCTGCTTAATAGAGTCAAGCTTAGTTCCTAGCAGTTCTACTCCACATTCTTCCAGCACTCCCGCTTTGTGCAGTTCCACAGCCAGATTTAGCCCAACCTGCCCTCCAAGAGTAGGAAGCAAGGCATCTGGACGCTCTTTTCTTATAATTTTTGACACAAATTCAACAGTTAATGGTTCAATATATACTTTATCCGCAATTTCCTTATCTGTCATAATAGTTGCAGGATTGGAATTTACAAGGATAACCTTGTATCCTTCTTCACGCAATGATAAACACGCCTGTGTCCCCGCATAATCAAATTCAGCAGCCTGTCCAATAATAATCGGTCCAGATCCAATCACTAAAATTGTTTCTATATCTTTTCGTTTAGGCATTTCCCTACATCTCCTTGCTATTAATTTTTATCAACGCTTTTATTTCAATATTTTATAATTTTTAATTTTATGTAACAAATTTACCTAAAATAAACTAAAAAATTTGTTTTCAATCAATAGTTCTAAAATTATTATTTCCGATTCTTTTTCATATTTTCAATAAACATATCAAATAAATAATTTGGGTCATGTGGACCTGGAGAAGCCTCTGGATGATACTGTACCGAAAATACTGGATATTTTTTATGTCTTACACCTTCACAAGTCCTGTCATTTACTGCAATATGTGTCAATTCTAGCTCTGTATCCTTCAATGAGTCAATATCTACGGCATATCCATGATTTTGTGCCGTAATATCAACTTTTCCAGTCTGTAAATTTATTACTGGCTGATTTGCCCCACGATGTCCGAATAGCAATTTATATGTTTTTGCTCCGCAGGCAAGTGAAATTAGCTGATGTCCCATGCAAATTCCAAAAATTGGCACTTTATCTATTAATTCCCTAATTGTAGCAATTGTTTCTGGAACATCTGTCGGATCTCCCGGTCCATTGCTTAACATTATTCCATCTGGTTTTTGTCTTAAAATTTCTTTAGAAGTTGCATTATGTGGCATTACGACAATATCACAGTCCCTTGAGTTAAGTTCCCTCATAATTCCTGATTTCATACCTAAATCAAGCAGAACAACTCTCATCCCTCTTCCAGATGAAAGAAATGCCTTTTTTGTCGATACCTGTTCGATTTGATTGGTTGGCAACGAATTGATTTTTAAATTTTCTGCAATTTCTTGCGGATCTTTGTCTGCACTAACGATAATTCCCTTAATCGTTCCATGCTCTCTTATTTTCTTTGTCAGACTACGTGTATCAATTCCAGAAATTCCTGGAATATTCAAGTCCTTCAAAACTTCATCCAATGTAAATTCATTTCTAAAATTAGAAGGTTTTCTACATATTTCACGAGTTATAATTCCCTTAATACTTGGATTAATAGTTTCATAATCATCCCTATTTATCCCATAATTTCCAATTAACGGATAAGTAAATGTAATAATTTGCCCATTATACGATGGATCTGAAATAGTTTCCTGATACCCAGTCATCGCAGTATTAAAAACGACTTCTCCAGCCATTTCCACATCTGCTCCAAATCCATACCCCTTATACACACTACCATCTTCCAAAACAAGCTGTTTATCCAATGCGTACATAAATACTACCTCCCTAAATTTTAAATGATACTATTTGTTTTAAAATTTGTTCAATTGTCATTAACGTGTCTGATTTGCGATATAGTAAACTATTTTAATTCAAATTCTAGATATGTATTTAATAAAAGTCTGAATGTATTTACTAACATCTCTAATCTCATAATTATACTATATTTTTTTAGTTTTATCAATAATGGTAAATGATTATTTTTTAATTTTTTGAAAATTTATATTTTATACTAAATCTCTTCTAAAAGCAGGAATAAATTTTTATTATAGAATTTCTGATATTTTAATCATTTGAAAATCTAGATTATTATTTCTCAATAAAAAAACTTAGAATAAATTCGTTATTAAAAAAATTAATACAAAAAAAAGACTGAAACAATCAGCCTTAATTTAACAAATTAATTTAAAAAAGTTGTATTTTTCACTTTCCATTGTTCTAACTTAATATTTACCCAAAATCCATATATTCCTAAAGTTACCACTATTAGCAATAACCATTTTATCCAGTTGCCAAATAAACCTATTGCACTACCATTAAACTTTAGCCTTCTGCCTTCAATAACAGTATGATTTATTTTCCAAGCATAAATCATGCACAATGCCCATGGATAACAAATCCCAAGTGTACAAGATGTTATAAGAGACCCTAAAATAATCCACCCAATGTAACTAAGTAATCCACATCAAAATAACTTTTATTTTCCATAATTCCTCCTTATTATTTTAAATTATACTCAAACCTATTTAAAATTAAACTACTAAAATTATATAGATTTAGGGTTTGAGTAAAATAGTCATAGCTTTTTAAGTTTAGTTTTAAAGCAGTTTCGCTATAATTATAATATAAAATATAAGTTTATAAAAATTTTATTTAAATAGTATAACAGGAAAAGATATAGTGTTTTGTATATTACTTGTATATTGTGTGTATATTGCAGGCACACATTTCTATACTTTTCCATACTTTTTCCAAAATAAAAACCCCTGAAAACCAGTGTTTCCAAGGGCGTATAAAATATCTTTTATTATGTTTTTTCCTATCTTTTTGAGAATTGTGGGCTTCTTCTTGCTTTCTTTTTCCCGTATTTTTTTCTTTCAACCATTCTTGAATCTCTTGTTAAGAATCCTGCTTCTTTTAAAGCTCCTCTTAATTCAGCGTCAGCTACTAATAAAGCTCTTGAAACACCATGTCTAATTGCTCCTGCTTGTCCAGTGTTTCCTCCACCGATTACATTAACTTTTACTCCGTATTTGTTTAAAGTTTCTGTTAATTCTAATGGTTGTTCTACTATTTTAGCTAAGATTTCTCTTCCACCAAAATATTCTCTCATATCTTTTCCATTTATTGTTACTCCAGTTTCACCTGGTACTAATCTTACTCTTGCTACTGAAGTTTTTCTTCTTCCAGTTCCTAAATATTGAATTTTTTCTGCCACGAAAATTTACCTCCTATAACTCTATTCTTTCTGGTTTTTGTGCTGTATGTGTATGTTCTGTTCCTGTGAATAATCTCAATCTGTTAATCATTTGGCTTCCTAATTTGTTTTTAGGTAACATTCTTTCTACAGCTTTTCTGATTACTTCAGTAGGTTGTTTTTGTAACATTTCTTCTAAACTTCTTACTTTCAATCCACCTGGATATCCACTATGTCTGTAATATTTTTTGTCTAATAATTTGTTCCCTGTTACAGCAATTTTATCAGCGTTCAATACGATAACAAAATCTCCTCCATCAACGTGTGGTGTGTAGCTTGGCTTATGTTTACCCATTAATCTAACTGCGATTTCAGTAGCTAATTTTCCAAGTACTTTTCCTTCTGCGTCTATCTCATACCAGTTTCTTACAACTTCTTCTTTTTTTTGCATTACAGTGTATTTACTCACTTTGTTTCCTCCTGTTTTTATTCTCTATTTTATAGAATAACGGTCCTTTGTGGGAAAGGCTCATATTAGTTAATTATATATCATTTCCTTTTACTTGTCAAGTGAATTTCCTTGATATTTTTTCATTTGAAGAAATTTAAAAGATTTTATTCATAAAAAATACCCTTTTTACTTTTAATCCTTATAAAAATCTACTCATTCCATTTTCTCAAGATTTTTACTCATCTCTTTTTTTATTTGTTTTCTAAATTCATCTGATAACAAAAACTCATATCCATGTTTCTTAATAAGTTTCATCTCTTTTTCTGTTATTTCTTCTGGAGTTTTTGAACTGGCAATTTTATATGCTAACGAATCTTCCATACGACATTTTTTAATAAGTTTCATTTCTTTTTTTGTTATGTCTTCCAGTTCTTTTGAACGAATAATTCGATCAGCAATTATACCCTCAATCATACTATTACCAAAACAAGCAAATACATTTGTACTAATTCCTAAAGCCATTATAGCTAACACTAATATTTTTTTCATATTTATCATTCCTTCCATTTATTTTTACTAAAAATATAATTCTTGACATTTTACCTATTTGATTAAAGCAATATTCAAATCCAAAATATCCTTTTAATACAATATTATTATACTACATTATTTCTATAATGTCAATTTTTAAAGTAATGTTTTTTCTGTAATTTTGAATCGACTTTAAAAAAATAAGAAAATAATAAAATTATGCAGATGGTAATATTTTTTCAAATATATTTGAAATGGAATTTAGATTGATTATTTAAATTTTCGAGGTATCCTTATTATAGAAAGGTGAATAATATGTTAAATTATAGGGAAACTGAAATATTAAATAACCTTATTAAAGGGGAAAAATATAATTTCAAATTAATATCTGAAAAATATGGCGTTTCAGACAGGGCCGCTAGATATTATATTAATAATATTGACAGTATTTTACGGTTACTTGACTATAAGATTACTAAAAAAGTTAAAAACAGTATTTATCTTGATACTAATCAGGATTTTAAAAATCTATTTGAGATTTTGGAAAAAATTAACAAACTATCTATAGAAGATAGAATAAATATTTTGAAGTTAATATTATTTTTTGACGAAAAAGGGCTTAATATTACAAAGATATGTAAAGAACTTGAAATTTCCAGAACAACAATAAAAAAAGATTTGAAACTGATGTCAGAAGAATTTAAAATGCAAGGAATCGAGCTAGTTTATAAAAATGCTAACGGTTATCGCCTTAATGGTAATTTTCGAGAAATTCTCATAAAAAAAATTGAACTTCTGGAGCAAATATTTGATTCCCTTAATAATAAAAATTTTTCAAAAGTAATCAAAACACAAGTTTTTCGTTATTTTTTCAAATATATTAAGCAAAAAAATATTGAAAATGCAAAAAAATTTATTGTAGAAATTGAAAAGGTGATGTTTTTAAATATAAATGAAGAAAGTTATAATAAAATATTTTCTTATGTCCTGCTACTTCTAAATTTTGAAAAAGCTCATGAAAATCAAAAAGATTTGATTGCAAAAAAATTTTTAATTCACACAGAAGAATATCAAAAAATTGAAAAAATTTTACAAAAAATTCTTAACAAAAATGAAATAAAATCTGAAATGTTAATTGAAATAACTGATTTAATAATGGGAATAAATATAAACAGTTTAAAAAATAATTCGTTTGAAGACTGGATAAACGAGGAACTGATTATAAAAAAAATGATTTCCAAAGTGAGCAAAATTGTAAAAACTGACTTGACACGTGATGAAATACTTTATAACGGACTTTTATACCATATAAAGCCTGCTATGTATAGAATAAAAAATAATATTCAAATCACAAACTCGGTTTTTCAAGAACTGATTTTAGAAAAAGATCCTATTTTGGAAGTAGTAAATAGAGCTATAGAAGAAATTGAAGGGCTTTTTGAAGTAAAGTTTCCAGAAGATGAAATTGCTCTTATGGGCTTTCATATAAAGGCTTCCATCGAAAGAAACACTTCTGAAAAAACTAAAAAGGTAATATTAATTTGTGGACTAGGTTATGGCAGTTCAAAAGTGCTTGAACAAAGCTTAAAGGAAAATTATGATTTGGATATTGTGGATGTTTTGCCGTACTATCTGATTAAAACTTCAATGCCTAATTATAAAAATATTGATTTAATCTTGTCTACTATTGACTTAGAAGAGACTTATGATATTCCTGTTATAAAAATAAATCCATTACTTAAAGAGCAAGATTTTATTCTTTTATCAAAATATGGAATAAGAAAAAATATAACAAAAATTTCTTTAAAGCAAATAATGGACATAATAAAAAATAATACAACCATAACAGATGAAAATAGACTTATAAATGAATTGAAAAATAAACTTGAAAATAAAGTTATTGATGATTTGTCAGAAGTAGGAATTATTTTAAAGAAAATGCTTAGTAAAAATAATGTCCAATTTGTGGATAAAGTTAAAGATTGGAAGGAAGCAATAGTTAAAGCTGGAGAGATACTTGAAAGAAACGGATTTATCAAGCAAGATTATACAAAAGAAATGATAGACATGATTGAAAAACATGGAGCTTATATCATTATTGAGGAAGGAATGGCAATTCCACACGCACCAATTTCAAAAAATGTATTAAAAACAGGCATTTCATTATTAATTGTAAAAGAAAAAGTTCTATTTCCAAATGGAAAAGGCGCAAACATATTTTTAAGTTTTGCAACTGCCAGCAAAACAGAGCATCTAGGAATTTTAAACGACTTATTTGAATTAATTACAAAATATAATTTTATTGAAAAAATCTCAAAAATAACTAAATATGAAGAATTAGAAGAATTCTTCAGAAAGGAACTTATATGTTAGAAAAAATACTTGATGGTAACATTCAAATAATAGATTCTGCAATCGACTGGAAAGAAAGTATCAAAATCGCAGGAAAACCTCTATTAGAAAAAAATATAATAACGGAGAATTATATCAACGCTATGATAGAAAGCATCGAAAAACTAGGTTTTTATGTTATTTTAAGAGATAATTTGGCAATGCCACATGCAAGACCTGAAGACGGGACATTGGGAACTGGAGTAAGCCTTTTAAAACTCAATAATCCAGTATATTATGGGGATTCCAAAGTACAGCTGGTATTTGTGCTGGCAACTAAAGATGCCAGCAGCCATTTGGAAACTCTTATGCAGTTAATGGAGTTGTTTCAGGATGATGAAAGTATTGAAAAACTTATAAATTCAAAAGATTATAATGAAATATTAGAAGTTATAAAAAAATATTGATTTAAAAAATAAAAATAATTTATAAAAAAATTAGGAGGAGATTATTATGAAAATTATGGCAGTTTGTGGATCAGGATTAGGGAGCAGCTTTATGGTGGAAATGAACATTAAAAAGGTTCTTAAAAAAATTGGCGTAGAAGCTGAAGTTGAACATTCCGACTTGGCATCAGCGCTTCCAGGAGCAGCAGATGTATTTGTAATGGGAAAGGATATTGCAGAAAGCGCAACAGTTCCAGCTGACAAGTTAATTGTTTTGGACAGCATTATCAGTATGCCTGAACTGGAAGAAAAATTAACAGATTATTTCAAAAAATAAAATATAAAATTTAGGAGGTAAAAATGAAAAGCTTATTAACTCTTATTGTAGACATTTTAAAAGTTCCATCAATTTTAGTTGGATTAATAGCTATGATTGGTTTGCTAGTCCAGAAAAAACCAGCTACAGATATAGTAAAAGGTACAATTAAGACGATTTTAGGATTTTTAGTGCTAGGTGGAGGAGCAGGACTTGTTGTAAACTCGCTGGCACCTATGGGAAGCATGTTTGAACAAGGATTTCACGTTCAAGGAATAGTGCCTAATAATGAAGCAATTGTTTCATTGGCATTAAAAGAATATGGAACAATAACAGCGTTAATAATGGCGCTTGGAATGTTCTGGAACATATTTATCGCAAGATTTACAAAGTTAAAATATATTTTCCTGACAGGGCATCACACTTTATATATGGCATGCATGATTGGAATAATATTAAAAGTTGGCGGATTTGAAGGGCCTTTACTAGTAATCATTGGTTCATTGACATTAGGACTTGTAATGGCAATATTTCCTGCACTGGCACAACCTTATGTTAGAAAAATTACTGGAAGCGATGATGTTGGATTTGGGCATTTCAGCACAATAGGGTATGTTTTATCTGGATTTGTCGGATCTTTAGTTGGAAAAGGTTCAAAATCAACTGAAGAAATGAAATTGCCTAAAAATTTAAGTTTTTTAAGAGACAGCTCTATTTCAATTTCATTAACTATGATGATAATTTACTTAATTCTGGCATTAGTTGCAGGAAAAGAATATGTTGAAAAGGAATTAAGCAGCGGAGATAACTTTTTAGTATTTGCAATTATTCAGGCTATAACATTTGCAGCGGGAGTTTATATTATTTTATCAGGTGTTAGACTTGTTCTTGCTGAAATAGTTCCAGCCTTTGTAGGATTTTCTGAAAAGCTTGTACCAAATGCAAAACCTGCACTTGACTGTCCAATCGTATTCCCTTATGCGCCAAATGCTGTACTTATAGGATTTTTATGCAGCTTTTTAGGAGGAGTTATTGGATTATTTATGCTCGGTATGTTAAAATGGACTCTTATCTTGCCAGGAGTAGTTCCTCATTTCTTCTGCGGAGCGACAGCAGGTGTATTTGGAAACGCTACTGGTGGTAGAAGAGGTGCTTCAATTGGAGCCTTTGCAAATGGACTGCTATTAACATTCCTGCCTGTAATTTTATTACCAGTGCTAGGAAATTTAGGATTTGCAAACACTACATTCTCTGATGCAGATTTTGTAACAGTTGGAATTGTATTAGGTAATATGGCAAAACATATATCTCCAGTAGTAATTTCTGGAATAATCGTTGGAATAACTGCTATTTTAGTAGCCTTTGGATTTGTACCTTCAAAAAAATCAGAATAAATCATTGTTAAAACTGAATAACAATTGACTATCATTTGGAAGGAGCAAAAAATGAATAGTGATTATAATGAAAAAGTGAAAGAAATGAAAAAATTAGCCGCCAATATTAGGATAAATACACTAAAATCCCTTACTAATTTAGGTTTTGGGCATTACGGCGGGAGTTTATCAATCGTTGAAATATTAGCAGTACTGTATGGCGGCATTATGAATGTTGATGCTAAAAATCCACATTGGGAAGGCAGAGATTATTTTGTGCTGTCAAAAGGGCATGCAGGCCCTGCACTCTATACAACTTTAGCTTTAAAAGGATTTTTCCCGCTTGAAGAAATTTACACATTAAATAAGAATGGAACAAATTTGCCAAGCCATCCGGATAGACTCAAAACAAAAGGAATTGATGCAACAACAGGTTCTCTAGGGCAAGGAATCTCAATTGCCACAGGAATTGCAAAAGCCTTACAAATAGATAAAAAATCTAATAGGGTATTCTGTATTGTTGGAGATGGAGAAATAAATGAAGGACAGTGCTGGGAAGCATTTCAGTTTATTGCTCACCATAACTTAAATAATTTAACGGTGTTCCTCGATTACAACAAAAAACAGCTGGACGGTGCTTTGGATGAAATAATAAAGCCATTCTCTTTTGAGGAAAAAATGAAATCATTCGGCTTTGATGCTGTTACTGTAAAAGGAAATGATATTGAAAAAATGTATGATATTTTGAAAGTGCCTCGTAAAAACAATGAAAAACCACTATTTGTAATACTTGACACTATAAAAGGGCAAGGTGTCGAATACATTGAAAAATTGAAAAATTCACATCATCTAAGATTGACTGATGAACTAAAGCGGGAAATCGAAAAGGCGATAAAGGATTTGGAAAGCGAGGTGGAATAAATGATAAAAATTTATAATGGAACTCCAAAAAAAGATGAAATAGAAATGAGAAAAGTTTATTCTTCCAAACTTTGTGAATTACTGGAAAAACATAATAAAATTGTAGCTCTTGAAGCTGACTTAATGAACGCAATTACAACTGACAAGATACAGGATAAATACCCTGAAAGAGTGATAAACTGCGGTATAATGGAAGCGAATATGATAGGTGTCGCAGCTGGAATGTCCATTGCTGGAAAATACCCCTTCGCACATACTTTTACAGCTTTCGCAAGTCGAAGATGCTTTGATCAGTTATTTATGTCAGGGTCATATCAGAAAAATAATATTAAAATAATCGCTTCTGACGCAGGAGTAACTTCCGCCCATAATGGAGGAACTCACATGTCCTTTGAAGATATGGGAATAATGAGAGGACTTGCCAATACAGTTGTACTGGAAGTGACAGATGCGGCAATGTTTGAAAATATTCTCGAACAAATTGCCATAAAAGATGGCTTCTACTGGATTAGAACAATTAGAAAAAATGCATCAACAATTTATGAAAAAGGCTCAACTTTTGAAATTGGAAAAGGAAATTTATTAAAAGATGGTTCAGATATCACTTTAATTGCTAATGGAATTATGGTGGCAGAAGCCTTGAAAACAGCAGAAAAATTGGAAAACGAAGGAATAAATGCCGCTGTAATAGATATGTTTACTTTAAATCCAATAGATAGGGAATTAATCAAAAAATATGCACAAAAAACAGGGAAAATAGTAACTTGTGAAAACCATAGTATTCACAATGCTTTAGGAAGTGCAGTCGCTGAAGTAATTGCTGAAACTGGAGACGCAAAATTAAGAAGAATTGGAATAAAGGAAAGATTTGGGCAAGTTGGAACTTTGGATTTTTTGATGAATGAATATGAGTTGACTGCAGAGCATATTTATAAAGCTGCGATGGAATTATTAAAAGATTAAAATAAAAAATATCGATTTATTAAGTTAAAGTTTATTAATAAGTCGATATTTTATTTTTACATTAAACTTCATGGGAAGATTATTTGTCTTCTAACCGCTTAATCTTTCAAATCAAATTGACTTAAATCATTTTACCTAAGCTCTCTATATTTCTTAAATCTCCAGACTGAACATAGTAATTTGATGCGTCCATTTTAGTATTTTTATTCAACTTTGAACCTTTTTCTATTATCAATTTATCCTGTATTATATTCTTCAAATCTTCTAATGTTATAAAGCCTGGAATATCATACTGCCATTTTTCATTCAGGATTAAATGTTTCAAAAACTCCTTATCTGCTTCTTGGGAATAAAGCAATCTATTCTTTTTCATAATTTCTTCACTAAATGGTTTCATTCTAATCAGAACAGTAAAGTCATAAGGTTTCTGATTAGGCAAATAATTACCATTTTCGTCCCAGTCATCTTTCTCTAATAACAAAAGATTTCCAAAAGATTTTGTAGATTTAATGGAAATTTGTTTATCTTGAACCTTTAAATCTGTATCATCCCACTTACCTAATCTATATGAAGTAACATCTGGCTCATCCAAATTTGTACCTAATGCCCGCAAATAACCATATAATGCAAATTCCGCTAATTTTCCTTGAAAAGCATTAGAAAATATCTCTCCATTTTTCCTTATATGACTTCCTCCTGTTCTATTTGCCCTATGTTCACCAGATTGTTCAAAAGTCATGCTATATGCAAATTCAAATACGCTCTCAACAATATTTTTAGACATTGTCCCATAAGGTTTAAACGACTTTTTTCTGGTTATAGAATATCCGTTCTCATCTAAAGCCAAACGATTAAATTGACCCATATAAAAACACACTCCTTTATATTATTTATAATTTATTATATTCCATAAATTGCAATATTAATTGCGACATTTTACCAAATTTTTTTATATTTTGAAATTGTTCATTTATTCTATAAATATCCGACTTCAAATATTGAAATTTTTTAATTATTTCTAATTTTTTCATTTTATTTCACCTTCATATTATTAGGCAGTGTCTAAAAACTCAAAATCTATGTTATTTTTAACATTCTTTTGATTTTACAAATTAGATGAATTATGATAAAATCAATGTTCATTATTTTGAATTTTGAAAAAATTGCTAAAAATTTATCATTTTGATAGTTTTTAAATACGCCCTAATGTAAAAATTTATTTTTTGGAATAATTTATCATATCATATTCCAAATAAATTAGTCTATTTTCAAATAATATTTTATTTTTTAGTTTCTTTACTTTTTCTTTTTCTCCCAAATTTTCATAAATATGAATTAAATTATAAATAGATCTGGCATCTTTCAATTCCATCCCTTTATTATAAATTATTATCGCATTTTCTATGTTATTATCTTCTTCTTCGTAGATAGCACCTAAATTAAAAATCGATTCCCTATCTTCTTTTTCAACTCCTATTTTATAAATTCTTTTTGCTTCTTCAATATTTCCATTATCTTCTTCTATTCTTCCAATTATTGATAATGAATGAAAATTTCCTAATTCGTATGATTTTTCTAATATTTTTTTTGCTAAATCTGTTTTTAAAAGATAATAATATAATTTTCCTAATTCATAGTAACCGTTCTTCTCATTTGTTTTGGTTGCATTTTTTAATTTGTTTTCTGCAATGCCATAATTTCCAAGGAAAGCAAAATTATTTGCCTCGTTAACTTGATTAAAAAAATTTTTATCTTCACTATTACCCTTGATATAATTTATATTAACCATCATATCTTCGTTTATATCTTCAACCTCAGTTTCATTAAAAAGTTTATTTTCCCATTTATTCATAATGTATTTATCATTTTTTAAATATGAAATTATAAATAAATTATATATTGCTTCTCCGTTTTTTTCTATATTTTCAACTTCTAACAATAATTTTTCGGCCTTGTCAAATTCTTTTTCTGCCATATATATTTTAGCTAATTGAATTTTGCACGAATTTTCATTATTTTCAATTCCTTTTTTATACCATTCTTTTGCCTTTTCAATATTTCCTTTTTCCTATAAATATCTTCTAATGGTAAAGTTGATAATATATATCCCTTCTTATAGCCTAATTCAAAAAATTCTATCGCTTTTTTTTCATCATTTAATTCTGAAAAATAAAATATTCCAAGCTGGTAATATCCTTCCACATCATATTTTATTGATTTTTTTAATAATTTTTCAGCTTTTTCATAATTTCTTTTTTCAACCATTTCATTCACTTGTTCTAATATTTGTTCATATTTTTTTCTATTCATATAATCTCCTTTAAATAAAATATATTGAAATAAAAATAAAATTATCAGTATTCCTATTCCAGAAACTATTACTTTATTATAATTTTTCATCAGAATTCCCTTTCATTTATTTTACTATTTCTATTATAGAAATATCATTATTTAAATATTTAACACTTTGTTCATATTTTTCTTCAATAGTTTCTCCTAGTTCCTCATACAACATTTCACGTAATTTTTCATCTTTTGCTTTTAAACTTGTATGTTCATTATTAAGATCTTTTAAAAACCCCTTTTTTATTTTATTATTCTCACTTTTTTTTAATTCTTTTTGTGTTGCCTTCTTTTGCCAATTTTTCTCTTTACGATTCGCATTTCCTCTTCTTTCACTTCGTGATTTTTTTGACATTGGATTTTCCTTAATTTGTAAATAATTACTATTAAAAATTGATAAAGGGTTATTTATTAAACTAGAAAATTCATAAATCCCACTAGAAAATTTAAAAATTGATTCAATTTCTTCAGGGGTATATCCTACACTGCTTAGAATTTCTTCTCCAACACTAATGTTTTTTCCTTTGTACATTGAAATCCCTGCTGATAATGTTGATTCAATTCCATTAATAATTTCAACTGAAGAAGTTACCATCCCTATTATTCCTAAAAATCCTACATAAGGAACTTTTAACATTTTTTTTGCAACAGCAAATTTTCCGACAGATTCATAAGTTTCTTTTATACCTTCTTCTAGTTGTTGTAACCAAATAACTTTCATAAGTGCTATATCCTGCTTTGCTGTATTTTCTGTAATATTTTGACCATTAAAAATAATGTCAATGGGATTATTAGGATCTACTCCACAAAAAAGTTTACTTTCATTTGATAATGCCTTTTTTCCACTTTTTAAAATATTGTTAAAAATATTTCCCCATTTCCCATTTTTCACATTACACAAATTACAACTAATTAAACAATATCCTTCTTGTTCTATTCCATTTTTATCACAAACAACAAAATTATAACTGTTAATGTCAAATTCTGTTGCTACTGGTTTCCCCAAAATTTGTATTTTCCTATCAAGAATTTTTAATTTTAAAATCAAATCTTTACTAATTAAGTTTTTACATTTTAGTAATGCACCATCACAAACATATGTTTTCAAAATTTCTTTACTAATTCTTGTTTCTACTATTTTTCCTAAATTTAATACACTTCTTTTATAAGATAAATCTTGCATTTTTTTCTATTTTCAAGTCTTTCTTTGATTTGCTGATAAGTTACTGCTATGTCTGAATTCTCATTAAGATATTCATAGTACATCTAATAATCACCCTTTTTTTCAAAATTTAAATTAATTTTTTTAAAAACTCTCTTTTAAAATATATTATTCTATCTTGATTATTCTCATTTGATAATCCATACTGATTTTCTTTTTCACATACTTTAATCATATTATCAGCCTTTTTCATAATCCTCACATCATCCAGCAACATCAATTTCCCGTATTCAATATTCACATTTTCAAACTCCCTTTTATATTCTGAATTGATAAATTCTTGAAATCTTAAATTGCTCATTTTATCATAGCTTAAATGTCCTTTTATTGCATAAACACCTTTTTCCGTGGTTGTTTTCAGTGATAAAGGAACAGGCTTTGAGCCTATTCCATAGATTGTTTTTTCCTTATCAGAAAGATTGCTCTTAAATACGTTATAAAATTTATAGTTCTTTATAAATTCTAGAAAAACGTTCTCATCTGATACCAGCTTTTTGTATTTCTCTACATCTGGATATTTCAATTTCAAATCCACATTTTCAATTTTTATTACTTCCTGCACTCTCTGAAATACTGTCTGCACTTTCAGATATACTGCTTGCCGTCTGTGAAATTGAACTTGCTGCCGATGTTGACAAACTGTTAGTCGCAAGTACCATATTAAAGTCCGAATCTCCCTAAGTGTATTTAATAATATAAGTTTTTCATTTTTTCAAAATATGTTCTTTATTTGATACTTTTAATGCTTCTCCGTATTTATCTGTATGTATTTCTATTTCCTCAGTTAAAAAATATAGACTTAATGCTAATTTTTGAAGAGGTTTTAACTCATTTACTGCTACCCTTGTATCTATAATATCGATAAATATATTATACTCCATATCAGGTAATTCTTTAACACTTTGTTCAATTATATTTTTTATCTGCATCTTTTCTTCATCATCATATATTTTTATTCTTGAAGTTGATAAAATTTCTTATTTTTTTTTATCAAAATTTCTTATTTTTTCTATCATATTCCTTCCATTCCTTAAAAATTCTCTTCGCTTACCAATTCATCTTCATGAAATTTTTGCTTTAATATTAAATTTCCTAGTTCATCATAATATTCGGCTATTCCTTCCAGTTTATCATTCAGGTATCTTTCTATACTTTCGATTGTCTTTCCATCATCATTATATGAAATTTTTTCTCCATTTTTTTTACCGTTTATATAATCAACTTTTTTTGAAATTAAATTTTCTCCATAATCAAAATATGTAACTATTTTCCCATTTAATTCCCCATCTTTCATAAATCCTGACTGCTTAATTCTACCATTTGGGTAATAATCCGTATATTCTCCATTTAATTTATTATTTTCATATCTTTCTATGCTTTCAGGAGTTCCATCTTCATAATATCTTTTCACTATTCCTTCCAGCTTACCATTTTCCCAATTAAATTCACCCTCAATGTTCTTATTTCTGTAATAAAAAATTTGATAGCCATTTAATTTGTTTTTGCTCCACTGCTCCTGTGCTTCAATCTCGCCAGTTTCAAAATATGAAGTCCACTTGCCTTCCCTTTTTCCATTGATTTCCAGCCCCTGATACTTTGTATTTCCATTTTCATAATATCTTCTGTATTCCCCTTGCGTTAAGCCATCCACTCTTTTATATTCTGCCTGAATATTTCCGTTCTCATAGTATATTTTCACTTTCCCATTTTCAAGCCCATTTTTATAGCATGTTTCCATAAAAAGATTTCCACTTTCAAAATTTTGGATAAACTTCCCTTCCCTTCTATCTTCAATATATTCCCCTTCTACTTCAATTATTCCATTTTCATGATACCAGCACCAATGTCCTGATTTCTTTCCTTTTTTAAACTGTCCACTAAATATTTTTGAGCCATCTCTTCTGTACTCCTCATTCAACCCATCCAGTAATCCACTTTTATATTCATTGACTCCTTTTAGTTCTCCTGTATCAAAGAAATGCTCCCATCTCCCTTCCCTTAATTCGTCAATAATTTTCCCTCGTGTAATTACCACATTTTCTGAATAAATTTCGATTTCCGCTGTTACTTTTTCACCATTCCTGCTTAAAATTTCTGTTTCATCTACTGTTTCCACATCAAAATATTCATAAAACTTTTCATGCTCGTCTATTTTCAATACTTTCATTATTTTTTAACACTCCCTTTCCTTAACATTGTCCTATTTTCATTTTATAATAAATAAAACCTTCCTATTCTTCATCCTTTATCATCTCCAATATTTGATCCCCATACAAATATCTTTCCTCCATCGCCTTTTTTTCCATTTCAACTTTCTTTTTGTCAACTTCTATCATATCCAGAAAGGCTTCATAGCTGTCCGCTATCGGCACAAATCTCCTGTTCCCAGATTCCTCCGAATTAAAATAAGTTATTCTTGGCTCTTTTAGCGTCGTATTCAGTTCCCCTCTATAGTCAAGACAAATATAGCATTCGGATATACATTCGTATATCGGGATTAACTTTTTCGGATATGGCTTAAATTCATCCAGCAAAAATTTATAGTTATTCTTTATCTCTTTCAGCATCATATATTCTCCATATTCAAAATTTGTATCCGATAATTCTTTTCTATATTTACTTTTATATTTTTGGGGATATATTCTGATTCCATTTTCATCAATTGCCTTATACAAAAAATTCAGATATTTTTCAGGAAACCTTAAACCTATCTCTTTCTGAAACTCCTCTATTTCCTCTTTTGTTGAAAATTCCTCAAATAGCCATCCTACTTCTGCCTCTTTTGGTTTTTCATCTGTTACATACATATAGTCAAGGATTACTGAACTCTTATCTCCCAATTTTTTTTCCGTAACACTATCTTCTATATAAACATAATTTCTCAATACATCTTTACCAATATCTTTGTTTTTAAACATTATATAAACAATTTCAGGATTACTATTATTTTTTGTAAAATCATAGGCTACAACATATTCTTTTGATTCTCTAATTTCATCTAAAAATTGTGTTTTAGATATTACTGGCACTATTTTTCTATTTGCAAAATAATTTCCTGTTGATTCATGAAAATAATCTAGATTTTTATTAAAATATTTATATTCAAAAGTTAATAATTCTATATTAAATTTTTTATCGTCAATAATAAATACTGTATTTATACTTGTACCACGATTAAAATTTTTCAAATATTTCACATCATTTTCTGGAAATTTTATTTTTAATTCATTTTCTATTTTATCAAAATTTTCCTTATCAATTTTTTTTACATTTTCCCATATTGTTTCATCTAAATTTTCCATTAATTTTTTCATTTCTTGCTCCTTTTATTTACAAAACTTTCATCATAATTTGGTAAATCTCTTACTGTTCCACCTATTTTATCATCTTTTAGCCAGTCCCATGCTTCTCCTCCGTCAATTCTTGTTTTATCCAGTGAATTAATTACAGAATTTGGACCCATATGCGTTCCAATTTGCTTAGTTTTTACCAAATTATGATATACTTTATTTTTTATCCTCCTCCCTTATCATCTCCAATATCTGATAACCATACAAATATCTCTCCTTCATCGCTCTCTTTTCACTTTCAACCTTCTTCTCGTCAATTTCTATCATATCCAAAAATTCCTCATAACTGTCCGCTATCGGCACAAACCTTCTGTTCCCCTCTTCCTCTGAATTAAAATACGTTATTCTCGGTTCTTTCAATGTCGTATTCAGTTTCCCTCTATAGTCAAGGCAAATATAACATTCGGATACACATTCATATATTGGTATTAACTTTTTAGGATATGGCTTAAATTCATCCAGTAAAAACTGATAGTTGCTTTTTATTTCTTTTAGCATCATATACTCTCCATATTCAAAATTTGTCCCTGACATTTCCTTTTTATATTTACTTTTATATTTTTCTGGATATATTCTGATTCCATTTTCATCTATTGCCCTATACAAAAAATTCAAATATTTCTCTGGAAATCTTAACCCTATCTCTTTCTGAAATTCCTCTATCTCCTCTTTCGTTGAAAATTCTTCAAACAGCCATCCTGCTTCTGTTTCCTTTGGCTTTTCATCTGTTATGTACATATAGTCAAGTATCACCGAGCTTTTATCCCCTAATTTTTTCTCCGTTACACTTCCTTCTATGTACTCATATCTATAAAGAGTGTCAAGCCCAACATCCTTCGCTCTATAAGTTATGTATATGATTTCAGGATTATTGCTATCTTTTGTAAAATCATAGGCTACAATATATTTTTTTAATTCTAAAATTTCATCTAAAAATTCCGTTTTAGATATTACTGGTATTATTTTTCTATTCACAAAATAATTACCTGTTGATCTATGAAAATATTCTAAATTCCTAATAAAATTTTTATATTCAAAAGTTGATAATTTTACATTAAATTCCTCACCATCAACACTAAATATCGTATTTATACTTGAACCACGATTAAAGTTCTTCAAGTATTTTACATCATTTTCAGGAAATTTTATTTCCAACTCATTTTCTATTTTATCAAAATTTTCCTTATCAATTTTTTTCACATTTTCCCATATTGTTTCATTTAAATTTTCCATTAATTTTTTCATTTCTTTTTGCTCCTTTTGTTTACAAAACTTTTGTCATATTAATTTCTATTCTTCCTCCCTTATCATCTCCAATATCTGATAACCATACAAATATCTCTCCTTCATCGCCCTCTTTTCACTTTCAACCTTCTTCTCATCAATTTCTATCATATCCAAAAATTCCTCATAACTGTTCGCTATCGGCACAAACCTCCTGTTCCCAAATTCCTCTGAATTAAAATACGTTATTCTCGGTTCTTTCAATGTCGTATTCAGTTTTCCTCTGTAGTCAAGGCAGATGTAACGTTCATACAGGCAGTCAAATATTGGAATTAATTTCTTCGGATATGGCTTAAATTCATCCAGCAAAAATTGATAATTGCTTTTTATCTGTTCAAGCATCATATATGCTCCATATTCAAAATTTGTATCTGATAATTCTTTTCTATATTTACTTTTATACTTTTCTGGATATATTCTGATTCCATTTTCATCAATTGCTTTATACAAAAAATTCAAATATTTTTCTGGAAACCTTAAACCTATCTCTTCCTGAAACTCCTCTATCTCCTCTTTTGTTGAAAACTCTTCAAATAGCCATCCCACTTCCGCCTCTTTTGGCTTTTCATCTGTTACATACATATAGTCAAGTATTACTGAACTTTTATCCCCAAGTTTCTTTTCTGTTACACTTCCTTCTATATATTTATATCTGTAAATGGTATTTAGCCCAACATCTTCCGCTCTATAAGTTATATATATAATTTCGGGATTATTGCTATCTTTTACAAAATCATAAGCTATCACATATTCCTTTAACTCATCAATTTCAGTTAAAAACTTTGTTTTTGATACTACTGGCACTATTTTTCTGTTTGAAAAATAATCTCCTGTCAATCTATGAAAATGATCTAAATTTTTAAAAAAATATTTACAATTAAAAGTTGATAATTCTACATTAAATTCTTCATCATCAATAAAAAATACTGTATTTATACTTGTACCACGATTAAAATTTCTCAAATATTTTACATCATTTTCTGGAAATTTTATTTTTAATTCATTTTCTATTTTATCAAAATTTTCCTTATCAATTTTTTTTATATTTTCCCATATTGTTTCATCTAAATTTTCTACTAATTTTTTCATTATCCTTCCTTTCCTATTTTTTAAAACTACTGTCATATTGTCTATAGTTTTTAATGTCTCTACTTATTTTATGTTTTTCTCTCCAATCCCATGCTTCTCCTCCATCAATTCCTGTTTTATCCAGTGAATTAATTACAGAATTTGGACCCATATGCGTTCCAGCTTTATGTACATCTGTTCTCACAAGATACATTTGATCTCCTTTTAAGTCATGATGCCAAGTATATGAAACGTATTCTCCTGTTGTTTTATCTCTAGCAAATACATTTGATTCTGTAACTTTAAAATCTTTTCCTAAAATTTCTTTTAAATCTTTGTTTTCTGAAACTAGCTCCTCAACCAGTATTTTATTTCCTTGTTCAAAATGTGTTCCATAATTACTTGTTAAATCACTAAAATGTATTTCAGTTCCTCTAATTGCCTGTGAATCACTGTATACAGGACGGTAAGATGCTACTTTGAAGTCTACATATTCTGGAGTAGCACCTTTAATTCCCCTATTAATATCGACATTGTATGTTTTTACAAATCTCTCATATACTATATTAGTTTTTAAAAAAAATTTGGTAAAATGTCGTAATTAATATTGCAATTTATGATAGTTTAATAAAATTCTTTTTAAATCTTCTAAATTCTTTTTCTCATATTCTATATCTTCCAAAATACCATTTCTTTCCTCTTCATCTTCGTTTTCTTCTAATTCTTCTTCAAGATCAGAAATTTCACTTTCCGAATTTTCCACACGCTCTTCAATTTCCTCTAAATAATTTATAAATTCATTATAATGTTTTTCTATTGCGTCATTAGATATTTCTAATTCTCCAACCAATGAATCTAATTTTGGATTTTCTTTTTTAAAAGTTTTAATTTTTACCCCTATGGAAAAACATAAAACATCATAACCCCTTAACAATTCCTCATATTTTGTAGGATATTTTTCAAAAAATATTTCTGTAAAATATCTACTTTTTTCTGTTCTTTTTTTACATCTTTCATAATCTAATATTTCATCTAAATTTCTTTTATTCATTTTTAAATTTATCTCTTTCTTTAATATATTCATCCATCTCTTTTAAAACCTTTCTTCCTTGAGCAATATTAACTACTCTGTTCTCTGTTTTTTCAATGTATAATTTATCTATAAATTCATCAAGACTATCTGCTATTTTAAATAATCCCGTATATTTATCTATTGAAATAGGATCTCTCATAAAAAATTCAATCGCTCCTGTTAATTTATTTATTAATAAATAATGAAAGCCTGGTTCAGAATGTATTGGTATATAATTTTCTATTTTTGGATATATTTCCAACAAATTTTTAATTCTTTCTATTTCTTCTTTGTCATCTTCAATTTGAGATTCAAAATCTTTTATATCTTCACTTTCTTCGCTTTCTTCTATATAATCTTCCATCATTTCAATATCATCTTCATAATCTTCCAACGTATCTTCTAATCTTTCAATATAAAAAATTATATCATTATATATTGTTTCTATTCTATCATTTGAAATAGAAAAATATGAAGCCAAAATTGTATTTTCTTCCCCCATAGAATCTTTATACACATCTGTCATATATTTTTTATCTACTTTATAATAAACATTGTCTTTAAAAAATATCTTTTCATACTCTTCAAATAATTCCCTATATTTCATTGGATGCTTTCTAAAAAATATTTCTGTAAAATATTTGCTTTTTTCTATTCTCTTTTTACATCTTTCATAATCTAATATTTCATCTAAATTTCTCTTGCTCACTTTCTAACTTTACTCCTTTTTCTATATTTCAAAGAACTTGGGAATTAAATCCCAAATTCTCTAATTTTTCTTTATTCTTCATTTTCCGCTTCCACTGCGTCCTCTATCGCTTTTCTTACTTCCCTCGCTTGAATAAGATCTTGATAATTTTTCCCTTCATCATCTTTTACATATAGATTTTCTATAAATTCATCAAAACTTCCTGCTATTTCAAACGTTCCCACATAGTCATCTTTTGCAAAATAGTCTATTCCTCCTGTTGTTTTATTAAATAGAAGAATAGCATAGTCGTAACTTGTTAATGGAATATAATTTTCTACATTTAATGGTGAAGCTAACAAAATATCTTGTAAACTCAAAATTTTTTCTTCAGCATTTTCTATTTCTCTATAAGCACTCTGAATTTCTTCTTTATTTATTTCTTTTCTTTCAATTTCTTTTTTTAATGTTTCTATTCTATCTTCATGATTTCTTGCTTCTTCATCAATTTCTTCTATAAAATCAATAATTTCATTATAGTTTTCTTCTATTAAATCATTTTCCAAATCTAATGAATACGGATAAAAAAAATTATCTTTCCCTTTTTGTCCACCTACACATAAAACATACTCTTTGGTTACATATTTTTTATCTATTCTACATACAACATTATCTAAAAATGGTACCCACTCATATTTTTCTAATAATTCTCTATATTTCACTGGATACTTTTCAAAAAATATTTCTGTAAAATATTTGCTTTTTTTCGTTCTTTTTTCACAATCTTCATAATTTATTATTTCTTTTAAATTTTTCATTTTATTTCCTCCTAAAATAATGTTAATCATAAATTGCAATATTAAATGCAACGTTTTTTAGATTTCTTTTAATTTAATTTCTTGAATATTATTAAATGTTCCCTTTATTCCGCCTACTATTCGAAAATTAGCCTGACTTATTCTGCCTGTTTTTAAATTTAATTCTATTATTCCATTACCCTCTAAAAATAAATTTTCTCTTTGATATTCTATTCCTAAAGTTTCAAATACTTCCATAGCCTTTATCTCAGGAACATTATATTCATCTAAACTTACATTTATTTCAATAAAATTACTATTTTAATTACTTTTAGCTTGTTTGTATTCTAAAATAATTGGCATATTAAAATCTAATATAAAATTTTCTTTTAATTTTTTTACTACTGCATTTTCCCTTAAATAATAACCTCCAAAAAATACATCATATATTAAGGGCTGTGTTACAAATTCCAATAATCTACTGTCCTCTTCAATTTTTAGAGTAATCTCATTTTTCATATTTGCTAGTAATTCAGATTCACTAACTACTTTTTCTGGAAACAACTTTTCTCTATTATCTTCCCATTTTTTCAAAATATGTTCTTTATTTGATACTTTTAATGCTTCTCCGTATTTATCTGTATGCATTTCTATTTCTTCAGTTAAAAAATATAGACTTAATGCTAATTTTTGAAGAGGTTTTAACTCATTTACTGCTACCCTTGTATCTATAATATCGATAAATATATTATACTCCATATCAGGCAATTCTTTAACACTTTGTTCAATTATATTTTTTATCTGCATCTTTTCTTCATCATCATATATTTTTATTTTTGAAGTTGATAAAATTTCATATTTTTTTTATCAAAATTTCTTATTTTTCCTATCATATTCCCTCCATTCCTTAAAAATTTTCTTCACTTATTAATTCATCTTCATGAAACTTTTGCTTTAATATTAAATTTCCTAGTTCATCATAATATTCTGTAAATCCTTCCAGTTTATCATTCAGGTATCTTTCTATGCTTTCGATTGTCTTTCCATCATCATTATAAATTATAAAATCTCCATTCATTTTTCCATTTATATAATCTATTTTTTGATATTTTAAATCATTATCATAATCTGTGTAAATTATTTTTTCACCATCCAATTTCCCAGATTTATAATTTTCTATCTGAAACACTTTGCCTATATTAAAATATGTTACACGCTCTCCTTCCAGTTTATTATTCCTATAAATTTCCTCCAGTTTTTTCTGACCATTTTCAAAATAATAATATGTTTTCCCCTCTTTTTTACCATTTTTCCATCTAGATTCATATTCTATATTCCCGTTTTTATAGTATCCAAATATTTCTCCATTTAATTCATTATTATAATAATTTTCTTCAATCTCTAATTTCGCATCTTCATAGTATGATAACCATTTCCCTTCTTTTTTTCCATCTACAAAATTTCCTGTTATTTTTATATTACCATTTTTATAATAGAGAAAGTAATCTCCTACAGTCTTATCTTGTACCCTTTTATATTTTGCCTGTAATTCTCCAGTTTCATAATATGAAACAACTTCTCCATCTTCCATACCATCTTTAAAATTTGTAAGTAAGGAAATTGCATTATTTTCATATCTTAAAATATATTCCCCTTCTCTTTTATCCTCTTTATAACTACCTTCTGATTCAACAACTCCATTTTCATAATACCAGTACCAATATCCTGTTTTTTTATTATCTAAAAATTGTCCTTTCAATATTAATTTTCCATCTTTAGAATATTCTTCCGCTCGTCCATTCAGCTTCCCTTTTTTATATTCATTAAACCCTCTTAATTCGCCATTTTCAAAATAATAAGCCCATTTGCCTTCTCTAAGTCCATCAATTATCGTACCTCGTATTGACAATTCATTTCCAGGCCCATAAGTTTCTATTTCTCCTGTAAACCTTTCACCATCTTTTGTTATAACCTCAACATCATCTATAATATCAATATTAAAATAGTCATAAAACTTATCATTTTCATCTAATCTTACTATATTCATACTTAACTCCTAATCCTCCAAAGGCTGCTCCCCATAAAAATAACTCTCCTCTATTTCCTTTTCCTTTCTTTCTATTTCCTCCTCATCTATCTCTATCATATCCAAAAACTTGTCATAGCTATCCGCCAAATGTATAAATCTTCTATTCCCTATTTCATCATGCACATAATATGTTATTTTTGGCTCTTTTAAAGTTGTATTTAGTTTACCTCTGTAATCTAGACACGCATAATCTCCATTTCCATATAATGCTATTGCTATCAGCTTCTTGGGATAAGGTTTATGTTCCTCTAAAAATATTTCATATGTTTCCTTTACATCCTTTAAGTCTATGTACATTCCTGTATCATATTCCATAACGCCTCTCGGAACTTTTATCTTCCATTTTTTTGGATAGAGTCTCACTCCTTCCTCCCTTGCTCTGTTTAACATATTTTCATAATTTTCTGGAAATTTTATTCCTAGTTCTTCTTCAAATTTTTTTATTTCATTTTCCGTCGCTGTTTCCCTAAATATATAAAAAACTTCTTCTTTCTCCACTTTTTCATCCGTTATGTACATATATTCAAATAAATCTTTCAAACTATGAACGTTTTCTAATTTTTCTTTTTTTACAGTTCCTTCCACAATTTCTTTTTTCAATATTTCTATACCATCTTTTTCCACTACTTCTTCATATATTATTAAACAAAATTCTGCTTCTTCTTCATTTTTAGTAAAATCATAACATATTTCGTATTGTTTATAATAAATCAACACAGTTTCTTCTATCTTTGTATTCACTTTTTCTCTTCCAGATAATATATAAACTATTTTTTGTGAAGGAAAATAAGTTTCTATTAATGATAAAAAAAATTTAGTATTCATTTCTAAAAAATCAATATTAAAATTTGAAAAATCTACTTTAAATTCTTCTCTTTCAATCCTAAAAACTATATTCACAGATCTAGCATTATTGTATGCTTTTATATATTTTTTATCTGCCATCGGAAATTTGACCTTTAATTTTTTCTCTACTTCATTTAACATTTTGCCATCTATCTTAATAATA
This sequence comes from Leptotrichia hofstadii, assembly GCF_007990525.1. Lineage (NCBI taxonomy): Bacteria > Fusobacteriati > Fusobacteriota > Fusobacteriia > Fusobacteriales > Leptotrichiaceae > Leptotrichia > Leptotrichia hofstadii. The sequence goes on from NZ_AP019823.1 coordinate 1,784,666, forward strand.
TTTTCCCAAATTGCTTTATCCCAATTTTCCAATAATTTCTCCATCCTACACCTCTCTTTCCCTTTTAATCATCCTCCAAAGGCTGCTCTCCATAAAAATAACTCTCCTTAATCTCCTTCTCCCTTTCCGCTATTTCTTCCTCATCTATTTCTATCATATCCAAAAACTCATCATAACTATCTGCCAAATGTATAAATCTTCTGTTTCCTATTTCATCATGTACGTAATATGTTATTTTGGGCTCTTTTAAAGTTGTGTTTAGTTTACCTCTGTAATCTAGGCAGATGTAATCTCCTCCGCCACATTCCCTTATTGGTATTAATTTTTTAGGATACGGCTTATGATATTTTAAAAATATATTATAATTTTCCTTTATATCCTTCAATGATATATAATTTCCTGTATCAACAACATTTTCTGGAACTTTTTTTTTTAAATATTGTTGAATAATATTCTATTGATCTTTCTCTTGCATAATTTAATAAATCTAAATATTTTTTAGGAAATTTTAATCCTATTTCTTTTTGGAATTCTTCAATTTCTTCTTTAGTTGCATTTTCTTTAAATTCCCATGTTATTTTTTCTATATCTATTTTTTTATTTTCAATATACATATATTTAAATAAATCTAGAATTTTTTTTCCTATCTTCTCTTCAATAATTGATCCATCTAATAACTTAGAAGTTGTCTTAAAATTTGGCATTTTTATTTTTTGTTCATATGTATAACATACACATATTATATCTGGATTTTTTGGACTAGTTGTAAAATCATACATAAATGTACAATCTTTTACATCTTCATATATCTCATATTGGTATTCTTTTTCAAATTCATGATTTTCTCTTCTATTTTCAAAAATTAATCCCGTTATCAAAGGAATTAATTTTCTGTTTTGAAAATAATTTTTTACTTTTTTTATTTCAAAATAATTAAAACTATTATTTTTAGAATATTTTAAATAATCCATAAAATCTATAACATTTACTTTGTAGCTATCATTAAACATTTTGAATACAATATTCTGTGCTTCTCCATGATTATATGCTTTTATATATTTCTTATCCTCTTCTGGAAATTTTATCTTTAAATCTTCTTCAAATTCATCTAAATCTTTATTCGATAATCTTTTTATGTTTTTCCATATCATTTTATCTAAATTTTTTAATAATTTTTTTTCCATGTGGATTTTTACCTCCCAAATATTTTATTATAAATTTTTCCTAATGAATTTCCTCCCATATGCCCAGTTTTATGTACTGTTTCTACAACTGGTTCCAAACAATCTCTTAAAGCATTATGATTCCATGTATACATGACACCATCTAGTTTAAAATTACTTTTTGTGGGAAAACTTATTCTCTCTTTTAGTTTATAATATATACTATTTTTATCTGTTGTGTTTTTTAATAGTTTTTTTAATTTACTATTAGCTGAATTTGGATGATTCTTAAAAGTTTTTCCTAAATCTGAAAATGGTATGGATAATTTGTCTAACCTATTTCCTTTAAAAAATGCATGATAAAACTCCATTTCAACTTCTACTCCATCTACTACCATTTTTTTCTTTAACTTTTTAAACAATACATCCCCATATTTTATTGTACCTTTCCATTTTCTTCCTAATTTCTCTCCTTTTTTTTGAAAAGTTTATCAAGAACCTCAACATTAGGGTACCCTTTCAATTTTACTTTTATATGTTTTTTCCCTAACTTTTTTGCTTCTTCTACAGCATTTTCTACTTGTTTAGCAATTGCAGGACAGTTTCCATTATGAACCAGCATATCTTCTTCTGTTATCAGATAGTTATGGTTATCCTCCACTTCCAAGTCATACATTATTTTCGGATTAACATTTCTAGTTATCTCTTTTGCTTCTAAACTTATTATTTCACCAGTCAACGTGTATACTTTTGTCTCTAGATCCAGTTCTTCTGCTGTTATCCATTCTCCGTCTGATGTCATAAATTCATGATTAAATGTTGTTTCTATTTCTATATTTTCTTTAAATTTTAATTTTAATGTATTTTCTTGATTATAGGTTTTTAATACTTCTAATACTGGCTTTAATTCTATTTCTCCTGTTAACAAATTATATGAGTATATAAACTCTCCCTTCTTAATATTTTCTATTTTTACATATCCATTTGGAGTTCTTACAAGTGTTCCTTTCTATTCTTCTGATGAGTATAAAAATTTATCTCCTGCCTATTTTTTTAATTTTCTGAAATATTCTCTAACTTACCATCTTTATATATTTCAAAATATTCTAACTTTCCATTTACATCATAATATTCTGTTTTTCCATTTAATTCATTATTTTCATAAGTTTCAACACAGCTTAATATTCCTTTTTTATCATAGTATTTAGTAATTCCGTTTAATTTATCTTCTTTATAAGTTTTGACAGTTCCCAGTATATCATTCTGGTAATAGTACCTTACTTCTCCATGTAGTTTTCCAAGTCTATATTCCTTTTCCCAGTTTAAATTTTCACTATCTGGATAGTAATATTTAGAAATACCCTCCAAATAATTTTTTTTATAATTTTCTAAACTCACAATAATACCATTTTCATCATATCTTTTCGATATTCCTTCTATTTTATCTTCAAAATAATTTGTAATTTCTTTTATATTTCCATTTTTATAATAGATTTCCCATTTTCCACTTTTTTCATTGTTAATAAATTCTCCCGTTTTCTCTATTTGATTTTTATAATCTCCATAATAATAAATAGATTTTCCATTTAATTTTCCGTTTACAAAATTTCTTTTTGACTTGATAATATTGTTATCATAATCAAAATAATCCACCTCCATTCCATTTTGTAAATCATTTTTATAATTTCGGACTAGAGTTATTTTTTCATTTCTATCATATATCACTGTTTCTCCATCTTTTTTATTATTAATGTATCTTCTTTTTACATTCAATATGCCTGTTTCATAATATTCTTTTTCCAAGCCATCTTTTTTCCCCTTTTCGTAATAGCATTCGGATTTTATATTTCCATTTTTATAATATTTTGTTATAACTCCATTCAATACTCCATTTTCATAGTATTCTATATCTGAAACTTCTCCAGTTTTATAATAAGTTTTCCATTCTCCAATTTTTAATCCTCTTTTTATTTCTCCCTCTGAATGAATATTACCATTATCATATTGTAACTCCAATTTACCCTCAAATTCTTTTCCTTCATCAAATAAAACTCTTTTCCCATAAAGTTTTTTAATTTGAAAATTTTCTTTTATCGGAGATTTATAATTTATTTTTTTTACTTTCATTTCATTTTTCACTTCCTTTAAATTCAATATTTTTTTCAAAAAAAGTAATTACATCTCTATGTGTCGATTCTGAGCCATTATCAAATTTCATATTATCTATTTTATTTTGTTTAATGTATCTTATAACTTTTTCTAATATTTCTTTTTTCTCATAATCAGCAATATTTTGTAGCATAATTTCAGTATCAAATTTATTTATTCTTTCTCCATTTTTTATTATTTTTAAACATTTTAACACATCGTTATATTCTGTTCTTCTGTAATATCCTTTTTTTAATTTTTCTATATCCAGATTTTCTATTTTTCCAATAGTTTCTCCTAAAAATCTTCTTACTTTTTCATTTTCTACTAAATCATATTCTTCTACTTTATAAAATTTAGCATATTTTTTTTCTATTGATCTTCCTTTTTTATCGAAGTATCTAATTTCATAGTATTTTTTATCTACAAAAAATGCTTCAAATATTTCTTCATCTGAAGATATTTCCTTTTTTTTCTCAAATTCTTCTATTTTTTCTGTAATGCTATTTAAATTTAACTTTTTCCTAAAATTCCATTTTATATCATCTGTTTTATCATTAGTAAATTCCTCTAAAGTTTTTGTCATTATTATTTTCTGGATATTATTTCCTATTTCAATATTTTGATAACAATCTTTAAATTCAACAAGAGTTTCCTTTGGTATCCAATTATAATAATTATTTCCTAACCACATTTTCCAAGCTACTCCTACCGGAATTTCTTTTACATATGTAATATATCCTGCATTTTTTCTGACATCAATTTTTTTTTCTCCATTAACTTCTAAAATTTTATCTTTTGAAATAGTTATACCTTTCTTTTTTAATTTTTCAATATTTTCTATTCTCTGATTTCTAAAATACTTGAGTTCATTTAAAAAAATACAATCAACTTTTGTTTCCTGAGCATAATCATCAAAAAAAGAATCTATTTTTTTCTGATTTTTTTCATAATTTTCATATGATAAATATAATATGTAAAGATTTTTTTCAATAGATAACTCTTCCAAACTATTACTACAAATTTCAATTGAAATTTCATTTTTTGCATCTTTATATTCTTTTTTACTAATTTCATAAAAAAATTCTTCTTTATTTGTTAATACTATTTCTTCATTATCAAAATACCTATTTATAGTAGCATTTTCTATTTCTTTAAAAAAGAAATTTACAATTTTCTTTATATTTTCTACATTATTTTTATAATATTTTAATATTACAATTATTTTTTTCATATTTTTTAATTTCCTTTCTTAATTTAATAGATAACTTTATTTAATTCTATTGATTTTAAATTAATATTTTTATCTGATAAACTTTCCATTATATCATCTAAATCTATCTGTTTAATCATATTATTATATTTCTCGGGAATATTTACTATTAATTCTCTACTTGCATTAGGAATTATTCCATTTTGAATTTTTAAATCTGGAAATTTTTGAGACATTTTCTTAATTTGTTCTGGACTAAATTTTACTTTTGCATTTCCTAATTCTGTTGCTCGTGTCTTTATTGCAGAAGTTAATTTCTTTACAGTATTATAACTTTTTTCTCCTACGTTTATTGTCTTATAACTAACAACAGAAGAAATTACTTCTCCTGAAGCATCTTTTTTTATTTTTATAAAATCAATTCCTTCAAAACTTTCAGATAAAAAAGCAATACTGATTAGTTCTCCTTTATGAAATTGATTGTACTGATACAAATTCTTCTAAATAAATACCTCTTGGAGAAGGTGCCAAATCCCATGCTTTATCTAAAAATGCTTTAGCTTCTTTTTTACTATATTTCCCATCTTGAAATATATTTTCTAACAAGTATTTTTTAGCTGTTTCTCTATGTTTAGCATTTTCTTTCCAAAAAGGAAATATTTCTTTTTTTATAGATAATTTTTTTAATTTTTTAGAACATTCTCCCTCATTATAAGTTAAAACATCATCTTCTGTTATAAAAAATGTATGAGATCCTTCAATTTCTAAATTATATACTTCAGTTTCAAAATAATATTCTTCTGTTATATTTTCTATTAATTCTTCACCATCTAAAGTTATTAAAATATCTCCTTTTGATACCTCTTTAGCTTCTATCCAAAACCTTTATTTTTTACATAAAATAAATGTCCTGAAGTTGTTTCTATTTCCTTATTTTGAATTTGAATTTTTATGCTTTCTTCTACTGTATTTGTTATTAAATTCTTAACTTCTCTCAGTACAATTTCATTATTCAATTCATCAAAACTGTAAACAATATCTCCCTCTTCTATCTCCTCTATCCTTTTATAACCATCTTTTGTTTTAACTAATGTTCCTGCAACAAAACAACCCTTTTTAGTAATATTGCATATTATTTCACTTGCTTTAAGTTTCTTTAAGTCCACTGCACTCACTATTCTTTTTCTGAATGTCTGCATACTTTCCATAGCTTCCTTCATTGGCTTGGCAATATTTCTTACTAAAGTATCCTTCAATGCTTCCCTTGTTTCCAGTATTGCTTTTCTTAATGCGGCTTTGTTTGTCGCCAGTTCCTTAACTGCTGCTTTTCCACTTTTTGCTTTGATACTTTCTTATTCAAATCACTCAAAATCTCCCTTTGAAAAAGCCTCACTTCCTCTCTCTACAACAACACAGCCCCAATTACATAATCCACTCCCCATTTAGTGAATCCGCAACCCTCTCAATAAGTGAACTCACTCTTTCATGCTGCTCCTGCAGTAATTCAAAACTTGCATGATTTATTGCCACCTTCTCTTCATCCGACATATTTTCTAATGCCCGTGACTTCAGTAAATTCTCTAAACTTTTTTTATCCATTTTCTCTTCCTCTCGCTTCATTCTTAACAATTTATTTTTTAGACTTCTTTCATTTTTATTTTATCCTATTATTGATTTTTTTACTTTTCTTCTTTAGGCAATCCCATTATTTCCCTGAACTTCTTCAACGCTTCCTCCAACTCATATGTTTCTCCTGTATCAAATGTTATTGTGCTTATCCAATCCTTTGTATACGAATCTATAAACCTGTACACTCTTTCTTTTAAATCTGTATCAAAATCTTTTATCCTTTCGATAAACCTGCTTACTGGAAATACACTGCCTTTGTACAAAGTTCTTTCTGTTCTTGAACCTAGCCAGTTTCGTGTTTCATCAAATTTTTTATCAGCTTCTTTTTTGGTAATCTGTTCTTGTGTTATCTTTGTTTCTTTAGGTTGTATCAAGATTTTTCTATCATCATCACTTATTTTATCCAAAACCATTTCTTCTTTTTTTTCAATATTATTTTTTTTTCTCTCAATTTCTACATATTTATTCAAATTTTCTTCAAAAAATTTCAGGACATGTTCATTTGTCCTCAATGAACCGTCATTAAATTTTACCATTTCTATTTTATTTTCTTTTAGATAATCTTTTATTCTTCTAAGCATTTCATCTTTATCTATTTGTCTTACTCTTTGCAATATATTCTCTAATTTTAATTTTTCAACATCTTTTCCCTGCTTTATTTTTGGTAAGTAATTAAAGATTTCAAAAAAGTTTTTTTCTGCTTCTAAATCAAATTCTAGTTCTTCTTCACTAGAAAATCTTTTTCTGTATTTTTTAGAATAAATAATATTTCCATTTTCATCATATTCTATTTGTTCTAAAAGGTTTTTATTCAAAAATATATTTTTCCTTATTATATTTAATTTTTTATCAAAATGATAAATAACTCTAAAAATATTTTTCCCGTTATATTTAAAAAACTCTTCTGAAAAAACTTTCTTTTCTTTATTATTATAATATCTTTTTTCATTTATTAATTTATTATTTTCATATAAACTTTCATAAACAAAATTTTCATTTTCTGGAAAAAAATATCTTTTTCCTTCAATTTTTCCATCTTTAAAAAATTTTTTTTCTCTTAATTTTCCATTTAAATAAAATTGTTTATATTCACCTTCTTCCTTATCATTTTTCATATTATAAATTTCATAAATAACTCCTGTTTCATCAATATTTAATCTTGATTAGTTATTCGCTCGATCTTGCTGAAAAACTCGAGCCATAATAAATTTTGTAAATTCCATTTTTTTTATTATTTTTCATTTCATATTTTTTCTTTTATTTTTCCCGTTTCTTCATTATACTCAAACCAATTTCCTTCCTCAAAATCATCTTTATAATTTCCAACTAATTTTAAATTACCATTTTCTAAGAACTCTTTCATCTCTCCATTCTTTTTACCATTAACAAAATTTAATTCATATTTTTTATTTCCGCTTTCCGAATAAATTATGCTTTTTCCTTCAATTTTATCATGAACATAGTTAGCTTTAGAATAAATATTTCCATTTTGATGATAACTTATCCATTTTCCTTCTTTTAAGCCATCTCTATAAAATCCTTCTAATTCAATTTCTCCTGTTTTGAAATATCTTTTATATTTTCCATAAAAAACGTCATTTTTATAATTCAATTCCAATTTTTTGATATTTTCTTTATAAAATTCTTCATACATCCCTTCTCTTTTTCCCTAATATAAAATTTTCAATTATTTTTACTTGATTATTTTGATAATAAGTTTTCCACTGCCCATCTTTTAACCCTAATCTTATCATTCCTTCAGAATGTAGTTGCCCATTTTCATACTCTAATTCTAATTTCCCATTATATCTAATTTCATTATCATCAAATAAAACTAACTGTCCATCTATTTCTTTTATATTAAAAATTTCTCCTACTTTTTGATTATAATTCGCTCTTTTTATTTCCATTTTTTCCTTCTTTCAAGTAAGAGTACTGTAATTTAAATTTACAGTACCTTAATCAATAATTTTATTTTTTCTTTTTTTGATAACACATCAATTAAATTTCTTACTTGTTCTTCACTAATTCTTTTCTTTTGTGTCTTCATCTGGAATATAATATAATTTATCTATAAATTCATCAAAATTATCTGCTATTAGCTCCCAGTTGTATATTGTTTCCATCATATTTGATAAGTCTTCATCTTGAATTGCAGTCCATATTTTTGATGTAGTCTTATCAATAAATATGTAGTCACATAATCCTGAAAATGGTACTAAATTATCTGTTAAATAATAATCAGGTCTTCCTAATTTTTCATATTCCCCCGTTTCCTGATAATATTCATCCAATTCCATAAGAAAATTTAATTTAGATTCAACATTTTTATCTTTTAACCATAAACCATCAATATAATAATCTTCTTCAGATTTTTATTTTCTCCTTTTCTACAATAAGTAGCGTCATTAAACTCAATAAAATTATAATCTTCTAATAAATATCTATATTTTTTAATTCCACATTTTTTAAAAAATTCTTCTGTGAAATATTTACTTTTTTCTGTTCTTTTTTCTATATACTTCTTACTTATTATAAAATTCAATTCTTTATTCATTTCCATTTTATTCTCCTCTTTTCATTCCATCTAATGCCTGTGGCCCTTTATGTGCCACACCACCTTTGTTAGCATTATGCCTTTTTGTTTCTTGCATTTCAAAAGTATAATCAAAATCTCTGTTGTCTCTTGCATGATGTATAACAATGCCTTCTTCTCTTAAATAATCAATAATATCATCTTTGTCACTTTGGGTTAATTTTAAATATATTTCATTTTTAGATTCAGCTAAATTAATACCGTCTTTTTCTATAATTTTTTTTGTATTTTCTCTTATATCTTCAGCGAATTTTCCAAAATCTCGATTATGATTTCTTGAAGCATAAGGAACTTTAATAGGATCTCCTATATGACCAGAAATTGTTGTATAACCATCATTCACATCCACCATACCTAAAGTTATATCTCCATTATCATCCCAACCATATAAATATTTTGTTCTATCATCTGATACTGCAAAAAATCCACCTTTATTATATTTTTTTGGATTATTTTCAGAATGTCTTTCTATCCATTCTTTTATTTCAGGAGAACCTTTCGGCTTATTATCTTTAAGTTCACGTCCAAGAGGTGTTAATTTCTCACCATCAAATAATTTATCTAGATTATTTTCATCAAAAAATTCTTTTTCATTATGAACTAAAATTCCATTTTCTCCAACAAAATAATTATGATTTCCTTCAACTTCAAAATTATAAACAAAAATTTCTTTTTCATAAAAAATTTCTCGTTTTTCCAATAATTTTATTTCTACATTATTTACTGTAAATAGTTTTGTATCCAATTTTATATCTTCTGCAATAATATATTATACAATCTATGTTTCAAAAAAACCTTTAAATACTTTTGAACCATCTCTCCTATATTCCTCATTTAAGCCATTCAGTAAACTATTTTTATATTCATTAATTCCCCTTAATTCTCCTGTATCAAAGTAATGCAACCATCTTCCTTCCCTCAATCCATCAATGATTTTCCCCCTTGTAATTACTACATTCCCTGAAAAAATCTCTATTTCTGCTGTTACTTTTTCTCCATCCCTGCTTAAAATTTCTGTTCCGTCTACTGTTTTCACATCAAAATATTCATAAAATTTTTCATGTTCATCTATTTTTAATATTTTCATTACTTCCTCCTAAATTCTTGAATTTCTTATATACTTAGCAAGGAACTACCAGATTCTCTTTAAAAAAGTTTATTACATTCTCCTGTCCTTTTATTTCTTCCCTATTTTTGAAATAAATATTTTCAATATTATTTTCTTTTATGTAATTTTCTATTTTGCTTTTTATAACATTGAAAATAACTTTTTTATTTCTGATTGAAATATTAAAATTTTTTAATTTATCTGTTTTGTTTTTTAAAGTAACTTCTGAATTTTCAAATCTTTCTATAATTTCCAACTCATCAACTCTTTTATGATTTTTTATTTTTTCCAAATAAGATACTATATCTACAGGTAGTTCTATTGTATTTTGCATTTCTCTATAAAAATTTATTTCTAATTTTTTCTCCATTTCACTTGTATCTCCATCATTGAAAAAATCTTCTAATATTTTATGAACTATTTTTTTATCTTTTACAAAATATTTTAATGGTATTTTATAAAAATAATCATTTACATCAGCAACTCCTTTAAAATTTGGCAATTCATCACTTCCCTCTAAATTTACATATACACATATGTATTCCCATTCATTTTTATAAACTGTTATATATACCAACCCTTCAATTATATCTACTGTCATTTTTTTTAAAATTTTATATTTAAATACTGGATCATTATTCTCTTTTTTTACTCTAATCATTAGATCAAACCCGCCTAAATAATCTTTATCTTCTACACTTTTATCAAACTCCTTATCAAAAATGTTCAATGTTTCTTCTAAAGTTATTTTTTTTTTATTTTCTGTTTAAGAACATATTCTTTTTTATTATTCATTTTATCTGTATTCCTTTCATTTTTATTATTTTAAATAGTTTAAATTAATAAGTTTAGTATTTTCGAAACTACTATGCCAGAAAAATATTCCATCAGGTGCAACTACAGTTATAGAATTTGCTCCTGCTTGTTTTGCATATTCGGCAACAGATGTTTGGCAAAATCCACATGGAGTTTTTCCATATTTACTTTTAAATTCTTCTATAAAATCTAACTTTGTTACAACATCTTTATTAGTAAAATCAACTCCATCTACAACTAAACCTTCTGCTGATTCTATTTCAGCATGTATGTCATCTTTCGTTACATTAGGATAACCTCCTGGATTATCTAAGTTTTTCTCTTTAAATTCTTGTGAAGGATATTTTATTTCTTCAGTTTTTACATATTCCGCTCTACCTTTTCCTGTATTATTCATACCATAAGCACGAGATACATCTCCTGTTTCATCTATCACAGATGTTTCTGAAACAACTTTTATTTTATCTGCTTTATTTACTTTTGGCTTTTCAAGGTATCTTCCTTTAACATTTATCCCTTTCATTTCTGCTTTTTTCATATCTTCAAGTACATCATCTACATATTTTTGAAAATCTTTAACATCTTCAATTTCCATTCCTGTTATTTTCTTTATATCCTCAATTTTTTCAATACAACTAGCATTATGAACCAACAAATCCTTCTCCGATACAAAATAATTATGATTATCTTCAATCTCTAAATCATACATTATTTTTGGATTAACATTTCTAGTTATCTCTTTTGCTTCTAAACTTATTATTTCACCAGTCAACGTGTATACTTTTGTCCCTAAATCCAGTTCTTCTGCTGTTATCCATTCTCCGTCTGATGTCATAAATTCATGATTAAATGTTGTTTCTATTTCTATATTTTCTTTAAATTTTAATTTTAATGTATTTTCTTGATTATAGGTTTTTAATACTTCTAATACTGGCTTTAATTCTATTTCTCCTGTTAACAAATTATATGAGTATATCAACTCTCCCTTCTTAATATTTTCTATTTTTACATATCCATTTGGAGTCCTTACAAGCGTTTCTTCAGAAAAACAGCCATTAAATCCTAATGAGGTTTTGAATTCACATATTTTTGCCTTTATTTTTGGAACAGCATCTTTTCCAGCCACAACTATCTTTTTTCCTGCTGCTAATATGTCATCAGCCAATCTTTTAAGGCTCGGAGCTTCACTAAATGCTTTTATATATTTAGCACTTTTTATCACTCCCTTAACTCCTCCTTTAAATGCTGCTGTCGATACATCAGCAATTGTCTCTGCTGCTTGTCCTGCATTTTTTACCATATCTTTGGCTGCTTCTGCCGGCTTTAAACTTTTTGCCCATTTTCCTGTATTCTCAGCTATTTCTGCTACGGCATTTCCACCTTTTCTAGCTATATTAAATGCTTTTATTCCTCCACCTATTATTGGTATCACTCCTATTGCAGATAAACCAAATCCTAGCCAATCACCTTTCATTGCACAGGCAGCCATATCCCTTATATCCATTATTACGTCAAAACCTGTAAATCCTAATGCTATTTCTGCCATTGAACCTAGAAAAGTTTTATCTTCATCGGCTGTAAATTCTCCTAAAAATACCTATTTTATACTTTTACCTAGATAGTCTCCCGCTTCCTCAAGTTTTTCTCCTGTTGTTTTTGCTCTTATCTTACCATCTTCATCTAATTTATTCTGTTGGTGATCATAAAAATTTATCTTCTCTTCTGCTGCAAAAGGACATCGAAAATAGCTAGCTCCATTTAACGCCTTGCTTCCTTTTATTTTAACATCTGATTTAAAATTTTCCCATTTTATATTTTGACCTGCAATTTCTATTAACCTGCATTGACCAAATAATTGACACATTCCAAAATCTAAAACATTCTTCATTACTTTACTATCTGCACAAGTCATAATTTTTAAACCTTGCAGCTTTACATTTGTGGAATGAGTTGCTTTTACTGGTTGAGCAAATTCACCTTGTTTACATCCACAATATGCACCATCCGCTATATATGCATCTTCTAAAATTTTTTTTGTTTTTTCATCCATAATTCATTGGATCCCTTTCAATTAGTTTACATCTACCTCTGTTCCTGCAACAACTGTTTGAGTAGAATCCACTTTCCCTATTCCTATTCCTGTTCTTTTACCACTAAATGTCGCATCTCCCTCTGTTGCAGTTACTGAAGCTGTTACCTTTCCAGTTGCACTTAAATCTTGTTCTGAATCAATTTCTACTAATTTTGTACCTTTTATCTTAGTTTGATTAGCTTTTCCACCTTCTCCAAGTCCAACATTGATATTTTTTGCCATAAGTTCTGCATTTTCAACCGCTATTGCTTTTACATAGCTTTTACCTCTCAATGTTGCTATAGCATCAGTTGAAGTTAAATCTATATTACTTTTCGCTGTCATCTGTGCCGTACCATTTGAAGTCAAACTAATTAAATTTCCTACATTAACAATAAACTTCTCACTATCCAAAGTAAAATTATACATCGGTTTCCCTTCATTCGCAGGTGTTCCTCCTCTAGCCGCCTGACTCGGTCCTAATGTAAAGTTCCTTTTATCTGGATTAGTAAATCTCCCATTACCATTATTATTTACCGCTCCCATTACCAAAGCATGCGTTTCGTTTTCACTTGGAAAATAAAGTGCTACTCTGTCATTTGGCTCTGGTGCAGGCGTAAATCCTGTATTTGTCTGACTGTATGGAGTTACATATGGGAAATAACTTTTTCCAGCATATTTATCTGCTTCACTTTGCACTGCTCCTCCAAGTTTTCTCAGCCCTTCTGTCAAGTCAACTGTCATAACTGCAATATCGCTTGCCTTCACTTCCTGACTTCTGTTATTATTTTTTTCCTGTTCTTCAGCAACATAGATATTTACAGGCTTTATTCCCATAGTTCTGCCCTCAAGATTATCCGAACTTCCATCAGTCCTTCCATGCTCACTCTTGCTCTCATCTGTTCTTGCAATATGTACTGTTCTCGCTTCTATCACTGCTCCTCTTATCTTTTCGTGTGGTATTGGATCTACAAAGTAGTCTGTCTGTTTTCCTAGCTTGTATTCGCATTTTAAGGTGTTTCCTTCGTTGTATATTCTGCTTTCTATTACATAGTAGTCATTTTCCACTTCTTCTCCTGATACTCTGTTTCTGATTTTTAACTTTATCGGTGTTGAAACTGAATACACTTCCGTTCCTTCTACCCTGTAATATGTTCTTTCCTCTTCCGTTTCCTTTCCAAAATATGAATATGTCAAGTTTGGTGTCTGTGCTGGCATATTCTTGAAAAATCCTACCAGAACTTTATTTGAATTTGCCATTATTGGCTGTCCTGTATACGATGCTATTCTCTTTAAGTATTCCCAGTCTGTTTCGTTATACTGGATTGTCATTCTTGGAACTTCTTTCATATCTTCCCCTACATTTACCAATGTTTCCCCATCATTATAATTTTTATTCACTTCCTGTGCTATATCTGTATATGTAAGTGTCGGATCCTGAAATGAACGGTATCTCGGTATTCTGTCAAGAAGTATGCTCTTTGAACTGCACACTAATTCAACTGCCAATGCTCCCGCTTTTGTTTCCTTTATCCTAAGTTTGCCTATTACTCCATTTAAGAATATTTTATCTGTAGCATTTCCCGCTTCATCCGATATGTTGCTTCTTCCTGTAACTACTATTGTCTTGTCTCCTTTTTTATCTATCAGGGCATCGTATAAACTTAACTGGTTCGGTGATGCCGTATATTTTATTTTCCCAATTGTATGTTCCCCTATCCTTGAATCTATTTCAAGATTCATATCTCTCCAAAGTATCTGCTGTCCATCTATTTCTATCTTTATTCTTTCAGCTGAAAAAAATTCCACTGGCTTCTGATTATTTAAATTATTCTCCATTTTGACATTACTCCTTTTACAAATCAGTTTCTTTAATCATTTCTATTATAATTCTCCAAAGATTTCTTCAAAAACCTTCAAAACATCTTCTTTTGAAATATATATCCTATCTCTTTCTCCTTCTAAAAGTTCCAAAAATCCTATTTTATTCGTTTCTATATACCATTTCAACGTCTCAAAAATTTTAGGCTTTTCTGAAAACGCTATCCCATCCACAAAATTTTCAAATTCCTGTCTATCAATTTCCTTTTTACGCCCAATTTTATCTAAATATTCAAATAATTCCCCAACAGCCTCATTATATGTTCTTCCTTGATTTCTCTTATTTTCATCAATTTCTAAAATTTCTAGAAGCTCTAATTTTCTTTTAGACACTGTTGTGATATTAAAAAGTTTAATTTCTTTATTGACTTCTATTTGTTCTAATATATCTTCATATTCATTATAAATATAGTACCCACTAATTTCAAAGTTGATTTCAATCTCTAAGTCCTTATCAATTTTATATTCATCTTTTAGCACTTCTATAAATTTATCTATTTCAAGAATATTTTCATTTATTCTTTCTTTAAAAAATATTTTTATTCTGGAATCATCTATTTTTTCAGTATTGTACTCTGTTACTACAGGAACTTGCCAACCTGATAGAAGTTCTAAAGTTACCTCTTCAACTGTTCTAGTTCCTATTCGTTTTATCTTATCAGATTTAAAAAGATAGGGTAAAACAGTATCTTCTTCTATTTCCATTTCTAAGTTTTCTACTTCCAGTCCTTTTTTTGTATTAAATAATATCGTATTTACATCTTTTGCTTTAAATGGATATTTTCTAAAATAATCAAAAGTTTTTTTATCTAATTTATTTATTAAATCTTTTTTATTAGTAATTTTAAAAGTATCATTCTGATATTCTATTTCTAATGGTGTAAAATTTCTTGATATTTCATCATAAAAATATCTTTTAAAATCTTTTGGAGTATATTTTTCTTTTTTATTTTCATGATTAGTTTTATCTATTACTATATAATGTGTAATTTTATTACTAATATCGTTATTCATTTCTATTTCATAAATTAAATTTTTATTCTTTAAACTTTGTTTGTTTTGTATAATATTTAACTCAATACTATATAAATTTTTACTCATATTAATTCCTCTCAAATTATTTATTTCGTGGTAATATTCGCATCCGACTTCCATATCTTCCTTTAGCATAATTAACTTGTAGCTCAGAAACACTTTTAGAGTTTTGTATGGCATCAAAAATTTCACTAGTAGAATCTTTTGAAATATCTTTTATATTATTCCAATCTTCAATAGAATAAAATCTAGGACTTTGGTAATTAGGAATATAGGTATTATTTTTAAGATATTCTCTATTTTTAATCAAAGCTGCCTTACTTTGTTCTAATGAGTTTATTGCATTTTGTTGCTTAAAAAAACTCTTTCTTTTTTTGGCTGATAGACGATTTATATCTTCATTTCCAAAATTCAGTTCAAAAGTTGCTTTTGCATTTTTTAATTGAGCATTTCTTGCATTTAATCTTTTTGAATTTTCTTCGAGTGCAGCAATCCTATCTGCTTCAAAAAACATAGCCTTTGCTTCTTCATTTATATTATAATCGCTTACTTCTTTTATATTTTTAAAAGAAAAAGGTTTTTTTATTTTTGTAATTCCTTTTCCTATATCGTATGCACTTATCATAAATTGAATATTATCATAAATTCCTACCAATTCCTCAGCTTTCTCCTGCCTAATTCCTGCTATAGATGTTAACCCCTCTACATATAAATCATTTCCTGTTCCTAATTTTCTGGCATCTCTTATTCCTTCAGTAAATGTATATACTCCTGTTGCTACTAAACCTATTCCTGCTAAAGTTCCTCCAGGAGTAAAAATTAAAACCAGTCCTGCCGAAATTTTAGCCCCTCCTATTATCATTTCAATAGATGAAAAAAGTTGAGCTACTCCCTCTCTAAATCCTGGGGTAATTCCGTGTTCAACCAACCATTTTTCCATTCCTGCATCCTTTAATTCAGGATCTTGTCCATTGTCTTCTATTGTAATTCTAGCTTCAGGACAATTTTTACAAGTTAAAACGGAATCCTTAGTCAGAGCATTAAATCCATCTAGTAAAACTGGAGATACATTAGTCCATTCATTAGCCATTTGTTTTATTATACACTTTCCACCTTTTCTACACATCAAACCAGGGTCAATCTCAAAATTATCTGAATGTACACAATAATTAGTTGCAACAGCATCTTTTCCCATTAAAAATGTTCCAGCCATATAATCAGGTACTGTTAACGTAATCAAAAGTTTATCTTTTAGCATACTTTTAGCACTAACTTTTTCAAACGAAAATCCTTTTGGAGAATGTTCTGTTCCTTCTACATATGAATGTGAGCAACTAAGTTTAGCTCCATCACACACCATTGTATCAGCCTCTTCTTTTGTTAATGATTTAAGCCCTGTTCTTTTTTCTTCTTCTCTTTGTTCAAATTGTTCATCTGTTAAAAAAATATCTGGTTTTTCAGGTATTCTTAAATGTCTTACTTTTTTTAGTTGCGCTTCTATTGTTAAGGATGTAACACCTGTTTTCTCATCTACTATTTCCACTAATTACTCACTCCTAATCTTTTTGATATTTTAGTTTTTCTTCCATTTCTTCTATTTTATATTTTTGGCTTTCTAACCCATTATTAACAGCTTTTTTATACCATTCTTTAGCTTGTTTATAATCTCCTGTTTGTTCCTTGCACCAAGCAATGGCTCCCATACTATATTGATTGTAGTTCTTATCATTTTTTTCTAAAACCATAAAATAATACTTTTCCGCTTCTTTATAATTTTTCTCTCTCACATATATATTACCTAAAAAATACATAGAGTGGATGTTTCCTTTCTCGATCCCCTTTTTATAAATATCTATAGCTTCGCCTCTTTTTCCCATATCATTTAATAAAAGTCTCCATCCCATATAACCATCTGAATACCCTTTTTCTATCATTTTTTTATAAATTTCAATACTCTTATTATATTCTTTTTTTCTTTTATAATGAGAGGCTTTTCGTAACATTAATTCATTTTCCGTTCCTTCTTCGCCTAATTCTTCTAAAATTTTTTTAGTTTCTTCATCATTTCCTCTTTCAATATACAAAAGTATCACATCATTTTTTGAGTCCTTATCTCCATTTTTAGCCGCTATCAAATAATATTTTGTTGCATTCTCTATATCACCTTTTTGTTCATAATAATATGCAAAATTATGTGTCGCTGGACTTATTCCTCTATCCGCCGCATATTTTGCTCATTTTTCATAATTTGCATAATCTTTTTTATTATAATAATATTCTGCAAGATAATTCGAGGCTTCTGGCTTATCCTTTACTATTCTTTCAAAGTAAAGCAGTGCCATCTCGGGATTGCTTCCATAATAAATTTTTCCATTATCATACATCTCATTTATATCTCTTGTTGTGGGATTTTTCCCTATTTTTTCAATATGTTCCTTTGCCATTTGTATTTGGTTTTCTTTTTGACTACAATTAAACACTGTGAAAATTATCAATACCATTAATAATAATTTCTTCATTCGTTATCTACTCCTTTTTTTACCTTTTACTTCAACTTTTTTTATTAATTCTAAAGTATTATCCATTTTTAGTTTCTTCGTAGACATTTTTAATTTTCTTATTTTCATAATAAATTTTTAAATTATATGAAAATGAAAATAAATTAAGTTTAGCTCCATCACACACCATTGTATCAGCCTCTTCTTTTGTTAATGATTTAAGCCCTGTTCTTTTTTCTTCTTCTCTTTGTTCAAATTGTTTATCTGTTAAAAAAAATATCTGGTTTTTTAGGTATTCTTAAGTGTCTCACTTTTTTTAGTTGCATTTCATATGTCTTATCATTAAACCCTGTTTCTTCATCTATTATTTCCATAATTTAATACCTACTTCTTATTTATTTTCTATATCCTGTAATCTTCTAAGTGAAACTTCATTATCTCCTAAATCAATGGCTTTTTGATACCATTTCTTTGCTTCTTCATAATTTCCTTCCATTTCATAACAATATCCTATTGCGGAAGTAGCTACTTTTTCACTTCGCTTAGCACCTATTAAATAATATTTTCTACATTCTTTATAGTTTTTTTCTTGCATATAAAGATTTCCCAGAAAATATGCAGAATCAATATTTCCTTTCTCCACTCCTTTTTTATAAATATTTATAGCTTCATCTTTTTTATTTAATTTTTCTAATAATAATCCCCAACCCATATAACCATCTGAATATCCTTGTTTTATCATTTGTTTATATATTTCAAAACTTTTTTCATATTCTTTTTTCATATTAAAATAACTTGCCTTTCGTAACATTAAATTACTTTCATCTCCCTTTTCTCCTAATTCTTTTAATATTTTTTTAGTTTCTTCATCATTTCCTTTTCCAACATATAAAAATATTAAATTATTTTTTGAATCTTTATCTCCATTTTTAGCCGCTATCAAATAATATTTTGTTGCATTCTCTATATCACCTTTTTGTTCATAATAATATGCAAAATTATGTGTCGCTGGACTTATTCCTCTATCCGCCGCATATTTTGCCCATTTTTCATAATTTGCATAATCTTTTTTATTATAATAATATTCTGCAAGATAATTTGAGGCTTCTGGCTTATCCTTTACTACTCTTTCAAAGTAAAGCATTGCCATCTCGGGATTGCTCCCATAATAAATTCTTCCATTATCATACATCTCATTTATATCTCTCGTTGTGGGATTTTTCCCTATTTTTTCAATATGTTCCTTTGCCATTTGTATTTGATTTTCTTTTTGACTACAATTAAACACTGTGAAAATTATCAATACCATTAATAATAATTTCTTCATTCCTTATCTACTCCCTTTTTTTACCTTTTACTTCAACTTTTTCTGTTAATTCTAAATCATTATCCATTTTTAATATTGTTTTTTCGTAGACATTCTTAATTTTCTTGTTTTCATAATAAATTTTTAAATTATATGAAAATGTATAATCCTTTATTTCTTTTTTAAAAAATTTACTCAACTTTTCTTTGAAATACGAATTACTAATTCTAGCAGTATCAATTTTTCCATATATTTCGACATAATTTTCTTTTATTTTTTCAAAAACTTTAACTGGTATAGCTACATCTTCTAAAAAATCTACTATATAAAATCCTTTTTCTTTAATAGAGAACTCAAAATTTCTGTAATATGGGGAGCAAAATAAACATTTAATAAATTTGTTATCATTTATAGAATTAAAAAGCAGTTGTTCATCTTGTATTACTATTTTATATTTCTCAATATTTTGTAAAATCTTTGTATATCTATTATCTTGGTTTTGTTGCATATAAAAAGTTTCAATCATACTTGCCTTTCTTTTTAATTCATCAGTATTTAAAATTTTACAAAAGTAACTTTTCTTATCCAGATATATTTCAAGCATTGAAAAAATATCAAAAGAAATTTTTTCCAGTTCATTTACTTTTTTTCCATTTGTAATAATTTCTATATCTTTTTCTATTAATTTAAAAAATTCATAATCTTTTTCTAAATTATCATCATTTCTATCAAGATTTTCCAAATGAATATTTGATGTGTAACTAGTTAAATAAGATTTCATATTATAAAAATCCATTATTTCTCTTTCAAATAAAAATTCATATTCATTTAAATAAATAGTATTTTCCAAAATACTTCCTCCACTTATCCATTAATTAGTACATTACTTCCACCATTTACTACTGAAAAACCACTTGAATTAATTTTTGTATCCCCATTCGACTGTATATTGGTATTTCCTTGAGATACTTGCGAAATTTCATTAGCTATTAAAGTTTTACTTCCTTCCACAATTTCAGAATAATTTTTAGCACTATTACTTATATTCCCCGCACTCTCTGAAATACTGTCCGCACTTTCCGATATACTACTAGCAGTCTGGGAAATAGAACTTGCCGCACTTGTTGATAAACTATTAGTTGCAAGCACCATATTAAAGTCCGAATCTCCCACGTGATAATTTCTATTAGCTACATCAGTAAATCTTCCATTTCCATCATTATTCAAAGTCCCTATTACAAAAGCCTTCGTTTCATTCCCATTTGGAAAATAAAGAGCCACTCTATCGTTTACCTCTGGTGCAGGTGTAAATCCTGTATTGCTTTGACTATATGGTGTTATATACGGAAAATAACTTTTCCCAGCATATTTATCCTGAAATGACTGCCCATTTTCTCCCAAATCCATAAGCCCTTCTGTTAAATCTAATGTCATTACCGCAATATCTTTTGTTTTAACTTTTTCTTTTATATTTTCATTCTGACTTTGATTTTCAGCTTTTTCTATATATTTGTTAAGCGGTTTTGCCCCAATTGTTCTTCCTTCAAGATTATCCGAACTTCCATCAGTCCTTCCATGCTCACTCTTGCTTTCATCTGTTCTTGCAATATGTACTGTTCTAGCTTCTATCACTGCTCCTCTTATCTTTTCGTGCGGTATTGGATCTACAAAGTAGTCTGTCTGTTTTCCTAGCTTGTATTCGCATTTTAAGGTGTTTCCTTCGTTGTATATTCTACTTTCTATTACATAGTAGTCATTTTCCACTTCTTCTCCTGATACTCTGTTTCTGATTTTTAACTTTATCGGTGTTGAAACTGAATACACTTCCGTTCCTTCTACCCTGTAATATGTTCTTTCCTCTTCCGTTTCCTTTCCAAAATATGAATATGTCAAGTTTGGTGTCTGTGCTGGCATATTCTTGAAAAATCCTACCAGAACTTTATTTGAATTTGCCATTATTGGCTGTCCTGTATATGACGCTATTCTTTTTAAGTATTCCCAGTCTGTTTCATTATACTGGATTGTCATTCTTGGGACTTCTTTCATATCTTCCCCTACATTTACCAATGTTTCTCCATCATTATAATTTTTATTCACTTCCTGTGCTATATCTGTATACGTAAGTGTCGGATCCTGAAATGAACGGTATCTTGGTATTCTATCAAGAAGTATGCTCTTTGAACTGCATACTAACTCAACTGCCAATGCTCCTGCCTTTGTTTCCTTTATCCTAAGTTTACTTATTACTCCATTTAAAAATATTTTATCTGTAGCATTTCCCGCTTCATCCGATATGTTGCTTTTTCCTGTAACTACTATTGTCTTGTCGCCTTTTTTATCTATTAAGGCATCGTATAAGCTTAACTGGTTCGGCGATGCCATATATTTTATTTTTCCAATTGTATGTTCCCCTATTCTCGAATCTATTTCAAGATTCATATCTCTCCAAAGTATCTGCTGTCCATCAATTTCTATCTTTATTCTTTCAGCCGAAAAAAATTCCACTGGCTTTTGATTATTTAAATTATTCTCCATTTCTTAACCTACTTCCTTGAATAAATCATTATTTCAACAATATTTTTGTTGTTGCTAAATATATTATGTCTCCACTTTCAACTTTTACAGGTACATTTCTTTTTAATTTTATTTTTCTTCTGTCATCTTTCTTTTCTATTCCGCTTCCATTTTGTGAACCTAAATCTTCATAGTACCAAACTCCATTTACTCTGTTCAACATTCCATGAGCCCTGCTTACCAAATTTGAATATACTCCTTCACTCACGTCTATATCCACCTTGTTTCTAGGCGTTCTTTTCCCTATCAGCAATGAAGATGCTCTTCCAATCTTCCATACTTTGATATCATAGTCATCTGAATTTTTTAAAATTATATTTTCAATTTGATTCTTTTCAACTTCCTCTATTTCTTTTACTTTATCCAAAAATACATGATGTTCTCTTTCACGCTCATTCTTTATTTCCTTTATCTCATCATGTACTTCCACTCTTTCTTTAAATCTTTCCACTATAAGAAGATACAATGTTAATGCTATAAATATAAAAATTGCAATATACAGACTTTTCACAGAATATCCAGCCATATGAATATACACAAAAGTAAAAAATAGTATAATCAAAATTATTATATTTTTTAAATTGAAAAAGTTGTACTGTCTTTCCCCTCTGGCAGCCATCTGTCTTTTTTCATATTTTCTAATTCCCTTATCAACCGACATTGAAGTATTTTCTTTTTCTTTTTTTGAAGTTGAAGTCGCACCTCTTCTCAAACTTTCAACTCGATACAAACTGCCTCTTCCAGAAAATACATTAAAAATTCGACTTCTAATTCTACTGAAAAAACTTCTTATTCTCCAAAGCATTTTATTATTTCCTTTCTTTCTAAAATTAAATCTAAATTCTAATTTTATTTTAAAGTTTTTATTTACAATTAACTACCTTACTTATTCTTTTTAGGCTTAAAAAAATTTTCAAAACTTTGTTCCATACTTTTTTTATGTTCCCTCATTTTATCCTTATCAGAACTGCTCATATTATTCACATCAAAAGCACTTTCAAACATGTTCTTTATATCATTTGGATTTGCTGAAAAATTACGGAAAAATGCTTCAGCCCCTCTTTTAGCTGATTCACTGTTCTGCTCTGCCCTGCTTGATTTCTTTTCACCAAATCTTTGACTTCCAGCATTTCCCTTATTCTTCCTTTTTTCATCGTATTCTTTTCTTTTATTTTCATCTCCAAGTATCTCATACGCTTCACTAACCGTCTTAAACATTTCTTCAGCCTTTTTATCATCAGGATTCCTGTCTGGATGATACTTCATAGCTAATTTTCTATATTTTGACTTTATCTCTTTTGCATCAGCATCTTCTGAAACACCTAGTATTTTATAATAATCTGTCATAATAAAAACTCCACTCCTTTTCATTTTTTTTATTTAAAATATCAAAAACTTCTATCTATACAATTTAATATACAATGAAATAAAAAATATTCATAACTAAAATATATTGCTGCTATCATCTAGTTTTTTATTTTATTTATAGTTTGCAATATTAAATTTATTTTTTTAATTTAAAGCTTGGAAGAATATAAACTTCTTTAACCCATTTATAATGTATATAATTCTTTCCAACAAATTCTTCTTCAAACCATATATCAGCATGTCCTGTAAAGCTTTTAGAATTTGACCTTAATACAATAATTCCTGATCCTACTATATCAATATATTGTCGAAATTTTCTATACAGTTCAGGAGTATTAACGTAATATAAAGCAAGCTTTCCATATTTTTTTTCTAAGTATCTTTTCATTCCCATGGCTGTTAATACATACAATTTACCATTTTTCCCTTTTTCATATTCATCTTCAGATAAAATAGTACCGTCTATTGTAAATCCTGCTTTATTTAAAGCCTCTGATACCCTTATTGCACATGTATTAGGGTCTGATAAATCTAGTAATCTTCTTGAATTAAATAGTTTTTTTACTAAATCTTTACTACTAATAGTCTTGTATCTTGGATAATTTTTTACTATATTATACATTTTTAATTTTCTCCTTTTTCATAAGACACTTCTATTAATCCTAAATAGGCAGCGTCATCTGTGTATATTTTTGCATTTTTATATAATCTTTTAGGTAAAATTTTTTTAATTTCTGTTATACTTATTTTATCATCTAAAAGAATGTATTCTAAAAATTCTAAAGATTTCAAGGGAGTTAAATCTTTTATTTTATTGTGAGGAATATAAATTTCTTTTAAATTTTTAAAATTTTTTATTACCTCAATATCCTTAACTAAATTATTACTTATTGATAGTATTCTAATATTTTTAGAATTTTTTAATGGAGAAATATCACTTATTTTATTATTGGAAATATCAACTTCTTCTAAATTTTTAAAATTTTTTAAAATATCTATATTTTTGATGTTCTCAACTCCAGCAATGTTTAAAATTTTTAGATTAGGGGAATTATTTAATATGTTTATATTTTTAAATTCTTTTACATCAAAAATTTTAAACTTCATCAATTTAGTAAAATTATTTAACTTATTATCAAAAATACTTAAATCACTATCTACTATCTCTACAGAATCTAAATCAATTTCTTCTATTTCTAAAAAATTTTCTATTTTATGAAAGTTTTTTAATTTTTTATCTGCCACTATAATATTTTTTAAGTTTTTAAATTCAATAATTTCATTAATATCAAAGGTATCTCCTCTATAAAACTCATCAATTGATATTGTTTCTATTTGTTTTTTTAGTTTAGGAGGTAAATTTTTTAAATCTTTAGATTCATAATTTTCCATACTTTTTAAATTAATAAACCATTTTAAATATTCTTTATTTTTATCGTAATTTGAAATGCAATCAATATTATAAATTTCGTTTAAATTAACATTTTCAAAAAAAATTTTTTCAATATTATTATTATTATATTTACAAGTTACTAAAATAGGATCTTTAAAATTTATAAAATAATTATTATTTATTTTTTTTAATACCACTAAATTATCTTTTACATTTTCTAAATCTATTCCATAATTTAAATACTTTTCTTTTATATCTACTGCACCATTTCTTTTTTCTAAATTTTTATTATTTATTTTTTTAGTACAATTAATAAAAAAAATTAAAATAAACAATATTATAATTATTTTTTTTATTAATAGTTTTCTGACTTTCATCATTTATCTCCATTACTTTTTATAATTGTTATTTTAAAATATTACTATCTTCATTAAATCCTGTTTGTTTTAACTTTAAAATAAAAAAACCTTCTCCACTTCCAACACTAAAATCCTGATTAAAGCTATCCACATACATTTTAGGAAAATAAAGTTCAAACGTCTTTCCTCCCCCTAAATCTGTCTGTACCATTACATCCCTAGTTGATTTTTCATCTCCGTAAGTCATTGCCCACAATGATAGCTCTTTCACATTCTGCTTATTTTAATCATATAAATTGCTTTCTCCGAAATTTCCAAGTCCTCCGAACATTCCTTTCAGGCTGTTTCCTATTCCATTTGTAAACGAATTTATCATTGGCAGTGCTGAACTTACTCCTAAAACTTGAGAAACAAGTTTACTTTTGCTGTTGCATCAGCATCTTCTGAAATACCTAGTATTTTATAATAATTTATCATAGTTAATCTCCTCACCATTAACATATTTATTAAAAAATATAAATTATATCATAGTAAAATTAACAATATTTTCTATAAACTTCTAGTATAATTTTCTTATATCTACATTTTCCACTTTACCATTATTAATTTTTTGAATTATCACATCTCCATACTTACATTTATATTTTACATTTTTTACATTTTCACTTGAAAAACTTACATTTTTTCCTAACTTATAAAGCACAAAATTAAGTTTTTTTTGTTTATATCTTTTAATAACATCATAAATCTTCTCTATTTTATCACTATCAAAATCATTAGCTTTAGTTGCACCTATATCTGAAACAAAAGTATGTTTTGAAACTGTACTTAATATAATTTTTAAAATATATTCTCCTGTTGCCGTTGCCAAGATTTCTAAAGAACTACCACCTAATTGTGTCGCAATTTGTACTAAAAAAGTTCTAAGTGTGAAATCTATCGCTAAATTTTTTTGAGATATTTCTGATAAAATATAAAAATCTATATGAAATAATATTTCATGAGCCATATGATGAACATCTCTTGTAAATTTAACTCTTTTTTCCCCCCTATATTCAATCTCATGAACACAACGAAGAAAATAACATAAATTTTCTAATATTTTAAATTCTTCTATGTAACAAAGATTTAACATACTGATAGTATTTTTTATTCCCATACTATCCTTTCTTAAATTAACTTCAACATAATATTTTTTTTTATTGTTAGTAATATACTCTACTACAACTTTACGATTAATCATAATATTCCCCTTCTGTACTATTATCACTTTTTCCTTTTGATATTTTTACTAATTCTAAAAATATATCTGAAAAAGACGAATCATTGTATTGTGCATTTTTTCTTATATATCTTATTTTTGTAACGCCATTTTTAATTTCATATACTCTTATTGGCTTATAATAAGCATATCTATCAGTTATATAAATTCTTGTTGTCTTTTTTTCATCTCCAACCAACTTCAAATAATTTTTAACTTGTTTAACCAGACTATTTAATCCTTCGCCGTTAACTGAATATTTTACTGAAATATCAATCACCTGGTCAATTTCACCAGAAAATTCCCTTACATCAAAATCATCATCATACTGTTTTGGTTTTTTAAATTCTGTAATACTTACCGAATCTATCATAGGTAACTTTTTTATTATTCTTTTCATTTCTTCCTTATCTTTTATCTTGGAAAAATATGAACTATATACAATATTACGTGGTTCCCAGTAAAAAATTGTCATAAAATTGACAAACTTTACAGATTGAAAAAATATTAATATCATAAAAAAGATGGATTTCCACTTTCTTCTTTTTATTTCCTGAAAAATTAGTATTGCCATCTGCACTGCTAACAATAAAATCAAATAAGTGATAACAGCTATATTAAATCTTTTATTCAAATCCCTATAACTCGAATATTTTATAAAAAACATCGTAAAACCGGCAATAAAACTTGTTATGTACTTATTGCCTTCCATTTTTATGTCATCTACGCAAATTAGAAAAAATATCCCTGTAATAATTACCAGCAGATATATTCCTGTAAGTTTTCCCGATTCCCCATTATTCAGCAACATAAAGAGTTTTCCCATTAATAGCAAATATACCAAATACCAGTTTGAAATACTTATTTTATTCATATACTAAAATCTCCTAATTATTTTATTGTAATATCTCCCTCATTAAATCCTGTTTGTTTCAAAATCAAAAGAAATTGTCCTTCCCCAGTAGAAACTCTAAAATCCTGATCAAAACTATCCACATACATTTTAGGAAAATAAAGCTCAAACGTCTTTCCTCCCCCTAAATCTGTCTGCACCATTACATCCCTAGTTGATTTTTCATCTCCGTAAATCATCGCCCACATTGACAGTTCTTTTACATTCTGCTTATTTTGATCATATAAATTGCTTTCTCCAAAATTTCCAAGTCCTCCAAACATTCCTTTCAGGCTGTTTCCTATTCCATTTGTAAATGCATTTGTCATTGGCAGTGTTGAACTTACTCCTAATACTTGTGAAACAAGTTTGCTTTTACTGCTTTCTTTTGCTTTTTTAGCGACTGGTTCAGTAATTCCGCTTGATGATAAGAGGTTACTGCTTAATGAGGCTTCTGTAAGTTCTTCTCCTGCTTCATTATCTTTGTCAAATAAGTGTTTTACACTTTTATACTGGTTAAATAATGTTCCCATACCAAGTGTTCCCATTATTCCGCTAACTATCCCTTCACCTTCATCTTCGGGACTATTATTTTCTGAAGCTGTGGGAAGTAATCTTCCTACAATTCTTAATGTTACTTGGCTTTGAGAAGCACTCATCGTTTCACCATATATTGGGTTTGTACTGTAAGATACTTCCAATATTTCATCACTTGAAAGAATTACTCCGCCTTGCTGTGTCAGTCCTCCCATTGCATTTGAAATTGGATTTTTATTTTCTCCATTTGATACAAAGTTCATTGCTACACTTGGAACTGAAACGTTGCCTAAACCTCCGAACGGATTATTTGATGTATTGTTATTTCCTCCAGCTATACTTACTCTAAATTTCATAAATTTTCCTCCTGTTTATTTCTTTTATTTAAATTTTTTTATTCTACTATTATTTTTCTAGGTATTATTCGTTTTTTCTCAACTTTTTTTCTTTCTGTTCCTAAATTATCTAATATTGTCAATAAATGTCTAAACATTTGTTCATTTGTATAATTTTCATCTGTCAAATTAAGTTTTGCATTTATATATGAAATTATAACATCTCGTTCTATAACATCCTGCTGTAGACAAGTTACATAGAAATTTATATCAAATATATCAAGATTTTCCTTTTTTGAAACTTCCTTTCCCCATAATTTCAATATATATGGATGAAAAGTACCCCATTCATGTGCCGAAGAATATTTTGTATTTATAATCTCCATCAAATTAAAATCTCTTCTCAGATCTCTGAAATTTTGATAATCATTTCTCAATTCAGCCCCTTCTCTTGTGATAAACCTTGTTATCTCAATTTCATCTTCATTAATATTTTCGCCAAGTTCCAGCACAAAACGTCCTTCCCTTACATAATATTTTCTTTCTTCTATATCTGACACTAATTTAAGTTTTAATATATACCGTTCCTCTTGTTTTGGCATATCAAATATATAATCTTCCTTCATCCAAAAAAGTTTCCCATTACACTTTGCCATTCCCTTTGTAATTATCACTATTCTTTCACTATAATTGGGTATCAAGTCAAACCCTTTTATTATTCCATTACTTTTATCAAAATACATCAAGCTCAACACTTCGAGCGGGTTATCCCTTAATAAATCTAAATCTTCCTTTTCCAGCACATTCCCTTTTTTAAAAACTGGATATTTATTTATAAACATTCCTTTAAAATAATTCCTTTCGTTTTAAATATTTTTTAATAACTTACCGTTATTGGGTCAATGAAAAATGTTATAAAAGGTTTTGCTAATTGTTTCCTTTCTAATTCTTTAAACCATTTTGTTTCTACTGATAGCAAATATGGATCATTCGTATTTTTTTTATCTTCATAAAATAAGTAGCACTGTTATCCCAATTATACTCGTCAAATAAAACTAATAGTATTTGAAACCTTCTTCTCTTCATATCAATAGTATGAACTTTTCCAAATAAATGATTTCCATCCCCTATTGCATAATACAAATCTGTTGCTGCAGCTTTATTTGTTCTATCCTTATCTCTAAAAAAATTTTTAACTTCTCTATAACTATAAAATGAAAGTATTTTCTCTTTTGGAATATTATTATTATGAGCCCATCTTACATTATTAATTAAATAGTTTTTTACAATATCTATATGTATATTTAAATCTCCCCTTTTCTAAAAACTATAACCTATGAAAGACAAATAATCTCTTGGTTCAGGATATATTTTTTTACATATATCATATAATTTCCCTTTTGATAATCCTAATAATTGTCCAGCTTTATATTTCTGGTTGGATATTCGCAAAGGATATGCCAAATAATATCTTAAACATTTAGCCGCAACAGATGCAGGCGATGCTACTTTTAACACTTCATTAACAATTATTTTAATTAAAAAATTTGCGTCCTTTTCTTTCAATGAAATATTTAGTTTATTCATTTTTATATCATTATTTTCATCTTTTGTACCTTTTCTTTTTACAAAATTATTTGTTTCTTCTTTCTTATTACTCAAAAAATTATCCTCCTTAAACAATAAATATTTTTAATTTTATATATATATTTAATAAAAGAAATAAATATAAACTATTCTTACTTTTTTTTACTACACAAAATTTTATTATTATAAATAACATTATTAAATCTAACAAGTACTGTGAATATATCAAATCTATTATATGAATAAAAAATTCCAATAATGAAAGAAAAGATATATCAAATCTATTTTCAAATATTAAAAGAAATAAAAATATTATATAAAAATAGTAATAATAAAAATCTTTTGTTTTTCTTTTAAAAAAATAAATTATCATTGCTATATTTATACCTAAAAATAATAGTTTTACATAATTATAAAAATAAAACATGTAAGATTTCATATCTATTTCAAAAAAATTAGTTTTCCTATACAAAAAAAATGAGGTTATTATCTGAAATATTAATAATTCTTTATCAATATAAAGTTTTAAATCTGATTT
The DNA here is from genome assembly GCF_007990525.1 of Leptotrichia hofstadii. Lineage (NCBI taxonomy): Bacteria > Fusobacteriati > Fusobacteriota > Fusobacteriia > Fusobacteriales > Leptotrichiaceae > Leptotrichia > Leptotrichia hofstadii. The sequence goes on from NZ_AP019823.1 coordinate 1,814,974, forward strand.
TTTCATAGAATTTATTATTGAAAAAAATATTGTTAATATTATAATAATAAAAATATTTGGTTTTATATTAACAAATATAGAAAAAAATATTAATAGGTTAATAATTTTTATGTATATCAATGTTTTTCCTCCTATAAAAATAAAAGGAGATAGACGGGATTGTCTACCTCCTTGTGTTACATTATGCTTCCTGAGCAGCATATCCACCTTCAATTGCAGCTTCCTTAACTTTCTCTTTTTTCTGTTTGATTTTCAATGAGAATGTTCCAGTTCCTGCCTGATTTCCATAGGCCTCTTCGTAATCAACAACAAACGCATTTGTCATATCAATTTTTCTTACCATTTGTCCTGCGGATATTACCTCTAATGATACAGTTCTATATGTATCGCTAGATTCAGCAGGTACTAATGACCATTGAGCAACCTTTCTTGTATCATCTTCAGCATCTCCATTTGCAGCTGCCAAAATTTTCCCTTTAATTTCAATGATAATCCCCAAGTCAGTTGCTCTTGCATTTGAATCATCAGGTGATTCTGAAAGAAATTTAACATCCAAGATGCTTTCCTTTTCTAATAGAATTTCTTCTCCTTGTCCTTTTACGTCCTAAATTGCAAATTTTTGAAATTTGATTTTAATTTCTAACTTTTATTTACTGACAACCTTCACGCTTTTACCATAAAACGCTATCCCTATCTTCAAAATATTCTTTATTCCTCTAGCCTTCAACCTTGTATCATACTTTTTCTCATCTATTTGCTTCAAAGCCTCTTCTGCCTTTGCACTCATTCCCTTTTCAGTTTTCGATATTTTAAATTCCATAAGATATGCTTTCTCATTGCTTTTTATCGGTATCATCGCTAAATCATATCTTCCATGACCACTTTCATTATTTGAAATAATTTCATACCTTCCCATTAGAAAGCCGACAAGCCCTATCATAAACACCTGATAAATTTTCTCCATTTCACTATCCAAGTCAAAATGGCTTAACATATTTATCATTATTTCACCTAATGTTTTCTCAAATTTTTTAATATCTTCATTTTCAAGTGCTTTTATTAGAATATTTGTTTTCACTTCCGTTCCAAAAAATCTGTTAAGAAACAGACTTCCAAAATAGCTTCTTATTTCCCTGTTTGGTATTTTCAAATTATAAACATTTGTATAATCTGATGTTACATCTATTTCCCTTTGCTTTTCAGCTTTTGTCAAATACCCGCTGTATAAAAATAACTGCCAAATTTCATCATTACTGCTCAAAAGGCTTTTTATTGTAGTTCCATCCGAAATATATTTTTCAACACTTTGCCCATCAGTAAATTTCTTTAAATCAGCATAAACACTTTCTCCAGCGTTATCAAGCATATTTTCTAAAAGTGTATTTCCAGAAACATTTGCCCAGTATGATTTTATTTCCTTTTCTCTTAAATAATTGACAATAGACCATGGATTGTATATTTGCTCATTTCCAAAAAGATAGCCGTTGTACCAGCTTCTCACTTCTTCAATTTTATATTTCATATTAAAGTAATCAAGCATTTCAATTACTTCGCTTTCCAAAAGCCCAAAGTATTCTGCATAATTTTTACTAAGTACAGTATTCACATAAAGATTGTTTAATCCTGAAAAAATTCCTTCCTTTATAATCCTTGTTATTCCCGTAAGAATGCCATATTTCAATGAATCATTTGTCTTTAATGCAGAACTATAAAATACTTGAAAAAATTCTATTGCTTCATTGTAATAGCCTTTATCAAAAGCATTTATTATTGGAGAATCATATTCATCTATCAAAACTATTACTTTTTTACTGTAATATTTATTTAAATATTTTGACAAATCCAAAAGAGAAGTTTTAAAATTTTTTTCGTTACCTGTCATTTCCCAAATTTTATCAAATTGTCTTTTTTCAACGAAATTTAATTTTTCTTTTAAAAATTCATATTCATTAAAAACTTTATACATAATATCCTTAAGGCTTTCAAGACATTCTTCCCAACTATTCTCCTTCAAATCCTTTAATGAAATAAATATTACAGGATATTTCCCTTGTTCACTCATATATTTACTATTAGATATTTTTAAATTTTCAAAAAGTTTTCTGTTTTCTTTTTTGTTCTCAACATCAAAAAAATATTTAAGCATTGACATATTAAGCGTTTTCCCAAATCTTCTTGGTCTTGTAAAAAGTGTTACAGGAGTTCTATTTTCAATCATTTTTTCTATTAATAATGATTTATCCACATAATAATATCCATCTTTTATTATCCTTTCAAAGTTTTCCACACCTACTGGAGCTGCCTTTTTATTCATAAATTCTTTTCCTTTCTTAGTAAACAAAAAACGATTAAATCTAAAAAAAAAGAAACAATAAAACATACTACAGTATACAACAAAAAAAAGAAAAGGGCAACACCTAAAACATATAAAAAAAACATAGTAAAAATGATATACTAATATCTCTCACAAAACTAGAAAGGATCATTCTTACTATGCTTAATAATTATAACACAATTTCAAAGAAATGCCACTACAAACATTTAACTCCTTATAACAGAGGACAAATTCAGGCTTACAGAAATGAAGGCAAGTCTATCCGCTTCATAGCAAAGATGCTTGAAAAAAATCTGTCCACTATTTCAAGGAAACTCAAAAGAAACTCTGTAACACAGATGCCTACGCCTTTGCTGAAATTGCTCTTGCCAAGTATAAAATAATGCCATTTAATATCGATGAGAAAAATACTACATTAAATGATTTATGGAAAATATAGTATGAAAAAAAACAAGCTGAAGTTACAAAAAGATCTCATGAGAGATACTATAAATCCTATAACTTATATTTGTCACATTTAAAAAATAAACCTATAAGAGCGTTGACATATCATGAGTTACAACAAGCTATCTCAGTTCCTGTTAAAGGAACATCAAAATATTTAAAAACTTTATTGAACAAAATATACAAAATGGCTATGAAAAATAATATAGTTGATAAAGATATTTCTGAATTATTGGAAATTAGCCAGAAAAAATCTGTAACTAGACCTGTTAAAGTTATTGATATTAAAACCATTAAAAAAATTAGAAAATATTCTAATGAAAATAATTGTACAAATAAGTTAAAAAAAATAGCAGATATGACTTTAATAATGTTGTATACTGGTATGCGATCCAGAGAAATCAGAAGCATTAAAAAAGAAAATATTTTTTTAAATGAAAATTATATGATTAGAGGGATAAAAACAGAAGCAGGAAAAGATAGAATTATTCCAATACATCCTAAAATAAAAGATTTAATTATTTTCTATTATAATGAATTTCCTAATAAGGATTTTTTATTTTCACAAACTAAGTCTAAAAAAGCCTTTTCAGAAGTTACTTTTGTAAATAATTTTATTGAATTTCGAAATTTATTAAACTTTACTAATAATAGACATGCTTGTCGTCATACATTTATTACAGAATTCAAAAAATTAAATGTTATGGAAAGTAAAATTAAACGAATAGTAGGACATAAATCATTAGACGTTACTGATGGAGTTTACACTCATTATAGTCCTCAAGATTTATTAATTGAAGTAAAAAAACTGGACTATGGTGACTAATTTATTTGTTACCAATTTGTTACCAGTAGCCCAGTTTTATTTCCGTTTTTCTCAATTTATTTCAAACCACAAACCTTAATAAATCCTTTTAAAATCGGATTTATATAATAATCCTACTACCTCAATATGAGGTGTAACCGGAAACATATCCACCACCGAACACCTAACCAGCCTGTATCCAAATTCTCCAAACTTTATCAGATCTGTCATCAAAGTTTTTGGATTACAAGACACATAAATTATATTTTTAGTATTGTATTTTACCAGCTTTGTGATAGTTTTTTCACCTACACCAGCACGTGGCGGATCCAAAATTAAAATATCTGGCTTGATTCCGTTATTATCAAATTCATCTAATTTTGCAAAAACATCTCCTGCGATAAAATGTGCATTCTGAATATTATTTAATTTTGCATTTTCATTAGCCTTTTCTACCGCTTCTGGCACTAATTCGATTCCATAAACCTGCTTTGACTTTTTTGAAACAATTTGTCCAATTGTACCGGTACCGCTGAATAAATCAAAAATTGTTGCTTCATCAATTTTAATATTTTCAATTTCTTCAAGGTATGTTAAGACTTTTCCGTATAATTTTTCGACTGTCTGGGAATTTGTCTGGAAAAAGCTGTATGGACTGATTTTAAATTTTAATCCAAAAATCTCCTCTGTCAAATCACGTTCTCCATACAAAATCGTTTCGCTTTCAGAAATAACCATATCTGAAAAATTATCATTAAATGTGTGTAAAATTCCAATAATTTTAAAATCATCATCCAAATTTAAGGCTAACAATCCTTCCTTAAACTCTTTTTGAAATTTTTCCTTTTCTATTTCACTAATTTGTGTCGTTGTTACAATATTTACCAAAATCTGTTTTGTGAATTCTGCTTTTCTAATTACAAGATTTCTAAAAAAACCTATATGATCTAGCCTATGATAAAAATCAAAACCTGTCTTTTTACAAAATTCATTACAAAAAACATAAATTTTATTAAAATTATCATCCATTAATTTTAACCCATCAACTTCTACAATATCGTGAAAACTGTTCTGCTTATGAAGCCCTAAAATTATAGGCCCTCCTTTTGTAGCATTTCCAAAGCTAAATTCCATCTTGTTTCTATATTTATCAGGCTTTACACTTCTGACAGGCTCTTCAAAAATATAGTCATACTTAATAATCCTGTCTAATTCCTTTTTTATATGCCCCGCCTTTATTTCAAGCTGCTCATCATAGGTGTAATACTGATAGTTACAGCCTCCATTTTGTCTTGCAATATCATCATATATCACATTTTGCCTTCCAGCAAAGTCAATAATTTTACAATGTATCAGCTCATACTTCCTTCGTCTTTTTACAAAAATTCCCTCAACAACTTGATTTTCTGCAGCATTAATATTCACATAAATTTTATTTTCATCAAAAAATCCGTAGGCTCTGCCCTTAGTATCAAGATTCGTAATTTTTAACTGTAGCAAGTCCCCTTTTTTCAAACTTTTCTTTTCCGTTTTTTCCATCAATTTCTCCAATTTTTTTAAATTATCATTTTTACTTCTCTTTTATATACTCTTCCAACCTCTTTACAGCCTCTTCCAATACTGGAATATCATGCACAATCGAAAATCTCACATACTCCTCCACTTGAAATGTAATTCCAGGCACAATCGCAAGTTCTGTTTTTTCCAGTAAATCAAGCACAAAATCAAATGATTTCATATTTTTAAATTTTTCAATATTCTTATAAGTTGCAAAAACATAAAATGCCCCTTTAGGTTTTAAGCATTCAAAACCTAATTTTTCTAGTCTATTTACAAAATATTCCACTCTTTTTTTATAAATTTCAGAAATTTTCGCTGTATCAGAACATTTGTCAAGAGCTGCAATTGCTCCATATTGTGACAATGTTGATGCACTTGTTACATTGTACTGGCTAACTTTTTTCACTTGGTTCTGTAATTTTTCATCGGCAATAATGTAACCTAGTCTGTAACCTGTCATTGAATGCGATTTTGAAAATCCATTAATTATAATGAGCTGTTCCTTCAATTCATCAGAAAATTTTGCAAAGGAAGTAAATTTTTCAAAAGTAATTGCCGCATAAATTTCATCACTTATCAAGTAAATATTTTTATCTTTCAAAAATTTCACAATTTTAACCATTTCTTCTTCTTCAAGCGTAATTCCAGATGGATTATTCGGATATGTCAGAATTATTAGTTTAGTCTTATCAGTAATATTTTTTTCTAAAATTTCTTTTGTCAAAACAAAATTATTTTCTTCCAAGTCAACAAATTTAGTTTTTGCCTCAGAAATAGTAATTAATGGCTCATATCCCACATATGCAGGTGTCGGAATAATCACTTCATCATCTTTTGCCAAAATCGTTTTTAAAACTGAAGCAAGCCCTTCCGTAGAACCGACTGTCACCAAAACATTTTGAGCGTTATAGTTTCCTGAAAAATTCTCGTTATAATATTTGGCAATCTTTTCTCTTAATTCAGGCATCCCTCCCACAGGAGAATATTTTATTCTGCTATTTAAAGCATGATAAGCCACAGCTTCCTTCACTTCTTGTGGAACATCAATATCAGGCTCCCCAATTGTCATATTTATCACATTTTTATAATTTACTAATCTTTCATGAATTTTTCTAATATCAGAAATTTCAATTCCTTCAATAATTGGATTTATATACATTTAAAAACCTTCTTTCTTACTTTATATTTTCAGATTTATAACCAATTATATCATATTTTCAGTTTATTTTATAATTTTTATTTCCAATAAAAAAGGCTACCCCGCTTTCCAAGATAACCTTTAATTTTTTACCTGTACACTTCTCTTCTATGCCCAATTTCAAAGACATGTATTAATACTTTTTTGTCATTAATTATAGCTAAAAGTCTATAATTCCCTACTCTGTATCTCCACGAGCCTTTATATTTTCCTTGTAATAGTTTTCCTTGACTACGTGGATTCTCTAGTTACTCTATTGTATTTTTCAAATAATTTAAAATAAACATTTGTGTTCTAGAATCCATTTTCAATAATTGCTTCTTTGCTTTTTCTGTCATTTCAACATTATAATAACTCATTTTCTAGCCCCAATTCCCTTATTACATCATCTAATGAAACAAAATCTCCTGTACTTTCCTCAATAGCTTTATCCAATGCAATCGCATCTTCATAATCCTCGATTTGCTCCCTTATCAGTTCAAGAATAAACTCATTTTCACTTTTTCCGTTTTCAGAAGCAATCTTGCTAAACTCTTTTTGCATGTCTGATGGTATTTCTATTGTGTAAATCATTTTTACTCCCCCAATTCTTGATATGATTTTTTATTTTATTATAACATACAAAAAAATCATTTTCAATTACATTTTTTTAAATTTTCCATTGTCATTTTACACTTTTTTTGATAGAATTAAGATATAAATTTAATTTGAAAGGAAATAAAATGGATAATAAAAATCAACAAATAATTGATGCTAATATGATAATCAAGATTATTTATAAAAATAAAACTTTAATTGCTTTAACCACAATAATAGTCGTAATACTTTCTACAGCTTTTGTCTTTGTGAACAAATCCTTTAAATCAGACATTACACTTTATGGAAATGATAAAGTACTTACTGAAATTGGAGAAAACTCACAATTTTCACTAAATTCCTTTGACTTTTACTCATACTTGAAAAAAAATTCAAAAACTTTAAGAAATGTGAATTTGCCAGAGGATAAATTCTTTAAGGAAATGACAACAAGATTAACAGCGCAGTCAGAAAATAATGATCCAACAGTAAAAGTAAAATTTACTACAAATAACAAGGTTGAAGGAGAAAATTTTGCAAAAGAGTATCCAATACTTGCACAAGGCTATCTACTTGAAAGAAAAAATAATTTTTTGGATACACAAATAAAATTATTGGAACAGCAATACAACTTTTTAACACAAAACATTGATGTGCGAACTACAAAAGATTCATTAACAGACACATTAGTATCAAGATTAGCATATTACCGTCTATTAAAAAATGACTCAAATCCAGTTGTTAAATACGTAAATTCTGTAACAAAACCTGCATTAAATAAAAAGCTGGTTATAGCTGGTTCATTATTCTTAGGATTATTTTTAGGAATTCTGATTGCATTTATGAAAGAATTTTCTACTACATTAGATTGGGAAGATATTAAGAAAAGAAAAAATTAATATAATAAAATTAAAGGGATTATCTCGCATTCTGAGGCAATCCCTATTTTTTATTTTTTACTAATTCCGCTTAATAAAATTTTTAACCTATCTCAACCATTTTTCTCTTTCTCTTATCAAAAGTTACCATTTCAGTAATGCCAAATTCCTTTGCATATTCCCCAGCTTCCTTTATTTTCATTCCAACATGCTCAGAATAATGTGAATCACTTGACAAAATCACAGGAATATCGTATTTTTTCACATACTCCATAAAATCTCTGTACGGAGTAATTTCTTTGATTGGATAACGATAAAACGTTCCTGTGTTTATATCCACAACCATGTTATTTTTTTTCAAGCATTTAGCAGTACTTTCAAGTAAGTTATCAACATCTTTTTTTTCTGGAATATTTTTAAACAATCTCAAGTTAAACGGATGCCCTAAAATATCATACATTCCTGTATTTGCCACATCCTCAATCTCTTTTGCATAATCTTTCCAAATCTGCACCAAATTCTCATCTGTAAATTTATGCTTCAAAGCACTAAAATCAAATCCCCAGCCCTTAATAAAATGTATTGAAACAATCAGATAATCAAAATCATATTTAGACAATATTTCCTTAACTTTCTCCTGATTTTTAAAATTACACACTTCAATCCCAAACTTTACTGGATATCCCTTTGATTTCAATTTATCTATAAAATCTCTGTATTCATCCAATGTATGCACAAATTTTGTTTTCTGCTCAAGCCATTTTTTCTGAAACTTCCCAGTTTCACTCTCATCCAAAATCAGCTCATTATAATACAAATCCTTAAATTCCTTAAAGCCATGAGTATGTTCCGTTATTCCTATTTCAAAAAGCCCCATTTCCTTTGCCTTTTCAAAAAACGGATTTACATAATCCTCATCATAACTCCCGTATTCAAAATGCATGTGATAATCCACTAACATAATATTTCCTCTCTTTCTATACAATTAATTTCTTTAATTTTGAACTTATACAGTTAAGTTTAATTGGCCAATTGTAATTTTTAATACTATTCTCAGTTTAAATAGCGAATGTTTAATAAATTTTGAATTACATACTATATTTAGTAAAAAATTAAAATTTTTTATCCTTAATATAGTTTTTATTTTTATAATGGGATTTAGTATAAGTCCATATTTAAAGAATTTTATTATATTTTAAAATAAAATCACATATAAAGGAAAAAGCCATTCCAAAATTTATCATTTTGAAACAGCCTTTCTTTAAACAAAAAATTAATTAATCGATTATTGAGAAATTACATTTGTTGCTTGAGGTCCTTTTGGTCCTTCTTCTACATCAAAGCTTACTTCTTCACCTTCATTAACTGTTTTGAATCCTTCTTTATTGATTTTTGAGAAATGCAAGAAATAATCATTTCCATCTTCTCCTGAAATAAATCCGAATCCTTTTTTGTCGTTAAACCATTTTACTTTACCTAACAAAGTATTACCTCCTAAAATTTTATACCTCAAACAACTGTTACTGTTACAAATATATATTTTTTGTTACACTTACTTGCTTTTGGTTATCTGCAATTATTATACCACACTTTTTCAAAAAATCATAGCCCTTTTTTTCAAAATTTTAATTTGTTTTAAGCAAATATTATAAAATATTTGTTAAGTATAATTTTTAACAAATATTTATCATTACAACCCTTGTAATTTATCCAAAAACAATATAAAATATGTATTAAGAATAAACTGAAAAGGACGTGGTAATTTATGAATTTAAAAAAACAAATGTTAATCAGTACATTTGCAATATTAGCAATAATGAGCTGTGGAAAAAAAGAAGCGGTTCAAAATGAAGATCAGGATGAAATTCAAATTGAACAGCAAAGTGTTGATGCTACAACTAATAATACTCAGTCTAACCCAAAGGAAGCACAGCCAGTTGTAGAATCTTCTGAAACTATTGACGAAAACGCTAATAATCAGCCTCCTTCTCAAGTAAAACCTGAAGAAGTAAAAACTAGCCATACTTTACAGCATGTAGACAAACTTATTGGTAAAGAAATCCCAATGGAAGATAGAATTCTAGTCTTTTCTAAAGAAAATAACCAATATAAAATAACTTACAAAGGTGAATCTGAAAATGGAATACAAGCAGATACGAAAAATCTGACTTTTAATGAAAAGAACGACAGCCTAACTGATGGTACATACACATTTAAGCTAAACAAGAATAAATTAGGCTTATATTCTGGAAATCAATTTATATTCACAGTCGATTAATTCCATTAAAATTAATTTTTAGAAATACACTCAAGCAGGTAAATTATATATTTAACTGTCTGAGTGTTTTTTATATTCATTTTTTAGAATTATACTCAAACCTATTTAAAATTTAACTACTAAAAATTATATAAATTTAGGGTTTTAGTAAAATAATCATAACTTCTAAGTTAAGTTTTAAAACAGTTTTACTATAGAAAAGTATTGTAAACTTTTTTATAAGCTTTAGTGTTTCATTTAGTTATCTAACTACATCTTTTGAAATTAAAATTACACTTGTAAAATTTAACTTTTTATTCAATAGTTATTTTCCTTGGAACAACTCTCTTTTTCTGAATAATTTCCCTATCTTTTCCCAAATTATCCAAAATTTTAACTAGATATTGATAAAGCTCTTCATTACTATAAGTTTTCTGTTCCATCTCCAATTTTAAATTAATATAAGCAATTATAACATCTCTTTCCACACTTCCATTTAAACAATTTACATAAAAATTTACATCAAAAATATCTAAATTTGTTTTTTTAGAGGCCTCTTTTCCAAACAATTCTAAAATTTTAGGATGAAGTGTTCCTAATTCATGTTTTGAAGAATATTTTGTATTTATCAGTTCCAGCAAATTAAAATCACGCCTTAAATCTTTAAAGCTATTGTAATCATTTCTAAGTTCTGCTCCAACTCTTGTAATAAACCTCGTTATTTCAATTTCTCCGATTTTTTTTCTCCCAGTATTTTCAACATTTTCATAATTTATTTCTAATTGATTGTATAAATCAAATCCAGTTTCAACATCATTTTCATTTTTTATTTCAACATTTTCTCCATTATTTAAAATTTCTAACGAAAAATCTGCACTTCTAACATAAAATTTTCTTTTCTGAAAATCTGAAAATAGATTTAATTTCAAAATATATCTATTCTCAATCTCAGGCATATCAAATTTGTAATCTTCATTCATCCAAAAAACTTTACCACCATATTTCACAATTCCTTTTGTTACTGTCACTTGTTTGCTTTCTGCATCTGTAACAAGATTAAATCCCGAAATTATCCCGTCTTTTCTATCCAGATATAACAGTTCTGTCAATTCTACAGGATTATCCCTCAATAAATCAAGCGCCTGCTTACTTATCACCTGCCCATGCCCAAATATTGGATATTTATTCTCAATCATCTTTCCCCCATTTTTTTATCTTACTAATTTTTATTAATTTCAACTTGTAAATTTTTCAAATTTCCTGCAAAAGTTATATTTAACTGGCAAATACCATTATCCACATCAATTATATGGGATAAGTCATCCCCTTTTTGCATAATTCCATTTACAAATTTTGTATCTTTTAACCAGACTGATTTCTGACTTTCAGGATTTGTACTGAAAAACATATTTAACTTATCTTCCTTGAAGTCTGTCGTTGTAAATCTTAACGTTCTTTCAATATACGTCGTTGTAAGCGTCTTATAAAGCGGTTCATAGCCTCCATCCAGATTTTTTAACAAAGTTCTTGCTTTATACACAACTATATTCCGTATTTTTTCACGTGCCACATTTGCATTATCTGATGAAAATACAAATCCATAGTTAAATTGATTTATTCTATCCTTTATTGTATTTGTAAATCCTGATATTTCCTTAGACATTGTTGTTTTTGCATGATAAGAATTGTCTTTTTCCTCAATGTCAAAACGTACTCCCGGATATTGCGGCGATACGTTTGCAAACCTTTCCTTTAAATAATTTGGACATTGTGTGGCACCAATTATCCCAGCCGCCACATAAGCCGCATCAACATACACACCTTCTATCCAGAATTTTAACAAATCTTCCTGTTCTTTTGAAAGTGATACCCCTGTTTCTTCTTCAAATTTCATTTTATAATCCAGCATAACACCTGATTTATCCTTTGGAATTATAGTAAAATTAGGAATTACTGGTATTAAATATTCAGAATATTTTTGATTTTCCAACATTTGGGTCTTTTCAATATATTTATCCACACCCATTGTAGCTAGATTGTCAAACGAAGTTTCAGACTTTCCTTCAAAATTAAAAAATACTTGAACTCTGTATTCTGCCAGTACAGTCATTAAATTTGTCAAAACGTCAACTGTATTTTTCTCAGTTTTCTCATCTTTTTTGCTCCCCATAAATCTTTCACGAACTTTTTTCTCAGATTTTTTCATCTCCAAATCAACATTTGGATAAATTCCAAACCATACTGTATTGTCAAAGTCGTTCTTTTCATTAGTTGTGTTCAAAAATGCTTTCAATTTATCCTTATTTCCAGCCTTTACAATCATTTCAGGCTTTACATTTGTAATCAAAAGCGTTGGTTTCATAAGCCCCATTCTCACATCATACTGCTCAAAAAACATTTTCACGCCCAATATTTTTTCAATTAGAGGTTTTGCAATTTTTATAAAATCCTCCTGTGCCGATTTATAAAATGCCAAATAATTATTATAATTTTCAACTTCCTGCTCAGGATCAACATCCACAAATGTCTTTGCAAGTGGCACAAATGTTCTGACAACCAAATCGCTAATATATTTATTCGGCTCATCTGTCACATTTTCATAGTCATCCCTAAAAGCCTCAACTAGAGCCGTCGTATTTTTCTCTTCAATCATTGCAAGAGCCGTCTGATTTTCCTGCTTATACTCAATTACTTCAAGCTCCCCTTTTTCTCCCACTTGAAGCATTCCAAGCTTTATTTTCTCTGACTTAAAATTATTCGTATCATTTCCAATTAAAAGCCGAGTTTTTATATCTTCAATCGCAAGTGGCAACATTCCAAGCACATTGCTGTAATTTTCTGAAGCTTCTTCAAACTTTGAATTAAGTTTATCTCCTAACTCCAATTTTTTAGGATTCTCATCATCCAGTTCTTCGTATTTCTGATAAATATACGCAATCTCTTTTCTCGTCTGCTTAATATCCTCGATAACCTTTTTCGGCGAAATTAACTCCAAAATATTTTCAAACTTAAAATCCACATTCCTGTTACCTTGTGACTTTCTAGCCTCAATCAAAGTACTAAGCATCTTAAAAAACGTATTCCCATTATTAATCTTAATTTCTGTCACAAGATCCTCAGGCACTCCCTCCGGCTTTTTCAAAATATACTTAATGCTCTGACTCTCTGCATCAAAATAACTGTACACCTTTGGATCAAATTTTTCCAGAAACTCCTCAAAGCTCCCAACCAAAAGATGCCTGTTAATCTCAATAACATTCTCATCATCCAGCGAATCCATATCCCTCGTATCATTGATAAGCGTTAAAATATCCATTTTCTCTGGATTAATTTCCTCAAATAAAATAGTTCGATTAGTCTGATTTATAACATTCTTATTCCCCATTTTCTTTTTAAAGTTATTCTTAATATCATATAAAAATTAATTACTGTAAATCAACTTTTTACAATCCGTTTAAATTAATTTTATACAATTTTTCAAATAACTTTATTTTCCCCTTTCTTTTATTTTTAATTTATTTTTAATTATTATAATAATACACTATAATTGAATTTTTGTCAATATATTTCTTCTCATTCTGTATAATAAACATCCTCTCCTTCCCCTTCTATATCTCCATTATTATGAAATATCAAAGATCCTTTTACCTTGCCATTTTGATAATACTCAATATATTTTTTCTTTTTACCGTCCTTATAAAATGTTTCTGAGTGTAGTTTCCCATTCTCAAAATATGTTCTAAATTTTCCATTCCCATTAATTATTTCTCCTTGATCTCTTACCGAGCCATCATTATTGTAATCCACCCATTTTCCTTCAATCTTGCCGTTTTTATACATAGTTTCCGAACTTATTCTGCCATTCTTATAGTAAGTAATATTTTTACCATGAACAATTCCATCCAAATAATTTGTTACAGTTGCCAATTTCCCATTCTCATAATAATACTTTCCTTCTCCATTTCTTTTTCCATTCTTAAAATTCTCTTTTACCTCAGTTTCTCCATTATCAAAATATCGTATTTCCTTTCCATTTTGAATATTATTTTTATATTCTAATATCCAATATATTTTACCATTCTCATTATACCAGTATTCCTTTCCTTCAAGTTTTCCATTTCTATAATTTGCTTCTCGAAGTTTTGTACCATTTTGAAAAAAAGAAATAGTTTTTCCTTCTCTCCTATTGTACGAATTATCATCTCTTCCCCAACAATCATATTCATCTGTTGCCTGATATATTTCATTTAATGTTCCGTCTAAATCATGTTGAGTAATTAAATATATTCCATTATTTTTTTCATGTAAAACTCTGTAATATTTTGCTCTTTCTTTTCCTTTTGTAATATTACAAGAATCATCAAAATATCCAATAAATTTCCCTTTTTTCTCAAATTCTTTTATATCTGAAATTATTTTTTGATATTTTTTATCAATTTTATTATCTGCCATACAGGATATATTAAAAAGTACGAAACAAGTTATTATTATATTTTTTATAACTCTATCTTTTAATTTCACAAATCCATCTCCTTCATTATATTTTTTATCTTACTCCTCAAATTTATATCCCAATTTATTACCTCTTTTTTTATATTCTCTAAGGTATTCACTCCAATGTTTTCCAAATCTCATTTCGAAATGTGGAAGATCTCTTGTTTTCCAATGACCTCCCCATTCAAAACCAATTTCTTTCCCAATTTTTGCTATTTTGTTATTTGGATTTTCTAAAAGTTTATAACTGTCTGACTTTCCATTATTGGTTATTTGAACTATATCAATTGCCAAGCCATAATTATGATAGCTTTTTCCTGGAGGTGCTTTTATTGCAGTAGTTAAGCCTGCTTGATGCTTGAAATCTCTATAACCATCAGATATTCTAAATTTATAACCTAATTCAATTTCTACTCTGTTTATAAAATTTTTCGCATGACATCTAATCCTAGGATCTAATTTTTTTATTCTTTCATTAGTAACTTTATCCCAAGTGTCTCTACAATCCAATTTCTGATTCTCATGCGGACAAGTTGAACAATTTTTCTTTTCACTTTCTTTTGGTTTTAAGGTTTGAATCTGTTTTGAATCTGAATTATTTGAAGGGTTATTTGTCTGTCCCACAGACTTAACATCAGAAGTCTTTTTTAATCCATCTTTTATAGTTTGTGTATTATTTTGTAAATTTTTACTTTCATTTCCATTAATCTGATTCCCAGAGCCATTCTCAACTTTCTTCTGAACACTATTATTCATACTTATCCTACTTGATGATCTATGAGTCTCATCCCACTCTCCTTGACTGAACGGACATACTGCCACACTTCTCGCATTTTTTCTTATTACATTTAAAATATCATTTGCAGTTGGAGCGTGTTTTGTAGAAGTATAAAGCATTTTCCCTATTCCAATCCAGTTTGATACATCTGATGATTTTATTCTTTGTTTTGGAACTGCTTTTGCCTGTTTTACATTATTTTGTATTTTGTAGTTTTGTAATTTTATTTGTCCTGTATTTGTAGTGTTTATATCACTATTTAATTCTGATTCAATCAATTTTTTTGCATTTTCTGTTATAGTTAGATTTCCAGCCCGCATTAAATAACCATAAGTTATTACTGGAAGCATTTTTGCAGAATAAAAATTTTTTCTTTCATAATCACATAGGCTTAATCCGTGATTTTTTACCACTCCTTTTGTATCAAATTTAGGTGCTGATTTTTGTTTTGTTCTTTTATATGCTTCTTTAAAAGCAGAAAATATCCTTTGCCTTAAATATTTTTCCTTTTCTGAAGTAACTTCCTGATTTGCAATTTGCATTTTTGCCTTATTTTTCGTTATGAAATTTTCTTTATCTTTTTTTTCGGAATCAGTTAATTTTCTCATTCCAAGCATATTTTTTACATCCTTTGCAAAGTAAGAACGCATATTGTCCATTACCCCAGCTTTATATTTTTTCCATTTAGCATATTTCTGTGCCTCTTTTTTTAGTTGCGTCTGCATAAAATTATTATTTATATCACTGCAAATATTTATCAGCAATCCGTATTGACAATCTGCATCTCTCTCAGCTTCCTTAACTTCTTCCGTTTTGGTAACAGCCGTTCCTACTTCTTTTTGTCCAGCATCATCAATACTTATGATTCCACCGTGCATGCATTGTATAGTAGAAATATCCAGTAATGCAGGCCTATCTCTCACTTTCACATCTGTATTTTTCTCCCATGTCCCTATTAATGCAGGCTGACAAGTCCCAATAGCACTGCACGATTTAAAAGGCTGAATATTTGTGTCATTTATATTTGCCTGCTTTGCTCCTTTAAGCATAACTCTATCTTCATTTATTGTTAACCTGCTTATATCCTTTCCAAGCGTACACTTTAACATGCAGTTAGTATTTACAAACAGCTCTCCAGTAGGATTTATAACATTTTGCAAATCATAAAACGACTTATAAAAAGAATACAAGTCCATAGAATCAATATTTGCCCCATAATCCCTTAATTCCTTGCTATCCTTAAATAAAGCCTTAATAATGCTTTTATCTTTCTCAAAATCTGAATTATCCCTGTAATTTTCATAGACTTCATCTATCAGATTACTTATTTCCCTTATATTTCTTACCTTTATAGCTGATTTTGAAGTTATCCAGTCATTAAGAACAGTTGTCACTCTTATATCTTTTCCAATTTTTTCAAGTCTGTCAAATAGCCCCATTTCGCTTTTTGAAGGCAAATCTATTCCCTTGTGTTTTTTTATATACCATAACAAGTAATTTCTCACTATGTTACTATCTCTATATTTATGGTTATCAAAATACTTAATTTCATTTTCTTCCTTAAATCCAGTCTGAACCTTCAAAAATTCAATTATTATATTATCAATCAGCCTTCTTGACAAAGGAAACTGTCTTACCCCATTTTCATCCATAGAATAACTTTTTTCATATTCCAACTCATTTTCTCCAAGTTCTCGTATCAAATTTTCACATCTTGTCTTTTGCAATTCTGATGGTTGTTTTTTATTAACTTTTATAACAATTTCGTCAACATCCTTTATTCCTTGCATGTATTTATCATATTTTTCAGGTAATTGATTTTTTTCAATCTTAACTTCCTCATCTTTCACATGTATCTTAATCACACCCTGTATTTTATCCACATAATCATTTTGCTTCTTAAATTTATTTACAGGCTTTTTATCAGGAAATTTCACATATTTTGCTGAATATTGGCTAAGCACGTATTCCAGCGACTCTATGCTAGTTTTATTTGGAATAGGGTACGAATAAATATAATAAATTATATCCTGTATCCGTAAAACTTCATTATTCTCCTCTCTTCCCCTCAAAACATCAAACCCATGCTGTCTTATTACATTCCCAATGTTTTCGTTGTCTTTTGTTGCCTCATCATACATTTTCAAAATAATATTTATATCTTCCTTATTCTCTTCCAGCACTTTTTTGCCAGTCTTAGTTTCCAAATATTTTACATAATTCTGATTATAAAGATTTTCATCTTGAAATTTAGCCTGCAACCTCTTCAAAATAGCTTCTTCAGGATTTACAAAAGCTAATTCAGGAGCTTTGCTATTTTCATTCCTATCCCTTTTATATTCTTCACTATCCCAGACTTCCTCAAATTTCTGCCCATTAAATGTATATACTCCTGCTTTGCTGTCATTTTCAGCATTTTCTAGTTTTACAGTATTCGAGGTTGAAGTAAATTTTTGTGTTTGAACTGGTTTTTGCTGAGAATTATTTGAAACATTAGTTTTAGGTTTCTGCTGAGTTACAGCCTGTTTATTTATGTTTTTGTTATCAGTCTGAGCGTGATTCTTCTCCACAACTTTATGCCCAACTTCGCAATTATCCTTGAATCCAATAATTACTGATAAATCGTATCCTGCCAAATTTTCATGATAAAACAGAGATGGAACAGCATTCCCATCAACAGGAATAGCATATTCCCCTTTAAAATTATTTTTTAATGCATCATTCATAGCATTCTGCCCACATAAATGCGAAGCGGCAAGCAATCCAGAAGATGTCAGAATAATGCTTTTTCCTCTTAAATCCTCTGATTTATAGCCTTGTGACTTTTTACTTCTAAATCTTTTATATACTTCTCCATTTTTTCCTTCTATTGGAAGTTTTACTTTTTTTCCTTTTATTTTTTTTGTTACAGTAGTTTTTCCAAAACAAAGATACTTTGCATCCAATGGAATATTTATTTTTGAGCATATTTTATCTGTATGTTTTTTTACAACCTTCCATCTTAATACAAGCGATTTCATCATCGCCTCATCCTGAGCAGCAGGATTATTTAAAAAACTTTTCTTGCTTGTCAATTTCCACTTTGTCACAGCTTCACCAATAAATTTAGTATTTCCCCAAGTCGAACCTTTTGCAAGCCATCCCATATCTATCAACGCATCCGTTCCAAGCTGATACTTCCCAATATATTTCGCATCAGCTTTATCAATACCGAGTGTATATTCTTTTGTACTTTCGAGTACAGCCAATTTTTCAAAAAATTCAACCGCACTATCCCCAATATCTACCCCATTAAATTTCCTGTTTACCACAATTAATTTCCCCCTTTTAATTTTAAAACTTTCACAAAACTAATTTTATTAATACTAAAAAAGCTATCACGTCCTTTCTTTTATACTAAATATCTCATTAAAAAACAGAAATTATATTAATAATAAAAAGTTTTAAACTAATAATATGTAATTTAAAATTTATAAAATATTTACTATTTAAACAGAGAATAGTATAAAATTCTTATTTATAATTACTTTTTATAAACTATTTTAACTGGCTCTTATGTATATAGCCTTTCATATAATAACCTCCCTCTTTATTATAAAAATAGACATATTTCCATCCTTCTTCATTTGAAATTTCCTCAACTGCGACATTATTTGCTAATTTATGAATTATTGAACTGTCTGTACCATAACTTTCCCTTACATTAACAACATTTTCCTTTGAAGCCGTAATAAAAGTTTTACCTGTTCTCTTAGATGATATTACTCCAAAATCCCTAAATTCTTCCCTCCACATCTGCTCACTTTTCATATCCGTTATTGCATAATTTGTGGCACCACTTGCTGCAACTATTGATAAAAATAGATTATCTCCGTCAATACTTTCTAATTGTGAACTTAGATAGGCTGTATCACCTGCAATTTCTTTTCCATTTTTCATAAAAACTATTTGACTATTTGACTTTCCAGCATAAGCATACGGCAATGAAATAACATATATTTCATATTGTTTATTTTTAAAACCTTCCACCGTTTTTATTTTATGCTCTTCTTCGTCAATTATCTTATTGTAATCTTTTATTGTTTCTTGAATTTGTTTTGGAACTTTATCTATTGAAATTTCTTTTACAGAAAGACTATTTACAATTTTAACAGTTTCAAAACTATTTATTTTACTTTCAAATTCTGAAAAATTAGGATATTTTGCTACATTTTCTCTCTTTGCAGTAAGTTCCGGGTATCTTTGCTCAATAAATATTTTTTCAGGAATCATAAAATTACGATAATTTTCATATACATAATCCACTATTTCTTTTGGAACTTCACGTAATTCCAGCCTTTTTAAGTTTTTTAATTGAGAAATTTCGTCAACGCCATTTTTTAATGGATTAAAACTTACATCCAAGTGTTCGAGCTTTGTTAATTTTCCAATCCCTCTAATATCACTTATTTTATTGTTATGTATCCATAATTCCCTTAAATTTGGCAAATTTAATAACGGCTTTACATCTTCTATCTGATTGAAATTTATTTTCAATACTTCCAGCTTCTTTAGGTTTTCCAGTGGTTTTATATCTTTTATTTTATTCCAGCGTAAATCAAGAATTTTTACATTTTTGTAATTTGCAATGCAGTTTATCTCCTCCAGTTCTTTATTTTTCAATTCTATTCTTTCAGCGTTAATACTGTACTTTCCTACTTCTGTACAGCTTTTTGCATTTTTAGAACTTGTCTGAATTTGTGCCATTTGTTCATTTGCATTCCTGTTTTCTTTCAACTCTTCGCTTTTACTGTTACTGCAAGCCATAAATACTATAAAAATTAGTATTCCCAGTATTTTTCTCATTTTGCCTCCTGTTATGTTATTATTTTTAATTAACAA
Organism: Leptotrichia hofstadii; assembly: GCF_007990525.1. Taxonomy (NCBI): domain Bacteria; kingdom Fusobacteriati; phylum Fusobacteriota; class Fusobacteriia; order Fusobacteriales; family Leptotrichiaceae; genus Leptotrichia; species Leptotrichia hofstadii. The sequence continues at coordinate 1,835,180 of NZ_AP019823.1, forward strand.
AAAATTTATTCTCTATAAATATTTTTATATTTATTCATTTTATTTTAATTTATATAATAATACCTTATGTTTTAACTTTTGTCAATAAAAAAAATGATTTTTTAAAAAAAATTTTACATTATTTTGAAAAAGTACTTGTAATTATAGTAAAAAAGTGATATTATTAATTTAGAAATAAATTTAAAGCTTCAGGGCAGGGCGAAATTCCCGACCGGTGGTAAAGTCCACGAGTTGTTTTTATTTTAATTAAAATGAAAACGACATGAACTGGTGTGATTCCAGTACCGATAGTTATAGTCTAGATGGTAGAAGTGAAATTGTTGGCTGTTTAAAATTATTTTTCAATTTTATTGTATTTTATATGCAATATTTTGAATAATTTTGATACATTCAGCATTAATTAAATTATATATCATCTACCTTTTAAATATCAAAAAAGCCTTGAATCATAACGTTCTTGGCTTTTTTGTTTTATTAGCAAATAATGTTTTTAAATTTTATTTTTTTATTTAGTATGTCAAACCTCTTTGAAACCAGACTCATAAGTTATGATTTTTGTTTTTAAAGAGAATTAAAATATGGATAACGAGAGGATGATTTGAAAATGAGAACTTTTGAAGGAAAATTTGATGGAAGAGATGTAAAAATAGCGATTGTGGCTGGAAGATTTAACGAGTTTATTACTTCCAAATTAGTTGGCGGAGCTTTGGATGTATTGAAGAGAAATGATGTTTCTGAAGAAAATATTGATATTGCCTGGGTTCCAGGAGCTTTTGAAATACCACTAATTGCAAAAAAATTAGCAAATACACAAAAATATGATGCAATAATTACTCTTGGAGCTGTTATAAAAGGTTCTACACCACACTTTGACTATGTTTGTTCAGAAGTTTCAAAAGGAGTTGCCCAAATTTCATTGCAAAGTGAATTACCTGTAATTTTTGGAGTTTTAACTACAAACAACATTGAAGAAGCTATTGAAAGAGCCGGAACAAAAGCTGGAAATAAAGGTGCAGATGCTGCATTTTCTGCAATCGAAATGATTAATTTAATAAAAGAAATTGGATAAAAAATATTTTTGTAAAATTTTCAGAAAATTTTGATAAAAATAAAATTATAAATTTAATTGATAGCATCATGAATTATACTCAAACCTATTTAAAATTAAACTACTAAAAATTATGTAAATTTAGGGTTTGAGTAAAATAGTCATAGCCTTTTGAGTTTAGTTTTAAATCAGTTTTACTATAATAAAGGAAAAAATAAAATGAATGAAAATATTGATGAAAAATATATGAAAATGGCAATTGAACTGGCAAAAAAAGGAGTTGGGTCAGTAAATCCCAATCCAATGGTTGGAGCTATCGTCGTTCAAGATGAAAAAGTTATTGGAACTGGCTATCACAAGTATTTTGGAGGACCTCACGCCGAAGTTTATGCTTTGGACGAAGCTTCAAAAAATTCTAAAGATTTATCAAATGCTACGATTTACGTTACATTGGAACCTTGCTCGCATTATGGAAAAACACCTCCTTGTGCAGAAAAAATTGTAAAATTGGGACTAAAAAGATGCGTTATCGGCTCATCTGATCCAAATCCAAGAGTGGCTGGAAAAGGTATACAAATATTGAAAAATGCTGGAATTGAAGTTACTGAAAATGTTTTGAAAGAAGAATGCGACAAAATAAATCAAGTGTTTTTTAAATATATTCTGACAAAATTGCCATATTTATTCTTAAAATGTGCGATTACTCTAGATGGAAAAATTGCTACAAAAACAGGAAATTCCAAATGGATTACAAACCAAACAGCACGTGAAAAAGTGCAATTTTACCGAAATAAATTTATGGGAATAATGGTTGGGATAAATACTGTCTTAGCTGACAATCCAAGCCTTACTGCGAGAATTGAAAACGGTGTAAATCCATACAGAATAATTATTGATCCGCATTTAAAGACTGAAAAAATTCATAATATTATTAAGGAAAATATTGATGAAAAGACGATAATTGTTACATCAGAAAAAAATAAAAATTCTGAAAAGCAGTTAGATTTTTCTGAAAATAGCAAGGTTAAATTTGTATTTTTAAATGGTACAAAATTCAGCTTTAAAGAAATTCTTGAAAAAATTGGAACGTTAGGAATTGACTCAATTTTGCTGGAAGGTGGTCAATCACTTATTTCACAGGCATTTGAAGAAGATGTTATTGATGCTGGAGAAATTTTCATTGCTAATAAAATTTTAGGCGATACTGAAGGAAAATCTTTTATTGCTGGATTTGATAAAAAAAATATGAATGGAGCCATCGTTTTGAAAAACGTAAAATATAATGTTTATGATGAAAATGTTGGAATGGAATTTTTACAAAAAAGTTATAGCTAGTAGATTGGTTATAAATATAATCTAACTTTACACTATCATTTTAAATTAGAAGTACTATAATTTAAAATAAAAAATTAAAAATCAGGAGAAAATTATGTTTACTGGTTTAGTTGAAGAAACTGGAAAAATTATTGATATTGCAAAAAAAGCTGCAAGTATCGAAATTACAATAAGGGGGAAAAAAGTCGCTGAAAAAGCGCAGATTGGGGATAGCATCGCTGTAAATGGCGTGTGTCTGACTGTTACAAAACTAAATGGAAACGACTTTACTGCCGATGTGATGTTTGAAACTATTGAAAGAAGCGGCTTAAAACGTGCTAAGGCTGGAGACATTGTTAATCTTGAAAAGTCACTTACACTTACGACTTTTTTAGGCGGACATCTTGTAATGGGAGATGTTGACTGTGAGGCTAAAATTGTATCAATTACAGATAAAGGGATCGCAAAAGTATATGAATTCCAGCTGGATAAAAATTATAAAAATAATATGAAATACATTGTTGAAAAAGGACGTGTAACGATTGACGGAGCGAGCCTTACAATAATTGATGTAGACGATAACGCTGGAATTTTCTCGGTTTCACTTATTCCACATACGATTGAAAATATTACCGTTGGAATGAAAAAAACTGGGGATTTTGTAAATATTGAAACAGATTTGTTTGGAAAATATGTTGAAAAAATATTAAAGTTTGACAATTTTGAAAATACAGAAAATAAAGGCAAAAAATCCAATTTAACAATGGAATTTTTACAAAAACATGGATTTTAATTAAAAAATATAAAACAAGAAGAAAGAAGTGATTTTAAATGTCAGAAAAAAAGATGAATTTTGACAGCATTGAAGCTGCAATTGAAGATTTAAAAAATGGTATTCCAGTAGTGGTTGTTGACGATGAAGACAGGGAAAATGAAGGGGATTTTATAATTCCAGCTGATGCAGTAACTTATGAAACTTTAAATTTCATAATTAAGGAAGCACGTGGTCTTATGTGTGTCCCAATGTCCAAAAAACGTGCAGAAGAGCTTGAACTAGACCCAATGGTTCAGCACAATACTGATTATTATGGAACTGCTTTTACAGTGTCAGTTGACTCGCTGGAAGGTACAACTACTGGGATTTCTGCAGGCGATAGATTAAAAACAATAAAAGACTTGGCAAATCCTCTAAAAACTGCAAAAGACTTTAGAAAACCAGGGCATATATTCCCGCTAATCGCACGTGAAGGTGGAGTTCTTGAAAGAAAAGGACATACTGAGGCTGCTGTTGAATTATCTAGGCTTGCTGGATTTTCTGATATAGGCGTAATTATGGAAATTTTAAGGGAAGATGGGGAAATGGCTCGTCGAAATGACTTATTTGAATTTTGCCAAAAACATAATTTAAAATTAATTACAATTGATGATTTGATTGTTTACATAAAAAAAAACGAAAAATTAGTTAAAAATGAAGCAGTTGTTGATATTCCAACACAATTTGGAAACTTTACTTTTGCAGGTTATAGCGATGAAATCGAACATAAAGAATATATTGCAGTTATGAAAGGCGAAATAAGAAATAAAGAGAATGTCACTGTCAGACTTCACTCTGAATGCCTGACAGGTGATGTTTTTGGTTCAAGACGGTGCGATTGTCAAGAACAGCTTCATAGAGCCTTATATGAACTGGAAGAAAGTGGAGAAGGTCTTTTAATCTATCTACGTCAAGAAGGACGTGGAATTGGTATTTTGAACAAATTAAAGGCATACAAGCTTCAGGATGAAGGCTATGATACTGTTGAAGCAAATCATAAATTGGGATTTTCTGATGATTTAAGGGATTACGCTGTGGCAGCGCAAATTATAAAGGATCTTGGAATAAAATCTATTATCTTAAAAACTAATAATCCAAAGAAAATTGAAGGACTTGAAAAATACGGAGTTAAAGTTGCTGGACGCACAGAAATTGAAATTACTGCAAATGATGTGGATAAAAGTTATTTAAAAGTAAAGAAAGAAAAAATGGGACATTTATTAAAACAGAATTTATAGAAAATTGCTTCAATTAACTCAGGTATTATGGCTATTTTGCTAAAATATCTGAGTTTTATTTTAAGCTTTTTATAAAATTAACTCTATTTTAAAATGATTTTCATTATTTTAATTTAACTTTCAACAATTCTTCTTATTTATTTCTTAAATTTTTTCATAATTTCCTTCTATAAAATATTCTTCAAGCAATAAAAAATTATAGTGTTTTCTATAAGTTCTGAACAAAATCTAATTTTGAAAAAGCCATATATTTCCTCATTCAAAATCTTTAAGTCATAAATATTTTTAGATACTTTTCATCAATTGTTAAACGATATTTTTTATATAATTATGAGGAATAAAAAACATAATCCAGAAACTTTTGATTTTATCATCCAGTTCATTAGATTATGTTTTAATGCTATTCTATAGTAAAACTGCTTTAAAACTAAACTCAAAAGGCTATGACTATTTTACTCAAACCCTAAATTTATATAATTTTTAGTAGTTTAATTTTAAATAGGTTTGAGTATATATTTAAAATATATCTTTATCAGATAACTTTGCATCTTTTGTTTTAAACATTTCAAGCAGCTTTTCCACTGTCAGTTTTTTCTTTTCCTCACCTTTTATATCAAAAATTACTTCTCCTGCATGAAGCATAATAAGTCTATTTCCATAAGTTATGGCATCTTGCATATTATGTGTTATCATAAGACTTGTTATATTATTTTTTTCAATAATTTCCTTTGTCTTTTCCAAAATTATTTCTGAAGTTTGAGGGTCAAGCGCCGCTGTATGTTCGTCTAATAATAATATGTCTGGACGGTTCAAAGTTGCCATTATTAACGACAGGCATTGTCTTTGACCACCAGATAGCAGTCCTACCTGTGTAAACAATTGATTTTCCAGTCCAAGTCCCAGACTTGCCAATTGCTTTTTATAAAATTCAATATTTTTTACATCTAATCCAAAGGTAAAGTTAAAACGCTTTCCTTTATTTTTAGCCATTGACAAATTTTCTAGCACTGTCATTGATGGAGCTGTTCCCATTGTGGGATTTTGGTAAACTTGTGAAATCCATTTTGCTCTTTTATGCTGTTCTACATTTGTTATATCATTTCCGTTTAAAACAACATTCCCTCCATCTGGAATAATTTGTCCATTTAATACATTCAAAAGCGTAGACTTTCCAGCACCATTACTTCCAATAATTGTTATAAAATCACCGTCATTTATTGTAAAATTCAAGCCTTTAAATACTTGTTTTTCCGTTCCCAGTTCAGAGAAGAAAGTTTTATGTAAATTTTTTAACTCTATCATTAATTTGCCTCTCCCTTCTCAATCAATTTTACTTTTTTCTTACCTTTTTTAGTTTTCTGAATCAACTCATTCCATAAAATTACTGCAAGAATTATCGCTGTTATAACTTTTACATCTGTTGGCTTAACTTCCAGTATCTTTATAACATTATCACTAAAATGAAGTCCTTCATACATATTTCTTGTCCAGCTATTTGACATCAATGCTAGATTTATTATGAAATAATACATTAAAGATCCGATTGTAACAATGGAAATTTCGTTTATTACTTGTGATTTTTTCAATACTCCAAGTCCTAAAATAATTGCCGCAAGTCCAATAACAATTGTTCCTACTCCAGACTGTAAGTCTGCAACTTTAATATTTTGTGCAAATAATGCACCTGCTAATGCCACGACTCCATTTGCAAGCATTAATCCAAATATTTTTAGTCTTTTTTCATTTACCCCAAGACTTACTACAAGCTGCTCATTATTCCCCAATGCTCTTAATGCAAATCCAAATTTTGATGTCAAGATATAATCAATAACCATTTTTATAATAAATGCGATAAGTATTGTAAGCATAAGTTTTACATCTTTTGTATTTGCTACATAAATTATCAATCCAATTACAAAAACTATATAAACAGTAAGACTTCTGATCATATATTTATTTTCTTTTATTTTATAATCGTAAAGACCTTTTAAAATAAGTAAAATAACAAACATAATTATAAAAGGTATAAAATTCTTTTCATAAGAAATTATTTCATAAATACTTCTTTCTGGCGAGATAAACACATTAGGCATTCCAACAATTCTGGAATTTATACTGTAAAGACCTGTCATTACCAAAATCCCTGAAAGCAATCCATTAATTTTTAGATAAACATGCAATGCTCCTGTAATATATCCTGCAATCATTCCGCACACTACTGCCAAAATAAGACCCATAATCGGACTTGTTATTCCAAAAAAACCATTTTTAGAAAGTGCAAATGCCGCAAATACAAATCCTCCTAATGGAAAAGTTCCATCTACTGACATATCAGGAAAATCCAGTATCTTATAAGTCAAATACACTCCCATAACCATTATCGAATATATAAACCCTGTTTTAAAAGCCTCTGGAAGACTTTGTAAAAATACTAATAATTCATTCATTTAACTTTTTTCTCTCTTTCTTTTCTGTTCTGTTTTCTCTGATTTGTTATTTATTTCCCTACAAATTCAGCTCCATTAAACATAGGATTTTTTATATCCAGTCCTAATGCCTGTGCTGTCTTCTGGTTTACGTACAGTTTCATTTGCTTTGAAGTTTCAAAAGGAATTTGAGAAACTGGTTTCCCTTTAAGAATTTCGATTGCCATTTCTCCGGTACGTTTTCCTAATGCATAATAGTCCAGTCCCATTGTAAACAATGCTCCTAGTTCCACAGAAGAGTTTTCACTTGCAATTACAGGTTTTTTAGCTGCAATCGCTTCGGAAGCGACAAAGTTTGCCCCTGATACAACAAGATTATCTGTTGGTAAATACAATGCATCAGTTACTCCCAATAAATTTTTAGTAGCCTGTGCCAGTTCACCAAAATTGCTTATTCCCTGCAACACAACTTCTATATTTTTTTCCTTGGCAATTTTTTGAATTTCCTGAACTTGAACGGCCGAATTTTGTTCTGATGGATTATACAAAACTCCAACTTTTTTTACATCAGGCTTTATTTTCAAAAGTAAATCCAATTGTACTGCAATATTTTCTACTTTATCACTTGTTCCTGTTACATTTGGATTCAGAAGTTTTGCACTTGCTGGATCTGTAACAGCTGAAAATAGCACTGGAGTATCTGTAATATTATTTACCAATGCCTGTGCAGATGGTGTTGCAATCCCAAATACCAGGTCTTTTTTATCTGCCTTGTAATTTGAAGCTATCAAATTTGCATTTGTTACTTCCCCATTTGCATTTTTTTCATCAAAGTCTGCATTTATCCCAGCTTCCTTGAATGCATCCTCAAATCCTTTTTTTGCCAAATTAAGTGATGGATGTTCCATGAACTGTGTTACACCAATTTTATAAACTTGTTTATTATCAGTTGACTGTGAACCTTTATTTCCACTGACAGTATTGCTGTTGTTATTTCCACATGCCAATACCATTAATAAACTTATAACTACTAATAATATTTTTTTCATTTCTCTTCCTTTCCTAATTATCTCGCTAAATCTTTTTATCAAAATTTTATTGAACAATCTGCGCTTTGGCTTTTACATCTTCAGGCAACGAAATTCCAAGCGTCTTAAGAGTATTTCCATTTACCACAATTTCATTTAAAGGCATTGTCTTAAACTGTATTTCAGCCGGCTTTTTACCATTTTTCAAAATTTCAATTGCCATTTTACCAGCTTCTTTCCCTATTTCATAATAACTTACACCTTGTGTAATCAAGGCTCCGCCTTTTACATGAGCCGCTTCCCCACCAAATACTATTTTTTTAGCCGCGGTTGCTTTATCTGTAATCAAGCTTACAACAGATGCCACAAGATTATCTGTTGGCAAATAAATTGCATCTGTTTCCCTAACTAAATTATCTGCCGCTTGAGGTATTTCATTTGCTTGAACAATACTTTTTTCAACAATATTTATTCCTAGTTCCTTTGCCGCTTTTTTCAAATCTTCCACTTGAACCTTTGAATTTTGTTCCGAAGAATTGTAAAGTACTCCAACTGTCTTTATTTTTGAATCTAATTTTAACAGTAATTCCAATTGCTGTTTTACATCCATTCTGTCACTTACACCCGTTACATTATCCTTCAAAATTCCAGCTGACTGCGGATCTGTAATTGCAGCAAATACAACAGGTATGTCATTTGTAGCCTGTGCCGCCGGCTGAGCCGCGTTTGTCGCAATTGCAAATATTAAATCTTCTTTTGAACTAACAAAGTTATTAGCAATCAAATTCGCATTAGCTGTTTCTCCATTTGCATTTTTCTCATCAAAATCAGCTTCAATTCCTGCTTCCTTAAAAGCCGCCCTAAATCCTTCCCTTGCACTGTCAAGTGCTGGATGTGATGCAATCTGTGTAATTCCAATTCTATACTTCTTAGAGCCTGTCCCAGCTCCACTGCTACCTTTATTCTCACTACCTGAATTTCCACAGCTTAAAACCATAAGTGTCAACGCACTAATTAAAATCAATAATTTTCTCATCAATTTTTCCTCTCTTTCCTACTATCCTACAACTTTTCTCAGAACATTCAAAATAATTTTTAAAATTTATTTTAAAGTTTTGAGTTAATAAAATATTATCTTTTCAGCAAAATCAGATAATATTTTTTCCTACTATAAAATAATAACATTTTTTTCTCTTTAAAGCAATATTATTATTTCCTTTATAACAATTTTTTTTGATTTATTTTTTCATTCTTAAATTAAATAAAATCTTCTTTAATTTTTATTTTATTTAATCAATAAATATTTTTCCATAATTTTTAGATTTTTTCTTTTTTTGTAAATGTTTTTGATAAAAGATAAAAAAAATAGTATCTCAAAATAATTAAAATATAATTTTTTAGTTTTAATAAACCGACGGAGCTTTTATTTGTTCAACTGCGACTGTTTGACGACTGAAAGGAGGAGTTTCGGAGTTGGGCAAATAAAAGTCGTAGTCTAGCCATAGGTTGTAGGATTTGCGGCAATGAGCAATCCTACGGAAATAAAAAAGTTTAATGATTGTGAATTAGTTATCAAATAACTCTATCATAAAAATTTATTTCTATTTTAAAAGAGTATATAGATTAAAATAAAATGATATAAAAAAACTATCTTGAAAAAATAAATAATCTTCAAGATAGCTTTAAATTATTAAAAATAGAATATTTTATTATTTAGCGTCAGCAACTTTATCAGCTAATTTTTTTCCAACTTTGAATTTTACTACTTTTTTAGCATCTATTTTGATTGGTTTCCCAGTTGAAGGGTTTCTTCCTTCTCTAGCCGCTCTTTCTTTTACTTCAAAAGTTCCCCAACCTACAAATTGGATACTTTCACCTTTTACTAAAAATTCTTCTGCCGTTCCTAAAAAAGCGTTTACTAACTCTTCTGCCCTTTTCTTAGTTTCTCCAGTTGCTTTTGCATAAGCATCTACAAATTCTTTTTTTGACATCGCATCTCCTCCAGACATTTTTAATTACATTATTTATTATATGTTACCACATTTTACTCATTTGTCAAGTTATTTATTTAGCTAAGAATTGAAAAAAGTCTCAACTATGAAAAAAATATTCTGACAAATCTCTCCCTTTCTGACTGGAAATTTTTATATTTTAATCTTCCATAGCTTTATGAGTTTCAAAAATTCTCTCCATTGTTTTTTTGAATGTTGGAGAACCTACTAAATCATATTGCTTTTGTGTAGGTCTTTTACATACTGCCGCATAGTAAAACTCATGAATTTTATCTTTTCCTCCATGAATATCACGAAGTCCAGTTTCACCTAGCATTTCATTAAATTGTTTAATTCCTTTTTGTACTTCTGCTAAAGTATGTGTCATTTTCTTACCATCTTTTATGTAGCTTTCTTCCATAATTATAGATCCAATTGGCACACAGGCGGCTACTTCCTGACCATCTTTATTGTAAAATTCTGTCCATTCCTCCTCACTCATAAACAGCACACCTCTTTCATCTCTATAAGGTTCTGCCATTCCAAAAGCTGAAAATGCCAATAATCCCAATAAAATAAGTTTTTTCATTGCAAATCTCTCCTTTTTATAATTTTTTTAGTAATTTTAAAATAATTTTACTGTTCTTCTAAGGTAATTATACCACACGTTATACAAATTTCCAAATGCTCAGATTTAAATTCTATTAACAATTTTTCTATTTCCAGTAAGAATTAATCAATTCCAAAACAGGATCATCCCTATCTTCATTATAAACTATATAATCAATAAATATCTGCTCTACTTCCGTATTATTCTTCATATTAACTAAAAAATTATATATTACTAATTTCAACTTATTAGAAATTTCTTGTTTTAAACTCGCTTTAGCATATCGGACTGCAAAATTTTTTGCTTTTTCCACATCCAAAAATTCTAAATTATTAAAAATTTTTCGTGCTTTTATTTGGCTATCCTCATCAAAATTTGTAAGACAATGATTAATCAGTTTATCTGTTATTTCTATACTGTCATAAATTAAATCGTCAACTTTAGTTGCGTATTCTATAAGGCTAGGATATTTTTTTGATGAATTTGTATATTTATTTTCCCATTGCCTTTTATTTACAGTTCCTTCATTTATAATCATTGATCCCCAATTTTTCTCTTTTTCCTTTAAAAATGGCTGATATTTTATTGGAATATCTTCTTTTCTTATATTTGAACTTAAAAAGTTTAAAAAAATTTGATTATCTTCGCCATAATTTTGAGAATATTCACCCTTTATAATCAACAGGCACTTCAAAGGTTTTCCAAGCAAAGCCGCCGCACATGCCTTATGGTGTCCATCAATTACAAAATTTATAAAACCGCCAAAATTATACACAATCGCTCTTGGTTCATTATTATCTTCATTATTGAATTTATCAATATAATATTCTACTCTTTCTTCATTATAACAATCTGTTGTCTGTGTTGGATAAAGATAAACTGGCTGATTAAATACATAAGATGTGTCTGTATCACTGTCTTTTAAATATGCTAAACCTGTTGCTGGAGAATCCGTAAATTCATTTGGAACATTCCAGAAAAAATTTCCATTTCCATCAGTTGGATAACATTCCGCCTCTGCTATCAAATAAAATCCTGTTTCAAAAAGTTTTAATAATGACTCCATTGCTTTTATAGAATTTTCCAGTGAAATGAAATCAGTATTAATTTCTTTCTGTATTTCCATAAGTTCCTGACATTTTGCATTTTCTATTCCATAACCAGTTGCAAGTAAAGAATTGCTAGTAGGACAATATGGAGAATTTATTCGAACAAGAGGAATACCATTAAGTCTTATTTTAGTTGGGTAATAGCCGTCCGAAAAAAAAGTTTTAAGTTTCCCTGCACCATTTATATAAATCACTCTTGAATCTTTAATATTAATCATTTCAGATGTGTCAACTGCCATATCTAGCAGTTCAACTGACAATTTTTCCTCATTTTTTCCAGAAAACATAATTTATCACCTTTTTATTTCATTCTTGATTTTATTATACCCCAAAATAGTTTAAATTTCAAAATCTACCTTTACATTCTTTTTAAATAAAGCTATAATAATAAAATGATATTAAATTATGGAGGATTTTAAATGAAAAAAAAGATTTTTTTAATTTTACAATTTTTGTTACTTTCAGTTATTTTAAGTGCTGACAATGCTCAAACTTACAATAATTTTGAAAAATTTAATGTACGAATGTCAACTGCAACTTTACCCTTTACAACTGTTGTTAATGCTTCTAAAGACAAAGAAGCATACTTTGCACAGTTAAATGCTGGAAACTATTTAGCTTTTATTCCAACACGACTTGCTATTATTAATTACTATGAATTTTTTTCTGATGTGTTAAAAAAGGATTTTAAAGTTTATGAAACAAATAAAAAAGGGAAAATAAAATATTCAAGCGATGTAATTCGTTATGATGAAAATGATTTTTACTCCAATTATAAAAAAAATGTAAAAGCTGACAGAGCTGAATCAAAAAATAATTTAAACATAGTAGGAGGCGACACTAAACTAATAAGTCCAGATACTTACAAAATAACAAATTATGCAACAGATAGAGGATTTTTAGTAGTTATTCCAATGAATATGGCATTTTATGTAAAACAAATAAATGATAATAAATTTATCTGGTCGCTCACCAATGATTTCAAAAAAATAGAATACACTTTTACTCTTGAAAATAATAAATTAATAGTAAGAAATAATAAAAACCAGATTACTTTTACAATTTACAAAAAGGACAATTCATTATTTTTAGAAGAACCTAAAAATATATGGGAATACAGAGTTAATAAAGATTTATCTCAATTTGAATATTATAAAAATTCAAAACTTACTAGTACAGAAAAATATCAAATTACCAATTAATTTTTTTGTAATAAATATTTGATATTTACACAAAAATATTCAAAAAACTATTGCTAAAAATTCAAAAAAAATATACAATACAAGCATTACAGTACAATAAAATTAAATATAGAAGGAGAAAATATGAGATTATCAAGAGCATTTTTAAAAACATATAAGGAAGCACCAAAAGAGGCTCAAATTGTGAGCCACCAGCTTATGCTTAGAGCATTTATGATTAAGCAGCTTACGAGAGGGGTTTATACTTATTTACCATTTGGATATAGAGTTCTAAAAAAAATAGAAAATATTACAAGAGAAGAAATGGATAGAGCAGGAGCTCAGGAACTTCTTATGCCTGTACTGCAGCCTGCTTCACTTTGGGAAGAATCTGGGCGTTGGTTTGCCTATGGACCTGAACTTATGAGATTAAAAGATAGAAACGAAAGGGAATTTTCGCTTGGGCCTACTCATGAAGAAGTTATTACAGATGTTGTAAGAGATTCAATTTCATCGTATAAGGAACTGCCTTTTAACGTTTATCAGATTCAGACAAAATTTAGGGATGAAATGCGTCCAAGATTTGGGCTTATGCGTGGAAGAGAATTTGTAATGAAGGATGCTTACAGTTTTCATTTGACACAGGAATCACTTGACGAGGAATATTTGAATATGAAAGATACTTATTCTAGAATTTTGGAAAAAATGGGACTTAATTACAGGGCAGTCGAGGCTGATACTGGCTCTATTGGAGGTGATGCTTCACACGAATTTATGGTGCTTGCAGAAAGCGGAGAAGATGATATTTTATACAGCGACTCTTCAGATTATGCGGCAAACGTTGAAAAAGCAACAAGCATTATTGAATTAAAGGAAAGCTATGAAGAAAAACTTCCAAAAGAATTAGTTGAAACTCCAAATGCAAAAACAATTGAAGAGCTGGCTAATTTCTTGAATATCCCTAAAGAAAAAACTGTAAAGGCGGTAATGTTAAAAGAAGTTCTTGAAGATGGGGAAAAATTTGTACTGGCTCTAATTAGAGGAGATTTGGATGTAAATCCTATAAAATTAAAAAATGTAATTGGAGCTTCTACAGAACTTGAAATGATGAGCGAGGAAGAATGTGAAAAATTCGGACTGGTTGCTGGATATGCAGGCTCTTATGAGAAAAAAGAAGGCTTATACGTTGTAATTGACGAAACTGTAAAATATATAAGAAACTTTGCTTTAGGTGCTAATAAAGCTGATTATCACTATGTAAACGTAAATATTGAAGACTTGGCATACGACTTAGCTGCAGACATCAGAACTGCGAGAGCTGGAGATATTTCCCCTGATGGAAAAGGTATCCTAAAAATTGCACGTGGAATAGAAGTTGGGCATATTTTCAAACTTGGGGAAAAATATTCAAAAGCCTTAAATGCTACTGTTCTTGATGAAAATGGAAAACAGGCAGTTATGAAAATGGGATGTTACGGAATGGGAATGTCAAGAATCATTTCAGCCGCAATTGAACAGAACCACGATGAATACGGTATAATCTGGCCAAAAGCAATAGCCCCTTACCATGTTGATGTAGTAATTGCCAATATGAAAGATGAAACACAGGTAAATATAGGTGAAAAATTGTATAATGAACTAAATCAAAATAAAATTGAAGCAGTATTAGATGACAGAAATGAAAGAGCAGGATTCAAATTTAAAGATGCCGACTTAATCGGTTTTCCACTAAAAATAGTCGTTGGAAAAGGTGCAGCTGATGGAACTGTGGAAGTGAAAGATAGAAAAACTGGAGAAAGTACGGATGTGAAAGTTGAGGACGTTTTAAAGTTTGTGAATAATTTTATGGCTGAGTAAAAATCTTTGACACATAAATTCTATATCTAAGAAGAATGTACATTATGTGCAACAGATTAAAATACCTGTTTAAAAGGAAAAATATTAATTAGGATTGGGAGAAAGAAATGAAAATATTGAAAGAAAAGTTAAAAAACAGTTATATCTCTATTCTTGATTATTTCAATGAAGCATTTAAACTATTCTGGTATTTTATAAAAAAAGAAAAAAGGTGGATTTTTTTAATTTTTTCTATTTTACTGATTTCTGCAATGTTGGAAAATAAACTACAAACTGATGTGGAATTAGATTTAAAAGAAAATACTAAATATATATTTTATAATCATTTTTTAACATACCCACTATATGCAACATACTGGGTTTTATACAGAAAAATTATTTTTAAGCTGACTGATAAAAAAGAAAACTATAATATTTTAAAATCTTATATAAGAGCATTTATTACAGTAATTATAATTTCAATACCTATTTTAATTATAACGATATGCAATTTTTATATGAATTTTTTTCAATATAATTATTCTTATCTATTATTTCTATTAACCAGTCAAATATTATTAATTACACTAATTTTTACAGCCATTATGGTTTGTGTATTTATTTATTTCTTACAAGTTCATATGTCGAAAGATTTATCTTTGAGAAAAACATTGAAATACACTTTAAAAGTTTCCAAATCAAACAGATGGCGATATATAGTCTGTTTTTTAATTGAAAATATTGCTTTTGTTATTATAAAAGAAATAATTAAAATAGTAGTAGCGTTCTTTATAATTTGGTTGCATATAGACATTAAAAATATAGGAATGTTAGTATTTAAAGCATTTATAGAAAATTTTATCCCAGCTTTGTCCGCAATATATTCTATATCTTTAATATCAATTATTTTTGTAAATGTCGATTATCAAAAACAGAAAGAAAATATAAAATAAAAAATAGTTAGAGGTGCAAACAAAATGGAAAATATAAATTCTAAAAAAATAAAAAATATAGTATTTGATTTAGGAAATGTTTTAATAAATTTTGACAAAGATACGTATTTAGAAGAAAAATTACCTAAAGAAAAAAGAGAGGCATTTCATGAAAATGTAATTAATACAAAGGAATGGTTAATGCTTGACAGGGGAACTTTGACTTATCCTGAAGCCAAGAAAATTTTTAAGGAAAGAAGTCCACATTTGGCTGCTGAAATTGATAATTTTTTTG
Source organism: Leptotrichia hofstadii (assembly GCF_007990525.1). Classification (NCBI taxonomy): domain Bacteria; kingdom Fusobacteriati; phylum Fusobacteriota; class Fusobacteriia; order Fusobacteriales; family Leptotrichiaceae; genus Leptotrichia; species Leptotrichia hofstadii. The sequence goes on from NZ_AP019823.1 coordinate 1,851,002, forward strand.
ACAAGGACTTTTTTGAATTGTTAAAGCCTATAAAAGAAAATATTGAACTTCTTTACAAATTAAGAGATCATTATGAATACAAATTATATGTACTTTCAAATTTTCACAAGGACTCATACGAATATGTCTTTAAACACAACGATTTCTTTAAATTATTTGAAGGCTGCCTAGTTTCATGCTATTTCAAGCTTTTAAAGCCAGAAGAAAAAATTTATGACACTCTTCTTTATGAATTTGGATTAATTCCAGAAGAAACATTGTTTATTGATGATATAAAGGAAAATATTGAAGCTGCTGAAAATAAAGGAATCAGAGGACTTCATCTGCCAGATTACACTAAATTAGAAGCAGAGTTGAAAAATATTTTGAAAATTTAATAAATTTAAAAATCAGGGAGTTACCTCAAACATTAGATTTGAATAATTTTCTGATTTTTACTTTAAATTTCCTATTGACTTTGTGAAAAAATACACTATAATATTATTAAACAAATTTAAATTTTATAGGAGATGATTTTTATGACAAAGATTATTAATTCACCATCAAAATACATTCAAGGGAAAGATGAAATTGCCAATTTGGCAACTTATTACAAGTTACGTGGTGACAGCGGAGCATATCTTTTAGTAGATAAATTTATTTTTGATAATTTTAAGGATAAAATTGTTGAAAGTTTTGAAAAAGAAGGCGTAAACTACCATATCGAAGTTTTTGGCGGAGAATGTTCAAAAAATGAAATTAACCGAAATATTGATATTTTAAAAGAAAAAAAATGTGATGCAGTATTTGGAATCGGTGGAGGAAAAACTCTTGATGCGGCAAAAGCAGTATCGTATTACGAAAATATTCCTGTCTTCATCATTCCGACAATTGCTTCAACAGATGCACCATGCAGCGCTTTGTCAGTAATCTACACTCCAAATGGAGAATTTGAAGAATACCTGTTCTTAAAGGCAAATCCTGATATGGTAATAATGGATACCGATGTAATAGTAAATGCGCCTGCCAGACTTCTTGTTGCTGGAATTGGAGATGCACTTGCCACTTACTATGAAGCCAAAGCCTGTGTTGATTCAAATGCCTCTTCAATCGCTGGAGGAGGAATTACAAAAGCCGCTATTGCAATTGCAGAATTGTGTAAAAATACTCTGTTCCAAGATGGTTTAAAAGCTAAAATTGCGGTGGAAAATAAAGTAGTTACACAAGCTGTTGAAAATATAATCGAAGCAAATACTTATTTAAGTGGAATTGGATTTGAAAGTGGAGGACTTGCGGCAGCTCACGCTATTCACAACGGACTTACAATTCTCGAAGAAGGACACCATATGTATCATGGAGAAAAAGTTGCATTCGGAACAATTACGCAATTAGTTCTGGAAAACAGATGTCTGTGTGAAATCAAAAAAGTTGTAGAGTTCTGTAAGAGTGTAGGGCTTCCAACAACATTGGATGAATTGGGAATGGGAAGTGTTTCTAAAGAACGACTGTATGAAGTAGCAAAGGCAAGTACAGCCGAAGGTGAAACAATCCATAATATGCCATTCAAAGTTACTGCTGATGATGTTTTTGCAGCTATTTTAGTAGCAGATGAACTTGGTAAAAATTAATAACTAACAATAAAATATTTGATTTTTAATTTTTAAATTCACTTTTTCGTACGGAGCGTCGTTATGGCGCTCCATTATTTTTAGTTACTTATAAAAAAATAGGAAGCACCGTTTCTGATACTTCCTTACTTTTCCCAAAAAAACACTTTAAAGTTTTATTCAATTCCTAATTTATTTCTTCACATCGTAAATTAATTTTTCCCCATCACTATCCAGCACAACTGTACTATTTTCAGGTACTTCGTTGCTTAAAATCATTTTTGATAAGTTAGTTTCTATATCTTTTTGAACAAAACGTTTTAGAGGTCTTGCTCCGTAAGCTGGATCATAAGCCTCGTTTACGATGTAGTCCAGAGCTTTGTCTGTAAATTCAATTTTTATGTATTGTTCCTTTAATTTATCGTTTATTTCATCAAGGATAAGTGAGATAATATTTTTTACGCTTTCTTTTCCTAATGCTTTAAATACGATAATATCGTCAATTCTGTTCAAGAATTCTGGCTTAAATCTATGTTTCATTTCATTTAATACAGCTTCTTTTGTTGGCTCTGAAACTTGCGGATCTTCTAATATGATTTCACTTCCAATATTTGAAGTCATAATGATAATTGTGTTCTTAAAGTCTACAACTTTCCCTTTACCATCTGTAAGCCTTCCATCGTCAAGTAGCTGCAACAGAATATTAAATACATCTGGATGAGCCTTTTCAATTTCGTCAAACAGGATTACTGAATAAGGTTTTCTTCTTACAGCTTCTGTCAACTGACCACCTTCTTCGTATCCTACATACCCTGGAGGCGCTCCGATTAATCTTGTGGTGCTGAATTTATCCATGTATTCACTCATATCAATTCTAATAATATTGCTTTCATCGTCAAACAGGTTAAATGCAAGAGTTTTTGTCAAATAAGTCTTACCAACACCTGTTGGTCCTAAGAAAATGAATGAACCAATTGGACGGTTTGGATCTTTTAATCCAGCACGTGAACGAATTATTGTGTCACTTATTGTTGTGATTGCTTCATCTTGTCCGATTACTCTTTTCATCATCTGTTCTGCAAGATGTAAGATTTTTTCACGTTCTCCCTGTAATAATTTTGAAACTGGTATTCCAGTCCATTTTCCAACAATTTCTGCTATTTCTTCACTGTCAATTTCCTGTTTTAATAATTTATTTGCATCCGGATTTTGATTTTTGGCTTTTTCTTCTTCATCTGCCCTTTGTTTTTCCAGTGCTGGCAATTTACCGTATTGCAGTTCAGCCAGTTTGTTATAGTCATTTTTTCTTTGTGCATCAGCAATTTGAAGCTTAACTTTTTCAATTTCTGTATTAATATTTTGAATTTTTTCAACTTCCTGCTTTTCACTTTCCCATTGTGCCTTAAATGCAGCCTTTTTCTCATTAAGTTCTGCCAATTCTTTTTCCAATGTAACAAGTCTATCCTTAGAAGCCTGATCTTTTTCCTTCTCAAGTGCCACTTTTTCAATTTCAAGCTGCATAACACGTCTTGTAACTTCATCAAGTTCTGTCGGCATCGAATTAATTTCAGTCTTCACTTTTGCAGCCGCCTCGTCAATCAAATCAATCGCCTTATCTGGTAAAAATCTGTCATTTATATATCTGTCACTCATTGTAGCCGCAGTAACTATAGCATTGTCCGTAATTCTAATTCCATGGAAAATTTCAAATTTTTCTTTCAATCCACGTAAAATTGAAATTGTATCTTCCACAGTCGGCTCATCTACCATTACAGGCTGAAATCTACGCTCAAGCGCCGCATCCTTTTCAATATATTTTCTATATTCATCAATCGTAGTAGCCCCAATAACCTTTATTTCCCCACGTGCAAGCATTGGCTTCAAAAGGTTTCCAGCATCCATAGATCCCTCTGTTTTCCCTGCTCCCACAATATTATGTACTTCATCAATGAAAAGAATTATTCTTCCTTCACTTTTTTCAATTTCTTCTAGTACCGCTTTTAATCTTTCCTCAAATTCACCACGATATTTCGCTCCTGCAACCAAGGCACCCATATCAAGCGAGAAAATTGTCTTGTCCTTCAAATTTTCTGGCACATCGCCTTTTAGTATTCTTTGTGCAATCCCTTCTGCAATAGCTGTTTTCCCAACTCCAGGCTCACCAATCAGAATCGGATTATTTTTATTTCTTCTTGATAAAATCTGTATAGCCCGTCGGATTTCATTATCTCTTCCAATAATTGGATCAAGTTTACCTTTTCGAGCCAGTTCAACCAGATCTTTTCCAAATTTATCTAATGCTTCGTATGTACTTTCTGGATTATCTGTCATAATTTTTCTACCTCCTCTTACATTTTCAAGTACAGTTTCAAACTGTTTCTTATTTATTCCATAATCTTTTAAAAAGCTGTTATTATCATAACTTGCCAAAAACAAATGTTCTGTACTAATATAGCTGTCTCCCATTTTCTTTGCAATATCTCTTGCTCCAACGAGAACTCTATTTAATTCACTATTCGCTCTTGGCTCACTATTTCCGCCTTCAATCTTAGGAAAACTTTCCAGTTTGCTCTCAATTTTCCTAATCATATCAGTCGTATCAATCCCCATTTTCTTAAGCACACTAGGAATCAATCCATCCATCTGCCCCACAAGAGCAAGCAGCAAATGTTCCACCTTTATATCAGAATGTCTATATCTAATCGCAAAGTTATTAGCCTCTGAAATAGCCTCAATACTTTTTTGCGTAAAGTTCTGTTCCATACACATCACCTTCTTTTTTAGTTTAAATTATTTTTATTTATTAGCACTCTTCTTGTATGATTGCTAATAAATATAATATATCACTATTTAATATTTTTGTCAATCTTTTTTTGAAAATTTTTTTACATTTTTTTCAAAAAATTTATAATATACTTACCAAATACTGTAATTAAGGTATTCAGAAAATATAAAATATTTTTTAAAATTTATAATAATAAAAAAATTATAGCTGAATTACTAGCTATCTGAACTTTTTTGTATAGCAAATTATATAAATTTGCTTTATAATTGCTACATAGTATATTATATTTGAAAAAAGACGGTTTTATGCACAAATTAATTTACGAATTGATGATACCATCAAGAAAAATGCTGAACAGACATGTTCTGATATGGGATTTTCTTTATCAGCCGCTATAACAATCTATTTAAAAAAATTAGGTTCTGAAAAACGGATACCATTTGAAATAACCCCAGATCCATTTTATAGCAAACAAAATATGGAACGCCTAAATCAATCAATCCAAAATGTAAAAGAGGGAAAAACTACATTAAAAGAACACGAATTAATTGAGGTGGAATAGTGAAAAAAGTATGCTGCTGAAACATAGTAAGAATATCTATATTGGCAAACTCAGGACAAAAAAATTATAAGAAAAATAAATAATTTAATTAAAGATATAGACAGGAATGGGGATCATTGTACAGGAAAACCTGAACAATTATCTGGAAATCTTGCTGGATATTGGAGTGTCAGAATTGATGAAGCAAACCGAATTGTTTTTAAAATTGTAAATATACTCAAACCTATTTTAAATTAAACTGCTAAAATTATATAAATTTATGGTTTGAGTAAAATAGTCATAGCTTTTGAGTTTTGTTTTAAATAAGTTTTACTATGATACATTAGAAATATGGCAATGTGGTTCACATTATCGAGATAAATAAAAAATTTAGGAGCTTTAAAGGCTCCTTTTTTAATTATAGTTCTCTTTCACAACTTCCACAGCCTTAATAGCTGAAAGTGATACAATTATATCAGAAATATCAATTTTTTCATCCATATTCACAGTAAAAATTGCTGTATTCTCAGCTTGATTTTTATCTATTTGTGTTATTTTTATCAACTTCTGATTAAATACTTCGTATGTTGCCAAAAGACCTTTGGCATAATTTTGATTTTCCATGAATTTTACTTCAAATTTTAAAACTTTTATTTTTTTTACAATTTTAGGTTCAAATTTTTTAAATATCACTATTATTACAAGCATAAATACTATTGCTGGAATTGCTAAATTATAAAATCCCCATCCTATTCCAAGTCCTGCACAGCCTGTTGCCCATATTCCAGCGGCAGTTGTCATTCCTCCAACAGTTTCCCCCTTTTCTTTCATTATGCTTCCTGCACCTAGAAATCCTATTCCACTTACAACTTGAGAACCTAGTCTTCCCAAATCTGTTTTTATAACCCCAGATAATTTTAAATTTACGCTGGCAAGTTCCAGAATATTAAGTCTCAACTGATCCTGTACCATAGAAATAATTGCCGCTCCAAAACATACCAATATATGCGTTCTAAATCCTGCAGGTTTATTATCTTTTTCACGTGTATATCCAACAATTCCACCAAAAACAACTGCCAGCAGCAATCTAAGAGAAACAACTTCTACAGTTAGTTCATTTACAAAACTATTTTTAAAAAGTTCGTTCGTTATTTTTATAAAATCAATCATTATGTATCGTCTCCTTTTTATTTTTTAATAAAAATAATATTTGTAATATCAAACAGAAAATTAAACTCAATATCCAAAAAATTCTTCTCTTTTTTATTCTTTTTTGCGTCCTTTATATCTTTCTCATCCTTTAATTTACTCTGTGGCAGTTTATAAGAATATTTATTCCAATTTGACAATTCTCTGTCCGTCCCAATCTTATCTACAAAAAATCTAGGATTTTTTAAACTTAATTTTTTTAAATTAAATTTTCTCACTATTTCTTCTTTTGTCAAATGATATTTCATTTCATTTGAAGTTACATAAAAATATCCTGAATGTTTATTTACATATTCTTTCACTGCCAATTCATCTCCATTTGGTGGATTGCTAGCATAAGCTGGACTTTCTTCCATAATTTCATCAAAAGAATAAACATAACCTATCCATGCATCTCGATTTTTCATCAATCCTTTCACATACGCTCTTCCTGCATCATCCTGCTCTTCCCCGCCAAAATTAATATTAAATAATAAATCACTGCTCTTAACAATCGGATCAATTGTATTTGGAATCAATCTTCTATAAACTTTTTTATTGTGCAAGGATAAACTCATATTTTCAGTTATTGGAAATTTATAAAAATGCCAAATCGTAATCCACAATAAAATTACATTTATTCCTAAGAATACTTTTTTCATAATAATTTCTCCATTTCTAAAAAAATTTACTACTTTCAAAATCTAAAAAACTATTCTCAAATTTTTTATATCAAACTATTAAAATCAAATAATTTTCAAATCTACGCAAAATTTATAATTTCTATTTTTTAACAAAGTTTACTACAAAATAATTTTACCACATTTTTATAAATAATAAAGAAATAATTGTAAAACAAAAAAACTTGAATTTCGTAAATTTACTACTCTTCAAGTTTTTATCATAATTTATTTTTTATTAATTTTCTTCATTTTCAGTATATTCTTTTGCAACTTCATCAACTTTATATTCTTCAGCAATTTTGTTAATTAAGTTGTTTCTTTCTTCAATTGCCTTTTTATTTAATAATCCGTTAGCAATTTGTTGATAAGCACTATTTGGAGTTACGTTTCCTAATTTTGCTTTTTCATTTTCATAGATTTGTGTAATTTCTTCTTGAGTAACTTTTACATTTTTTCTTACTTCTAAATCTAAGTAATAATTTATGTATACACTGTCTTTGATAATTTCAAGATCTTTTTTATTTTGTTCCTGTTCTTCAAATTTCTCATCAGCCATTTTCTTACCAATTATTTTACCAACAATTATAGTTTTAATTACTTCAGGATTTCCTTTTGAGAATAATAATTCTTTCTTTGTAATTTCTACACTGTCACCCATTTCTTCAACCAATTTGTTCAATTCTTCTGCCTCTAATTCAGCAACTTGCTGATTTAACAAGTCTCTTTGAATAATTTCCCTTGCTTGAGAGAACGGAATATTTTGTGCATCAAAGCTAGCTTTATTGTCAGTATATAATTTTGTAACATCATTTTCGTTTACAGAAATTTTATCTTCAATTGCTTTTGCAACAAAGAATTTATGTTTTTCATTTTCAACGAAATAGTCAAACTCTTCCTGCTCTTCATCAGTAAATTTATATTTTTTAGCAGCTTCTAAAATAGCTTTATTAGTTAAAACCCTTTTTATTCCCTCGTTGTCTAATCCTTCTCTTTCTTCATCCGTTAAAGTTAATTTAATATCTTCAGCTTTCTTCTTTGCCATTTTTTCTCCTTAATTCTAATAATTTTTTATTTTTAGTTTTTTTTAACTTTTATTATTTTACACTATTTTCTAAAAAATTTCAAGGAATATTTTTAGTTTTAATACTTTTTTAGTATTAATTTATAAATACTCCCAAGTTATTTACTTAGTATTCTGCTCAAAAATTCCTTAGTTCTTTCATGCTTTGGATTTTCAAAGATATTTTCAGGCTTGTCATCTTCCACAATTACACCTTGATCCATAAACACAACTCGGCTCGAAACATCATGGGCAAAATCCATTTCATGCGTTACCACAATCATTGTAAGTCCACTTTTTGCCAAATCTTTCATTACTTTCAGAACTTCTCCAACCATTTCAGGATCTAGCGCTGATGTCGGCTCGTCAAACAGTAAAACTTCTGGCTGCATTGCCAATGCTCTCGCTATTGCCACCCGTTGCTTCTGACCGCCCGAAATTTGATTTGGCTTTGCATGAACAAAACGTTCCATTCCTACTTTTGCCAAAAATTCTTTTGCTATTTTTTCGGCTTCTTCACGTGATTTCTTTAAGACTTTCATTTGTCCAATTACACAGTTTTCCAGAACACTTAAATTATTAAACAAATTAAACTGCTGAAACACCATTCCTACTTTTTCCCGCAATGCCACAAGCGACACATCTCCTGCCATCGCATCTTTTCCATGAATTAAGACTTGTCCGCTAGTAGGCTTTTCAAGTAAGTTTATACATCTTAAAAGTGTTGATTTTCCACTTCCAGACGAACCAATTATACTTACAACTTCCTTTTCATAAACATCAAAGTTTACATCCTTTAAAACTGTTCTCTTTCCAAAATCTTTTCTAATATTTTTTATTTCAATAACTTTTTTACTCATTATTTCTCCTCCCCATTAGCATCATCCAAAAATTCAAAATGTTGAGGACCGTCAATTCGTTTTTCGATTTGTTTTAAGATTAATGATAATGTAAACGTTAAGAAGAAGTAAATCACACTTGTTATAATAAATACTTCATAATAACGTGAATAAGTTCCCACAACAGAATTTGAAATAAAGAACAGTTCAGTAACACTTATTACATTTAATACAGATGTATCTTTAATATTTACAATAAGCTCATTTCCAATCATTGGTAAAATATTTCTAAACATCTGTGGAAAAATGATACTTTGCATCAACTGAAAATTTGTCATTCCAATAGCTTTTGCCGCTTCAAACTGTCCGTTATCAATGGAATCAATTCCTCCACGTATAATTTCACTCATATATGCACCTGTATTTATTGATACAATAAACAGTGCCGCTACCATTGGTGACAGATTAATATGAAATACTTGTGATAATCCGTAATAAATTACCATTGACTGTACTATCATTGGGGTTCCTCTAAATACAGCAATATAAATTGAAGAAAGCCAGTTTAAAAATTTTAATCCAGTTTTTTTATACTTATGAGACTGTCCATCAATTTCTGCTTCTGAATACCTTAATAATGCAACCAGTAATCCAATGAAAAATCCAACTACTGTACCCGTAATTGAAATATACAGTGTTGAAACTGTACCTTTCACAAATGTCATCCAGTCATTTTTAATAAAAAATATTACCCATCCAAAAAATGAACGCGAGGCTTCATTTGGCTGATTTTGTATAGACTTTTCCATAATACGTTGACGTGCTTTAGGAGTTAAATCTTCATCTAATATTTTATTGATTTTTTCCTCCAGCTCTGTATTTCCTAATTTCATTCCAATAGCTACATTCACTTCTTCCGTATCGTATTTAAATCCTGTATTCTTATCAAATGAAATGAATTTTAAATTAGGATTTGAAAACTGAGCTGCCATAGCTCCAGGTCTTTCTGATATGTATCCGTCTATTTTCCCTGAATTTAATGCTACTATCATAGCTGGAAAACTTTCCATTGCAGTTTGCTTCTGTACGCCTTTCATCTGATCAATAACATCATAGTGAAGTGTGTTTAATTGCCCTGTAATTTTTGCTCCTGCAAAATCATTAATTGATTTGGCATTTGCATATTTTCCATTCTTTTTCACAACTACTACTAAATCTGATTCATAATATGGTTTTGAAAATGTCAGACTTTGACGTCTTTCGGGCGTTGCAGACATTCCCGCTATAACTAAATCAACTTTTCCAGAAGTCAGTGCAGGACCAAGCAATGCTTCCCATTTCGTTTTTACAATTACCAAATTTTTATTCAATTTTTTTGCAATAACTTTGGCTATTTCAACGTCATATCCGCCACAATAACCTCCATCAACTTTTACAGCACCATTTTTAGCATCATTTTGAAACCAGTTGAAAGGAGCATATCCACACTCCATCCCAACTTTTATATCATCACTATAGCCTGTTATGAAAGTTGCAACAAAAACTAATAATACTAATATTTTATTTTTTATTGTACTGAATTTCATATTTTATTATAATGCTCCTTTTTTTATTAAAGTTTCAGCTATTTGAATTGTGTTTGTAGCGGCGCCTTTTCTTATATTATCTGCCACAACCCACAAGTTAAGGGCATTATCTGCTGAAAAATCTCTTCTGATTCTTCCAACATAAACTTCATCGGTATCCTGAGCATTTATCGGCATTGGATAAACGTTGTCCTTGCCATCATTCTGCACTACAATTCCTTCTTTTTCTTCAAATGCACGAATTACATCTTCCAGTTCAAATGGTCTTTCTAATTCCACATTTACAGATACTGCATGCCCATATCTAACTGGCACTCTTACACAAGTTGCAGTTACTTTTAAATCTGGCAAATTCAATATTTTTCTAGTTTCATTGATCATTTTTTCTTCTTCTTTTGTATATCCATTATCTAAGAAAACATCAATATGCGGCAATGCATTAAATGCAATTTGATGAGGATACCCTTTTGAAGGCTCTCCTTTTAGATTAGCTTCCAAATCATCAAGTCCTCTCTGTCCAGAACCTGCCACGGCCTGATAAGTTGAGTAGATTACTCTTTTTAATCCATATTTTTCCTGTAAAACTTTTAATACAGGCATTACCTGAATTGTCGAACAGTTTGGATTTGCAATAATTCCTGGATGATTTTCTAGTGCTTCCGGATTTGCTTCAGGAACTATTAACGGAATATTTTCATCCATTCTCCAAGCACTGCTGTTATCTATAACAACTGCACCTTTTGCTTTAAATTTTGGAGCATATTCAAGCGATACTCCTCCACCAGCCGAAAATAAAGCCACATCAATATCATCAGCTATTGTGTCATCTTTTAGTTCAATAACAGTATATTCTGTTCCATTAAATTCAATTTTTTTACCAGCTGAATTTTTCGAAGCATAAAGGTATAATTTTTCTACTGGAAAGTTTCTTTCTTTCAGCACTTTTAAAAATGTTCTTCCAACAAGTCCAGTTGCTCCAATAATTGCTACTTTGTAATTTTTCATTATTTTTCCTCCTAAAAACTTTTTGATTAAGGCTTATCTACCTAAGAATTAATTATTTTATTATTAATTACCCTAAATCTAATGTATATATAATACACTATTCTCGCGTCTTTTTCAACATGAAAAATAAAATAATAAAAAATATGTATCTAAAAATACATATTTCTTAAATTTTATTAAACTTCTCTTATTCTCACACCGTATTTAAAGTATTTATTCCAGTATGTGTTTTCCAAAGTCGAAATTACAACTCCTTTTGAAGCTGATGCATTGATAAAAAGCGTATCTCCTAAATAAACTGCTGTATGATTATTTTTTTCCTCTGGTCTAAAAAACACAATATCTCCAGGTTTCAGATTTTCTTTTGAAACATGAGCTCCTACTTTTACTTGCTGTACGGTTTGTCTTGGAAGCTCGTATCCATAAACTTCACGATAAACTCTACGTGTTAATGCTGAGCAGTCCATTCCGTCTTCAGAATCTCCTCCAAGTGAGTATTTTGTACCTTTCCAGTTGCTGTATGACTTTAACAGCTGATTTTGCAGCTTTACTGTCTTTTTTTGACTAAAAGTTCCATTTAGCAGTATTTCCTGATGCTTTCTCTTTAATTCAGATAATTTTTGTAATACCAGCTGTGAATTTGGCATTGAACGGTCTACTAATTTATTTTCATCAAATAGCCTTGTAACTTTCAAATCATCTATTTTTTCATTCAAATCACTATGTTTATCAAGTTTTTTTTCAGGTTTTCTTACTGCATCTTCGCTTTTATTCGTTCTTCTTCTTTGTTCCGAACTATTACTTGAAGCAGAATAATCACTCTCTGCTTTTTCTTTCTTTCCTCCTACAATTTCAACAACAATATTTTCATTTCCTGCATTATTTTTAGGCGAAAAATCGTTATTGCTTCTTTCTCCTGTTTTTACTTTGCTTGCTTCATTTGTCTGTAAATTAGCGCATCCTACAGTCATCAGCATACATGCCATAGTAAACGTTGATTTTCTTACCATTTTTTCTCCTCTCTCAAAATTATTTTGAATCAATTATCAAATTTACAGGTCCGTCATTTTCAGAAACAATTCTCATATACTGTCCAAATTCCCCAGTTTCAAATCTAACTCCTGTCTGCTCCAGTTTTTTTACAAAAAGATTATAAATTTCCTGGGCTTCGTTAACTGCCGCCGAATCAGTATAGCTTGGTCTTCTTCCTTTTTTTGTATTTCCATAAATTGTAAAATTACTCACAATTAATAATTCTCCTCTTATATCTTTTACTGATAAATTCAGCTTACCATTCTCATCATCAAAAATTCTCAGATTAATCAGTTTATCAATACAAAAATCAATATCCTTTACAGAATCCCCGTTAGCAACTCCAATATACGCAACTATTCCCTTTTGAATTTTCCCTTTAAATTTATTGTTTACAAATATTTCTGCAAAATTTACTCTTTGAATTATTATTTTCATTTTTTCCCTTAATTTCTAAATTATAATTTTAATAGTATCTTCTTTCTTCTCCAATTGCAGTATCGAATCCATGTCCCGGATATACCCTCACATCTTCATCCAATGCTAACAATTTCTTTAACGATTTTCCCATCTGAATCGGATCGCTTGTAGGCAAATCTACCCTTCCATAGGTTCCAGCAAACATTGTGTCTCCAGAAATTAACGTCTTGTTAGCCCTGTCATAATAGCAAATATCCCCTCTGCTATGCCCTGGTGTTTCAATTATTTCAAAGTTAAATTCTGAGCAGTTTTCAAGAATTTTTCCTTCTTTTCCAACTTTATCATTTTCTTTTAATGTTACAATTTGAATATTTTCCTTATCTAATTCAAATTCTCCCTCTCTCCAGGCAAAAAGTGACAACTCTGAATTAAACAGGAATTCATATCCGCCTTCACTAACATAAACTGGCACTTTTTTGTATTCCAGCATTGTTGGAATACCCAATATGTGATCCCAGTGTCCGTGAGTCAAAAGAATCGCAATCAAATTCAGGTTATTTTCCTTAATGTAGCCAATAACTTCTGTCATTTTCTCCTCCCCAGGATCCACAACATAACAATAGTTCTCGTAAGAAATTACATAGCAGTTGCTTTGCGCTAAATTGTCATTCAAAAATCTCCTTATTTCCATTTTTTCTCCTTTTATTTTTTATCTGCTTTTTCAATTATTTTATATGTTATTCAAATTTTTTACACCTAATTAACAAAAGTAAAGAGTATTTGAATTAAAAATTTTTATTTAATTCTTTACTATATGCACATCCATTTGCGGATAAGGTATTTCAATTCCAGCCTTGTCAAACTCGGTCTTAATTTTTTCATTTAATTTTAACTTTAAAGCTAAATAATTTTCTGAACGTGTATAAACATAGATGTAGAAAATTATCGCAGACTCAGCTAATCGCCCAACTCCAATAATAGAAGCCTTTGAAGCCAAAATCATTTTTTTATTTTTATTTACACTTTTTTCAGATATTTCAGTATTTTGTATGTTCTCAGCAGTTTTACAACCTTCCTCCTCCATTTCCTTACTTGCCTTATCTTCAGCTTCTTTCATTTTTTCCCCAGAAAAAATTGTTGAAAAGAGATTGATTTTGCTTATTTCCTTTTTTTCTAAAATTGTATTCTGAATTTTTGCAAGCAAGTTATTCTTAATTTTAGTTTCTTCTACTTCATTCATCGTTTCAGCTTTCACTATTCTTTCCAAAACTTTTTTTACCTTCTGAATATCGCTCTTGTATGAGACACCGATTTCCAAATCAAGCCTACGTTCCCCATCTTGCTTAATATTCCGAATTTCCGTATTTGTAATTATTCCATTTGGAATTATCACAAGCTCATTTTGCGGATTCAACATTTTTGTATAAAAAAATTCAATTTTTTTGACTGTTCCAATATAATTATTATACTCAATTGTGTCTCCCACTCGAAATGGCTTAAACGTAAGAATTATAAGCCCGCCACAAAAATTACCCAACGTTTCCTTAAAAGCAATCCCTAAGACTATCCCAGCTGCCCCTAGAAAAGTTGTAATAGAAGATATATTAATTCCAAGAATACCGATAGAAGAATAAATCAGAATAAAATAATACAGAATAGAATAAATAGAAATCAAAAATGAAGCCACACTTTTATCAACATTTGACTTTTCCATTATAATTTTCAATATTTTTTCAATTCTAGTCTTAAATATTCCTCCAATTTTTATAATTAAAAAAATTATAAATAACCTGAATATATTAGTTTTCAAAAATTTGATTATGTTATCCAGTTCTAAAAATTTTTGTAAATCCTTCACAAATCCCTGTATGACAATATATAAAAATTATATAAATATCATACACTCCTTTCTTTAAATTTTATTTCCCTGCTTTAACTTAATACAGTTATTTTAAAATTATCCTATAAGATAACATAATTTTAAACTTTTTATTTTTAAAATTACTTTGATTGTACAGTAAAATGACTTAGAAATAAAATTATATCTCAGGAATACAAAATAAATTCTATTTTATAAAATTTTACCAGCTTTTATACTTTTAACTATAATTAAAATTTATAGTCTCTAAAAATGAGCTTAAATATTACTCGCAAGAGGTTAATCCAGGTTGTTAGGGATAAAGATATTAAGCATCCGAACAAGTCTATTCTAGTTAAACCTTAAACGCATTTGTTTTTAACAGATTTGATTTATTAAAAAATACAGTATGTATTTTGTTTCTAATAATTTGATTTCAAAAAAATTTGAATAAGCAATGAAAATTATTAAAGATTTCAGGTTTTTTTATTATAACACGTTTTTTTTATTCTGTCTATGAAATATTTCAATTTTTATTGTTTGTTAAGCAAAAATACAAATGTAATTGGTAAATTAAAAAATCCCATTAAAAGATACACTGCACTGAAACACACATGTGTCCTTTTGTATGATGGCAGTGGAAAAACTGGGTCTAAACCTATTATCAACAGCTGCAACACTTATTCTTAATTTTCCAAATTCTGCTTCATCTTCAAACATCAGTCTTACTTTCTTATTAAAATTTCCTATTTTTGCCTTCTGCACCAGATTAGAATTTTTTTTGGGCTTTTCAATGCTTCATTACCTGATTTGAAAATCTGCTTATACTAAACTCCATTTAAAAAAAAGAAATAAGATTCTATAATAATTAATTTGATAACCTTGTAAAAAAATTAAAGAGCAGAAAAAATTCTACTCTTTAGTTATTTATCTACAGTATTTTTTTATTATATCTAATTACCCTCTTTTTATTTTTTACTTTTTAGCAAAATACCCTAAATATTCAAATTTTTTTATACTTTCAGGAAAATATTCATCAGCAGTTATTTGAATTCTTTTTCCATCATCTAAAATTCTATATATAGTAGTTTCTGATAATTCTTTTATAGCTTTTTTTTCTGTTTTAGGTTCTGACAAAATATCTGCAACAATTACATCTACATCTGTCAACTCATTAACAACTTCATTTCTAGAATTACCTATACCTATTAAACCTGCTCCTTCTCCAACAATTAACGTTCTTAAATAATTTCTGATTTTTTCTGGTATATAAACATTATTTGCTTTATATGGAACTCGTTCGATTTCATAATTCAAAAATTTAATTTTTGAATTAATCATGCTATTTAAAATAAATTTTCTTAGATTCATTATAACTTCAGCTGCTTTTTCTTCTTTTTCCCCTTTTTTTAACTTGGAATTTTTGTTCCAAAATTCCATTGCTTCCTCAACTGTAAAGCTTTTATCTGTAGTTTCAGCTAAATGCAACATTATTAATTTTACATTTTCCTCATTTAATGTTTCTAATTCTTCCTTTGTGTAATCTAATCTGTATTTAAATGAATCTAAAATTTCGTTTGGAAATATTTCAGAAAAATTAAGTTTGTCTGCTTGACTTTTTTTACAAATTACTGCTCTTCTAAACTTTGTATCCAATATAAAATCAAGACATTGTTCTTTTATTACATGATTACCTTGTGATAATTGTTGTAATTTTTCTATTGTACTATCAGTATAAACTCCAGAAATGGATAACCTTAATCCAATATCCGACACATATTCCAAATTTTCTTTTTGAAGCATATCTACAAATTCATGTAAATACATTGGATCGTTAATATTTTCCAACTGTTCATGACCTACATAATAATCCTGCATTCCTATAACTTCTTCTATATGTCTTATAAAATCTCCTTTTTTCTCTGAAATATCTGTATAACTCTTCATTTGTTCGGCTACTATCGAAAGAAACGCTTTCCCTCTTTGAACTTTATCCCCCTGTGTTACATTAGGAAAATATTTGTTAGCATAAAGCATCATTTCTCTAACTTTATCAGGTTCTTTCCATCCAGGATATGTATTATATGAAATATACGCAATACCTTCTTCAGTCAAATTTTCATTACAAATCTTAATAATTTTTTCTTTCACATTATCAGGAACCCATGAAAATACACCATGAACAATAATATAATCAAATTTTCCAAAATCCTCATTTATATCCAAAATATTTTTTTCAATTAACTTAATGTTTTGTAATCCAATTTTTTCAATAACCTCATTTCCTTTTTTTACTTGTTCCGCTGTTAAATCAACTCCAATAAATTCAGCTTCAGGATTATACAATGCCTGTGATATAATATTTCCTCCAAATGATGACCCCAACTCCAAGACTCTAGCTTTTCTTGAGTCTTTTGGCGTTAATCCATACAAACGTCCATAAGCTTCTAGTAATGCTGGAGCTGTATAATGAAACGGGTTTGATTTATAAAGTAGTTCGTTATAGGTATTTTTATTTTCCATAATTTTTGTATAAGAATTTTTGAAACATGATTTATAATTTTATAAATGTAATTTCCAAAAATATTCTTAAAATATCTCCTTTCAATATTTTATTAATTTAAATTTTTATTTAACTTTTTTTATTTCGATATACTTGATATTCATGCTATGCTTGCTCAAGAACATTTCCTCAAATTCAGTTTTGATATTTTCATCCGATTTTTCTGAATTATGCAAATCTCTCGTATGATAGACAGTTTCATAATTGGCAAGCCTGTCCACCAATTCCAGGACATCTTCATAATACTGCTCATGATCGGTCTTGAAAAACAGCACTCCACCAGATTTCATTATAATGTCAAGCCTTGCAAACAAGCTTTCATTTATTACCCTTTTCTTCTCCTCGCCTTCCCAAGGATCAGGAAAATTGATGTAAACTCCTGCTATCTCATTTTCTCCAATAAAATCCAGTATGGTTTCTGCTCTTTTCCTTATAAACAGAATATTACTCAAATTTCTTTTTTTAGATTTTTTAGCTCCCAGAACAAGTCTTTTAAACCGTAATTCCAAAGCGATATAATTTCTATCTTTAAATTTTTGTGCATTTTTAACGGTAAAATTTCCACTTCCGCAACCAATTTCTAAATAAATATCATTATTGTTTTGAAAAAATTCATTCCATTTTCCACAGTATTCATCAACATCTTTATTATTATACATCAAATACTCAGGAAATTCAAGCATTTCATACATATATTTGTTATAATTTTTTTTTGGCTTTTCAAAAAAATATTTCCAAATTTCCTTTTCATTTATAATTTTACTTTTCTCAGCATTAATTTTTTTAAGTTCATCATTCACTTTCTTTATTTTATTTCTTCGTTCCTGTTCAGCTTCTGTAATCTTTATTTTTTGTCCATTTTTCCCAATAATTTCAATTTTATTATTATTCTCCATTTTCTAATTGCTTTCCTTAAACTTTTATTTTTATAATTGTTATATTTTTTACAATTTAGCTAATATATTTCGTTCAATATTTTATCAATCTCATTATTTTTTTCAAAAAACTCTCTTGTGTCAATATTTTCAGATTTTTTCAAATATTCAATAATTTCATCCTTATTTTTTACAATTTCCACAAATCCTAGTTCTTTGGCATCTTTTACTATTTCTTCTATATTCTGAAAATATTCACCAATAATTGGCTTTTTCCCATAATACAACGGCTCTAGAATAGAATGCCCTCCAATGTCAACAAGTGTCCCGCCAACAAAAACAAAATCTGCTAGCTGATAAAAATCTGTCAAGACTCCCATTTTATCAACTACAATTATTTTTTTCCAATCTTGAGTTTTAAAATTTATTTTTTCTTTTTCAATTTGTGTAATTAATGAATAATCATCTTTTGAAAACTTTTCCAAAATAATATTCTCAATTTCGCCAAGTCTCTCCAGATGTCTAGGAACTAGCACTAATTGATATTCATTATCAATATTTATCATCTTAAAGACCTCAAGCCAGATTTTTTCCTCATTAGGACGCGTACTTCCACACACGATTACTTTCTTATTTTTATTTATAATTGTATCAAAATAATATTTTTTCTGTTCGTTAGAAATTTTATTATATTTAATTGAATATTTTAAATTCTTGTAAACTTTAATTTTATTTTTATCAATTCCCAGCCTTTCATATCTTTCCTTGTCTGGAATACTTTGGACCATTATTTTCGTAGCACAATTTAATGTTTTTCTTATAAGCCATCCAAATTTTAAATACGACTTCAATTTCTTTTCGGTCAGCCTTCCATTTACGATAAATAATTGACCATTTTTTTGAGCAAAATAATACAAATTTGGCCAAATTTCAGTTTCCACAACTATTGTTTTTTCTATTTTATATTTTTTATAAATTTTTTTCATTGCAAAAAAATCATCAAGTGGAAAATAAAATATTTTTACATTTTTATCTTCAGAATATATTTTACTAACTGCAGAAAATCCAGTATCTGTCATAACAGAAAGTATCACCTTTTGATTTTTCTCACCTTTCCTGGCTTGTAATATTTTTTCAATTAATTCTTTTGATAAATTAAATTCTCCAACTGATGAGAAATGAACAAGTATTGCTTTTTCATTATTGTTTAGGAATTTGTTATTTTCCATTTTCTGAAACAGACGTGTTTTAAAAAAATTTAATAGTTTTTTATTGAAAATTGATAAAATCATTATTATAAAATATAACAAAACTCTTAATAAATTATATAAAATCATATTTTTCCTATCTGTAAATTTTATATTTTATGCAAAAAGACTATCTCTTAATGATTTTTCATTTAGAAATAGCCTTTCCATTAGTTTGTGAAGTAAAAATTATTTTCCTTCTGCTACGCTGTCAGCTAATTTTTTACCTACTTTAAACTTAACAACTTTTTTTGCAGGTATTTTAATTTCTTTTTTAGTTTGCGGATTAATTCCTGTTCTTGCTGCTCTTTCTTTTACTTCAAATGTTCCCCATCCAACAAATTGAACTGAATCTCCGTTTAATAAAGTTTTTTCAACTGTTTCTAAAAATTGGTTTACCAATTCTTCAGATCTTTTTTTAGTTTCTCCAGTTGCTTTTGCGTAAGCATCTACAAATTCTTTTTTTGACATATTAATCAAACCTCCAATTTTTTTCTTCTTGCAAATTACTAAACTATTATACACTATTTTAAATATTTGTCTAGT
This sequence comes from Leptotrichia hofstadii, assembly GCF_007990525.1. Classification (NCBI taxonomy): domain Bacteria; kingdom Fusobacteriati; phylum Fusobacteriota; class Fusobacteriia; order Fusobacteriales; family Leptotrichiaceae; genus Leptotrichia; species Leptotrichia hofstadii. The sequence goes on from NZ_AP019823.1 coordinate 1,870,816, forward strand.
GTTTTTTTTAAAATTTTTCATTTTTTTCTATTTTTTTACATTTCTATGAATTTTCTAATTTAAAAAAAATACAAATTATGCTAATTTTTATACTTAAAAAAATTATATATATGGATAAAATAAGTTTTTGTTTTTGAATTAAATTTATATTATCGTATAATAATTTTTATAAAAATACAAATTAAGTATTCAAATAATTAATTATATTCAAAATTTCATTTTTTACTTCCTCAATATTTTTAGAAGTTGTATCCACTTCAATTGCGTTATCCGCTTTTTTTAATGGACTTTCTTTTCTTGTAGAATCAATTTCGTCCCTTTTCAAAATATTTTCATAAATTTCTTCAATTCTAACATTTTCGCCTTTTGCAACAAGTTCCTTGTATCGTCTATTTGCCCTTTCCTTCGCATCTGCCACCAAAAATATTTTTACATCTGCATTTGGAAAAACAACTGTTCCAATATCGCGTCCATCCAGAATAACATTTTTCGATTCTGAAAATTTTCTCTGTAAATCCACCATTTTCTCACGAACCTCACGTATCGCCGCAATATCAGATACATTTTCCGAAACAACAGGCTTTCTAATTTCCTCGCTTACATCAATATCATCCAAATAAAAGCCATTTTCTTTAATATCAATGTTCAAATTATCCAGCATTTTTATAATTTTGTCTAAATTACCCAAAATCCCATCATTTAAAGCCTTTAACGTAACAAGCCTATACATTGCCCCTGTATCAAGATAAACAAGTTCCAGATCCTCAGCAATCAATTTTGCGATGGTACTTTTCCCGCTTCCAGCAGGACCATCAATAGCAATTATCATATTTTCCTACTTTCTATTTTCTATTTTTACATTTTAATTATTTTAAAATTGAAAATTTTGACTATTTCACAAAAATAACGAGATTTTTCAACTTTAAATCAATTAGTTTTTATATTTAAAAACGAGTGACACCCAGTTATTTTTTTCTTTTCTGTCAATTTGTTCTAAATTATAATTCTCAGCCTTTTTCACAAATGTCTCTTCTTTTTCGCTCAAAATTCCAGAAAAAATAACAGTTGCACCTTTTTCTAGAGTTTTTTCTATATCTTCAAGCAATTTTTCCAAAACATCCACCAAAATATTTGACACAACTAAATCATATTTTTCTCTGACATCATCTACCAAATTTCCAATTATCACTTCAAAATTATCATTTATATCATTTTTAGAAAAATTTTCTAAAACCACATCTCGAACTTTTTCATCAATATCAATTCCAACAACTTTCTTAACCCCTAATTTTTTCCCAATTAACATTAAAATACCTGAACCACATCCTATATCCAGTAATTTCTTTTTACTTTTGCAATATTTTTCCAAAAACTCCACACACAACGATGTCGTTTCATGTGTACCTGTCCCAAAAGCAAGACCTGGATCAATTTCAATTACAATTTCATTATTTTCTTGTTCATACTTATCCCAACTTGGTTTTATAACAATATTGTCAGTTATGTTTACAGTGTGAAAATATTTTTTCCATTCATCTTGCCAGTCTTCGTCATTACATTTAGCTGTATAAATTTCATACATAAACTCTGCATCTGAGTTCTGAAATTCTTTTAAATTATTAAAAATAATATTTAATTTTGTATTTGCAAATCTATTGTCAACAATATATCCAATAATACTCCAAACCTCATTTTTTAGAGAAAAATTAGCATTATAATCAAGTACATTTTCAGAAAAATAATCAATAACTTCTATCTGTTTAATTCCAATTTCATCAAACATATTTACTAATTTTGTCTTCGTTTCTTCTAAATTATCTGAAAAATAATCTACTTTTACTTTTATCCATTTCATTTTTTTATTTTCCTTTTTTATATTTCGTCATATCCCATATTTAAACGTTTAATTGATACTGCCTTGCCAGTCTTTTCATTTACTTCCAGTTCAATACCATTAATTCTTAAATTTTCTTCACATACAGAGTATCTTGTTGGCATTCCATCCTTAAATCTTTGTATACTTTCCCTTCTATTCATTCCCAGAATACCATCATGTCCTCCAGTCATCCCTATATCTGAAATATAGGCAGTTCCTCCAGGTAAAATTCTCTCATCTGCCGTCTGTGTATGTGTATGTGTTCCGTAAACTGCCGACACTTTCCCAGACAGATTCCATCCCATTGCCTGCTTTTCTGAAGTAGCTTCTCCATGAAAATCAAGAATAATGATATCCGTTTCTTCCTTAATCTTCGGTAAAACTTCCTCTACTGCCAAAAATGGGCAAGCAATCGGAGGCATGAATACTTTGCATTGTGCATTTATAACTGCCACTTTCACTCCATTTTTTTCAACAATTGTATAACCGTTTCCTGGTGCTTCCTTCGTATAATTTATTGGTCTAATCAGATTTCTTTGCTCATTGATATAAGCGTAAATTTCCCTTTTATCCCAGCTATGATTTCCAAGAGTGATAACATCTGCTCCTCGCTCAAACATTTCCTTTGCAATCTTTACATTTATTCCAAATCCACCAGCTGAATTTTCTCCATTTACAATGATAAAGTCATAATTCTGTCTTCGTTTTTCCAAGTATTTAAACAATGTAGTTCTGCCTGGTTTACCGACAATATCACCAATTATTAAAAATTTCATGTAAAATCATCCCTTTGCATCTCAAATTTATCTAATATTTATTATACTACATATTATCATTTTTTTATAGTTTTTCTTAATTTATTTTTTCTATATTTTAATTTTTCAATTTTAATCTTATTTTATTATAAAAAGAGCCCCCAGAATAAAAATTATCTCAAAGATATTTTTAACGGATAAGCTCTCTTTTTAATTAGTTTTTATTTATTTTGCATATTCTACAGCTCTAGTTTCTCTAATAACCGTAACTTTTATCTGTCCTGGATATTGCATCTTTTCTTCAATTTCTTTTGCTACATCTCTAGCAAGTATCGTAGCTTTATCATCATCAATATTATCTGGATGAACAATTAATCTTAGTTCTCTACCAGCCTGAATCGCATACGAACTTTCAATTCCTTCATGGCTATTAGCAATTTCTTCCAATTGTTCCAGACGTTTTAAATAATTTGATAATGTTTCACGTCTTGCTCCTGGTCTTGATGCTGAAATAGAATCGGCCGCTTGTACTAATACAGCTTCTATGCTTAACTGCTCAACTTCATTATGGTGAGCTTCTACAGCATTTATTACAATTTCACTTTCTTTTGAAAATTTTCTTAAAAATTCTCCACCGTTTAAGGCGTGAGAACCTTCCTGCTCGTGTGAAAAGGCTTTTCCAATATCATGCAGCAATGCGGCTCTTTTAGCAATATCAACATTTGCTCCTATTTCTGCGGCTAAAGCTGATGCTATATGGGCTACTTCTATAGAATGCTGTAAAATATTTTGCCCGAAAGATGTTCTGAATTTCAAACGTCCAAATACTTTTAATACTTCACGTGGCAATGTTGGAATACCCACTTCTAAAATAGCCTGTTCTGCCGCGTCCAGAATGCTTTCGTCCACTTCATGCTGTGCTTTTACTACAACTTCCTCTATTTTTGTAGGATGAATTCGTCCGTCTGAAATCAATTTTTCAAGCGCAATTTTAGCTACCTCTCTTCTTACGCCATCAAAAGAAGACAGTACAACTGCTTCAGGGGTATCGTCGATTATTAAATCAACTCCCGTTGCAGCTTCAATAGCTCTTATATTTCTTCCTTCACGTCCAATAATTCTACCTTTCATTTCTTCATTTGGCAGCTGAATAACTGAAATTGTAGAATCTACAACATAATCTGAAGCCGCTTTTCCAATTGCAGTTGAAATAATCCTTTTGGAAATCCTGTCTTTATCCCTGTCCAAATTATGCTCATAATCTCTTATTAATACAGCTTTATCATGATCCAGTTCATTTTCCAGCTTGGTTAAAATGATTTTTCTTGCATCTTCCTGTGTCAGTTCTGAAATTCTTTCCAGCTCTTTTTCTTCATTTGCAATCATTTCTTCGAGTTCTTTTTCTCTTCGGAACAATTTTTCACGGTATTTCTCATTTTTAGCTTCTCTTTCTTCCAGCCGTTCCATTTTTGTTTCTAAAGTTTCTTCTTTTTTGGCAATTCTTTCTTCTTTTGTAGCAAGTTCTGATTTCATTTTCTTTATTTCGTCATCTGCTATTTTTTTCTCATTTAACAATTCTTCTTTTACTTTTAGTGTTTCTTCTTTTCTAAACGATTCAATTTCTCTTTCAACTTCTTTTTTTGATGTCTCAAGTCTTCTTTTAGCATCAACGATTTTTAATTCCAGTTCGTTCAAATCTCCGTATTTTTTCTTAAAAATTGAACTCCCAAAAAAATAAGCTATAAAAAAAGTTAAAAAAGAAAAAATAACAATCAACAAAACCGTTATTGATATGCTCATTTTTCTCCCTTCTTATTTTTTTTCAGCTACATTTGAAATCTTCCAAGTATTATCATCTGTTTTTTTCCATGTTAGTTTATAATAATTGCTTGCTGTGGCAAAATTAATTACCATTACGCTATTTGCCTTATTTTTAGATACGACATTAACATCGGAAAAAACAAATGTCAATCCAGAAAGATCGTATTCTTGCATTTTTTTTACAATAATATTATTTTTAAATGTAGGTAAAAAAACTTCTTTTAATTTATTATATTCATTTGAACTGGCAGCTTCCTTCAGCTCGTCTGTAACTTTCATTATTTGAGAGCTAATTGCATTAGCTTCAATTTGAGTTACTTTTTTTCCAGAGGCAGTTAGGCTGGTACAGCTCATAAGAATCAACAAAATAAATAGACATAAATATTTTTTCATATTTTCCTCCAAAAACTTCGTCATTTAATTTTAACATACTTTTTTCACATATTCAAGTTAGAAAAAATAAATTTTTTCTTTTTTCTTCCACTATTTTTTCTTATTTCTCCATCTCTTATGCTGCCACATGTACTGTTCTGGATACTCCCTGATAATTTCTTCAAATTCATGGTAAATTTTTTGCATATTATACTGCATTGTTTCCTTCAGCTTTGCCTGTTTTTCAATTTCAATAATTTTTTTATTCTTAACACGGATTACATCCCCGTCAAATATAGCATAAGCCAGCACTACCGGTATCTTATGTTTCATTGAAAGTAGCACAGGTCCTGCTACCCCTGTTGTTTCTCTTTCAAAAAAAGTTACATCCACATCTTTTCCATAATGATCTGAGGCAAGAGCAATAATTGATTTTTCATTTATGGCACTTCTTAGTGCATCACTATCATGCAATGGTAATGAATTAAGCCCTCCTTTTTCACGCCATTTTGACATCAAGTCATTTATTTTTCTATTTTTCTGATTTCTAAATACTGCATAAAACTTTCTAATGTCCCTCATTCTGCTTCCAGCTTCAAATCCCCCGAGGTGAAGCGAAACAATCAAAACAGCCTTTTCATTATTTTCACAAGCCTGTCTCATCAGCTCCTCATTTTCTACAACAGTATTTCCATCTCGTGTAACCTCTTCCAAAAAAATAGAAGTCATAATCATTTTTCCCATCGTCTTATATGATTCTTTTGCAATTTTCTCAATGTCTTTATCATTTTTTTCAGGAAAAGCATTTTTTATATTATCTATTGCCAGCATCCGTCTCTTTTTTATAAGGTAATATGCCGCTATCCCAAAACCTTCAAAAATTCTATACCTAGTTTTAAGAGAAAAAATTGACAAAATCTTTTTTAATAAAATAACAAAAAAGCCTGTTATTTCTTCACTTATTTTATATTTCATCCTATTTTTAAGCTCCTTAAAAATTTTTTCAAAAAAAGAGCATACATAAAATACGCTCTTCTATCCTAATTACTATTTTCTAATTCCTAATTTTTCAATTAATGATCTGTAATCATCAACATTTCTATTTTTAATGTAGTTTAATAGTCTTCTTCTTTTACCAACCATTTTTAATAATCCTACTCTTGAGTGAACATCTTTAGGATGTGTTTTCAAGTGTGCTGTTAAATGACTGATTCTATCTGTAAGAAGTGCAACTTGTACTTCAGCAGATCCTGTATCTTGAGCATTTTTTCCGTATGCTTCAATAATTTCTTTTTTTGGTTTTAATGCCATTGTATTTCCTCCTAATAATTATTATTTAAACCAAGAATATAGCGGCAAACTTATATTCATAGTATAAATTCAAGTGTTATTCTATCACATATTTCTCTATTTGTAAAGGCTTCCATCTTCATTTTTTCAAAAATTGCCTATTTTGCAAACGAAGCTGTTAATGAATCAAAGTCAACTGGCAACTCAAGCTTTTCTTCAACTTTACCATTGTTTATTTTTAAATTGTACGGAAATCCTTCAACTGCAAACCCACGTGCAATCGAACCGCTTTCATCATAGTAGGCTGGGAATGTGTATTCATTATCCTTTACATAAGTCCGTGTTTTCCCTAAATCAGTCTGGGAATTTGAAAATACTACAACTACGTTGATTTTATCCTTATTTGCATCATAAAATCTTTGAACTTCAGGCAGCTCTTCCTTACAATGTGGACACCATTCAGCAGCTACAATAAACAGCGTTTTTTTACCATTGTTCATTAATTTTTCGGCATTAACAGTTTTATTGCTGTTTAGCTCCTTTAATTCAAAGCTAGGTATCTTCCCTTTGCCATCCACATCAACACTAAATTCCTTTGAACCTCCGCAAGATACTGCAAATAACAGAAGTAACGACATCATTAAAATTATTTTTTTCATTTTCTCTCCTTAAATTTATTTTTTATTGCTTAAAACAATATTTTATCGTACAATTATACAATACTATTATTAGAATTCCCTATAAAAATATTTATTTTTACTTATCTAATCCAAGTGTTAAAATAGAGATAAGCTCTAAATTCTTTTCTCCATTCAGAACCCAGTTATTTCCCTGTTTTTCCAATATTACATCTATTGTTTTTTCACTATAGGATAGCTTATTTTCTTTAATTTTTTCATTGAAAAATTTAGTTGCTTCCTGAATAACTATTTTATTAACTTCTGCTTTTGAAGATATATTTGAAGATTTGTATTTTTCAGTAATCATATTATGAAATTCATTTCCAAAAATACTGTAATCAGGATATTTTATAGTTACATTTATTGTAGCCGTTTTATCTTTTGTTTCAACTTTGTTTATTTTGTAGGTAATTTTTTTAAATCCTTCAAGTACAATCCCAATTTCGGGAGTGTTCATCGATGCATCCCATTTTTTTATCTTGTTCATGTCTCCAGACTGAATGATTTTCATATGTTCTTCAAACATTCTTTTAGCGACGGCATCTTTTCCACAACTGATAGTCAGCAGAATCATGCTTAACAATAGTAAGACGTATTTTTTCATAAATTCTCTCCCTCTAGTTCATTAAGTAAGCATCAAAAATTTCTCCAATATCATAGCCATTTTCCTTAGCAACTTTAAAATAAAATTTTGATTTTTGCTTATTTTTTTGATTGTAGTAATAGACTCCTAGATTATAAAAGGCTGTTGTATTAAGTTTTGCAGCCGCTTTTAGATTCAGAATCCTTACCATTTTATCAGTTTCAGGATAATAAAGGCTCAGATCCACCATTGAATAATCATCTCCGCTGTTTGCAAGCCTCTCAAGTATTTTCTTAGCTTCCTTGCTTTGTTTTACCTGGTCTTCTTCAGCTTTCGCAGGATTTTTCTCCTTTTCCATATCTTCCAGAATATAGGCAAGTTTGTATCCAGCTGAAATTGAACCTAGCAAATATGCCTTGTTATAAATATTTCTTGCTTTTTTTATTTCCTTTTGAGTTTCGTACAGACGACCTAGATAGTTCATTGCATCAATATCATTCTTGTTTGCGGCTTTTTGATAAAATTCTTCAGCTTTTGCAAAATCCTTTAAGTTTTCGTAGATAAATCCTTTATATCCAAGAATTAAAACTTCATCTGAATTTGTATCTTCCAGTATTTTTAATGCAAGATCATAGTTCTTTTCACCTTTTACAAGTCTAGATGCAAGCTCAAATGCCGCAAGATAATATTTATTCTGTGAAAATATCTGATTATAAATTTGTACTGCCTCTTCTTCCTTATCATCATTTTCCAAAAGTTTTGCTTTTGCATACAGTGCTGGCGAATAATTTTCAGAAAGAAAGTCCTTTAGGATGTCGTATGCTTTTTCAGGATTTGAAACTTTTTCTAAAACTAATGTTCCTAGCTCCTTTTTTTCTTCGATTGAGATTGTTCCATCGTTTAATTTTTTATTTAATTCTTCTATACGTTTATAAAAATTCATTAGATTTTTATTATATTCATAGGAGTAAAGAGCATAAATTTCTCCAGCATCCTTACCTTTTTTTAAATATTCCTGCGCTTTTGTAAACTCCAGCTTATTTTCATAAATGTTTCCAATCATATAATACGCTTTTATATTCCCCTGCTTTGTAGCGCTTTCTAGTAAATCTAGAATTTGAGTTTCATCTCCGTTAGTCTGCTGCAGTAAAAGTGCCTGATAATATTCGGCAATACCCTTACTTTTTTTCATGTATTTATTAAAAAACATAGTTCCATTTTCAGCAAGGTAGGTATAGGCAAGTCCATAAACATCCTCATTCCCAGCTTTTGCTGAATCATTTATATTTTTCATTATATATTCATAATCCTTTTTTTCAAGGATTCCGATAAGTCCCTTTTCAAGTGCATCATAGCCGCTGTCTGTTTTTGAACAAGCCACTAAAAGTAACGATGCAAATAATATGTATATCCATTTTTTCATATTTTTATCACATTTCCTATTCGTAAAAAAATTGTCCCCCTCTTTTACTCCAACTCTGACAAATTCTGGAATACATTGATTTTAGCACTATTATCTTACTGTAGTTCCAATTTTTACCTCATCATTTATAATTACCAATTTGGTTTTTTTCTTTTCTGTAGTTGTTAAAAGCATTCCTTGCGACAATTCACCTTTTAACTCAACTGGATTTAAATTCAATACAGCCTGTGCTTTTTTCCCGACTAATTCCTGCTCATTCGGATACCATTTTGCAATCCCAGAAATAATCTGCCTCTTCTCTTTCCCTGTATTTACAATGAATTTTAATAATTTATCCGCATTTTCAATTTTCTCTACTTTTTCAATTTGAACGACTTTTATTTCAATTTTATTAAAATCATCTATTGTAATTGGATTTTCAATTTTCAAGTTTTCATTGTAGTCTTTTTTAGGCTCTTCTTCCAGCTCAATTCTCGGAAATAATGGAACTGCTTCATTCAATTTATTTCCAGCAGGATAGCTTTTCCATTCTCTTATGTCGTCCAGATGTAATTTTGTCACATCCTTGTCAAGTCCTAGCTGATTTATCATTTTTTGTGCAGTTTCAGGCATAAATGGCGAAATCAGCACTGCAATTTTGTAAAGTGAATCGACTAAGTTGTACATAACAGTTGATAGCCTGTCCTTTCGGCTTTCATCCTTTGAAAGTTTCCAAGGCTCGCATTCATCAATATATTTATTCATCCTTGAAATAAATTTCCAAATGTCTTTCAGCGCTTCAGAAAATTGATAATTATTTACATGCTTATCCAGATCAACCAATATATTTTTCCACAATTCCTTAATTTCAATATCAAAATTTTCTTCAGCTTCATTTAACATAACTTCTGAATTAAAATATTTCTTTTGCATTCCAATCGTTCTATTAAGTAAATTTCCCAAATCATTTGCCAAATCGGCATTTATTCTCTGAACCATTGCCTTTTTAGAATAATCGGCATCCTGCCCAAAAGTCGCCTCTCTCATCAGATAATATCTAAAAGCATCCAATCCGTATTTTTCAACTTCTTCCTCTGGATTAACAACATTTCCAAGTGATTTTGACATTTTTTCACCTTCTACAGTCCACCAGCCATGCGCCGCAATCGTATCAGGAAGCTTTATTCCAGCTGACATAAGCATCGCTGGCCAGATTATAGCATGGAATCTCAAAATATCCTTCCCAACAACATGATTTACAGTTCCATTCGTCCAGAACTTATCAAACTGCTCTGTATCAGTTGAAAACCCTGCTCCAGTAAGATAAATATTCAAAGCGTCAAACCATACATAGATTATGTGTCCTTCTTCAAGTTCCAGAGGTATTCCCCAGTCAAATGTAGTTCTTGAAATTGATAAATCTTGAAGCCCTTGCCTTATAAAGGCAATTACTTCATTTTTCTTACCTTCAGGCTTTATAAAATCAGGATTTTTTTCAATATGTTCCAATAACGCATTTTCATATTTGGATAACTTAAAAAAATACGAAGTTTCCTTTACATCAATAACTTCCTTTCCCATATACTTTCCATCAACAAGCTGATTTTCAGGAACAAAAGTTTCTTCAGAAACGCTGTATTTACCAACATACTCCCCTCTATAAATATCTCCCTTGTCATGAACCCTTTTTATTATTTCTCTTACAGTTTTCAAATGTCTTTCCTGCGTTGTTCTTAAAAAATCTGTATTTGAAATATTTAACTTTTCCCATAAAGTTGTGAAATTAAGAGACATTTTATCTACCCACTGCTGTGGTGTAAATCCGTTTTTTTCAGCTGCTTCCTGAATTTTCTGCCCGTGTTCATCAACTCCAGTCATAAAGCCAACTTCTTCCCCAGCTAATCTTTTGTATCTGGCTACAACGTCACAAATTATTGTTGTGTAAGCTGTTCCTACGTGTGGTGCCGCATTAGGATAGTAAATTGGCGTTGTTATGTAAAACGGTTTCGACATATTTTTTCCTCCTTCTGATTTTATAATTTATTTATGTCTGCAGTTTTATATTTTTAAAGTCATTATTTATGTAAAACTTTCTTCTTTAAATTCAATATTTTTACTTTTATTATATTTTTTATTATAAATTTCAAATGCCTTATTTCCAGCTTCATGTATCTTTTCCTTCACTAATTTTACTGAATCCTCTAAAGAAGTTTCCCGTGTCAAGTAAAATGGCTCTGCAACGTAATGAACACACTTTGCAAAAGGTATCGGTATTTCCAGCTTGTCCCACATATTCTTAAAAATCCACTTTTTACTGCAATAGGAACTGACTGGAACGATTGGCATTCCTGTTTTCTGCGCTATAAAAATCGCACCTGCCTTAGGCTCAAAAATAGGTCCTTTTGGTCCATCGATTGCAATTCCAAGAGCATAATTTTTTTTGGCATATTTCATAGCTTCCTTCAAACTTTTTATGTTATCCCTGTTTGATGAGCCTCGAATAAGCTCATTTCCTTCTCTTTTAAGAAGTTCAGCCAATATCTCGCCATCTTTTGATGCGCTCACAATAGATGCTTTTTTCTTAATAATTCTCGTTGCATTACATACTGTAAAAATTTTCCTATGCCAGAAAACAACAATATTCGGATTATTCATTTCTACTCCGTCAGCATAAAAATACTCCTTTCGTGTCATAAAGCTAAGTATTCTGTATACAATGTGAAGAATTGCACCTAAAAATTTATATTTGTTCATTTTTTCTCCCATTATTTTTAAATTGCACTCAAATCCCCGAATAAATTAAGAGTTCAGGATCAAGTAAAATAACATTTTTATATTTGCATTTTAAAATGTTTTGCTATTTCTGAAATTTTATTTTCTATCACTTTGTTAGTCTCATTTTTTCTATAATTGTCATCAAGTCTTGTACAAAGCATTGTTGCATAGCCAAACAAAAAATACCATATTTTATTTACAACATTTTTAGCCTCCTCTTCCTCTAAAGCAGGAAAACTTTCCAGCAGGTTCTCTTTCGTCAGAAGTTCCCTAAGTGTCACTTCATAAAGCTTTTCAAATCTTTCTGTTGTATCAAGAAAAATTGTCCTAAATAATTCCTTTTCTTCTCTAGCGAATATCACAAAACCAATTGCTCCACTCAATATTTTTCTTTCAGCATAATTTCCATATAAGTATTTTTTTAATTTTTCCTTACACTTATCTATAATTTCTTCCTTTAATTCATCCACTGTATTAAAGTTAAAATAGATAGGCGCTGTAGAGCATTTCAAGTAATTGGCTATTTTTCTGACACTTACATTTTGAAAGCCTTCTTTTTTCATTAACTCATATCCAGCCTCAATTATCACTTCTTTTGTAAACTTAAGCCTAGGCATTGCTTTCTCCTTTTCAGATTTTCATCTGTTCTATCCATTAATTTTTTCATAAATGCAAAATTTCCAGCCATCATGATTTTCTTCTGTCAAAGTTATCCATTTATCCAAATCTATCTTTGGAAAATAAGCATCTGCCTCAGTATCAGAAAAATCAACATGGCTCATATAAATCCTTTTTACAATTCCCATTTCAAGAGATTTTTTGTAAATCTCCCCTCCGCCAATAATAAAAATTTCTTCTGTCAAATCTTTATACTTTTCAATAACTTTTTGAAAATCGTCATAAAATTCCAGCTTCGTAGTTTCATTTTCATATTTTTTTTTATTTTCTTTAAATTTCTCATCTGTTTTAAAAAAATCCCTAGATAAAACTATATTTGTTCGGTTTGGTAAAGCCCTACCTATGCTTTTATAAGTATTTCTTCCCATAATAACCGTCTTTCCTGTCGTTATTTTCTTAAAGTTTTTTAAATCTTCAGGAATATGCCACAAAAGCTGATTATTTTTCCCAATTTCATTATTTTTCCCAACAGCGACTATTAAGCTAAACATCAACATCACCTTTCTGCTGTATCTTATTTTTTATACTAAAACTGCTCTAAAATCCAAATAAAAATTTAATTTGATTTCCACTTAGGTTTTAAAGAAGTTTTAGTATAAATTTTTGATTAAACCGCAACTTCAAATTTAATTACAGGATGGCTTTCATAATCTTCCAGCGTAATATCCTCGAATGTCAATTCATTAAATGGCTTGTCTGCAATCTTGATTTTTGGAAGTTTTAACGGCTCTCTTGTCAATTGCTCCTTTAGGCCTTCAATGTGATTTTCATAAATGTGAGCATCAATTATTGTGTGAGCAAATTCTCCAGCTTCATATCCGCATTCTTTTCCAATCATCATTGTAAGCAATGAGTAACAAGCTAGATTAAATGGTATCCCAAGTGCAATATCCCCACTTCTTTGAGTCAAGTGGCAGTTAAGTTTATTCCCAAGAACATTAAACGCAAAAGTATAATGGCATGGCGGCAACTTACTGATTGTTGCATTTCCTGGATTCCAAGCTAAAACTATCATTCTTCTTCCATTTTTGTGATTAGGATTTGTTTTCATCTCCTTCAGAGTGTCAATAATATACTGAATCTGGTCAAATACAAGCTGCCCATTTTCTTCTCTAGTTACCCAAGGATTATTCTCATCGGCAAAAACTTCTCCATCTAATGAAATTTCAGGTACAGGATATCTTCTCCAGAATCTTCCATAAGCCGTTTCCAGCCTTCCTTCCTCATCTGCCCAGGCATCCCATATTTTCGTCTTTTTTCGCAAGTTTTTAATATGCTCTTCTCCTGATAAATACCAGAACAGCTCGTGCAGCATTGAGTTAAAATACATTTTTTTTGTTGTCAAAAGGGGATAACCTTTGCCCAAATCTACTTTATATGAATAAGCAAAAGTAGAAATTGTATCAACTCCTGTCCTATTTTCTTTTTTTATTCCATTGTCAAGTACATACTTAACCATATCCAGATATTGTTTCATTTTATCTCCTAAATTTATTTAAATTAATATTCAAAATTATTCTGTCTCAAAGCCTCAAACAGAACAATCGCCACAGCATTGGACAAATTCAGCGAACGTCCAAGGGGAAGCATTGGAATCGTGATATTGTTTTCCTTGTATCTATTTAATATTTCTTCAGGTATCCCACGTGATTCAGGCCCAAACATTATATAATCGTTGTCATCAAATTTCACATCCGTGTATCTCTGTTTTATTTTTGTTGTTGCAAAATAGATTTTTGCATTACTGTTTTCGATGTTTTCCTGCCAGAAGTGTTCCCAGTTTTCCCATACGAAAAGCTGTACATCTTTCCAGTAGTCCAGTCCTGCACGTTTTATTTTCTTATCATCCAGTTCAAAACCGAGAGGTTTTATTAAATGTAATTTTGTGTTTGTTAAGACACAAGTTCTTCCTATATTTCCTGTATTTACGTGAATTTCTGGATTTAATAGAACTATGTTCATTTTATCTACCATTCTTTCTATTCAAGTTTATTTTACCATACAAATCTATTTATTTCATCAATTTTTTGTAATCTTCCAGTTTTATTCGGTTAGAAGTAATTTTATTTAATTTTTTGGTAATGTTATCTCCTCTATCAAAACCACCAAATCCTATTTTGGAATTAATATGAGTAATTGCTATGGCAAGTGCATCTGCGGCATCATCAGGCTTTGGAATTTCTTCCAATTTTAATATTAATTTTACCATTTCCTGAATTTGCTTTTTTTCAGCTCTACCATAACTTGCAATTCCCATTTTTACTTGAAGCGGAGTGTAACTGTATAAATTCAGCTTATTTTTCTGCCCTGCTAAAGTTATGACTCCACGAGCCTGTCCTACTTTTATTACCGTCTTCTGATTTTTAAAGAAAAATAAGTCTTCAATTGCCATATCTGTTGGCTTCCAAAGCTTTATAATATTTTCCAGTCCATCATAAATTTTTTCCAGCCTTACTGGCATATCCTCATCTTTATCCGTAAAAATACAGCCATAATCAAGTGGCACATATTTACCATTTTCATAATCTACAATGGCGTATCCCACTATTGCTGTACCGGGATCGACCCCTAAAATCCTCATGTTTCTCCTATTTATTTACTTTCTTATTTCTTTATTTTTTATTATATCACACCTAAAGGTTGTATGCAAGATTTCCGTATACGCTATTCAAAATATTTTTGTATATAGTTCCGAGTATAGTCAACATAGCTTCTTAAGTCAATATCATCATAATTGACAAAGTCTTTTACATTTGTTTCAACTTTTCTTATTTTGTATAAATTGCTGTTTATATCTCCAAAACCGTATTTTTCATAATACTTTTCCTGCTTCTGCATAACTGCCTTATACAGTCCTGTCTTTGAAAAATACAGCCGGTATTTCCTAAACTTAGACAGCACTTCGTCACTTTCAAACCTTATTTGCCCATTTTCGTCACAAGCATAAATATCTTCATAAACAGAGGCATACATAAAGAATATGTCTGGGTTTTTTGCAAAAATTTCCTCCACAGCTTCTAAGATTTCCTTTTTTTCCCAAAAATGCAATTTTAAAACTTCTGATATCCAGACATGATTTCTTGGCATAATTAACTTGCTGTAATAATATTCGTTGGTTCCTGTAACTTCATTGCCTATCCTGTATAAAAGAGAACTTTTATTTTTCAGGAAGTTATTGACATCCCTTATATCGAAAATATTTTTATATTGAACAGCTATCTTCTTTTTTATTTTATGCAGAATATTGCCATTTATATTTGTGATGAAAATATCATTTTCCGAAACCGCAACCATTTCTATATTTTCTTTTGCAAAAATTCTTTTTAACCGTTTTACAATACTTGTTTTATACCTGTTTAAGGTATGTTTTGCAAATGATGAATTTAAAAGCATGTCTCTTGGTATTTTTTTTATTATATTTTTGTCCTTTTCAATAAAAAGTTTGCTTTCAAGCAGCCATTCGTACAGATAATCTTTCTGAATTGATAATTTATATACCTTTTTTTGAAGATAATTGTCATAATCATCCATATTTACTTTTTTTGAATAGTTTATCCCAGACTGGCTGGCATTTGTAAATCCATTATCTAAAAGCAAGGTTATCAGCTTGTCGTTACTGTAATTCAAATACTTTATTTTCTTTTTAAGCTTCATATTGTTACTGTAACTTCCATTTGTAATTATATTCAAAAGGTTTTCCTTTTCATCCCAGTTACTTTTTTCTTTTATTATAAAATTGTACATTTTTTCTGTTGCCAGTACATCCTGCAGGCAATAGTCAATCACTTTATCCACAATTTCATCATATATATTTTTTTTAATTACGTAATTAAAATTGGCAAAATCCTGTTCCTCAATATTATCCCCGCAATTAAACTCAAATCCTTTTACACCTAGATTAAGGTTGTATTCGTAAGCCAGGTCATAAGAGTAAAATTCATGATTTTCACTTTTATATTCATCCTTTGGCATATTTCTTATTATTTTTATTTCACTATTTAATTTATTCCTGTTTACATTTGAATTTCTGTATTTTAAAAGGTTATTAATCACAATGTCATCAAATCCGTGTCCTGCATACGAAATTAAAACATTTTTAGAAATTATGTCAAATAAAAGTTTTTTCTGACGATTAAAATTATCCGAATCAATAATCAATATTTTATCATCATTTAACTTTTTTAACACAATACAGAAATAATTTGGAAAAACTTCAATATCAAATACATATTTATTTGACTTCTTCATATATTATTATCACCACTTTTCAGTTCTGCAAGTTACAAAAAGTACTTATCTCTTTTCAAATAAATCCTATCTCCCCTAATATTTACAATCTTCACAATCCCCTTAAATTCTCTTGCATTTGTGTTTTTATTTCTCACATATATCTTAAATTTCTGATTTTCTCTTACATTTGCCCCTTTACTGGCTTCCTTGCTTATATTTTCAAATTTTTTAAACGTATCAATTACTGTCATCCCATTTTTCAGCTTTCCATACTTCACATTTGAAACATTTATTCCGTAATAGTCCAGCACATACTCTATTTCCACAAAACAAACTATTTCCCGAATTTTTTCAGCCCTTGTATCTGAATCACTTTTTGTAGCCCAGAAAGACTCATTTTCTCTTTTGGATTCTATAAGATTCTTCAATTTATCAATTTCAGCTTTAGCCTTTTCCAAAGTAATCGCATCTTCAATCTCAAATCTTCCAATTTTAGTCCTCACAAGTCTTGTCATTGTGGCAAAAACTCCTAATTTTTCTCCAATATCGTAAACTAATGAACGGATATAGGTTCCACTGCTGACTTTTGCATAAAATGAAATTTTAATATTTTGAGCATATTCTGAATTTTTATCTGGATGCATTACCTTTATTTCTCTAATTTCTGATATTTCTACATTCCTTTCGGCTCTTTCCACTTCGATCCCTTTTCTTGCCAGATCATAAAGCTTCTGCCCTTCAATCTTTATTGCGGAATACATCGGCGGGACTTGCTTTATCTTGCCTTTGAAACTATTTACAGCCTGTATTATTTCAGAATCACTTATATTAATTTCAGAATCATATTTTGCAATAACTGTCCCTTCCAGGTCGTAAGTGTCTGTTTTGTATCCAAGCTCCATTTCTACATAATATTCCTTGTCTTTTTTCATTAAATTATCAGAAAATTTTGTAGCTTCATTAATCATAACAATCATAAGTCCCTCAGCCATTGGATCAAGGGTTCCAGCATGTCCTACTTTTTTAGCCTTTATCACTTTTTTCAAATGATTTATTGCCCCAAACGAACTTACTCCCTTGCTTTTATTTAAAAGAATAAGTCCATCCTTAGTAAAATTTTTTTCCATTTTACTCCCTTCCTTCCTACAATTGCTATAATTTATTTACATTATTGGTGAAATCAGTTTAAACACAGAGTTTCTGAGTCGTTTCATAAAAGTCACCTTTTTTAATCTTGCCTCATCGAACCTTTCACATGCTTCCAAATCCTCTATAAATTGTGTCTTCAAGTCCTTGCTAATATTTTCATTATAAAATACCGAATTTACCTCGTAATTTATTTCAAAGCTCCGCATATCAAAGTTACACGTTCCAAGTGTTGATATTTTTTCATCCACAATAATATTTTTACTGTGTAAAAATCCCGCTGTATAACGGTAAATCTCAATGCCTGCTTCAATTAATTCTGCAAAATAAGTTTCTGCTATCCAGTAAGGCATTTTCTTATCCGGCACTCCTGTAACCATTATCTTTATCTTCACTCCAGAAAGAGCCGCCATTTTCAGTTGTGAAATCAAATCATAATCAGGTACAAAATATGGACTTTGAATCAGCACTTCCTCCTTCGCCGTTGCAATCATTTTAGAATACAGATATTTCAAAGTTGTCCATTCGGTGTCAGGCCCGCTTGAGGAAACCTGCATCAGATATTTCAGTTTTTCTTGTTTATCTATTGGCTTTTGCTCTTCCAGTTCGTGAACTGCCTCTTTTTTTATATCTTCAATAAAATCGTCTTTCCCGCCGCTGTTTAGCCAATCTGTAACAAAAATTGCCAGATACTGCCCAATTATTTCTCCTGTAATCCGAATATTCGTATCCCTCCAGCTGTCAAACCTTTTTCCACCGTCTATATATTCCTGCCCTACATTCATACCGCCAGTATGTACTATATTATTGTCAATCAAAGCTATTTTTCTATGATTACGATAATTCATCTTGGAAATAAAAAATTTCACATCTAAAAACCATCTTATCTCAATTCCAGCGTTTCTAAGTTCCTTTTTATATTTTCTAGGCAATTTCCAAGTTCCCACTCCGTCAAAAAGCAGTTTTATTTTAACTCCTTCCTTAGCCTTTTTCAAAAGTGCATTTTTTATTCTTTCCCCAAGCTCATCAGCCTTCCAAATAAAATATTCCATATAAATGGTACTTTTTGCATTTTCTATATCACAAATAATCGAATCAAATGCCTCTTTCCCATGAAAAAACAATTTATACGAATCATTATTGGTCAAAAAGGTTCCTTCAGCCTTATACAGCATTTTTACAAGTTCACTTTGCTGACTGCCTAAATTAATATTTTTTATCATTGTATCAATCTGATTCCGTATTGTAGCTTTTATTTCAGTTTCACTCATTTTTTCGGTATTTCCGTCTACATTTTCAAGGCGATTGTAATAAAAAAAGTCCTGTGATCTAAAAATATCCGACACATCCCGCTGCATAAAATTAAAAATCCTTGAATACAGCTTTTTTTCTTCCCCCTTCATCTTCTTAGAAATTACCTTATTCCTTCTCCAGTTAATCCCAAACAAAAGATACAGAACCGCTCCACCAAGTGGAAATGTAAAAATTGTAAAAATCCAGGCAAGCATCGCATTCGGCGATTTATCCGACAAAAGCACCGATACTGTCAAAACAATAATTATCAAATAATGTAGCCTTTCAAACGGAATTATCCAGGTTGAAATAATTATAGCCAGTCCATGCAGCATATTATCTCCTTCATTTTTTATTTATTAAATTAATCTATCTTTTAGCATTATATCTATAATTTTATCACTTTTAACAAAGATTTTCAATCATTCTTATTGAACAAATTCTAAAAACACAACATAACGAATTAAAATTAAAAAGTACATACATTATGTAAAAAAAGCAGTTCATAATTTATTAAATTAGTTAATTTTCTTATGTTAAAAATTTAAATTCCAGCTGTTTTTCCATTCCTTCCATTCTTTCGGCGTTACTGTTGCCAAATCAAAATCTTTCATAAAATCATATGGATCTTCATATTTTTCAAGAGGTGTTATATCTATCAATTCTTTTGGTGCCACTTCATGGTCTATTTCTAAATCTATTCCATGATATAATGCTATTTTGGCATATATTATGACATACACATGTAAATAAAACTCATAATCTGGATTACAGTCATTTGAAAATTTTCTTGCCACTTTCTGTTCCATCATCCCGTCTATCGCTTTTTTCATCCCATCAATATTTTTCTCTGCCAGAGCCTTTAAAAATTCATAATGCAGTTCTCCGTATTTATAATAACTGTCTTTCAATGGTTTTTCCAAATATGCACCACATCTTTTTTTCACTTCTTCAAAATCTCCTCTTATTGCATGAAGAATTACACGAATTAAGAAAAATGATCCATAATCATTTTTTAAATATCCATATTTATTTTTTTCACTATCATAATCATCAGGCATTATCATATCCATATTATTTTTAAAAAATGTTATAAAATCAGGATTATTAGACATCAGCATTTCAAACATTTGAGAAGTCTGAGTGAATAACCTGCTATCTCTATCGCAACCTAATATTTGTAACTTTCCACCTATATAACAATTTAATCTGTGTTCTTTGATATTTTTTTCTATTAATAAATTTTTAGATGATAATTGTAAAAAACCTCTTGAAAGACTTTTCATACAAGAAAATTGATCCCCTTTTTTATTTTGTATATAATTCAAAGGTTCTTCACTTTCTTCTTTTGATATATTTGTTTTCTCTAATCTTTCCAAACCTCTTTGATATTTTAATTTTCCTGCTACTAAACTCATATTTTTATTCCTTTCTCATTAATTATTTATTTTGTATTTCTACAGGTATAAATATTAAATCCTCATTATTTTTATCAACACCAATCCATCCTATTTTTATTTTCAAAGATACCTTTTAATTTCAAATCAAATATCTTATACTAAACCCCATTTAAATAACTAATTTATTACAAACTTTTCCAATATAAAGATAAAAAACTAGTATTTCAAAATAATTAAAATATAATTTTTTCTTTTAATAAACCGACGGAGCTTTTATTTGTTCAGCTACGACTGTTTGACGACTGCAAGGAGGAGTTTCGGAGATGGACAAATAAAAGACGGAGTCTAGCCATGGTTGTAGGATTTGCGGCAATGAGCAATCCTACGAAAATAAAAAAGATAACTTCAAGTTTCCCTAAAGTCATCTGTTTCATTTAAAAATTATTCTCCAAAATAAGCTATTGCTTCAATTTCCACCAAAACTCCTTTTGGCAATTTGTCTACTGCAAAGGCTGATCTTGCTGGATATGGTTCAGTAAAGTATTCTGCATAAATGTTGTTTACTGCTCCGAAGTCGTTGATGTTGTCTAATAGTACAGTTGTTTTTATAACGTTTTTTGTTGTTAATCCGTTGTTTTCTAAGATTGCCTTCAAGTTTTCAAGAACTTGTCTTGCCTGTTCTTCTACTGTAACAGCTTCAATTTGCTGATTTTCAGGATTTATTGCGATTTGTCCTGAGATGTACAAAAAGTCGCCTGCTTTTCTAAAGGCTGAATATGGTCCAACTGCTTCTGGTATTTTTTTCATTTCTTCCTCCTAATTTTTCGTATTTTTTAAATTTTACAATTTTATTCTATCATATTTTTTCAATATCAAAAAGATTTTTCTTTCACTTTGCTTACTATTCCCAAAATTATTATTCTGGCGAATATCCAAAGTTTATAATGTATCTCCAACTTTCTCCCGGAACTTTTGCAAATCCAAAGTAAAGCGGAATTGACAAGGCTTTTACTCCAAGACCAAATTTATAGCTTTCCTTTTCTTCAGTTCCAAAGCTGTAGGCTTTTTGAGAAATGTTTGCCCTTGAGTAAGTTGTATCTAAATATACAAGTTTTGACAAATTATATTGAGCTTTTAGGCTTCCAATAAAAATACTGTTCCCACGAATTTTATCTGCTGGCATTCCAGCAAATTCCAATGAATTGTCAGCTGTTCGGATTCCTCCCATTTTTGGTCTGTAAGTTTCTGGAATATTGCTTCCATCTGTTGTCAAATAAGATACTCTTGGAGTAATTGTTATTTTTTCGCCAATCGGTATATTAATTTCTCCACCTGCATTTAATGAGTTAAATTTAGCCTCTTTTGAATTTGCCAAAGTATAATTTGAGAAAAAGTAAATACCTTTTGTTGCAAAATTAAGGCTGTCTCTTGTATCATAATTTAGCTTAGCTTCATAATATGGAAAGGCTTTTCTTACATTTTCAGCATTATTCTGATGTTTTGTCACATCTGAAATTTGATAGCCTCCACCAATTGAGAATAACAGATTTTTATACATTTCAAATCCAATTCCTGCTCCAATTTTGAATTTTCTGTTTTCAAAGCTGAAATATCCGTTATTGTATTTCTGATTTTTTATAATATCACGTTTGTATTCAAATTCGCTGTAAATCAAGGCTTTTGAATCTTTTCCAAGTTCCATAGTTGCCTTACCTCTTGCCCCATATTCATTTGCAACCGTTCCAGTTACTGAATATCTTACATTCGTATTATTTATAATTTTACTTCCCTGAAAGCCAACATTTACTGTTGCCAAGTCCTCGTTATTTATATTTCCTGAAAGTGTCAAATAGTCACTTGGTTTTTCTTGAACATTTATTACTAGATCATTGTCCTTCACTTCGTAGTAAACCGTTGTAAAATCACCATTCTGATAAATATTATTAATTATTTTCTCCATATCCAGCCTGCTTAAAACACCAAGTTTCTTAGGTAAAAATTTATCAAAATATTCTTTTTTATATTTTTTGTTCCCTTCTATTACAACTCCAGAAATATTATACTCATCCTTCCAAGTTCGTCTAAACTCTTTCCTTTTTTCTTCCAATTTTTCAAAAAGTTCAGGATTTGATAATTTTCTAATTTCATCTATATTTTCTCTTGCAATTTTCTCTCCAGCCGCAATAAGTTCTTTTACCTTTGAAAAATCATAAGACTCAAACTTTTCCAAATCTGGTTTCATATACAAGTCAAGCATACGAATTTGCCGTTCCACTTCCTGCCTTCCAGCAATTGTTGTCGAATCTGAAATTACATCAATCAAGTTCATTTTAGACTCGTCTCTTTTTGTAAATCCATCTCCTACATTCACTCCAATTGTATAATCAGCCCCAAGCACCTTCACATCCTGCACAGGTAAGTTCCGTGTAACTCCTCCGTCAATGTAAAGCCTTTTTCCATCTCGAATTGGCGCAAAAATTGACGGCAACGATAAACTTTCCCTAATTGCCGTCGCAATCGACCCCTTGTCAATCATAACTCCTTCTCCAGATTCCAGATCAGTCGCAACAGCCGCAAATTTTCTAGGAAATTTTCTAAAATCCTGTACTCTTAATGCTCCATAAAAAATTTCATTCAGCCTTTGGCTCGCAGTTTTCCCACCAACAACTCCACTAGGCAGTTTTGGCATAAAATTTTTCATTGGAATTACCGTACTATTTCTATCTTCAATTGAATTTCTTATAGCCCCCTTGTCCTTTCTCTCGATTTTATCGCTAAAAAGCCCCATCCAATCCATACTAATTGCAATTTCCTCAATTTCCTGCGGAGTATATCCGACGCTATACATTCCTGCAATAATGCTTCCCATACTCGTTCCAGTCGCATATTCCACAGGCACCTTCTCTTCATCCAGAACCTTCAATATCCCAATATGAGCAAGCCCTTTCGCTGTTCCCCCGCTAAGCACCAGCCCAATTCTCTTATTCTCCTGAGAAGTTATCTCTTTTTTATTTTCTAATTTTTTTTCTTTATTTAAAATATCCCTGTCCAATTCTATTTTAACTTCATTTTCCAAAACTTCTTTTTCGCTGTCTTTTTTACTTTCCATCAAATTTTGTTCATCTTTTTTTAGCACAAAATAATTTTCATCTCTTAAATTTTCAGAAATCCCAAAACTATTTACCAAAAGAAAAATAATTAAAAATAAAAATCTTTTTCTTTTTTCAGTCATCTACATTATCCTCCTTTTTCACTTATTTTTTATTAAACTTAATTTATAAAAATTTATCTATAATTCATTAATACAGCTCACTTTTTAATTAATTTTATATCAGATAATTGACCCTCTAGTCATTTTACTACAAAAAATTTTTATTTTTCTTATAAATTTACTAAATTTTTAAATAAATTTATAATATTTCAAACATCAAATTTTGTGTTTGAGTAATCTAAATCAACATAAAATTTGAAGTTAGTTTTTCATTCTATTTATTTTAAAACACTTATTACAGTATTTACTTTATAATTTGCATAAATATTTAATTTTCTAAGAAAATCTGTTAATTCCTCGTTTGTATTAAAGCGTGTTTCTAGCATATAACAAGTATCGCCTGAAATTCTATAATGATTTATAACATTTTTAGAATATTTTTCAACAAAATTCAAATAATTTTTGTGAGACATCTGAATCATTTTAACATGTATAAACTGATGTATAGACATTCCTAAAGCATTATAATTAATCTTTATTGTAAATACATCTATAACTCCTGATTCTTCAAGTTTTATAATCCGCTGTGAAATAGCAGGTGCTGACATATTCACAATTTGTGCTATTTCTTTGACTTTTATACGGCTATTTTTCTTTAATAAATCAACTATTGTCTTATCTACACTGTCCAATTTTTTCTCCTTCTTCTGAAAATAAAGTAATTTTTCATTTTTGCTTTTTTTAAATTATTCACGAACAAAAAAAATAGTGATACAATTATATCATAATTTAATTAAAAAATTAATTTTAAATATTATTGGAGGGATTTATGGAAGTAACACAAATAAGAAATGCAACTTTAAAATTAAATTATGGAGGAAAAACTTTTCTAATTGATCCAATGTTATCAAAGAAAGGTGAATTACCATCATTCGCACCACCAATAGCACCTATGCCAATGTCTGGAAATACTGCAAAAAATCCACTAGTGGAATTACCAATGTCAGTAAATGAAATTTTAAAAGGAGTTGATGCAGTGATTGTAACACATTTACATGCTGACCATTGGGATTTAGCAGCTATTCAAACTATTGATAAAAATATAACTTTGTTTTCTCAAAATGAGAACGATGAAAAAAAATTACGTGAACAAGGATTTAAAAATGTCTTTATCTTAGGAGAAAACATAAAATTTGGTGAAATTACAATGACTTATGTTGAAGGGCAACATGGGAGTACCCCTGAATTGCTTGAAATAGCTGGAAAATCCTGTGGGGTTATATTTCAGAATAAAAATGAAAAAACTCTTTATCTATCAGGCGATACTGTGTGGTTTAGTGAAGTTGAAAAAACATTAAAACAACATAAACCTGAAGTTGTCATTATTAATGCAGGAAACAATCAATTTATAGAAGGCGGTCCATTAATTATGGGAGCTGATGATGTTTTAAAAGTACATAAAACTTTACCTGAAGCACAACTTATGGCAACACATATGGAAGCTGTAAACCATGCATATCTGACACGTAAAGAATTAAAAAAATTTGCCATTAAGCATAATTTTTATGAAAAATTAAATATTCCTGAAGACGGAGAAACTTTAAAATACTAATACTATTCTTGATTTAAATAGCAAATATTTAATAAATTTTGAATTATATGCCAGATTAGCAAAAAATTAAAACTTTCTGTCCTTAGCATAGTTCTATTTTTTTATAGAATTTTAGTATTAAATTGTTTTGTTTAATAACAGTTTTTACTATTTTTATTATATTTTTTACAGGATTGCTCGTTGCCACAAATCCTTATCTTGCAGTAAAGAGCTATCCTGATAATTATAATTGTGAAAAGATTACTACGCAAATTCGCTTAATTCCAAAACTTCTGCTTTCAATCGCCAAACAGTTGTAGTTGAATAAATGAAAGTTTCGTTAGTCTACTAACATAAAAAAATTATACTTTAATTATTTAAAAATACTAAATTTTTATTCACCTCTGAAAAAAATTGAAATAATTTGATTATTTAAAAGGAGTTTAGCATTAACTATAACTCCAATATAAAATTTATAATATTTCAAACAGCTCTTCCAACTTTCTCACTTCATACTTTGGAACTATCCCAGTATTATTTACATTATTTCGTAAATTTACCCAGCAAGTATCAATTCCAGCGTTTTGTCCACCTTTTATATCAGCTCCTAATGAATCACCTATCATTATAACTTGAGATTTATCCATTATTTCAAAATAATTCATTGCATATTCAAATATTCGTTTATCAGGCTTATTTACACCAACTTCATCAGAAATGATAATTTTATCAATGTATTTTGCAATTTTTGAATTTTCTATTCGTGAATGCTGTACTTCCTTTATTCCGTTAGTTACAATTCCAACTTTGTATTTTGAATGTAAGTATTTACACAGTTTTTCAGCTGCTTCAAATGGAAAAATCCCTTCTCCCAGTTTTTTCAGGTAAAGCTCGCTCATTTTATACGGATTATATTTCAAATCAAACTCCTCAATTATTTTTTCAAATCTTACAACCTTTAATCTATCCTTATCCACAGCCCCTTTTTCCAAATCCTTCCACAACTGCAAATTCACATCTTTATATCTGTCTTTTATCTTTTCATAAATTTCTTCTTTTTTCGCATTACCTAATTCACTTTCCACAAAAAATCCCAATTCTTTGAAAGTGTTCCTAAATGCCGCTTCTTCTGTTTTAAGATAATCAAAAAGTGTGTCATCCAAGTCTATTAATACAAGTTTGTAACTCATTTTTCGCTCCTTTATTTAGAATTTTCTCAAACTATTTAAATTTTAGAAAATTTGTTATTTTTTTATTTGTGATAAATAATTAAAAATTTCAAAATACAATTAATTAACTTCAAAAAATCAAATTAAAAAACTAATATGATTTATAAAGTATACAACAAAAAGAAAAAAAGGGCAACATTTAAAATTAATAAAGCGAAGCATAAAAAATAGAAATAACTACTCTAAAAATTTGCTCTTAATTAAAACTTTTTTTTAAAAAGTTCTTACTATATCCCAAATTATTTTCTCCTTTACTTAGATATACAAATATGATAAGATTATATATAACTTAAAATAGGAGAGTGACATAATGAATTCAAATAAAATTTTTGAAAAATATACATTAAATAATGGAGTAGAGATTAAAAATAGACTTGTAGTGACCCCTATGACTCTATTTGTTGCCAATGAAGACGGAACTTTCTCAGAAGAAGATCTTAAATTTATGAGTAAACGTGGAGAAAATATAGGAATGTTCATAGTAGAAGCTACTTTAGTTGCTGATGGGGGAAAAGCTTTCACAAGACAGCCCGAAGCTATCAATGAAACACATTTGCCATCTTTAAGAAAAGTAGCAGAAATTCTACGTAATCAAGGTACAAAGGCAATTTTACAAATACATCATGGCGGAAGACTTGCCCTTCCAAATATAAATAAAAATGACATAATTGCTCCTAGCTATGATAGCGAAACAAAAGCAAGAGAAATAACTACTGATGAAATAGATAAACTTATACAGGCGTTTGGAAATGCTGCTGATTTAGCTATTCAGGCTGGATTTGACGGAGTGGAAATTCATGGTGCAAACAGATATCTTATCCAGCAGTTTTATTCAGGAATAACTAATAGAAGAACTGACGAATGGGGAGGAAATATAGAAAAAAGAATGAAATTTTCTTTAGCTGTTATAGATGAAGTAAATAAAGTTAAAAATAAACATAACGCTGACAAATTCATCATAGGATACCGTTTTTCACCTGAAGAGCCAGGAGAAAATGGTTTGACAATGGTTGAAACTTTCGCATTGATTGATGAACTTGTAAAAAAACCACTACAATATCTACACGTTTCACTTCCAGATTTTTATATAAATGCTTATCGTGGAGGAGATACTAAAAAACCTGCAATACAGCAGATTCATGATAGAATAAACGGAAAACTTCCATTAATTGGAGTGGGTAATCTATACAAAGGAGAACAGATAGCTAAAGCTCTTGATACAGGATGGGCAGAATTTACTGCTTTAGGAAAAACTGTCATTTTAAATCATAATATAGGAACTCTTATACTTGAAAAAAGAGAAAATGAAATTGAAACTGAACTGGATCTGGAAAAAGAGGATAAATACGATTTAGGTGAATTTTTATGGGAACGTGCAAAAGAAAAAAGCCCCTTGCTTCCTCCAATAAAAAATAAAAAATAACAATACAGTTTTATGTAAAATTATTTATAATAAGTGAACTGAAATAAAAAATGCTATTTTATTAGGAGCAGCCATGATTTTAATAGCTATAATCATAATTTTATATATTCTCTTTGGGAATATTAATAAAAAAAATGCTAATATTTCAAAATTAAATAAAAAACTTGAAGATCTAGATGAAAAAGAGCAGGAAAAAGAAAAACAGATAAAGAAACACCAATTAAAAGAGAAAATACGAAAATTAAAAAAAGAAATCCATGAAATCGAAAAAGAAATGTATGATGAAGAATTAGAAGTAGAAAGTCCTTATTTTAAAGATCTATGTGATCAAGCAGCAGATTTACAAATGGAACTATACGATTATGAATTTGAACTAGAATGGATTGATAAAAATTAGATCACAATCTTTTTAAAAAAAATCAATACAATTTATAATTTTGCAAAAAAATACGCCAAATTTATGGCGTATTTTATATTTTATAAGGAGATTAAATTCATATTTTTTATTATTCTTTCTCTTTCTGATACTGCGGTATTGTTTTCCCTGTCCATTTTTTAAATGCCCGATAAAAGGAAGAAGTTTCAGTATATCCAACCAGATAGGCTATTTCATCTATTGAAAGTTCCTTTGCTTCTAAATAGTTGAAGGTCATCATTTTTTGAATATCTTTTACCATCTGATTAAAACTGGTATTTTCTGCTGACAGATTTCTTTGAAGAGTCCTTCCACTTATCCCAAACTCTTCTGCTACATTTTCTAAGCCAAACTGTCCACTAGGAATAAGCTGAAAAAATTTCATATTTCTATTTTTCCCTTCTTCTTTTTATTGCCTTATACTGTTCCGGAAATGCAATTCCAAATAAAGTAATATAAACACTTATCATCATTGCAGGCGGATAAAATATACACGATATTATTAACCCAATTATTTTTATACTTATATCAACTTTTATCCATCTTATCATTGTTTTTAATGATTCCTGCAATTCTTTATCATGTTTATTCACCTTTTCTATCAGATACAACGAGATTATATTGCAGAATGTAACAGTCAGAACTATTACCCCATAAAATCCTTGCGCTACACTACTGTTATAATATGAAGTGACAAAAGAAGTCACATATGGAAAAAATGAGGAAAAGAAAAGTAGTACTACATTTACCCAGACAATTAACGGTGTAATATATTTTATTTTATGCCATTCATTATGCAGATTTACCCACATTGTTCCAAGCCAGAAAAATGAAAGCGTATATGCAAAAAAATCTACTCTCAGATTCCAAAGTGCTTTTAAAGTTGCTGTTTCAGGTTTTTTCAGTTCTAATATAAGAATTGTCATAATAATTGCAAGTACAGCATCCATAAAAGCTGCCAATCTTTCTTTATTCATAGTTAAACTCCATTCCATGATTTTATAATAATACAATTATATCATAAATCAGTAAGGAATTTAAATTTTTAGTTTTTCATATATAATCTTCTTCATTTTCTTATTTTTATTTCCTTATCTTCATGTAGTTATAATACTAAAATTTAAGATAAAAGTACAATACCGTTTATAAAATGTGCTATAATTAAAATGCATACTAGAAATAAAAATTATATGAGGTGATTTATATGATAGAATTGGAACAACTTAAACAGCTTATCGCGTTTGCAAAATATGGAACATTATCAAAAGCTGCTGAAGAATTGTATATTTCACAGCCTGCCCTTTCCCGTTCGATACAAAAGCTGGAAAAAACTTTAGGGATTGAACTTTTTGACAGGAAAAAAAATAAGATGGAATTAAATGAAAATGGAAAAACTGTTATCCAGTACGCAGAAAAAATATTGAATCTTGTAGATGAAATGGAAGAAAAAGTTAATAAAAATAATCAGGTTCAAAATAATTTTTCAATTGGTTCATGTGCTCCAGCTCCATTGTGGGATATGATTTCATTATTTGCAAGATTTTATCCTGAAAAATACATTCTTCATAAAATAGAAAATCATCTTCAGTTATTTGAAAAACTTAAAAATGACATTTATCAGATGATCATACTTTCTAAACCTATTGATAATTCTGAATTTTTCTGCATAAAATACAAAACTGAACAATTATTTTTATCAGTTCCTTTGCAGCATCCGCTGGCTAAAAAGAAGGAAATACATTTTTCAGATATTACAGATGACAGAATGCTCTTATTCAATCCAATCGGAATATGGAAGGATATAGTTTTAGAAAAAATGCCTAATATGAACTTCCTTATTCAAAGTGACAGGATTATTTATCAGGAATTAGCTGAAATGCAAAATTTACTGCATTTCCGTTCAAATTTCACACTTGAACGTGAAGACAATTTCAAAAATAATATTTCAATCCCAATTGCTGACAAGGAAGCAAAAATGACTTTCTACTGTGTCTGTAAGAAAAATATAAAAAATGAAATTGAGAAACTTTTTGATAGTTTTAGTAAAAATTCTTAAAAAATATGAGGGTGCATTTCCCTCATATCTTTATATACTCACATTTTCATCAGTTTATCATATAGCCGTTTTTTCTGAAAATCAAGAAAATTAAATTTTTGATTTCAAAACTCTTATTATAGTTTCCTTCCATTAAGCCATTTTACTATTTCTACATCATCATGGTTTAAAAATAAACTTTCCTTTTTATCAAGTTCAGATATTTTTCCCATATCCTCGCTGTTCAATTCAAAGTCAAATACATTAAAATTTTCTTCAATTCTGTCTTTTCTTGTTGATTTAGGTATTGCAACTATATTTCTCTGAATTAGCCATCTTAAAATTACCTGAGCCACAGATTTGTTGTATTTTTTACCAATTTCAGACAAAATTTCATTTGCAAATATTCCATTTTTTCCTTCTGCAAAAGGTCCCCATGATTCTATTTGAACCCCATATTCCTTCATTATTTCATTTGCTTTAACCTGCTGATTGAAAGGATGTGTTTCCACCTGATTTACAGCTGGCACTACTTCATTATTCATAATAAAATCAACCAGTCTGTCAGGATAGAAGTTACTTACACCAATTGCTTTTATTTTCCCTTCCTTATACAGCTCTGTCATCGCTCTCCAAGCTCCATATACATCATTAAATGGCTGATGTATCAGATATAAATCAATATATTCCAAATCCAATTTTTTTAAAGATGTTTCAAATGCCAATTTTGCCTTTTCATAATTTGCATCACTTACCCATAATTTTGTTGTAACAAAAATTTCTTCTCTAGGTATACCGCTTCTTTTTATAGCTCTTCCCACAGCTTCTTCGTTTCTGTAGGACGCAGCTGTATCAATTAATCTATATCCTGCTTTTAACGCATTGTAAACCGCTTCCTCACATTCTTTCATATCATCAATCTGAAATACTCCGAATCCTAATATAGGCATTTTTACTCCATTGTTTAAAGTTACGTATTTCATAATATTTCCTCCTAATTTTATATATCCGTTTTCTAAATTATAGTTACACTATCAATCTTCTTGAACATATTTTACAAAAAAATTTTCCTAAAGTACAATATCAATTTTGTAATCCACTATAACCAAAATGCATACTAAAGGAATGAAGCAGAAAAATAAATTAACGTTTAAACATCGTATCTTTTCCTCCTTCATCGCCTACTTTCTCTCTTCTTCCGTCAATTCTCTTATCACTTTAGCAGGAATCCCTCCTGCAATACTGTATTTTGGAATATCTTTCGTAACCACTACCCCAGCTGCTACAATAGAGCCTTTTCCGATGGTAACGCCAGATGTGACTGTAACATTTGCTCCAATCCATACATTATCTTCAATAATAATTGGCGCTGCAAACAGTTCAGCTCTTTTACTCACACAAATGTTATGATCCAATGTAGCTAGAACGACATTATGCCCTATTAAAACATTATCTCCTATTGCAATTCCCCCTTGATCCTGAAACTTGCACCCGGCATTTATAAACACATTTTTACCAAAAGTAATATTTTTTCCATAATCTGTATTAAACGGCGGAAAAAGAGCAAAACTTTTATCAACTTCTTTACCTGTAATTTTTGACATAAGCTCCACAATTTCCTGTGCCGAATTATATTTTGTATTAAGTTCAAGAGTAAGTTTCATAACATCTCTACTATTTTCCCTCATTTTTTCGATTTCTTCTTTTCCAATTTTAATTTTCTCTTTCATAAAAACCATCATCCCTTCACAATCTAAATTTCTTCCATCGTCAAATCCACAATATTCCCTTTCACTACTTCAATCAGCTTTTTTGTTTCCACTTCCATCTGTAATCCTCTTCTTCCAGCTGAAACCATTATTTTGTCAAATTTTTCAACTTCCTTGTCAAAAAAAGTCCTGAACAGTTTCTTCATTCCCACAGGAGAACATCCTCCTCGAATATATCCTGTTTCCTTCTCCAATTCTGATAATGGCAATAAATCAATATTTTTCTCCCCACAAGCCTTTGCTACCTTCTTTAAATCAAGATGAGCCTCTCCATGAATCACACAAACATACAAATTCTTACTTTTTCCCTTTAACACAATAGTCTTAAAAACCCTATCCGCCAATTCAGGCAACTTTTCAGCAACACCAAGCCCTCCGCTTTTATCCTCGCTCCACTCATAAGTATGAATAATATATGGAATTTTCTGTTTATCCAGCTGTCTTAATGCATTCGTCTTTACAATTTTTTCTTTCTTATGTTTCATTTTATACCCCCATAATCGTATTTTTCCTTATTTTCAGTATATCAAATTAATATTTTTCAGTCAATCAAAAAACAAGAAGTCAAATTACCCCTCTTGCTTTCGATATTTTTTTATTTAAAAAAAATCTATATTCAATAATTAAATATTAGTATCTATTCCCATACTTGTCTTTACAATAATAATTGCCATTAGCTTCTTCATAACATCTCACACCTTTTTCTCTTCACGCTTGATTTGTTTTCTTCCACTCTTTAGGACTAAGCAATTCACAACCCACAACAGAAAAAGCAACCATTATTAACAGCAATATTTTTAATAATTTATTCATACCAATTTCCTCCTTAGTCTACTCTATTTCCATACTTATCTTTACAATAATAATTGCCATTTGCTTTTTCATAACATTGAACCCCATTTTTTCTCATATCTTCACGTGCTTCTCTCCAACCTTTAGGGTCAAACAGTTCACAGCCCACAACAGAAAAAACAACCATTATTAACAGCAATATTTTTATCCCTTTTTTCATATACATTCCTCCTTATTTTCTTACTTAAATTGTACTTTATTTTTTTTAAAAAATCAAATTTTTTACTCTGACTTATAATTTTTATTTATTCAAGTTTATGAAATAGATTGTTGTTTATAAATATTTTTCTATAAATTTGCATATTTCTTCTTTTTTAAACATAATAAAATTATTTTATTAAAACTAAAATCAAGAAAAATTTTATTAAAATAAAAATTAAAATAAAAAAATATTAATCA
The DNA here is from genome assembly GCF_007990525.1 of Leptotrichia hofstadii. Taxonomy (NCBI): domain Bacteria; kingdom Fusobacteriati; phylum Fusobacteriota; class Fusobacteriia; order Fusobacteriales; family Leptotrichiaceae; genus Leptotrichia; species Leptotrichia hofstadii. The sequence continues at coordinate 1,904,041 of NZ_AP019823.1, forward strand.
AAATCATAAAATATTTGAATTTGTTTAGAATATTGACAAATATACATATATGTGATATAAATAACTGTCTAATAGAGACGCCCCATCTCTACATTTAGACTTCTTTCATACAAAAAAACGAGCACACGGCTCGTTTTTATTTTATAAACTGGCTTTTAATCAGGTAATTAATAAAAATTTTAAAATTTATTATAAATATTTAGGAGAATGAAATTATAAGATGAAAAGAGAAATAGCGATAATTGGAGGTGGCGCTTCAGGTTTTCTGACGGCGGTTACTGCAAAGAAAAACGGAAGGGATGTTGTCATTCTGGAAAGAAAGGACAGAGTTCTGAAAAAAGTGCTTACAACTGGAAATGGACGATGTAACTTGACAAATGTAAATGCTTCCAATAGAAATTATTTTGGAATTGAAAAAATGAAGCAGCCTATTGAGAAAATTTTAGAGAGTTTTACTTCACAAGATGCAATGAGATTTTTTGAAGATGAAGTCGGGATTATTTGTAATGAGGAAAATCGAGGGAAAGTTTATCCACTTAGCGGACAGGCCGCATCAATTGTGGATGGACTCAGATTTTATGCACAAAGTCTTGGAATAGAGATAATTACAGATTTTTATGTTACAAAAATTGAGAAGGAAATGTTTGATTTTAAGATAATTTCTGAAGATAAAAAACAAATAATTGCCAAAAAAGTAGTCATTGCAACTGGTGGAAAATCGTATCCTGAACTTGGTTCAAACGGAAGCGGCTATGAGCTGGCAAAGAGCTTTGGGCATACTATTACCGAATTAACGCCTGTTATTGTACAGCTAAAGGCAGAAAAAGAAAAAATTAAAGGTTTAAAAGGGATTAAGTCGGATGTGAAAATTACAGCTTTTGGAGAAAATGAAAGTGGAGAGAAAATAAAAATTTGTACTTATGATGGGGAACTGCTGTTTACTGATTTTGGCATTTCTGGAAATGTAGTTTTCAATATTTCGTATGTTTTTCCAATTTACAGAAACGTGGAATTTGAAATTGACTTTATGCCAAAATTTACTTATAATGAAATTTTTGAAATTTTGAAAAAACGTCGGACAATATTAAAGAATTTTACAATGGAACAATTTTTTAATGGAGTTGTCAATAAAAAGCTGGGACAATTTTTGACAAAGTCGGCAGGAATTGAAAAATTATCAAAAAGTATAAATGAACTGACAGACAACGAGATTCGTAAAATTTGTACAACTTTAAAAAAATATAGAATAAAAATTATTGATACCAATGGCTTTAAAGCGGCTCAAGTTACTGCTGGAGGGATTCCTCTAAGTGAAGTAAATCTGGAAAATCTGGAATCAAAAAAAGTTAAAAATCTTTATTTTGCTGGGGAAATACTGGATGTGTACGGTGAATGCGGCGGATTTAACTTACAATGGGCTTGGACTTCTGGATATTTTTTAGGAAAAAATCTTTAAAAATGGACTATATAACTTAATACTAAACCCCATTTAAATAACGAATTTATTACAAATTTTTCCAACAAAGGATAAGAACCTAGTATTTCAAAATAATTAAAATACAATTTTTTGTTTTTAATAAACCGACGGAGCTTTTATTTGTTCAGCTACGACTGTTTGACGACTGGAAGGAGGAGTTTCGGAGTTGGGCAAATAAAAGTCGTAGTCTAGCCATAGGTATTGCGTAGCAATCTTGCCACAATTTTAATTATTAGGATAAACCTTTACTGCAAGATGAGGATTTGCGGCAATGAGCAATCCTGCGAAAAAAAAAAGAAAAAACATAACAAAAATAGTATTTTATTTACTTGATAACAAGAAAATTTAACTCCCTTGCTAAAATAGATTTATAGCAAATTTACTATTTAAAATGAAAAATAATATTGCAAGCTTTTAAAAACAACTAAACTAAATTAAGGAGAAAAATGATTAGAATAAATAATATAAAAATGCCTGTAAAACACAGTGAAAATGATTTAAAAAAAACAGTTTTCAGACTTTACAAAATCAATGATAATGAAGTAAAGTCATTTGAAATCGCAGGACAGGCGATTGATGCCAGAAAAAAAGATAATGTTGTATTTGTTTATGCAGTGGATATTTCCTTCAACTTTGATGAGGAAACGGAAAAGAAAAGATTTGAAAATGTAAAAAATGTACGAAAAATTGAGAAAAAACCTTATTCTACGGAAAAAATTGAGAACTTTACAGAAACTGAAAATGTAAAACGCCCTGTTATTGTTGGAAGCGGACCTTCTGGAATTTTTGCTGGACTTGTGCTTGCCGAAGCTGGATTAAAGCCAATTATCATTGAGCAGGGAAAAAATGTAAATGAGCGTGAAAAGGATGTCTATAATTTTTTCAAAACTGGAAAACTTGATAAATATTCAAATGTACAGTTTGGAGAAGGAGGAGCTGGAACATTTTCAGATGGGAAACTAAACACGAATACAAATAATTTTCGGATTCAGAAGGTTTATGATGAATTAATTCTCGCTGGTGCTGATCCTAAAATAAATTATATGTCAAAGCCACACATTGGAACTGATAAATTAATTGAAATAATGCGTAAAATCAGGTATAAAATCGAAAGTCTTGGGGGAGAATACAGATTTAGCACAAAATTAACAAAAATAAATTATGAAAAATCTGATTCTGAAAATAACAAAATAAAAAGCATTTTAGTTGAAAATGTGAAAAATTCTGATGAAAATAAAATTTATGAAATTCCAACAAATATTTTAGTTCTCGCAATTGGACATAGCGCAAGGGATACTTTCTTTATGCTGAACGAAGAAAATGTTGCAATGGAACGAAAAACTTTTTCGGTAGGAGTCCGAATTGAGCATCTTCAAAGTATGATAAATTATTCGCAATATGGAAAATTTGCTGATAAATTGCCGGCCGCAGAATACAAATTAAATGTAAAGACAAGCAATGGACGTGGAGTTTATACGTTCTGCATGTGTCCTGGCGGTGTAGTTGTACCATCTTCAAGCGAGGAAGGCAGACTTGTCGTAAATGGAATGAGCTATTCACAAAGAGATTTGGAAAATGCAAACTCTGCAATTTTGGTAAATGTATTTCCTGAGGATTTTCCAGGAGAAAGCGTTCTGGCTGGAGTCGAATTTCAAAGAAAACTGGAAGAAAAAGCATTCGAGCTTGGTGGAAAAGATTACAAAGCCCCTATTCAGCTATTTGGCGATTTTGTAAATAATAAAATCTCAACAAAATTAGGAAAAGTAAAGCCAAGCTATCTGGCAGGCTACAAATTTGCAAACTTAAATGAAATTTTTCCACAATTCATAAACGATTCCATAAAAGAAGGAATTACCTTAATGGATAAAAAAATAAAAGGATTTGCCAGTTATGACGCAATTCTGTCAGGTGTGGAAAGCCGTAGTTCATCTCCAGTGAAAATTCCTAGAAATGAAAGATTTTTCTCAAATATCGAAGGACTTATGCCATGTGGGGAAGGTGCAGGGTATGCTGGCGGAATTATGTCAGCGGCAGTTGATGGAATAAAATGTGCAGAGTATGTGATTGAGTATTTTCTAGAAAATTTATTAAGCTAAAATTTTTGATTTTTACCATTAAATATGCTATAATTTCAACATCTTTAAGATATATTTCAAATAACTTCAAACTTGTAACAATTAAAAATCTATAGTTGTTTGAACGAGGGAGGAAATTATGTTTTGTACTTTAGTATGCTGTATGGATGGAAGATTTATTCATATTTTAAATGAATACATTAGAGGTAATTACAGATACACTTTTGTGGATACTATTACTGATGCGGGTGCTGTAAATAAAATAGTTAATGATGAGGATTATTTAAAAAGCATAGAAGATAAGGTTGTTTTAATTTCGGTTAATAAGCATAAATCTGATCATATTTTTGTGGCAGGGCATAGCGACTGCGCTGGTTGTCCTATTGATGATGAAACACAAAAGGGCTATATTCGGAAAGCTGCTGAGAAAATGCACAACGATTTACCTCATGAGGCTGTTACTGGGCTTTTTGTCCATGAAAATGGAGAAATTGAAGTTTTAGCAGATTACGACATTGATGATAATAATTAATTGAATTAATAAAAAAATAAAGGAACTGCTCTTAACTGGTAGTTCCTATTTTATTTAAAGAAATATTTTTAATATTATTTTTATTTGAAATTTAATAATAATGTTTAGCATTTAGCATTTTTTCAGCAATCTTGTAATTTGGCATATATCGTTCGACATAATTGTAAAAACCCTTTCCGTGATTTGGATACTTTAAATGTGTCAATTCATGTAAAACCACATATTCTATCTCAAAAGGTGTTCTTTTTATAAGCTCCGTATTAAGATTTATATATTTTTTTACATAATTGCACGAGCCCCATCTAGTCTTCATAGGCTTTATTGCGACTTTTTCCACATGCTCATCCAATATTTTCAGCCATTTTTCCATAAATTGAGGAAATAATTTTTTTGCATTTTCAAAATACCATTTTTCCATAACTTTTTTCTTTTCATCAATATTTTCAAAAATGTTTTCATTAACTGTTAAAGTTATATTCGGATCTTTTTCATTATTTATTAAATTCACGCCATTAAAGTTTCCTGTTTTCACAGTTAAACTGTATTCTTTTCCTAAAAATTTATGAATTTCTCCAGTTTTGTACTCAAAGCCCTTCTGTTTTTCCTTCACATCTTCAACTTTTTTCAAAACACTTTTTATCCAGCCTTCTTTAGAACGGATAAAATTTTCGATGTAATCACGATGTAAATTCATTGGCACAGAAATATAGATTTCCATATTGGGCTTTATCCGTAAATTTATATTTTTTACTTTTTTTCTGTGAACTTCATAACCTAAAATTTTTTCTGTTTTCATTTTTTACTTTATTTTCCTCTTACATTTATTTTTATTAAAGCTCTAACCTGTCTTCGACTTTATAAATACTTTTCTTGCGTTTTCCAGCACATCCTTCTGAAGCTTATAAGTAACCAGCTTTAATGCTTCCTCATAGGTACACCATTTAAAATCCTCAATTTCAAAAGTATCAATGGTAACCTCTTCATCTTGCGTAATTCCCATAAAAATTGTAACTTTCTTAATAGTTTTCTCATTTGGAATATATTTTATTTCTCTTTCAAAATCAGGAATTATTTTTATTCTTACATTTGTTTCTTCAAGAACTTCACGAATTGCTGTTTCTTCCTTAGTTTCATCCTTTTCGATATGCCCTTTTGGAAAGCCCCAGTTACCATTGTGCATTTTCACAAGCAGAATTTTTTCGGTATTTTCATTAAAAACAATTGCACCGCACGAATTTTCATACTCAAAGTTATCATTCAATTTGTAATGCTTGACAACATATTTTAACAATGCTTCTTTCTCGTTCTCAATTTCATCGCCAAGCACAAGCTCATACAATCTATTTTTTACTTCTCCAATCTCACGGTTACTAAATTTAAGATTTATCAAATCAATCCCTGTTATATCTAAATCATTAAACTGTGGTATTTTACCCTGTTTCTTTATATTTTCAATTTTTTCCCAAAAATTTTGTATAATTTGCTCGTTTTCTTTTTTTGTCCTAAGTCCTTTAGAATTTAAGTCTGCAGAAAATAAATTAAAAAGTCTTTTCAGATTTTTTTCTTCCATTTCAATAATCAATTTTTTCAATGTCTTGTCTGAAACATCTCCATAAATTAACATATGATTTTTTACAATTTTTTTTACTGAATTTATAAAATCGTTGGATGCCTTGAGCTGTTTTAACTCTTCTTCTGCGATTAATGCACTTTCCTTTTCATGTCCATAAAAATAAAAAATACCCTTCGCATCAATAATTTTTACATTTATTTTACCCAAATCGTGAAAAAGTGCCGCAAATCTAGTTACCAAATCATAATCACAAAGATGAATAACTTTTATAATATGATTAAACAAGTCGTCTGGATGATTGGGATTATTCTGATCAAAATTGTAAGCATAATAAAATTCGGGAATTATCATTTCTAAAACCCGTAATTTTTTCATTTCTATAAAAGCTTTTTTAACAAATTTTCCCATAAGAATTTTACTTAACTCGTCAAAAATTCTTTCTTTAGATATTTTAGTCAAAAATTTTCTTTTTTTGTAAATGGCTTCAGCTGTTTTTTTATCCAAATTAAATCCTAATTTTGAAATAAATCGAAAAGCTCTTAAAATTCTAAGAGCATCTTCTTCTATTCTCAGCTTTGGCTTCCCTACAAATCTTATCACTTTCCGTCTAATATCCTGCCTTCCCCCATACAAATCCACTATTCCAGTCTGTTCGCTGTAAGCGATAGAATTTATTGTAAAATCCCGTCTTGCCAAATCTTCTTCAATTGTTTTTACAAACTTAATTTCTTTTGGGTATCTGCTGTTGTAAACTCCTGTTTCTTTACGGAATTTTGCTATTTCATAACTTTTTCCATTAACATTTATCATAAGAATTCCAAAATGAGCTCCCATTTCTTTTGGGTTATAACCAGCAAAGATTCTTTTCAATTCTGAATATTCTATATCAGTTGCAAAATCATAATCGCCAGGATCTTTATTTAGAATTTTGTCTCTAACTGCTCCACCAACAAGAAATCCTGTTCCATTTTTATTCAGTTGTTCTAATATGAATTTTACATCATCATCCAAATCAAATCGCATTCCAAATATGTCCTTTCAATTATTTTTTCCGTACTTTTATAGAATATTTCATTTCCACATTTATTTTTATTTTGTAAATTAACTCTAAAATATTTAGTTTCATTTTTATTTTTAGTTTACTATACTCAAAAATTTTTTATTTTTTTCTTAATTTTGCAATATAAAACCCATCCAAATATTCATTTTTATATGAAATATAAATTCCCCCAAATTCATCTCTTATATTGTCAATATTTTCAGGAATCTCTACTTCCATAATTTCCAAATCCTCGTATTTTTCGAGAAAATACTGAATATTATTAGTATTCTCATTTTTAGAAAATGTACAAGTGCTGTAAACTATTTCTCCACCATTTTTCAAAGATTTATACGCACTTTCAAATATTTTTTTCTGAAGTTTCTTTAAATTTTTTATATCATTTGCCGTCAAATCATATATTTTTTCAGGCTTTTTCCGAAGAACTCCAAGTCCGCTACAAGGCATATCTAAAAGTATCTTATCAAACATTGTATCTAAATTCTCAATTTGTGTAGCGTCATTTAAGTTCACTTCAAGATTGCTGTAACCATATTTATTTTTAAGTTCATTCAATAATTTCACTTTATGCTCGTGAATATCAGTGGAAATCAGTTTTTTCGGATTAAACAGCTGTAAAATCGCAAGGGATTTTCCACCAGGAGCAGAGCAGGCATCAAGTACAGTTTCTCCATCTTTCACACCTAAATTTCTCACAGCCAGATAAGACGAAGCATCCTGAATCACAGCATCCCCATTCTTATAAATTTCCGTATCAAAAATATTCGCATTTGATAAATAATAAACTTCCCCAACAGAAAATAAGACATCCGTCTTAATATTCTTCAGCAATTCCTCAAATTTTTCTCTCGTAATTTTATTTTTATCAAATCTAACTGACAAATAACTTCTTTTTTTATAAGATTTAAGCATTTCCAAATAATCATCAGGATAATCAATTTTCATCTTATTCACAAACCATTGCGGATATGACAAAACAATACTTTCCCTGTTATCTTTTGGAATTTCCTCATCAAATTTTTCTTTATTTTTCAAGATTGTCTGTAAAGTCGCATTCACAAATCCAGCTTGATGTACATTCAAAATTTTTGCAATCTCTCCAGCCTCAAAAATAACTCCCGCATTATCTGATTCCATGAAAAACAATTGTGCAACTGAAATTCTCAAAAGCTGTTTTATCTTTCTCTTTTTCACATTCCTAACACTTTTCCCAATCAGATAGTCAATATAAATCAAATTTTTTATCACAACATTTATTACATTTGTAATAAACATTTTTTCTTTTTTTGTATAATTATTTTTAGAAAAATAGTAATTTAACTGGATATTACTGTATTTTCCGTTCTGAATTTCATCCAGTAAATTTACTATGTCTAATTTTATATTTTTTTTCTTTATCAATTTCTTCCTCTCTTATTAAAAAAAACTTTATTTCCATTCCCATTTTTCTATTTCCACATTTACATCTTTATCAGCAAAAACGATTATTCCGTTCGCATCTTTCTCAGGGAATATTCTTGATGAAAATACTTCCTGTCCGCCGTTAATAAATACTTCTACAGAAGAGCTATCTACAAACACAGTAAGTTCCAATTCCGAAATATCTCCAAGATAAACTTTTCTTAATCTTTTATCAGGTTGTTCACCTTTTGTTCTGTTTAGTACAAATTTTTTATCGTTATAATCAAATTTTAAAACTGTTTCACTGTTTTTATTAGTTCGTAATTTTAATCCAAAATCAGAATTAAAATCAGTAAATTTAGTTTTTAATTCATAAGTTGCTCCTGTTCCAACTTTCACTTCTCCAGTAACTTTTTCACTAAACTCAATTTTTTCTCCACGGATAATTTCCATTTCCTTTATAGGCACTTGATAAAGTTTTCCATCTATTACTTTAAGTTCTCTTGGTAAAGTTAGGCAGTGAAGCCATTCATTTTTTACAGTTGGAAAATCTTCTTCTTCTGGAATTCCCATCCAGCCTACAATAAGCCTTCTTCCTTTATCATCTTCCATTGACTGTGGTGCATAAAAGTCATTTCCTCTGTCAATTTCCACAAAGTCTGATAAAATTTCAAATTCAGGTTTTTCATAATCTAATTTTCCAAATAAATATCCTGTCTGATACTTGTTATTGTATAAATCTCCTTCTGGCTCCAAACCTTGTGGAGAAAAAACCAATAAATCCTTTATTTCTCCAGTTTTTTCATCTTTTAACTGAAAATAGTCAGGACATTCCCACATAAATCCAAAGTCTTTAATTTTTCCGTGATTTGCTCCTGCAATTTCTCCTTCAAATTTCCAATCTTTTATATTTTCTGAACTGTATAAAACTGCCTTTCCTTCCAAATTTTCACCTTGAATACCAATTACAGCATAAAATTTACCATCTTTTTTCCAGATTTTTGGATCCCTTATGTGCCGTGTATATCCATCTGGCTGATTTACAATGCTTGGCTCCCATCTCTCAAAATTTTCTCCGTCGCTTGAAACTGCTAGGCATTGGTAAGATTCCCTATTTCCTTCGGAATCTTTCACATTTCCTGTATAAAATAAATAAAGTTTGTCGTCATCCACAATAGCACTTCCAGAATAAACTCCATCCTTAGAATACCAGGTATCAGGACGCAAAGCTGTTTCCAGTCTTTCCCAGTTTAATAAATCACTGCTTACACTATGAGCCCAAGTTTTGTTTTTATGATTAGTTCCCAATGGATTCCATTGATAAAACATATGATATTTTCCATTAAACTGCGAAAATCCATTCGGATCGTTAATTAACCCCACAATTCCTTGAATATGATATTTTTGTCGCCAAAAATCTTTTTCAACAATTTCTTTTTTCTCTAAAATTGATTTTTCCTCATCTTCTCTAACTTTAGTAAAATCCATATTTCAAGCCACCTTTCATATCATCAGATTTTATTATCCATTTGTATTTTATTATTTATATTTTTCATTATGCTGTACTTCTTTAATATCAAACTTTATAAGAATTAAACATTTCAGAAAGTTGAATAAAATATCTCAATTTCAAACCAGTTTTACTATATTTTACCATATTTTATTACTTTTTCCAAATTTTCACAGCCTCATTTTCAAATTATTGCCATTTTTTTATAATTTTGAGCCTAAAAAATACTTTTTGATTTAAATTTGCACTTTATTTGAATTTATAGTATAATGTTGCATTACAAAAAAATTTATAGCGAGGTGAGTTATTTATGGTTAAAATTAACATGGATATGATTCAGACAATTGGTCTGGCAGTTATTTTATTGTTAATTGGAATGAAACTTAGAAAAAAAATCAAATTTTTTGAAAAATACTGTATTCCAGCGCCTGTTATTGGTGGTTTTCTATTTTCAATATTTGTTTTTATTTTAAGGCAGACAAATGTAGCTGAAATAAAATTTACTGATACATTGCAAAAATTCTTTATGGTTATGTTTTTTACAAGCGTAGGATTTAACGCAAGTTTAAAAGTATTGAAAAAAGGTGGAAAAAAAGTGCTTATTTTCCTATTTGTGGCAGCGGGATTATGTATTTTGCAAAATGCTGTTGCAGTTGGACTTTCAAAATTTGTAGGACTTCCGCCATTACTGGCACTAATGACAGGATCTACTCCAATGACTGGAGGACATGGAACATCTGCCGCTGTAGCTCCGACAATTGAAGCTCTCGGTCCTGCATACAAAGGAGCAAATGCTATTGCCATTGCTTCTGCAACTTTTGGTCTTATTGTAGGATCTGCTATGGGAGGACCTATCGCAAGCAGACTTATTAAAAAGCACAAATTATTGCCTGAACATTTTGTAAAAGACGGTATTCAGCATGGAGATGAAGATATTGATGAAGAAGTGTTAAAAAGACAAAAGCCTTATCTTGATGGTGAACGATTTTCAATGGCGTTTTTCTATATCTTAATTGCAATGGGAATTGGTTCATATTTATCAATATTTATTGATTATCTTATGAGCTTTACAAATTTTGAAGCACATTTCCCTGTTTACATTGGACCAATGATTGTTGCTGCAATTATTAGAAATTTATCAGACAATGTAAAGGCTATGAATGCTCCGACAAAAGAAATAAGCATTCTTGAAGATGTGGCACTTAGTCTATTTCTTTCAATGGCACTAATGACACTAAGATTATGGGAATTAATTGATTTGGCATTACCTGTAATTATTTTATTAATTGCACAAGTTATATTGATTTATTTCTATCTGAACTGGATAACATTTAAAGCAATGGGGTCTGATTACGATGCAGCAGTAATGGTTTCAGGACATTGTGGATTTGGACTTGGAGCAACTCCAAACGGAATTTCAAACATGAAAGCAGTTACAGAAAAATATATTTATTCAAAAATGGCATTTTTCGTAATTCCAATTGTCGGTTCACTATTTATCGACTTTGCCAATATCAGTATCATTACAATATTTACGCAGTTTTTTAAATAACTTGAAAAAAAGAAGAATAGCTTTTATTAGTTATCCTTCTTTTTTATTAATTTAACTATTATACTCAAAATCTAAAATATCTTTTCTAATATCCCTTATCAAGAATTTTACCAAATTATCGGATTCTGTTTGAATTAAAAGAAACAATCTTGCCAGTATTTTCCCAATAAAAACTTTTGTTATCTGATTCATTTCATTTAAAGCATGTTTTTTTAAAAAGTTTGTCAAATCATCTGCTTTATTTAAAATATCACTAATAGAAGTACTTGAAAATCGTCTATCTGAAATAAATCTTTCATAGATTGTCGAATTTTTGTCTACTCTAATTCCTTCCTTCTTCTCCACAGCCGTAGCTTTTGAAAACTGATCATAAATTTCAGCGTAAAGCATGTCGTTCGGACCTTCAAAGATAGTAAACGGTCTAAAATCAATTGCCACATTGCTCATCGGATGCCCAGCTTCAAATCCTTTTGCCCCCAATAACTTTTGCGCTGTTTTTGCAGCATTGTATGTGTACTCAGTAGCAAGGCTCTTTATAATATTTGCTTCCATAAGTTTGTCTGACACCGATTTTTCAGGATAAACATTATTGCAAGTGTAATCATACATAATTTTTGACACGCCGTAAGTTGTTTCTATTTCTTCCATCTCCCTTTTTACAAACGGAATATCAGCTTTGGCATATTTTTTTACATTTTTTACAATATATTCCATAATTCCATGAGTCATGCCAACCAGCTGCAACCTGCTTCGAATAAATATATTTTGAAATTCTCTAAGGCAATTTGCTTTACTTTCTGAAAGTTTTATTACGTATTTTGCAGGAATATGAGCATCTACATGATTTACAGCATATCTCACTGCTTTCAGCCCTTCTGAATTTAACACATCATAAGTTATATATTTTCTTGGAACTAAAATTAAGCTAATTACTTTTGAAAGTTTTCCTTCTTTCTTTTCCTTTGCCGCAATTAATAAAAAATCACTTTGAGAATTTCCTTGCCAATATTTATCAGCTTTAACATGAATTGTATTTTCATCAACATATTCATAGTAAGACTGCATTTCTTTTGCTATGGCAGATCCAGAAGTCTTAGGCTCTGTTATAGCCAGTCCTCCGCCTTCCCCATTAAATATCATTTCCAGACCTTTTTCAATCTGCTCCTTATTTCCATATTCAACAAGTGGCTGCAACACTAAAGCCCCTTCAATTCCTGTTCTAAGTGTGACTGGCACTCCATAGCCCCCAGCGATTCTCAATACTTCCTGAATTTCAAACTGGCTATCTTTTCTCCCGCCAACTTTTTCAAGAAGAAATGGCAGCAGTAATCCATGTTTTTTTATATTAAGCCATTTATTTTCTGATAAATATCCCATCAAATCTGTCTTTTCAATATTTCCATCCGAAAAAACATCATTAAACGCCTTTTTTATGTTATCCAAAAATTCTTCTGTATTCATTTTTAGCAAATTTCCATTTATCAAGTTTCTCATTTATGTCCTCCTAGTAAATAATTTTCAACAAAATACTTTGCTAATAAAATAATTTGTCTATATAACAACTGTTATTATAACATATATGAAAAAAAATAACAATTTATATCAAAATTATACTAAAAACACTTTTTTAATCTACGCAAAACTCAAAAATTCTTGTTATTTTATAAACAATTAAAAAGCAGTCAACATAACTTCACTGTTTATCGACTGCTTTCATTTTGCTTAAACTATTATCAACATTCTAACTTTTATTTTTTAATTTTATTTGTAGTTGTATCTTTTAAATTTACAGTTTTTGTAGTATTAGTGTTTATGTTTGTTGTAGAAGTTTTTGGTACTTTTGGTGCTTTTGACTTTCTGTTTGAAATTGCACCTTTGATACTTCTTCCTATGCTATTTCCTAATGATACTCCACTATCCATTATCATTCCCATGGTTCTTCCATCTTCACCTCCAATTACTCCACCTGCCTGTGCAAAAGTACAGCTAATACAACTAGAAGCAATGATTGATGTTAATAACAAAACTTTAAATTTAGATTTCATAATAAATCTCTCCTTTTTTACAGTAATTAATTTTCTCTTATTTTCAATAGTATAATACCACACATTTTTTATTATGTCAATACCATTTTATAAAAAATTTTAAAAAAACTTTTATTTTTATATAGTATTTAATTTACCGTATAAATATTGACTTTTTTTATTTTATTTGTTATAATTATATAAATAACAGATATTATGAGAAATATTTTTAAATTCTATAATTATTAATTTGATAGGTTTGTTAAAAAAATCAAATTTAATTTTTAAGTATTCATCTTAAAAGATTTTTGTAATTTTATTTATAAATATTATGATTATTAAATATTTTTTCTTATTTTATTTATATGTTTTTTTAACGTAAGGGCATCAGACGCCATGCCCTTACAACCCCGCTTTACGCAAAACTTTCTTATAAAGAAAAAATAAAACTCGCTTCGTTAAAACTACGCTCAGACAGTTATTTTTCCTTTAACGAAATTTTGCTTATTTAATATTTTTCAAATACAAAAGCCTAGAATTTAAATATAATAATCTTTATAATTTAGTATAGAATGTCGTGATTTTTTGGGAATGAAAACGATTAAACACATTTATGTGTTTCTTTCGCCCAAACCTTTATAACAAATATATTTTATAAAAAGGTAATTTTCATTTTAAACAGAATCTAGTATAAATAACCTGTCGGAGCATTTTTCTGTGCTGGCAAAACTGTCTGAGCATAGCGAGTTTTTTGTCAGTGCAGAAAAATGTCGTAGACTAGCCATAGGTTGTAGGATTTGCGGCAATGAGCAATCCTACGAAAAAAAATATAAGGAGTGATATTATATGAAAAACATTTTTAAAATTCTAATTTTAATTTTAGTTGGATTAAGTGTGGCTAGTTGTGAACTTTTTAGTCCTTCACGATGGGACAGGATAAACAGAGAAGATCAAGAAAGAGGTAGAGAATGTTATAGAACTAGTAGTGGATATTTTTATTGTGAAGATACAAAATAATTAAAAATAATGCAAGGAGTGATATTTTATGAAAAATATTTTTAAAATTCTGATTTTAATTTTAGTTGGATTAAGTGTAGCTAGTTGTGAACTTTTTAGTCCAAGTTATTGGAATCGAGTTGATCAAAGAATGGCAGAAAAAGGAACTGAATGTTATGAAAGATACGATGGAACCGTATATTGCAAGGATACAAAATAATTGAAAAAAGAAAAACTCCAGTCTAATAAAACTAGAGCTTTTTTTATTATAAACCAAGTACATCTTTCATTGTGTACAATCCTGCTTTTTTTCCAACAAGAAATTCTACAGCTTTAACTGCTCCGTCTGAAAACATTTTTCTTGATAATGCTTCGTGCTTTATTTCTATAATTTCGTCATTTTTTGCATAAATTACGGTATGTTCTCCGACTATATTTCCGCCACGTATAGCGTGAACTCCTATTTCCTTTTCAGTACGTTTACTGTGCCCTTCTCTTCCGTAAATTGTTCTATAGTCTTTTCCATCATTATCCAGATTTTCCTTGACAACTTCAAGTAAAGTATTTGCTGTACCGCTTGGTGCGTCAATTTTTCTGTTGTGATGCTTTTCAATTATTTCAATATCAAAATCCTTTAATAATTTTGTCGCAAAGGCTACAATTTCATTTACGATATTTACTCCAACTGAAGTATTTGTTGCTTTAATTATCGGTATTTGCTTTGAAGCTTCCTGAATTTTTGCAAGCTGTTCTTCTGAATGTCCAGTTGTAGCAATTAGAACTGGAACTTTTTTATCTATTCCCGCTTCAAGTACATCCTCCAGCAAACTGAAATGCGAAAAATCAATAATTGCATCAAAATCCACATCTTTTCCCTTCAGATTTTCAAAATCCCCATTTCCAAGCGGATCAACCAGCCCGGCAAATTCATTTTCAGAATTTATTACTGATTCCTTTACATACTGTGCCATAACTCCAGCACCATATACTATTATTTTCATATTTTCTCCTTGCAGTTATTAAAATTTTGTATAAATAGTTTTACTATAAAAGACCGAAAATCTCGGTCTTTTCTTATGATATTTCTATTATTTGCTTTAAATATGTTTTATTGCTAATTTTTATTCTGCACGAATTACTTCCATACGGTAACCATCTGGATCCGTTACGAAATAATAATGTCCAGGTTTACCAGGCAAGCCCATAAGATCTGTTGTCTTGTATCCCATTGCCTTATGTTTTTCATTATCTCCTTCCAAGTCGTCCGAAGCAATTGCCAGATGTGAAAAACCGTCACCAATTGTATATGGACCGTGACCGTAATTATAAGTCAGCTCAATTTCAAAACTTTCTCCCGGAAGAGTCAAATAAACAATAGTAAATTTATGTTCTGGAAAATCTTTACGTCGATCTTCCTTAAATCCAAATGCCTTTTCATAAAATTCAATAGATTTTTCTAAATTTTCTACACGTAAACAAGCGTGCAGCATATTTAACATAGCCATTTTAAATCTCCTTTAATCTTAATTTTTATAAAAACATTTATAAAAATGTTCTAACTGCTTCTTGAACCACCCATATCCAGTCTAAGATTTGGAAGTTTTCCTTTTATCACTTTTCTTTCGATTAATGATTCTGAAGCTCCTACTTTTGTCAATCTTTCTATAACTTCAATTATAAATTCATTATTTTCATCCACATCATAATCTGCAGGTACTCCTAAAAGCTCTCTTCCTTCTGGTGTTGAAACTGGAGTATTTATATATTTTATAAGCTGATTTGTGCTTGGATCGAATTTCACTGTTCCCCATACTAAGTCAATATTATCAGAAACTTTATCATTTGGTGCGATGGCTTCTACTGAATGTGCTACTTCTGAAAAGTTTCCATATTGATCTTCATATCCGATAGATGCTTCATAATTTTGATTTACATCAATTTCAGTAATATAATGCGAACCAATTCTTTCGTGTCTTATAATTTTTCTGTATTCGTGTCCGTTTTTAAATATTTTTATAACTACATTATCAATAACTCCGTTATTTGCAGCTAATCTTTCATAGGTATCATCACGAATTTCCCAATAAATGTATAATGTTGTAGGATTTTTTGGCATTAGGACAAGTTCATCTGTAAAATACGATGCTGGTAATGGAGCCTTGTCAAAGTAAATATCTTCGTGATTTGATTTACCGTCAAATTCTACACCTTTTGCAAATTTTGAACGGTTAATTTCAGTTTCTACGTATCTACGTCTTATTTGTTCTGACGAAATTTTTTCATAATTGAAATCTAAAGCTGTAAAAATTCTTCTATATTTTCTACCTAGATTTCCTACTAATTTTCTATCAGCAAAGTTTCTGTAAAAAGTTCTGCTTCTTTTAATAAAAAAGTATTTTATCAAAATTTTCTCAATAGTTTCCCTTTCGATAACTTCCCTTGAAATAAATCTTTCTAATTTTTTCAATTCTTTTTTATTTCTATTCCCAACTAATTTTTCATTAACATAATTTCTATAAAATGTTCTCGTTCTATTTTTTTTCAATTGCTCCATTCCCATTCCACCTTTACATTATTTTTTATTGTTAAATTTATTCAAATATTAGTTTAAAAATACAGATTTATCCTTTGATTATTCAGTTAAATAATCTTTTATTCTTTAAATTATTTTACTTCTTATTTATTTTAGTTAAATTAACTATTTTACTTAAACTAAAAAATGCTTAGGCAAGCGAAGATTAGTGCGTAGCAGTTTCGCCAAAATCTTCAGATATTATAATTTGAAAAATTGAAATAACTAATATTGCGAAAAAAAGGGGATGATAACTGTTCCCCTTTACTTCATAAAAAAGAAAAACAGATGAATTATATAAAAAATATTTAACTGAATACTCTATGATGAATCTTTTAATTTTTAGAGTTTAAATAAATTTATTATAATTAAATAATCAATTTTAAAATTAATTAACTATATTTTATACATATTATACCACATTTTTTAGAATTTCAAAATTTATTTCCTGCTTAAATTGTTTTGAATCCGTTTTTTTGAGCCTAAAATATCCTGATCTTCTTTTATTTTTTGTTTTTTTGCTCTTTCAATGGCAACTTCTCTTGCCATCCGTTCTGCTTCCGCCTTAGTTGCTTCAACGATATTTACTCCCAAAATAACAACTTTATCCTGACGGACTTCTAGAAAGCCCCCTTCCAGATAATATGTCATTTCCTTATTATCCTTTTCACGAACAAGCATTTCCCCAGCACCAATTGGTGTAATGTAGTTAATATGCTTTGCAAGTATTCCAATATCTCCGCCTTCTGTACGTAATTTTACAAATTCAACAGGCTTTTCAAAAACTAGCCTTTCTGGAGTTACTGCTTCCAAAATAAATTCCGTTGCCATAAAGCCTCCTTCCATTCCAAAGTATGCTTATTTTATCTAAACTTTCTTATTGGAAAACAGGGAAAACATCATCCCTGTTTTCATTACACATTATTTTAAATTACTCGCTCATCAATTCTCGTGCTTTTGCAACTGCATCTTCAATTGTTCCAACGTATAGGAATGCCTGTTCTGGCAAATCATCATGAAGTCCGTCCAGAATTTCTTTAAATCCACGTATTGTTTCTCTTAAAGGCACATATTTACCTTTCATTCCTGTAAACTGTTCTGCTACTGAGAAAGGCTGTGAAAAGAATCTTTGGATTTTTCTAGCACGATTTACTGTTAATTTATCATTTTCATCCAGCTCATCCATTCCTAGAATTGCGATAATATCTTGTAATTCCTTATATCTTTGTAATACTTTCTGAGTTTCTCTTGCAATTTTATAATGCTCATTCCCAACAATTTCAGGCTCAAGTATTCTTGAAGTTGAATCAAGCGGGTCTACTGCTGGATAAATTCCAAGTGATGCAATTTGTCTTGACAATACTGTTGTTGCATCCAAATGGGCAAATGTTGTTGCTGGTGCCGGATCTGTCAAGTCGTCTGCTGGCACGTATACAGCTTGTACTGATGTAATTGAACCTGTGCTTGTTGATGTTATTCTTTCCTGCAAGGCTCCCATTTCAGTTGCCAAGTTTGGCTGGTATCCTACGGCTGACGGCATTCTTCCAAGTAGAGCCGATACTTCTGATCCTGCCTGAGTAAATCTGAAGATGTTATCAATAAATAAAAGTACGTTTTGTCCTTCCTTATCTCTAAAATATTCCGCCATTGTAAGTGCTGTAAGTCCTACTCTTAATCTTGCTCCAGGTGGCTCATTCATTTGTCCATACACTAATGCTGTCTTATCAATAACTCCACTTTCTGTCATTTCGTTATATAAATCACGTCCCTCACGTGTACGCTCTCCAACTCCTGCAAATACAGAAAGTCCTCCATGCCCTTTCGCAATATTGTTAATTAATTCCTGAATTAATACTGTCTTTCCGACTCCTGCTCCTCCAAACAGTCCAATTTTTCCACCTTTTAAGTATGGAGCAAGTAAATCTACTACTTTTATTCCTGTTTCTAGTATTTCAGAATCTGTTCCTTGCTGTTCAAATGAGGGTGCATCCTTGTGGATAGATTCCCTTAACACATCTGCATCCAATTTTTCACCATCATCAACCGCTTCTCCAAGCACATTGAAAATTCTTCCTAATGTCGCTCTTCCAACTGGAACTTGAATCGGGTTACCAGTATCTACAACTTCCAGTCCACGTCTTAACCCTTCAGTTCCAGACATTGCAACTGCTCTTACAACATTGTTTCCGTTGTGGGCGTGAACCTCAGCTACTAATTTTTCTCCGTTTTCCTTATACACTTCAAGCGCATTATAAATATCAGGCAATTTTTTTTCAAATTTTACATCTATAACCGGCCCAATAACTTGCACTAATTTACCTTTATTCATTAGTTACCTTTAACCTCCTTCTTAGTTTATTCTCAAGTTCTTCAGTTTAAAAATAAATTACTGTACTCCTAAAGAACCGCCAATAATTTCTGTTAATTCCTGTGTTATTTTTCCTTGTCTTTCACGATTATACTGCACTTCCAAGTTTCTTATCATTTCAGCGGCATTATCATTAGCCTGTTTCATTGCCGACATTCTAGCTGAATGCTCACTTGCCGAATTTTCAAGTAACGACTGATATAATTTTATATTCAAAACTTGTGGAACAAACGAGTTCAACACTTCTTCCTCTGACGGATCAAACACATATTCCTTTGTTGGCAATCCTTCCTTTTTTTCTATTGGAAGCAATTTTTCCACCTGAATATTATACTCAACTGCTGATACAAATTTTGAATAAATCATATAGACTTCATCATAAAAATCGTTTAAATAAAACTGCACTACATCTTCACTGATTTTTTTACCAGTTTCAAACATTGTTTCCGGAATCATCTGTGTATACTCACTATCCACATTGATATCCCGATTTTTACAATATTCTTTTGCTTTTCTTCCAATTGTTACAACTGAAACATCTTTTCCTTCCTTCTCAAACTGCTTTCTCATGCTCTCAAGCCTTCTAAAAGTATTTGAGTTAAAGCTTCCACATAACCCACGATCTGATGTCATCACTATAATTCCGACTCTTCTAACTTCTGGCTTTCCATCAAAAATTACAAATTTATTTCCCTTAAGACTTGCAACTAAATTATCAAAAGCCTCATTTACAGCATATGCATAGTTTCTAGATTTTAGAGTTAAAACCTGAAATTTTTTAAATTTTGTAGAAGAAACAATATTCATTGCGTTTGTTATTTGGCTTGTATTTTTTACACTGTCAATACGTTCCTTTATTTCTTTCATATTTGCTGACATATCATTTCACCTGCTTTACCACACATATTCTTTTTTAAAGTTCGTTATAAATTCATCTAGTCTGCTTTTCATTTCATCGTCTAATTCTTTCTTCTCACGAATTTCAGTTAAAATTTCTGAATTATTTTTAAGTGCTTCTATCAGATCTTTTTCAAATGTTCTGACTTTTTCAGTTGGAACATCATCAAAATATCCATTTGTTACACAGTAAAACGAAATTACTTGTTCCTGAACTTTAAATGGAGTATATTGTGGCTGCTTTAATACTTCCATAATTTTAGATCCACGGTTAAGCTGATCTCTAGTTGCTTTATCCAAATCTGATCCAAACTGCGTAAATGCTAATAATTCATTGTATTGGGCAAGTTCCAGTTTTACTTTCGAAGCAACTTGTTTCATAGCCTTAATTTGTGCTGCTCCTCCAACCCTTGATACAGAAACTCCTGCATTTATCGCTGGTCTGAATCCTGAATTAAATAAATCTGTTTCCAAGAATATTTGTCCATCTGTTATTGAAATAACATTTGTCGGAATATATGCCGAAATATCCCCAGCCTGTGTTTCTACAATTGGAAGTGCTGTAATTGAACCTCCACCCAGTTTGTCGCTTAATTTTGCTGCTCTTTCAAGAAGTCTTGAGTGAAGATAGAAAACGTCTCCTGGATACGCTTCCCTTCCTGGCGGTCTTTTCAACAGTAATGACATTTCACGGTAAGCTACCGCATGTTTTGACAAATCATCATAAACTATTAGCACATCTTTTCCTTGATCCATAAAATATTCACCCATAGCAACCCCTGAATATGGTGCTAAATATTGAAGTGGTGCTGATTCTGAGGCAGTAGCTGCAACAATAATCGTATATTCCAATGCACCTGCCTCTTCAAGTTTTTTATAAATTTGTGCAACTGTAGATCTTTTCTGTCCAATTGCTACATAAACGCATATAACATCGTTATTTTTTTGATTTATAATAGAGTCAATCGCAATTGCCGTCTTACCTGTCTGTCTGTCTCCAATTATTAATTCCCTTTGTCCTTTTCCAATCGGAAACATTCCGTCTATTGCCTTTATTCCTGTCTGCATAGGCTGTGTAACAGGTTTTCTTGCGATAATTCCTGACGCCTGTCTCTCAATTGGCATGTATTTATCAGCTGTTATTGTCCCTTTTCCATCAATAGGATTTCCAAGCGCATCGACTACTCTTCCAAGCATCTCATTTCCAGCTGGAACTTCAGCTACTTTTCCCAATCCTTTTACTATACTTCCTTCTTTTATTCCTTGTGTCTTTCCAAAAATTACTGCTCCAATATTACTTTCTTCCAAGTTTAGTGCCATTCCGACTGTTCCATTTTCAAACTCCAAAAGCTCTCCTGCCATAGCGTCGCTTAATCCGTAGATTCTGGCAATTCCATCTCCCACTTCCAAGACCGTTCCAGTGTTGGAAATATCCAGTGAACTTTTGTAATTTTCAATTTCGCTTCGGATTATTTTACTTATTTCTTCTGGCTTGATTCTCAAAGAAAAGCACCTCCGTTTCTAAAAATTTTTCTTTATTTCCTCAATCTGATTTTTTATTGAACCGTTAATAACTTCATTTCCAATTTTTAAAATTCCTCCACCGATTATTTCCTTATCAACTTTAAGATTCAAAACGATTTTTTTACCATATTTGTTTTCAAGTTTTTTTATTAACTGTTCTCTTTGCGTTTCCGATAGCTCCTTTGCAAATATAGCGGTTATTGGAAGTTTATTGTTTTCTTCGTAGTAAAGTTTTAAAAAATATTCTTTTATATCACTGACAAGTGATAATCGCTGTTTTCTCACAATATATTTTACTATTCCAAGCGCTTCTTTTGTCACATGATTAAATGATTTTTCTAAAAATTTTTCTTTTTCTGGAAATTTTTTCAAAGGATCTTCCAAAATTTTTCTAAATTCCTCTTCTTCCTCGTAATTTTCCATAAGAATATTTAATACTTCCCTAACTTCATTTATACTGTCAGAAGATTTTGCTATATTGTAAATTGCCGATGCATATCTTTTTGCAATCTCATCATTAGCCATTCTAATCTCCTATCTCATTAATAAACTTGTTAATAGTTCCATCCTGTTTTTCGTCAATATTTTCTTTGATGATTTTTTCTGCAAGTTCAACTGCCATTTCCCCAACTTCCTTTTGAAGTTCAAATTTGGCATTTTGTCGCATTTTTTCAATGTCAGCTTCTGCTTTCATCATCATTCTTTCACGATTGCTCATAGCCTGCGATATAATCTGATCTTTTCTGTCATCCGCCTGTCTTTCAGCTTTTATCAAAATGTCATTAGCACGTCTTTTAGATTCTTTTTTCAGTTTTTCCATTAATTTTTTCTGTTCTTCCAGTTTTTCCTTTTCGTTCTCAACGATTTCCATTTCAGACAAAGCTAATTTTTTTCTGTCCTCAAGCACTTTACCAATTTTTTTTGAAAAAGCCCGTGAAAAAAAATAGATTAACACTATAAAGTTTATTATTTGAATAGCCATCGTAAAATCGATGTTTACTAATTTTGCTCCTTCATTCATTTTTTCTCCTTAATTTACATTAACCCTATTTTGTTTCTTTTTATTCTTACTTTATAATAACTTTCATAACAATATTATTTTATTTTTTCTGATTCTAAAAATACTGGATATTTTTTATTACCCTTTTAAGAAAATCAATAAGAAAGCTATTACCAACGCATAAATTGCTGATGACTCTGTAATCGCAAGCCCTGTGATTAATGTCTGCATAATGTCCTGTTTAGCTTCAGGCTGTCTTGACACTGCCTCTACTGCATAACCAGTTGCTATCCCTTGCCCTAATCCTGCTCCAATTCCTCCTACTGCTGCAATTCCCGCTCCTAATAAAGCTGCCGCTTGAACTATTCCTTCCATTCTTTAATCCTCCTAATTTATATTATTTTTATTTTTTTATTTTAAAAAACTATAATTTATTATAATTCTCTTATTTATACAAAATCTTAATTTCATTGACTTTGAACATATAAAAGAACTACAAATCTATTTTTATTCCTCTTCTCCCAACGCTTCACCGATATAAACTGATGAAAGTATTGTAAATACAAATGCCTGCACTATTCCAATGAATAAATCCAGATAAAGCTGTATTAACATCGGCCATCCAACCGAAAACGAAAAACTTCCCTTCAACATATTATTTGTCATTGACTGAAGCAATCCACGTCCAACAAGGCTATATAGCAGTCCTACAATTACAAGTCCTGCAAGCATATTTCCAAAAAGCCGCATTGAAGTATTTAACACTTTTGAAAAAATATCAACTACATTTAACGGAAACATAAACCACATTGGCTCAAATAGTGATTTTATATACCCTTTTAGACTTTTTTGCTTTAT
Organism: Leptotrichia hofstadii; assembly: GCF_007990525.1. Classification (NCBI taxonomy): domain Bacteria; kingdom Fusobacteriati; phylum Fusobacteriota; class Fusobacteriia; order Fusobacteriales; family Leptotrichiaceae; genus Leptotrichia; species Leptotrichia hofstadii. The sequence continues at coordinate 1,927,460 of NZ_AP019823.1, forward strand.
AGAAACTGCCAAAAAGACAACAATTACAACAAGTGATAATCCAATTGTAGTATTTGGATCTGCTGTCGGCGTTCTAAAAAACGGTTTTACCGTTCTAATCCCATTTTCCTTTACTGCCATCATAATAAATGGAAATAAGAAAGTACTTAAATTTGAAAACATTATAAATGCAAACAGTGCTGCAAAAAACGGTATATAAGTTTTTTTATGTTTTCCAAAAGTAGTCAAAAAAGTATTTTCAATAAAATGATAGTATTCTTCCATAACAATCTGCATTTTTCCAGGTTTTTCAACACTTATATTCTTTGTTCCAGCTCTTACAATAAATATAATTATAATCATAATTGCCCACGTATCAAGAACTGTCTGGCTTAACGAAAATTTAAAGTTCCCAAAAACAAAATTAAAATAATGCGGTGCTTCTACAACCGAACTTGGAGACTCAAATTTTACTGGTAAAAATGTAGAAATAATTGATAAAATCACATTTACAATAACCATCATAAGAAATAAGAATCCCAAAAATTTAAAAATTTTATTTTTCATTATCTCCCTCCTTTCTCTCAACTTTGAGCAAAGATTTAATATTCTTTGTTACATACAATTATTATACTCCAATTAAATTCATTTTGCAAATTTTATTAATATTGGGAAAAATTCTTTATTTAAGGGATTTTTAGAACATTTATCTATAAAAATAACAAATTATTTATATTACTTTTTACACGTTCTAATTCTTTTTACAAAAAAAATCAGTATCACCAAAGTCATAACAACTTCAATAATACTGATTTTTTCTAAATTCAGATACTAAAATTCCTGATTGCCATTATTAGAATAAGGTCCTTGTGCCAAGCTGTTTGTAGCATTTTTAGGATTTGTCAGTAATGATTTGTAGCTAAAGAATATACTTCCTTTTACTTCTGGGTAATTTCTGTTGAAATTCACCTGATTTATTAATTCTTTTGCATTTTGCCAATCATTAACTTTGTATGCGGCTTGTCCGATATAAAGGTCTGTTTGCGTTTGCCCTGCATATTTGCTCCACCATTTTACAAGCGTATTGTACTCAGCTGATTTATGCCCTTGATTCCAGTAAATTTGCGGTGCCACGTAATCTATCCAGCCTTTATTCATCCATAATAAAATATCTGCATATAAATCATCATAATTTTGAACTCCAGCTTTTGTTGCAGAACCTCTTGACGGATCAGTGGAAGCATTTCTCCATACTCCAAACGGACTTATTCCGAATTCTACATTCTTATTTTCTTTTTTTATAGAAGTATGCAATTTCTCAACTAATTTATTTACATTATCTCTTCTCCAGTCTCCAACTGATGCAAATTTACTTCCATATTTCTGATACTGTGCAGAATCTGGATATTCCTGATTTTTAACTTTGTATGGATAAAAATAATCGTCCATATGAACACCATCAACATCATAATTTTTCACAACTTCAACAATACTGTCTACAACATAATCATTAACTTCAGGAATTCCTGGATTTAAGTATAACTGCCCACCGTAAGACACTGTCCATTCAGGTTTTTTACGCCCAATATTGTCTTTTGACAATCTGTCCCTTGAACTTGATGTAGAAAGTCTGTATGGATTAAACCATGCGTGAAACTCGATTCCTCTTTTGTGCGCTTCTTCCACCATGAACTTTAACGGATCGTATCCAGGATTTATTCCTTGTGTTCCTGTCAAATACTCAGACCATGGCGAATATTTAGAGGGATAAAAAGCATCAGCTGTTGGCTTGATTTGTACAAATACAGCATTCATATTCCATTTTTTTACATTGTCAAGAATTGTTAAAAATTCTCTTTTCTGCTGCTCTACACTAAGCCCTTTCTTAGATGGCCAGTCAATATTGCTTACACTTGCTACCCATACTCCTCTTAATTCACTGTTTCTTGTTACTTTCTGATTATTAACTTTTGACGCATTTTGGTTGTTTCCCATTATAATATTAGAGGCATTCAATGTCGCCGCCGTTAAAACCGTAATTGCTAATAATGATATTTTTTTTAAAATTGATTTCACCAATATCTCCTTTCTGAATGTTAAATCTTCAATATCATTTTAGTACATTTTTCCTAAATTTTCAATACATTATCCTTATTTTTTTACATTTTTTCAATTTTTCTTATTCTTCTCCCAAAGTTGCCACCATAACCGCCTTAATCGTATGCATTCTATTTTCAGCCTCATCAAATACAACCGAATTTTTACTTCTGAACACTTCATCAGTAACTTCCATTTCCTTAATTCCGTACTTCTTTTCAATTTCCTGTGCAACTTTTGTATTCAAGTCATGAAATGCAGGAAGGCAATGCATAAACAAATAGTCCTCCTTTGCGTGTTTTACAAGCTCGCTATTTACCTGATAATATGAAAGTCTATTTATTCTCTCATCCCAGACATCGTAAGATTCTCCCATAGACACCCAGACATCCGTATAAATCACATCTGCATCCTTAACTCCACCAATTCGGTCATCGGTAAATGAAACACGCCCTCCATTTTCTTCAGCCAGTTTCAAGGCAGCTTCAGCCAGTTCCTTATCTGGAAAATATTCTTTCGGAGCAGCAATTGTAAAATCCATCCCAAATTTTGCCGCGCCAATCATAAGTGAACTTGCCATATTATTTTTTCCATCTCCAAGATACGCAAACTTAATTCCCTTCAAAGTTCCCTTTTTCTCTAAAATAGTCAAAAAATCCGCTAAAACCTGTGTCGGATGAAACTCGGTCGTAAGCCCGTTCCATACAGGTACTCCAGAATGTTTGGCCAATGCTTCTACCAAATTCTGTCCATATCCACGATACTCAATTCCATCATAAAATCTTCCCAAAACTTTTGCAGTATCCTCAATCGACTCCTTATCATTCATCTGAGAAGTAGAAGGCCCAATATAAGTAACATTCGCCCCCTGATCATAAGCCGCAACCTCAAAAGCACATCTAGTCCGTGTCGAAGTCTTTTCAAAAATCAATGCAATATTTTTACCAGTCAACTTTTTCTCTTCAGTCTTATTTTTCTTATCTTCCTTCAATTTTTTTGCTAAATTCAATAAATATTGTAATTCTTCTGTTGTAAAGTCTAATAATTTTAAAAACGAACGTCCTTTTAACATGCCTTTACCTCTTTTCTTAATTTTTATTTTTTATTCTAAAATACTCATCTAACACATTTTTTTCAATTTCCTTCAATTTTTGCACATTTTCAACAATTTTTTTATTCTCTCCAACATACCGAATCAATTTCATATTTTCATCAAAATAGTACCTCTTTTCAGAAATTTTTGATTTTCTGCTGTCAAAAACTTCTCCAACTTTCATATTATCTCTTTTATACCAGTCAGCGTTCACATAATACGGAACATTATATTTTTCAGTTTTATCAAAAATAAAATAAACTTTTCCATTTTTTACGTAATACTCCGTCGTTCCTCTCCAGGTTTCACCAAAATATTCAGTTATAATTTTCTTAACAATTCCATTTTGAAAATAATATCTTATAACACCACCCTCTATACTCTGTTCATCATCTTCAATTTCCTTCACAATATAATTCTTTATAGCATTAGTGCTTTTATAATCTTTCCTAATTTGAGCAATCTTACTTTCAACATTTACATTACCAAAACTTACCAAACTTACCAAAACAGCTATTATCACACTTTTTCTAAAAATTTTCATAAAATCTCCCCTTTAAATTATAATTTTTCATTTATTCAATATAATTTTACCTCAATAACTTCTAATTTACAATATTATTTAAAAAAAATTAAATTGTTTTTAAAACTTTGTCCAAAATTAAAATTGCCTCATCAATTTCTTCCTTTCTCACATTAAATGGCGGAAAAAATCTCACAACGTTATTTCCAGCTCCAACTAACAGCAGACCACTTTCCAATGCTTTTAAAACAACATCTTTTCCCAAGACTCTGCTTTCGTCAAATTTTATTCCCAAAAGCAGACCTTTCCCACGAATTTCCTCAATAAAATTATATTTCCCCTTCAATTCTTCCAATTTTTTAAGAGAATACTTCCCTTTTTCCACAACATCCTTTTCAACCAGTTTATTGTCAATCAATTCATGCAAAACAGCATTTGCAACAGCACAGACTAGCGGATTCCCTCCATAAGTTGAACCATGATCTCCAGGCTCTAAAACATCGTTTGCCTTACCCTTTGTAAGAGATGCTCCAATTGGAACACCGCCACCAAGCGACTTTGCCACAGTGACAATATCTGGAATAATCTCAAAATTTTCATAAGCAAACAATTTTCCAGTTCTTCCCATTCCGCATTGAATTTCATCAAAAATTACAAGTGCGTTATATTTTTCACTCAGTTCCTTTATTGCCTGCATAAATTGAGGCGTTGCACTTTCCAGCCCACTTTCCCCTTGAATCGGCTCCAAAATTATGGCTGCTGTTTTCTCGCTCACTTTTGCCTTCAAATCTTTCACATCATTAAAATTACATTGTGCAACATTGGAAATCAAAGGCTCAAAAGGTTTCTGATATTTAGGCTGTCCTGTTACTGCCAATGCCCCTGTTGAACGTCCATGAAATGAATTTTTCATATAAATTATTTCAGTTTTGTCAATAATTTTATTTCCATTTTCATCATACGATAAATTATTACCGTATTTGCGAGCAATTTTTATTGCCAGTTCAATTGCTTCTGTTCCGCTGTTAGTAAAAAATACTTTCTCCATCGCACTGTTTTGTGTAAGTTTTTTTGCCAGCTCTAATTGAGGCTCGCTGTAATAAAGATTTGAAATATGTATCAATTTTTTACTTTGTTCAGTCAAAGCATTTATAATTACTGGACTTGCATGCCCCAGACAGTTTACCGATATTCCCGATACAAAATCTAAATATTCATTCCCTTCATTGTCGTAAATATATGTTCCTTTTCCTTTTTCAAATATTTTATTATAACGATTATACACATTTAATAACATTTTTCTTCATTCCCTTCTAAAATTTAATTTATTTTTTTATTAAAGTTCCAGCTCCCTCCTCTGTAAACAGCTCCAATAATAATGAATGTTCCAGCTTCCCATTTAAAATAACTACATTTTCCACACCATTTTCAATCGCATCTAGGCAAGTCGTAACTTTTGGCAGCATTCCACCACTAATAATTTCTCGTTCAATTAAATCGTTCACTTTTTTCACATCAATTTCATCAATAAGCGTCTGCTTATTATTATAATCAAGTAAAATTCCATCAACATCTGTCAAAAATACCAATCTATCTGCCTGTAATTTCCCAGCAATCGCGCCTGCCACATAATCGGCATTAATATTGTATGTCTGACCATTCTTGTCAACTCCGATAGACGAAATCACAGGAATCACATCATTTGGCTCCAGCAATTTTATTACTTCCGTATTAATTTCCTTAATTTCTCCAACAAACCCAATATCAATCTTCTCTCCATCAACTTCAGCAAACTTCTTCTCAACAAACACCATATTCCCGTCTTTTCCACTAAGTCCAGCAGCTTTTCCGCCATATTTATTAATATCCGCAACAATTCCTTTATTTACTTTCCCAGAAAGCACCATTTCCACAATCTCCACAGTTTCCTCATCAGTTACACGATTTCCATCAATAAATTTGCTCTCTTTTCCAATTTTTTGAAGCATTTCATTAATCTCAGGTCCGCCACCATGCACAATCACAGGATTTATCCCAACATATTTCATAAGAACTATATCTTGAATAAACTGCTCCCGTGCAGCAGGATTGACCATCGCACTTCCACCATATTTAATCACAATCGTTTTATTATGATACTTTTTTATAAATGGTAACGCTTTTACTAAAATTTTTGCTTTATCTAAATTTGAAATCATATTTTCCCTTTCTTTTTATCAAAATTTTCTCATTTCTTTAATTTTTTAAAAAAATTAACCATCTAAAAAAATCTAACAGACAAATAATTCTCAAAATTATAAAAATTATTAAGTATGGTACTCCGCATTTATTTTCACATAATCATAACTCAAGTCACATCCCCACGCAGTCGAAGAAAACTCTCCATCATTCAGTTCAATCAAAATTTCAACTTTCTCATTTTTCAAAATTTTAACAGCCTTTTCGTTGTCAAATTCTATTCCCATGCCATTTTTTGCAACTTGGACTCCTTTTTGTAAAGCATTAGTATCATTTCCGAGAAAAATATTTATTTTATCAACAATAAGTTCTGCTTCAGAATAACCTACAGCACAAAGGATTCTTCCCCAGTTTGGATCTTCCCCAAATACAGCCGCTTTGAAAAGGCTTGAAGTTATTACTGATTTTGCAACTTTTTGTGCGTCTTTTTTACTTTTTGCCCCAGTTACAGTAACTTCAATTAATTTTGTCGCCCCTTCCCCGTCTTTTGCAATCAGCTTTGCCAGCTCCTGATTCACAAAATAAAGCGCCTCTTTAAATTTGCTGTATCCTTCAGAATTTTCATCTACAATTTTTTTATTTTCAGAAGCCCCATTAGCAATAACACAAGCCATATCATTTGTACTTGTATCTCCGTCAACTGAAATCATATTAAATGTGCTGTCTGTGATTTCGGAAAATATTTTTTGCAGCAACGATTTTTCAATATTTACATCTGTTACTGTAAAAGCCAGCATTGTAGCCATATTTGGATGTATCATCCCAGAACCTTTTGCCATTCCCGCAACTGTTACTGTTTTTCCATCTATTTCAATTTCTGCACAAATTTGTTTTGTAAAAGTATCTGTTGTCATAATCGCTGCCGCTGCGTCATTTCCTCCATCTTTCGATATTTCTTTACAAATTTTACTAATTCCAGTTTCTATCTTTTTCATATCCAGCTGAACTCCAATAATTCCAGTAGACTGCACTAAAATCTCCTCTTTTTTGAGTCCCAGCTCATTTGCTGCAAATTCCGTCATTTTTTTAGCATTTTCAAGTCCAGTTTCTCCAGTACACGAGTTAGCATTCCCGCTATTTACAATAATCGCCTGTGTATTTCCATTTTTTATATTTTCCATATTTAAAATAATCGGAGCCGCTTTTACAAGATTTTTTGTAAACACTGCAGCCGAAACTGCCTTTTTCCCGCTATAAATCAATGCCAGGTCTTTTTTCCCGCTTTTTTTCAACTGTGCCGATATTCCTGCCGCCTTTATCCCTTTAACATTAGTAATTGTCCCATCTTTTATTATTTTCATAAAAATCACTCCTTTTAAAAATTAAATATACATTGATAAAAATTCCAGCCCCATATTTTCTTCAAGCTCAAACATAATATTCATACTTTGAACAGCTTGCCCCCCTGCACCTTTTATGAGGTTGTCAATCGCAGAAATTACAATAATATTTCCAGTTTTTGAGTCATAACGGACACCAATTTCACAAACATTGCTATTTTTCACATTTTTTATCTCTGGCAAATTTTCAGTAACCCTTATAAAATACTCATTTTTATAAAAATCATTATAAATTTCATAAATTTTTTCTTCTGTCAAGCTTTCCTTCCATTTTTCATTCACTTCCAGATAAATTGTTGAAAGAATTCCCCTATTTATTGGTAATAAATGTGGAGTAAACACTACATTCATATCGTTTTCTGATAATTTATCCATTTCCTGCTTTATTTCAGGCGTATGTCTATGCTTTAAGACTCCATAAGCCTTAAAACTTTCATTTACTTCTGTAAAAATCGTATCTATTTTGACACTTCTCCCTGCTCCTGAAACTCCAGATTTTGAATCAATTATTATTTTATCCGTTTTTACAACTTTATTTTTTAAAAGCGGCGCCGCTCCCAGTATCGCCGATGTCGGATAACACCCGGGACAGGCAACAACTTGACTTTCCTTTATTCTTCCCCTATTCAGCTCAGGCAAGCCATAAACTGCACTCTGATTAATTTCAGGAAACTCATGCTTAACATCATACCATTTTTCATAAGTTTCCGAGTCATCCAGCCTGAAATCTGCTCCCAAGTCAAAAACTTTTACATTATTTTCGAGCGCCTTCTTAGTTATCTTTTCCGACAATCCATGCGGCAATGCCAAAAACAGCACATCAATTTTTCCAAAATTTTCCTCAGCCTCTTCCTGCGAAATCAATTTCTTCTCAAAATATTTTTTATAATTTGCATACACTTCGCCCATATTCTCTCCAGCATTTGAATACGAAGAAATAAATTCAATCTCCACTTCTTTATGATTATTCAATATCCATACAAGCTGCTGCCCAGCATACCCAGTCGCTCCAATAACTCCAACTTTTATCATAATTACCATCTCCCTGCATTTTTTTATAAAAAAAAGCCCTTTTTACAGGCTCTAAATAAAATTATACAAATTGTATATAAAAACAAAGAGCCAACAACCCAAAGGTCATTGGCAAAAGTAAAATTTTTATGTAAAACAGGAATCCATTATAAAAATGATTATACACCATCTGACAAGGGTTTATAATTTAATTGTGTAAATTTATTATCCCTTATCCTTCTTATCATTTTCATAATCTTTTCCTCCTATCATTTTAATTTGTTTTTTGATAAATCTATTATAGCAGAAAAATAATCTAAAATCAATATATCAAATATATAAGTTTTAAATGTTATCATTAATAAAATTAATCTTTTAGCTTTTATAATCTTTTATTTTACAATTTCAAAATCAACTAGTATTGGCAAATGATCTGAAAGCTGAGTTTGTATAACTTCATAACTTTTTACTTTTATTTCCTTTGAACAAAGTATAAAGTCAAGTTCCCGCTTTGGATTCCAGCTCGGAAAAGTTGGATCTTTCCTTATGTTTATATTTTGCAGGTTAGAAGCCTGTAAAAACATTTCAATTTCCTCTTCTCCCCAGAACACATTAAAATCTCCAGCGACTATAACTGGCTTTTTGCAGTTTTTCACAAAATTGTAAAGCTGTACAATCTGTTTCTGTCTCGTTTTTCCACCAAGTGCCAAATGAACTAGAAACACCACAATATCTTCCGTTTCCACCTCAATAATTAATTTTTTCATTCCAATATCCAGATAATGAAATTCTTCCCGTAAAACAGGTTTTTTAGAAAGTATCGCATTTCCTTGCTTTCTTACCATTGGAAATTTCATATAGTTGGAATCTTCCTCATATTTGTACTGATAAACATTATTATTTCTAGTAATTCTTCCAAGAAGTGTAGCCTGATTTTTGCTATACATTCTAAATGAACCAAGATCAACTTCTACAAGTCCCACAATGTCAGGCTTATATTTATTAATAAATTTCCCAATCCGATAAACATGCCTTACAGAACGTCCCAAATACCCTCGCATATGTTTAAACGGCTGATTCAAATATTTTCCAGTCCCGTATCGAATATTATACAAAAGAAATTTCATTTCTCCTCACTTCTCTTTCCCATATTTACAAAATTATATTATAAATTCAAACCTCTTTATAACAATTCCAGTTTAAAACAAAAGTGGAAAACTAGACTCCGTCTATAGGCAATCCATTGCTTTTTTCACATCTTTAATCCAATTTTTAAGTTGAGTGATTAATACTGAATATTTATTTTTTTACTATCCCAACTCCATCTCCAAACGGAAGCAGTACAAAATTATACTCTTCATTTAGCTTTTCTATAAACTCTTTGAGCCTTTTTGCAATTGTCTTATATCTTTTTGGAATTTCTTCCTTATCTGTTGCAACCAGTCCACGAAACATTAGATTATCAATAAAAATAATTCCATTTTCATTGAGAAGTTCATAGCTCATTTCAAAAAACTTCAAATACTGACCTTTTGACGCATCAATAAAAATAAAATCATATTTCACATTCTTATCAAGTTTCGGAATTTCTTCCAAAGCATCTCCAAAAATCATCTTATTCTTTTCAAATAATCCAAGTTTCTCAAAATTTTCCACAGCTTTTCCATAACGAATTTCATCAATTTCCATTGTTGTCAAAAACCCGCTATTTTCATTAGCGATTTGTGCCAAAAATAGCCCCGAATAGCCTGTCGCTGTACCAATTTCCAAAATATTTCGAGCCTTTATATTTCTAGCAGTAAAAATCATATAATTTAGCACTTCATCTGTAATAATCGGCACATTTTCATCTAAACTTTCGTTTTTTATATCCTGTATAATTTCATTCCTTATTTTAAACAAATTCTGTGCATATTTCGATGATTCTATAAAATTTTCTATCATAAATTTTCCTTTTTTCTTTTATTGTATATTGACATTCATTTAAAACTAAACCTCCAAAATTTTAGCGGCATGTCTGTAATCTTTGAGTCAAATTTTAAACTATCTTTGCTATAATCTAAATTATTTTAGAAAAACCAAACAATTTATTCCCCTTTTTTAAAAATATACATTTTATTTATTCACTTATAAGAAGCCTTTCCTCCCCTTTGCTAAGAACAGTTCCTAATAAATCCTGTATTTTAATAAAGAATAGCATTTTTGTGTTAAATCTAAAATTCCAGTTTCCAACTTTAATTTTTTATATTTTTAATTTAATATTTACAGCATTTCCCCCATTTTAAAAATAGGCAGCATAACTGAAAATACAATAAGCCCAATAATTACTCCGATAAAAATTATCGAAAGCGGCTCAAACATTTTTAAAAACCATTTTATTTTCTCGCTAACTTTTTCGTAATAAATTTCATTCAAATTAAAAAATGATATTTTCATTTCGCCGGTCTTTTCTCCAATTGCAAGGAAACTTACGTATTCATTATCAAAAAAAGTCGTATTTTTAAAGGATTTTTGAATACTCTCACCCTTTTCTATTTTCAAAATAATTTTTTTCAGTTCCTCATTTAAAATATAACTTTTGGAATTTGTACACATTTTTAAGGATTGAATCAATGGAACATTGGCATCTGTCAGAGAGTACATATTTCTTGTAAAATTCAATATGCAAATATTTTTATACATTTGCCCAATCAGTTTCATTTCTAAAAAAATTTTTTCAAAATTCTTTTCATTTTTTCCTTTCCAATTTTTTAATCCAAAAAATAAAAAAATTATGGCAATTAAAAGAAAAATACCATATTTATCCGTTATTTTACTAATATTTATAACAATTTGCGTAACTTCTGGCAATTCCTGACCAATATCAGAATAAATTACCACAAATTTAGGCACTACAAATTTTAACAGTATGAATACAATAATTAACGCTGTAATTATAACTGTTACTGGATAAATGCTCAAATTTTTCACATCTTTTTTTATTTTCTGATTAAACTCGTACTTTTCATACAGATTCTTAAAAACTATTTCCAAATTTCCAGTTTCTTCCCCAATTTTAATCATTTCCATAAATTCCTTATTTGCAGTAATCTTTGAAAAAGCCCTATGAAGAGAAACTCCCTTTTCAATTTGCTGTTTTGTACCAATTATCTTACTTTTCAAATCTCCACTATAATTCTGTGCAACAATTTCAAGTGTATCAATTAGTGAAATTTTACCATTTAATAAATAATATACACTTTTAGTAAATGATAACAATTCCTTTTCATTAATTCCACTTTTATTATTCTTTGCAATATTTATCATTTTAATTAATCCCCCCTTGATTAATTACAATCAATCATTATTTTTTACTGTTTTCCAACGCGATTTTTCCCAATGCAATCGATCCGATAAATCCAGCTTCATCCCCAAGTCCTGGATAAACAACATAATCTTCAATTTTTTCTAAAATTTCCTCTTTTTGAACATAACCGTTTAAAAATTCCAGTACATATTTTCTAATTAATGGAAACAATTGCTGCTGTTTCATAACTCCCCCACCCATAATTATTTTTTGTGGAGATAAAATTAAAGTGTAGTTTACAACAGCCTGAGCCAAGTAATATGCTTCCATGTCCCAAACTTCATCCCTATCGGCAAGTTCAAATCCTTTCTTACCCCATCTGTCCTCTATTGCAGGCCCTGCCGCCATTCCTTCCATACAGTCCTTATGGAAAGGGCATCTTCCTTCAAATTTATCGTCTTTATGTCTTTTCAAGAATATGTGTCCCATTTCAGGATGAGTCAATCCTTGAAGCATTTTACCATCAACAACTGCTCCAGCCCCAATTCCAGTTCCAACAGTAATATACATAACATTTTTCAAATTTTCTCCAGCACCCCACCAGCTTTCCGCAAGCGCCGCTCCATTTACATCAGTATCAAATTCCATTGGAACATCATAATGTTTTTTCAACTCTCCTATCAAATCATAATCGCTCCAGTAAGGCTTTGGAGTTTTTGTAATATATCCGTAAGTTTTAGAGCCTTTTACAGGATCAATCGGTCCAAAGCTCCCAACACCCATTACATCAAATTCCTTGTCTTTAAAATATTCAATAACTTGTGCCATTGTTTCTTCAGGAGTTGTAGTTGGAATACTTACTCTGTCAATGATTTTTCCGTCTTCAGTTCCCAATCCACATATAAATTTTGTTCCCCCAGCTTCAACTGCCGCAATAATTGCCATAATTTCACTTCCTTTTCTTTTTAAATTTTTATTTGTATTTTTTTATTTTAAAACACCTTTAAATTAAAGGACATTTCATTTTTATATATTTTTTAATATATTGTCATTATCCTTGTAAAATTCTATTATTTCATCTTGCGTTGCTGTAGCCGTTCCTATTTTTGCCACTACAATTCCAGATGCCATATTTGCAATTACCCCAGCCTCATACAAATCCGCTCCAGCACATATCGAAAGTAAAAATGTCGATATAAATGTATCTCCAGCCCCTGTAACATCATAAACTTCCCTTGCCACAGTCGGTATCCTCTTATGTTTTGTTCTAAACAGCGAAACTCCCTCTTCACTTCGAGTAAGCACAACGCTGTCCAGTTTTAAATCATCCTTTAACTGAGCCATTTTTTCAGCAATTTCTTCCTCGCTCGTAAATTTTTTCATTCCAAAATAATCCAAAATTTCTTTTCTATTTGGAGTCATTGAAGTTGCTCCAACATAATTTTTAAAATTCTGCGGTTTTGGATCAACCATTACTTTTTTATTATGTTTTTTTGCTACTTCTATAATTCTTTCTGATAAATGTTTTGTAAGCAACCCTTTATTGTAATCAGAAATCAATACTGCATCAATATTTTCAATATTTTTTTCAAAATTTTCCAAAAGTTGATTTTGAATATCTTCTGAAATATCAGTATCTTTTTCCCAATCCAATCTAAGTAACTGTTGGCCTTGTGACAAAACTCTGCTTTTAATAATTGTTGGACGTGTTTCATCCTTCACAATTCCAGCAGGATTCACATTTTTATCTTCAAGCTCCTTTATAAATTTTTCTCCATTTGCATCATTACCAATTACTCCGTAAACAAAAACTTTTGCTTCAAGCGAAGTCAAGTTATTTGCTACATTTGAAGCTCCTCCTAATACAAATCTTTCCTCTTCAATATTCACAATTGGAACAGGCGCTTCAGGAGAAATTCTGTTAACCTTCCCAATTAGATACTCATCTAGCATCATATCACCAATTACAGCTATTCTGACACTACTAAATTTTTTTATTATTTCTTCAAGCCTTTGAATTGAAATCATCTTTATCCTTTCCTTAAATTCAAATTCATTAATTTACTGTTTTAAATTATAATTTTAATTTTAGTATTTATTTAATATTATACTACATATTTTGGAAATTTTCAGTATAATTTGTAAAGTTTTTCATTTGAACTGAAAAAAGTTTAAAATGATTATTTTTTAATTAAGTTTTATCTTGAATTACTGCCTCAATTTCAATATAAATATCCCGCATTTCCCTATTAGTACGTCGATACTTAAACAGCGGACCAATTATAGGAATTTTTGATAGTACTGGGACTCTTCTTATGGTTTCCTTGCTCACATCCTGCTTTAATCCTCCAATAAAAGTTGAGCCGCCGTTATTCAACGTAATTGTTGTTTTTGTCTGATTCTTTTGTTTAGCTCCAGAAGATGCGTTATAGCTTGAAGTCAGCTTAAAGTTGCTTATTTCTGTATCAATTTTAAGCAGAATTTTCTTTATTCCATTAATTTTTCTAATTTCAGGATTTATCCTAAAGACTATACCTGCTTCAGAAAAAATTGGCTCTACATATTCTGTATCTTTCTTTGTAGTCTTTTTTTCTCCAACAAGCACTTCCTCCGTAACCTTTAATTCCCCTTCCTCATTTTCCATAATCATAAGTGTCGGCATTGCTTCTATCCGTATATCTCCATTTTCCTTCAACAAATTAAAATCTATTCCTAAAAATCGTCCTCCTTTTGAAAAAATTGACGCAATCGAAACTTCTCCATTTAAAAATTTTGCCACCAGATTATCTTTAGTCGCATTAGAATTATTACTATTTATGCTCCAGTCAATTCCAAGCCGCTCAAACAGATTTGAACTTGTATCAATTATAGTTCCCTTTATTATAATCTGCTCCTTTTCCTTATCCAGCGACTTTATAATCCTTTTCATCTCCTCAACTTTACTCTCATCTCCACTAAAAATTACTTTATTGTCAATTCCAATAACTTCAAATCCAAAAAATCCATTAAGTGCCTCGGTAATATCCTTTACATTTCTGTATTCCAAGTCAACTTCTCCAGTTTTCTTTTTAACTTCCTTTACAGTCTGCTGTACATTATTCTGATTCTGTCCCTGACTCTTATTTTCCTCTTTTTTAGTTACAGGATTATTATCTTTATTATCCTTTTTATTACTGTTTTTCTTCTTATTATCACTATTTTCCTTTTTTTCAGCCTGCACTTTCTTCGGAACTTCATAAATAAATATTTTTTTAGCATTTTCCACATCGCTCTTATTCACATAATCAGCCGCTTTCGCTCCAAAAACATTACTCAAAGCAAGCAAAAAAGCCAAAAAGCAAACAATTAACAATCTGTAACTTCTCTTTTTTTTCAAAATTTTAATCCCCACTTTCAAATATATGATTTATGCAATTTTCCCTTTATTTTCAGCATTAATTTTCTTTTTGTCTATAACTTTCTCTATAAAACCAAGCGAAATTTTAAATCCATCGCTTGTGAGTTCCATAAACATTTTGGAAGTATCAATATATTTTCTGCTTTTATTCACAAAATAAATAAATTTTCCAAAATCATTAAGGCTTCCATACATCGTAAAATGAATATATTTAAGCCTATATCCATTGCGTTCCCACACATTTTCCGATTTTGAGATTTCCTTCATTTTAAGCCCGCTGTCATGCGAAAACACATAAATCATCTTTTTAAATTCAGATTCATTTTTTATTGACAAAAACGATAATCTTTGAGTCAATGCCAATATTTGATTGTATTCGCCTATAATTCTTTCACGTTCTGACTTTTTCTCCTCCACTACATCTACAATCTTACTTTCCAGATTCCTTTTATTCTCAATCAAAATCTTTCTATTATTCAAAACTTCCTTATATTTCCCATACTTTTTGTTAATACTTATCAGCATAAAAACAACTCCTGCCACAAGTATTAATATCTTCAAATTTAATTTTATCATCTTATTTCTTCCTATATATCTTTATTCTATTAAAAAGTTTAATCACACAGTAAAACTTAAACATTTTTGACCGTTTGGCTTAAACTATTTAATACTTATCAATTTAAAATGGTTCAAGTACATACTCAAAAACCGTTGCAGTGTCATTATCCTTCAAATACCCCAATTCAGAGCTTGGATATTTTCTCAAAATATTATTCTCAAATTTTTCAAAATTACTAAAATTTTCCATCTCCCCCTGTACAGTCCACTTTGTATTCTCATAATTAATTTTCGTATAACCAATACCATTTTTACTATTTTCAACTAAAAATTTTATAACCGAATAATATTCTCTCCTTTTTATCGCTCCATCAATTTCACGAAGTGTGGCAAGCTCCTTTGAATAATCTGGAATTTCCTCAGCCTTTTTCTTCAAATAATCCTTTTCTAGCGATTTTATCTCCTTCTGAATGATTTCATTTTCAACAGTTTTTTTCTGAAGTGGAATTGAATTATAAATCCAAAAATACGCAATGATACAAATTCCAGCAATAACAACATCAGAAAATTTTATATTTTTTACGCTCTCTTTATCAAAAATTGCCGTTTTCTTCATAAAATCAGGACTATCCGAAAGTTCAGCCCCTGCAAATATAACTTTTACATCATTTTCTCCACTTCCAACAACTATCATATCTCCAAAATCAAAGTTTTCAACATCATCCACATCCTCAGTTTTCAGCTCAATTTTTTCCACTTCAGCAATTTTCTCATCCACAATTAAAATTCTAAGGCTATTTTCTTCCCCAATCTGCAAAATCTCTATTCTATCACTTTTATTCCCTGACTTTACACCATTATCAAAAATTCCTTGATTATCGCTACTCTCTTCATTTATATCAATTTCCTCTATTTCACCAAAATTCCTATCGATATCTAATTTTTCAATAACTCCTGTTTCCTGAATACCTTCAAAATTTCCTATCACATTCTGAAAATTTTCTTCATTTTTCAAAAAATTATTTTCATTTTCAAAATTTTCATTCTGATTTATTTCAAAATTTCCGTCCCTATAGTAATTATAAACAGCGTCAAAATCTATTTTCAGCTCCGAAATTATCACAGAATATTTTTTCAAGCAATTTTTTACTTTATTAATCTCCCTTTTATCCAAATAAATATCTAAAAATTGATTTTCCAAATGATTTATAACCAATTTTCTATTCACCAAACTAATCTTTTTCTTAAAAATTTCCGAAATATCTTCCAAATTTAGAGACTTTTTCTCTAACTTTTCAACATTATTTTCTTTTTTATCAGATTTTTCCACATTTTCTCCAAAATTACTAAATAAAAAATATGAAAAATGTAAAATTACAGTCGCTTTCATGTTTTTTTCAATCTGATTTTCCTCAAAAAACGACTCTAAAGCCATTTCAAGCTCCTGATTTTCAAAAAAATATATTTCTTCGTTAAAATATATATAAATTTTATTTTTTCTTCTTATATATATTTTTATTTTTTCTTCCATCACTCCCCCTTTAATATTTTATCTTATTTCTAAGTATTCCATTTTGAACAGTTCTATAAAAAACCTGATTCCAAAACCCTCATTTCCACTTCTAGTGAACTTAATCTCCTAAATTCTACCTTTTCCTGAAACAATATCTCTTCATTCAAAATTTTCCTTGCAAAAACAACTTTCAATTCACTATAAACCTTATTTTCTTCAAGTGGTAATGAATATTCATTATCACTGCTGTCCCTTATTGACTTAACCTTGTAATTCCCAATACTTTCAATATCTTTTGCTAAAAAAATCAAATTTTTTATCTCAACAGCTTGTCCATTTTTTTTAAGAATACTGTCAAAATACCGTTCCTTCTTATTTATCGAAAATCTATTCCCATCAAATAAAATCCCTTTATTCAAAATTCGTTCTACATTCTGATTTTCCTTCTGTATCAAAAAATTCTTCTCAACTTTATTTTCCTTTTGGCTTTTCAAAAACACCATTTCCTTTTTCTGTCGCACATAGTAAGCAAAATTAATTGAAAACGCTGAAATTATTGACAAAATTACCAAAACATAAACAAGGCTAGCTCCCTCATTTCTTTTTTTTATATTCTTATTTTTTCCCCCAAGTTTTATATTTTTCAATAACCTAAAATATCTATTCCCCATTATCCAAAACCTCAATTTAAATTCTCACAGCCCTAACACTATCATTTTTATGACTATTTAACTTAATAATCAGTACTTCTCCCACTTTCTCAAACTTTGCCTCACGAAATTTTCCAACTTCAGCTCTACTTCCAAACTTTTTCAAATTTTCCGCATCAGAAATATACAATTTTCCTTTATCAAATTCAATTTTGTAAAATAGCTCATTCAATTTAAAAACTATTTGATTTTCTTTAACAAAAATATTATTATTCTCTCCTTCATAAGAAAATCCTTGAATATCTCTATTCTTTATATCCAAAACAATTTTATCCATCGAAAAATACATTTTCTCATACATTTTCTGATTATCCTTCTTTGCCTTTTCCACAATAACCACACGTTTTAAGAACACAGAAATTACGAATACAAGAACAGAAAATATAAACATACTTATTAATATTTCGACTAATAAATATCCTTCTCTTTTTTTCATTTATTTTCCTCCTACAAACTAATTTTTTAACTGCTTTCATCAATATTTGGAAAATAATAATCCTTTATTTTATCAATATTTATTTCAAAAATATATTCCTTCTGTCCAAACTCATTCATAAAATACCCATCCGCCTTCTTTATTTCCAAATTTATTTTATCTTCCTGAAACTTTCCCTTTTTATCTAGTTTTTGTTCCAATTTTTTCAAAAATTGATATTTTTTCTCAATTGCAAATCTATTATAAAAATCATCTACTTTTGAAATCTCATATTTTCCGATAAAATTTACAATTTCATCATATTTTTTTGCCTTTAATATTTCAACCATATTTTCAATGTTTACATTTTTTTCATTTAAATTATCAACTTTAATATCCGTTTTAAATGTCTGTAAAAATAAATTTGCAACTGGTACAATGATAACTGTTACAAAAAACATCGAAATTAAACTCTCAATTAACGTTTCTCCCCTATTCCTTCTCATATTTTCCCCAACTTTTATTTGCCAAAAATCTCAAAAATTACATAACTTACGATGATAAACGGTGCAAATGGAATATATTCATACTTTTTCCACTTTTTCAAAAATAAAAATAAAAAAGCAACTATTCCAGAAAAAATATACAAAATCATATAAAAATTTATAATCTTCTCCACTCCAAAATATCCCAAAATACCACCAATTCCCATCATCAGTTTCACATCCCCAAAGCCTATCAGCGTTTTTCCGAAATAATCTTCTAAAATATAAAGCACTATCATCGGCATTGAATAAGCACAAATTCCCATATAATAACCTTCTAAATTAATATTTTGAATTGCTAATATCAATCCTAATGCAAGTAAAATGACAAAACTTTCTTCAGGAATAATCCTTTTTTTCAAATCAATCCAGATAATTCTAAAAAAAATACAATATTTCACAATTTCAATCACAATATTCATTATTTCCTAATTTCTTCTCCTGCAAAAGCCTTACTTCCTGCAGATACTTTGGCAAAAACCTCTCCATCCTGATAAACTACATTTCCTTCAATATTTCCAATCTTAAATTTCCCATTGTTATCCAGCCCAATTCCAAGTTTATTTAGATTTCCATGCTCTGTTAAAATATCCTGTAAATTCTTAGGTGCATCTCCACCATGATCAATACTCCAAGAAGTTGTAGTATTATTAAGTTCCGCAACTGCTCCAATTACCTTGCTTCTATTCGCCTTATTCAAATACTTACCAACTTGTGGCACTGCAATTGCCGATATTATCGTAATAATCGCTACTACCAGTATTACCTCTACGAGCGTAAACCCTTTTTCCCTTTCCTTTAATCCTTTGTTTTCTTCCCTTCTTTTCATTTTTTCAATTTTGCTCTTTTCTTTTTTTGAAACCTTATCCATAATTACCCACCTCTTTTTATTAATTTTTATTTAATAATTTATACTATATTTTTAAATAAAAGTCAATATATAAATTAAATTATTTTAAAAATTAATTAATTTTTTATAAATTTTAGTTTTTACACAAAAAAAGACTGTACTTAGAAATTTACTTCCAAGCCAGCCTTTTCGCATTTACATATTATATTTTTTAATCTCTATCTATTATAATGATAACCTGAATATTCACAACGATTTCTTTCATCACATGTTTTTCTGTTCCCCACAGTATTCGGCACATCGGCACATCCAACAATAAATAACACAAATACTACTGAAATAATTAAAAGTTTAGTAATATTTTTAATAAATTTTCTATCATTTTTTCTGATATAATAAAATTAATCTGCCGTGCATTCTGTGATTTCTCCAGTCGAATCCCTTTTACAAAATGGTCTTTTATCGTAACATTCATATCCTCTATCTCTATGATAATCACAAGTATACCCTCTTTTCGCCTTCCCTCTCTGATATTTTGCCCATTCTTTTGGACTAAACAATTCACATGCAGTTATACTCAACATTAAAGAACCTAAGAACAACACTCTGAGTACATTTTTCATACCAAATTCCTCCTAAATTTCACAAATTTTTGTATTTTTTTCTTTTATTACAGTATAACTTATGTTTTTGATATTCCAATTTTATTTTCCTTATTCATTTTTTTTTTTTTTTTTGATTAGAAATTTATTATAAAAAAAGACTGTACTTAGAAATTTACTTCCAAATCAGCCTTTTCGCATTCACATATTACATTTTTTAATCTCTATTATAGAGATAAGGTATGTATTTACAACGGTTCTTTTCATCGCATGTTTTTCTATATCCCGCAGTATTACATCCAATAACAAATAAAGTAAACATTACTGCGATAACCAAAAATTTAATAATGCCTTTCATAAAAGTCTCCTTCCATTTTTTATCAATAATACAATATTTTTAATTATAAGGTTTTGAACTGCATTCTAAAACTTCTCGACTAGAATCTTTTAAGCAATATGGTCTCTTATACCTACATTCTATTTCATCAGTCCAAATATTCTTATGACACACTTCTCCTTTCATATTTTCCTCTCTATTCAACCTTGCCCATTCCTTTGGACTAAATAATTTACATGCAGCTATAATCAACATAAAAAAACCTAAGAATAACACTCTGAATAAATTTTTCAAAATTTTTCCTAAATTTCATAAAATTTTATATTATGCCATGTATTTTTAATATTTTCATTTTAGTTTTCTTATTTATTTTTTATTTAATTTTTCATAAAAGAGTGAACTTAAGAATAAATTGTAAATCCTATTTTTATATCAAAAATTTAAAATATAATTCATAACGAATAAAAATTAAAACTCTCATTTTATTTTAATGTTTTGATAATACTATATTGTTAAAAATATAAATAGCATTCAATATTTCAAAATTTAAAAAAGAGATTAAAAGTTTTATAAAGATAAATATTTTATAATAAAGGCTGTGAATAATAAAATATTGTAATAAATATAATCTTGTAAATACTAAATTCAAAGGATTAAAAGTAGAAAATTATAGCAATTTTTCGTTAAGTGTGCTATATATAAAAAAATAATAGAATAAAAGGAGATGATTATTAATGAAACAGATAAATGGAAAAAGAGCTGTTTTGGAAAATGGAGTTTTAAGAAAAGAAATAAAATTTGGATTTTCATGGGGAGCATTTTTTTTAGGTTTTATATATCCGTTAATTAAAGGGGATTATATGGTGGCCGGAATTTCTTTTGTCGTAATTGGTATAACAGGGATAATATATTTTCCATTGATATTTGTTCTATCAATGGTATTTGGTTTTATATATAATAAAATGTATGTTAGAAGGCTTATTAAACAAGGATGGCATCCATTTACAGAAGAAGATGCGCAGGTTTTGAAAAAGAATGGAATACTTTTTAATGAGAAAAATAAATCCTATGGAAGCAATGAAGAAAGGATGATAGAAGAAGCAGAAAATTTTAAAAAACAAGAGTCTGGAAAAATAGAAGTTATTGAATTTAAAAAAAATAACAATGATAATGATTTTTATGATACAAATAATGCAAATATTGATAGTTCTTTTAATGGAAATCCTAATAATACGGAAATGAATCATAAAAATCGCACAATACAGAAATTTGTTGCAAGATCAATTGGTGGAGGGCTTGTTTCACTCATCTTAGGAGTTTTCACGGCAAATATTGTTCTAATTCTTTTAGGAGCTGGACTGACAGGTGGAGGAGCCTTTTTGGCTATAAAAAATAAGGATAAAATAAAATGGAAATAAGAAAATATTTAATTAAATCTGAAAATTACAGAAACACAATAAAAAAACTTTTTATTCTCTCTCTGTTTTTAACAGCATTTATGAGGTATAATAAAAATGAACCGTTCACAGAAAGTGAGAAAAAATATGAAAAAAAAGAAAAAATGGAGCAATTAAAATTATTTTGTGAAGAGAATCGTTGTGTCCTGCTGGAGATGGAAGAGAGTGAAAGATAATGAGATTACTAGTTGTAGAAGATGAAAAGAAGTTGAACGAACTTATTACAAAAAAGCTTAAAAAGGAATATTATGGAGTTGACAGCTGTTTTGACGGAGAAGAGGCAATCAGATATGTGGAAGGAACTGAATATGATGCGGTAATTTTGGATATTATGCTTCCAAAACTTGACGGATTTGAAGTGATTAAAAGAATAAGGGCAAAGAAAAATAAAGTTCCAATACTGCTTTTAACTGCAAGAGATAATATAGATGATAAAGTGAAAGGGCTAGATTATGGAGCAGACGACTATCTTGTAAAGCCTTTTATCTTTGAAGAACTTATGGCCCGTATCCGTGTACTTTTAAGACGGAATTCCGGAAATGCCGATAATATAGTTACAATAGCTAATCTTAAGGTTGACCTTGATGCTAAAACAGTTTTTAGAGATGATTTATTAATAAAACTATCAGGTAGAGAATATTCGATTTTGGAATATTTGATACGAAATAAAGGAAAAATTTTATCAAGAGAAAGAATAGAAGACCATATATGGAATTATGACTATGAAGGTGGAACCAACGTTATAGATGTTTACATCAGATATTTGAGGAAAAAGATTGATGACAGCTATACTCCAAAACTTATTCATACCATTCGTGGATTGGGTTATGTCCTGAGGGTCGATAATGAAAATGAATAAACTTTCTATAAAGTCCAAAATAACTTTCTGGTATATCGGTCTTATGATAAGTCTTATAGTCATATTTCTTATAACAATAATTTATATTAGTGAAAATCTTGTACGGGCAAACGCTTATAAAAATTTGAAAAGTTCTGTAGTTTCGGCATTCGACGAAATTGAAGTTTATGATGGTGAACTTACTATTGACAATGATTTTATTATTTTTAATAATAATGTTCATTTGTCGGTTTATGATGATGAAACAGGATTTATTTATGGGGATATTCCATTGGATTTTGAATATGATGAAACTTTTTCCGATAAAAATGATGTAAGAATTATAAAACATAAAAATAAAAAATGGTATATTTTTGACAGCAAAAAGAATTTTTCAGGCTACGGCATTATTCATATTCGTGGAATTGCTCCTGCAACAGAAGTGGAAAATATTATTGAAACAATTGTTTTAATTTCTCTGATTGTATTACCATTTTTCTTGTTATTTTCAGCAATAAGTGGATACTTTATAACAAAAAAAGCATTTAAACCTATAGAAAAAATAAGGGGAGCTGCGGAGAAAATTAATGAGGGAAATGATTTGACACAAAGAATTAATATTGGAGAAGGAAATGATGAAATTTATACTTTGGCAAATACCTTTGATACAATGTTTGACAGACTGCAAAGTTCCTTTGAAAGAGAAGCACAGTTTACATCAGATGTTTCACACGAGCTGCGAACACCTGTGTCAATTATAATTTCCGAATGTGAATACGGTCTTGAAAATCTCACTTCAATAGAAAATGCCAGAAATACAATTTCTTCTGTGCTTGATGAAACTAAAAAGATGTCAAAATTAATCTCACAGCTTCTGACTTTATCGAGAATGGACAGAGGAAATCAGAAACTTAATTTTGATAAAATAAATATAAGTGAAATGGCACATCTTATTGCTGACAGTCAGCAACATAATGCAGACAGTAAAAATATAAAAATTTATTCTGAAATAGAGGAAGACATTTTTATTGTTGGCGATGAGACGATGATTATGAGAATTTTTGTAAATTTAATTTCAAATGCGATTAACTATGGTTGTGAAAATGGAAATATATGGATAAAACTGTCACAGGATAAAGATTTTGCAATATGTAAAATTATTGATGATGGAATCGGTATAGAAAAAGAAAATATACCTAAAATATGGGGACGATTTTATCAGGTGGAAAGTTCCAGAACAACAGAAAATATAGGGCTTGGATTATCAATGGTAAAATGGATTATAGAGGCACATAACGGAGAGATTTATGTGGAAAGTGAAATTGGAAAAGGAAGTTCGTTTGTATTTAAGTTGAAAAAGGAGGGAAAATGAAAAAAAATTTTTTGAAAAAATTACTTATAGTATTTTTTATTACAGTAATGGGAGTCCCTGCAAATGGAAATTCAGCTAAAGAGACTAAAACAGTAAGAGTTCTGAATGTTGATGTAAAAATTTCGATTGCACAGGCAAAGCAGCTTGCGTTAGACCATTCAAAAGTGGCAAAAAATACTGCAAAAATGACTAAAATTCGTCTGGATAAGGAAAATAAGAAATTTATATATGAAATAGAATTTTATACAGAACGGAAAAAATATAAATATAACATTGATGCGAATACAGGAAAAGTTCTGAGTTACAGCCAAAAAGACCGAGTATCGGCTTCAACGACAATAAGAGATGATGGTAAAATCATTAATACAAATGGCAGTGATACAGAAATAAGAAAAACACCAAAATATATTGGAATAGAAAAAGCAAAAGAAATAGCAGTTGCACGGATTACTGGTGCAAAAAAAATCAATGTTACAAATATTCAGCTGGATAGTGAAAAAGGAAGAAAGATTTATGAAGGAAGAATAGTGTATAAAAATACAGAATACAAATTCGACATTGATGCTATAACAGGTGAAGTAATAAAATGGGAAGTAAATGAAAATTAGTAAAGTAAAATATCCTCTAAAGTTTAAACTAAAAAAATAAACCGAAGAGGATATTTTTGGTTAAAAATTATGCTTTGTAAAGTTTTTCGTAATTAAATTTATTTTTAAGTTGTTTAAGAGTATAATCAAATATGAATAAAGGTGGAATAAATACGATAGTTAATGTTATTATTGGCATATTTTGAAGATAAAATATTTTTTCAACTATAATCATAAAAGGCTTGTATAGAAATATCGAAACAAGATTAAATGTCGAATGTAATAAAATTATCCACCAGATCGGATTGGGTTTTAACCGCACATTTCCGAAAAAGATACCTGATATTGTTGTGTATATAAATTTAATTGGATTCAAATGAAGTATTCCAAAAATTACAGCCTGAATTAAATTGGCATATTTTGTCTTTTTCTTTAAAAATTGAAGTATTAGTCCTCTCAATAAAAGCTCTTCCCCAATAGGGTAAAATACTAGGAATTTAAGCAGTTCATTAACTTCAAAAGACTGTTTTGAATAATCGGCAAGAATTATCTTTTTTGATAACAAAGAACTTAAAACGGTAAGTAAAATTATTACAGATGTTATAATTAATGCTGAGTAGCAGGCTGTATTCAATATCAGCAGTCCCAATTCTTTCATTTTAGATTTATTAATATTTTTTTCCATTCTGATTGTTCTTCCTTTCATGAATTGTTTTTATAAAATATTCTATCATTAGAATATTAAAATAAAATGAGAGATATTTTATTTTGTAGTAAAGTAACTTTTAGCCATTTTTAAAGATTTTATTTGAGAAAAACCTTTTTCTGTTATATAATGTATTTAAACAACTTTAAAATCAAATTTTTACTTTATGTTGCATATATGAAAGGAAATAAAATGAAAAAAATTATTGTTATACTGGCATTTATATTTTTTAATTTAAGTTTCTCTGCGGAAAAGACTGAAAAAATTATGTGCTATATTCCTAAAGAGCTAAAAACAAACAGTAAAGCAAGATTAATTTATGAAGATACAGAAAAATATAAAGATGAGGAAATACCGCCTGAAGTGGCAAATCCTGAAATTGTTAAAGCATTAAAGGAAAGAAGGCTTGTCGTATTTCAAATGAGGTGTAAATATGATGGTGATATGTACCGTTATATAACAGCTTCAGACTATGCAGTTGAATATCTTACAAAACAGACAATAAATAAAGAAGAAGGAGACTATTATTTACTGGAACTTCCGACAAATAAGGCACTCGCTTTTCAGGATATGTTATTTATTGGAGATTTTATAGACAATTCAATCAGTACAAATGATGAACTTTTTCAAATTCTCTATATGATAAATGTTCAGTTTCTGGAAATAAGACAGCAGGAACTGGAAGAGGAAGGGTTGAAAGTAGTTTACTAAATTTTCTCAATTTTTTCATTTTTGCAGGGATTATTCATTTTTTATATCCCTGCATCTAATATGATTTATAGCTATTTAACAAAAAATCACAATCAAATTAATGACCGTGATTATATTTTCAAATTTTTTACATTTTCTATATCTTTAAATCCTATTTGTTTTAAGATTCTCATATCTGTTTTATATAATCTTAAATTTCTATCTTCATAAAATCTAAAAACAATATCTTCAAATCTTGTATTTTCTATGTATTTATTCTCAAAAAAGAAAGGGAGCGAGGCTTCTTTCAACTTGTAATAATTTATAAAAACCAATTTCTCTAATGCTTTTTCTTCATTTTCAACAATCATTCCACGCTTTTTAAAAAGTTCTAACTGCTCCGTAATTTCTAAATACTCCTTACTCATAGTTGCTCCTATAATAAATAAAAGCCCTACACCAACTATAAAAAGTTTGTAGGGGGTTTGATATGTTTAATTGTATCCTATTTTTATATAATTGTCAATAAAATATTAAAAAAATCGAAATCATATTACAAATTTTATTATCAAAAAAATAAAATAACCGACAATACGTATTTACTGTTTTCACTCGTATTCCTTACAATATAATTTTATCTCTTTGAAAAAAAGTAAAAATTCTCATTTTATTTTAATCTATATTACATATCATAAAATTGAAAAATGACTGATTAATTAGTGTTTGAATAAGGAGGAAAAATGAAAAAAATATTTTTTGGAAGCCTGTATTTTATTCATCTGCTCTGTTTTAATATTCTGGTACTATTTTTTCTGGCTGTATTAGAAGTATCAGTTTTAAGTAATTTGAAAATGATTGGAGGTATATACTCGGACAATCTTATATTAATTTTGCTTAATATATTTTTATCATATTTTTATGAAAAAGCAGGAATAGGAAAAAAGGCTTTGATACTTTTAGCAATAATTGGTGTAATATTAAAAATACTAATATTTTTAATATCGTATAAATATTTAGTTTCATCAGCAGGAGATGAAGAATTTTTACCAACTTATTATGCTTATTTTGCCATAGGTTTATTGGATGTAATATTTCTTGTGGGGCTTGGTGTAAATTTATTGATAGGAAGGAAAAAACAGCATGATAAAAATTAAAAAATTGACAGGATTTATGATTTTTCTACTTTTTGGAATAATATTTATTTCCTGTGGAAAATCTTCAAAAAAAGATATAATAGACAAGGGATATATATTAGAAGTAGGTGTATCCAATGAGATTGACAGGGAATTTGCCGGAAAAATGGAGCATTCTCCCACTTATACTATTTTCAAAGCGACTGAATATAAGGACAATGATATTATGGTGCAGAATCTCAAAAATGGAACAGTTAAAGCAATCCTTTCGCCTATGCTGTCGTTAGGAAATTCTGATTACGGCTATTATCCTGTCTATGTGGATAACAAAAATTATGAAACTGTATATCTCATATACAGAAAGGATACTCCCGATTTTTTGAAAAACAGCTTTGAAAAAGGGGATAGCTTTATGTTAAATAATATGGAAAAATATTCTAAAGAAAAATATAAAGAAAGATTTTCATTTTTTAGTAATATTGAAGATTTTGAGAAAAAAATAATGGCTAATGAATGGGCTCTTGTAAATATTGCAGGGCTTGAACTTAAAAACAGTAAAATTTCAATAAAACTTGATAAAGGAAATGTTTTTATAACAGGAAAAAATGGGAAAAAATATTTGGGAAAATATTCCCTGAAAAATCACAGGATTTCTTTTGAAATAGATAATTTGAACAATCTGTTGAAAAAAGAGAGTGAACTGAGCGACAGTGATAAAGATTTTTTATATGATTTAAGTAATGCCGATGTAATAACGTTTATGGATAATGAGCAAACTCTTTTTATCGGAGTTCCCGAGAGTAATCTTATATTTAAAAAAATAAATAAAAAGTAAAAAACTCTAATGTTCTTTTAATCTAAAAAATATACAGTATAATCAAATAATAGAAATCATAAAAAAATAAAATTTTTAGGAGGAATAATTATGAAAATAAATTTAAAGAAACTATTTGTTATAGCAGTTATTGGGACAGGTTTATTTATATCACAGCCTGCACAGGCATTTTATTATGATATGTCAGACAGTTTTAACTATACAAACAATGTGATAAATAGTACAAGAAATTATTTACTTGGTAGTGAAGTAATAAGCCACATTAAAAAAGGAGATTATTCTTCAAAGAAAAAATCAAATTCTAAAAAAACAACTACAAAAACAACGGGAAGTTCAGCAACTTCAACTACAGTCCCAAAAACAACAAAAGCAAATATTACTTTTAAATCGGACGGAAATACAAGAGGACTTGATTATTTTGTTAATAACTATCCGTCAAAACAGAGAGGGGAAGCAAGAACATATCTGAAAAAAATTCAGGATTCTTTCCCGCAGGTAGCACGTTCAGTAGGAATACCTACAAATGACCTGTCTTCAGGATTGGCAGCTGCAATAGCAGGAGCATATATGGCATATAACAATGTAAGTCTGAATGATAGTTATATGAAACCTATGCAAAATCAGTTAAAAACAGTGCTTCAAGGTGTAGATGACTTTGATAAAATGAGTAACAGTGATAAAAAATATATTTACGATCAATTGGTAATAATAGGAATGACTTTAACCATAAATCAGTACCAAAATCAGCAAAACCCAAATGCAAAAGTTACCGCTCAGTTAAGAAATGCAGGTAAACAGGTGCTTGAGGGACTTCTTGGAGTAAGTGCAAGCAAAGTGAAAATAACGGCATCAGGGCTTTCTTTTTAAAATAAATAATTACAAAAATAAGAAGTTTTATTATAGTATATAGTGATAATAAAAAACAAAAAAAATGAAAATATATAATTCAATTCGGGAGGAATAATTATGAAAATAAATTTGAAAAAACTATTTGTTACAGCAGTTATTGGGGCAGGTTTATTTGTATCACAGCCTGCACAGGCATTTATGGGATACTGGTATGATTATAACAGTGACTGGATTCAGCAGGATATAATGAGAAGAACTTTTGAGAATCATAATAGAGTTTTTGGTAATAATACAAATAACGACAGTTCAAGTGGAAAAAGTTCAAGCTCTAAGAGTACAGGAAGCAGTAAAAGTAAATCATCATCCCAAACATCGTCTAAACCAAAACCGGCAAAAAAAGCCAAAATTACTTTTAAATCGGACGGAAATACAAGAGGACTTGATTATCTTGTTAACAGATATCCTTCAAAACAAAGAGGAGAAGCGAGAACATACCTGAAACAGATGCAGGATTCATTCCCACAGGTAGCACGTTCAGTAGGAATGCCTACAAATGATTTGTCGACAGGAATGGCAGCTGTAATAGCGGGAGCATACATGGCTTATAATAATGTTAGCTTAAATGACAGTTATATGAAACCTATGGCAAAACAGTTTAAGGAAGCATTGGAAAGTGTATCGGAATTTGATAAAATGAGCGATAGTGATAAAAAATATGTTTATGATCAAATGGTAATAATAGGAATGACTTTAGCTGTAAATCAGTCCCAAAATCAGCAAAATCCAAATGCAAAAGTTACCGCTCAATTAAGAAGAGCGGGAAAAGAAGTACTTGAGGGAGTTCTTAAAGTAAATGCAAGCAAAGTGAAAATAACATCATCAGGGCTTGTTTATTAAATAAAAAGAATAGTTTTATATTCACAAAATACAATAAGGGGTTCAGTTCATTTACCCCTTATTAACAGAAAAGAAAAATTAGGAGTGAAAATGGATAAAAAAGTTATATTTTCTAAAGGGATAAATTCTTTTACACTGCATATTCTGGCAATGACATTTATGGTGGCAGATCATCTGTGGAATATATTTTTTCCTAATCAGATATGGTTAAATATGCTTGGAAGAC
Organism: Leptotrichia hofstadii; assembly: GCF_007990525.1. Lineage (NCBI taxonomy): Bacteria > Fusobacteriati > Fusobacteriota > Fusobacteriia > Fusobacteriales > Leptotrichiaceae > Leptotrichia > Leptotrichia hofstadii. The sequence continues at coordinate 1,957,544 of NZ_AP019823.1, forward strand.
TTGCATTTCCGATTTTTGCCTTTATGCTTACAGAGGGATTTTACAGGACAAAAAACAGAAAAAAATATTTAATTCGTATCTTTATTTTTGCGGCTATTTCGGAAATTCCGTTCAATCTTTTTGCAAGTCTGGCATTAAAAGGAGAAATAATGGTATTTTATCCATATAACAATGTATTATGGACTTTCGGAATTGCCTTATGTGGAATGAATTTACTGGAAAAAACGGAAAAATCAAAAAATCTGAATAAAATAATAAAATTTTTTGTAAAAGCTGCCATAAGTATTTTAACCATCGTAATTGCACATTTTGCAAGAAGTGATTATTTAGGATATGGGATTGCAATTATTCTGATATTCTATTTTTTCAGGGGGAAAGATTACAAAAACATAATATTTCAGGCTGTATTAATGGTGTTTCTAAACGTATTTATTATGCCTGGACTTGAATTTCCGTTTAACATTTTTGGAAATGAAATATTTATAAAAACACAGATATTTGCGATATTTTCATTGCCGATAATATGGCTTTATAATGGGAAACAAGGTATTCATAACAGATTTACAAAATATATGTTTTATTTCTTTTATCCATTACACCTTTTACTAATAGTGGCGATTTATGTTTCTTTTATGATATATCTGATTTCTTTGATAGGTAAGAATTATGGAAATTAAATGAAGTCAATATTTACAAAGCAAAAGTTTAAGAAGAACTGTTAAGAAAATAAAAAACATAAAAAATTCTATATCCATTGGGGAAGTGATAAAATTGAAAAAAATTTTAATAATAGCTATGATAGTTTTTGTTGTTTTTAGCTGCAATAAGAAACAGGAACAAAATAAAACAAAAAAAGGTAATAATGTTGATATAAGCCAGAGTGATAAAAACAAAACTGAAGAAAATAAAGAAAAAGTAGAAAAAGATAGTTCTGAAATAGAAAAACAGAAGGAAGTTTCATCAGAAGAAGTTATAAAAAAAGCGGAAGAGGAATTTTTAAAGGACAGCAAAAATCTTGAGAAATACCGTAATTATGTAACTGTGGCATTTTATCAAAACCGTGAATTTAAAAGAACAAAGGAAATTACAGAAATATTTTTAAAAAATGCTCCTGATTATTCCTATGGTTACAGAGTGATGGCAGATATTCTCTTTTATGAAAAAAAATATAAGGAAAGTGCTGAATATTATGAAAAAGCAATAGGTATTTTAAAACATGGTAAACAGAGTTATGCGGAATACAAGGATATTAAAGTATTAAATAATGTACTTTCAGAAATAATTGAAAAAAATTTGATACAGGCTTACAGATTGTCAGGAAATAATGAAAAAGCAGTAGAAACTTTTATAATTAACCAAAAATTTCTAAAAGAAAACTATAATCCCCTTTTGTATAACATAGCTTTAGAAAATGTCAAAAAGGATAATGAAATGTTAAAATCTACTAATAGTAAGAAATATGAGGAAAACAAGAAAAAATTATCTGATTTAAATTAACAGTAAAATAAAAAAATTACAGGAGGAACAGTTATGAAAGCAAAATTTATGAAAAAAATATTTCTTTTAAGTATTTTAGCACTGGGACTTGGAATTTCAGGACAAGCTCATGCTGATTATAGCGATATGTTTAAAAATGAAATAATGCAGGAACTTTTAAATACAACTTCATCTTCACAAGGTAAATCTTATGGAAAATCATCGCTCACTTTTACACAGGACGGAAGTACCGATGGACTGGAAACATTGGTTGCAACTTATCCAAAAAGCCAGCAAAAGGAAATAAGGGCATCATTAAAACAGCTGTATGATTCTTTCCCACAGGTAGCCCATTCTGTAGGAATACCGACAAATGATCTGTCTTCGGGAGTAGCGGCTGTAATAGCAGGAGCATACATGGCATATAACAATGTCAGTCTTAATGACGACTATGTGAAACCTATGGCAAATCAGTTCAAGGCTCATCTTGAAAACAGCGGATTTTTTGACGGAATGAGCAACAGGGAGAAAAAAAGTATGTACGACCAGATGGTTATGGTTGGAATGACTTTAGCTGTGGGACAGTCCTTAAATCAGAGCAATCCTAATTCACAGACTACAGCTCAATTAAGGGAGGCAGGAAAACAAATACTTGAAGCTATTTTAAAAGTGGATGCTGACAGAGTCCGTATAACAGCTCAAGGAATATCTTATTAATACGGAGGGGACTGAAATGAATTCAATTATTGCATTAGTATATCTTTCAGTTGCTGTTATATTAATCGTTTTTGGTGTGAAACAAATAAAAAACAGAAAAAATCTTCGTAAAATTAATCAAAAACAGGAAGATGAGGTTAAAGAGAAAATAAAACTTGGAATTTTATCAGCTGATACAGTTTACCGTGAAAGAACAGAAACAGGAAGAGTATTTTATGAAGTGCCGGAGGATTTGAAAAAAGCAGTTGTTCTAAATCTTATTTGCTTTGCCATAATGCTAATATTAATATTTCTGGGAATAAAACTTGGAATATTGCTTTTAATAGTCTGTGCTGTAATAAGTATGATACACGGATATAAATATTATTATTTAAAAGAAAAAACGAAAAATACACTTAAAATAATAAATGAAGACTTTTATTTAAATGGAAAATTATTAGATATAAAGGGCTATAACTGGGGTACTGAATTATTTCCCCTGTTTGGCTCTCGAATAATCAGACTTAAATCCCATATTTATCTTCTTGATGACAAAAAGGAAATCTGTTTTGTACCTGAAAGACAGTTAAAAAGATCTCAAGTAGATATAATAATAGAAGATGACAGAATTTCTAAAACTATAGATGATATTATTGATGTAATCCAGAAAAGACAGATTCCAAAAGTAAAATTCAAACTTTTTAAAATGAAAAAAATGCAGAGCATACTTCTTTTTTTACTTTTTATATCAATTGTGATACTTGTTTCTTTGTATAAAAGCAAAGCATATATGTATTTATTTTAGTAAAATAATAGTAGCATATATGGTGTATAACAATATTATCTTTGTAAAAACAGATACTGAAAACAATTTTAAAAGTGGATGCTGACAGAATTCATATAACATTGCAAGGAATATCTTATTAATTCAGGGAGTTTAAAATGCTATGTAGTTTAGTTTTTGCATTAATATATTTTGCAGTTTTAAGTATAGTAATTATTTTTGATATGAAAAATAGAAAAATCAAAAAAAATTTACATAAGATTATTCAAAAGTATGAGGATGAGGTTAAAGAGAAAATAAAACTTGGAATTTTAGCAGCTGATACAGTTTACCGTGAAAGAACAGAAACAGGAACGGTATTTTATGAAGTGCCTGAAAATCTGAAAAAAGCAGTTGTTCTAAATATTATCTGCTTTACCATAACAGAAATATTAATGTTTTCTGGAATAAAAATTGGAATACTGCTTTTACTTAGCTGTGCTGTAATAAGTATAACATACGGGAACAAATATTATTATCCAAAAGAAAAAACAAAAGATACACTTGAAATAATAAATGAAGATTTTTATTTAAATGGAAAATTACTGGATATTAAAGGCTATAACTGGGGTACTGAGTTATTTCCTCTATTTGGCACTCGAATAATCAGATCTAAATCTCACATCTATCTTCTTGATGGAAAAAAGGAAATCTGTTTTGTGCCTGAGAAAAACTTAAAAGGAGGATCTTCGCAAATAGATATAATAATAGAAAATAGCAGAATCTCAGAAATTGTGGACAACATGATAGACATAATTCAGAAAAAGCAGATTCCAAAAGTAAAATTTAGGCTTTTTAAAATGAAGATAATGCAGAGTATGCTTCTTTTTATACCTTTTATGCCAATTATGACATTCGTTTTACTATATGGAAGTAAAGCACATATACATTTATTTTAATAGGATAAGAAAATAGCTGATGGAATTTTGAATAGTTAAATACAGACAGAGGTGAAAAAATGAAAAATAAAAAAATAAATATAGCTATGATGGCAGGAATGATTTTAATGAGTATGAGATGTGAAGCAAAGGGGAAAGCTTCCCAAAGCAGTATTTCAGGAAAATATAATGTGGAAACGCTGACTACAAAAGGGCAGACTGTAAAGGTGGCAGGTCAGGAATGTTTTGAAAATTCATACTTTGAAATAAAAGGAAATATTGCCTATATAAGCCTTAACAATGTAGTTAACGGGAACTGTATAACAAAGGCAGGAACTTATGACATGCAAAGTAAGGGCAATGAGAGATACATTCTTGTAGGAAATGGCAAGGAATCAGATGAAATTATTGTAAAAAATGGAAAAGTGCAGTATAATCAGGATACAGGAATTTCAATGACATTTTCCAAAGAGGTGGCATCTACTCCAGAAAATATGAAAAAATAGTTTACTTTTTGATTAAAAAGTTAAAAAATATAGCATTTTTAGTGTAACTAGGAAAATTTATTATTAGAAAAATCAGGAGGAATCATGAAAAGATTTATATCATTTATCTTACTGGCAATTATGTTTATAACAAGCTGCGGAATTAACCAAAGTGCTGAAGAGAATGATGATAAAAAGGCTGTAATAGCGGCTTTTGAAGATTATATCAACGCAGCAAAAAATGAAGATACAAAAAAAGTTAATGAATATCATTTAATATGGTTTAATATCTGGCGTACTTCACAGGAAAGTTATAAATATCTTACTTATAAAATAAATAAAATTGAACTAACAAAGCAGAAAAATGGAAGCGGAAGGGACATAAAGCTTGCTTATGTAAATGTGTCACTAAAATATCCCGATTTAAACTATACAATGTCTAAATTTTATAAAAACAAAGACTTTAATTCGTTGGTAAGAGGAAAAAGCAGATCTACACAGCTAGAAATAATAGAACAGGAAATCTCTTCTTTTTTGAAAAATGAATTAAAGAAAAATGACACAAAATATATCGAAAAAGAAATGATTGTAAAATTTCAATATTTCTATGGAAACAGAAGATGGCTAATTCCTGAAGACGGAAACAAGGAATTTATAAATATTCTTTCGCTTGACAATTATAAAATAAAGGGGATAGATAAAACAATAGGAGAAATTACAAGAACACCATCAGATGATAAAGATAGAAAACTTTTAATTAGTGAAAAAGAGGAAAAAATAAAAAATAAAACAGCAAAAATTGATGATTATAAACTGCTTCTAATACTTTACTCGCCGGTAAAAAATCCTGATAACATTAACTTTAAAAGAATATCGCAAAAATTAATAGAAAATTTCCCTGATTATCCGGAAGGATACCGTATTATGACAGATTTCCTCTATCATAGTTATCCTGATAACTATTCAGAAATACTGAATTATGCACAAAAAGGAATTGAAGCATATAAAAATGTCGATACAAAAAAATATCCGGAATTTGTTTATGAAAATAGCAGAAATCATCCAATGAATGAACTGTTCACAATTATGATAGATGTTTATCTGAAAAAAGGTGAAAAGGAAAAAGCACTGGATGTATTCAATAAAAATAAAAAAATTATAAAATACTGGATGCCTCCTGCAAATTATGTACAGCTTATAAAAAAATTGGGAGTAAAATGGTAGAATTTATAAATTTTCACAAATAACTAAAAATTACAACAACAATAATAGGAGTTGATTTATTATGAAAAAAATTATTTTTGTATTTTTAATATTAGCAAGTGCCTACAGTTTTGCAGCACAAAAAACTTTAAGAACGGTAGAAAAATGTCGTGTAACTTCAAGAGGTATAACAAAAGATGGTAAAAGGTTCGCAAACTGTGTGAGCCTTCAGTCAGGAAAAATATTTAATTTTACAGGACTTGTTGACCAGACTTATTACAAATTTTCAAAAGGAACAGTATTTAAAGTGTATTTTTATGGAAATGGAAATAGAAATTTAACTTTGGAAACTTTTGATTATATTCAATGATTGATTTAAAAGAGTAGAATTTTTTAAACATTTTAAATAATATTTTTTATATTTATAGTAAAGCAGCCTTAAATTGATAAAGCTGCTTTTCTATGAAATAATCTTTTATTTTTTTCTCGAAGTTTACTTTATATTCATTTGTTGTTTTTTATTAAAAAACTATTACAAAAAAACTAAACTTAGAAAAAGTTTTCTAAATCAGTATTATATAAATTTGAAATTACAGATTTTCAACATTTTCAATATTAATAACTTCAATTTCTTTATTAATTTTCTTAATCAATCCTGCCAATACTTTTCCAGGTCCGATTTCATAAATTTTTGTAACTCCATTTTCAGCCAGTTTATTTATTGTATCTACCCATTTTACTGGTCCGAATGTTTGACTGTACAGTTCATTTTGAATTTCATTAGCAGAATTTAAAACATTTGCTGTGGTATTTGCAATAATCGGAGTCGCTGGATTATTCCAAGTGTAATTTTCAAATTCTTTTTTCAAAATTTCTGCAACAGGTTTCATTAATGATGAATGGAAAGGTCCTGAAACTGCTAAAGGCAATGCTCTTCTTGCTCCTTTTTCCTTAAACAGCTCAAGATTTTTTTCAATTACTTCTTTCTCTCCAGCAATAACTGTCTGTTTTGGCTCATTATAATTTACTGCCTCCACAATTCCATTAATTTCACCACATATGTTTTCTACATCTTCTGCACTAAGCCCCAATATTGCAGCCATTCCACCATCAATATTGGCACTGCTCATTATTTCCCCTCTTTTTGAAATCAATTTTAATGTATCAGTTTCATTTAAAACTCCAGCCGCGTATAAGGAACTGTACTCTCCCAAACTATGTCCAGCCACAAAATCAGCATTTATACCTTTTTCTTTCAATAATTTTGTTAAAACAACTGAAAATAATGCAATTGCAGGCTGTGCATATTTCGTATTTTTCAGTTCCTCATCAGTTCCTTCAAAAATAACTTTTTTCACATCTTCATTATTTTTAAAAATCTCATCAATTAATTTTTTATTATCATCATTCACTTCATCATACAACTTTTTTCCCATCCCAGCATACTGAGTCCCTTGTCCTGGGAATACAAAAGCAATTTTTGACATAAAGTTCTCCTTCTATTTCTTTATTTCTTCAGCGTCCACCACTTCTTCATTTTTTGATTCCTTAGCCTGTTTACTGCTAAATTTAGTTAATTGCTTTTTATCAGAATTTTCCTTTATACCAAGTCCGAAAACAACTATTCCTAAAATAAGCGGAACTAAAAATAACGGTAAATTTTCCCATAAATAATGAGTAACATATAAATATGCTCCTACTCCAAGAAAAATCCATCCATGTTTTTTCTTTTTAACCAAGAAATAAATACCTACAAGAATCATTACTACCTGATAATTCACAATATACTTCATAATGTCCTCAGGTATGAATTTAAATAAGCTTAAAACCACAATTACCAGTCCCCAAAAGATTTTTGAATTCATAACTTTTCCTCCTAATTAATTTTATATTTTATTTTTTTTATTTTTCCAATTATTTTGATAATTCCACTAAAATTGAACCATAAGTTAGTCCCCCGCCAAATCCAGTAGCAACAAACTTATCGCCCTTCTTAAGTTTTCCTTCCTTTATTGCCTCATCAAGCGCTATCGGAATTGATCCCGCCGAAGTATTTCCATATTTATTCAAGTTTACGAAAAATTTATCTATCGGCTGCTTAAATCTTTTTGCAATTGACTCAATAATTCTGATATTTGCCTGATGCGGAATAAATAAATCAACATCATTAGCAGTTATTCCAGCCTGTCCTAATACATCTTCCACAGTTTCAGGGAAAACTCTTACTGCAAATTTAAAGATTTCTCTTCCATTCATTTTTAAGTAAATGTCCTTATTGTCAATTTTTTCTTTAGATACAGGTTCTTTTGTACCTCCTGCAGGCACTAGCAGCTCACTTGCCCCAGAACCGTCAGCCACAAGGTGGCTTGCCAAATATCCTCCATTTTCCACTTCTCCAAGCACAACAGCTCCTGCACCATCTCCAAATAGAATGCAAGTTCCCCTGTCAGTCCAGTCAATCACTCTTGACATTGCTTCTGCTCCGATAACAAGCACTTTTTTATAAAGTCCAGCCTTAACAAAGCTATGCCCAGCCGAATATGCGTAGACAAATCCAGTACAAGCCGCGCTCAAGTCAAATGCCGCCGCATTTATTCCCAATTTATCCTGAACAAGTGCCGCAGTCGATGGAGTTCCATAATCAGGAGTCATAGTCGCAACAATGACCAGATCAATCTCATTTTTATCTATGCCGGCATCTTCAATCGCTCTTTGCGCCGCTCTAAATGCCAAATCTGATGTCCCTTCATTTTCATCCACAATTCTTCTTTCCTTGATACCAGTTCTAACTGTTATCCACTCATCATTTGTATCCACAATCTTTGCCAAATCATCATTTGTCATTATCTTTTCAGGTACATAAGATCCTGTTCCTAAAATTCCAACTTTCATATTTCACCTCAGATTTATTTTTTATTTTTACTATTTATATTTCTTAGTTTCTTTATATACTCGAACCCATTTAACATTAAGCTATTAAGCTATTAAAAATTATATAAACTCAGGGTTTGAGTAAATAGTCACAGCTTTTGAGTTCAGTTTTAAAGTTTTTTTACTATAATTTTATACTAATTCCAGTTTAAAATCATTCTACTAAAGTCTATCATAAAATTTTTAAAAATACAACCAAAAACATTTAATTTAGTAAATAATAAAAATAAAAAAAAGCAAGACATAAATCCTGCTTCAACAAACTACTCAGCTTCAGTTGCTTCATTATTCGATAATACTTGTCTACCTCTGTAAACTCCTGTTTCCAAGTTTAATCTGTGTGGTCTTCTTACCGATCCATCAGCTTCTACAACAATGTTTGGAGCTTTGATAGAATCATGTGATCTTCTCATATTTCTTTTTGCTTTAGAGGTTCTTTTCTTAGGTACTGCCATTATTTATCGACTCCTTTCTAATTTTTATATCATTAATTTTTTAATTCAATGTTGTAAAATAATTATAAAAAATCATAATTTTTTCACACTTATACAAACTATTATAATAAATATAAAGCCATTTGTCAAGGCTTTAATATGTTTTTTCCATTTATTCACAATATTTTTTATTTTTTTCTAACTTTTATTGAATTTCTGTTGCTTTAATTTTTCAAAAATTTATTTTTGATTCTCTTCAGATAATGTATTAACTTTTTCTTGCTTATTTTTTTCAATAATAATTTGATATTTTTTCTCAGTATCAAATTCAAGATTTTTTATCTTTTCAGAAATTTCATCTGTCATTGTTTCATTCCCAACAACTAAAACAACAAAGTTCTCATTATTATTTGCATCTATCAATTTCCCAATTTTAACTTCACTAATATTATTTGAAAAATTTTTATATAAAATATTTTCAACAGTTTTTAAATCATTTTCCAAAATTTCTTGATTTTTATTTTCAATCGGTAATGAAACATCTTCAGCATTTTCTTTTATTTTTTCTTCGCTCAGATATTTTGATAAGTCCTGTGCTGTTAAATACTTTTCATTGGATAACTGCTGTATTTTTAATTTATAGTTTTTCAATTTATATTTTTCCAGTTTTTTTTCTAATTTCTCAATATCCTGTTTTTTAAAGGCATCTCCTACAATTTTTAAAATAACAGTTTTATCTTTTTTATTAATAGAATTATCAAAAACATAATGATTTTTTAATTCCCCTGAAATAAATTTTTTTAATGAATTTTCTCTCGCTGTATCTTGAACTAAAGTTATTGCTGTATATATACTTGGAATAATTATGATTAAACTTACTATATAAAATATTATTTGTTTTTTTATTGAAATTTTATTTCTTGCTTCAAAAATATTTCCAGAATAAACTATCAAACCAACTAATGTTGCTATCATTATAAAAAATACATTTATTATAAACAAATATCCTGCTCCAAGAAAAATTTTCAGATTCCCATGAGCAATCCCAAATCCTACTACACACAAAGGAGGCATTAATGCTGTTGCAATAGCTACTCCAGGAACTACATTTCCACCATCTTCTTCAGTTTTTGCAATTACTCCTGCAGTTCCACCAAAAATTGCGATTAAAACATCCCATAAAGTAGGATAAGTTCTTGCTAGTATCTGTGGTGTTGCATCATTTATAGGGCTTACTAAAAAATAAAAAGTGGAACTTACTACACTTATTAATATAAAAATTCCCAATCTAAAAAGTGATACATAAACTCTTTTTAAATTTCCATTTGATAATCCCAATCCTAGCGACTGAATTGGCGACATTAGTGGCGAAATCAACATTGCTCCAATAATTACTGCAACAGAATTTGTATTTAATCCTATTGAAGCTATAATCATTGCACAAATCAGAATAAACATTGTTTCCTTTGTAAAATCAGAATCTTCAATAATATTTCTTTTTAAAATCTTGTATTTCTCATGTTTTATTTTTTCTATCATTTTACTATATCTCCTTTATATTTTTATAAATTAGTAACTTATTTAATTTCTATTTCAAAAAATTTAATCATCTTCATAAACAGGCTCTATATGAATCAAAAGTCTTTTTATATTTTTATATTTGTGTTTAATTTTTTTTGAAATTTTATTTGTAATATCGTGTGCTTTTTCAATCGTCTTATTTTTATCCATTCTCACATCCACAAACATATAAATGTCTTTTCCAGAAGTAGTCATGCGAAAATCATGTGCATTTTCAATTTCTTCAAATTGTAATATTTCTGAACGAATTTTTTCAATCAGTGCATCATCTTGCGAATCCAGCAATATCAAAGAATTTTCCTTTATCAGTTCATAACCACTCTTTATAATATAAAGTGATACAATAAATCCTACCACTGTATCAAATGCAGGATGAATCTTTGCTAGAATAAGCCCAATCAAAACAGAAATTGAAATTACAATATCTGTCTTATAATCAGCAAGAAGTGAATTTATCAACATATTATTATATTTTTTTGCTTTTTTTTGCATAAAAACCAATTGAAAAATTTTTATCAGTATTGCCAAAACAGTTATAATTATTGGAATAAATGTAGTATTTACATTATTTTCGCTGTTAAAGGAAATTAATTTTGAAAAATTATCTTTTATAAGCTCAAAAGCTGTTATCATTATAAATGTACCAATTATTACACTAAAAACAGACTCTATCTTTCCATGCCCAAATGGATGCTCCTTATCTTCAGGATTGCTTCCAACTTTTAGCCCCACTATGACCAATACATTGGTAATCAAGTCAGAAAGTGAATTTAATCCATCAGAAAGCAACGACATACTGTAAAAAATTTTTCCAGCTATAATTTTTAATAAAGCCAAAACAATATTTATACAAATAGCAAACTTGGAAATAGATAACATATTTTTTTTCTGTCTTTTAGTTTCTGCCAGATTATTCAATATATATCCATCTTCTGTTTTTACAAATCGCTGTTTTTCAAGAAAATTATTCATTTTTTTATGATTAGTTATGATTAGTGAGTCAAAATTTTTATTTGTAATCCAATTAATTATATATTTTAAAAAAAAGGTTCCATATCCATTATTTCTCAATTTTGGTAAAATAAATATTTTTTTTAGTTCTGCAATATCATTAAAATCTAAGATTGCATACCCGTATAATTCTTCATCATTATATAAAAAATATATATCCTCCTTTTCTTTGTCAAAAGAAAATTTTGGATCTATCTCCAGTAAATCTATTAAAATTTTACTTATATTCTCCTTTTTATCCCATTCAACTACTTTCATCGTGAAACCTCCATTCGTAGCAAAAGAAACTAAACTAAAAAAAATTTAATTTTTGAAAAAGGAATTTCAATTTTAAAATAATACACTATAATTACTTAAATAAAAAGTCATACATCAAATTCTCGAAAACATTCTACCATCCGTTTCTTAATCCAAAAGCTCAAAAACAGCTACCCTGTAAACCTAGAGAAACTAACTTAGTGCTGCTTCGTTCCCGACCTGACACATTTCGCTAACTCTCTACAATACAGGACTATTTTCTCAACACTTTTGAAATAAGACGTTGATACTAGAACTTCCCTTAAATTTGACATCACCTCTACTAAAGCGGGTTGTAGATACAGGGCACCGCTAACTCCCCGGCTAGTATGACCAAATTAGTATATCATTTTTCTTAAATATTGTCAATGTTATAAAATTTCTTTTTCCATAAGCACTGCAATCTAAAATTTTTGAAATTTTTCAAACCAATGTGTTATTTTTCAAAACTCAAAAGTTCCATCAATTCTCTCTCATTCATCTCAAAAATATCTTTCGATTTCTGATTATCACTTTTATTGTTTTTTTCCAAAATATTTTCACTCAACACTCGTTTCTTTTCCTGAAGTTTTATTATTTTTTCCTCAATTGTACCTTCTGTTATCAGTTTTATAACTTGAACACTTTTTTTCTGTCCGATTCTGTGAGCCCTGTCACTTGCCTGATTTTCTACTGCGAAATTCCACCACGGATCATAATGAATTACGACATCTGCCCCAACCAGATTTAAACCTGTTCCTCCAGCCTTTAAGGAAATTAAAACTACTTGTCCTTCACCTGAATTGAATTTTTTGGAAATTTCCATACGTTCTTTTGATTTCACTCTTCCGTCTATGAAAAAATATTTAACTTTTTCTTTTTCTAGTTCTATCTTTATTTCTTCCAGCGTTCCTAAAAATTGTGAAAATATGAGCATTCTGTGGTTATTTCCCAAAATATCAGGCATTAATTCCTTTAAAAGTTCAATTTTAGCAACTTCACCTTTATAATTTTCATCAAACAGCTGCGGAGAATTACAGATTTGGCGTAATTTTGTTAAAATTGCCAATACTTTCAGATTATTATTTTCTTCCTTATCAAATTCTCTAAGCTCTTTTTTTGCCTGTTTTACGTATGCCATGTATAATTTTTTCTGTTCACTGCTTAATTCTACTATCATATTGTTTTCTACTTTTTCAGGCAGTTCTGTCAATACTTCCTTTTTTGTTCTTCGCAAAATAAATGGAGAAACTATTTTTTTCAAATTAAATATTTTTTTAGAATCTGGACTATTTAATGAATTTTTATATTTTTTTCTAAATTTTGTTATGCTGTCTAGATAACCGGGCAAGATAAAATCAAAAATTGACCAGAGTTCCATAATGCTGTTTTCGATTGGAGTTCCTGTAAGTGCAAAATTTACAGAGCTGTTTAGCTTATCTGTTGCTTTTTTTACAAGCGAAGATACATTTTTTATATTTTGCGCCTCATCCAGTATTGCCACATCGAATTTTTTGTTTTTATAATTTTTTACGTCATTTCTAAAAGTCTGATAAGTTGTTATCAAAATTCCTTTTTCAGCTTTCTCAATCAGCTCTTTTCTTGTATTGGCAGCTCCTTCTACAAGAATTGGCTTTATATCCGAAAATTTATAAAATTCCTCCTTCCAATTATGCAGAAGTGAAGTTGGAACAATAATTATTCCAAACAAATCCTTATTTTCCAGCTGAATTTCCGAAATAAGCGAAATCGCCTGCAAAGTTTTCCCAAGTCCCATATCATCTGCCAAAATTCCGCCAAAGCCAATATCATACATATTTTTTAGCCAGTTAAACCCAATTTTCTGATAAGGAAATAGTTTTACCTTTATATTTGACGGCTCTTTAATTTCACGATTTTTTATTTTTTGGAAAAGATGCTTAAATTCCTCCATTTCATTTAATTCCTCGTTAATACTGCCAGAAATTTGTGCCAGCTGCAGGGCTTTTATCTTGGAAATTCTATTTTCTCCAATTTTCAAATCTGAAATCGCATCAGCAATCCCAATCATCTCTTCAGCGCTCCTGTTGGCAATTTTCACAAGTTCCCCGCTTGACAGCGTAATGAATTTTTCTTCATTCCTTACTGCGTCCAAAACTGTTTCCACATCTTTTTCATCAATTCCCTCAATATTGAAATTTACACTAAAAAGTTCATTTTCAGCAGATTTTATATTGATTTCCACGCCAATTCTACGGATTTTCCTTATCTTGTCACTCACATTAATATTCACATTTTCAGCATATTTTTCGTCAATAATATCCGCCATCGCAAGAAATTCATTTTTGTCAATTTCCAGTACAATGTCAGCTGATTTAAGCTGTTTTGGCATATTATGAAATCCATTTTCCCAATACCAATGATTCTCAACAAGCTTTGCATCTGCATATTTTTGAAAATTTTCAGAAATTTCTTTTTGCAGCTTTTCATTTTTTTTCGGAATAAAATAGCCATCATCGGTCTTAATGCTTTCCTCAAGGCAGGAAATCGTTACTTGAAGTTTATTTTTACTATGCCCTTCTTCTACGAAAATATTTACTTTTCCATATTCTTCTGTAATTTGGGCAACTGGAATTTCATATTTTGAAAGCACTTCCTTTATTTCGTTGACTATTTTTCCTGATATTTCATTTAGATATTCTGTTCCACTCCTAGTTCCATCTGTAAGAGTATTCATTATCTCCCATTCCACATCACTCATTTTATGAAATTTCTCAATGTTTGATATGCCGTTTTTCAAGCTAAAATAACGGCTTGTAGATGACAAGGCTGTAAAATCCCTTAGAATTATTTTTTCTCTTCCACGTTTATCCTTTTGAAATGCAAATATTGGCTCATATTCCCCTGTAACATAAAGTGTCTTGCCTTCAGACCTTATTGTTTTTCTATTTTCTACAGCCGAAAATATATGTTCTGCCAGCAACGGATTCATTGGCTCGCCCTGCATCTTTCCATAATAACTGTTAAAATGCATTCCAAATCCCTGTTTATTCTTAAAATAGTCATCCAGATTCTTTATTATTCTTTTATCTGTTTCATTAAAATAATGCAAATCTGGATTGTAAATATTTCTCGGTGTAACTTCATAAGATTCTTTTTTTCCTATTGAACTGATAAAAGATTCCAGATCTTTTACATAATGCAAGCTTTTTTCTCCTGCCTTTACCCTCAGGGCGGATAATGTCGGTACTATTTGGCTTATTTCCAGTTCCAGCCTGTATTCATTTTTTTCCGAATCTGGGATTTCATTCTTATCAAACCTGTTCTTTAATTCCATCAGCTTTTCCCTGAACTCGTTAATTTCTTCCTTTTCAATTTGCTTATAGATATTTTTTTCCTTTTTCCAAAAAGATTTTTTATCCTTTTTAAAAATTTCATCATACTCTTCATCTTCTGAAATTGCTATATAGCTATCAATATTTTCTTCCTCTTCTTCCCTTTTAAATTCGCTATTTTCCTTAAAATAAATATTTCCAGCCTCAATTTCCTTGTCAGCCGCTATTCCACTCGCAATAATATGTTTACACGGTTTTCCAGTACCAGAAAAATTTGGACAGTCACATTCATACACTATGCTTTCATCCTGTTTTCTATTACCTGCAAAATAAATTATATCCACATAATAACTGTTCCCATAACTCCCCGCAACTCTCGATTCAACCGTTATCTTGTCTCCAGTTTTTATAAGTGTAGTCAGCTTCGCTTTTTTCTTGTTAAAATATCTAATTCCTCTATCCACGATAGATAAGCTTGTCAATTTACTTAATTTTTTAAATAATTTTTCCAATTTTGCATTTTCCTTCCTAATAAGTATCCTTATTTAATCTTACCAAAGAAATTTTAAAATTACAACTTTATTTCAAAAAAAAATACAGCGAAATCCAAATTCCACTGTAATTTTAACTTATTTTTATTAAGTTTGTACAAACAATTTTCCATTTTTTATAAACATATTTTTTACTTTAACTTTTTTCTTGCCATCTGGCTCATATTTATAAACTGGATTTGTTTCCAAGTAATTTGCTATTAATGCCTTCATTGATCTTGCAACAGGTGTTGAGACCATATCTTTACCATTTTTATCCAGAATTTTTTCGACTTGCATGTCTACCAAATAAAGCTGATTAGTATTTTCGTCAAACTTAATTTCACTATTTACTTCGATGACTCCTTCTGACCTGTCCGCCAAAAGTGAAGCATCATAATCTGTCACAACATACACTCTATTATCCTTAAATGAAATCTTAGGATTTTTTACAGTAATTTTTCCTAACAGGAAATTTTTTGTAATTGGAAATTTTTCCTTAGCCTTTGACTCAATTACAGAATTTGGCACACGAATGGTTTTATTTGCCAAAAAATCACATGAAATTACTCCAAACATCATTATCAGCATTAATAACGCCGTTTTTAAAAATGAATTTTTACTTTTCATAACCAATCTTTTTCTCCTTTTCTTTGTTACAATTTACTTGAACTTATAATAAAACTAGTTTAAAACAGAACTCAAAAGTTATGACTATTTTCCTCAAACTCTAAATTTATATAATTTCTAGCAGTCCAATTTTAAACGGGTTCGAGTATATTTTAAAATAATTTTCAAGTATTTGCTTGACCTAATAATACAAAATATTATTTATTATTTCATATTTTTAAAATTAGTTTTATCTTTTATTACAAAATTTTATTTCAAATATTTTTTCAAAAATTTTGCTGTATGTGATTTTCGAGATTTTATTATTTCTTCTGGAGTACCTTGTGCAATAATCTGTCCGCCCTTATGACCACCTTCAGGACCTATATCTATTATATAGTCGGCATATTTTATAACATCAAGATTATGCTCGATTACAAGTACTGTATTCCCTTTTTCTACAAGACGATTCAGTACTTCCAGCAATTTTCTGATATCTTCAAAATGAAGTCCAGTTGTAGGCTCATCTAGCACATAAATTGTTTTCCCACGTGAAATTTTGGAAAGTTCCGTAGCCAATTTTATTCTTTGGGCTTCCCCTCCAGAAAGAGTTGTCGCAGGCTGTCCCAACTGGATATAATTCATTCCCACATCAATTAATGTCTGCAACTTTCTCTCAAGTGTCGGAATATTCTTAAAAAATTCGTATGCTTCCTCAACCGTCATATCCAGCACATCCGAAATACTTTTCCCTTTGTAATGTACTTCCAACGTTTCTCTATTATAACGTTTTCCTTTACAAACTTCACATTCCACATAAACATCAGGTAGGAAATTCATTTCAATTTTATTAATTCCAGCACCGCTACAGGCTTCACATCTTCCACCTTTCACATTAAACGAAAATCTTCCCTTGCCATATCCTCTAACTTTCGCATCATTTGTCTGAGCAAATAAATCCCTTATATCATCAAATATTTTCGTATAAGTTGCAGTATTTGAACGAGGAGTTCTTCCGATTGGCGATTGATTTATGTCAATTACCTTTTCTAAATGTTCAAGTCCTTCTATTCCGCCATTTTCCAGCGGATATAATTTTCCTTTATTCAGCCTGTTGTGAAGTTCTGGATAAAGTGTCTGATTTATCAATGTAGATTTTCCACTTCCAGAAACTCCTGTAACTACAGTAAATACTTCTAGTGGAATGTGTACTGTAACATTTTTCAGATTATTTCCCTTCGCATTTTTCAAAACAATTTCTTTAGTAGCTTTTCTTCTCTTTTCAGGTACTTCGATCTTTATTTTCCCGTTCAAATATTGTGCAGTCAATGATTTTTTATTTTTCATAACTTGCTTTGGAGTCCCTTCTGCAACTACTTTTCCACCATTAATTCCAGCTCCCGGTCCTATGTCAATCAGATAATCAGCCTCTCTCATCGTATCCTCATCATGCTCAACCACAATCAGACTATTCCCAATGTCACGTAAATCCTTCAATGTTGCAAGCAATTTATCATTATCTCTCTGATGAAGTCCAATACTTGGCTCATCCAGTACATAAATTACACCTGTAAGCCTGCTTCCAATCTGAGTTGCCAGCCTTATTCTCTGCGATTCCCCACCAGATAGGGTTTTTGTCATTCTGGCAAGACTCAAATAGTCAAGTCCTACATTTATCATAAATTTTAGCCGCTCTTTTATTTCTTTCAATATTTCAGCTGCAATTTGCATCTGCTTTTCAGTAAGTGTAATATTTTCATAAAATTTCAGTGCATCAACAACACTTACTTCTGTCAGGTCAATAATGTTCTTATCATTTATAGTTATCGCTAGAACAACATCTTTCAATCTTTTCCCTTTACAAGTCTTACAAGTCTTCTCCGTCATATATTTTGCTTCCATTTCTTCCTTTGCCGATTCTGAAGCAGTTTCTCTATATCGACGTTCAATACCATTCACAATTCCCTCAAAATCCCTATTTCCATTATAACTAAAACTATCTCCGCTCCAAGAAAACTTAAACTTCTTATTACTTCCATAAAAAATTATATCCTTCTCTTTTCGAGTCAATTCAGACACCTTTTTATCCAAGTCGATTTTATGTGCTTTTGCCATTGCCGTAAATAAATCCCAGTTCCACCCCTTTTTTGTAGTCGCTCCTGGAAAAACAATTCCACCTTCATTAATTGACAAATTTTCATCTACAATTAATTTATTCTCATCCACTTCCAGCCTTGAACCAAGTCCATTACAAACTTCACAGGCTCCATAAGGTGCATTAAATGAAAACAGTCTTGGCACAACATCAGGAAAAATCACATCAGGATGATTTGGGCAGGAAAAATTTTCACTATATTTGTTGTCTTCCCCATTCACATTTGCAATAATTTTTCCATTAGAAAGCTCACTCGCTGTTTCAATAGCTTCTGTAATTCTACTTAAAAATTCCTTGTCATCTTTTTTTACAACAAGTCTATCTACAACAACATCAATATTATGTCTTTTATTCTTATCTAAGTCAATTGCGTCATTTAAATCCAAAATATCTCCATTTACCCGAACTCTCTGAAATCCTTTTTTCTGCAAATTCAAGAACAAATTTTTATGAGTCCCTTTTTTATCAATAACAACAGGCGATAACACTATCAATTTGTCCTTTTCATTCCGTCCATTCACAAGATTATCTACAATTTCCTGAATCGACTGCTTTTCCACCTTCTGATGGCAAATAGGACAATGCGCCTCTCCAATATGTGCCCATAAAAGCCTCATATAATCATAAATTTCCGTAGTTGTCCCAACAGTCGAACGTGGATTCTTAGAAACACTTTTCTGCTCAATCGAAATCGCAGGCGAAAGCCCCTCAATGCTATCCAATTCAGGCTTCTGCATTTGACCAATAAACATTCTCGCATAAGCCGACAAACTCTCCACATACCTTCTCTGCCCTTCCGAATAAATCGTATCAAACGCAAGCGAAGATTTCCCACTCCC
Source organism: Leptotrichia hofstadii (assembly GCF_007990525.1). Lineage (NCBI taxonomy): Bacteria > Fusobacteriati > Fusobacteriota > Fusobacteriia > Fusobacteriales > Leptotrichiaceae > Leptotrichia > Leptotrichia hofstadii. The sequence continues at coordinate 1,976,785 of NZ_AP019823.1, forward strand.
TGAAACCCCTGTAATTACCACAAGCTCATTCTTAGGAATTTCAATATCAATATTCTTCAAATTATGTTCTCTTGCTCCAATAATTTTTATCTTGTTGTCTTTCATTTTCTTCAATGTTCCTCTCTCCTAAAATTCCCCTCAATAAACCAATTCCATTTTATTTTTTTATTTTAAATTTAAATTTTTACTTTTAAAGTTTATGAAATAATTAATAAGTATTTTCTATAATGTTTAAATTTTTTCTTTATTTATTTTAGTTAGATTACTTTTTATAATTAAATTAAAATTGTCGTGATTTTTTTGGAATGAAAATGATTGTTTGAGCGAAGTTTTACGTAGCGAGTTTCATTTTTATTTCAAAAAAATGCTTAGACGAGCCGGGTTTGCAAAGGGGATGGCGACTGTTCCCCTTTGCTTTATAAAAAAGAAAGAACATATAAATTACAGAAAAAATATTCATTAATAACCACTATTTTATAAACCATAAATTTTTTACTGTTTTAAAGATAAAAAAGCCTGTTTCACAAATTTTTTTTTACAATCTATGAAACAGATTTTTTCAATTATTATTTTAATCTAAATATTTTTTATATTCATCAGTTAATTCTAATATTCTTTGTTGTATAAAACTAACCTCTGAGCTCACTCGAAATTGTTCAGCCGCACATAAATTAACAAAATAAACATCTTTTGTCAAATCTTTCAATCCTTCATAAAAGTTTTTTAACCAGTTTTCTTGTGAACTAACTAATTTTTGTTTTAATTTATAGTAACTTTCTCCACCTTTATCAAATTTTTGAATTAGTTTATTGTATATTTCAATCATTTTTTGATTTTCATTTTTCAATGTTTCTAAATGTTCTCTATCATTTTTGTCACATTGATTAAAATTTACTAATAATCTAATGCCTGGAAATTCTGAATTTGAAAAAGAAACTAAAGAAAATACCACAAATATAAAAATTATTTTTTTCATATTAATTATTCCTTTTATATTTTTATTCTTTTATTGCTCTTGTTGCCACAAAACTTGCAATATTAAGTTCATGCAGCCTTCCAAATCCATTTGTATCATCATAAATATCTGTTAGTCTAAATCCAGCCTTTAATTGTCCGCCTATCTGTTCTGATATTGTGTGGGAAAATTGAATTCCACAGTCCTGTTCTTCCAGCTGTTTTCTTTGCTCTTCATTCACTAATGGGTTGAATGGAAGACTATTGATGATTTTTTCTTCCTTTTCATCTACAGTATAATTTGTTCCAATATCCAAGCCGCACAATAAAATTCCACCTTTTTTCAAAATTCTATAGCATTCTTTAAATACCGGTTCAACTTTTTCGATATAGGAGTTGCTTACCGGATGAAAAATTATGTCAAAACTATTGTCTGCAAATGGTAATTTTTTTGTCATATCGGCTTTGATAATTTCTATTTCATATTTTTCACGTTCTGCAACCATTTTTTCAGCTTCCAGCTGTTTATCTGAATAATCCAAAATAGTGCAGTTTGCACCCAAAGCAACAAATATAGGCATTTGCTGTCCACCACCAGAAGCCAGTCCTAATATTTTTTTATCTTTTAAGTTTCCAAACCATTCATGAGGCACAGGGTTTACTGGTGTTAAGAGGACATCCCAATTACCATTTTTGGCATTTAAATACGTTTCATGGCTAATTGGCTGTCCCCATTCCCAGCCTTCTTCAATCCATCGGTCAATTGTTTCTGCATTTATTTCCTGATAAGATTTTGTCATTTTTATTCCTTTTTTTAATTATTAAATTTTATTTTTCATATGGTAATCCTGAGGCTTTCGGCGCTTTCGATTTCCCTACAAATCCAACTAATGCCAATAAAGTCAGAACGTATGGTATCATTGTCAAAAATTGCTGAGATATTGGCAGTCCGATTGTTTTTGAAACATCTGCAAATGCTTGTCCGAAAGCAAATAATAGGCTTGCTAAAATTGCTCCTATTGGATTCCATTTTCCAAAAATCATTGCTGCCAAGGCGATATATCCACGCCCTGCTGACATGTTGTTTGAAAAAGACGGAAGCAGTACAGCTGTAAGATAAGCCCCACCAAGCCCTGCTAATGCACCTGATATAAGCACAGCGATATATCTTGTCTTGTAAACACTTATTCCAACTGTATCAGCCGCTAATGGATGTTCTCCAACTGAACGGATTCTCAAACCTAAAACAGTTTTATACAAAAAGAAATACATTGCTATGGCAACCGCATAAATCAGTATTATCATTAATGGACGATTTGCCAATGATTTTGCTAATGGAGTACTTCCAGCAGTTTTAAAGATAGTTTTTATTAAATATGAAGTTATTGCAGCCGCAAACAGATTTATTGCAACTCCACTTATAATTTGATTTCCTCTAAGGTTGATACTAATTACTGCATGAATTAGCGAAATTAGAATTCCCACTATTATTCCAAAAATTATTCCTAAATATGGATTCCCTGTAGTTATATTAGCAACTGCTGTTGCAAATGCTGAACTTAGCATAATTCCTTCAAGTCCAATATTAACAATTCCACTTCTTTCAGAAATACACGCTCCTACGGCTGTTATAAGAATTGGAGGTGCTATTATTATTGTCTGCTGTAATAAATTAAATATTTGTTGTAATATATTCATTTTATTTTTCCTTTCTGACTCAATATTTTTTATTTAAATAACTAAATTTATGCCATTTTCTTTTTGTTAAGCATAAATTTGAATAAATTTTCTGATGCTACAAAAATAATGATTAACGCTTGTACAATAAATACAATATCCTTGTCAATCTGGTATCTTTGCTGCAACATTTGTCCCCCAACTTCAAGTGCCGCATAAAATATAGCCGCAACTAATATTCCAAATGGGTTATTTTTTCCAAGAAGTGCTACTGCAAGTCCTGTAAATCCATAATCTCCCATTATTAGTTCAGTATATGTGTACTGAGAAGCTCCACCTAAAACACGTTCAGCTCCTCCAAGTCCAGCACACGCTCCAGCGATTCCCATTGCCAAAAACATAATGTATTTCGGATTAATTCCTGCATTTTCAGCAACTGTATCACTTTGTCCAACTGCTTTTATTTCATATCCTTTTTTGAAATATTTGAAAAAGAAAAATATTCCTATTGTCAGAAGAATTGCAATTACAAAACCAAAATTCAAGTTCTGTTTTGTAACTTTTGCAAAAAGTAACGGCAATCTGGCTCCTTCAAAAACACGTGGCGATTGTGTATTTTGTGTAGTTGTATCTTTTAAAATTCCGTTTAACAGGAAATTTTGCACTTCAATCATGATATAGTTTAACATAATTGTACTGATTACTTCATTCACTCCAAACTTTGCACGTAACAGTCCAGCTACTCCAGCCCATAAAAATCCTGCGATTATAGCTACAAGTATTACAACAAATACATTTCCAAAAACATAATTTTTAAATGTAATTCCCCAGAAAGTTGCAGCGAGTCCCCCAGCAACCATTTGCCCTTGCATTCCAATATTAAATAATCCCGCTTTAAAGGCTACCATTGTCGCAAGTGCCGAAAATATTAATGGCGTTGCAATAAATAATGTTTTTGCAAGTCCACTAAAGAATGGTGATCTTGGAGAAGCCTGATAAAAAGCTGCTCTCATCATATCAATGTAGGCTGTAAACGGATTTACACCTTTCGTCATCATTATTATTCCACCAATAATTAATGCGATTAATACTGCAATTATAGACGGTAGAAAATCCTTTATCTTATATTTAATCATCTATTTTCCCTCCTGCCATTAATATTCCTAATTTTTCTGTTGTTGCATCTTTTCTATCCAGAATTCCTACAATTTTTCCTGAATACATTACGGCTATTCTGTCACTCAAAGCCATTACTTCTGACAGTTCTGCAGAAACAACCATTATTGCTTTTTTCTTAGTTTTTTCATTTAAAATTGTATTGTGAATCATTTCTATTGCTCCTATATCGACTCCCCTTGTAGGCTGCGCCGCAATAATAAATTTGTTTTCACGTTCCAGCTCTCTTGCTACAACAACTTTCTGCTGATTTCCACCAGATAATCCACCAAACTTGATTTTTCCATCTGTAGGTCTAATATCGTATTTTTCTATATATTCATTAGTTTTTCTTTCAATTTCACTATAATTAAGCAGTAGCCCTTTAGAATACAAATCCTGAAGTCCCAAAGCCATATTTTCCTCTATTGTAAAATCATCAATAGTTGCTCGTTTATGTCTATTTTCAGGTATATGGGAAAGCCCTTTTTCCTTGATAAGTTTAGGTGTCTTGTTTTCCAGCTCATCATTATTTATATAATACGTTCCACCATCAACTTTTACAAGCCCTGCCAAAGCCTCAATAAGTTCAGTTTGTCCATTTCCTTCTACTCCAGCAATTCCCAGTACTTCACCTTCATGTATTTCAAACGAAACACCTTTAACTTTTTCAATGCCTCCACTTTTTACAGTCAGATTATCAACTTTTACAACCACATTTCCAAGTTTTACATCTGGACGTTTCACTTCAAACAATACCACACGTCCAACCATAAGGTTTGCGATTTTTTCCTTTGTTGCTTCTGTAGTTTTCAATCCTCCAACATCGCTTCCACGTCGAATAACTGTTATATTATCTGATAAATCAAGTACTTCCTGCAATTTATGTGAAATAAAGATAATTGTTTTTCCTTCTTTTATAAGGTTTCTCATAATCTCATAAAGCTCTTTTACTTCCTGTGGTGTAAGCACCGCACTTGGCTCATCGAATACAAGTAATTCTGCTCCTTTAAATAATACTTTTAAAATCTCAATTCTTTGATGAATCCCAACTGACAGATCCGATATTTTTGCATCTGGATCAATGTTCAGCCCATATTTTTCAGAAACTTCCCTAACCTGCTTTCTCGCAGTATTTAGGTCAAAAAATACTCCACCTTTTGTAGGTTCAAATCCTAGAACCATATTTTCAGCAACTGTCAATGTGTCAACTAGCATAAAATGCTGATAAACCATTCCAATTCCCAAGTTTGCCGCAGTCGTAGGACTTTCAATATCAATTTTTTCCCCTTTATAAAAAATCTCACCAGAAGTCGGAGAATACAATCCATTCAAAATCTTCATAAGCGTAGACTTACCTGCTCCATTTTCCCCAACAATTGCATGAATCTCCCCTTTTTTTACTTTTAGCGTAATATCATCATTTGCGACAATTTTTCCGCCCAAAAACTCTTTCCGTATATTTTTCATTTCCAAAATATATTCGCTCATCTTTCCTCCTACTTCTTAAGATTTTATTTGTTCAATATTTTTTTCATAAAAATCATTCATCCAAAAAATTTTTTTACACTTTACATTTTTCAATTATTTTTATAAACAATCATTGTTTCTTTTGTTTTTATATTCTTTATATTTCAAGTGTTATTTTAATTAAAAAATTATAAGTACTCAAAAAAACTTTTAAAAACTATAAACAAAAAATAAAAAAACTGTCGTTAATAAAAAAAAATCTAAAATTTAAAGATAAAAAAATAGACGAATGAATGATTTGGAATTCGTATTAAACAAATTTATTATTTATATTATAAAAATATAATTTTAAAAAAAATCTGACACGTAATAATTAGAATTTGTCTTCAACAAATCAAGTACTGCTATTGGTTTTTTAACTACATTTATCTTGTAATCCTTGTAATAATACTTAGGGTTTTTTCCGCCAATAAACACAACTGTATTGTTTTCATTATAAGTATACCCTGTATATTCGTCATTTTCAAGCAGCAATGGCGATCTTTTTAATTTTAATTTATTTTTAGCAAGTTCTTCAATTATATCATTAGGAAAACCTGTTAGATAAACATTCCTTTGAAGCTCTGGCAACACAGCTTGATCCTCTAGTTTATCAGAAAGAACAATATCCTTATCAAATTTATAAATTGAATCATCTTTAAATTTATTTAATCCAGAATTTTCATAAGTTTCCTTTATAAAAAATTCAACATTCGACTTTTCAAAGTTTTCCACAACTTCTTTTCTATGATTTCTCAATTCTTCAATTAAAAATTCCTTGTCAAGTTCAGAATAAACATTTGTCGGATTAAAATCAGTTTTATTTAAAAGCTCATAAAGTACATAAATCTGTCTATTTAAATATTCCTGATCTGTCCCTAGATATTCGGTCAAATTAGCACCTGCTGACATTGCAACCATCTGCTGTCTATAATACTCATCCAAAGAAGAGGCCGGCAATTCCAAGATTTTTTCTTCTTCTGAAAGCTGATCAATTTTTATATCCTGCATTTCTTGATAAAATCTATTTTCCAGAAGCAATGAATATTTTTTTCCTTTTTTTATATTTTTCAGAAAAGTGTTAAATTCATTGTAAAATCTATTTTTTCCAAATAAATCTGTCGGATAAGTAATTTCAAACAATTTTATCTCATACCGCCCTGGTATAACCTTCCGCATTTTCTCTTCCCCATCAATCATCACTTTTACCTGATTAAATCGTGGCTTTTCTTCTTCCTTCCATTTTATCTCCTTTTTTATCTTATCAAAAAGAGCAAAACTCGTCATAGTGCATCCTAGCAACATCAAAATTATTAATTTTTTCAAGTTTTTCCTCCTAATATTTTTATAAATTTTCTTTTATCGAAATAGCAATATTTTCTGGCACAACTTCCATCAGTTCCTCCAATGTTGCATTTCGTATATTTTTTATCAATCCAAATTTTTTTATTAATTCCTTTTTACGCTTTGGTCCAACTCCTGCAATATCGTCCAATGCACTTTTTACATTTCGTTTGCTTCGTAATTTTCTATGGCGAGTAATTCCAAACCTATGGGCTTCATCCCGTAATCTTTGCAAAATTTTCAATGTTTCGTCTGTCTTTTCAAATAAATAAGGTTCGCTTTCATAACTTTTAAAAATTTCCTCTTCCCTTTTTGCGATCCCAATTACATCGGTATGTTCTATTTTCCCAAGTTTTTCCAGCACATCTACAGCTACACCAAGCTGTCCTTTTCCACCATCAATTAGAATCAAGTTCGGCATTTGATCATTTTCCATTTTGGAATACCTTCGTGTCAATGCTTCCCGCATCATTAAAAAATCATCAGGCGTGTCTTTTACGGTAATCTTAAAATGTCTATATTCCTTTGGCGTTGTTTCTCCATCAAGTGCCACCGTCATAGCCGCAACCGCATCTTTTCCTTGAATATTTGAAATATCAAAACATTCAATTCGGTAAGGCAAACTTTTCAATCGCAATTCTTTTTTTAAATTACGCAATCCTTCCTGAACCATACGACGTTTTCTGTAGTATTTATCCACTTCTTCACGCAGATTTAAATACCCCATTTCTAATAGCTGCAATCTTCGGCTATTTATTTTTGGAAAATGAAATTTTATTTCCCTATGTTTTTCAATTTTTGCCCATTCTTTTATTAAAAGTTCGCTTGACATAAATCTCTCATCACAAATAATATGCTTTGGAATATTCCTTTTTTCATAGTACGAAGTAATTAATCGCTCGAACAGATTCTCTTCCTGACTTCTCTCCATCGAAATTATTGTATGGTTTTTATTAATAACCTTCCCTTCCCGAATATTCAGCACACACAAAAACACATTTTCTCTTTTTTCCTCGAACACAAAAACATCTTCGTCAATTTCCTTACTGTATTCAATAATTTGAGTTTCCAACATTTTTTTCATCACAGCCAGTTTTTCACGTTCAGTAATCGCACGCTCAAATTCCATTTCATCACTAAACTTTTTCATTCGGCTTTCCAGCATTTCAATAACTTTGTCAGAATGCCCCTTCAAAAAATTTTTAAAATTTTTGACATTTGTGCTGTATTCATCTTGAATATCCTTGTATTTACAGGGTGCAGGACAAGTTTTCATATAATATTTTAAGCAGGGTTTTGTAATTTTGTCCATATTTCGATTGCAGTCCCGTACTGGAAATATCTTAATAAGCGACTTCATCGCAAAAAATATTCCCATCGGATAAGGCCCAAAATATTCTGCATTTTCATTTAATTTTTTCGTACTTCTCACAATTTCCACTTTAGGAAATTTTTCTTTTGTAAATTTTATATATGGGTAAGTTTTTTCATCTTTTAATAAAATATTATATTTTGGCTTATTCTTCTTTATAAGATTATTTTCTAGAATAAGTGCCTCAACTTCTGATTTACAGATAAAAAACTCAATATCTCTAATATTTTTCACCAATTCCAGAGTCTTCTGATTATGCGAATTTACATTTACAAAATAAGATTTTACCCTATTTTGCAAATTTTTCGCTTTCCCAACATAAATAATCTTTCCTCGTGCATTTTTCATCAGATAAACTCCAGGATGAGTGGGAATATCCTTATATTTAATTGGTGATTTTATTTCTTCTTCCATTTTGTCTTTTTATACCTCCGTTTTATCACCTATTTCCCTATGGAATTTTGTTATCTTATATTCTAGACTCTCAGATAAATCCTTACATAGCATATTTACAAAGGTTGCAGATCTATGCTGACCTCCTGAACACCCTATTCCTATACGCAAATGAGATTTTCCGTCCTTTTCATACTTTGGTATCAAATATTTAAGCATATCAAGAAGCATTTTATAAAATTCCTGACTTTCTGGAAGTCCCATTACATAATCCTGTACATCTTTATGATTACCCGTTTTACGCTTTAAGTCTTGAATATAATAGGGATTTGGCAAAAATCTCAGGTCAAACATCAAATGCAAATCCAGCGGGATTCCGTTCTTAAAACCAAAAGAAGCTAGATTTACACTTAATTTTGCTTTTTTCCCTGAATATTCCTTTTCCAGTATTTTCTGAAGTTCCTTTACAGACGTTTTAGTAGTGTCTATTACCAAATCTGCCTTTAACATAAAGTCCTTAATTATTTTTCTTTCAGCCTCTATATTTTCAAGCAGTGTATCATATAAATTTAAAGGGTGTTTTCTTCTGGAAAGCTCATACCTGCTAAGAAGTACATTTGTTCTTGCATCAAGATATATGATTTCATAGTCTATTCCATTTTTATCCAAAATCTCAAGCTGTTTTAAAAACTGCTCTATAAATTCCTGATTTCTTATATCTATCGCAACCGCAACTTTATTTCTTTTTTTGTTGCTCAAAAATATCTCATTTAGATACTGAAACAGACTTATCGGAAAATTGTCAATACAGAAATATTCCCTGTCCTCAAAAAAATTCATTGTTTCCGATTTTCCTGCACCACTCATTCCTGTTATTATAACAAGTTCTTTTTTTTCTCCTTCTTCTTCCATTATCATCTTGCTCCCTCATGTTTTATTTTTGTCTCATTTTTTAATATTTTTCTTTGTTAATTATACCATAATTTTCTCATTTAGATAAACTATTTTTAAAATATTTTAGTAATAATTATTTTACTGCTTTATTTTTTCATCTATTGTTTAAATGCCTATTCTAAGTACTTTAAAAGCCTCATGTGATAATATTATTTTATAATAAAACTACTTTAAAACAGAATTCAAAGGCTATGATTTACTCAAACCCTGAGTTTGTATAATTTTTGATAGTTTAGTTTTAAATAGTTTCGGGTATAATTTAAAATTGGAGGAATATAATATGAAAAAATCTATTAATTTTATAATTTTAGGAGTTATCCTTTTTGTAATTATCATTATTGCTTACATATTTACACAAAATAAAACAGAAATTCCAAAAGATACTATAATTTCTGCTGTTAAATCACAATTTCCAATCGAAAAATCAATGTATACACTTGGAGATATGAAACTTTCCAACCCTACAGTCTACTTTGAAAATGATAAACTTATAATTGATGCTGATTACGAATTTAAAGACAGAGCTACTTCTGAACTGACTACTGGAAAAGCCAAATTTGAAAGTGAATTAGAATATAAAAATTCAAAGCTTTATCTTTGGAATTTTAATTTAAAAAAATTAATAACAAAAGATAGAAAAGATACCAAGCCAGACAAATACGCCCTTACTCTTATAAGTACCATATCCTACGAACTACAATACAAAAAGCCTTTGCTCTACTTAGGAAGCAACAAAAAATTTAATTCTATAAAAAGTGTTAAAATCAAAAATAACAAAGTTTTAGGAGAGAAATAGAAAATCTGTTTCTCTTTTTTTCAGGAAATAAAAATAAGACTGCCTAGATTTTGTATTTTTAAGGAGTCTTATAAATTTATTTAGTTTTTTGCTTTCTGATTCTAGTCAAGATCACCTTTTAAGAATGATTTTGATTTTTATAGCTCTTCATTTAATTTTTTTAAGCTACGGAAAGTTGTATCCATGCTTTTCAAAATTTCCTGATACACTTCGTATTTTTTTATATATTTTTTATGCTCTTCCTGATCTGGTTCGTATCTGTCTTTTATTCTGACCATTTTTCTTACAGCGTCTTCTAATGAATCTCCTGTTATAGCTTGCTGGCTTGCAATCGCTCCACCAAGTCCCCCTAATTCACTTCCTTGCAAAGTTTCAACTGGAATATTCAAAATATCTGAAAAAATTTGACACCATTGCTTTGAGTTAGTTCCACCACCTGAAATACGGATTACTTGAGGTCTTTTCCCTAAACTTTTCTCCAATTTATCCAAATGCTGCTTATGAGAAAATACAATTCCTTCATAAACAGATCGAATCATTTCCAATTTTGTAGTTGTCGCTGTAAGTCCTAAAAAGCATGATGGAGCTTCAGTGTGAGTATTACTTCCGTACAGGAATGGCAAAAATATAACTTTACTGTAAGAAGCTGTCGTATCCTTTAAAAAAACTTCAAGTCCTGTGTAAATACTCTCAGTTTCTTTTAAACTGGACATTTCTTCCGACATTAGCATCTTTAAAATAATATCTAAATTTCCAGCAGAAGTTGGGCTTGACTCTTCTACTAAAAAATCCCTATTTGGAAAATACGAGTTCATTTGACCACTTTCATAGCCTGCAGGTATTTTTGACGGATAAGTGTTTATATTCCAAGTTCCCACAATAACGCTAAATGCAGAACTGTCCAGAACTCCAGAGCCTATCGCACAGGCATCAATATCAAACAGTCCTCCAGCAACAGGCGTACCTTCCAGAAGTCCTGTAATTTCAGAAACCTCTTTTGTAATTCCTCCGACAATTTCCTTGTAATCAACCAATGGCGGCAATGCCTCTTTCATTTCAGGTATTCCAAAAAATTCTAGAATTTCATCATCATAAGTTCCTGTTTCAAAATTAATCCAATGATTTCCTGAAGCATCTCCATATTCCTGATTCACTTTTCCAGTGAGTTTAAAACGCACGTAATCTTTTGCTGATAAAATTGCTCCTATATTATTGTAGGATTGGGGTTCATTTTCTTTTAACCAATGCAGCAATACTGGACTTTGAACTCCAAAAACATGCTGCCTTGTCTTATTCCACAATTTTTTTATTTCATTTTCAAATTTATTTGCCAGCTCTCCTGCTCTTCCATCTGTGGATAAAATACCGTTTATAAATTCCTTGCGATTCTTATCCAGCACATAAAGTCCTTTTCCATGACCGACACAGGCAACTGCAGTAATGTCTTTCCCTGTCAAATTTGATTTTTTTAAAGCTTTTTTTATTGAATCATAAATTGCATCTGAAGTTTCTTTTAAATCAACTTCCCTGTAACCTGGTTTTATTTCCTTCCTCATTGTATGAAACGAAGAAACTCCAATTTCATCTCCATTTTCATTAAAAATAATAGCTTTTGTATTTGTTCCCCCATAATCTACACTCAAAAAATATTTCATAAATTATTCTCCTTTTTTAAAAAATTAATATTAAGAAATACAAGAAACAAAAGTCCCTTGTATTTCAAATTAAATATTTTAAAGTTTCTTAAAGATTTATTTCTATTCCTTCAGTCGCAGGGTCAACAGACTCTTTTATAGCTTTTACAGCTTCAGGTTTAAAATATACTTTCTGAGCATTGTTGTAAAAAACGTCTTCCAATTCTTCCTTTGTAAAAATATCTACATTTTCAAGCCAAGTTGCTAATTCATTATAAGTATTAAATGTAGCAGACCAAGGTGAATCTGTTCCCCAAATAAGTCGTTTTGCTCCCAAAATTTCTTTTGCTATAGTTACATTTTTGTATGAATTTGGAAATGGATAGTCTTCAGGTCTGTCTATATCTTGAATAGCTGATAAATCACTATATATATTAGGGTATTCCTTCCACATGCTAAGGTCAGCTTTCAGTCTTTCTGGAGTCGCCGCGTGCGGGAATGACAAATGACAAACTACAAAATCAATATTAGGATAAAGTTTTGCAAGATTTGCAATTGCTTGCGGCTGATGGCTTATTTGATCCCAGTTACCGTAGTCCACTGTAACAACAAATCCAGGATAATTTGCCAAATAGTTAAATAATCTTGTCACAAATGGATCTGCATCAAGTCTAAATGGATTTGTGTTTCTATATCCATGAATTCCCCCATCTTCACTTATTTCAAATTTTATTGCTCTAAATCCCAAGACTTCCACATATCTCTGAGCAATTTCAAGAGCTTCCTTAGCGTAAGGGTCTACTGAAAATGCCCCAATAAATCTTTCAGGATATTTTTTTATTGCAAGATAAGTGTAATAATTTTGGTATCCGTGTAAATGTCCTTGTAAAAGTACAGATTTTTCAATACCATTTTCATCCATTAATCTCAAAAATGATTCTGCTGTAAACTCTGTATCTCCATAACCTTCAGGAAATAATTGAGTCACATCTCCATCATCCCAAATTACTTTTCCATTACCAAGCGGAGTCATTCTTCCTTTTTTATTAAATCCAGCAACTGCTTTTACAATGTGTGCATGTGCATCTATTTTTTTCATATCCTTCTCCTTTAATTATAATTCAATTTTTATAATTTAATTTTGTTCCATAAATATTTTTTCCTTGCTTCCCTCAAATCCACTATTCTTATCAGCCATTTTTTTCAAGTAGGCGTATATGCTTTCCCGTTTTGTTCTTAAGAAGAATAATCCCACTAAGTATACAATTATTGTAATTCCAATAAATATAGGATTCCCTGAAATCCAAGCAAAGAAAATTAGTGCATTTAACGGTCTGGCTGTCAAGTTAAAACTTGCTATTAATGCCGCCCCCGCAGGCAGAGCTTTTGCCGCAATTGCCGCGCTCGTATAATATGGTGCTATAAAGCTGCTTGCATAAAGTCCCAAGCTCAGCCAAATTATTCCATTTAATATTGTTTTTAAAATATTTCCTTTAGTTACTGCTATCATCGCTTCAATTATAAAAGGAATTGCAATCAAATCAACCATTGGCAATGTTTTGTTTCCTGGCAAAACAAAGGACAATATTGCCATAACAGGAATTAACAGTACTCCTGCGATAATTGTTGCAGGTTCTCCAAATCCCACTCCATCATCAACAGCAATAAACCATCTTTTTTTATCAGTTTCACGTTCATTTGAAGCATCTTGCTTTTTATTTTTTTCAACTGCTTCTGCAAGCGGCCCAAATGCTCTTGCAAATACTCCTGTAATCAATGGAAATATTGTCATAACAGCTGATAATGCAACAGCAAATCCTAAAATTTGTCCCCAGGCAGTCAAAGTTCCTAATGATTTAATATTCCCGAAAATTCCCATAATAAGTCCTAAAATTGCTCCAAGCATTGTTGGTTCTCCAAAAACTCCCAATTTTGTCTTTAATGTTTCTGGATTTAATTTTGATTTGTGAAGTCCCAGCAAATTCCATAGAGGATCTAAAATAATCGCCGGAACTAATGATTCTACATTATGAATCGAATTAATGGTTGCATTTTTAACTCCATAATATTCAGACCATCTGTCAGCAACTGTTTCTGATAAAAGCAGCGAGTAAAGTAACATAAAAATCATAAACGCAAATGATAACGCAAAATTCTGAGTAAATTGATAAGCCATTGCTCCCCAAATCATGTATCCAAAATTATTCCATAAATTTGACGGAACAAACACACGAGTTACTCCTATTACAAATAACAGAATTTCAATTAATAATCCAAATACAAAAAATGAAAGTCCAATAGTTGTTGAAAATGACAGTTTAGAACCCATTTGCCAGCCCATATCCACCACTTCCAGCTTTAATCCTGTAGCTTTTACCATTTGATCAACTAACTGAGTTACTGCTGGCGCAAAACTTCCTATTACCCATCCAAATCCTGTAAGACCAATACCTGCATAAAGTCCGCTCATAATAGATTTTTTAACTTGTACTCCAAGTGCTACACTTACTACAAAAATCATTATAGGTACAACTACTGCCGGTCCTAGCGTATTAAATATATCACTAAATACTTTTAACATAATTTTCTCCTTAAAATTTTTATTTTAATTTTTTACGGATTTACTACATTTCTTGCATTTCCCGCAAAAAATTCAATAATGTTGTCAGCCGCTTCTTTTGCCAAAGTTATTCTTCCTTCAATAGTCCCTGTTCCAGCGTGAGGCGCCATAATTACACTGTCTAAGGCTCTCAATTCTTCTGAAACTTTGGGTTCAAACTCAAACACGTCAAGCCCTGCTCCAGCAATCTCTCCTGTTTTCAGTGCTTCCACCAAATCAGCTTCCACCACAATTGGTCCACGAGCGGCATTTACAAGGTAGCTTCTATTTTTCATTTTTTTGAATGCTTCTTTATTAAATTTACCTTTTGTAGCAGGTAATCCAGGCGCATGGATTGTTATTACATCAGAATTTGCCAATAACTCGTCAAACTCAACATATTTTACATTTAATTCTTTTTCCTTCTCTTCATCAAGTCTAAAAGTATCGTGATACAAAACTTTCATGCCAAAACTTTGAGCCAATTTTGCAACTGTTTGTCCAATTCTTCCAAATCCATAAACTCCTAAAGTTGCTCCTTCCAATGATAATCCTTGATATTTTCTTTCACTTGGGTCGATCCAATTTCCATCTCTTACGATTTTATCGTAAAATGCCAATCTTTTTGCTGCGGCCAGCAACAGTGCAAAAGTCATTTCCGCTGTAGGAACTCTCACTGCCTGTGGTGAATTTGAAACTACAATTCCCTTGCTTTTTGCAAATTCAATATCAACATGGTCAAACCCTACCGCATTTAAAGAAATTAATTTTAAATTTTCTCCAGCTTCTATAAGCTCTTTATCCGCTTTTTGCCCCATCAATAAAAGTGCATCATATTTATGAAGATTTTCCAGCACATATTCTCTAGTGAAAGGTTCTTCTGAATAAGTCACATCAAATTTTTCCATTAATTCTGTAAGTCCTTCTTTTGGTACAATCCCTGTTACTAATACTTTTTCTTTTGCCATTTGATACCTCCTGTATTTTTATTTATCACTAAAATTTTAAATTTCTGAAATCTCATAAAGCGTCACTTTATGATTTCCATTATTTGCCGAAAATACATATGCTTTTCCAGTTTTTTCAAAGGCTATTGCATTACTTGACGCACATTTTTCTTCAATTATATTTTGAACAAATTTTCCATTTTCATAACTAAATAGCGACAAATCAGCTTTTCCACTTCTAAAACCATACAAAAACACATTTTTTCCGAATAATTTTCCACCCCAAATAGCATGTCCAAACTCTGTTGGTTCTGGATATTTATATAATTCCTTTGAAAAATCTTCATTAAAAACTCTAAGCGTATCTCCATGAAATCCTTGAATTATAACATTTTCCTTTTGAGAGTCGCCATCTAAATCAACTTGAACGACATCACTCGTTTCTTCACCAAAAATTATATCAAGTCTCCAGTCTTCTGTGTCTGAATACTCAGGATAAGTTAATTTCACAATTCCTTCCACAGCTGTAATAAGTGAGTATCCTTCTTTTTGAACTTCATAATATCCATGATTTTTTAACAATCTTAACGGCAATTCTTTCAAATTTATTAATTCTGCACTACCTAAATCAAATTCGCCAACAAAAATTTTACCTTTATCAGACCAATCTTCGACAAATTTTTTAGAATTTGCAATCGTACAACCAACAAATAATATTTTTCCATCTTTTTGTTTTATCAAATCAAACCTATGCAAATACGGAAAATCTGCAATTTTTTTGACTTCCCATTTTTCATCTTTATATTTTCCATAAACAATTTGACATTCTTTTGAATTGAAACCTGGATAAAATTTTTGAGTTGCCAAGAAATCCAACGTACCTGGAACTTGAATAATGCTCATTGTTCCACCTACAGTATCCCAGACAACTTTTTTTGAAAAATTATCATTTACATCATAAGCAAGACAAGAATTTTCAACTTCTGATGCCACCAGCAAATAATCTTTATCATCTTTTTGAATACGATTAACTGCATAGCATGATGGTAATTCATCCGAAAAAACCTTTTTTACATTCACTTTTTTCCCTCCTTTCCAAAAAATTATTACTTTAAAACAAAAGCTTTTTTAATTTAATAATAACTTAGACATATCTAAGCAAAACTTGAAATAATAATAGACTTGTTCTGCATCTTTATATTTTTTATCTCTAATAAGATGTCTCAATCTCTTTAGAACAATATTTATCTCAATTGTATTTTCAAATTTAATATCATTATCAAACAGGTCTAATAAAGACTAAAATTATTTCAATTAAAAATAAAAAAATTAAAGTTCCTTTAATGGTACTTTAAAGACAAGTTTTTTTATTTTCTTTGATTCCTTCACTTTTAATCCTGGCATATGCACATCATTTGGATACAGAATTAAAATGTCTCCCTCTTTTAACAGAACATTAAATAAAACATTACCTGAGTAAATAACTAAATCTTTTTCTTCTTCTGTTTTCTCAACTTTCATATTATTTGAAGTGTTAAATGCCACATATTCCTCTCCACAAAGCATTATTTGCACATCCAAATTTTTTAGATGAGTTTCCATGATTTTATCTTCCGCTGTACCTGTTTCGTAGGTATTTACATGCATTTTTATGCCTAATTCAATATCATACGCTCCACCATCAAGTTTTTTTAGTTCCTCTAAATTTTTATTTGTATATTCAATACATTCCTGAACTTTTTTAGCAATATTTTTATTTTGCAAAGTATCTTTTAAATTCGTATATATCATTTTGACCTCCAAGATATTTCTCTTTTATCTACTATTCTCTATTACACTACTAGAAGTATAACTTGTTTTCTATTTTTGTCAAGATTCAAAAAATGAAATTATAACAAAAATTTTATTCAATTTTTTTATCTTTTCTTTTATCAATAATTTCGGTAATAGATATAATTTTATCACTTAAAATTTTAATTTCAAATAATAATGATAATTTCTAATTTTTAAGAGATGTTGATGTATTATTTTTACTAGGTGTTTCTTCTTTTATATATTACTTTAACATCTCAAATTATAAAAAAATTATTAAAAAATATTTGACTTTTTTAAATTTATGAGGTATATATTATTATGTGAACATATTCACATATATTAATATGAATTTTTAAAATAGAAAGGAATAGTATAATGAAAGCAGTAGTAGTTAATCAAGAAGGAACTGGAATAGAAGTTGTAGAAAAAGAATTAAGAGGACTAAAAGCAGGAGAAGCGTTAGTTGATGTGGAATATTGCGGTGTTTGCCATACTGATTTACATGTGGCTCATGGAGATTTTGGAAAAGTTCCTGGAAGAGTTTTGGGACATGAAGGAATTGGAATTGTAAGAGAAGTTGCTGATGGTGTAACATCACTAAAACCTGGAGATAGAGTAAGTATTGCTTGGTTTTTTGAAGGGTGCGGAAGATGCGAATACTGTATCAATGGGCAAGAAACTTTGTGTAGAGATGTAATAAACGCAGGATATTCTGCTGATGGAGGAATGGCTGAACAATGTATAGTTACAGCTGATTATGCAGTAAAAGTTCCAGAAGGACTGGATCCAGCTCAAGCAAGCAGTATTACTTGTGCAGGAGTTACAACTTATAAAGCAATAAAAGTTGGAAAACCGCAACCAGGACAATGGGTAGTAATTTACGGTGCAGGAGGATTAGGAAACTTGGCAGTTCAAT
The DNA here is from genome assembly GCF_007990525.1 of Leptotrichia hofstadii. NCBI lineage: Bacteria > Fusobacteriati > Fusobacteriota > Fusobacteriia > Fusobacteriales > Leptotrichiaceae > Leptotrichia > Leptotrichia hofstadii. Next base: position 1,994,850 of record NZ_AP019823.1, read on the forward strand.
ATGCTAAAAAAGTATTTAATACTCATGTAATTGCCGTTGACATAAATGATGACAAATTAGCGCTTGCTAAAGAAGTTGGTGCTGACTATATTATAAATGGTAAAAAAGAAGACCCTGTTGCAAAAATTAAAGAATTAAGTGGAATTGGAGCTCATATTGCTGTAGTTACTGCTGTATCAAAAGTTGCATTTAACCAAGCTATTGATTCAGTAAGGGCAGCTGGAAAAGTTGTCGCAGTTGGACTTCCATCAGAAACTATGGACTTGCCAATCGTAAAAACAGTATTAGATGGTATCGAAGTAATCGGATCGCTTGTTGGAACAAGGGAAGACTTAAGAGAAGCATTCCAATTTGGAGCAGAAGGATTGGTTGTGCCAGTAGTTCAAACAAGAAATATCCACGAAGCTCCTGAAATTTTTAAAGAAATGGAAGAAGGAACAATTCAAGGACGTATGGTTATTGATATGAAACATTCTTGCGGATGTGGACATAAACATTAATTTGTTTAATTAAATTTATCTAAAATAAGCAAAGAAATGTAATTAACTTAACTGTTAGTTACATTTTTTATTTTAAAAAGCTTCTACTATAGATGAAGAAATATAGGAGACTCTTAAATAAAAATATTCAACTGTTAAAAATTGACAATATATTTTTAGTAACACTAGTTTATAAAAAGGGAAAAATTTAAAGATAAAGATCTAAAATAATAGTTCATATTTGTAATATGTAGATTATTATGGTATACTACATTTAAATCTATTTAATTTAAAATTTTAATACAAAATGAGAAATTATGGAGGTGTTCACAATGGGATTTCATGAGATTAAAATTCAGGATTTTGATTTAAATCCTTTTACAAGTACAGGTAAAGACTGGAGTCTTGTCACGGCGGGAGATGAGAACGGGATAAATACAATGACTGTCACGTGGGGAATGATGGGATACCTTTGGCGTGGTCCTGTTATTTCAGTTTATATAAGACCTACAAGATATACTAAAAAATTTGTAGACGAGCAAAATTGTTTTTCTTTAAGTTTTTTTAATGGTTATAAAAAGGAACTTCATGTACTTGGATTAAAATCAGGAAGAGATGTAGACAAAATCGCAGAAGTTGGATTTAATCCAATATTCTTAGATGGTGTGCCTGCATTTGAAGAAGCAAAATTAGTTATTGTAGCCGAAAAATTATATATAGATGATATAAAACCTGAAAACTTCATAGATAAGAACATACCTGAAAAACTATACACAAAGGAAGAGCCTCATATAGTTTATACAGGAAGGGTAAAGAAAATATACGTAAAAGACTGATTTTTATTATCTGCATAAATAATTACAATTAAAGGGAAACTCTTAAATTGAGTCCCTTTTTTTATTAAAAGAATTTTCTTAGAAATTTATTGACAATCATTAGTTTGTCTGATAAAATTTTATGGGCATAAAGTTCATTTTTTTAGAAATTTATGCTAATTTTCTATTTTATGGAGGTGAATGTTTTGAACGAGGAAGTCCCGAGTAAGAAACTGAAGAATTTAGATTTTACAAATGTATGCAATGGATAAGGGGAATATCTTCGTTACTGTTATTCTTCTTATTTTGAAATTGTATAAAATGAAAAAGTATAAAAGGAAGGAGATAACAGTGGAAAACAACACTATTCAAACACTTATAGATGAAAAAAAGTATTTTGAAATTAGAAAATATTTGAACGAATTAAATACTGTTGAGGTTTCGGAACTGTTAAATCAGTTTGAATCTTCTGAATTAATAATGATTTTTAGATTACTTTCTAAAAATAGGGCGGCAGATGTATTTTCATATTTGGATACAGAGCATCAGGAAATGATTATTAATACTATGACTGATGTGGAAACTAAAAATATATTTGATGAACTTTATTTTGATGATATTGTCGATATTATCGAGGAAATGCCATCAAATGTAGTAAAAAAGATTTTAAAAAATACTGATGCAAAAGATAGACATACAATAAATCTTTTGTTAAAATATCCTGATAATTCAGCTGGAAGCATTATGACAACAGAATATATGGATTTGAAAAAGGATATGAAAGTATCTCAAGCAATTGACAAAATTAGAGATACTGTGGAAGATATGGAAAATGTATATACTTGTTATGTAATTAGTGAAGACAGGAAATTAGAAGGAGTAATTTCCTTAAAGGAATTAATTACAAACGAAGATGATACAGTTGTGGGGAATATCATGAACTGTAATTTTGTAAGTGTTCATACAAATGATGACCAGGAAAATGTTGCTGAAATAATTAAAAAATATAATTTGATTGTACTTCCAGTTACAGATATAGAAAATAGACTTCTTGGAATAATTACGATTGACGATATAATGGACGTTGTTGAGCAAGAGGCAACAGAAGATTTCCACAAAATGGCGGGAATTTCACCAGTTGAGGAATCATATCTTAAGACAAGTGCTTTTACGATGGCAAGACAGAGAATTAGCTGGCTCATTGTACTTATGATTTCTGCAACTTTTACAGGAAGAATTATAAAAAGTTATGAAGATGTATTGCAGTCAGTAGTTATTCTATCTTCATTCATCCCAATGCTAATGGATACGGGAGGAAATGCTGGAGCTCAATCTTCTACAATTGTTATTCGTGCTTTAGCATTAGGTGAAGTAAATCCAAGAGACACTTTTAAAATATTAAAAAAAGAATTTTCTATTTCGTTTATTGTGGCAGTCGTTCTAGCGGGAATTAACTATTTACGACTTATAACTTTGACAAAAACTCCTTTAAATGTAGCTTTGACTGTTTCAATTACCCTCATTTTTGTAGTTATGATTTCCAAAATAATAGGTGCATTTTTACCTATTGTTGCAAAAATATTTAAAATGGATCCCGCAATTATGGCAGGGCCTTTAATAACTACAATTTTAGATGCTTTGACTCTTTCTATCTATTTTAAATTTGCAACTATATTTTTGAGCAATATTATAAAGTAAGGAGGGAATAATGAAAGAATTAATTGAAACTCTTTTAAAAGAAAAAAAATATTTTGAAATAAAAAGTGAATTAAACAAATTAAACACAGTAGAAATTTCTGATATATTAAATCAGTTCAAATCGCCTGAACTTGTAATAATGATTTTTAGACTGTTAAAAAAAGATAAAGCGGCAGATGTATTTCCTTATTTGGATTCAGAACATCAGGAAATGATTATTCATACTTCAACAGATATTGAAACCCGTGAAATTTTTGATGAATTATATTTTGACGATATTGTTGATATTATTGAGGAAATGCCGTCAAATATTGTAAAAAAAATATTGAAAAACACTGATAAAAAAGATAGACATCTGATAAATCAGCTGTTAAAATATCCTGATAATTCGGCTGGAAGTATTATGACAACAGAGTATGTGGATTTACAAAAAAATATGACAGTCTCAGAAGCAATTGAAGAAATTAGAAAAACTGGAAAAGATAAAGAAAATATTTATACATGCTATGTTACTGGAGAAAAGGGAATACTGGAAGGTGTACTTTCTCTCAAGGAATTAATTGCCAAAAAAGATACTATCCAAATTGAAGATATTATGAACAAAAATTTTGTAAGTGTCAATACAAACGATGATCAGGAAATTGTAGCAGATTTATTTAAAAAATATGACTTTATTGTAATGCCAGTTGTGGATTATGAAAATAGGATTTTAGGTATTATTACCATAGATGATGTAATGGATGTCGTAGATCAGGAAGTTACGGAAGATTTTCATAAAATGGCAGGGATTACTTCCCCTACTGACGATTCTTATTTAAAGACAAATATTTTTACAATGGCAAGACAAAGAATCGGGTGGCTCGCCGTACTTATGATTTCTGATACAATTTCTGGAAATATTATTCAAGGTTATGAAAAAGTATTGGCAAAGTCCATAATTTTAACAGCTTTTATTCCAATGTTAATGTCAAGTGGAGGAAATGTTGGTTCTCAATCATCAACAGTTGTAATACGTTCATTGGCACTTGGAGAAATTTCTCCAAAATCTGCCTTTAAAGTTATAAAAAAGGAATTTTTTATCGGTATAATGGTTTCTATTGTCTTATCAGCCTTAAATTTCATAAGATTAATTACATTGGAAAAAACCGATCCGACAATCGCTCTTATTGTTTCATTAACTCTTATATTTACAATAATAATTTCAAAACTGGTAGGAGCATTGCTGCCACTTGGAGCTAAAATCGTAAAAACCGATCCAGCCGTTATGGCAACCCCTCTGATAACAACAATTTCAGATGCTGTAACACTTGTTATTTACTTTACTTTTGCAACAATGCTTTTAAAGAACCTTAAATAATATAAATCTAATGAAATACTGTCTATAAAATTATATAAACATAGTATAATGTAGAAAAAATTGAAGGAGAAATTTATGAAGGCAAAAATTTTAATTTTACTAAGCATGCTTTTATTTGTAGTAAGCTGTGGAACTCATCCTGCTCAAAAGGATTTTGAAGAAAAAATGAAAATAATCCAATCAGGAGATATGTCAAAATTTGGAAAAGCAGAAGGAAATGTCAGTACTATTTTAGAAAATTTTAGCAAAATATACGGCGAAGGAATGAAAAAAATAACTTACAAAGTCAATAAAGTCGAGTCAAAAGGAAACATTGCTACAATAAATGTTACTATAAAAGCTCCTAATTTATCTTCATATATAGGTGAACTTCAAACTAGGCTCTCTGAAAGAATGTCTAAATCTATGCCCAAAAATAACGAAGATTTACAAAAAGAAGTTATGCAAGTTGGAAAAGAATTCTTTAACGAGAAATTTAACAGCAAAGATTTAAAATATTTAGAAAAAACACTGGATGTAAAATATGTAAAAAATGGTAAAGACTGGGTAATTAGTGATGAAAATGAAGAATTTTTTAAAATAATTACTTTTGGAATTGCTAATTAAAATATGAATTTTCTTATTATTATAAGTACTCTAATTTTAACTAATTGGAGTATTTTTTTTTGAAAATAAGGAATTTCATTAATCTTTTTTTTTAATTTTTCATAAAAAAACCGCACCTCTTATCTTGTATTCAAGATTTTAGATGCAGTTCATTTCTCCTATTTTTTAAATTAATATTTTGTAATCAGATACTCAAATGCTCCTAGTGCCGCTTTTGCACCTTCTCCCATTGCGATAATTATTTGTTTTTGTCTAATGCTAGTAACATCTCCCGCAGCAAAGATTCCAGCCACAGAAGTTGAATTATTTTCAGGATTAATTACAATTTCCCCAATTTTATTTGTTTCAGCCAAGTCTTTTACAACTTCGCTTCTTGGCGACAATCCAATTTCCACAAACATGCCTTCTACATTCAATGTTTTTTCTTCATCAGTTTCTCTGCTTTTATAAACAATGCTTTCCACAAATTCATTTCCATTAACTCTAACTGTTGCAGAATTTAAAATCGTTTTTATATTTGGCTGCTCAGCCAGTTTTTCCTGCAGAACTTTATCTGCCTTTAATTCTGGCATAAATTCGATTAATGTAACTGATTTTGCAATTCCAGATAAATCAAGCGCTGCTTCCACACCTGAATTTCCCCCACCAATTACAGCCACATCTAATCCTTTATAAAAAGGTCCGTCACAAGTTGAGCAGTAATGCACCCCTTTTCCTACATACTCAGCTTCTCCAGGAATATTTAGACTTCTAGGTTTTGCCCCAGTTGCTACAATAACTGTTTTTGTTTTATAACTTTTTCCATCATCAGTTACCAAAATCTTATCTTTTCCATCTTCCTTGATCTCTTTTACCAAATGCCCTTCTTTAAACGCAATTTCATGTTCTTTTAAATGTTTTTCCAATGTTTCAGCAAATTTAGCTCCAGTTGTCAAAACAGTTCCGATAATATTCTCAATTTCATTTGTATCAAGAACCTGTCCACCAATCTTCACTCCAATCATTGCCACATTAAGTCCTTTTCTAGCCGCATAAATTGCTGCAGAGACAGCCGCAGGCCCAGAACCAACTACAGTTACATCGTAAAGCTTATTTTCATCAATTTTTACTAATTTCCCTTCATCTAAAGCACCAAGATTCAAGCTAAAATCCATTTTCCATACCTCCAAATTTAATTTTTATTTATTTTATAATAATTTATTTAATTTTGTAATCATTACAATTTATTTTAATATAATTTTCCAAAATTGTCAATATTTAAATTTTTAATTTAATAAATGTCATATTTATTTTATCAACAATTTCCAATATTTTCTTACCTATTAAAAAATTAAAAACAAAACCCACCAGTTATAAATAACCAGTGGGCAAAGGTAGGAGGAGATTAATTCAAGCCGACTATCTTTGATGGCTAAAAATTAAGAAAAGAATGATTATAGCCAATAAAACAGTCCAGTCTTGATTAATCATCTTGACCACCCCCAATCTATATGCTTTGTTGTCATTTAAGTTTGCGGAGCTTAATCGACAGAATATTATATCATAAAAAATACCCCCATTCAATTAAGAACGAGGGATTTTCCGCATTTTTTCTATAAGCATATAGATTGTTTTTTATTCAAAAGTATTATATCATTTTTCAAAAAAAAAATCAATATTAAAATTTTATATTTTTTATACAGGAATCATTTAGTCAATTTCTCAAATGTTTTTTTATACTTCTTCAAAACTTTAGAAGAAATTATTTCCAATTCCTTATCTTCTGCAATTTTTACTGATTTATTCTCAACTTTCTTTGTTAAATTTTTTAATTTTGTTTCCATATTACTCACCTCTTACAGAAGATAATATCATAGATATGTAATAAAATTCAACCTATTTTCTAAAATATTATTTAACTTTAAAAAACTTCAATCTCAAAGCATTACCCAAAACAGATACTGAACTAAACGACATTGCAAAAGCCGCTATCATCGGATCCAATTTTGGTCCATTGAAAAATGCATAAAATATTCCAGCGGCAAATGGAATTCCCAGTACGTTATAAAAGAATGCCCAGAACAGATTTTCCTTTATATTTGTGATTGTTGCTTTACTTAATGCTATTGCACCCGCAACATCTCTCAAATCGTTTCTAATTAAGACAATATCAGCTGATTCTATAGCAACATCCGTTCCATTTCCTATCGCAATTCCAACGTTTGCCTGAGCCAGTGCTGGTGAATCATTAATTCCGTCTCCAACCATTGCAACAAATTCATCTTTTTCCTGAAGTTCCTTTACTTTTTGAGATTTCTGATAAGGCAGCACTTCTGAAATTACATCATCTATTCCCACTTGTTTTGCGATAAATTTGGCAGTTTTTTCGTTATCTCCAGTTAGCATTATTGTCTTGATTCCCATTTTTTTCAGTTTTTCTATAGCTTCCTTGCTTGTTTCCTTGATAACATCTGCAACTGCAACAAGTCCCGCCAATTCGTTATCAATCGAAATGTACATTGGCGTTTTTCCTTCATTCGACAAAATATCATAATCTTTTTGAGAAATTTCCACATTGATTTTTCGATTTTCCATCAATTTTCTATTTCCAATTTGAACTTCCTTGCCTTCAAATGTTGCACGAATACCGTAACCTGGCATTGTCCTAAATTTTTCATACGGCTTAATTTCAATATTTTTCTCTTTTGCTTCATTTACAATTGCCTCTGCTAACGGATGTTCTGAATCATTTTCCACACTTGCGGCAATTTTTAACAATTCCTTCTCGTTATAATTTCCATAAGCAATCAAATCAGTCAGTACAGGCTTTCCTTTCGTAATCGTACCAGTCTTGTCAAAGACAACAGTTTTGATTTTATGTGCTGTTTCAAGGGCTTCCCCGCTTTTTATAAGAATACCGTTCTCAGCCCCTTTTCCAGTTCCAACCATTATTGATGTAGGTGTTGCAAGTCCCAATGCACACGGACACGCAATTACAAGTACAGCGATGAAAAACGACAATGCAGTAACCAATCCACTTCCACTTAGAAACCAAGCAATCCCTGTAATTATCGCAATCCCAATAACAATTGGCACAAAATACGCCGACACAATATCTGCCATTCTAGAAATAGGAGCCTTTGACCCCTGTGCCTCCTCAACCAGCTTTATAATTTGCGACAAAACTGTATTTTTACCAATTTCAGTTGCCTCAAACCTGATACTTCCATTTTTATTAATACTTCCTCCAACAACCTTATCCCCAACTTTTTTGCTTACTGGCAAACTTTCTCCTGTCAACATTGACTCATCAACAGAAGTCGCCCCTTCTACAATTTTTCCATCTACAGCAATTTTTTCTCCCGGCTTCACAATAACAATATCTCCAACTTTCAAGTTTTCAATCAAAACTTCCTTTTCCGCTCCATTTTCAATAATTTTAGCCTTTTTAGGTTGAAGTCCGATAAGTTTTTTTATTGCCGATGAAGTTTGACCTTTTGTTTTTGCCTCCAGCAGTTTTCCAAACAAGATTAACGTAATAATTGTACCAGCCGACTCATAATATAAATCCATATGTGCTTCAGGGTCTACAGTTACAATTCTAAAAGTTGCGTAAATTCCATAGAGTACCGCCGCTGTTGCCCCAATAGCAATTAATGAATCCATTGTTGGAGATTTTCTTACTAAATTTTTAAATCCATGTGAAAAAAAATCTCTCCCAGCATAAATAATAGGCAAAGTCAGCACAAACTGTGCCAATGCAAAATTAAGCGGATTTACCTTAGGATTCAAAAATTCAGGAAGTGCTGCCCCAAGCATATGCCCCATCGAAATATACAAAAGTGGAACAACAAAAATAATTGCCAAAATTAATCGATTTTTCAAGCTTTTTATTTTCTCTTGATAAAGTTCCACCTTTTTATCTTCTGTCATATCCTCAACCAGTCCATACCCAGCCGACTCGACTATTTTCCTAATTTTGTCAAAATTATATTTTTTCTCATCATATTCAATATTCAATTTTTCAGTTGCAATATTAACTGAAGCATTAATATCATTATTTTTATTAAGTGCCTTTTCCACAGCATTGGCACAAGCTGCACAGCTCATTCCAGTTACTGTATAATTTTCTGTTTTCATGTTATGCTCCTTTCATTTTTTCAAAAATTCATTAACAATTAAAATCTAATTCCTCTAACTTTGTTTCATTTATAAATTTAATAAATTCTTGATAGCAGTACTTACTTATTTTATCATTCATTTCTTCTACAACATCATCAAGATCTTTACCGTCATCAGTATACTCTTCTTCCTCTTCGTTAAGCACTTGAAATTTTTTAACTAATCTAGGAACTAATTTTTCTAAAACTTCTTCATAGTTTTCTTTTTTTAAAATTTTTTCATAAATAGCATTATTATTAATATCAAAATTTATGATCCCATACACTATTCCCATTGATAGTGAATAACTGCAAAAAATATAGTATAAATTATCTATTCCTTTATTTTTTGCAACTTCTTGAAGTTCATTTCTTTCCTGACTTGGAGAAAAAGTTCTTGCATAACTCCAATTGGCACGTCCCTGTAATGTTAGAAGTTTTTCATCATAATAAACAATTGTATCATATTCAAGTTCTAGTATAGCATCATAGATATCCAAATCATCCAGTATATCATCTTCTTTTATCATATTATCTTTTTTATATTTAATTCTTGTGTAAAAGTCTATTATCTCTGACATAATCTTATCACCTCTTAATCAATTGGTCTAAATGTTGAATAACTTTCTGTCCATTCTCTCCATTCTTTTCGAGTTATTGTTTTTAAATCAAATTTTTTCATAAAATCGTATGGATCTTCATAACTTTCTAATGGAGTATTATCAATTATTTCTTTAGGGGCAACTTCATTGTCTATACCTAAATCAAATCCATGAAGCAATGCTATTTTTGCATATATTATAACATAAATATGTAAATAAAAACTATAGTTAGTAATACGATCTTTAACCAATGCCTTTGCTATTTTAGGCATCATCATCATATCTATCGTTTCTTTCATTTTTTCAATATCCTTTAATGCTAAAGCCTTCAAAAATTCCATTCCATAAACACGGTATCTATAATAACTATCTCTAAAATTTTTAGATTTTTTCAAATATACTGAACATCGCTTTTTCACTTCTTCAAAATCACCAATCATTGCTAATAAAGTTGTCCTTGTTATAAAAAAATCTCCATATGTGTTAGTTAAATTTCTATAAATATCTTTTTCTGAATTATAATCGTTAGGTTGTATTTCCTCTATATTATTTTTTAAAAACACTATAAAATCAGGATTATTTGACATCAGCATATAAAATAAATCTGAATTATCCAAAAATACCTTCTCATCTAATGCTTTTGATAAAAATTCCAATTTAGCAATTATATAGCAATAATATCTACAAGTTTTTATATCCTTTTCTACAAATAATTTTTTTGAAGATAGTTGTAAATATGAGAAACCTATATTTCTCATACAACTTAGCTGATTTCCTTTTTTATTTTCAATATAATTAAGTCTTTTGTTTATTGATTCAAAATCTAATTGGTTACTTGTTTCATTCAAAATTCTATTCACACCGAATTCGTATTTAGTTTTTCCCGCTAGAATATTCATTCTATACCTCCAGTTATCAAATTTTATACTTACTAAATATGTTCTTCTTTTTATTTTGAGAAGGAGTTAAAACTCCTTACTTCATAATACCTTACTTTATTAACACTTACAGTTTTCCTAACAAGTCTATTACTAAAATAACAAATTACTCTTGTGATTTCATTTAGTACACTATATCTTAAATATGCTTATGTCCACTATGTTCGCAATTACACTGCCCTTCAACACAATCACACAAAACTTCTTCCACAGCCGTTTTCCTCCTTTCCTCTACAGCCTTTAAAATCAAATCCAAGTCGTCAAAACTCAGTTCACTGTTCTCAATAACTTTCCCTATCATTTCTCCAACTTTCGTTTTACAAATTTTATCAAAAGTTCCTAATATATAACTGTTAGCAACTTCTTTTTCTGTAAAATCCGTCAAATAAATATACTTGTTCCCAATTTCCCTCTTTTTCAAAATATTCTTTTCCAGCAGCCGATTCAACAACGTCTTTATTGTAGCCTGTTTCCAGTTCATTTTCTCACAAAGCACCTCTGCCACAAACTTGCTCGTAACTTCGCTATTTGCCCACACAACACGCATTACTTCCCATTCTGCATCGGTTATATGCTGTTTTTTATCGATTCTGCAATTTTCTTTCACATTCTTACCTCCTTTAATGTTTACGTTTGTAATCTTTTTACATTATATAGTTTACAATAGTAATCGTTTTTTGTCAAGTTTTTTTGTTGTTTTTTAAATAATTTTGTGTTATAATACCTATGTAAATAACTCCTAAGAGGGAGTATCCTTATAGTTAATTAAATGGTGAACAAATTGGGCTAGATTTTTCTAGTCTTTTTTGTTATAATAATTTTACGGGTTTCACCACCCAAAAAATAAATTAAAATGTGAGAGCTTTTACACTCTCACACGAAAAAATTCAAATATATAAATTTTTTAGACTTCTTTTGTTTCTGCGACTTTTTTGTACCAATAAGCACTTTTCTTTGGATAACGTTTTTGCGTTTCAAAGTCTACGTAAAATAGTCCGTAACGTTTTTCATAACCGTTTGACCATGAGAAAACGTCCATTAGTGACCAGAGGAAGTAGCCTTTTACGTTTGCTCCATCTTTTATTGCATCTGAAATTACTTCCAAATGTTGTCTTATGTAATCTATTCTTGCATCGTCATACACTGTATTGTCTTCAAATACATCTTTATAGCCTAAACCATTTTCAGTAATATAGATTTTTTTGTAATTTGGATAATCTCTTTTAACTCTTGAGATTTGATCATAAAGACCTTGCGGATAAATTATCCAGTCCCAGTCAGTTCTTGGGATGCTTTCATTGGCTTTTCTTTGCCCCACCCCTTTTATCTGATATTTGGAACTTCCTTTATTTCCTGTTGCATTGTGGATAATTTCAGTTTCGCCATCGTATTCAGCCATCCAGTCGCTCATATAATAATTTATTCCTAAAAAATCATTCAAATCTTTTGCAGCTTTCAATTCTTCAAAATCTTCTGCCCTTAAATCTAATTTTCCGCCATTAACTTGCAAAATATGATTTACACCATCCATTGTTTCTTTTGAATATTCACCTTTAAAAGTTGCATCTAAAATAAATTTATTATGAATGATATCGTCCAGTTCTGCCGCTTTTACATCTTTAGGATTACTTGGATTATAAGGATATTTCGTTGGCAACGCACAAACCATTCCTATTTCTCCATTGTATCTGTTTTGCTTGAATAAATTTACTGCTTTTGCATGTGCCAAAACCATATTATGATGTGACTGAAACAATTTTTCAAAATCATATTTTATTCCTGGCGGAAATTTTCCAACCAAATATTGTCCGTCGCCAATAGGTCCAATTTCATTAAATGTTGTCCAATAATTTACTTCAGTAAATTCTTCAAAACAGAATTTAGCATAATCTACAAAATGTTCTATATTTTCACGATTTAAGAAATCTCCATTTGAATGTAAAACTTCTGGCGTATCAAAATGATGAAGCGTTACAAATGGTTCAACCTTTCTTTTTTTACATTCGGCAAACAATTTATGATAAAATTCCACTCCTTTGTGGTTCACTTTGCCATAACCTTCAGGAAAAATTCTTGACCATGCAATTGAAATTCTTATTCCATTTATACCGAACTCTTCGCAAAGTTTCAAATCTACTGGATATTGATTGTAAAAATCACTTGCCGGCTCAGCTGTATACCAGTAATTTTCTTCTAAAAAAGTATCCCAGGCTACACGGCCTTTACCATCTGTTTTTGTTGCGCCTTCAGCTTGATATGCTGCTGTCGCTCCACCGAAAATAAAATCTTCTGGTAATTTTTTTGACATAATTAAACCTCTCTTAGTATTAAAATATATTAATTAATCTTCAAATTGCGCTTGTACAAAATCTAATGCACCTTTACCGTCACGAGTCAAACTAATATATTGAGCCCCTTCGGTTTTTGCTAATTTAATTCCTAACTTATCAGTTTCTGCCTTCATATCTTCAAAATTTGATGCAACTTGCGGTGCAAGAATAACTAAATCAAATTCAGGAAGTATTTCACGGTGTGCACCATATCCACCTGCTGCAGCTTTAACTGGAACATTATGTTCTTTTGCCGCCTTATTTAAAGCATTTGCTAAAAGTCCGCTTGTCCCTCCACCAGCACATAATACAAGTACATTTGTTTCTTTTGTTATATTATTTTGAACAACACCGGCTTTTTCAAGAATGTTATCTGCTTTTTTAGTGTTGAAATTTGCAGCAACTTTTTCTTTTAATTCATCGTTTGTTTTTCCTAAACGTTCTTCCTCAAGAATCTGCTTATCGTATACTTTTACAAATGGATAATAGATAATAAAGTCTACAACGATTAAAAGCGCTGCTAAAACAAACGATAGTATTTGAAGATTTGTCCCTAATATTATACCCAATGGACCTGGAGTTGTCCATGGAAGATTAGCAGTAAAACTGTTCATTCCAAGTACATCTATAAATATTTTAAAAATCCAGACATTTACTATTGGTGCAAATATAAATGGTATAAAGAATACAGGATTTAATACAATTGGAGCACCAAATAGAATTGGCTCATTTACACCAAAGAATGTGGGTACAGCAGAAGCACGTCCAATAGCCTTATTTCTCTTAGATTTACAAAGCCACATAAACATAAATGGCACAATTAAAGTAGCTCCAGTTCCTCCCATTGTAACTATAAACATTTGTGTTCCCGAAGTCAAAATTTTATCTGCATGATGTCCAGCTCTCATAAGGTTTAGATTTGCATCTATATTAGCATAAGTAACAACTGCAATAGCTGGCTCTACAATTGAAGGCCCGTGAATTCCAACAAACCAGAAGAAAGCATAAGCTCCAAATATAAGAGTAATTCCTACATATCCATCTGCTGCTGAAAATAACGGTCCAAAAAGTTTACCTACTGCTTCTGCAACTCCTGTTCCGATAAAGTGACGTACAAAAATCTCAAGAACATAAAGTAATACTATTGATAAAGTAAATGGTATTACATCTTTAAAAACTTGTGAAATATTAGGTGGAACTTCTGACGGCATTTTTATCGTTACTTCATTTTTTACACAGAATTTATAAATTGTTACAATTATAAATGCTGCTAAAAATGCAGTTAAAAGTCCTTTTGTACCCAAGAATCCAGTTGAAATGCCACCTTCAATTGGATCTGCCGCTAATAATAGCAGTCCAACCATTGAAGCTAAAAGTGTAGAAAGATAATTAATTTGATTAGTTGCCGGCATAGAACGATTTACAGAATCTGTTAATGATTTAGCTGTTGTTCCTGCTACTAAAAATGCTAAGATTCCCATAGAATAACCGTATGGTTTCATTAATAAAGCCTCTATATTTTTTGGCCAAAAAAATCCAAAAGCATTTGGTACATAAGCAATTAAGATAAAAATACTAGAAAATAGTATAACTGGCATACCAGCTATAAAACCATCACGAATTGCTCTTAAATATATATTCCGAGATAATTTTTCAAAAAAAGGCTTTCCTTTTTCTATAAATTCAATCAGTTTTTTCATTTACTTTGCTCCTCTTTTATATAATTCTATCAAATGTTTCATTAATTCTTTCAATAATATTGTTGTCATTAAATGATCCTGTCCATGAACCATAATAAAACTCATTTCCAAATTTTCTCCAGCTGCTTCTTTACCTAAAATATCTGTTTGTGAATTATGAGCACCAACCAAACATTCCTCAGCTTCTTTTACTAAATTTTCTGCTTCCTCAAACTCTCCATTTTGTGCTTTATTTAATGCTGTCATCAATTTAGATCTTGCATCTCCTGCATAAGCCACTATTTCAAATCCAACCATTGTAACATCTTCTTTAGTCATAATTTTCTCCCTTTTGAAATAATATTTTTAATTTTTCTAATCATACTTTATTTAATTATTGCTTTTTTTATTTCTTAATCTATTTTTCTTTCCAAGATGTTGCTGTTCTTTCAACCACTTCATTTAGTTCTTCGATGTTTTTTCTTCCAATTGTATTCAACCATTCTACAGTTGCTTTTTCACCTTCCTTAGCAAACACTTCTACTCCATTTGCCCAAGTAGCTCTTCCACATAGTACCCCATTAAATTTAGCACCTGAATCATGAGCAAATTTTAACGTATCTTGGAAAAGTTTTGCACTTACTCCAGCACTTAGGTAAATATATGGCAATGATGTTGATTCTTCCTGAAGTTTAAAGTAATTTGCAGCTTCCTCTTTTGTGTAAACAGTTTCTCCGTCGCTAAACCCTTCTACAAATTTCATATTTACTGGAACTTCCACTTTTAAAACATCAACATTGTATCTCGGATCTGAAAATACTTTCATTGCTTCAATAACTTTTCTAGGTTTTACTTTTGCATATTCTGCCGTGCTGTTGTCATCAATTTTACAGTCGTAACTTAATATTTCCAAAAAGAAAGGTATATCTTCTGCGACACATTCAGCTCCTACTCTTTCCATATATGCTTTTTTCTGAATATTAATTTCTTCACTTTCATCTACGTCATAATACAATAAAAATTTTACTGCATCTGCCCCTTCTTCTTTTAGCCTTTTAGCTGACCATTCAACAAGACAGTCTGGCAATCTTCCAACTGCATTTGCATCATATCCTGTCTTTTCATAAGCTAATAATAATCCAGCATCTTTATCTCTAGCTTTTGCTGCATCCAGTCCGTATTCAGGATCTAGTAAAATTGAAGAAGAATATTTTGTTAAATGTTTTGAAACTAATACTTTAAACTCCTTTATTTGTTCAGCTGTTGCTTCAGATTCTTGATGTTTATTTAACATCTTTTTCAAAGCTCCTCTTTGGTCAATTGCTAGTGCTGATATAAATCCATTTTTATCGCTTAAATTTTCTAAATATTTTCTTTTTTGTTCAGTTAATTTCATTATTTATTCCTCCTTATAAATTTCGTTTAATATTCAACTATCTCAATTTTGCTAAATACTTTTTCATAATTTTCCAAATTTACAAATCCTGTCAATTTTTCCATCGCATTTAACATTCCCAGCGTATTAGCCTTCTTCAATAAATTTTCATCACTTGCATTTTCGTAAATTGCCGATGTAATTCCAGCCACTGTGGAATCGCCAGAACCTACAGGATTTACAACTTCTATTTTCGGAATATTAACTTTATAAAATTTGTCATTATGTTTTGCAAAAGCACCATCTGCTCCGAGTGAAACTATAATCCATTCAATTCCGTCAAATAATTCATTTTTCAAAGTTTCCTTTAATTCTCCAATGTCTTTCGATACTTCTTTCCCAATCAACTGCGATAATTCTTCTGTATTAGGTTTTATAACTTTTGGATTATATTCATGCTTTAAAACTTCCAGCAACGCTTTTCCTGAGCAGTCAAGGACAACAGGCTTTTCATATGTATTACAAATTTGAATCATTTTTGAATAATAATCATCTTCTAGCCCATTAGGCAAGCTTCCTGAAATTGAAATAATTTCAACTTCTTGTACTAAATTTTTAAAATATTCTAAAAATTTTTCACTTTCAGATTGACTGATTGTAGGCCCATTTTCCAAAATTTCCGTCTGATTTCCTTCGTGTAGAATTGCAATACAGTTTCTAGTTTCCCCTGAAATTTCAAAAAAATGGTTTTCTATTCCCATTTCTGTTAATTTTTCCTGAATATCCATTCCTAAAGCCCCGCCTATAAGCCCTGTTGCTATAACTTTATCATCTAGCTGTTTTAGCACTCTTGTTACATTCAGACCTTTTCCTCCAGGTGTCTTACTTACTTTAGAAACTCTATTTACTGTATCTAAATTAAATTTTTCCAAAGGATATGAAATATCAACAGATGGATTCATTGTTACAGTTAAAATCATTTTATCCAGCCCCTTTAATCTTTATATTCTCCTCTGTCCCATTTTTCCAAAAATTCTGTGAAAAAATTATCGTTTTTTTGTTCAGGATTTATAGTTTCTACTTCTTTTATTTTTGCAATCAGTTTTTCACTTTCATCATTTTTTTTATACTCAGCCTTTATAAATGCTTCCACAATATCAAATAATAGTAGTTCTCCTATTATCTTCCCACCAAATCCAATAACGTTTGCATTTAAAATTTCCTTTGCGTGAATTGCAGTCGTCATATCACGCACTAATGCTGAACGTACTCCAGGAACTTTATTTACACTATTATTAATTCCAACACCTGTCCCACATATACATACTCCTAAATCAGCTTTTCCGCTGACAACAGCTTCTCCAACTCTTTTCCCATAAATTGGATAATGAGTACGTGTAAAGTCATAAGTTCCACAATCTAACACTTCATAACCTTTAGATTTCAAAAAATCTGACAATGCAATTTTCACATCTGTTACAATATGATCACATCCAATAGCTATTTTCATATCTTTACCATCCTTTTTCATTCATAATTTAAATTTATCTATACATATTTACTCAATTTCTTTGTCCTAATTAACACATTTTATTTAACATATCCACTCTTATTTGATGTCTACCGCCATCATATCCTGCCCTTAAAAATTCCTTTACAATATTTTTAGCAAGCTCTGTTCCGACAATTTTAGAACCCATAGTTATTATTCTTGAATTGTTATGACCCCTTGTCATGTATGCAGAACGTTCATCTGAAACTTCTGCGGCAATCATTCCCTTTATCTTTGCAGCTACCATGAAACTTCCATCGCCATACGCATCAAATACGACCCCAAGACTGTCCTTGTCTGCAAGAACCTCCTTGGCTACCGAAACCGTTGTATCAACAAAATCTCTATCTGCTGATTTGTCAACAACATCAAATCCATTTTGAATCAAATAATCCTTGACAATATCTTTTAATTCTTTGCCATCTGCGTCAGCACCTAATATAACTTTCATTATTTTTTCCTCCATCTTTTAATTTTTTCTACGTAGCTTTACTTTTTCAAATAATATATTATTTATATCCCACAATTGAAATATACCCCCAAAAAACCGAAATTACAATACAGTAAAACCGTTAAAAATAAGTCTTGTTTAGTAAACAAAATTTTTTTAGAAATAATTTTTTATTTGTTAAAAGAGTAATTTTAAGTAAACAGAAATGAAATTATTTGAGTTATAATTTAATTTTTTTTATAAATTATATTAATTTTAAAATTAATAAAATCATTTTAATACTAAACTCCTTTTAAAAATAGAAACAAATTTTTATAACAGAACTATTTGACAACTAATTCATAATTATTCAACTTTTTTATTTTTTATTCTTTATCAAAAAGATTTATAACAAATTCATAACTTAAACGAAATTTAGTATTAAAACTGAAAAGTAAAGATATAATTATTCTTCTAAAATTTTAAAAAATTGGAGCAAAAATAAAAAATGAGGACACTTTTTGTCCCCATCAAATACTTCCACAGCTTTCCCTTTCTATCAGTTCTACTGGCAAATATACTTTTTTCCTGTAACTTCTCTTGTTCTCAAGCAGTTCTGTCAATACATTTATCGTTTCTTCTGCAATAATTTTTGTATCTATCCTGAGCGTTGTCAATGGCGGAGTCATATATTGGGAAATTTTTAAGTCATTAAACCCAATAATTGAAATATCGTCAAAAATTTTTAAATTCCATTCCCTTACAGCTTTATAGGCTCCCATAGCAATGGAGTCATTTGCACAAAAGACTGCAGTTGGCTGTTCTTTTAACTTAAGCATTTCTCTCATCATTTTGTATCCTGATTCTGCAGAAAATTCATCCACTTTTACAAATTTTTCATCATACAGTTCATATTCCTTCATAATTTCAATAAAATACTCCTCCCTAAAGTCCACAAGATTTCTAACAATCTGATTTCTTCCCACTAACAGTCCAATTTTTTTATGACCCAACTTCAGCAGGTAATCAATTACAATTTTTACTGAATGTTTCATATCGAATTTTATATAATCGATGGAATTATCAAAATTATAGGCATCCACACAAATAATATTATCATTCAGCGACTTTAAAAAATCCAGCTGGCTCCTTTTTATCTCCCCAATTACAACAATGGCACTGGAAATAATGAAATTCATCAAGATTTCCTCATTTTTTTCAAATGTCTGCAACTCAAAAACTTTACTTTTTATCCCTTTTTTCTTCAACGCATATTCCAAATCCAGCCTCAATGATACAAAATATGGATCCTCACTTTCTATCCTTTCATCAAAGGACTTTATAATTGAAATATTTAACTGCGTACTTTTTCTTTTTGTATTTTTTTTCTTATAATTTAGCTCCTTAACGGCTTCCAGTACCCTTCGCTTAGTTTCTGCTGTAACCCCAAAATACTCATCATTATTCAAAATCCTTGAAACAGTAGCAATTGAAACTCCTGCGCGCCTTGCAACATCTCTAATCGTAGACATCTTTTTACCTCTCAGCAATCTTAAATTTTATTATCATTTATAATATGCTTTACTTAATTTTCTATTTGTTTTTTAATATATCTTTTCAATTTTTTTAGTAAAAATACCAGTTAGTTTACTAAACGAAATTTTATAGGATCAAGTTATAGAAAAAATTATGAAAAACTGGTATAATTAAATTGCTTAAATTAAAAAATTATTTAAGTTTAACAGTTTACAAAAAGGAGAATTATTGTGAATAAAACAAATATTTTAATATTTATATTTTTACTATTGGGAACGGTTTCGTGTACGCCACTTTCAGAAGGGCTCACAATGAAAAGCGAAGTTTATAATGCAGACAATGTGGATTTTTATTATGATCTGACGTATAAAAAAGACGGAGAAACGCATTATGAAAGGCAGATTTGGGAGCAGGCCTATGATATTCTGGATAAGGCAGAGGATTTTTTCCTGATGGATATTTTTGTATTTAATGACTATCTCGGGAAAGGTGTCAAGGAAAAGCTGCAGCCTTTACCGATTGCAGAGGAATTCGCACAGAAAATCCTTGAAAAAAGGGAAAAAGATCCGAATGTGGAAATATACTTGATACTCGATGAAAGTAACACTTTTTATGGGGCATTTGACAACAAAACTCATAAAAAGCTGGAGCAGGCAGGTGTAAAAATCGGATACGTGGATTTAACAAAATTAAGAGATCCAATGCTTGTTTATTCGGCTCCATGGCGTCTTTTTATACAGCCTTTTGGAAATCCGAAAAATCGTGGAAAAACTAAAAATCCAATTTACGAAGGTACTGACAAAGTTACAATACGTAGCATTTTACGAGCATTAAATGCTAAAGCTAATCACAGAAAACTTATTATGAATGAAACTACGGCAATGCTGACATCGGCAAATCCACATGCAGAAGGTTCAAAGCACTCAAATGTGGCATTTAAGTTTTCATCGCCAATTATTAAGGAAATTTACGAAGGAGAAAAGC
The DNA here is from genome assembly GCF_007990525.1 of Leptotrichia hofstadii. NCBI lineage: Bacteria > Fusobacteriati > Fusobacteriota > Fusobacteriia > Fusobacteriales > Leptotrichiaceae > Leptotrichia > Leptotrichia hofstadii. The sequence continues at coordinate 2,015,370 of NZ_AP019823.1, forward strand.
CGGCTGCAAAAATTACTAAAAAAGACGGAAGTTTAAAGCAAAAATTACCAGATAAGGATTTTAGTAAAATTCCATTTTCTAAAAATGACAAGCTAAAATTACAATATTTTACGAATGGAGCAACAGCTAAAGATATTTCCCAAGAATTAAAAAACACACAGTTTGGAGAAAAAGTCATTATTGCCCAGTTTTTCCTTGCAGACAGAGGAATAATTAACGATATAAGAAAAGCTGCACGGCGTGGAGTAAAATTTGAGATAATTTTGAATAATTCAAATGCAGGACTCCCAAACAAAGCCGCTGCTGGAGAACTAATGAAATATGCAAGAAAACATAATTATGACATAAATATCAAGTTTTACAACAAAGGAGAGGAAATGTACCACGTAAAAATGCTTTCTATTTTGAAAAATGATTATTTGATAACTTACGGCGGCTCAACAAACTTTACAAGAAGAAATATGCGTAATTTCAATTTGGAAAATGAACTAAAAATTATGTCAGCTTATGACCAGAAAATTTCCAAAGATATTTTGGATTATTATGACAGATTATGGACAAACAGAGACGGAGAGTTCACACTTCCTTATGATGAACATAAAAATGAAAAATTAATGAATGATTTATTGTTTAGATTTATGGAAATGAATGGGTTTGGAGCCTTTTAAAATATAAATATAGCCTTAAATACTTATATTGCAGTAAAGGTTTGTCCTAATAATTAAAATAATTTATTTGAAAAATTTAAAGAATAAATATATGGATTTTATTAAAAGAAAAAGAGTGATTTTTATGGAAAGTGAAATTAAGACGAACAAGATTAAGATAGAAAAAATAAATGAGAATGATTATAATCGAATTTTTGTAATGTCAGATATTCATGGACAGTATGATTTGTTTTTGAAAATGCTGGATAGAATTGACTTAAAAAGAGAAGATTTACTTGTGATTATAGGGGATATTTGTGACAGAGGGAAAAAGTCTTACGAAATTTATATGAAATGTATCAAAATGATAAAACTTGGGTATAACCTAAAGTTTATTTTGGGAAATCATGAAGATATGTTTCTTGAAGACTTGGAAAATGATTATCCAATTAGATATGAAACAGAATATTCTGTTTTTAGAAATTCTAAATATTTTGAAAATAAGGATATGAAAGATTGGCATGAAGAGAATTTTTTGGAAGAAATAGAATGGCTTGTGAAATGGCTTAAAAACTGTCCTTTGGTAATTTCTGGGAATGAAAATATATTTGTACATGCAGGGCTTAATTTGAAGAAGGTTTTGGAGAAGCAAGAAAAGGAAACAGTGCTTTGGACCAGAGAAGAGTTTTGGCTTGCGGAAAATGTAGAACTTGAAGAATACAAAGGTAAAAACATATATTTTGGTCATACGCCTAATATAAATGGAAGAATTTCTAAAAAAACTGATAGAATAAAGGGAATAGACTGTGGTGCATTTTTTACCCATTTTTTAGGATGTGTAGAAATCAAGAGTCAAGAGGAAATTTATGTTTATGAAAACGAGTATATTCAGTTTCCAGAAGTTCTGGATAAAGTTTTTAGAGAGATCTGGAATGAGGAAGTGGCAGAGTTTATAGATTCTGAAAAGTATAAGATTAAAAGTCGAAAAAGTGGAATCGAAAAAATTAGGATTTTGAAAAAGCTAGATAGAGAAGAAAAGAAAGTGTTAAAAAAATTTTTTGAAAAATATAAAAAGATGTTTTGTAAAAATATCTAAAATTAAATTAACAAAAAATAGAGGTAGATATGAAAACAAAATTACTGATATTATTTTTAGTTTTTTCAATTTACTGTTTTTCACAGCAAAAATATAAAAAGATTAATAATTTAAGAAATTATGAAACAGGAAGTGAAACATATCGGAATAGAATGCGTGAATTAATTCTAGAAATTAAAAAAAATACATCTAAAGATAGATTGCTAATTACTCAAAATGGAAATGAATTGTATTTTTATAATGGGGAATTAAACAAAGATTTTATCAATGTAACAGATGGGACAACACAGGAATCTCTTTATTATGGGGCAGAATTTAAATTGACAAATCCAACGTCAAAAAAACAAAAGGAACAGTTGTTAAATTGGTTAATACCTGTTAAAAAATATGGGAAGCCAGTATTTGTAATAAATTATGGAAGTGGTCAAAAAGTTAGGCAGGATTTGTTAAAAAAGTCTGAACAAACAAAATTTATAAATGAGTTGTTGCCATCATTTGAGGCAAACATGACGTATGTTCCAGTACAGCGTTTTAATGCAGACAATATAACTTCATTAGCAGATGTAAAAAACTTTCTTGTACTGCTAAATCCTGAAAAATTTAAAAATATAGATGCGTTTTTTGAATATTTAAAACAAACAGACTATGATTTATTGTTAATAGAATTATCACATAATGGTAAATTTATGACAAAGAATCAAATTTCAATTTTAAAAAGAAAGAAGAATGGAGCAAAACGTAAAGTAATTGCATATTTTAGTATTGGGGAAGCTGGAAATTATAGAAGTTACTGGAAAGAAGAATGGAATAATAAAAGCAAAAGACCAAACTGGATAGTAGAAGAAAATCCTTATTGGAAGGGAGATTTCATTGTTAAATATTGGAGCAGCGAATGGAAACAAATAGTTAAGGATTATCAGAAAAAATTGGATGAAATTGGTGTAGACGGTTATTTATTAGATACAGTAGATATCTATTACAACTTTGAAGATAAATTTGAAAAAACTGGAAAAATTATTGATTAGAAAATTTTTGGGGATTGACATTTTTAGAAAATATGATATAATAAATGTGTAAAAATCCCTAAGGGAGACTTTGTATAATATTTAAAAAAAATGTGCTACAAATTAGACTGGAAAAATCCAGTCTTTTTTGTTATAATATTTTAGGTGAGTTTTAGCACAACTCACAAAATATTATATAAAGGAGCTAGTGAGATGGTAGATTTCATTGCGATATTTATTCTTTTTGTAATTATTTATTACATCTTGAATAGATAGAGCATGAATTTCACCTCTACTCCTCGCCCTTAGGGGAATACTTTAAAATTTAAGGAGGAAATATTAACAATAAATTTGTTAAAACAAAAAATGAACAAAATTAAAAACATTGCAATTATTGCACACGTAGATCACGGAAAAACGACTCTTGTCGATGCTTTATTGAAACAGGCAGGAACATTTGGGGAACATGAAAAAGTAGATGAAAGAATTATGGATAGTAATGATTTGGAGAAGGAAAGAGGGATTACGATTTTTTCTAAAAACGCTTCATTTCATTATGATGGATATAAGATAAATATTGTGGATACTCCTGGCCATGCGGATTTTGGTGGGGAAGTACAAAGAATCTTGAAAATGGTAGATTCTGTTTTGCTTCTAGTAGATGCATTTGAAGGTGTTATGCCACAGACTAAATATGTATTGAAACAGGCATTAGAGCATGGACTTCGTCCAATTGTAGTAGTTAATAAGATTGATAGGCCAAATTCAGATCCTGATGCAGTTGTGGATTCTGTTTTTGATTTATTTGTAGATTTAGGAGCAAATGACATTCAGCTTGATTTTCCAGTAGTTTATGCGTCTGCAAAAAATGGATTTGCTAAACTGGAACTGGAAGATGAAGATAAGGATATGAAACCGCTTTATGATAAAATTATGGAGCATGTGGAAGATCCTGAAGGAGATGTGAATGAGCCGCTTCAAATGCTTGTTACAAATACTGAGTATGATGAATATGTAGGGAAATTAGGAACTGGAAGAATTTATAATGGGAAAATTGAAAAAAATCAGGAAATTACATTGATTAAGAGAAATGGCGACTTGGTAAATGGTAAAGTTACTAGAATTTATGGATATGATGGTCTGAAAAAAGTTGAAATGGAAGCAGCGTTTGCTGGAGATATTGTAACAATTGCGGGAATTGAACAAATTGACATAGGAGAAACTGTGGCAAGTAAAGAAAATCCTAAGCCATTACCATTAATTGATATTGATGAACCGACACTTGCGATGACCTTTATGGTAAATGATTCGCCATTTGCAGGGCAAGATGGAAAATTTGTAACTTCGAGAAATATTTTGGAAAGATTGCAAAAGGAAGTAAATCATAACGTGAGTATGAGGCTTGAAATGACAGATTCGCCAGATGCGTTTATTGTAAAAGGAAGAGGAGAGCTTCAATTATCTATTTTGCTTGAAAATATGAGAAGAGAAGGTTACGAAGTGGCAGTTTCAAAACCTGAAGTTATTTTTAAAGAAGAAAATGGACAGAAACTAGAGCCAATTGAACTTGCAATTATCGATGTTGCCGATGAGTTTGTAGGAGTTGTAATTGAAAAATTAGGACTTAGAAAAGGTGAGATGGTAAACATGAATCAAGGAAGCGACGGATATACAAGACTTGAGTTCAAAGTGCCATCACGTGGATTAATCGGATTTAGAAATGAATTTTTGACGGAAACAAGAGGAACAGGAATTATAAATCACTCATTCTTTGAATACGGACCTTTCAAGGGAGAAGTTACAGGCCGAAGAAGAGGAGTTTTAATCGCAATGGAGCCTGGAACAAGCCTAGGTTACTCATTAAATAATTTACAGCCACGTGGAATCCTATTTATAGGACCGGGAGTGGAAGTTTACGAGGGAATGATAGTTGGAGAGCATTCAAGAGAAAACGACTTAGTTGTAAATGTATGTAAAGGTAAGAAACTTACAAATATGAGGGCCGCTGGAAGTGATGATGCTGTGAAATTGGCACCTCCAAAGGAATTTACGCTGGAATTGGCGCTTGAATATATTGAAAATGATGAATTAGTGGAAATTACGCCTAACTCTATCAGACTTAGAAAAAAATATTTGAATGCTAATGATAGAAAAAAATATGAAAACTCTAAAAATTAAATATTAATATAAATTAGTAGCGATGTGATTTTTATGGATAATATAAAACTGCAAGAAAAATTAAAAGCCGAGTTGTCAGATGAAAAAATAAAATTTATTGAAAAATATAGTTTGGAAATCAATTCCAGAAGGCAATGGATAACTAGAAGAAATAATACACCAGAACGTTTGTATTTTTCACATAAGTTTATTTCACAAAATAATATTTTAGAAATAGTTTTTAGAAAATATCAGCTTTGTTTTGCAAAATTGAAATATTTTAGAGAAAATATTGAAAAGTATGATTTTTATAAATATACTCCAAAAGAAGGTTTTATAAAGACGCAATTGTGGGATGTAGAATTTTTTTATCATAGAAAATCAGAAAAAATAATAGATTTAAGATATTTACAGCAAATAAGAAAAGTGGAAGATTTTTTGGAACTTATCGAATGGCTTGATAGTTTTGAAAAATAACAAATAAAACTGGAGCTAAAAAAATTTAATAGTTCCAGTTTTTTTATTGTTTTAAATTTATAAAATTTATTAGACTTGTTCGGAAATTTAATATTCCTTATCTTTTTACATGTAATGTTTATTTCGTTATATTTCTAAATTTATATAGTTATTAAGCAGAGCTGTTAATTTTTTTTAGTTTCTACCATTTTAGCCTGTTTTAAAATGCTGTCTGGTATTTTTATTCCCAATAATTGCATATTCTGCCTATTAATTTCTATTTGAAGATTTTTAACTGTTTCTATTGGGATTTCATTTGGTTTCTTGCCTTTTAGTAAAATTTCCGCTGCGATTTCTCCAGAACGGTAACCGATATTGTAGTCGGTAGTTCCTTGTGAAATCAGCCCTCCTGCATTTGAGTAAACGTCATTTGTAGCTAGAACTGGGACTTTTGCGTTGTTAAAAACATCCAGTATTGCCGCAAAATATGATGCTACTGTGTTGTCCTGAATGGCATAGTAGATATCAATGTCCTTTGAAATAAGATTTGCCGCGGCAACCATTTCCGTACCGTTTGTAACGGCTTTTTCCACTACTGTGAATCCATGCTCTCCTGCCAGTTTTTTCAAATTATTTACTTCAGAAACTGAATTTTGTTCAGACGAATTATAAATGATTCCTATTTTTTTCGCTTCTGGTAATAATTCTCTCATTAATTTTAAATTTTCTTTAATTGGGGCTGCCCCGCTTGTTCCTGTAACATTAGGAATTCCTACTAGTCCTGCACTTTTTGGATCTGTAACTGAACCAAATATAACTGGCGTTTCGCTTCCAATCTGATTTTTAGCCGCTTGTGCCGTTGGCGTTGTAATCGCAAATACCAAATCCTTCTTATCTGCTGCGAACTGTTTCATAATTAATGTCTGATTGCTCATATCATTATTTGCAATCTTGTCATCATAATCAGCTTTTACTCCAGCCTTTTCCAACGCATCTTTAAACCCTTGTTTTGCAGCATTTAACGCTGGATGGTCTACAATCTGTGACAATCCAATCTTATAAACCTTTTCACTAACTTTGGAATCCTTTTTTTGCTCTTGAGAATCATTACTTTTTTTGTTTCCGCAAGACAAAAGCATTCCTCCTAACATACCAAATAATAGTACACCTCTCATAATTTTTTTCATCTGTTTTCCTCCTAAAATAAATAATTTTTAAATCGTACTATTATTTTACCATATTTTTAAAAAATTTCCAGTATATTTTGAAATATATTATTTTTTTAAATATATATTAATTAATCATTCAGTATTTTATTAGGCTTTTTCTTAATGGTATACCATTTTTTATTGCAATAGCAGATTTTTTGTAAAGTTTTAATTTTTAAAAATTAAAAATTATATTTTAATTATTTAAAAATATTAGTTTTTTATTCCTTTGCAATAAATTTGTTATTTAAACTGAGTCTAGTATAAAATATGTCTTATAATACAAAGATATAAAAAGAAGGCCGCCATTTCTGGCAGCCCTCTCTAATCAAGCTATTTATTGTAGCCGTCAAGGCTTCTTCCGTTCATCGTTAAAATTTTCTGTAAGACCATAATTAGTACATTACTTTCAATCCTAATCCTGCTCTGAAGTTATGCCCTTTCGTATCGTATCCTGTGTTTACTGTCATTCCCAGTCTACCGTTGTCAAGTCCTAGTTTCAAGTCAGACTTGAAGTTTCCTCTTCTGTCTTCCTTGTCTCCCTTGATTGTGTAGTAGTCTGTCCATGCTCCTTTAATTCTTGCCTCGTTCTCTACCTCGTTAAGTCTTCCTAGCTCGTTTTCATAGCTGAATCCTAAGCTTGCTGTGAACTTAGAGTTCTTGAACACTGGCTGGCTGTATCTGAAGTCAATTCCAGCTTTTGGCTTGATTGAGTAGTAGTCATCGCTCTTAACTTTAAGTGCCATGTCTCCATCTTCATTTACAGTTGAGAATCTTCCGTATTCGAAGTTCAATCCTACGCTAGGTACTATGCTGAATCCTTGGTTAATTCTGAATACTTTTTCAAGGTTAGCATTTAACCCTGCTCCGTATGTATAGTAGTTAGATTTAGCTCTGAATTCTTTATCTACTACCCAGAATCTACGTTTAGTATCAGTTCTTCCGAAGAATCCTTCTCCACCTACAGTTATAGTAAACGTTCCGTTTTCATCAAGCGGAGTTTGTTTGAATACTCCTGCTTTAGCCATAGCTTGATTTTCATAAGATCTAGCTAAGTCTTTGAATGTGAAGTAGTTGTTTGTTACACCTGCATAGAATCCTGATTTTTCTCCAAGTTTAACTGTTTCGTCTTCATGAACGTATACCATACCTCCTGCATTACTTCTCCAATCTGGAATTCCTGCAGTATCAGTCTTGTATTCGTTTCTTTGTCCGAATGCTTTGAACTTGTTAGAATCTTTCGATCCGTTTGTTTCACTTCTTAATTGTGCAACTTCGTTGCTTAGGATATCTGAAGTTGACTTAGTTCTTTGTTGGATTCCACCATAGATATGTCCTCTCATTTGGTCGAATGCTTGTGCAAGAATATGTCCTTCTCCGTTTCCTAGGCTATTAAGTTTGTTAAAGATCATCTTTTCTTCACTACCTGGTCTTGCAATTTCGTAAATGTTATCCAAGTTGTTAGTGAAGTTTACTAACGAATGATCATCATCGAATGCAAATGAGTGGTATGGAACTTTACTCATGTATATTTCTGTCAATTCGTTATTATCGTCAATCTTAGCTAATACTTGCCATGTCAAGCTTGCTGACAATGGATTTACTCTTGCTCCTCCTGGCAATCTTCTCAACGCATCGTTAAATGGTTTCAAGATGTTGCTCTTAGCAAGAAGGTTTCCATCATCATCATATCTATCTCCAATTCTGATTGCTTTAGAGTTAGTATATTGAGTAGCTTCTGGTCCAAAGTACAAGTCAACTTTTCCTAAGTTTGGTAAGTTTTGAATACCATCTATAGGGTTAGTGTATCTAACACCTGATGTATCAACATACATTCCGATGCTTGTAACTTCTGACATTTGTTGATTATGGTATGCAGGGAATGCAGGGTTTCCATATTCATCTTTTGCCCAAAGCGGTATAATAGTTGTTCCTCCACTTTGCACGCTGCTGCTTACGAATACATGTTCTCCCCAGTCTCCAGGGTTAGTTGCATCAGATTCTACATTGAAGATTGGAGTATCAATTCCATCAACCGTTACCTTAGTTATAGGTACGATGTCTGGAGCTGTTATTGTTGTTCCTACACCTGTTGTCTTAGGATTTCCTGTTGTTCCTTCTTCGATTGAGCTTTCGCTTCCTCCGTAAAGGTCAGTTCCTCCGTGACCGTTAGTATTTCCTGTTGTAACTGCTGCAGAAGTGTTATATCTTGGATCTCCTGTAGTAAGAACTTCTGTTGGGTTTCCATTAGCATCAACTATGAATCTTGATCCGTCTGTAACAATTCCATAAGATCCTTGTCCAAGAATATTAATTTTACCGTAGTTCTTGATGTATCCTCCGTTTATTGCTACTACCCCTTTAAGTTGTGAAGCATTACCTGTGATTTCCCCATGGTTTTCACCGATTGCTCCTCTGTCAAGGTACATACCGATTGAACTGTCACCTTCAAGTCTGATTGTTCCGTAGTTCTTAGCTACTGAACCTGCTCCTGTAGCGAACATTCCAATTCCTTCTTTTTCCTTAACTACTATTGTTCCGTGGTTTTCAATGTTTCCTTCTTCTTGCGTTCTGTCAAATACTGCAGTATCGTTATCATTTCTGTAAATGTTACGTCCAGCCGCCATCGCTGCTGAATATTTCATGTTTACTGTATCTGACATACCAGTAGTAATAGTTCCGTAGTTCTTAGATGCTACTGCTGTATTGCTTGAGAAGATACCCACGTTACCAAATCCTAAAGTGTTGTTGTTTTGGTTTTCAAGGTCATATTGTGATCTAAGGTCGATAGTTCCGTAGTTATCCATGCTTCCCTTAGTATAGTATGCTGTATTATAGTCTCCGTCCATTGTTACGTTGGCATAAGACTTACCTCTTGATTCAGTATCTGCTGAGTAGTAGTATACTGCATTTCCTTGTTCGTATACTTCTTCAGGTACTTTAGGGTTGCTTGGTGCAGTTGATTTAACATGTCCACCTGCATTGTTGTTTGTTGAGTATGCTAGACGGATTGTTGGCGCATCAAGAGCTGATCCGATTGTAACATCTGTCTGAGCTCCTCCATTTTTCTCAGCAAGCACGATTCCGTATGAGTATCTGTCGATATCCATGTCAGCACTTACTTCAACGTTTCTTTGCGCGTTTGTAAGTCTTTGGTTGTTATCAATGTATACCCCAATTGCAGAATCTCTTTCTCTAGGAGTGTCTAGTCCTCCAAGAAGCTGCTGGTCAGTTGCGTATGTTGTTTGTCTTGAAATTGGGTATGCTGAAGGGTTCTTAAGTATTCCTTCCCCTGTTAATACCTGTTTGTGACCAAGAACTGTGTCGTTTCCGACTTTAAGCTTAGTACTTCTTATTTCAACGTTACCGTCTCCTGAATAGATACCGTGGCTGTTCTTGTTAATTGTTATTTCAGACTTAGTTCCATCTTCTTTTGCTCCAGTTTTTACGTTATATCCGTAAATAGCCCAGCTTCCAATGTTCTTGTCTATGTCAGTAGTAGCACTTTCAATCTTAATATCTCCATGATTTTCGATTGTAGTGTATACTCCTCCAGTAGCTTTATCAGCGTTGTAACCATTTGCGAAGATTCCGATATTTACTTTCTTCATGTCTTCAGATGTTACTAAGTTAGCTTGGTGATTCAATGAATCGTTAAGAGTTATTGCTCCATAGTTTACAAAGTTTCCTTTGTTTACTACAGCACCATAAGTTCTTACGTTTGTTACAGATGTTGTATCTTCTTTGATGTCCCCTCTGTTAATTACTTTATCGTTAGCATCGTTAGTGTTTACAAGGATACCTGCGATACCCTTAGTAGTTCCTCTTGTGCTCTTTGCGATTTCGTTAGCAAGAGTTACAGCTGTATCTGCTTTGTTAGTGAACTTGATGTCAAGATCATTTTGAGCTGTTGTAGCTTGAATGTTCTTACCACCGAATGCCATTGCGAATCCGTTCTTGTCATTTGCACCGTTATAGTTGTATTGGAATGTCTTAGTATGGTTTGCACCTTCTCCTACGATACTGTCATCCATTGCCCATAATCCAACTCCGTTGTCCTTAGTTTCTACTGTGAACTTATCAGAGTTTACATTGATTACTGCGCTTTCAGCGTAGATTCCGACACCATTCTTACCTGTAGCAATGTCATTTTTTTGAAGGTCAAGTGTAAGGCTTCCGATACCACCAAGTGTAGCTTTGTTTGCAAATGAACCTAGAACTCCAGCTCCACCTTTAAGGTTAATAACTCCTCCTGCATATTGCCATCCGTTAGAATAGTTATTGTTGCTCTTGTTTACAAGGGCAATACCTACTCCTCTTGCATCAGGTGATGTTACATTTTCATTTCTTACGTCAATACCTGTTGTACCAACTGTGCTGTTTATATAGTCAATTGTTACCTTGCTTGAATCAGCATTGTTTCTGTTTTCTCCGTAGATACCTACTGCAAGGTCTCCCTCAACATAAATCTTACCGTCTTCATGCTTGATTTCTATTGAGTTGTCCACTCCTGAGTGATTATTCAAGTCTGAGTAGTTGTAGTCAACAAATCCATCTGAGATACCAACAATACCGTAGTTTTCACCACTTTCTCTAGAATCATCGCTTCTATTTGCGTTACGTCCTTGTGTAGGCGGATTTGATGTTGGTTTCTTATACTTACCTGTTACAGTGATTTCACTGTTTTTCAAGTTGTGGATAATACTTCCGTCTGTTGCAACAATTGCATTACCGTGATCTACGTTTACAAATCCTCCTTTAGATCCGTCACCATTCTTAATAGTTCCGAAGTTAACAAGAAGTCCTGTTACCGGTGTTGCCTCAGATCCTCCCCATATATCAACTTTTCCGATATTTTGGAATCCTGCTTCATTTTTGTTTGTTTTTCTCCATTTTGAAGATGCGCTCTTAACATCGTCCCATCTGCTCAATGAGTTAGCCATGCTAAGTCCTACATTTCTTACTTGGTAGTTAGAATTTCCTTTAGCATCCTTAAGATCTCTTTCCTGAGCATCTCCACTTACTTTAGCATTATTATTGATAGTTACAAATGTACTTTCCATCTTAAGGTCATTGAACACGTCGTTCTTATCTGTTGCAGGTGCAGCAGTAGCTTTACTTGTTTCGATATCTTCGATATTTACATCTTGTCCATCTATTTTCAGTCTGCTGTTTATTAATGATACGTCAACAATTTTATCGCCTTTATTTAGAATTTTCATTCCACCAGCATAAGCTCCAACACCACTTAAAAAGTTACCTGTTGCAAGCCCTGTACCTGATTTACCTGACTTGTCTTTAGTCCAATTAATTTCATCGGCAGCCTGGTTAACAACACCGATTGTTACATTGTCAGAAAGAATGTTTGTTGTTACCTTTTCCATACCTCTGTATTTAGCATTGTTCCAGATAGTCAAGTCTGGCTCGTTACTTGGCTGAGTTACTGTTTTCGCATAGTCAAACTCTCTGTTTTGGCTGTCTCCAGCTTCAATTCTAGTTGCACCTGCATTACCGTTACCGTTGTAAATGTTACCTGTCAACAGGATACCATCATACATATCTATATTAGTATCTCCAGTAAATGTTATGCTTGACTGGTCAGTTGTGCTGATTCTCTTAGCATAGAATGGAGATACGTTAGCATGTGAATTTACTGTGCTTGTTGATTTCGCATGTCTTGTATCACTTTTTACTGTTGCATTAGTTCCGTCTGGTGTAATTTTACCACTTGGGTTATTGTAGTTTTGGTTTACGATATTACCTTCAAATTCGATTCTACCGTTGTTTTCTCCGTACAATGCACCATATTCGTTGTCAACAATAGTTACTTTTTTCATCTTAACTGAAGCATTATTTTTTGCAATAGCTCCAACTCCATAAATCAATGATCCGTTACTGTTGGCTGTTGCTCCACCTTTTTCTTGAACAGAAGTAGAAGCTGTTGCTCCAGTAATATCAATTTCTCCGCCGTTTATTGCATAAGCACCAATATTGTTATATGTACGCGAATTTGCAGCAGAATCGTTTATGTTATAGTTGTTTGTCGTTGTGTCATCTCCTAAAGTTAACCAGTCGGCTGCAACAACGTCTCCACCTTTAATAGTAACTTTTGAGTTGAAGGCACTGTTCTTTCCATTTCGTCCAGGTTGGTATCCGTCAGCATAGGCAATAACTGCTCCAGAACCTGCAGCTCTTACATGCTTACCTTTTGTCAGTTCAATTTCTCCACCGTCAACTGCAACGAAAGCACGTCCATCTTTAGCCATTACATCTACGTTCCCTTTAAATTCTATTTTAGAGGATTTGTTTGTAATTCTTCCACGAATCAGACTTCCTTTAATATCATCAATTTCTCCAGCAGCATATCCCATTATATGATTAGAAGCCACATCAGGAAGTTTGATTTTATCGTAAGTTCTGTCAACTGAAGATGCCGCATGTATTCCATCAGTGATATTAAGATCAGAATATTGACTAGCCCCTACTTCAACTGAAGATCCGTTAATTGCGTAAACTGATACACCATTACTTGCATTTGGATGGAATCCAACATTTAATATTTTAACTTGAACATTGTTTAATTTTGTTCCATTTTTTCCTGCAACAATACTTCCAGCGTCAATAGCATCTGCATTTTGACCATTTGCAGCATAAATAGCTACAGATCCTTTTGATTCATGAGTTCCACCAAATGCTCCTTGCAATTCAATGTCTCCATTGAATACTCCTGTTTTACCAACTGCTGCACTCTGATTACTTGGTCCTTGCAAGTTAACCATTATATTATTAGTTCCTTGCATTTGGACATCACCCAAAATCAATTTTGAACCAGAATTAGTTACAGCACCATATCCGTTATACACTACGTTATCATCTCCAACAGTGAAAATACGACCACCTAATTGAGAGTTCCATTCACTAACTTTGTCTGTATTTGCTCTATTTAAGTCTGTAGTACCACTTTGTCCTCTTGCATTTGCAATTTTCAAAGTGTCAATAGCTGAAATCATATTATAAACAATATTTTTCTTACCTTTAAATCTAACATCTACTGGTCCAGTTATTTCAACAGTATTAGTAACTCCATTTGCCTCGGTTGCATAACCATCTTGAATATTAAATGCGATATTATTATTAGTATGATTTGCATCTGCATTATCAATCACACCATTTGTAGTGTTAAAGTTTCCGATTGAACTCTTATTGTTTGAATTAAATACAAGTTTAACATTTCCAGTATTTCCAGCGTCAGTTACATACGCACCACCATTACCGTTATAAATTGAAACATCCACGTCATCTATATTAACAGTTGCTCCAGCTGCAGCTTTCAAGAATGTCCCACCTGGATTTGTACGTCCAATATTAGCATCTATATTTGACGCAGCCGTTGTTTCATTCGTGTATATCAATTGCGTTCTATAAGAAGGTGCAGCTTCTGCTAAATGGTTATCTGTATTGATATTATTATATACGGAATTCCAGTTATTATAAAGTGTACTTCCGTTACCTTGTCCAGCAGCACTGTATATCATGTCAGTCAAAGATAAATTATAATACGTTGTAGCTGCGGTACCATCAGGATTACTAACTATTGAAGGCGTTCCTCCAGCATTAGTTATTAATTGTTCAAAATAGGCTTGTCTTGCAGCCGTTTCGGTAGGGTATGTTGCAGTACTTAACGGATGAGTCCAGTAGGGACTAGTAGGGGTTGGGGGTACATGGTAAGCTACTGCTCCACCGGCATTGGCCGTACTTCTTGCGTTACTTATTTCATCATAAGTTAATCCTGTACTATCTATCTCAACAGTATGATTAGTAGCATAATAATTGCTTATAGAATTACGTAGGGTCGCAGTAGTGCGGTATCCCCACCATCCTCCCCAATATGTAGAATAACCAAAGTTGCTAACCGCATCATATCCTGTAGCTAGTGTTCCAGGTGTGAAATATTGATTACTTACTGTTGTAGGAGGTGTACCTACAGTTGCAAGAGGTGTAATTCCTGTTGCAACATTTGAATATTGTACATTTGTACTAAAAGTACTGTATGGATCCCACCACCAAGCAGTTCCAGAAGTACCAAATTCTGTATTGTAGTATGAACTTCCACTAGATGCGTTTCCGTTTTCCATAGTCGCATGAGTAGCTGCTGTTCCACCAATTGAAGTAGCACTCATTGTATTCAACGGATTGTTTCTTGTACCAACAGTCCATCCATTATACGTTCTTATTTTGTCATTTGAGAAATTAAATGTAGTGTCGCCATCATTTCTCCATCCCTTAATATTATTATTATTGGAATTTACATTTTGCAAAGGAACATAAGATGTACTTGTTCCATTTTGCACATAGTTAGCAGGTTTTACCCATGGAGTGCTTGTTGGAACATTTGGATTGAAGCTTACATCTTTTGGCATGTTAATGTTGTCAATTTTGTATGCTTCGTATGGTTTGTATGGTTCATGTACATTTGCAGGATTGATTGTAAGCGAGTTTGGCTCCTTGTTTCTTTGCACATGAAGGTTTGTTGCCCCATATTCATGCTTGCTTGCATCAAATACATACTTAGTCAGGTCGTTAGTTCTGTTGTAGTATTCTAAGTATTTTCCTCCACGTCCTCTGTACGATGTTCTCCAGTCGTTGTTAGTGAATCCTGTTGCAAACTGGAATGAAGCCCAAGGACTCTTGATTACTTGATCTCCTTGCTCCATAAGCAGGATAAGTTCTCTTTCAGCTCCTTTGATTGACTTTTCGTTTTCCTGTCTTGCACGTATAAACGACTGTCTAAGATCTGTTATCGTATCGTATGCCGATGCTGATATTTCCTGTTGTTCCTCAACAACGTCTGCACTAAGTGTTTTTGGTGCAAGTGTAAGAAGCCCTGTTACAAGGAATGTGATCAGCAGGCTGTCAGAATAGTGTACGTCTTTACATCTTTTTACAAACGATCGCAAGTCTTTTGCAATCTGTCGTAAGTTATTACTCATATCTTCCTCCTTAAAGTTTTGAAATAGCCATTAAGGACTATTATTCTTGTTTAGATGTTTCATCCATGCCCTTTATGGGCGTGAATAGTCTTGTAATCAGAAAACTGTAACAAAAGATTTCAAAAACTGAATGTCCGTGACTCCGAATGACTTCGGAATGTCCTTGAAATGAGAGGAATATCTAGGTAGTCCTTAAGGGGCGCCCTAAGTGATTTTTTGATGTAAAAGTTTAATTTATGTTAAAACATCTTTAAATAAGTGATTGATAGTGATTTCAACAAGTGATATTCTCACGGCACAGCCGTAAGTTTCTTGGGAATTATGTGAAATACATATTTGACCAAGCTCTTCGGATAGTTCCTACCCTGCCATTTTTAACACCAAAAATATACCATTTTTGAACATAAAACATTTCTAAAACAGATCAGCTAATTAATTTTTTTATAAAAAAAGCAATATTCAATCCATTTTTTCGGCGTTCTTAAAGTTCTCTAAATAATCTTCACTTTCACGATAAGCGATTTAACCCAATTCATCTAAAAGTAAAACTTCCATTTTTCAAAATTTCTAAACCATTTCTAACATTTTTTATTCCTTTCTTTAATAAAAAACGACATAATATGTATCCAACAGGCTCAAAGCCCATTAGCCATGATATTATGCTAGATTAGTCCTGATTCAGCATTTTTTATGGGAAGCATTCAAATTTAGTTTCAGAGATGAAAAATTTCTTATCCCAAATCATCATTTCTAAATTACATTTCCAAAATCGTCCTAAATTTCATTGCCATTCAATTTTTTAAAACTTAACGGATACAATAGCTCAATTTAAAAAACTTATTCAATTCCTCAAGATTTTCCTTTTCTTATTTAATAAAATTTTTTATCCGTATCATTTTAAAAGACTATTGAAACAATCTTAGTATACCCTATTAGAAGAAATATGTCAAGTTTTTTCGACAAATAACACTCGTTATCTTATTTAATCAAAAATTAAACCGTATAATAATATTATTTCTTTGCAAGTAAACTTTTCCCTTGAAAAAATAAGTATATTTTTTTGAAATTATAAAAAAAGAAAAAAATCATAAATTTATTATTTATAAAATTTTAATTTGAATAAGTTTTGGAAAAAAGTTTTTTTCTAATAAAATTTCTTATTTAAGCCGTAATTGTTATGTTCCTGGAGTGCAACTTATTTTATTAAGCAGTAATTTTTTATTTATCTTATACTAAACTCCATTTAAAAATAGGAATAAATTTTTATAATAGGATTGCTTAATAGTTAATTCATAATCATTCAATTAAATTATTTTTTATTATTTTTCAGATATTTTGATTAATAAATATTTTTTCATATTATTATGTTTTTCCTTTTTATTTCCGTAGGATTGCTCATTGCCGCAAATCCTACAACCTATGGCTAGTCTACGACATTTTTCTGCACTGACAAAAAACTCGCTATGCTCAGACAGTTTTGCCAGCACAGAAAAATGCTCCGACGGATTATTTATACTGGAATCTGATTGAAAAATGAAAATTATATTTTAATTATTTGAAAATATTAGATTTATATCCTTTATTAGAAAAGTTTGTAATGAATTTATTATTTAAATAGGGTTTAATATTAGTATAAAAAGTCAGTATTTCTACTGACTTTACAAGTAAACTTATTTTATTTAAACTTCCTAAAAAAATTATACTTCTCTCTTAAATTTAACTTCCAGTTCTTTCCCAAAAAATGCCGCTCCAACCTTTAGAATATTATTAATTCCAGCATTTCTCAGTACAGAAGCATATTTTCTTTTCTCAATCTGTTCTAATGCGGCTTCACATTCCTTTTCCAGTTTCTCATAAATTTCACTTTCGCTCAAATTATTATCTGCTTTCGCAACTTTAAGCTCTAAAATAATGCCTTCTTTTCTCCTTTCGGTATTTTTAGGCTTTAACAGCAAGTCATATCTGCCTTTTCCTGCAAAATTATTTGAAGTTATTTCGTACTCTTTTTTCAGCATTAAAACTAATCCCAGCATTAACCCATGATAAAACTGTTCCTTGTAGTCGCCGCTCACATCAAATATGCCGACGTTTTCAAGCAGGATTTTTTTTAATTCCCGTTTAAATTTATCAATATTCCCATTCTTTAATGCATGAGTCATTTCTAAGAAATCGTCATAATTTTCAAAATACACATCAATGAACATTGCTGAAAACATTTTTAATATTTCTTCATTCGGAATTTTCAGATATGCATCGTCGTAATCTTCATCATATTTTTCTGCTAGAGTTAAGTATCCGCTGTGAAAAAATAAGTTCCATATATTCCTGCTAAAATTTGCCTCTAAATTTCCAAAGGTCATATTGTCATTTATTATTTTTAAAATAGCTTCCTTATTCAAAAGCCTTGAAAAATCATCAAAAATTTCATCTCTTAATTTTTGCAAATACAGCTTTATCAAGTCATTTCCGCTTGTATTTACCCAATAGGGCTTTAATTTCCCCTCAGCTAAAAAATTAATAACTGACCAGGGGTTATAAGCTCTCACATCTCCAAATAAATATCCATTGTACCATCTTTGCATATCTTCCATTTCAACTTCAAGATTGAAATCTTTCAAAGCCTGCCCTACTTCTGCTTCCATTATTCCAAAATACTCTGTAAATCTATTATTCAGGATAGTGTAGACTTTCAGATTATTCAGACCAGAAAAGATGTTTTCTTTTGCAACCCTCAAAATTCCTGTCATAACTCCCGTTTCAAGGTATTCATTGTCTTTTAAGACAATACCGTAAAAACTCTTGAAAAAATCTATTGCCTCTTCGTAGTAGCCCTTTATGTAGGAATCTATTATCGGCTGGTCATACTCGTCTATCAAAACTACTACTTTTTTTCCGTAATACTCATACAAGTATTTTGACAAGTTAAATAAAGAAGATTTCCAATTTGCTGAGTCCAAGCCTCTTCTCACAGAATTAAATTCTTCAATTTCAATTTCATCCATTTTTTCAGTCAAGAATTTACAATCTGTATATAAATTTCTGATTATTTCTTTAACTCTTTTAAACCCATTTTCCCAATTTTTTTCGCCATAAGTTCTAAATGAAATGGAAATTACGGGATAATTCCCCTGTTTTTCAAAATATCTACTTTCAGAAATATCCAGATTTTCAAACAATTTTTTATTTTCATCTTTTTTCTCGATATCAAAAAAATATTTCAGCATTGACATATTAAGAGTTTTTCCAAATCTTCTTGGGCGAGTGAATAAATTAACCTTAAATCCGTCTTCCAAAAGATTTTCAATAAATTTAGTCTTATCAAAATAATAATAATCTCTTTCGATTATTTCTTTAAAATCAGAAATTCCTATTGGTAATTTTTTTTTCATATTATTTTTCATTAAAAATCCCTCCCCTCTTTTTTATAAATTTTATTTCACAAAATTTTTTAATCATCTTTTTAATTACAATGTTTCCAAATACTCAGTTAATGAAGTCGCTTTACGTCCCAACACTTTTTCAATATCATTTGAAATACCCGATTGTTCATTTCGGGCAATTGCAGTGTAAGTCGAAACCCACGAATCGTATTCCCATTGTTCGGCTTTCCAGATTTTACGTGACTCATAAGCCTCATCTACCGTTTCAGGAATATACTTAATTTCTTTACGTAAATATTTACTTGCAAGTTTTGTAATTTCCTCCATAGTCAATTCTTCAGGTCCTGTCATATTCAAAGTCTGATTTTCCCATTTTTCTGGATTTTCCAAAATTTTAGCAGCCACTTCTGACACATCCGAACGCACCACAGCCGAAACTTTACCATTTCCAGCAGGCCCTTTTATTTCGCCGTACTCTCTGCACATATCCACAAAGAAATCCGCATAAAAATTATCTCTCAAAAATGTATATTTAAAGCCATTTTCTTTAATGTATTCCTCAGTTGCATAATGATCTCTTCCCAATGTAAATATCGAATTTTTTGAAGCATTGTAAAACGAAAGATAAACAATATGCGACACTCCAGCTGTTTTAGCAGAATCAATAAAATCCTTATGCTGCTGAACACGGTCAGGATTTTCTGAACCTGATACCATAAAAAGCACATCAATCCCTTCAAGCGATTTTATAGTATCTTCTGACTTATCGTAACTTGATTTAAAAACATCAGAAAACCCCATTTTTTCAGCTTTTTCCTTATTTCTAGCCAAATTTCTCACTTTTATGCCATTTTCTTTGCATAATCTTGAAACCATGCCACCTAAATTTCCTGTCACTCCAGTTACTGCTATTTCAGCCATTTTGTTTCCCTCCTGTTTTTTTAATTTCGGACATACTTTTTCAACTTTTCTTTAAAATCTTCTCTATTAATCTTATTTTCTACAAATTCAACAACTAAATCTTCCATATCCCTAATATATTCCGTTATTTTTTCATCATACCCATTTTCTATCAAAAAATATGCCCCAACAGCAATAGAAGTCCTTTTATTTCCATCATTAAAAAAGTGATTTTTTGATATACTAAAAATTATATATGTTAATTTATCTAAAAATTCAGGATAATATAAATCATTTTGTACGAAATCACATACTTTTTCTATTCCTGATTTATCCTTGTATCCTTCTAAACCACCTGATAATTCTAAAACTTTATTATGTATTTTTAAAATGTCACAAACTTCAAAATATTTAATCATTATTTATCACGCATTCTGATAAAAACATCTTTATTTTCTTCCATTTTATTAAATAGAATATCCATTGAATTTTTTTCAATTTTGTTTTCTTCAACAAATTTAGCCATCAATTGAACTAATACATCACTTTCACTTTTTCCAGTTTTTTTTACAGCTTTTTTAAATTCATTAATTATTTTATTATTTTCTATTTCTGCAATATATGTCATCTTAATCACCCCTAATTTAATTTTTCTCTTTAAAAATTCCTCCCCCTTTATTAAACTTTATCCTTTTACCACAATATTAACCAGCTTATTAGGCACAGCAATTACCTTGACAACTTCTTTTCCATCAATAAATTTCTGAACTTTTTCTGAAGAAAATGCCAATTTTTCAGCGTCATCTTTTGAAATTCCAATTTGTGCAGGCAGCATATCCCTAACTTTTCCATTTACTTGCACAACCAAGTTAAAGTTGTTTTCCACAGTTAATTTTTCATCAAATGTTGGCCATTCTTGCTCAAAAGTAAGAGCTGTATTTCCTAAATCACTCCATAATTCATCCGCCACGTGCGGTGCAAAAGGTACAATTAGTAAAATCACTTTTTCAAGAACTTCGTGCCATACTTTTTTACTTTCTGACGAAATGTCGTTTTTGTCAATTACATTTTGCTTGTAAGTTGTCATATCATTTAGAAGTTCCATTATTGCGGCTATTGCTGTGTTAAAGTGAAAATCATCCTCAATACTGTCTGTAACTTTTTTTACAGTCTGATGTAATTTTTTCTGAATTTCCTTGTCTTTTTCACTTCTTGCATCTAAATTAATTCCGTAATTATCTTCCTTTGATGCATTTTTATCAGCAAAATCAGCTGTTGATGAAACTAACAGATAAAGTCTGTTTATAAATCTGTAAGCCCCTGCAAGACCGTTCATATTCCATTCCAGCTCTTTTTCAGGCGGCGCGGCAAACAATGTGAACACTCTTGAAGAGTCAGCTCCATATTCCTTCACGATTTCTTCAGGATCTACTCCGTTATTTTTAGATTTACTCATTTTTTCAACTTTTGTTGCCAATTCTTCTCCAGTTTCCTTAGAAACAGGTTTCCCATCCTTCATTTCCACTTCTCTTGGGAACAAATATCTTCTTTCATTTTGAGAATAGTAAGAAGGCCCTAAAACCATTCCCTGTGTCAAAAGACGCTTAAATGGCTCATTTGTGTCAACGTATCCTAAATCTCTTAATGATTTGTGGAAAAATCTCGCATAAAGCAAGTGCATTACCGCATGCTCAATTCCACCGATATATTGGTGAACTGGAGTCCAGCTATCTGCATCTTCCTTTTTAAACGGTTCCTTATCATTGTGAGAATCCAAATATCTCAAGTAATACCATGAAGAATCAACGAAAGTATCCATTGTGTCAGTTTCTCTTCTACCTTTTTTCCCATTTGGTAAAATCACATTTTTAAATTCCTCGGAAGTTTCAAGTGGATTTCCTTTTCCGTTAAACTCAATATCTGTAGGCAGTTTCACAGGCAAGTTTGCTTCCTCTTCCAAATAAATATTCCCATCTTCATCATAAATCACAGGAATTGGAGTTCCCCAGTATCTCTGTCTGCTAATTAGCCAGTCATGAAGCCTATAATTTACAGTTGCCTTACCTTTTCCTAATTTTTCCAGCTTTTCTACAATCTTGATTTTTCCATCTTCATTTGAAATTCCATCAAATTCTCCAGAATTAGTCATAATTCCATTTCCAGTAAAAATATTTTCAAATGTTTCTTCAAGCGTCAATTCATGCACATTCCCATCTTTATCCACAGGATTTACCACAATTTTAATTGACAAGTCATATTTTTTTGCAAAAGCCAAGTCTCTTGCATCATGGGCAGGCACAGCCATAACCGCTCCAGTCCCATAATCTATTAATACATAGTTTCCAATCCATAAAGGTACTTTTACATTGTTTATCGGATTTATAACATAAAGTCCTGTAAATACACCCTCTTTTTCCTTATCTTCAGCAGTACGGCTAATTTTATCCTCATTAATCATAGCCTCAACTTTTTCCCTAATTTCAGGATTTTGCTTCAAAATAACCTCTTCCACTAACGGATGTTCAGGTGCCAAAGTCAAGTAAGTCGCTCCAAATAATGTGTCTGCTCTCGTAGTGAACACAGTTATTACAACTTCACCTTTTTCATTTTTTACAATATTCTCATTATTCCCTTTATAATCAAAGTCCAAAATAAAGTCTACTTCCGCTCCTGTTGATTTTCCAATCCAGTTTTTCTGCATAGCAAGCACTTGCTCAGGCCAATGCCCTCTAAGTTCTTCATGTCCTTGCAGTAATTCTTCTGCATATTCTGTAATTTTGAAATACCATTGCGAAAGTTCCTTTTGAATTACATCTGTTTTACCGTGACGCCAGCATTTTCCACCTTCAACCTGCTCATTTGCAAGTACAGTATTACAGTCAGGACACCAGTTTACATAAGATTTTTTCTTGTAAACAAGCCCTTTTTTATACATTTCAATAAAAAACTTCTGATTCCACTTATAGTATTCTGGAGTATAAGTGCTAAGTTCCCTGTTCCAGTCATAAGAAAGCCCCATAAGCTTCATCTGCCTTCTCATATTGTCAATGTTCGCTTTAGTCCATTTCCCAGGATGTGCCCCATTGTCAATTGCGGCATTTTCCGCAGGCAGCCCAAAACTGTCCCATCCAAACGGATGCAGCACATTAAACCCTTTCATCTTCTTGTATCTTGCAATCGCATCTCCAATCGCATAATTTCTCAAATGCCCAACATGAAGCTTTCCAGATGGATACGCAAACATCTCAAGCACATAATAATTCTCTTTTCCCTCAACTTTATTTTCCGATTTAAAAACATCCTCTTCAAACCATTTATCCTGCCACTTTTTCTCAATTTCCGACGGTTTGTATTCCTTTGTCATTGTTTTCCTCCATTTTTTCAGTATTTAGTCCTACAATTTTATTTTTGAAATTTAACTTATAATATTTATTATTTTATCATATTTGCTAGATTTTTCAAAAGGTAATTTGATAAAAATAATATAATTTCACAAAAAAAGTGTTGACAATTTAATTTAATTTTGGTATACTAAATTTGTAATGATTACAAATCTATATAAACTATAAATTAAGGAGTGATAAAAATGTCAAAAACAGTTGAAAAATTAAATCTTTACTTAGCTAACTTGAATGTGCTTTACAGAAAAGTCCAAAATTACCACTGGAACATTGTTGGTGCTGGATTCTTTGCTGTTCATGAAAAATTGGAAGAATATTATGATGCGATAAATGAACAAATTGACGATGTAGCTGAGAGAATTTTGTCAATAGGAGGTCGTCCTTTAGGAACATTAAAAGACTACTTGAAAATTACAACTATTAAGGAAGCTGAAAATAAGGAAATTTCTATTCCAGAAGCAGTAGCTGATGTGAAAAAAGAATTTGAAGCAATGTTAAAATTAGCGAAGGAAGTAAAAGAAGCGGCTGATGAAGAAAACGACTACGGAACATCTGCATTAGTTGACGAATATATCAGTACATACGAAAAAAACTTATGGATGTTAAACGCATATTTAAAATAAGATTTTTATGAGAAAATTACCAAACAAAGTTATTAAAATTACCTATTATATATATTTAGGGAAAGTCTGTAAAAAGATTTTCTCTTTTTTATTTACAAAATATATAAAAAATGTTATAATTAATTATTAATAAAAAATTAAAAGGTGGGGTTATGGCAATAAGTTTATTTAGTTGCAGCTATATGGGTGTGGATACTTATGTTGTGGAAGTGGAAGTTGACCTGTCCAGAGGGCTGCCTGTGTTTAATATAGTTGGAATGGGAGATCAGGCGATTTCCGAGAGCAAGGAGCGGATCAGGAGCTGTTTTAAGAATGTGGGGTTTGAGTTTCCTGTCAGACGTGTGCTGGTGAATTTGTCGCCTGCAAATATCAGGAAAAAAGGCAGTCATTTTGACTTGAGCATATTTTTAGGAATACTTGCGAATACAGGGCATATTTCAAATATAGAAATATTAAAAAAATATCTAATTTTAGGAGAAATTTCCTTAAATGGAAAGATAAAATCAATAAACGGGGCAATAAATGCCACAATTCTGGCAAAAGAAACAGATTTTAAAGGCGTTATCGTTCCAATGGAAAATTACAATGAAGCAAAACTGATTTCAGGCGTGGAAATTATTCCTGTTGATGAAATTACAGAACTGCTGGACTTTCTGGAAGGAAAAACTAATGTGGAAGCATTATGTAAAAAAGCTGTTGAAATGAACACTCCAAAATTGGAAAAATATGAAAATTCAGATGAAACTGTTGATTTTTCAGATGTAAAGGGACAACTGCTTGCAAAAAGGGCTTTAGAAATTGCAGCGGCTGGTGGACACAATGTATTTCTAATAGGCGATCCCGGTTCAGGCAAGTCAATGCTTGCAAAAAGATTTAACACAATTTTACCTGACATGCCTGAAGAAGAAATAATCGAAACAACAAAAATTTACAGCATTTCAGGAATGCTGAGCCAAAGTGAACCAATAATACGTAACCGTCCATTTAGAGCTCCACACTATTCAGCTACACAAGTGGCTCTAGTAGGTGGTGCAAATAGAGTTGGGGAAATTACGCTGGCACTAAATGGAATATTATTTTTAGATGAAATTGGAGAGTTTGAAGGAAAGACATTGGAAACGTTAAGACAGCCTCTGGAAGATGGAAAAATCGTTATTTCAAGAGCAAATTTAAGTGTAACCTATCCAGTAAAAAACATTACAATAACTGCCTCAAATCCTACTCCAAGCGGATATTTCCCTGATAATCCACTATGTAACGACAGTTTGCATGAAATAAAGCGTTATCAGAAAAAGTTTTCAGGACCGCTTCTCGACAGAATGGACTTGTATGTAGAAATGCATCAGTTGAAAAAAGACGAAATTTTTGACGAAACTTTATCAGAAAAATCAAAAGATATTCAGGCAAGAGTAATAAAAGCCCGTGAAATTCAAAGAGAACGTTTTAAATCAAATACTTTGAATAAAGATATGAATAAGAAACAGCTAAACAAATATTGTAAAATAGACGAAGAAAGCCAAGAAATTATGAAATCTGCCATTGATAATTTAAAATTGTCAGTCAGAATGTTTGATAAAATCTTGAAAGTATCCAGAACAATAGCAGATTTAGACGGTGAAGAAAACATAAAAAAGGAACATTTATTGGAGGCACTAAATTATCGAAGAAAATAAATAGCACTAAACTTATTAAAAAAAGAATTTTTTAATAACAAGCAGTCTTAATACTTGTAAAATAGCATAGTAAAACTAGTTTAAAACAGAACTCAAAAATTATGACTATTTTACTCAAACCCTAAATTATATAATTTCTAGCAGTTCAATTTTAAATGGGTTCGAGTATAAAATCAGAAAATTTATGAAATTAAATTTATTTTATATAAAATTACAAAAGTTTTTACGACGGGTATTTAAAAATTAAATTTGATTTTTTTTACAATTTGGCAAAATAAAAAATGTGTAACTATTCAAATAAAACTGAGTAATTACACATTTTTATATATTCTTTAATCTATTATTTTTTCTCATTAATCCGCTCTTCTATAAAATCAAGCAATTCTTTTCTTCCAGTATTTTTTAATGAAGAATAAAAAAATACATCTTCATTTTTAAATACAAGTTTTTTCCTAATCTCCTTTAACTGCTTAAATTTTTCATTATTTGACAATTTATCAGCCTTTGTAAAGATTATATAATATTCAATTTCAAAATGTTCCAGCCATTTTAACATTTCCATATCCTCATTTGACGGAACTCTACGCAAATCAAGCAATAAAAATACTACTTTTTCACGTTTTGACACAAGATAGCTTTCTATCGTTTTTCCCCAATTCCTTCTCACAGTCTCAGGCACTTTAGCAAATCCATATCCTGGCAAATCTACAAAATGAATTTTATCATTTATCAAAAAATAATTGATTAACTGTGTTCTTCCTGGTGTTTTACTTGTTCTTGCCAGATTTTTTCTTTTTGTGAGTGAATTTATAAGTGAAGATTTCCCCACGTTTGATCTTCCGATAAAAGAAAATTCCACAGTATTATTAAATTCTGGATAATCTTTTTCCACAACTGCCGATTTCACAAACTCTGACTTGTTTATTTCCATATTTCACCTATTCTTTCTTAAATTTTCTAATTTTTAAACTCATCCTTCGCATTTTCCAATGAAGTTTCTTCTGGAATAAAATACCAAACTCCATTGATCATTCTTCCATCTCCATTAATTTCATACTGCTCAATTTTTTTATTTAGCAGAAATGCTGGCAGTACTGACAGCCCTTTAATTGGATTTACTGCTATATCCATCTTTTCTTTTGCGTATCCGTAAACTTCTGGAATATATTTCCATCCAGATGGTGCGACTAATTTTTTCACAATTCCCTGAATAACCTGTCTTTGACGTTCATCACGCTTAAAGGCTGTATCACTTTTTCTATGTCTTGTATAGGCAAGTGCCATTCTCCCTCTCAAATTATAGACTTCGCCTTGATTAAAGTGAAATACTTCCTGATCAAAATAGTCCTGATTAAAAGTATGATTTGAAACAACATCCACTCCATCAATTAAATTTGTCAAGTTCATAACATCTTCAAATCTAAACCTTACATGATAATTAATTTTTGTATCAAGAAAATTTTCCACAGCGTCAATGGTGCATTGCACACCTCCAAAATGATGCGAATGCGTAATTTTATCCTGCTTATAATTTTCACAAGGAATCTCAGCATACGTATCACGCGGAATCGAAATCATTTTTACCTGTGCCAGATAAGGCACAACCCTTATAACAACTAGCCCATCGCTCCGAGAACCTTCTGTTGGCTGATTAGCATACGCATCTACTCCTATTATAAGAATATTAAACGGTATAGAAAGCCAAACTATAAGCACCGCTAAAAATATTCCTAATATTATAAATACTTTTTTCATTTTTTCACCTCTTAATTTTTACATTATTTATACTTTTACAACTTTTTGAATAATATATTTAAAATAAATTTATTTAATACATAAATTGCAATATTAATTGCGACATTTTACCAAATTTTTATAATAGGGTTTTTCAATAGTTAATTCATAATCATTCAATTTTTTCTGTTTTATTTTCAAATTCTACTTTTTTCAAAAATTCATCAATTTTTTTTTCTAAATCCTGAATATTTCCGTCATTTTCAATAATATAATCACTTCGTTTCTTCTTTTCATTCAAGGACATCTGTGAATTTATAATATTTAAAGCCTCTTCTTCACTACGTCTGTCCCTGTTTAAAATACGTTTCACCTGCGTATCTTTTTCTGCACTGACTAACAAAATATAATCAAATTCCTTTTCCCACTGGACTTCAAAAAGAAGCTGAATTTCCACAAAAACTATCTTGCTTTCTTTTTTATATTCTAAAATTTCCTCCCGCATAGCACGTAAAATTTCTGGATGCATAATGGAATTTAAAATAAGCCTTTTTTCCTTATTTTCAAAAATAATTTTCCCTAACTTTTCACGTGAAATATTGTATTTTCCAAAATCATCACTTTCTAAAATTTCTCTTCCAAAGTTTTGTACAATTTTTTCCACAACCTTAGGAAATTTAATAACTTCATGAGAAATTACATCTAAATCAATTACTTTGTATCCTTTCCTTTGCAAAATTTGGCTAACTGTACTTTTACCTGTTCCAATTCCACCTGTAAGCCCAATAACCACTTTCTTCATTTTTCCTTTCCACAAAAATTCGCTTCAAATCCTAAATTTATTCAATTTTACAGAAGCTTTGGTATATTTTATACCTTTTTCCATTTATTTGCAACAATTTTTATTTTTCAAGCTTAATACAGCTATTTAAGAAAACAAATATTTAAAATAAAATTACTGGATAAATTTACTAATGCAGAAAAATAAATTTTTTTTACATAAATGATAAAATTTCAAAGGAAAATATGGTATAATAAAAGTAAGACTAAAAAAAGAAAAAATTGAAAAAATACTTATAATATGATAAAATTACATGTATAAATTTATGATAAATTCAATAATTAAAATTTGATTTATAAAATAAAATACGAGGAGGGAATATGGAACTTAAAGATATTCAGGAATTGATGAAAGTTCTAAAGAAAGAAGACATAGCGGAACTGAAAGTAAGATACGGAAAAGTAAAACTTACATTAACAAATTCTGAAAACACAAATATCACAAACAAAGCAGTGCCCATAACAGAAAAGGTAGAAAAAAAAGCTCCTAAATCTGTATTGCCAAAAGAAGAAATTGTCAAGTCAAGTAATGTAGGCAAAATAAAGCTCGTAAGTTCAAAACCTGGAACTTTGGTTAAAAAAGGTCAGATTCTTGCAAAAATAAATACAATAGGAATTGACAGTGATGTAAAGTCTACTGTAAATGGTATTTTGAAGGAAGTGCTAGTAGCAGATGGCTCACCAGTTGACTTTGCAAAAGAACTATTTAAAATTGAAATCAGTTAAAAATTACTTTTTATGAAACAGAAATCTTTTAGGAGGATAGAATATTAATGTTTAAAAAAATATTAATAGCAAACAGAGGAGAAATTGCTGTCAGAATAATTAGGGCAGCAAGGGAATTAGGAGTAGCAACTGTTGCAGTTTATTCAGAAGCTGATAAGGATTCGCTTCATGTAAAGCTTGCTGACGAGGCTGTCTGTATCGGAACTGCCAGCAGTGCGGACTCGTATCTAAAAATACCGAACATTATTTCAGCTGCCCAAATTACTGGAAGTGAGGCCATTCATCCAGGATACGGATTTTTAGCAGAAAATCAGAGATTTGCTGAAATATGTGATAAAAACGAAATCGTATTTATCGGTCCAAAACCTGAACTGATCAGCATGATGGGAGATAAGGCAACGGCGAGGGAAACTGCCATAAAGCACAAAGTCCCAATAACAAAAGGATCGGATGGAATTGTGCCAACTGTAGAAGAAGCCAAGAAAGTTGCAGAATGGATAACTTATCCCGTTATGATAAAAGCAACTGCAGGCGGTGGCGGAAAAGGAATGAGAATTGCCCATGATGAAAAGGAACTTGTGGAAAATTACATTGCCGCCCAAAATGAGGCAAAAGCTGCATTTGGAAATCCAGATGTCTACATAGAAAAATATGTTGAAGAGCCAAGACACGTAGAAATACAAGTTGTTGGAGATAAATTTGGAAATGTAGTTCATTTAGGGGAAAGAGACTGCTCTATTCAAAGACGGCATCAAAAATTAATAGAGGAATCGCCATCAGCAGGAATTGATGCAAAAACACGTGAAAAAATGGGAAAATTTGCCGCAAAACTTGCAAAAGGTATTGGATATGACAGCGTTGGAACATTGGAATTTCTTGTTGACAAAAACATGAATTTCTATTTTATGGAAATGAATACAAGAATTCAGGTAGAACACACAGTAAGTGAAGAAATTACTGGGGTTGACCTGATAAAAGAGCAAATAAGAGTAGCTGCGGGAGAAAAATTAAGCATTTCTCAAAAAGATATAAATATAAATGGACATGTAATAGAATGCAGAATAAATGCAGAAGATTCTGAAAATGGTTTCCTGCCGTCTTCAGGAGTTCTGGAAACATACATTCCGTCAGGTGGAATTGGAGTCAGAATTGATTCTCATTCTTATCAGGGTTATGAAATCCCGCCTTACTACGATTCAATGATAGCGAAACTTATCGTAAAAGGAAAAGACAGGGAAGAAGCTATTGTAAGAATGAAACGTGCTTTAAAGGAATTTATCATTGAAGGCGTTGACACAACTATACCATTCCACTTAAAAGTTCTTGAAAACCAGGAATTTAAAAATGGAACAATTTACACAAATTTTATTGAAACACACTTTAAGGACGCACTTGGTAAATAATTAATTCTAGAAATCAATAAAAAATCAGATTATACAAATAATTTGATTACTATTTGATAAAAAATAAAAATTAGGAGGAACTAAAATGAACGAATTAGGAAATGTAAATATATCGCAGGAAGTGGTAGCAACAATTGCAGAGTCAGTAGTATCAGAGATTGAAGGAGTAAACAGCCTTGTTGGCGGAACTTCTAAAAATGAAATTGTTAAATTTTTCCAAAATGTATCTTCAGGCGGAAAAGGCATTGAAGTGGAAGTTGGAGAAACTGAATGTACGCTAGATTTATACATTGTAGCAAAAATGGGATACAAATTACCTGCATTAGCTGGAGAAATCCAAACAAAAGTAGTAAAAGCGATTACTGAAATGACAGGATTAAAAGTTCAGGAAGTTAATGTCTACATTCAAAAAATTGTAAAAGAAGATAAAAAAGAAGTTGTTCAGACACCTATAGCAGAAACAGCAGAAATTGAAGAATAAAAATCATAATAAGCTCAAATATTCATAGAAATCTTGTTTACAAATAATATTTGAGCACATTCACTCAATTAGGAAAGGAGAACCTGTCAAAGATATATTTTGATTAAAATAATTTTAATTGAAATTATTTTACAAATTGCTGATAGATAACTTTACTCAATTATTAAAATACGGTATATTTTTGGCAGTACATATTAATGATTGCAATATTAGGATTTTTAGCAAGACTGTCTGTCATACTTGGGTTTCTTGGTATCGCGTTCTCAAGCATTTCAGATATGCTGTTCAGAACGGATTATTTAGGGCAGCTTGACAATTTTATTGATTTAAGCAGTCTGAACTTCAAGGTTTTAGTTGGATTGTTGTCAATAATTTATTTAGTTATATTTTTACTTTCTTATCTTAACAAGCTTACAAAATATTCTCAAAATAGAAAAGTGAAAAATAAAAATGGAGAAATTGAAGTTTCCATAAAAACAATAAATGAAACATCAAAAGACTTTCTAAGCGGACAGGAAATTATAAAAAATTCAAAAGTAAGATCATATCCGAAAGGAAAGTCGGTTGTTATCGAAGCTACTGTGGACACTTACAACGTTGACAACTTAAATGAGAAACTGGCAGAAATTCAAAACAAATTATCTGATTATGTTTTTCAGTCAACTGGAATCACAGTAAAAAAAAGTAAGGTAAAATTGAAAAAAGTTTTAGGTGAAACAATTGTTGAGAAAAAGATTATTGATTCTCCGTCTGTTCAAAAAGAAGAAGTAAAAAAAGAGAAAAATATTGAAAATGACATTCTGACTAGCGATAATAATTCACAAAATGATATTTCCACAGCTGGAAAGGAAAATTAATGACACGACGAGAAATTAGGGAAGAAATATTTAAACTTCTTTTTGAATACGAGTTAATTGACAATGATATTGAAAAAAGAATAAATGAAACAATTGCAGAAGAAAACTTAAAAAGGGATGAAGAAATTGACTTTTTAAGAAGCTATATTACTGAAATAATTGAAAATAAGGATATTCTAACTGACAGAATAAGGCAAGTACTGGACGGTTGGACTTATGAACGTTTGGGAACTATAGAAAAAGTTTTGTTAAAAATATCTTTTTATGAAATTACTATAAAAGACATAGGATATGAAATAGCGATTAATGAAGTTCTTGAAATTGCAAAAAAATATTCCTACAATGATACCAAAGACTTTTTAAACGGAATTCTTGCAAAATTAGTACAAAATATTAAAGATGAAAAACAAAAATAACGCAAGAATATTTCAAGCAAAACAAATAATAGGCAAAAAGACTTCTGTATTTGTATATATGGAAGTTTTTTTATATATAGCAATTCTAGTTTAAAATTAGAGTAAAAGGTTAAGCTGTATTTATAACTACAGTCAATACACTACTTTTTACATACTTTACTTCAATTTTTAAGTAGATCGGCTATAATTTTAAATTTTGTAAATTTAGTATTTAAAAAATTTGAACATACTATAAAATTAAACTAGAAAAGGAAAAATAATACAATGAAAAAAATAGGAATAATTATAGGAAAATTTTTTCCGCTTCACATCGGACATGTAAACTTTATTCAAAGAGCCAGCGGAATTGTAGACAGATTATACGTTGTTATCTCGTATTCCGATGATGCCGATGACTTGCTTACTTCTAATTCGCGTTTTGTAAAGGAAATCACACCAAAGGACAGATTACGTTTTGTAAAGCAGACATTTAAGAACCAACCTAACATCTCGTCCTTTTTGCTGGATGAAAATAACTATTCCCAGCAAGGCGACAACTGGCAGGAATGGGCAACAGCTTTAAAAAATGAAATTGAGAAAAGAGAAAATCTGAAAAATAAAAAGGAAATAGACTGGCAAAATGATGTAATTTTCATAAGCAATAGAGATGGGGACAAGGAATACAATCTAAAGCATTTTGGATCTGAAACTAAATCAATTGACAAAAATTATATTGAATACAACGTAAACTCAAAGCAAATACGTGAAAATCCAAGTAAATACTGGAAATTTTTACCACGTGAAGTAAGGGAGCATTTAATTCCCATTATTACAATTTGTGGAGGGGAAAGCAGTGGAAAAAGTGTAATGATAGACAAACTTGCAAATGTTTTTAATACAACTTCCGCTTGGGAATATGGACGTGAATATGTTTTTGAAAAATTAGGTGGAGATGAGGAGTCATTGCAATATTCTGACTACGAAAAAATCGTTTTTGGACATCAGTCAAATGTTTTGTATGCCGCTAGAAACGCCAATAAATTTGCATTAATTGATACAGATTATATCGCAACTCTGGCTTTTTGCCTAACTTATGAAAAACGGGACAATCCGATAGTTCGTGAATTCGTCCAAAATTACAGATTTGACTTGACGATTTTACTTGAAAACAATGTTGCTTGGGTAAATGATGGACTTCGTTCAATTGGCGATAACGATAGACGTGAAAAATTTCAGAATTTATTAAAGAAACTGTATAAAGAATACAATATTCAATATATTACAGTAAAATCAAGCAGCTATGAAAAAAGATATTTAGCTTGCAAGCATATTATAAAGGCATATTTAGACGGTGCTGATAATTCACAGCTTCAGGAAATAGCAGATACTTTTATATAAAAAAATAACCTATTACTAAAATTTGTTTTAATGCTTAGTAAATAGGTTTTTTTATTTCTCAAATTTTTTATTTTTCTATTTTTTAAATTTCAATTTTAAGTTTTTTTGAAAAAACAGCTAAATACTTTTATCGTGCCCTCCTTAAATCGTGCATACTTAGCTATTTTTGAAAAACCACTTTATATTTATATAATTACAAAATTATATATTTTATTTAGTCTCTTTTCCCCATTTCCTTGTCTAATAAATATAACGTAGCGTTATTATTGTCAACATCAAGTGAAATAATCTTATCAAGGAATTTTTGAGCTTGTTCCTCTTCTTCTTCCTGCTCTTCAGCAAATTCATTCAAGAATACTTCTGCACCATAATCTCCTAGTTCTCTTGCAAGCTTGTGAATATTCTCAATAGAGGCTGTAACAGCTTCTTCATGTGCAAGAGCAGCTTCAAATACTTCTCTTACTGATGTAAAGTCCATTTTAGGCTTATCTAATCCCAAAAATTCAATTTTTCCATTTCTTTTTAATACATACTCATAAAATTTTTTTGAATGTTCTATTTCCTCTTTTGCTTGATTTCCCATCCAGTTTGCAAAACCTTCTAATGCTCTTTCGTCAAAGTATGCAGCCATAGCTTGATATTGATAAGCCGCTGCTAATTCCATATTTATTTGATTATTTAATAAAACTTCCAATTCTTTATTTAATTTCATATTTTCTCCATTTCTATTTTTTATTTTAATAATTTATTTCTAATTTTTCTTTTCTAAACATTTTTCGCAAGTACCTTTTATGTAGAAATGTATTTCATCAATTTCCACATTACCCAATTTTGATAAATCGAATTTTGATAAATTTACATCAAAATCTATTATTTCTCCACAATTTTTACATTTGAAATGTCCATGATCCTCCGTCACTACATCGTATCTCACTTCATTTTCTTCAATAATAATTTCTTGAATAATGTTATTACTGACAAATATATTTAACGTGTTATACACTGTAATTTTTGATAAAGTAGGCATTTCAGGAGATAAATTCTGAAAAATATCGTCGACTGTTGGATGTGTATGATGATCCAGCAGATATTGAAATATTTTCATTCTTTGTACTGAAGGTTTTATTCCATTTTTCTTTAAATAGTCGCCAACGTTTTCTATATGCATATTCCCTCCTAAATTATTTATTTCATTTTTTTATTTAATTAATTATATTTACCTTTCCTTTGTATCCATTATAATTTTATACTCTTTTCTATATTTTGTCAATACATTTATTTATTTTTATTCTCAAAGTTATTTTTTACAGTATTTCAAGATACTTAAAACTTTTTTATAATTAAAATAAAATAACAATAATTTTAAAAATCTCAGTTACTGCGAGTCATTTAGTGGAATTAAAAATGTGAATACGGTTTTAATATTAGGCACACTTTTTACAAAAATTTCAATATTATGCCGTAAAGCTATTTCTTTTGCAATTGCAAGCCCTAATCCCATTCCATTTTTGTTTTCCTCAGTATTTGACTTGTGATAACGGTTAAAAATTTCTCCAATGTTTTCAGGATCAATACCTCTTCCGCTGTCACATATTTTAAGCTCGTACTTTTTATTCTCTTTTTTTAACAAAATATCAACTTTCTGATTTTCATTAGAAAATTTTATTGCGTTATCCAGCACAATTATTATCATTTGCCGAATCCGCTGATAATCCCCAGCAAAAAGATACCTGTCTTCTTCAATTGTATTTTCAGCAGAAAAATTTATTTTCACACCTTTTTTAGTTGAAATCTGTTTCATGCTTCTCACAGCGTCATTTATAATTTCAAATAAATTTATTGTACTTTTATCAATGGAAAAATCTGTATTTTGAAGTTTCGTCAAATCTATCAAATCATTAACCAGCCTTTGCAGATGAATACTATCTGATAAAATCTGTTCATTATAATCCTTTAGCTGCTCAGGATTACTTATAATTCCGTCGCAAATGGCTTCTATTGAACCACGAATCACTGTAATCGGCGTTCGCAGTTCGTGAGAAATATTTGCAATAAAATTTTGCCGCATTTTTTCAAAACGTTCACTTTCTTTTGAGCTTTTATCTAGTTGAAGTGCCAGTTTATCAATACTTTTTGCAAGTTCCCCAATTTCATCGCTCTGTTTTATCTGCGTTGTTACTTCATAATTTCCCTTTGCCAATTCTGCTGTTGTATCACGAATTTTATTAAGTGGCTTTGTAAAGCTTATGGAAAGCCAGACGGCACTGATACTCGCAAGGATTAGAGCGACCAAGATACTGAAAATAAGAGTATAAATACCGCTTTTTAATGCCGAAGACATATATTTGACTGGAGAATGAAGGAGCACGACTCCTTCAATTGTTTGACCGTTTTTTATTGGAACTGCTACTGTTATTGAATTTTCATTTAAGTAATCATTAAAATTTTCTGTCGTAGTTGTTTCTCCAGAAATAGCTTTTTTAATAGTTTCTTCTGCATTTGGAGGTAATTTCAGATATGAAAGCGGTTGCCCCTTCTCATTTCTTCCCTGCACAATATTTCCTGTTTTTGCATCCACTATCCAGACTTCTCCCATCGCAATGTCCTCAATCATTCGCATACTTCTAAATATTTTGACATTATTGTCCTTCTCATCCACGATTCTATGTCTATGAAAATGTCTTTCATCTAATAATTTTTTAGAATTTTTTTCTTCTGGCCTTTTTTCAGTTTCATTTTTCCGTATATTTTCAATAACATTGTTTTCAAATGCTTTTCCATTTATATTTCCTACAATTTTAGGTTTTTCTCTCCTAACTGGCTTTTCAGAAGAAGTTTCCTTTGATGGAGGTTTCCTGTCTTTATTCTCAAGATTCTCATTTCCGTCTTCAAACCACATTTTTGAAAGAGTTGTTGAAATCTTATAAGCTCTTTCAACCAAATCTTTCTTATGTAAACTAACAGTATTTTGAATATAAATATATCCAAAAATGCTCCCAATCACAATGGAAAATAACAAAAGCGACAATCCAAAATATGAAAGTAATTTTATGAATATTTTATTTTTAAATTTTATGCCTTTTATTTTCACACTATCTTCCTTCTGCTACAACCTTATCCATCCAGCTAAATAACTCATCTAAATCATAATCTCCAGAATGTGGAGTTGCCCAAGGCGATGCAAAATCAACTTTTTTCCCAAGATTTTCGAGTTTTATAGCAAGTATCGCAGGTATTGCAAGTGAAGTATCCTTGTCAACCGCACCATGTCTTATTCTCCAGTATTTTACTTTTGAATTTGCAACATAGTTCATTGGATTCATCATTTTTATTATTTTTTTATCAGCCATAGTTCCATTCGCTGTAGAGTGTTCCAGCATATATTCCGTAAAATGCTTATTGTTCGTAGTTTCATCTCCAAATTCGTTATTTTCCCCTGTTGACAAATCTACATTGTCAAATGCCCCTGGCGTTTTTTGTCTACCCATATAAGCCACATATTTATCATAATCTAAATCTACAACTTTCCCATTTTTTATTGTCAAAAATTCAAATTCCGATAAATCAGTCCCTTTCTTCAAAGTGACATTTGCAGAATCAATGTAATATTGCTTAATCTGCTCCTTAAAACTTCCATTTCCATTTTCATCCAATGTTAAAAGTTTCCCATTTTTACCTTTTAATTTTAGACTGTTTAAATAGGTAGGAAACATTTTCTTCAAATCATTTGAACGTAAAATTTCATCATCAGTCAACGTACCCTCAGTATATTTTCTTTCCACATTGTAATCTAACATTGAAATCTCTATCTTTTTATACGTTTTTACATCGTTAAACATCCACTCGTAAGCTGTATTCGCATTATCCAAGTTAGTTATTGGACAATAAGCTGACACAGCGTAAATATCATCTCTTACATTCAATGCACCAATTTCCTTTAGATACGGTTCATAATCCTTATTATTCCCAGTCGCTCCGAGCAAAGCTGAAACTGCTCCTCCAGCACTTGTCCCATTGGAAATAATTCTATCCGCTCTTCCTGGCATTCTAACATCATTATATCGCAAATATCTCACAGCCGCTTTCAAATCTACAATTACAGCAGGTGCCTTTCCAGTATACTTCCCATCTTTTTCCAAAGTTCTGCCTCTAGCTCCAGGACTTGCCACGACATATCCATTTGATAATGCGACTAATGAAGCATCCGGCTTTCCATCTCTTCCATTTCCAGGCACTCCAGCCGCTCCAGGCATATATCCTCCTACTGTATTCGGGAAAAATATTGGTGCAGTTTTTGCATTGTATTTTCCAACTGATTTATTTTTAAAATATTCTTCTGGAATATAGATATTTATAGTCTGATAAGCAATATCAACTGGTTTTGCAACATAAACTATATTTTCATAAGCACGATAAGTAACCGTTTTCCCATTAACAGTCGCCGTTTTCGCCGTATAATTTTTATTTACATCAAAATTTAAATTATAACCATTTTCTGTTTTATTTGTTATCATATCTTCGGTTATTACTTTTTTATTCATAGGTGCTCCCATTTGTGGCTTTTTATCTTCATTCTTATTTACTTCAACATTTTTATGATTTTTACTAGAATCCACTAATCCTTTTTTATTATCAGCAGCCATTGAAAGAGCTGAAACCAATAAACTTAATATAATTAATTTTTTTTTCATGAATTCTCCTTTTATTTTACTATATTTTATTTTTTTTAAATCTTACAATATTTCGCATTAGAATAATAAATTTATTGTAAATCTATTTAACAAATGTTTTGAAACCCTTGTTAGAAAATAAATAAAATATCTTTTTAATTAAAATTACTATAAAAAAAGGACATAAGTATAAAACCTATGCCTTTTAACTATTATAATTATTATACTAATTCAATAATTGCCAATTCAGCTGAATCTCCACGTCTAACAGCCGTTTTGATGATTCTTGTATAACCACCATTTCTTTCAGCATATTTAGGTGCAATTTCATTAAAGATTTTTGCAACTGCTCCTTCATTTCTTAAAAATGCAAAAGCCTGTCTTCTCAAATGCACTCTTCTTGCCACATCAGTCGAATTATTATATTTTTTCCCTAAAGTAATTGCTTTTTCAGCAAATTTTCTTAATTCTTTAGCACGAGTTACTGTTGTTTCAAGTTGCTCATGCTCTACTAAAGAAATCGTCATATTTTTAAGCATAGCTAATCTATGATCAGTTCTTCTACCTAGTTTTCTATATGATTTATTATGATTCATTTTCCCTCCTCGTTTAAGATTTTATTCTAAATTCTAGTTTAATTTTATATGATTATTCATCACTACTTGTATTATCGTCTAAATCATAACCAAGTTCTTTCATTTTATCGATAATTTCATTTAACGATTTTTTTCCTAAATTTTTAATTTTCAATAATTCGTTATATGTCATTGAAGTTAAGTCTGAAATTGTATTTACTCCTGCTTTCTTCAAGCAATTATAAGAACGTACTGTAAAGTCAAGTTCTTCAATTTTCATATCTTCAATATTATTTTCATTTTCAGCATCAGCTTCTGCCAATTCATCCTCACTATCTCTGTATTTACTCATACTGTTTCCAATATTTGTAAATGGTTCCAAATGCCAAGTTAGTAACTCTACTGCATAAGATAAAGCGTCTTTAATTTCAATACTTCCATCTGTAGCAATTTCCAAAATTAACTTGTCATAGTTTGTAACACGTCCAACCATAGTGTCTTCAACACTATAATTTACTCTCTTAATAGGTGTATAAATTGCATCAACTGCTAAATATCCTATTGGCCATCCATCAGTATTAATTTCATCAGAAACTACAAATCCTTCTCCAGAATCCACAAGAAATTCTATGTCAATCTGTTTATCAGTTGTAACAGTCATAATAACCTGCTCAGGATTTATAATTCTTAATCCAGGTTCTACATGAATATCTGCCGCTGTAATTACAGCTGGTCCTTTTACTGAAAGCGTCATTTTCTTTTCACCAGGCTCATCAGCTTCAACTACTATTTCCTTCACATTTAAAATAATATCTGTAACTGCTTCTTTTACACCTTCTATTGTAGAAAATTCATTTAACACACCTTCAATTTTAATTCCTTTTATTGCAGTTCCTGGAATTGATGACAGCAATATTCTTCTAAGTGCATTTCCAATAGTATTCCCATATCCTCTATACAGAGGCTCTAGCGTGTACTTTGCTGTATAATTATCTTCTTTTTCTTCAGTTAATCTTACATTTTTAGCTATTTTTTCAATATTTAACAAGCTAATTCATCTCCTCCGATTAAAATATTATTATCTAGAGTAGAACTCGATAATCATCGCTTCGTCAACTTCAAAGTCAACTGCATCTCTTCCTGGATTTTCTAACACTTTAGCTGTCAAAGCTCCTTCTTCAAGTGATAACCATCCTGGAACTGTTTTTTGTCCAACAGACTCTTTAATTAAAGCTAATTCTTTAGAATCTTCTTTAACAGTAATTACATCACCTTGTTTTACTCTATATGATGCAATATTTACTCTTTTTCCATTAATTAGAATATGTCCATGACTTACGATTTGTCTTGCTTGTCTTCTTGTAGCACCAAATCCTAATCTGTAAATTACGTTATCTAATCTTCTTTCAAGATATTGAAGTAAAAGTTCCCCTGTTACTCCTTCTTTTCTTGTTGCTTCTTCATATAATTTATAAAATTGTTTTTCCATTACTCCATAAACAAATTTTACTTTTTGTTTTTCTCTTTGTTGTGTTCCGTATTCAGTTAATTTTCTATTTGCATTTGGTCTAATATTTCTATTTGATTTTTTGTTTACCCCTAAAACAATAGGATCTAAACCAAGATTTCTACATCTTTTTAACACAGGCTGTCTATCTCTTGCCATTTATCTTTTTCCTCCTTAGTTTATAAAATTACGGTCTTCTCTTTTTAGGTGGTCTTGCACCATTATGAGGTACTGGAGTTATATCAACTATTCTTGTTACTTCTAATCCAGTAGCCTGTATTGATCTTATAGAAGCTTCTCTTCCAGATCCAGGTCCTTTTATTTTGATTTCGATTTGTTTCATTCCGTTTTCGATTGCAACTTGAGCCGCTTGTTCAGCCGCTATTTGAGCTGCGAACGGAGTTCCTTTTTTAGTTCCTTTGAACCCTGAAGTTCCTCCTGATTTCCAAATTACTACTTTACCTTCTGAATCTGTTATAGTAACAACAGTATTATTGAAAGTAGAATGTATATATGCGATTCCATTAGGAATATTTTTTAATTTTTTCTTTTTTGAAGTTGCTGGTCTTTTTGCCACTTACGGTTTCCTCCTTTAACTTAATAGTTTATTATTTTTTCTTAGCAATTGCCATTCTAACTGGCCCTTTTCTAGTTCTTGCATTTGTTTTAGTTTTTTGTCCTCTTACAGGTAATCCATTTCTATGTCTTAATCCTCTGTAACTCTTAATGTCAAGCAGACGTTTGATGTTAAGTCTAATTTCTTTTCTTAACTCACCTTCAATTTTGTACTCTTCCACAGCAGCTCTTAATTTTGCTACTTGTTCTTCCGTCAAATCTTTTACTCTTGTATCTCTGTCGATACCAGTTGCTCCTAAAATTTTGTTTGAAGTGCTTCTACCAATTCCAAAAATGTAAGTCAAAGAAACTTCTACTCTTTTATTTCTTGGAATATCTACTCCTGCTATTCTAGCCAAATTTTTTCCTCCTCGTTTTGATATTTTTAATCTTCTTCAATATGCCCTCACATACATAATATAAGGAATAAGCTCTACAGCTAAACATACCTTTACAATCTTTATTTAAATATCCATAGTGTCTTTGTATCTCATTTAATCTATATATATTTTAATAAAAATGTTTTTAGGTTTATTAATCTGTTTTTTATTATCCTTGTATTTGTTTGTGTTTAGGGTTTTCGCATATTACTCTTACTTTTCCGTGACGTTTAACAATTTTACATTTGTCACAAATAGGTTTTACTGAAGCTTTTACTTTCACTAAAAACCCTCCTTCCAACTGTTATTTTTTTCTATATACAATTCTGCCTCTTGACAAGTCATACGGAGAAACTTCCACCGTAACCTTATCTCCTGGCAAAATTTTTATATAGTTCATTCTCATTTTCCCTGAGATATGTCCTAAAACTTCGTGTCCATTTTCAAGCCTTACTTGAAACATTGCATTTGGTAATGCTTCGATTATTTCACCTTCCAGCTCAAGAACATCCTGTTTTGCCATAAATAATCACCTCGGATCCTTTCTATTATAACAAAAAAATAAATAAATGTCCAGTTTTTTTGCATTTATTTTTGATATTTAATTTCACTTAAAAATCAAAAAAACAACTAACACTTTTTATTTACCTTATCATAATACAGTATTTATACTATTTTGTCAATTATTTTAAATCACTTTTTATTTTCACTTAGATAGATATTATTCTACAATATCTGAAAAATCTGAAAAAATATGCCATAATTTCAATTTTTTTGATTGTATGTTGTATACACTCTTATACCGTTGAGATGTATTTTTTTTATCAACAAAACAAAATTTACCATGTAAATATTCATTTGAATGTTTATTTTGAATATCTTGAATTAAATTAACATTTTGAGTTATATCAATTTTTTGTATAACAAATCCCCACATTATATTTTCACCATAACGTGAAGAATATTTTTGTATAATAAATCTATTGATTCCTTTCTCTACATATTGATTATTTAAATATTTTTCTCCATCAATTCTTTTGCATTCGATAAAATAATATTTAGGATATTCCGGAAAACCTGGTAACAAAACTCGAATATCGACTCTTCCATCATATTTTTCTTCTTTTTTATTCCAATTTTCAGGAACTTCAGAATCAAACCAATAGGATATTCCATAATCACTTTTTTTCTTTATTAGGTATTCTTCTATTAAAACATTTCGTATTTTATTTTCACTATTCTTTGGAAGTTTTAGTTTATTTTGTTGATAATCTTTTATAATTAACTCGCTTATCTCTAAAAGATACTTTGCTATTTGATCTACTTCTGTTTCAGAATTTGACTTTCGCAATTTTTCCAAAATTTTTTTATCTCCCAATGTTTTAATTCTCCTTTTCAATTAATATTTCATTAACTACTTTATAGCTGTCTTTTATCGCCATTGCAGAATGCCAATTTTTAGCTTCAATTGATTTTACAATGATAATAGAGTCTTCTGAAAATTCTATAATATCTTTTTTCTGATAAAAATAATCATTTTTTTGATATATCATAAATTTAGTAAGTAAGTCTATGTCATCATTAATATCATTGACAATAATATCGGATTTTTTCTCTTTAAGAGATAATTTTATTTCTAAAGCGGCAAATTTACCTTTTATATCAGGATAAATATTTATTGTATAATACACTCCACTATTTTCAAAGTGTCTATTCCAAATTTTTGAAAAGACTTTAGCGTATTCTTCTATTAACTTCTTGTTAC
Source organism: Leptotrichia hofstadii (assembly GCF_007990525.1). Classification (NCBI taxonomy): domain Bacteria; kingdom Fusobacteriati; phylum Fusobacteriota; class Fusobacteriia; order Fusobacteriales; family Leptotrichiaceae; genus Leptotrichia; species Leptotrichia hofstadii. The sequence goes on from NZ_AP019823.1 coordinate 2,058,251, forward strand.
ATTTAATTTCTTTGTAAACTCCACAAAGTATTGGTATTTGTATAGATAATGCATAATCAATAAAATAATTGTCTGATAATCCATACATATCCATAACACATCGGTTTAATTCTACTCTTAACTTATCTGAATTTCCATCATTTTTTATTTGTTGTTGTATTTTTTTTACTATTTCAACAAGTTTATCACTATATCTATATGGATATTTTGCTATTTCCTCCAAAAAAATTTGTTCCCGTTCTATACCTACAGAAGAACCCAGCATCAAGTTAAAATATGAAAATAAAGAAGAATTTAATAATCCACAAAGGTTTAATAAAATATTTTCATCTTCTTTAGACCCTTTTATGCAAGTTATTGTATCTCTATAAAGAAAATCTTTTTCTGTATACACTGCTTTTATAGAATAATTTTTTGAATCTACTCCCTTTTTAAATAAAACATACGGTGCTTTATATATTTCTGGACTTCTTGGTCGGTTTATTTTTTTTTTATTAAATATTGTATATTCTTTATCATCAAGATAAAAATGATCTACTGCAGATTTAGAATTTAAAATCTTTTTTCCAATTAAATGCGAAGAATCTGCCTTACCATCATTATCTTGTAGTCCTTTTTTCATTATCAGTCCTTTTTTTAGTATTATATTCTCAATAGTATCAAAATTGATTTTCATATCATTAAGTAATTCGAAATCCCAATATCCTCCATAAACTAATATTTTCCATAAATAATCATTTTCCATAAAAAGTTTCTGTTTTACATATTTAATATCATTCGACTCAACCATAATTAAATTATATAATCTTAAAAATTTATTAGGCTTTAGACTTATGTATTCTACTTTATGATCTGTTGAACTTTGTCTACATAAAAAAGAAAATACTGCTGCCGGTGCTATTGCTTCTTTAAAAATTTGCTTCCTAACGGATGAAATTTCTAATACTTGTTCTAATTGAATATTGGTTAGCAATTCTTTTCTAAAATTTATCGAAGTATCCCCGATTTTATAAAGTATTTTTGAAGGGATTATCAAACTACATTTTGTGTTTACAGTTCCTAAATCTTTAACTTTTAATAAAAATGCTGTACAGATTTCTTTATTTGGTATAACAAATTTTCTATTTTTACAATACTCCTTATACTTCTCTTGATTCTTGATTTGTCCCCAAGGAGGATTGCCTAAAATAAATTTAAACTCTATATTTTCAATTAATTTTGTTTTCTTTTCATCAAAAAAATCTCCAAAAATAATATTATTATTTTTTAATAAAGGTAATTTAAAACCTTCTAATTTCTTTGGATCTTGATAATCAAAAAGAGTGATGTATAGTGAAAAAATTGTAACATCTATAGCCTCTTCATTATAATCTATACCATATATATTATTTTCAATCAATTTATTTAATTTGTTTTTATTTTGAAAAAAACCATTTAATTCACTATTTTTTTCTAATATTTTTTGAAGAGATTTAATCAAAAAAATTCCTGATCCACAAGAAGGATCTAATATTTTGCATTCATTTTCATTAACAAGAAATTCTTTAACTGTTCTATCTACGATGTAATCTGCTAAATATTCTGGTGTGTAATAGGCTTTATCTTTATCTTTTTTTTCTTTTCCCAACAATATTTCATAAATATTGCTTATTAATTCAATTGGAATAAAATTAAAATTATAAAAAGGAAACAAACTCAATTGTTTTGTTTTTAAATCTTGGCGAGCTGTTAAAAAATCATGTAACATAGAAAGTGCTTCTTTTGTTATCTCACTTCTTTCTTTTAGTTCATCCATTTCAAATAAATTACCATTAAATCTATTTTTTAAATATTTTATTAACTTAAAAAACTCTTCTTTATCTTTTATGATACTTAAAAATTTTTCTTGTGAATTTGTTACATTATTATTAAGTCCCATATATCCAATATTAACACCTCGATCTATTAAATATCTTATAAATAATATTCTTAACATTAATTTATTTGCAAAAGAAATTTTATATTTATTTTTCAATGATTTCGTAATATATTTTAAATTATCAATCAAAAATTCATTCAAATTTTTTTTATCAATACTTTTTTCATAAAGATTCAATGATAAACTATTTGTTATATTCCAATATGAAAATTCATTTTTTTCATCAAATTGATTTAAATCATATGAAATAATGTCCTTTAATTTGATTTTTTTATTATTCTCTAAATTCATACTTTTTCCATTATAAATTTTAATATCCTCTCCCTCATCTGAAATAATTATTGGTATCTGTGCATTCCATAATTTCCCATGAATATTTGTATGTTCACGATTATTTAAATCATTAAAAAATAATACAAGAACATTTCCATCCATAATATAGAAAGCATAAGGAGTTAATTCATGCAATATCCTTTTATTATGTCTAGATAAAGCAATACACTTATCTATATTTTCCAAAGTTTTGCCATTATTTACATAGATTAAATTTTCCGATTTACTATATCCTAATCGTTCAATTATATTATCAATAATTTTCATTCTATCACCTCCTAATTTTTCTTAATATTATAGTTTTTTTATTGTTAATTATATCATAATTTATAATTTTTGAATAGATAAAATCTTTCCTTTAGTTCTTAACACTTCTAAAAATTCTATACCCCGCATTAATTTCCAGTGTTTCACAATTTCCAAAAACTTCTTCCAGCTTTCTCTGTGTACTTTTCGCTCCGTGCTTTGTCTGAATTACACAATAAAATTCTCCATTTTTATTTAAATGCTCGAAACTTTGTTCATAAATTTGAAAAATTGTTTGCTTTCCAGCCCTAATTGGTGGATTAGACAAAATCACATCAAACTTTTCAGAAATATTATCAAACACAAAAGACTTTCTCACTTCAAAATCATCATTTTCATCCTTTACAACTTCATTTTTTAAAAGATTTTCTGTTGTAAGCTCCAATGCCCGCTCATTCACATCTGTTGAAACAGTTTTTACATTTTGAAAGAATGATTTTATAATAACTGACACAACCCCGTATCCACAGCCAATATCCAGCACTTCAAATTTTTGATTTTTTTTGTTCATATTTTCTCTCAAAAAAACTTTTAACATAACATCTGTCCCAAAATCCACCTTTGTCTTTGAAAATACTCCGTTATCTGTCACAAATTCAAAATTTTTATTTTCTATTTCATATTTTATTATTTTTCTATCCGACTTTACTTCCTGCTTTTCTGAAAAATAATGGCTCATTACCAGTTTCCTCCTAATTTTTCTATTTTTTATTTTAAGTTTATTTTATCACTGAATTTCAATTATTCATAATACTCCCCTGCTGTATTATCAAAATCACTTTTACCTTTCAATACTTTTACTATATCCAAGAATAAATCTGTAAGCGATGAATCAGTATACTGTACATTTTCTCTTATATATCTTATTTTTGTAACGCCATTTTTAATTTCATATACTCTTATTGGCTTATAATAAGCATATCTATCAGTTATGTAAATTCTTGTTGTCTTTTTTTCATCTCCAACCAACTTCAAATAATTTTTAACTTGTTTAACCAGACTGTTTAATCCTTCGCCGTTAACTGAATATCTTACTGAAATATCAATCACCTGATCAATTTCACCAGAAAATTCCTTTACATCAAAATCATCATCATACTGTTTTGGTTTTTTAAATTCTGTAATACTTACCGAATCTATCATAGGTAATTTTTTTATTATTTTTTCCATCTCTTCCTTATCTTTTATCTTGGAAAAATATGAACTATATACAATATTACGTGGTTCCCAGTAATAAATTGTCATAAAATTGACAAACTTTACAGATTGAAAAAATATTAATATCATAAAAAAGATAGATTTCCACTTTCTTCTTTTTATTTCCTGAAAAATTAGTATTGCCATCTGCACTGCTAACAATAAAATCAAATAAGTGATAACAGCTATATTAAATCTTTTATTCAAATCCCTATAACTCGAATATTTTATAAAAAACATCGTAAAACCGGCAATAAAACTTGTTATGTACTTATTGCCTTCCATTTTTATGTCATCTACGAAAATTAGAAAAAATAGCCCTGTAATAATTACCAGCAGATATATTCCTGTAAGTTTTCCCGATTCCCCATTATTCAGCAACATAAATAGTTTTCCCATTAATAGCAAATATACCAAGTACCAGTTTGAAATACTTATTTTATTCATTATGAAATTCTCCCATTTTCTTTATTTTTACTATTATAACATATTTTTCACAGTTACATATCCATTTTTTGTCTTACAAATATTTTTTTCAAAATTATTGCATATACAAAACTTCTTGCATTCTTATAAATTTTTTTATATAATAAACTTAACACAAAGCTTTTAATTTAAAATTTTGTGTATAAATAAAAATAAAATTTTATGGAGGTTTTGAAATGATTAAAAAACTTGTTGAAATAGAAGGACTGCACTGTGAAAATTGTGCTAAAAAAGTGGAAGACGCTTTATATGGACTGCCAGAAGTGGAAAATGTGGAAGTAAATCTTTCTGATAAAAATGCAAAAGTTACTTTAAATGAAGAAGTTGACGATTTGCTGATAGCGGATGTGGTAAATTCTGCCGGACATTATAAAGTGAAGGATGTTACAGAAATTTCTTAATCTTTTTTATTAACTATTTATTTACAAAAAATTAAAAAAATTATTTTAAATTGAGTTGATTTTTTTATTATAAAATGTTATAATAATGATGTAAAAGAATAAAAATTCTCATTGTAGTGTTACAAATCAAAAGAGAGCCAACCCCCAAAGTAAGCTCTCTTTTTTAGTTATTTCCAAAATTCTTGACGTTCTCATCGTAATGCACCTCCTTTCTCAAGGATTGCTAAAATTATATCATTTTTTGAAATATTTGTATATCTATTTTTTAATTTTTTTAATAAATTACAAATTTTTATAAAATAAAAAAGATGATATTGAACAATTTTACTGCTCTTTATCATCTTCCAACATTTTCTATTTAATTATTTCAAAAGCTATCATCGGTAAATACATCATCAGAAATGAAACTATCCAATAACACATTGTTTTCAGCCAGCTTATCTGAAATTTTCCTTCTAAAACATTTTGAGATTTTAATTCGTCTTCTAATATTTTTAAATTATTTGCCAATTTTCTTTTTTGATATTTGCTTACCATAGGGAAGATTAAAAAATCTTCTTCGTCAGTTGATATTGAGATTGCTTTTTCAAGCCCCAAAAAACTATGTATTTTATATTTTTTTATTCTTATATCTTGTGCATTTAATGTGAAATTCCCATTTTCCAGCATCAATTTGCTCTTACAAAAAAATATGAACCAAAGCATAACAGCTATAGAAATTCCTGCTCCCATAAGCGTAAATGAAGTAGCAAGTTTTTCTGAATCTTTAGAAATTGCCATAACAGAACCCACAATTCCATAAATCACTGCAACTATTGCTGTGGCAATCATTAAGTTAGTTTTATCGTCATTTATTTTAATTCCTTTAATTAATATTGAATTTTTATTTTCCACTTTTTTTATTTCTCCTGCCTTTAATTTAGGTTTTTATTCCCTTATTTGACCTTCTCCCCTAATCACATATTTCGTCGTAGTCAGCTCTCTTATTCCCATAGGCCCACGAGCATGCAGTTTTTGTGTAGAAATTCCAATTTCTCCACCGAATCCAAATTCCCCTCCATCAGAAAATCTTGTAGAAGCATTTAAATAAACGTTTGCTGAATCTACTTCGTTTAGGAATTTTTCAGCATTTTCTATAGATTTGGTCAAGATTGAGTCGGAATGGTGCGTTCCATGATTATTTATGTATTCAATTGCTTCATCTATGTTTTTAACTAATTTTAGTGACATTATTAAATCCAAGTATTCAGCTCCAAAATCTTCTTCTGTTGCCAATTTTACATCTTTTCTGTTTCCAACAATTTCTAATGCTTCTTTGCTGTACCTTAGCTCTACACCATCTTTTAAAAGCATTTCTGTTAATTCTGGCAAGATTGCTTTTGCGATATTTTCATGAATAAGTGTTGTTTCGATGGCATTACATACGCTTGGGCGTTGGACTTTGGCATTTTCGATGATTGGTAATGCCTGCTTTATGTCAGCTGTTTCGTCTACAAAGATGTGACAGATTCCTGCACCTGTTTCTATCATTGGAATTGTTGCGTTTTCTATGATAAATCTTTTTAACCCTTTTCCTCCTCTCGGGATAATTACATCAATATACTTATCTGCACGAATTAAGTCCTTCACAAGTTCCCTTTCTGGCTTTTCTACAAGCTGAACTGTATTTTTTGGCAATCCGTGAGCATCTGCAACTCTATTTAATAAATTATTCAAATAAATATTTGAATTTAGGGCATCTTCTGACCCACGTAAAATTATCGCATTTGAAGATTTTATTGCAAGTCCTGCCGCATCTACTGTAACGTTTGGGCGGGATTCATAAATCATTCCGATTACTCCAAGCGGAACTCTCTTTTTTACAATACTCATTCCATTTTTATGATTCCATCCTGTAATGACTTCTCCAATTGGATCTGGAAACATAGCCATTTCACGTAAACTTTGAGCCATTCCTTCAATTCTGCTGTCTGTAAGCTCCATTCTATCCAGCAAGGAAAATGCCATTCCATTTTTCTTACCATTTTCCATATCTATTTTGTTCGCAGCCTTTATTTCTTCTTTTTTATTTATCAATTCATCTGCAATTGCAAACAATACATCATTTTTTGTTTTTGTTCCAATTTTCAAAAGTTCCCTTGAAGCGGCTTTTGCTTTTTTCCCAAGTTCTTCTATATAATTCATACTTCCCTCATTTCTTAATTTATCTAATTTCTAAAAAAGATTTCCAGCTTTTCTATTCCCATCCTTCATCTTTTTTATTTTTCTACGTTCTATAAATATAGCTATTATAAACATAACTGCAAAAATAGTTAAAAACAGCCAGTAAATTACCAGATATCTTTTAGCCCAGCCAATATTAAAAATATCTTCACTCTTCACTTACTTCTCCCCTTCATTTTTTCACTCATTCGCTCCGAAAGTATTAATTATTGTTTCTAATAAATTTGTATTATGAATCAACGCTTTGTCTGACAAATGCAATATTTTATTTCCAGTTTTGTCTGTTATATTTATTCTTCCAGCCATTGTGCTTATATTGTAGTCATTCCAGTTATAAACTTCATTATCCAGAGCCAAGGCTTCTCTTGTAACCTTTATTTTCAATGCTTGTTCCAATTTTTTAGCTATATACTTTTTAGGAGCCAACGCCATTACAGATTTTTTTGGATTATTAAATAAAAATTCAACTGGTTCACCTTTTTCAATTTTTCTCATAGCTTCTGGGTAGTTAATTTTCACAAAATCTTGCTGAAACAAGTCAAAGGCATTAGATGGATAACCTGCCGCCGCTATATTTTTCCAAGTTCCATTATTATCTTTATACCATATTCCCAAAAATGTATTTGGTCTCATTATATTTGGAATAAAAAAATATTCCAAATTTTCATAAAGAATTTTTTCATTTTTTCCAATAGCAAATCCATCTTCATAAAAAGATATTTTTTCATATTTCCTTATTATAAAATATGGCAAAATATAAGCAAATATTATTAAAAACAAGCCTATTAATGTTATTGCTATTATAGCGCCTAGAAGTTTCCCTCTTTCAGCGGCATCAGACAGATTTTTCACAAAAAGTTTTATAAATACTATCAAAAAAAGGTTAAATAGCAAAAAATTTGCCAATGTAAGTATTTTAAGATAAAGTTTCATTCCTACTATTTTTTTGGGTTGTTCGTAACTCATAAATCGTCCCGCTTTCTATTTTATTAAAATTTTTTGATACTTGTGTACTAAACACTTTAAATAAAATTTCTCTCAAACAGCAAAATTAAATTTATTATTTTTATTTTCTAATAACCACATTATCAATATGAATCACAGCGTCATCATATTTGTAGCCCAATATTTCCTCTATATTTTCACTTTTTACGCCTTTTATAAGATTTATTTCCTCTGATGAATAATTTGAAATTCCAGTTGCGATAACTTTTCCTTCCAAATCTTCTATTTCGATAACTGCCCCTTTATCAAAATTTCCTTCAATAGATTTTATTCCCACAGGCAATAGGCTATTTCCATTTTTTAATGCTGCTTTTGCACCATTGTCAATTGTTAACGAACCTTCCTTATTAGGCCCGTATGCAAGCCAGTATTTTCTCAAGCTGATTTTTTTATTTTTTTTCACAAAAAGTGTTCCTATATTTTCTTTTTCAACTATTCTAGTTATATTTTTTGGATCATCTCCACTGGCAATTACAAGGCTTGTCCCAATTTTTGTTACCATTTCCGCAGCGATAATTTTTGTTATCATTCCACCAGTTCCAAATTTTGAGCCTTCTGCACCTGCCATCTGCTTTATATCTTCATTAATATCCCCAACCATATGGATTAAGTTCGCATCCTCATATTTTCTAGGATTTTTATTATAAAGTCCATCAATATCCGATAAAATTATAAGTAAGTCAGCATCAATCAATCCAGAAACAAGCGCTGACATTGTATCATTGTCCCCAACTTTTATTTTTAATGCATTAGACACAATTGCATCATTTTCATTTATAATTGGTATAATTTTTCTTTTCAAAAAAGCATTGCAGACATTTCTCATATTCAAGTATCTTTTTCTATTGGAAAATTCCTCTTTTGTCAACAACAATTGTCCAATTATCTTGTTATGCTCTTTAAAAAGAGTTTGATAAATTTGCATAAGTGAAACTTGCCCAACTGCTGACAGCATCTGCTTTTCCGCTAAAGTTTTAGGCTTTTCACTTATATTAAGAAGTCCCATTCCAGCTCCAACTGCGCCAGAAGTTACAAGTATTACATCATATCCTTTATCCTGTAAATTACTCAGTTCCAGCACAATTTTCTTTATCTTTTCAATATCTAGATGGCCATCCTCTGTTGTAAGTGTAGAAGTTCCAACTTTCACAACTATCCTCTGCATATTGTCTAAAATTTCTTCTCTTGTATTACTATTTCTCATTTTTTCCATATTCTCCTGTTTAAACATTTCTATGTAGCTCATTTTTTAACGTAAGGGCATTAACCATGCCCTTACAACCTTAAACTATTTTTTCAATTTGTTACAAAGACTTGTATTCAGGCAAGTATATCCTCCTGCAACTGCTCCTGCTCCCAATGCCACTGCCGTACAAGAACTCAAACTCATCATTAACGCAATTACTGCTCCTATAATTTTAATTTTTCTCATTTTTCTTACCTCCAATTTTGGTTTTTTCCTAAAAATAACCTAGAAAGGTTCATATTATTTTAACATTTATTCCTTTACAACAATAGATAATTTCAATATTTTTATCTTAACTTTTCCGTATCCAGACAGAAATTTTTTCACTTTCAACTTTAAAGTTAGCATTTCCTTCCTCATCTATTACAATGTCTTCATATCCACTACCTGTAACTTCCTGCCAAATTTGGCCAGCTCGCTCTTTTCCAATCTCAATCTGTATTTCCTCTTCCTCTTCAGAATTTGAAAGTACGGCTACGCAGCCCGTCCACTCATCTCTTCCTGTTCTTTGAATTGCAATTACATTTGGATTATCCAGATGATTTATTTGTTCTCCATAAGCATGTATTCTCCGTACTTCCAGAAGTTTGTCAATTATCCATTGATGTGGACTTTTTTCTCCTCCCATTCCATAGTAATCGCCATAAAATAGGCATGGATAACCATCTTTTGATAATAATATTATAGCATATGAATGGGGAATAAACCAGTCTTCCACTTGTGATTCTAAAGCACTTCCTTTTTGAGAATCGTGATTATCCACAAATGTTACCGCTGCCATCGGATTTGTTGCCACTATCGTATGTTCAAAAATTTCTCTTAAATCATAATCCTTTTTCTTTTTAGATGCATCATACATATTAAAATGAAGCCCAACATCGAATAGATCAGTCTTATACCCAACATTATCCAGATATTCCTTCAACTTTTCCAAATCATTTCGCCAGTATTCTCCAACAGAATAAAATTCTTCGCCGTAAGCTGCTCTTACTTGTGTCAAAAATTCAGCTATAAACTCATCTTTTATATGTTTTACAGCATCCATTCTGAATCCATCAATTTTTAATTCATTTACAACCCATTTACCCCATCGGATTACTTCTTCACGCACTTCAGGATGTGAAAAGTCAATATCGGCATTCATCAAATAGTCATAATTTCCAAGTTCAGAGTCAACTCCCTCATCCCAGTCCTTATTTTCACCAACAATTTTATAAATTGCTGTTTTACCAGTTTTGTTATCAAAATCCACACCATCAAAAAGATTATAATTCCACTTGAATGCAGAATATTTATCATTTCTTCCAGGAAAAGTAAACTTTGTCCAGCCTTCTATTTCAAAAGGCTCGGTTATTTCCACAGTTCTGTCTTCAGGGTCAACTTCTATCGCCAAAAAATTCTCTGTTTCATCAGCTCCGCCCTTATGATTCAAAACAGCGTCCAAATACACATTTATATTGTATTTATGAAGTTCTTCTATCGCTTCAATCAGTTCCTGCTTTGTCCCGTATTTCGTTCTGACAGTTCCTTTCTGGTCAAATTCACCTAAGTCCCATAAATCATAGGCACCATATCCCACATCAAATTGTGAAGTTCCTTTATATGCTGGCGGAATCCACACTCCACTTACACCAATTTCACTTAGATGTTTTGCATCATCCTTTAATCTTTGCCAATGTTTCCCATCATTCGGCAAATTCCACTCAAAGTACTGTATCATTACTCCGTTTTCCATAATTTCCTCCTTTTTACAATATTTTATTTATTTTAATGTTATTCCATTTTCAGTTATAAATTTAACAACTTCTTTCAAATCCTCTTGTGTATCCACTCCTATTACCTGCGACTTAGTTTCTAAAACTTTTATTTTATATCCATTTTCAATAAATCTAAGCTGTTCAAGCGATTCTATCTTTTCCAAAACACCTTCCTTTAAATTTTTCAGTTCATTTAAAAATTTCGCTGTATATCCATAAATTCCAACATGTTTAAAATATTTAATATTTTGGCTGTTATTCTTATCACGCTCATAAGGAATTACTGAACGGCTAAAATAAATGGCGTTATCATTAAAGTCTGTAATAACTTTTACATGATTTGGATTTTCAATTTCATTTTGAAATTTCATTTCCTGCTTTAATGTAACAATTTCTGATTTTTCATTTCTGTAATTATTTGCTAAAATATTTATTGACTCAATGTCAATTAACGGCTCATCTCCCTGAATATTTATAATAAAATCATAATTTTTATACTCACTTTTGTTTATAACTTCTATTATTCTGGAAGTTCCATTCTGATGATTTTCAGCTGTCATAACCACATTTCCTCCAAACTTTTCTACAGCCTCAAAAATTCTCTCATCATCTGTAGCCACAACAATCTCGTCAATATCCGCATTTTTTGCTCTTTTGTAAACCCATTCAATCATAGTATGCCCGCAAATATCCTTGAGTGGTTTCCCCTCAAACCTGCTGGACGCATATCTTGCTGGTATCACTCCCAATATTTTCATAAATATGTTTCTCCTTTTTTCAATAATTTTATAAAATCGTAGTAATACTCTTTTAAAACTAAACTTAAAACTATACTTTTTTAGCATTAAATTTATTCAATTTTTATTAGTTCAATTTTAAATAAGTTTAAATATATTTTACCATATTTTTATTTAAATTACATTATATTTATCAGATAAACAAAAAAAGAGCCATTTAATTTTCTAAACAGCTCAATTTTACTTTACTTTTTTTTATGCAAGTCCAAATGTAATAAATCTCAAAATACGTCTAAACAGCGATAACTGCTTATAATCATTCTGTGCCACAATATCAACAGTTCCTACAACCTTGTTGTCATCCGACAGCACTTCAAGCTTACCTATTACATCTCCTTTTGAAATTCCTTCTTTTTCAGCCGTAACCTGTAAATCCTTAACTTCAAATTTATAATTTGTATTGTCAAGCTGGTAGACATTTGTTGATAAAACACCTTTTATTTCCTTCTGTTCAGCATTTTTAATCTTAAATTTGCCTCCTATTTCCTGTCCTGCCTTGTAAACTGGTATCATTCGTTTTTCCAGCTGTGTAAATTCCTGCTCCTGATCTTCCGTTCTGGCATCATCACTTTTATTTCCCAATGTAACTGAAATAATTTCAAGATTTCCTATTTTACTTGACACTATCATATTATATCCCGCCTGCGCATGAAATCCTGTCTTCAGCCCATAAATTCCGAACTGGTCTAAAAGATGATTCCTATTACTATAAACAACATCTTCTCCTTCTGAATTTTGCAGCACCAATTCCGATTCCTTCATCCATGCACGCAATCTTTCATCTCTTATAGCCCTTTTTCCAAGCAAATACATGTCGTATGCAGTCGAAATATCCATATTCTTATTTGTCATTGAAGATGGCAAGCCTGCTGGCGTATAGTAACGCGTGTCATTCATTCCCAGCTCTTTAGCCTTGTCATTCATTAATTGTACAAAATTATCAATATTTCCTTTTCCAATATGGTGTGCCACTAGGTATGCCGCATTGTTTGCTGAATAAATAATTTCTGCACGAAGCAAATCTCTTAATGTGTAGCAATCTCCAGCCTTTGCATTTAGCCAGCTTCCGCCCATGTTGACAAATTCAGGTGTAAAGCATATTTTATCGTCCAGCTTTGCATTTCCCCTGTCAACCTGCTCCAAAGCCACCAGAATGTTCATAACTTTTGTAAGTGAAGCTATTGGATGTTTTTGCCTTGACATTTTTTCCTTCAGTATTTTTCCATCTGTAGTGGCAATGAATTTTATAACTTCCCCATAATAATGTGAAGCTCCCTCGTGTTCATGCTCTATTGCCTTTACAAGTTTCCTTTTATGCTCTGCTTTCCCTGAGGTACCATTTTTTACTGAATTGATTTTGTCCTTCCCTTTTTCAGATTTGCTTTTCCATCTAGAGGAGTGATTTTGACTGTCTTCAGTATATTCGCTGGATTCCTCGTGTTTAGAATCCCATCTTTTTTTTCCATGTCTGGAACGCTTTGAATATCCTCTTCTTGTTGCCTGCTCTATTTCGCTGTAACCATCGGCTTCCTTTCCCACGGAACCTTTACTTTTCTCCTCTTTGACAGCTACACTTCCCTCTTTAGGCGAATCTTGTTCCCCTTCTGCATAAGCAAGAGCTGTAAATAACGCCAGTACTCCAAAAATCAAAACTCTTTTTACCTTTTTAACCATTCTTTTCCTTTCTGTATTTATTTATACTAAAGTCTATTTATTAATTCCATTTTTCTTTAAATTATCTAGATTGTATTTACAGTAGTCCCTGATTTCACATATTTCACACTTGGGCTTTCTGGCGATACATTTGTCCCGTCCATGCAAAATCATATAATGGGAATACACAAACCAGTCTCTTTTCGGCACAAATTTCATAAGTTCCCGCTCAATAATCTCCGGATTGTCATTTTGCACAAGCCCTATACGGTTAGATAGTCTCTTGACATGCGTATCGACAACAATTCCTTCACGAATATTCCAAAGTTCCCCAAGAACAACATTCGCAGTTTTACGTCCAACACCTGGCAGTTCTACAAGCTTTTCCAAATCCTTCGGAATCACGTCATTATATTTTTCAAGCATCATTTCAGCATTTAGCTTTATATTTTTTGCCTTATTCTTGTAAAAACCTGTTGATTTTATATATTTTTCAAGTATTCCCAAATCCATTTTCCTGATGTCTTCAGGCTTTCTTACAACTTTAAAAAGCTCCTTTGTAACAATATTTACACGCGCATCCGTACATTGGGCTGACAGGATTACTGCAACCATCAGCTGATAGGGCGTTTCAAATTCCAAGGCAGCCTTTGGATTGCCAAATTTTTCTTTTAATATCGGAAATATTTTTTTCAATCTTTCCTTTTTTGTCATTTTCTCTCTCCAAAAATTTTCATAATTACATTAAAATTACTTAATATTCCTTATTCCTTCTAAAATAAGAAAATGTACCGGATAAAACAAATAAAAAAAGTATTTCATACTTCTTCCCTTTTTCCCATTATACATAAAAATAAATATAAGCGAAACTATTGAAAAGAACTGCGTTTCTGTCAGCTTAAAGACATCTGGAAAGAACAGATTTAGAATATTTAATATAAGAAAATTCATTGATATGTGAAATTTGCTAGTCCTAAAGATATTAAAATTCATAATTAGCAAAATTCCGTATGCTCCATAATCCATTTCAAGCCATTGTGCAGCAATTAATATGAAACCAGTCAGAATAATTTTTATTATCCATAAAAATGTCTGATTTTTTATGTATTTTTTCTTAAAATTGAGGATATGGATTGCCAAAAGCCCTAAAAACAATGTAAAAAATATATTCATAGGATACTTGTAGCCAAATATGACAGACGGTATCTGCATACCTGCCGCAAAAATAAAAAGTCTAAGTAAATATTTTTTTAAATTTCGCGTATGTACATACCCTTCACTTAGCGTAAATGCAAATATTGGAAAAGCAATTCTCCCAACAATATTTAAAATCAGGCTTCCACCAACCACATAATGGTAATGATCCATAAACATCGCTGCTATACCAATTATTTTTAAAACAAATAAACTCAACTCTTCTCCTAAATTCAATTATCTGTACTCAATTCCCACTCACAGTAATTTCCAAAATTTATTTTTATTTTTTTAACTTAAAAATCCTCTGAACTCAGATATTTTTATATAAAAAAACATTTTTTCTTATGATAAATTCCGATATTCAAAGAAATTTTCAAAAAAACTATTATATTTAATAATATCATTTTTTTACTGTAATTTCAAGAATTTTTTTTGCAAATTCAAAGTAAAAAATTAGAGATGCATTATTTATCAAAATTTATTAACTTTTCGACATCTCCGCCAATATTATCCCTCCAGCCACAGATACATTCAGCGAGTTTATTTGCCCCTTCAAGTGTATTTTTACAATTTTGTCACAATGCTCCTTGACTTTTTTTCGCATTCCATTTCCTTCACTTCCAAGTACAAGACACGCTTTTTCTGGATAATTTTCCTCATAATAATAATTCTGCCCATCAGCTTCTGCACCGTAAACTGCATATCCATATTTTTTTAATTTGTCAATCGTATCAGAAATATTGGTAACTTTTACAATATCCACATGCTCAATCGCTCCTGTTGATGATTTTACAACTGTTTCTGTAACTTTCACGCTGTTTCTGTCCTGAATAATAATCCCATCAACTCCAAAGCACTCTGCACTTCTTATAATCGCCCCAAAATTTCTCGGATCCTGAACCTGATCCAGCACAACAACTATTGATTTTTCCTTTTTCAAAAGTTTTTCTAAAAATGCAGAAAAATCCACATAATAATCAAATTCTGAAACAAGTGCCACAACTCCCTGTGAATTTTCAGTCCGTCTATCAGTATAAAAAATCTTTATATTTCTTCTGCTTGCCAGATTCAATATTTCCTTAATTGTTTCCTTCTTTATCTTCTTATAAATCTCCAGCTTCTCAATATTTTTATCCGATTTCAATACTTCAATCACTGGATTTATCCCTATTATCTTCTCCATTCTTTTCTCTCTCTCTTTCTATATATTAAAAATTTTTTTCTAATATTAATTTTTATTTATTAAACTTTTATTTTCAGATTATTTTGATTAATAACTGTTTTTTCAATTATTCTTATATTTTTTTCTAATAATCATCATTTCCCTTTGTTTCGCAATAATAGTTATTTTAACATATTTAACTAATAGCATATTAAAGAAAATGGCGAAAGTGCTACGCACTAACCCTGGATCGTCTAAGCATTTTTTTGAAATATTCCCAAATTTTATTTGGGAAAGTAGTCTAAACTTTATTATTTGCATAAAACCTTGATTACTACGAAAACGAAACTCGCTGACGCTCACTTTCTCAAATAAAGACTATAACAACTCCATAAAATATATTTGCGATAAAGGTTATGGCGAAAGAAGTACATAAATGTGTTTAGTCGTTTTCATTCCAAAAAAATCACGACATTCTACATTAACTCATAAAGATTATATATTTAAGCTCTTAAATTGAGAAAATATTAAACAAGCAAAATTTCGTTAAAGGAAAAATAACTAAATACAAATGTATTTCTTTCGCCATAATTTTTATAACGATAGAACTTATTTATGTTAAAATAACTCTTGTTTGCGAAAGTGAGCGTAGTTTTAACGAAGCGAGTTTTATTTTTTCTTTATAAGAAAGTTTTGCGTAAAGCTGGGAGGCAAGGGCATGGCGTCTGATGCCCTTGCTTAAAATAACCTAAAATTAGAAAAAATAATTTTTCTCTTTTAAATATATTTTATACCAATTTAACCTTAAAATCAAATAAAAATATTCAACAATTCAATTAATATTAAAAAGGAATGCTCTTATAAAAAAATTATAAAAAACATTCCTTAAATTATACTAATTTTTATTATTTAAACTATAACCAGTCAGTTCTGTACATTCTGTATTCAATTTCAGGGAAGATATTATCTCTGCTTTCAATTTCACTTATCCAGCTTTCATCCAAACTGCCGTTTTTGAAGTCTTCATAAATTTTGAATAACCTATGAACGTGATCGCTTATTTTCTTGTGAGCATAACCAACCATTGTTCCAGTATACATTATAAATTCCCAGCATGAAGTCTGTGCCATTAATAATTCTCTTGCGGCCTGATTTAATGCTCTGTATTCTAATTCGTTGTATGGTTCTCTTCCGTTTGCCAGTTCTATCATTTTTTGTGCGGCTTTATGTAAATGTCTGTAGGCGTAATCATTTGAGCCGTCTATCCAAACGTCATAATAACCGTTTGCTCCCCAGCTTGACATGCTTACATCAACTATTTGATTTGTCGGATATTGCTCTAAATATTTGTATGGTGTTATTGTAGAAAAATTAGATTCCGCTGTGGCTCTGAATACCCATTCTAGGAATATTGGCCCTTCATACCACCAGTGTCCGTATAATTCAGCATCATAAGGCGATACTACAATTGGTTTTCTATATTTCATTTTTGAAGCCAGAAACTCAATTTGTTTTGAACGGTTGAATACAAAGTTGTAGGCGTGCTCTTTGGCTCTGGCCGCTGCCGCTTCTGGATTGTAAACTGCTTTATAAGTTCCTTTTTTATCAGTTATTGCATGATATTTTACTCCAATGTTTCTTCGTACTCCATCACTGTGTAAATATGGTTTTACAAGTTCATAGTCAAGTTCATATCCCGCATCCTTGTGGAATTCTCTATAAACTCCATCTCCTGGATAACCAGACTCTGAACTCCAGACTTGCTCAGATGATTCCAAATCTCTGGCAAACGCAGCTACATAGTTTTTGGTATAAACTGGCGAGTAGATACCGTAAACTGGACGTGGATCACTGTGCATAATCCCATGTGCATCAACTAGGAAATATCTTATTCCATGTTTTTCCAAAAATTTATCCTGTCCTGGATAATAAGCGCACTCTGCTAGCCAAATTCCTTTTGGCTCTCTTCCAAAGTTTTTGATGTAATCTTTTTTAGCCATAAAAACTTGAGCATTCACTGCTTCTGGATAATCTTTCATAACTGGTAAAAATCCATGTGTCGCAGTAACTGGAATGATTTCCAAATTGCCCTGATCTTGGAATTTTCTGAAGGCTCCGACCAAATCTCTATTGTATTTTTCTTCAAATACTCGTTTTGCCCTTGTATTAAACCATAAATTATGTTTTGCAACATTTAGCATATCAGGATATGGACTAAGTCTTTCCACTTCTTTCTCGCAAAATTCAATCAATTTGTCTATGTGACGAACGTATCTTTCCCTTAATAAACTGTCGTTCATCATATTAACAAGTGTCCCAGACATTGTAATGGTCATATTCCAAGGAATATTATCCCTTGTTAAATTTTCAAACATTTCTAGTAGAGGAACATATGTTTCTGTAATTGCTTCGTATAACCAATCTTCTTCTAAAAATTCTTTATATTCCGGGTGTCTTACATAAGGTAAATGTGCATGCAAAACAAGACTCAAATATCCATTCATAATTTTTCCTCCATACTTTATAAATTTTTATATATTATATTTATACCATATTTTCGCAGAAATTCAAAATTTTTTTATAGAAAGTTTACTGAAATTTTAAACTTTCTTTTTTTATTATAACCTGCTATTTCATATTTTAATTTTTAACCTTGTAACAAAATTTTCTCATATCAATCTATTTTATCTCATTAACAGCATAATTTTAAAATTAAAAAAAACCTGCCAGCTAAATTCAACTGGCAGGCAAAAGGTAGGACAATAAGACAAGAATTCAACTGCTATTTTTGACTGCTAAAAATCAAAAACAATATGATTATAACTGTCAAAACAGTCAAATCCCAATTTGCCATTATTACCATCCCCTGTTCAAGAAAGTGTAATCAAGGTTGCGTTCCTTGACAGACAATTATATCACAAAAAAAAGCCCTATTCAATAAAGAATAAAGCCCTTTTCTCGCATTTTTAATTTTACACTAACCTGAACAGGTTTTTTATTCAAAGTTATTATATCATTTTTTCTAAAAAAATTCAATCCCAAAATTTTCAAAAAACAAAAAAAACTTCTTTAATTAAAGTTTTCTTATATTATAAATTTTTTTAACAAAAAACTTTTAATTTCCCACTAATAAACTCAATTGTTACATCCACATTTTCTCCTTCTTCTCCATCAATGCTTACGTCAATTTCTTCTGTAACTTTTTTTATTTCGCATTTTTTGGCTTGTAAAGTTCGGATGTAATCGTTGTTTGTTAGGTTGCTGTTCATTAAATCTATTAGGATTTTTGGAATATCCAGCGGGTTGTCAATGTTTTTTACGATTAGAATATCCATAAATCCATCATTCATACTGGCTTCATCGATTACATTTTCAAATCCGCCAACACTTTTTCCGTTCAGAATTGCGTACAAAATAGCCTTTTCCTTTACTTTCTCATTTCCATCCAGCACAATTTCCAAGTCAAAAGTCTTTATATTTGTAAGTTCTCCAAGTCCATTTATATAATAGGCGACTTTCCCAAACGTTTTTTTCAGTGCCTTATCTGTATTGTAGGAAATTTTAGTAAATAGTCCCCCAGCATACGAAGACAAGAACACAGTTTTTCCATTAATTAATCCAAAATCAATATTTTTGGCAGTTTTATCTGTAATTTTTTCTATCCAGTTCCCAATGTTTTCTTCGATTTTCAATGCTTTTGCAAAATCATTTGATGTTCCTGTCGGAAATATTGCAACTTCTGGAAATTCAATGTTTTTAGAATAAAGTTCGCTCAAGCAACGGCTTAATGTTCCATCTCCACCTGATAAAATCAAAATATCATATTTTTCATTTTTTAAAATTTCTGTAAGCAAATCATAATTCTGATTTATGCTGTAAAGTGTCAATGTAATCCCTTTTTCCAGCAGTTTTGTCGTGATTAAATCAAAATTGCTTAAAATTATATTGGCATTTCCAGATTTTGGATTGTAAACCAAAATAGCCTTTTTTAGTTTTTCCATATTTCCTCCTATTTTTTATATTCTTGTCACATAGATATTATCTCACATCACTTTTTTTATAATTTTTTACAACAAATTAAGATTTTTGCTACTCAAATATTTGTATCATCATTTACTTTTACAAAATCTCATTAACCGAATAATCAGAATAAATCTTTTCTCCATCAGTAAGCAACTTTTTCAATTTAATTTTTTCTTCAATCGGTAAATATTCTACAAAAATATTTTTTGCATTTTTTCTCTCCTTCTTCGTTGAATTTTCTAAAAACATTATATTTTCTGGCACTTCAATTTTCGTATCTATCTCTTCAATATTATTTTTGTCCAAATCATCTGTTTTTACCATAAAATCTTCAGAATTTATTATTATGCAAAATCTGTTCTCTACTTCCTGTTTTCCAGCTTCACTTAACTTTTCAGTATTTTCCTGCTGTTTTTCCACAATACTCTCGGAGTTTTCCACATTTTCATTATTTTTAAACTCTATTTTTTCAATTTTCTTGTATTCCAGCTGTTTTGGCTCTTCATTAACTTCAAGATTTTGGCTGTTTTCCTTAATTTCATAATTGATTTCGTTTTGCATTGAAAAATCTGTTTTTATAATATTTTCCAACCGTTCTATATCTTTGTAATTATAAAATAATGTAAATGGATAGTCATTTTCAGAATATTCTTCATTTATATCAAAATATGATTTTATAAAATTGTTAAAAATTGGCTTTTTATCTGAACTTATTACAATTTGACTTTTTTTATCAGTCATTTTTTTATAATAAATTCCAACTGTCAGTAAAAAGTTTTCAAAATTTGACATTTTGTATTTATATTTTTCATTTTCATCAAAAATATTTTTTATAATCAAGTTTTTATTTTGTTTAAAAAACTGTGCCAGCAATTCTTTAGTCTGTGAATTATACTCCATTTTCCCAATCAAAAATTCTTTTATTTTCTTAAAAATACCAATTTGCGTGTGATCATAACATTTAAAATTATAATCTCTTTTTATCAATATATTTACAATATTATGATTTGAAGCCTGCTTCACATCCTCCATTTTCACAGTAAAATTCCAGTTATAATACTGATTTAAAAGTATTAACAAGTTGGAAATGCTGTAATCAAGCCGTCCAATGAACTTTCTTCCTTGAAAAAGCGAAACCTGGTCAAATTCCATTTTCATTGTAATTTTCTTTTCCGTTTCCAGCTCAATATTTGTATAAAATACCGACTTCATCGGGAAAGATGTGTTAAAAAGCGAATGATAATAAGATAAAGTATCGTCCTTCAACTGCGACACTTTCACATCCTCAACATACACTTTCGTATAATATCTATCTTGAAACATTTCTGTCTTTAATTTATAAACAATGTCGTAAAACAAATTCTCGTTCAGTTCTTTAAAATACTCGCCAGAATTAAACCAGACAGCATTTTTATTAAAAAATCCCTTTTGCTTTATGTCAAACATTATATGATTTTTATTTTCTCCAATGAACTTTATATTTTCAAAAAGTACGTTATTTGTCCTGAACGTCGGCATTGGATTTCCAAATCCAAATGGCTTTAACAGTTCTATTATTTGGAAAAATTCGTAGGAAACCTTTTGAATTGGGATTTGCTTATCAATTTCTATTATTTTTACAAAATCCTCTTCCTTTAGTTTTGTTTTTGCAAATTTATTTATTTTTTTCCTAAATAATTCCAAATTTTTTATTCCAATCGTAAATCCAGCCGCTCCAGAATGTCCCCCAAATTTCACAAAAAGTTCAGGCATCGACTGCAACGCCTCCAAAATATTAAAGTTCCCAATGCTTCGGCATGATCCAACTGCTATTCCTTCATCTTCCTTCACTTCAATGATAATCGCAGGCTTGTAATATTTATCCACAATTTTAGAAGCTGCTATACCAATTACTCCGTGATGATATTCAGGCGAATAGTCTACAATCACATAATCTTCCTTTAAATCGCTTTCTTCAATATGTTTTTCCACTTTTTCGACGATTTGATTCTGCAATTCTTTTCGCTCAAAATTCTTATTAATCAATTCCTTTACGATTATCTCAATTTCCCTGTCATTATCAGAAATTAGCAATTTTACCACCATTTTTGCATCTTTAAGCCTTCCAGCCGCATTAAAGACAGGTGCTATGATAAAGCCCACATCATACGAATTATACTCAGTTTTTTCATTAAAATCTGAATTTTGCGTACTAAACAATTTATACAGCAAAAATCTAAGCCCCTTATTTTTAGAACGGCTCAGCTGCTCCAGCCCAAACTTAGTCAAAATCCTGTTTTCCTCCACCAGCGGAACAATATCCGCAACCGTACCAATTGCCACCAGATCGAGATATTTATATGCTTTTGCCTTTTTCCCAATTCTTTCATAAAGACAAAGAATTACCATAAAAATAGTCCCAACTCCCGCTAGAAACTCAAAGGAAAATTTATTTTCAGGACGTTTTGGATTCACAACTGTAATAGCGTCTGGAACTTTATCCCCATGTAAATTATGGTGATCCGTAATAATTATCGGCAAATTTATAGAATTTGCAAACTCCACTTCAGGAAACGCTGTAATTCCACAATCCACAGTAATTACCAAATCCGCCCCAGATTCTTTAATTTTCTTCAAAGCCTCATTATTCAGTCCATACCCTTCATCCCGAATAGGAATGTAGTAGTTCACATTTTCCGCCCCAAGCTCTTTTAATGCCATATACAAAATAGATGTCGAAGTAATTCCATCCACATCATAATCTCCATATATCCAAATATTCTTCTGTTCCTTTATCGCCTTTTCAATTTCCAAAACTGTCTTTTCCATATCCTGCAGTCCATAAGGATTCTGGATATTTTCAAGTTTTGGATTCAAAAACTCCCTTACTTCCTTCTCTGTCGTTATTCCCCGTGAATAAAGTATTTTCAAAATATCATTATCAATTACCGAACTTAAATTCATATTTTCAAAATTCTGTTTTTCAGTCTTACTTTTTTTCAATTTTTTTGTTTTTTCATCATTTTTCTGCTTGTTGTCTCTTTCAATATATTCCCTCTCCTGTCGTGGATTAGGAATAATTTTTGCAGCCCATTTTGTATTTCTCATAGTTTTCTCCTCTTTTATATTTTCCCCTCTTATTTTAAACTTTATTTTTATTATTGTACTCTCTTTTTAAGTATTCGAATTACTAAATTCTTTTAAAATATTCATTTTAATACTAATTTCTAACTAAAAATGGTACACAACCGATGTTTTCGCTAACTTAACTTTTTCATTTTCACAAGAGGTCAAGACCTCTTGCTTCAGAATATTTGTTTTATTAATAAAGACATATAGTTGTCGAACAGGTTTAATCAATAGCGACAATATATACTTTTTCCTAATTTATTATACATAGTTTAATTATATATTAGTATAAGCATTTTGATTAATATTTCTTTATTAAAACAGCCTTCATAATTAAATTAAAAATGTCGTGATTTTTTTGGAATGAAAACGACTAAACACATTTATGTGTTTCTTTCGCTAGAACCTTCATAGCAAATATATTTTGTAGAGTTGTTCTAATCTTTATCTGCGAAAGTGAGCGTCAGCGAGTTTCGTTTTCGTTTCAAAAAAATGCTTAGACAAGCCGGGTTTGAAAAGGGGATGGCGACTGTTCCCCTTTGCTTTATAATAAAGAAATAACATATAAATTTTAAAAAATATTTATTAACAATAATTCATCTTATGGACCTTAAATAAAAAGCATTAATTTGAATATCTACATAATTTTACCACATTTTTTTATCAAAATAAATGCCAGCTATTCTATTTTTTTCTGCAAAATAAGAAAAACCCCTAAAATAAAGGGGAATCTCTTTTTATAAAAAATAAATTTTATCTTAATTTAATTTTATTCTTCTGCTGAATAATCCATTGCTGCCATTCGTTTGTAGTAGTTCCAGTTGTCTTTGGCATTTTTTAAGTTTGCTTCAAGCAATTCTTTGGCTTTTTCAGGAAATTCTGCGGCTAAAGTTGCATATCTTCGTTCCCCTAGCAGGAAATCTTCATATTTGTCCCAAGCAGGATTTCGTGTATCTAACTGCAGTGGATTTTTCCCTTTTTCAGCGAGTCTTGGATCATATCTGAAAATTGGCCAGTATCCTACTTCTGTTGCAAGTTTTTCTTCTGTCTGGAATTTACCCATGCCAGCTTTTATTCCATGCTCTATACAAGGTGAATAAGCAATTATTATTGATGGTCCTGGATAAGCCTCTGCTTCTCTTACTGCTTTTAGTGTCTGATTTTGATTTGCACCCATCGATACTTTAGCAACATAGATATTTCCATAGGTCATTAGTATCGCAGCTAAATCTTTTTTCTTGATTGGTTTTCCCGATGCTGCGAATTTTGCAACTGCTCCTGCTCTCGAAGATTTTGAAGATTGTCCTCCTGTGTTTGAATAAACTTCCGTATCAAGTACAAGAACATTTACATCATCTCCAGAAGCCAGGACGTGATCAAGACCTCCAAATCCGATATCGTAAGCCCATCCATCTCCTCCAAACATCCACATTGATTTTTTTATTAAGTATTGTTTTAACTCCAGTATTTCTTGAGTATTCTTTTTTACTTTTTCATTCGGATTTTCATTATTTTCCTTTTCTAATAAGATTACCAGTTCATCTCGAATTTCAGTAGTTTTATCTCCATCATAAAAATTTTCAGCAAAAATGGTAAATAAATCAGCTAATTCACTTGAAACATCTGCTTTTATTTCTTCCATTCTTTTTAAAATTCTGAGTCGAATTGTATTTACAGCCTGAAACATTCCATATCCATATTCAGCATTATCTTCAAATAGTGAAGAAGCCCATGCAGGCCCACAACCACTTTCAGCAGTCGTATAAGGTGAAGATGGTGCAGAAGCTCCATAAATTGAAGAACATCCTGTCGCATTTGCCACAATCATACGTTCTCCAAATAACTGTGTCACCAATTTAATATAAGGTGTTTCTCCACAGCCTGCACACGCTCCAGAAAATTCAAATAGAGGTTTTGCAAATTGTGAGCCTTTTACAGTATTTTTTCCTAAAATCTTATCTTTGTATGAAACATTATTAAATAAGTAATCTGTGTATTCAATTTCATTTCTTTCAATTTGAGATTGAGTAGATTTCATAACAATGGCTTTTCCACGTGGCGCAGGACAAACATCTACACAGGCACTACATCCTGTACAGTCCAGAGGCGATACCTGAATTTTATATTCAAGTCCATCCATTCCTCTACCAAGAGCTTTTATTGTAGGCATTCCTTCTGGTGCCTTTTTCATTTCTTCTTCATCAAGCAGAAACGGACGTATTACAGCGTGAGGACATACATAAGCACATTGATTACATTGGATACACATGTCTGGCTGCCATTCTGGCACTTCATCAGCAATTCCTCTTTTTTCATAATGTGCCGTTCCATGCTGGAAGCTTCCGTCAACCATTCCATTTTCTATAATTGAAGAAACTGGCAATTCATTACCTTTCATAAGATTAATCGGATCTGCAATCTTTTTGATAAATTCAGGTTTTGCATCGTCAATGATTTTTTCATCGACTTCAAGATCTGCCCATTCTGGCAATACTTCAACTTCTTCCAGACCGTCAATTCCTCTGTCAATCGCATTCCAGTTTTTTTGAACAATATCTTGTCCTTTTCTTCCGTAACTTTTCTCTGCATACTCTTTCATGTATTCCTTTGCTTCTTCATGAGGAATTACTTCTGAAAGATAGAAAAAGGCTGATTGCATAATAGTATTTGTTCTATTTCCTAATCCAATTTCTTTAGCTAATTTTGTAGCATTTATAATGAAAAATTTGATTTTTTTTCTAGCCAGTTCCCTTTTTATCTCATTCGGAATACTTGGAATCAATTTCTCTTTTTCCCAGATTGTATTTAAGAGGAATGTTCCTCCTTCTTTTAATCCAGAAATCATATCGTATTTCCCAAGATATGCAGGTGCCGAACAAGCCACAAAATTAGGTCTTGTAACCAAGTAAGTTGAGCGAATTGGATTTTTACTGAATCTCAAATGAGATCTTGTCACTCCTCCAGCTTTTTTTGAATCGTATGCAAAATAACCTTGTGCATACAAGTCTGTCTTATCTCCAATAATTTTTATTGAATTTTTATTTGCTCCAACCGTTCCATCTGAACCTAGCCCAAAGAATAGACAGCCTTTCACATCCTCATTTCCAGTAAACACTTCATCTTCCAGCGCCAGTGATGTAAATGTAACATCATCAATAATTCCTATTGTAAAGTTATTTTTAGGTTCTTTTTGTGCAAGATTTTTGAATACTGCCACAATTTGTTCAGGCGTTGTATCCTTTGATGAAAGTCCGTATCTTCCACCGACAATTTCAGGTGCATTTTCACGTCCATAGTAAAGTGCCTTTACATCCATATATAATGGCTCACCCAATGCTCCAGGCTCTTTTGTCCTATCAAGTACAGCGATTTTTTTCACGCTTTTCGGCATTGCATCAAAAAAATATTTGCTAGAAAACGGACGATATAAATGAACATTCAATGCTCCCACATTTTCGCCATTTTTATTAAGATAATCTACAACTTCCTTGATTGTTTCATTTACAGATCCCATTGCAATAATAACTCTTTCAGCAGTTTCTGAACCGTAGTAAACAAAAGGTGCATAGTTCCGTCCTGTCTTTTCGCTAATTTTTTTCATATAGTCATTTACAATATCAGGTACAGCTTCATAAAATTTATTTTGGGCTTCTCTTGCCTGAAAATAAATATCGTCATTCTGAGCTGTTCCCCTTGTTACAGGATTTTCTGGATTTAATGCTCTTTCTCTAAATTCCTGAACAGCTTTTTTATCAAGCAGGCTCTCAAGAAACTCATAATCCATAACCTCTATTTTATTTATCTCATGCGAAGTCCTAAATCCATCAAAAAAATGCATTACTGGCACTCTTGACTTAATTGCTGTTAAATGTGCAATTCCAGCTAAATCCATAACTTCCTGAACCGAACTTGTCGCAAGCATAGTCCATCCTGTCATTCTAGCAGAATAAATATCCTGATGATCTCCAAATATTGATAATGCTTGTGCAGAAATAGCCCTTGCCGCAACATGCATTACACCTGGAAGCAATTCCCCAGCTATTTTATACATATTAGGTATTTTTAATAGTAATCCTTGAGAAGCAGTAAATGTCGTGGTCAAAGCTCCAGTTTGTAACGATCCGTGTACAATCCCTGCAGCTCCAGCCTCTGATTGCATTTCCACAACCTTTACCGGCATTCCAAATAAATTTTCCTTTCCGTATGATGCCCATTGATCTACAAGCTCTGACATAGTTGATGACGGAGTAATCGGATAAATTCCAGCAACTTCCGTAAATGCGTACGCTATATGAGCTGCAGCCTGGTTACCATCCATTGTTTTCATATTTTTTGTCATTTTTCCCTCCAAATTAAAGAATTTTATAATTTCTCTGCTTAACTTGCATTTATAAAATTCTAGCTATATATAATTATATATTTTCTAGTCCAAATTTGCAATTACTTTTTAACTTTTCTTTCTATTATTTTTTATCTCCTAATTTCTATTTATTAATTTTTTTATTCTTATAGATTAGTTTTATTAATAACTGTTTTTTCTTAATTTTATTTATTTTAGTTTTTTTAACGCAGAGGTATCAGACGCCATACCTCTGCACTCCCGCTCTCGAATTTCAATTTTACAGCAAAAGACAAAACTCGCTTTTAACAAAAGTTATTTTCATCTCATTAAGTTGTTGTCTATTCAAATAAAATAGAAAAGCTCAAACAAGTTGTCTTTTACTGAAAAATTAAAATCTCGGAAATTTATAAAAAATATTTTTGCTTTAATAAAATTACCTGTTATGATTAAACTAAAAATGCTTAAACAAGCCGGGATTGTAAAGGGAATGGCGAGTAATCCCCTTTATGTATTCAAAAAAGAAAAACATAAGAATTACAGAAAAAATTTTTATTAACAACAATATATTTTCTAAGAATTAAGAAATAGTTATTAGTTTAAATTTTTAAAAATAAATTTAAATAAATTATTTAAGAAAATCATTTTTAAATTCCTTTTTTGTAGATTTATGTTCAATAATATTTTTTATAATCAGAATAAATATTGAAATTATTACCAAAAGTGAAGATACTGCAAATGCTGATACTATTGACTCTGATGAGCCTGACAGATATAAAGCATCTATTTCTAGTGGCAAAGTAAATGTTTTTCCTCTTGCTTTTGATAATGCGTTTACTGCTCCAAATTCTCCTAACGCTCTTGCTGTACAAAGGATAATTCCGTAAAGAAGTCCCCATTTTATTTGTGGTAATGTTATTTTTCTGAAAATCGTGAATCCGTCTGCTCCCATTAATGCGGCCGCTTCTTCCTCATCTTTTCCCTGTGCATTCAGAATTGGAATGATTTCCCTTGAAATAAAAGGAAAAGTTACAAATACAGTAGCTAAAATTACTCCTGGAATTGCAAACACTATTTTTATGTCAAGTACAAAAAATTTATTTAGATGCTCAATATAAGGTGCTGCCCAGCCCATTCTCCCAAAGGTCATAATGAAGGCAAGACCTGCTATTACTGGAGAAATCGAGAAAGGGATGTCTATTAGCGTTGCCAAAATATGTTTTCCACGAAATGAAAACTTTGTGAGAAGCCATGCCGCCGCTATTCCAAAAAAAGTATTTATAATTAATGCTGAGATTGTTGCAATCACTGTAATTTTCAAAGCTGAAAGGACGTATTTATCTGTTAAGCTTCTTATGTAAAATGTCCAGCCTTTTTGAAGCGAATTTGTAATAATCGCAATTAGCGGCAATACTAACATAATGCCGACAAACAGGATACTTACTGCTATTAATACATACTTTATAATGTTATTTTTTTTATCCATCACTCTTTCCCCTTTCCTAAACATTGTTTGTCCGCTTGAACTGGTTCATTTGAACTAAATTTATTAAAAATAAAAGTGTGAATGAAAATATTAGCATAACCAGAGCAACTACAGTCGCAGAAGGATAGTCGACATAATTTAATTTTTGCATAATTACATAGGAAACAACCTGTGTATGCTCTTTTAGGCTGTTTCCTGAAATGTAAATTACACTTCCATATTCTCCAAGCCCTCTTGAAAAGGCAAGTCCAAATCCTGTTAATAAGGCAGGTCTTATTTCAAGGAAAATTACTTTCCAAAAAGTCGTTTTTCCGTCTGCACCTAAGATGTATGCCGCTTCCTCATACTGATTGTCCAGCTTTTCCAGAATTGGCTGAACTGCTCTTACCACGAAAGGAATTCCTACAAAAATTAAGGCAATTATTATCCCAACGTGAGTATATGAAATTTTTATCCCAATTTTTGCAAAATATTTTCCAACCATCCCAGTATCAGAATACATTTTTGAAAGTGTGATTCCTGCAACTGCAGTAGGCAAGGCAAAAGGCAATTCAAGCATTCCGTCTAAAAATCTTTTTCCAAAAAAGTCGTATCTTATAAGCACCCACGCCAAAATTACTCCGAAAACGCAGTTTACAGCGGCAGCTATAAATGAACAGATGATGCTTGTAAAAAATGCATTCAAAACTGGCTTTTCTGTTACAAGTTTCCAAAATTCAAGAGGTGACAGCCTAAAGGAATAAACTAATATCGAGGCTAAAGGTATTAATATCAGAATTGACAGCATTGTCAATGATATTCCAAATGTAAGTCCAAATCCTGGAATTACAGGCCGCTCTTTTCTTTTTAATGCTAATATTTTCATTTTTTTACTCCTTTCATAACAATATCTCCAATTAAAAGATTTTTTGCCTATTTTCTTATATCAAATAAAAAGACTTTTGACAATGAACCTTTGCCGCACAAGTATTATTGCTATTTAATTTTGAAACAATTTATACTTCTAATTTTCATAAATTTTATCAAATAATGCACCTTCATTGAAAAATTTCTCGTAGGCTTTTTTCCAGCCGCCAAAATCATCTATTTTTGTTAGTTTCATCTTCAAGTCAAATTTATTTTCATATTTTTTCAGAATTTTCTGATTGTAAGGTCTGTAGCCACTTTCAGCGATTATTTCCTGCGCTTTTTCTGAATACAGATATTTCAAGTATTCTGTACTTATCTGATAAGTCCCGTTGTTTTTTGCAACTTTGTCAACTACTGCTACTGTCGGTTGTGCCAAAATACTCACACTCGGATAGACAATCTCATATTTTTCAGGATACTCCCTAACCGTAGCAATCGCCTCATTTTCCCACGCAATAAACACATCTCCCTGATTATTTTCCACAAAAGTCGTAGTTGCTGCCCTTGCCCCCGAATCCATTACTGCCACATTGTCATAAATATTTTTCACAAAATTTTGAATCTTATGCTCATCATTTCCAAATTTTTCACGTCCGTATGACCATGCTGCCAGAAAATTCCAGCAAGCTCCACCACTGCTTTTCGGATCAGGTGTTATCACTTTTATTCCCTTTTCTGTCAAACTGTTCCAGTCCTTAATATTTTTCGGATTTCCTTTTCTTACAAGAAAAACGATTGTAGAGGTATACGGAGAAGAGCTTCCGGGAAATTGGTTTACCCAGCCTTTTTCAAGCAAGTCTGCCTTCTCAAGAAGTGCCACATCATTTTCCAGTGCTAAAGTTACCACATCCGCATCAAGCCCTTCAATTACCGAACGTGCCTGTGAGCCTGAGCCTCCATGCGATTGGGAAATTTTCACATCCTGTCCGTATTTTTGCCTGTAATATTCCATAAACAGCTTGTTATACTTTTCGTACAGTTCACGGGTAGGATCATAGGAAACATTTACAATTTCCAATTTTTTCCTGCTTTTTCCAGATTTGCTGTTTTGCCGCATAATTCCGATAAAATAAAGAAAAATAACAATTATAGCAAATATTACTGGTATTTTCAGTTTCTTTAACATCTTCACGTTCCCCTTTTTATGAAATCTGTCTATTCAATAATCTGGTTAATATTAAATCATATAGAAATTATCCCCACTTACTACTCTTCTGTAAGTTTCAAATTTTGCCCATTTTTTGTGAATTTCCACTTTATTTACATTTTGATTGCAGTCTAAAAGATAATTTTTCATATCTTCTTTAGTTTTAATCTGCAATCCGAATCCTGCTGTGTCTAATATTGGCAGTCCTGTAAAATGATAATCTTCTAATTTAACAATATCAAAAATTTTACAGTCTCGCACTAAAACTGCCGCCTCACTTTCAAGTGATATAATGTCATAATATTGCGGATATTCAAAGCTATCTCCTTTTTGAGGCACTTCATCGCCTACATGGTATGTTTTTTCTTTTGTTCCTTCTTTAGACATTCTCGCATTTTCGAAATCGAAATACAGTTCTTCAAAAATGTATCCGTCAATTTTTATGTCATCCTTTTCAAAATAAGGTTTTTCTCCAATTGTATCAATATTTTCCACTACTCCTGCAGCGGCAGTCTGATGTGAAAGCCTGTCAATCAGTATCAATTCTCCCAAAGCCTTATTTTTTTTGAACAAATCAACAATAACTTTATCTGAAAATTCTATTTTGCAAAATGCAATTTCATTTTTTGTGATACTTTGTGTTTCAATTTTTTCTCCTGTATTCACATCAATTTTATATACAATTTCCTTTAATATTGCAGAAAGTTTCTTTGTTCCAAGTTTTGCCAAATATTCCTTTCCAGCTGTCAATTTGTCATCATCCATCCACAATAATACGGCTTCAACCGATTTTGCAACTGGAAGATTTTTGTTTTTTGTAATAACAGAACCACGGCTCACATCCACTTCCTTGTCCAGCTGAATTGTAACAGCCTGTCCAGAAAATGCCTCTTCTACATTTTTATCTCCATTCAAAATCGTTTTAACAATTGCAGTTTCATTACTTGGCAAAACAGTGATTTCTTCTCCAGTTCGTATAATTCCACTTTCAATTTGCCCCTGAAATCCTCTAAATTCGTGATTTGGACGGCATACACGCTGGATTGGGATATAAAAGTCTGAATTTTCGTTATTTTCTGTCACATCCACTGTTTCCAGATATTCTATAATGCTCCCGCCCTTATACCAGTCCATATTTTCAGATTTTTTGGTAACATTATCACCTTCAGTGGCACTCACAGGTATTATTTTTATATTTTCTAATTCCAGTTCCTTCGCTAATTCCTTCACTTCATCGACAATTTTATTAAATTTTTCTTCGCTGTATTTTGCTAAATCCATTTTATTTACTGCGAAAACAAAGTGGCGTATTCCAACCATTGAACAAATTCTTGCGTGTCTTCTAGTTTGAACAAGTACACCTTTTGTAACATCCAAAAGCAAAATTGCAACTTCCGCGAATGAAGCTCCAACCGCCATATTTCGAGTATATTCCTCATGCCCTGGCGTATCAGCCACAATAAAGCTCCGTTTATTTGTCGTAAAATACCGGTATGCCACATCAATTGTGATTCCTTGCTCCCTTTCAGCCATCAGTCCGTCCAAAAGCAGCGAATAATCGATTGCTCCTCCACGTGAACCGACTTTACTGTCTAAAATTAAGGCTTCTTCCTGATCCGCATAAAGCAGCTTAGAATTGTAAAGGATATTTCCAATTAACGTCGATTTTCCGTCATCCACACTCCCACAAGTTATAAATTTTAATAATCTTACCATTAAAAATACCCCTCTCTTTTTCTTTTTTCCATGCTCGCCGCTCCGCTATCCTTGTCAATAACCCTGCTTGTTCTTTCAGATTCCACCGAACTTAGCGTTTCATCTATTATTTCCTCCAAAGTTACAGCGTTTGACTCCACAGCTCCTGATAACGGATAATCTCCTAAAGTTCTAAAACGAACCATCCTAATTTCAGGCTCTTCGCCTTCTTCCAGTCTCATTCTCTCATCATCAACCATTATCAAATTTCCATCCCTTTCCACAACAGGACGTTCTGCCGCCGAATAAAGTGAAACAATTGGTATATTCTCCCTTTGAATATACTCCCAAATATCCTTTTCAGTCCAGTTGGAAATTGGGAAAACCCTGATACTTTCACCTTTACTAATTTCTGTGTTGTAAAGTTTCCACATTTCTGGCCGCTGGTTCTTAGGATCCCATGCTTGAGCTGCATTTCTGAATGAAAAAATTCTTTCTTTTGCACGGCTTTTTTCTTCATCTCTTCTGCCGCCACCAAATGCCGCAGTAAATCCATATTTATTAAGTGCCTGCTTCAATGCCTGCGTTTTCATAATATCTGTAAATGAAGCTCCATGATCAAACGGATTAATATTTTTCTCAACTCCTTCAGGGTTAATATACTCAATCATTTCAATCCCAAGCTCCTTTGCTCTTCTGTCACGAAAATTTATCATTTCCTTAAATTTCCATCCAGTATTCACATGAAGAAACGGAAAAGGCGGCTTTTCAGGATAAAATGCCTTCATTGCCAAATGCAGCATAACCGAACTGTCCTTCCCAATCGAATACAGCATGACAGGATTCTCACATTCAGCCGCAACTTCCCGAATAATATATATCGCTTCCGCTTCCAGTTCATCTAAATGAGATAATTCATTCATATATAAATCACCCTTTCTTTTTTTATTTTTTATTAAATTTCATCAATATTTATTCGCATCTTTCCTGTTTATATCAATTTCCTCCACAGTTCCGTCCCTTTTTTCAATAATCCATTTCAGAACATCTCCTTCTTCCTTAGTTGTCATTGTGCTTCCATTACCTCCAATATCTGCCCCAAGGAAAAATGAAATTGCCTGAACCGGGCATTCCTTCACGCAGGAAACACAGCCCCAGCAATCTTTCGGATACTGCATAACCGCCTTTTCGATTTTCATGTCATCCACTTTCTGCATTTCAATCAAAGTCCCCGGACATACCAGCGTACATTTTGTACATCCTATACACACATACGGATCAATTACTATGCTCATATTTCTCCTCCTTAACAATTTCTCTCATAAATACTTCCAGTTCTCCGTCAACTAACCTCGAATTCACATATTTAAAGTAATTTTCATCAGTTTCAGGATAATCCAGATTTTCATTAAACGAATGCCATCTCGTTTCCTTCCTGAAAAAAAGATGCCCAATTAGTGATTTACACACTATCAGTCTCTCTTTTAGCTCATAAGCAAACATTAAATCATGCATATTATCTGCCGAAAGCTCATCAGAAAGCTCTATAAGCTGATCAATTTTCTCTTTTGCCAAATTTAGCTGCTTTTCATTAAATTGATAGTTTGTAGAGATTCCACCTGCATATTCATCCATAATTTTTTGCATTCCTTCCTCCATATCTTCCGTTGAAAATCTTTTGGCTTCTGTATTTCTTATTTTTTCATACTGATTAATAATTTGGTTTTTTTGTTCATCCAAGAAGTTTTCCACATTTTCATCAATTTTTCCACAATTAATATTTTTTTCATCAGCTAACTTTGAAATTATATCAAGCGCTGCAATTTCACCTTCAGCCAATGCACCTGTAACATATTTCTGCGGACAGCCTCCAGCTACATCTCCTGCCGCATAAAGCCCATTAATTGTAGTTTCTCTGTTCGTATTCACCCAAAAGCCGCTTGCAGTATGCCCTCCGACAATATACGGCTCTGTTCCTTCAATTTCAACATCCTGCTCATTCGGATTCTTTCCACTTTCAATCCATTTCAATGTCTGACTTGGCGCCATATTCAAGTATGCCTTTAGCAAACTTTCACTTTCTTCTTCACTAATTCCACTTGTCTTCAAGTAACAAGGTCCATTTCCAAGTTGATTTTCTCTCACAGTTCCATAAACACGCTCACTAGTCGTAAGCCCGTATTTATCCTCATAAACAACCCCTCTTGAATTTACCTGCTTTGCTCCAACTCCCTGAGCAATCGTTCCAACTGGCGCAATTGTGTCCTTACATCTCAAAGCAATAAATCTCATTTCAAATGTTGTCATTTCTGCTCCAGCCAAAATTCCCATCGCATATCCCGCTCCAGTATTAAATGGTGGATACCACATCTTATGCCTTGAAAATCCAGGATTATTAGGCTTATAAAGTCCAGCCGCTCCTCCAGTCGAAATTATCACTTTTTTCGCCCTAATCACAATAGCTTCTTCTTTTTTTATAGAAAATCCAGCCGCTCCATAAACTTTCCCGTCCTTCACAAGCAAATCCGTAATATTAAGTGTATTCAGAACTCTCACATTTTTTACCTTTTTCACAGCATCAGCAAGTATCGGCTTAAAATTTTCTCCATTTATTTTTATATTTCTATTTCCACGTGCAACATACTCTCCATTCTCATCCTTCAAAATCACAAGCCCCAGCTTTTCCACTTCAGCGGTAATCTCATTAAATCTATTCGCGGCAGTAATTAACAAATCGTGCCGTACAATTCCATTGGCATCTTTTGCCGCATAATCCACATAATCCTGTGGCACACGTCCTTTCACATTATACGCATTTATTGCATTAATCCCAGCCGCAAGACACCCGCTCCTCTTAATATTCGCCTTCTCTGCTACAATTACTGATAAATCGGAATTTTTTCCAAGCGTAATCGCTGCATAACATCCAGCAGTCCCCCCACCAATAATCAATACATCCGTTTCCAATTCCTTTATTTCAAGTTTTTTTCTTCCCTTATTATTTTTATTTTTGTCAGCCTTATTCTCTGCCATAAAATTACCTCACAACCTACATCTATTTAACTTATTCTATAAACTTACTTTTTTATAATTTTACTGTTATAGATTATTGTTATTAAAAATATCTTTCCTATAATTTTTATACTTTTTCTTTTTTCTAAACGTAAAGGGGATCAACCGCCATCCCCTTTACAATCCCCGCTTGTCTAAGCATTTTTAATTTAGTTATAAACTGTTATTTTAATTAAAAATTATTATAGATCAAATAAATATTCTATAAAAGTTCAAAGACAAATTAACTTAAATATTATATAAAAAATTTTTTATTTTTTTTTAAATAACGACATCATTTTGATTTCTTGTATTTTCATTTTCCACAATTTCCACTTCCTCATTTTTCCCAAAGGCATAGGAACGGTATATGTAAATATTGACTTCTTCTCCCACAGATACAGCATCTTCTTCAATTTTACGATTTCCTTTTATTAAAGTGCCGTTTATTTGTACGCCAATTTCTACTTCTTTTCCACGAAACAATGTATATTTAACAATTCCACTCTCTGTTGAAGCTGAATATCTAAATTTTTCATTTGCCTTTATAATACTTACGTTTTCTGGACGAATTATTGCTTTTTGTCCATTTTTTAAGTTTTCAAAACCTTTAAATCTGTTTATATTTTCCAATTCTATTGGGTTTCCCATAAATTTGGCTACAAATGCTGTTTTGGGATTGGAATAAATTTCTTTTGGACTTCCAATTTGTTCGATTCTTCCCTTATTTGTTACAATAATTTCATCCGCCACTTCTATTGCCTCTTCCTGGTCGTGCGTTACGAAAATGCTCGTAATTCCTACTTTATCAATTGTTTCACGCAGCCAGTTCCGAAGTTCCTGCCTAACTTTAGCGTCAATTGCAGCAAAAGGCTCATCTAACAGCAATAATTCAGGATTGGGAGCTAATGCCCTTGCAAATGCCACTCTTTGCCGCTGTCCTCCTGAGAGCTGGTTTGGATACCGTTTCCCAAGCCCTTTTATATTCACAAGCTCCATCAGTTTTTCCACGCGTTCCTTTATAATGGACTTTTTCACTTTTGCAATTTTCAACCCAAACGCAATATTGTCAAACACAGTCATGTACCGAAATAACGCATAATTCTGAAAAACAAAGCCAATTCCCCTTTTGCTTGGAGAAATGTTATTTACAACTTTTCCGTCAATTATAATCTCCCCAGTATCAGGTGTTTCCAGTCCCGCAATCATCCGTAAAATTGTGGATTTTCCACTTCCGCTTGGTCCTAGCAAAGCCACCAGCTTTCCTTTTCTAATGCCTAAATTTATATTGTCTGACGCTTTGTAGCTATTGTACATTTTGTTAATATTTTTTAGTTCCACATACATTCATCTACCACGCCCTTTCCATATCAGCTTTACGGAAATCATTGAAATCAACCACTTCAAGTTCAAATTCCTTGTATTTCTCTATCAGCTCAATAAACCTTTCCTCATGTACAAACTCCTCAAATTCAATGTTTTCCTCTTTTATGATATTTGCAATGTCCTCAAGAAAATACGGAATTTTACTTGCCTTTATTTCTCCCACGATTTCATTCAGCTTAACAGTTTTACCTGTAAATTCTCCTCTTGCAAAAATTGCAAAGTATTCTCCGTCTTTTTTTCTTCTTCCGCTAAATCCAAGTTTCGCTATCTGCGGTGTCGCACAGGAATTTGGACATCCAGCAATCTTTATTTGTGGCAAATAATTTGTAAGCTCCCTTTTTTCCTCATTTTCAAAATATTTAAAAATATAGTCCAGTATCGGCGGAGTATCTAAAATTCCAACATTACAAGTTGTACTCCCAATACACGAGTATGAATTAAAAAATTCGTTTTCGCCATAATATTCTTCCATAATTTCTCTTAATTTTAAAACATCTTCTTTTTTCAATCCTCGAACCAGAATACTTTGAAAACTTGTAAGTTTCAATTCAACTTTATAGTCAAGGCTTTTTACAAACTTAATTAATTTTTCCCCATCTTCCTTGTAAATATTTCCTCTGGCAGGTCTTAAATAATACCCATATTCTCCTTTATGCTTTCCTGCCACGATATTTCTTTCACTTTTTATAAATTCATCATCTTTAATGCTTTCGTCTGTATTTTCTCCATTAGAAAATACTTCTATTTTTTCCAGCTCTTTTTCTTTATCTAAAATTTCTCTCTCATCTAGCAATTTTCTTGTATAAACTCTAAGACTATCCCCTTTTTCAGCATAAAAATTAGAAATATATTCGTTACACAGTTCTAAAAATTTTTCTTCCCCCAAATTTAGCAAAACATAACGAAGCCTTGCTCTTGCACGAATTTTACGGTTTCCATGATCATTAAATACATTTCTTATTGCATGAATATAATACAGAAAATCATCTTCCTCGATAAATTCCCTTAAAATAATGGCATTAGTTGAAATTGGTCCAATTCCTCCGCCAACATACACTCGAAATCCCTTTTTTCCATCTTGAATTACTGCTTGAAATCCGATGTCATTTATTTTTGCATAAAGCGAATTTTCTTCCTTATTTGAAAAAGCAACTTTGTATTTTCTTGGCAAATGCATAAATTCACGTCCATTTAAAATATAATCTGTCACAATTTTTGCATGAGGCGAAACGTCAAAAACTTCTTCTTCAAATCCAGTTGTTTCAGGAGTAATTACCGCTCTTGTCGAATCTCCGCAAGTTGCTTTCGTAAAAAATCCTCTTTTTGAAATAGCCTCTAATAAGTCTGGCAAATTTTCCTTTTCTATTCCATGCAGCTGAAAATCTTGCCTTGTCGTAAGATGAAGCCTTTTATCACAATACTTCTGCACAACATCCAGCAAATACTCAAAGTCCTCAATGTCAATTTTACTTTCAAAAAAACGAGGTCTTATCATATATGTCCCTTTTTTTCTTCCTTCTGTATAAAGTGCAAATGAAGTCCTAACTGCATTCCACTCCTTCTCCTTTTCAGGATCAGTTAAAGCCTCCCTTGTCAAATTTATAATAAACTCCAGCTCTTTTTTCTCTCTCTCAGCCTCATAATCCTTGATTCTTTCATAATTATTCAATTTCATATTCCAACATTCCTCTCTTCTTCACAAACCAAAAATTCCACCAATATTATTTGTATATACAATTATTTTAACATTTTTTGAAAAAAACTTCCATAATTAATATTATTTTGATATACAAAATATATTAAAAAAGAATTATCCACAAATTTTGTAAATAATTCTCAATCATAATTCTTTCTGCTAAAAATTTTACAAATCATCAGCAATATAATTTACATACAATAATGCAACTGCCACAGTATTCAAGAAGATTTTTTATGTTTGTTTCTTTCTATTAGATAGAGTACACCTAAAGTTAATATATATTCTAATTTTTTTCTTCAATTTTACTAAAAAATCCAACTTCTGTCAAATTGTAAATTATTTTCAGTTTTTTATACTTCAAAGCGAAAAACATTTGCTTATTTGTCGATTTTGGTATATAATGTATTAAGATAACTTAAAAATTTGGTTCATTCAACAAAATCTGCTTTTTAGTTATTATTCAAAAATAAAAATTTTGAGGTGATTATAAAAATGAGAAAATTAACATTACTTTTTATGACATTAATCTTATTTAATTTGTCATTTGCAGCGGGAGACACTGCTTTTACATTTCAAGGATTCAGTCCAGTTTCTCCAAGTGTCGTAAGATCTACAAAAAGAGTTAAGGCATTAGGAAAATCAAGAGTTTCATACCCAATGTTCTTTGGTAGAAACGGAGATGTTACTAAAAATATGAATAAGAACATGGAGAAATTTATTTCAGACTACAAGTCTTCAAGAAACAAAATTTACACAGTTACTTCTGAAATTAAAGGTGACAACAGTTCATTCGTAAGTGTTCTGTTCACAGTTGAAGAAAAAGATACTAAAACTGGTGAAAAAATAAAATCCTATGACGGAATTTCATTTAATGTAAAAGACGGAAAAGCATTAAAATTAAAAGATGTTCTTGTGGACGGATTTGAAAATGCGTTGACTGATGCTGTCAATGACAAGTTCAGACAGTTTGGACTGCCTCAGGTAGATAGATTCGACGCTGTTTCCAAAAAACAGAACTTCTACTTGGAGAATGACTCATTGGTTCTAATATATAATCAGGGAGAAGGGACAAATTTTGCTGACGGACAAGTATTTATTCCATTCATATTGACTGATTTAATAGGAATTTTGAGATAAGTACAAAAAATTTTATAATATAAAAATACACTGAAAAATAAATGTTACTTTATTATACAGTGTATTTTTTTGTTTATTTTGTCGCTTTTTCTATCATAATTTCTCTTTTTCCAGTATCCATTACTGCCTTTGCTCCAATTGGCACAGTGATAAATGGTCTTACATGCCCAGATTTGAAATTTTTTACAATTGGAATATTTAATCTTCCAAAGTTGTCATAAAACACTTCATCAATTGTCATATCTGTCGGATCAGACTGCTTAGGATTTTTAAAGTCCCCCAGGATAATTCCCTGAATCTTGTCAAACTTTCCAGCTAGTTTTAGCTGTTTTAACATTCTATCAACACGGTAGCTCGCTTCATTTGTTTCTTCCAGAAATAATATTTTTCCATCTGTATTGATTTCGTGATCCGTTCCAAGGGTCGCAACTACAAGAGACAGGTTCCCTCCTGTAATCCTTCCGCTTCCACGTCCACTTTTCATAATTGTGTAAGTATCGTCAAAGCCTAGCAAATTATATGATTCATTACTCGTAAAGGCTTTATTAAAGGCATTTTCCGTAACTAGTGGTATATTTTTCATATTGTCTGACATGGGTCCATGAAATGTTACAAGCCCTGTCTTTTCATTGATTGCAAGCAGTAAAGTGGTGTTGTCGCTAAATCCTGAAATAATTTTCGGATTTTTCTTGATTACATCATAATTTAACTTATCCACAATCCTTATTCCGCCATAACCTCCACGCACTGCAAAAATCGCATTGATATTAGGGTTTGCAAACATATCATTTATATCTTTTGCCCTCACATTGTCAGTCCCTCCAAACCCATACCATCTTGAAGAAAATGATTGACCGTAAACAACATTAAATCCTCTGCTTTTCAAATATTCCACTTCCGCATAGCTATTTTCATTAGTATAGTTTGCAGGTGCGATTAATCCAATTGTATCTCCTGGCTTTAGCCCTTTTGGAATGATAATTTCGTTTGACGGATTATTTTTTTGATTTTGATAAGTTGCAGTCGCAGTCTTTCTTGCAGGCGGATAGCTGCTTCTTGCTGTCCTGTACGTAGCCGCATTTAATGTCATGCCGCCCAGTACAAATCCTAGTGTTATAAATATTCTGCTTATTTTTATTGTTCTCACTTCCTTTTTTATGCTTTTGAACTCCTTAAAACTGGATATTGAAGAATACGTCGTTTCAAAGCAGTTCCATTGCATTAAATTTTTTCTAAAAAAATAGGCAATTTATCCCAGCGCTAAAAAGTTGTGGATGCCTTGCCTAATTATATCAAATAATTCTGTAGTTCACAGTTTGGTTTACCAATTTATTATTTCATAGCCTGAACTTGTTTCAAAATTTCTGAAGCTCCGTTTACTTTGTTGTTTACTGCTTCCTGTAAAATTTTAACTGCTTCAGCTTTTTTCCCTTGTCCTGCGTAAACTTGTCCCAAAACAACTTTTGCAGCGTTGTCCTTGTCTTCAGTTATAGCTTTTTGTAAATATTTTTCAGCTAACGCTCCTGCTCCAACTCCTCCGAAATAAGTTCCAATTTGTCTGTTTGTAACTTTAGCTGATTTTAACTGGCTGTAAATTGAATTTAATTTTGCAGTATTGTTTTGCACTTCATAAATTCCTAACAATAAAATTTTTGCACTTGTATTCTTAGGTTCTGCAGCTACAGTTTTTGCTAAATATTCCTCAGCTTTTGCAGGGTTATTTTGCTGCAGGTAGAAAGTACCTAGCATTCCTAAGATTTGTCCATTTTTACCTTTTGCGGCTGTATTCATTTCCAAAAGATATTTTTCAGCTTGTGAAGGATTTTTTTCGTTTATCGCAATCTCAGCCAGCAGGATTCCAGCACCATTTACACGGTCACTTGCTCCTGTGTATGCTTTTTGCAGATATGTCTTGGCTTGCGCGTTGTTATTTTTTGTCAAGTAATATTGCCCAATATTGTAGTTTACTTCAGCAACAAAGTCTTTGTTTGTAGACTGTACAGCTTTGTTATATCTTGCAGTACCTTTTGACTGTTCGTTATTGTCAAAATAGAAGATAATTAAGCTTGATGTAACATCAGCATTTGTTCCTCCTGATTTTTCATCTGTCCATAAAATATATTTTTCAGCTTCAGCCTTGTTTTTTTGCTGAATTCCCACTAAATACAAGAATCTTGCCGCTTCAACA
Source organism: Leptotrichia hofstadii (assembly GCF_007990525.1). NCBI lineage: Bacteria > Fusobacteriati > Fusobacteriota > Fusobacteriia > Fusobacteriales > Leptotrichiaceae > Leptotrichia > Leptotrichia hofstadii. The sequence goes on from NZ_AP019823.1 coordinate 2,100,100, forward strand.
GCTTCAGGAGTAGTTGATTGCCCATTTCCCCAAGCTGCCTGTAAATAAGGTTTTGCTTGAGATACTTTATTTTGTTGCAAGTAATATGCCCCTAGTTCAAGATTTGCTTTCTGCGCGTAAGCGGCATCTGTTCCTTTGGCAACTCCTTCCAATACTTTTACTGCTTCAGCTACTTTTTTCTCTCCTGCCAGTTTTACCGCTTTTTCATAATCTGATTTTCCATCAGCAAATGAAATTGCCCCTGTTACTAAAATTGCTCCTATTAGTAATAATTTTTTCATTGTTCCTCCTAAATTATATTTATCCTCTTAAAAATTGGATATTTGCTATTTAATTGTTATTGTATCACTTATAAATTTGATTTCACTTATAAAGTGATGTAAAATAATTTAATATGCTCTTTTTTATATATATTTTCTAAAAAAATGCTAAATATTTCTCAGTGCGTCAACTAATTCTGTTTTTGAAGCAGTTTTTGCATCTACTCCCTTTATGATTCTCGCAGGTGTTCCTGCCACAACCACTCCTTCAGGCACATTTTCCGTAACAATCGCCCCAGCCGCAACAACCGAGCCTTTTCCTACTCTTACGCCTTCCAGTACAACGGCATTCGCTCCGACAACTACATCGTCTTCAATAACTACCGGATCTGCTGAAGGTGGCTCAATAACTCCTGCAAGCACGGCTCCCGCACCTATATGGCAATTTTTACCAACTTTTGCACGTCCACCAAGCACAACGTTCATATCAATCATTGTCCCTTCGCCAATTTCAGCGCCAATATTTATAACGGCTCCCATCATTATAACAGCCCTCTCCCCAATGCTTACTTTATCACGAATAAACACTCCAGGCTCAATTCTTGCATTAATATTTTTAATATCAAGCATAGGAACACCAGAATTTCTTCTGTCATTTTTCAGATAATAATTAGTAAGATTATTTTCACTAATAATTTTTTCAATTTCTTCCCAATCTCCAAAAACTACCTTTAACCCTTCTTTTCCTATTACTTTACAAGAATAAGCATTTTTTATGTCTTCATCTGTATAAAGTTCCACAGGTGTCGTCTTCTTGGCATCAGCAATGTATTGAATAATCGCCTTTGATTTCTCCAATTCTGTCATTCTACTCCTCCAATTTTATTTTTGCATATTATGATTTTTTAATCATCGTACTTTCCGTATTTTAGCATTTTTTTCTAATTTTTACAACTGTAATTTATTTTTTAATCTTTATTTTTAAATATTATCATCTTTTCTAAACTTATTAATAATAAAATTTAAAGTATTATTAAATCCAATCTCAAAAGTTCAATTAAAATTTTTTATAAATTCGTATTTTATACTAAGATTCCATTTAAAAAATAAAAGTAAAATCCTATAATAATTAATTTGACAGACTTGTTAAAAAAATGGCTTTAATTTCATAAGTTTTTTGACTAATAATCCTTTTTTATTTTATTATAAATTTGTGATACATGTTACATAATATTATTAATTTTTATGATATAATTTTCACGATGGATTATTTTCCAATGTTTTTAAAATTAGAGTTAAAATATATTAGCAATTATTTGAATTCTGGCTCTTTTTAAATAAAAAATATCATAAAAGGAGATTAATATGTTTAGTTTAGATGATACACTTTATGAAATTATAAATAAATATCCTGAAGCACTGGATTTTTTTATTGCAAATGGATTTGAGCAGTTAAAAAATAAGCAGATGCTTGAGGTTATGGGGAAAAATATTACTTTGAAAATGGCTCTTATGTCAAAAAAACTTAATCAGGAACTGTTTGTTGAAAAGCTGGAAACATTTTTGCAAAAAGATGCAGATGTTGATGTTTCACTGGATGAAAGCAAAGCTGATGAAAATAGTGACTTGATAATTGAAGGAGTTCTGCCCTGTCCTATCAGAATCCCACTTTTAGAAGGTATAAAAGACTGGGTAAACGAACAGAACGAGAAAAATGATTATACTATTTCATATACCTTGAAATCAGCAAATTTAGGACTTGACTGGGTTGTAGAAAAAGTTAAGACAGGTAATTCTGACAAAGTTTCGGATGTGCTTCTTTCGGCTGGATTTGAACTGTTTTTTGATAAGAATTTGATGGGGCAATATATGGAAAATGGTATTTTTGAAACACACCTTGAAAATATGAATAAAGATTTCTGCAACGAAACTATTGACTTGCGGGATCCTAAAAAGCGTTACGCAATAATGGGAGTCGTGCCAGCAATATTTTTAGTAAACAAAACTTCTTTAGGCGATAGAAAAGTACCAGAAACTTGGGCAGACTTGTTAAATGAAGAATTTGAAGATTCAGTTGCATTGCCAATGGCTGATTTAGACTTGTTTAATGCCCTTCTTGCAAATCTTTACAAAGATTTTGGAATGGACGGGATACATAAATTGGCACGTTCATACAAAAAGAGCCTGCACCCTGCTCAAATGGTAAAAGCCAGAACGCGAACACCAGAAGCCCCTGCTGTCAGTATTATTCCATACTTCTTTTCTCAGATGATTGACGGAACAGGAGATTTGGAGGCTGTATGGCCAAAAGATGGAGCTTTGCTAAGCCCAATATTTATGATTACAAAAAAATCTAAGGCAGATAAAATCAAGCCATTTATGGACTTATTTATGTCAAATGAAATTGGAACAATTTTTTCTGCAAATGGAAAATTCCCGTCAACAAATCCAAATGTGGATAACCATTTAGAAGAACATCAGAATTTTAAATGGATTGGCTGGGATTATATCTATAGCCATGATATTGGAAAAATTATTCGTGAATGTGAAGATGAATTTAATAATGATGTGCAAAAAAGCCTTGCACAATAAAATTTAAAAAATAAAAAAGGAGAGATAACTATGAATTTGATAATATTTTCAGGCCCACCATCATCAGGAAAAACAAGCGTTATTCTAAAAACAGTAGAAGCCTTAAAATCACAAGGAATGTCAGTTGGAGTAGTAAAATTCGACTGCCTTTACACAGATGATGACAAATTATACGCAAAAGCGGGAATTCCAGTAAAAAAAGGAATTTCAGGAGCTTTATGCCCAGACCATTTCTTCGTATCGAATATCGAGGAAGTCGTGCAATGGGGAAATAGCCTTGGGCTTTCAATATTAATTACAGAATCGGCAGGACTTTGCAACAGATGTTCGCCATATATCAAGGACATCAAGGGAGTCTGTGTAATCGACAATTTATCAGGAATTAATACGCCTAAAAAGATTGGACCATTATTAAAAGCCGCTGATATTGTGATTATTACCAAAGGAGACATTGTTTCACAAGCTGAACGTGAAGTTTTTGCCTCACGTGTGAACTCTGTAAACCCAAAAGCTGTAACAATGCATGTTAACGGGCTTACTGGGCAGGGAGCGTATGAATTAAGCACACTTCTTTACGAAAAAGAGCTGGAAATAGACAGCGTTCAGGGAATGGAACTTAGATTTCCAATGCCATCAGCACTTTGCTCTTACTGCTTAGGAGAAAAGAGAATCGGTGAAAAATATCAGATGGGTAATGTCCGAAAAATGAATTTACAGCAATAAAAAAATAGATAAAAATAATAAAAAAGGAAAAAATATGAAAAATAACGATTTAATAAATAAATTGACTATTAGTGAACTTAGCAATAAATATCCCTTTGCAGAAAACTTTTTTACGGAAAACAACTTGCCTGTGGAAACTTTTCAGGATAAGACATTTCACGAGTTCATCGTAACTTTTGCAGAAGATAAAATTGAGGACTTTGCACTGGATGTGGAAAAAATTGAGGAAAGTCTTGTTGACTACATTGAGCAGATGAAACTTTTTTTGGGAATGGAAGAGGAAAATTCGATTGATATGCTTACAATTGTCGCTGGGCAAGATAAATCTGGGAATAAAGAGGGATTTGAGCGGCTTGATATTCATAAATCAGAAATTATTTCCATTGTAGGGCCTACAGGCTCTGGAAAATCAAGACTTCTTGCCGACATCGAATGGACTGCCCAGAAAGACACTCCAACACAGCGTCAAATCCTTATAAACGGTGAACTTCCAGATAAAAAATGGCGTTATTCCTCAAACAACAAATTAGTCGCCCAACTATCACAAAACATGAATTTCGTTATGGATTTATCAGTAAAGGAATTTCTAGAACTGCACGCTCAAAGCCGAATGATTGAAGACATTGATGAAACTGTAGAAAAAATCATTACTGCTGCAAACAATCTGGCTGGAGAGCAATTTGACTTAACTACTGCAATCACAGCCCTAAGTGGTGGACAATCCCGTGCTTTAATGATTGCCGACACAGCCATTTTAAGCTCATCTCCAATTGTCCTAATTGACGAAATTGAAAATGCAGGAATTGACAGGAAAAAAGCCTTGGAATTACTTGTTTCATCAGACAAAATCGTATTAATGGCAACACACGACCCAACATTGGCACTAATAGCAGATAAACGAATTATAATAAAAAATGGTGGAATCAGTAAAATTATTACAACAAGCCCTGAAGAAAAGAAAATTTTGAAAAAACTGGATGAAATGGATGATATTATTCAAAAAATGAGAAGTGATTTGAGAAAAGGGGAAATTTTGAAAGGTGATTTTTAATTAATAAATTTGTTTTTGAAAATTAGTAAGAAAAGTAAATTAGGGAGAAATATTCAGAATTTGTTTATTTTCTCCCTTTTTAAATAGAGAATAAAAAGAACTGAAACAACTGGAGAATTTGAGAAATTGATTGAAAATGAAGATAAAGTTCATATTACATGATATTAAGCCATAGCCTTTGTTAAATCGTTTTTGGGTACAAAAAATATCCTACCTGATGCAAAATTTTTTTGTTATAGGCCTAATATAAGCTTACTTCATAAACAAAAAAATAACCGCTGTCTTTTACAATAACGATTATTTGAAAATTTAGCTTTATTTTTTTATTTAGCTTTATTTTTTAATAATTTTTCCATTTTCCAGTATAATAGTGAATTATATTCCATTTCCTCAATATGTTTTTCTAAACTTTCTTCACCTTGTTTAAGTTTTATTTCTAAAGTATTTGCTTCTTCTAATGTATCTATAAAGAAGTCATATTTTTTTTCTACTTCTGGAAGTTTTTCATATTCTTCTTTTACTTTTTCAATATTTACTTGAATTTTTGAATATTTTTTAAATTTTGCAAAAGTAGTCGCCCTAAATAAATACTCATATATCTTAACTCCACGAAATATGTTTGAATTTTCAACTATTTCGTTTAAAAAAATATCTAAATTTTCATATTTTTGAAACCAAGGAATAATATCATTTTCTATTTCATTTAAAATTTTTTTCATTCCTTTTTCCATTTTTTCTTCTCCATCCAAATCTACAAACTTTGTATATCCTCCGTTTGCTATAGTATCCTTTAATATGCTACTATATATCGGTATTACTGCATATTCTAATCGTAACTTTTGGTAATATCTAAAAAAACCAATGTATTCAAATAATCCTAATTTATTTAATCTACAAAATGTCCCTGTCCCTTTTTTCTTAAAACCTAAACCTTTCATAGATTTACTAAAAATTTCCTTAAAATACTTTTTATACAATTCATTGTATTCTTGTGTTGATAATTCTTCCATTTTTCTTCCTTTCTATTTCCAAATTGTAATATCCGAATTTTTTATTGTTCCATTAGATTTTTCAATTATTTTCTGGATTATTTTTTGTTCTTGTGAATAAGTGATTCCTTGTCCTCTAGCGTCAATAATAATATAACGATTATTTGAAAATTTAGCTTTATTTTTTATTTAACTTTATTTTTCAACAATTTCTCCATTTTTCTATATAATAGTGATTTATATTCCATTTCTTCAATATATTTTTCTACGCTTTCTTCTCCTTCTTTTAATTTTTCTTCTAATTCATCTACTTCTTTTAATATAACATTATAAAAGTCATATGCTTTTTCTTCATCTGGAAGTTTATTGTATTCTTCTCTTACTTTATCTATATTCTCCTGTATTTTTGAATATTTTTTAAACTTTGCAAAAGTAGTCGCTCTAAATAAATATCTATAAATTTCTGCTCCTAAATATAATTTATCATTTCCTACTATTTCTTCAAAAAAAGTATCTAAATCTTCATATTTTTTAAACCAAGGGATTATTTTGTTTTTTATTTCTTCTAAAATACTTTTCATCCCTTTTTCCATCTTTTCTTCTCCGTCCAAATCTACAAATTCTGTCTCACTACCATTTCCTATAGAATTTTTCATTATATAACTATATATCGGTATTATTGCATACTCTACTCTTAATTCATGATAATATCTGAAAAAACCTATATATTCAAATAATCCTAGTTTATTTAATTTAAAAAATTTTCCTGTTCCTTTCTTTTTATATCCAAAATCTTTCATAGGCTTATTAAAAATTTCTTTAAAATATTTCTTATATAGTTCATTATATTCTTTTGTTGATAATTCTTCCATTTCTTCTTCCTTTCTATTTCCATATTGTTATATCTGATTTTTTTATTGTTCCATTAGATTTATCTATTATCTTCTGGATTATTTTTTGTTCTTGTGAATAAGTGATTCCTTGTCCTCTAGCATCAATTACAATATTTTGTCTTGTTCCAATAGATAATTCATTTTTTCTTTTTTCATATTGTTCTACTATAGTTTTAGCCATACTAATCTGTTATACCATATTTGTTTATAAATTCATCTGGAGTTTCATTAAATTTTACATTTCCAAATTTTTCCTTTATTTCTTCTTCAGAAACATTGAATTGAATATCAGTATTGTCTTTTTTTATATAAAAATACCCTGAACATCTTTTCTTCTTTAAATTTTTTTATTCTTTCAACATTGTTTATCATTTCCACAACCAGTATTATTTTATACCCCGATATTATTCTTTATTCAAGGTTGTCAAACAGATTTATTAATTCTAAAAATTAAATACATAACCACAAAAATAACAACTGTAACATTTATCACAAATAAATTAACAACACTAATTTTTCTTAATAATAAACTGGAAATAAATAACGTTCCGAACGAAAAAATCCTTGAAAAAAATGATTTCATTGAAGTTATTGCACTTATTTTTTCTTTTGACAGGATTTTATTAAAGTGAAATTCAAAATAATAGTTAATTATAAAAAAAATTGTACATAATATTAGGTATATTCCTGTAAATATTAGATTATTTTTTAATATTACTACAGTTATTGCCATTAAAAATATTAAAATTAATAAAAAATACAATTTTTTCGTATTTATAAGCAGAATATTTGTGTTGTATGCAATAATCACAATTATTTGAAACAACACATACATTACAAAAAAATTCTTTTCTCCAATCCCTTTATCTAAAAAAAGTTTTTGCCATAACTGAAAATGGCTTTGAATAAAAATTTGTATAATTCCAAAAAATATAAAATAATACTTCATTACTCTTTTTTCCTTCAATTCAGAAATGCACTCAATTATATGCCTTTTAAAAATTTGAAAGTTTATATTTTCATTTGCTTTTTTATTCTCATCGAAAAAAAATAAGGCTGTTAGCAATATATTGAGAAGTATCAAAGTAATAGAAATAAAATAAATATTTACACCTATCTTAAAATAAAGTAAAAATCCTATTCCTGAACCTAAAATGGAGGAAAAAGTCGAAATTTGCTTTTGATATTTTAAAAATTTTTGCAATCCAGTTTCATTATTTTTCAAACTATTTATTAAAACTACATCAATTGTTCCAGTTTCGAGTGCATTTGCTACCCCATATATTACATATGCCACCGATAACCAAAATAGGCTTTTGGAAAAAATAATCAGAAAAAACGTTATAACCAAGGTAACTAATGATAAAATATAAACTTTTTTCCTTGAATATAAATCCGACATTACTCCACTTGGAATCTCAAAAATAATCATTGAAAGGTTGAAAAAAGACTGCATTAGCACAATCTGCGACATTAACAAGCCTTTTTTTAGAAAAAGTACAGTCAGAATGGAATGTGGCATTGTGGAAGCTAAAAATAGTAAAAAGGTGCTTATATAGTAAACTTTGGTATTTTTATCTATAAGATTCATTATTTTTCCCACCTTTCCAATCCATTTTATCTTTTAATAATTCTTTCCGATTTCCTGTATTTCTGATTTTTACTGTTAGGTTTGTCAGGAATTGTCCTTTCAATCAATTTTGCCTCTAAGGCAGGATTTAAATAATTTTTTCTAAAAGTAGGTTTATGTACTAAATTTAATCTTTCCATAATTTCTGCTGCTGATAAAACATTATTTCCAAGGACACTAAGTAATTTTTCGACTGGATTTTTATCCTGGTCGCTATCTTGATCGGTTACTTGGTCGTTATCTTGGTCGGTTATTTTTTCAGAAGTTTTAATTTCTTTTAAACTGTCGTTTATAATTTTGAGCATAAACTCTACAAATATTGTACTCTCACCTTCTTTATCAGCTATTGCAAGAGTATCATAATATTTTTTCTGTTCTTTTTTTATCAATTCCTCTATTGGAAGCCAAAAAAATATTTTTTTCCATTTTCCAAGCAGTAAAGTATGCCACATTCTTCCAATACGACCATTTCCATCTGAAAATGGATGGATAAATTCAAATTCATAATGAAAAACAGCACTTTTAATCAATGGATGTACAGAAGAAGTTTTGTACCATGAAATTAAACTGCTTATATGCTTAGGCACTAAATCTGCTGGCGGAGCAATATGTACAACCTTTCTTCCAGCAAAAATACCAACCCCTTGAGAACGAAATTTACCATTTTCCTTAACCAGCCCATTCATCATCAATCTGTGAGCATTCAATAAATCCTTTACTAAAAATGGATTTAACTTAGTTAATAGTTCATATGCTTCATAAGCATTCTTTACTTCTTTTATTTCATTAGGATTTCCTAAAACTCTTTTTCCGTCCAATATAGCTGTAACTTGTTCCAGCGAGAGAGAATTATGTTCAATAGCAAGTGAAGAATGAATTGTTTTTATTCTGTTTTCTCTCCTTAAATGTGGATTTGAAATTTTTTCCTGAAAAATAGACATTCTTCCTATTTCTTCACTTATTTCACCTATTAATATTGTCATTTTTTCGGTTATTTGAAAAGGTGGCTTGTAATTATTCAATTTTAAATACCTCCTATTTTTCTAGAATTTTTTCCAATTAAATTACAACAACAAATTAAATCTTCTTACCCACAATATAAAATCTATGAATTCTTCCTTCCACTGCTCCATTTGACTCAATTATTTCCTGTACTTTATACAAATTGTCAAGATGGCTTTCGACTGAAAAATTTGGAAATTCCCATTCAATAATTTTTGCAAACCATACAAGAGCTCCTGTATCAAAAAACTTTATTGGTTGAAATGTTTCCCCACTTTCTAATATTTCAAATCCTTGTTCAGAAATTTCCTGCTGTTTAATATTGAGATAATGCTCAGCGTACGGTAAATCTTTATATTCAGGTAGTAACATTTCGACAAGTTCCCTATCATTTTCTGCCCCTACCTGCTGTGTAATAAAAATTCCATCTTTTTTCAAGACTCTTTTTAATTCTGTAACATTATAAGCCCCATGCCGATTGGTAATTATGTCAAAATATTCATTTTCAAATGGGATTTTTTCATCTCCATCCGCTTCTTTAAAATCTATTCCCAATGGCAGCAATACTTTTTTACACAGTTCAACATTTGGCTGATAACCTTCGATTGCTGATGTGTTATGTTTTGGATGATTTAATGAAAGCAAAAACTCTCCACCGCCTGTTTCCATATCCAGCAATTTCATATTATTTTTCAGATACTTATTTATGACGGTTCTAAAATCCCAAGGTAAATTTTCCTCTTCTGAATAACGTCCATAAATATGAGAAAAATCCCAGCCGTGTATATGTGCCATTTTTTCTTCTTTCAGCCACTCTTCTTTTAATTTATTTTTATCCATATATTTCCTTTTAATAAATTTTCTAAATAGTTTCCTTAAACATTATAATAAACACCGCAACCAGTAAAATACAGCAAGCAAGCAACGCTCCTATACCGTATATTTTTACTAAAACTACACAAAGCATTGCCCCTATAAAGAAAAATCCATCTAATCCCAAATATATCCAGAAATTCTGTAAATACGACTTGTTTTCTGTATTTATATATTTAAATAAGTTCTCCATTCCACTTCGTAAATTCCCAGTACACATTGTTGTCGCTCCTGCCAGTCCCCTAATTTTTCTAAATCCTTGATATTGAATTGCGGCAATAAACGACATAATCATATTTACAACAATATTCCAATTTCCGCTTGGAATGAATGAAATAAAAAACATTATTATAACTTGGTAAAATATAACAATTTGCTGCCATCTAAAAATTCTATGTTTTTCAAATTTCACTCTAATAAATTCAGTAAATAATATTCCAAATGTGAAAACCAGAATAGGCATAAAATAATTAAAGGCTTTTCCAAAATCTCCCCTTTGTAAATTTATAGCGAGATAAACAACATTTCCTGTCTGTGCATTAGCAAGCACCTTTCCACGCGTAACAAAAGTATATGCGTCCATAAATCCCCCAACCATGCACAACATCATTCCTAATCTAAATGTCTCTGGCGGATACTCCTCTCCATTAAAAAAAATCTTTTTTATTCTTTTACCCATTTTAAAAAACTTCACTCCTTTTTTATTTTTTTAAACTTTACATTTTTTATCCAATGATTTAATTTTTAATATTCATTAACAAAGTTATTTTTCTAAAACATCAAATTTATAGCCAACTCCCCAAATTGTCTTAATATTCCATTTCTCATGCTTATAATTATCAAGTTTTGCACGAAGCCTTTTTATATGCGTATCGACAGTACGGCTTTCTCCAAAATAGTCAAATCCCCATATCAAGTCCAATAAATTTTCTCTTGTAAAAACTTTGTTCTGATTTGTTGCCAAAGTCCATAAAATCTCTATTTCTTTCTTAGTCAACGAAATTATTTCATCATTTATCTTTACCGTAAAATTATTCAAATCAATCTCAAGATTATCAAATGTGAAAATTTTTGCACTTTCATCATTTTTAGGTGTTATTCTACGTAAAATTGCATTTATTCTTGCAATTATTTCTCCTGGCGAGAAAGGTTTTACTATATAGTCATCTGCTCCTATTTCCAGTCCCATTATTTTCTCATAATCCTCTCCACGTGCTGTAATCATTATAATTGGAACATTTGAAAAAGTACGCACTTGCCTGCATACATCAAAACCATCTTTTTTTGGCATCATTACATCCAAAAGTATTATATCAAACTCATTTTCTTCAATTTCCTTTAATGCCGTTTCCCCATCAAAAACAGTACTTACAGTAAAATTATTTTTTTTACAGTATTCTGACAGTATGGAAACAATTTGTTTATTATCGTCTGCGATTAATACTTTATACATATTTATCCTCACTTTTTATTTTTATTCTTATAAAATTTTATCATAATTTCTTTGAAATACAAACATTAAATTTTATTTGACAAAATAATTTTTTATGGTATAATGTAATCAAGAAATATTTGTAATCATTTCAAATTAAAAACAATAATATTATTAAATTAGGAGGAAGTTATGTCGTTAATAGGAAAAAAAATTGAAAATTTTACAGCTCAAGCTTATCAAAACGAAGAATTTAAAGAAGTGAGCTTTGAAAAGGATATGTTAGGAAAATGGAATGTTTTCGTATTTTACCCAGCTGACTTTACATTTGTGTGTCCAACTGAATTGGAAGATTTAGAAGACCATAGAGAAGAATTGGAAAAATTAGGATTTAATGTTTATTCAGTAAGTACTGATACTCACTTTACTCACAAAGCATGGCACGATCACTCAGAAGCAATTGGAAAAGTTAAATATGCAATGATTGGAGATCCTACAAAAGCTATTTCAAGAGAATTTGAAGTATTAAACGAAGAAAGTGGACTTGCATTCAGAGGAACATTTATCGTAAATCCTGAAGGAAAAATTGCTGCTTACGAAGTAAACGATGAAGGAATCGGAAGAGATGCATCAGAATTAGTAAGAAGAGCAAAAGCTGCAAAATTCGTAGCCGATAACCCAGGATTAGTTTGTCCGGCAAAATGGAAAGAAGGAGAAGCTACTTTAAAACCAGGATTAGATTTAGTAGGTAAAATTTAATAATTTTAAACTTAATAAATTAGAAGGAGGTAAAATGGCTTTATTAGATAGTAATATTGTAGAACAGTTAAAAGGTTATTTTGATAAAATTAACGGTAACATTGAATTAGTCGCATTTTTGAATGATAGCGAAAAATCAGCTGAATTAGATAGCTTCTTACAAGAAGTTGATGCAATTTCTGGAAAAGTGAACTATGTAAAAAAATCATTTGACAATGATAAGGCTGACTTAGAAAAAGCAAACCTTACTCGTCCAACATCTTTTACAATTTTAAAAGATGGAGAAAATACAGGTATTAATTTTTCAGGTATTCCTGGAGGACACGAATTTAATAGCTTTATTCTAGCAGTTTTGGGACTTGCAGGACTTGGGAAAAAACTGGAAGGAGAGCAGCTTTCAAAAGTTGAATCAGTTAATAAGCCTGTAAATATCGAAACGTTTGTTTCGTTATCTTGCACACATTGTCCAGATGTAGTTCAAGCATTAAATCTAATTTCAACAAATAATAAAAATATTACAGCAACAATGGTAGATAGTGCAGTATTTTTTGAAGAAGCAAAAGAAAAAGATATTCAGGCGGTACCAGTTGTATTTATAAATGGAGAGCAAAAATCAGTTGGTGCAAAAACTATTGAAGAATTAATAAATCTTGTTGTTAATGCTTAGTAACCAAAATTATAAATAGAGAGAAAATTGATTTATCTGAAAAGATGAGAGAAAAATAAAACTTGTGAATGAAGAAAAGAGAATATTTAGGGATTTACCCTTTATACTCTCTTTTTTATTTAAAATACTGATTTTCTATTATAGTTTGTTACATCGCTGTTTAATTTTTCATATAATTCTTTAACAGTTGTCTCTTTATTTTGAATTGCTTTCAGTTCGTTATCAGTTACTCCGATAAATTGTATAAATTCCACTTTTCCATTAACTGTATCAATTATTCCAGCTTTTTCATCAGGAATAGTAATAAATCCTGTAATATTTGACTTTTTATTTACATCCATTCCTTCCGTCTGCCCTGTGTATAAATATTCATACGGTCTAAATATTTCTCCGCTAGAAAACGTCGCTCTTGCAATTGTTTGTAAAATTCCACAAATTCCCTTTAATTCAGCTTCCTCATCAGCATAATTATCTTTTTTTAATTTTAATGTAAACTCCATTCCATAACCGCTATATTCTGTATTTTCACTTACTTTTTCATGCAGTTCAGACAATCCATAAGTAACAAAGTGCCAATAATCTCCCCCATCATAAATACTAATACCATCCAAAGGATCATTTCCACCAAATCTCCATTTTATCATTGCCGCATAATGCAATGGATTTTTCTGATCTGGATAAAGTCTGTTAAAAGTTTCTGTAATAGCATCCCAGCCATCTGTATTTATTTCTTCAGAAACTGTTTCAGCATCATTCTCTTTTTCATTTTCTTTCTTAAATAATTTGTCAAATAATCCCATAAAAATTTCCTCCTAAGTATCATCATTGCTAATTAAAAAAATTATTTTTTTCTAATTTTTCTGCTTTTTAAATTATTAATTTTATTTAAATTTTCTTCCACCTTGCTTCCATCTGGATTCATCTTTTTATCTAAAAATATACTTTTATCTCTAAATCCGGTATCATAGCCCTTTGTTTCAAACCATTCTGTTTTAGCTGCTTCAGTCTGAGCATTTATCTCTTGTTTTGTCATTTTGTCTCCATTTTTTATTTTAAAGTACATTTCCGGATCAACTCTGTTTATAAGTCCTTTTCCTCTCATTTCAAAGGCTATCTCAAAATGCAGATGAGGAGCATGTGTTCCGCTTGCATTTCCAGTTGTACCTGATTTAGCTATTACTTGCCCAGCCTTCACTGTATCTCCGATTTTTACATTCACTTCACTTAAATGGCAATATCTAATGTATTTTACTTGCATTGTATTAGGGTCATAATTTGGGCTGTATGCCCATTCTCTTGCACTTTCTTTAGGTTTGTAATTTTTTCTTTTTATTTTTTCAAGTTCCTTTGGATCGACTTCCAAGTAGAAATTTAATCCATATCCAGTTTTATCCACATACATATCCACAATTTTACCATCCAGCACAGCATAAACATCTGACCCTGGCAATGCAAAAATATCAATTCCTTGATGTCCTCTCGCTCCGTTACTTCGAGTAAGTCCAAATTTAGCCCAGTCAGGGTAAACTTCGCCACGAAAATTATAATAAGTAACTTGCGGGTTTTTTATCGGATCGATTCTAAAAATATTATCTTCTTCATCTCCATTCACGACATTACCTTTAGAATTAATATTTCTCCCATTAAAAATTATTCCTAAAATTATAATTCCCAAAATTAATAAAGCTGTTATTCCAAAAATAGTACCTTTTTTCCTGCCAGATTTGAAATTTTCCTTTTCTTCTTTTTTTTCATCCAAAATCTCATCTACATTTTTATTTTCATTTTCCATAATAATCAATTTGCTAAATTTGAATAGCCTCTCCTTCTTTTATTTATTTTCCAATTCACAAACAACTTCACTCAAAATATCATAAGCTAGCTCTATCTTACTTTTCTGACTAATTTCCACCGAAGTCCTATCTTTTTTAATAATCTCAATCACATTTTCATCACTGCCCATTACAGACGCATTATTTGCCACTATAATATCCAAATTTTTCTTTTCCAGCTTTTTCAAGGCATTTTCCTTTATATTGTTAGTTTCTGCGGCAAATCCAACTAATAGCTGTTTTTCCTTCTTCTTGCTCATCTCTAGTAAAATATCAGGATTTCTAACCAATTCTATAACAAAATCTGAATCTGATTTCTTTATTTTTTCCTTTTTGTATTCCTTTGGTCTGTAATCAGCAACTGCCGCACAAGCTATGAAAATGTCAGTATTTTTAAAATACTCATCCACTTTCTCATGCATTTCCGACGCCGATTCTACAGAAATAAAGTTTTCAAGCCCATTCGGAACTTTCAAATCCGTAGGCCCGCTAATTAACGTTACTTCTGCTCCCATATCAGCCGCCGCCTGAGCAATTGAATATCCCATTTTTCCGCTTGAATTATTTGACAAATATCTGACTGGATCAATATTTTCCTTTGTTCGCCCACTTGTTATAAGAATTTTTTTACCTTTCAAGGCTGTATCAAAATTCTCAAATTTTGAAAAAATACTGTATCTTCCTATTTCATCGACAATATCTTCTGGCTCGCTCATTCTCCCCTTCGCACTGTAATTGCAGGCAAGCAGTCCTTCTTCTGCATCAATAAACCTATACCCAAAAGATTTTAGCTTATTAATATTTTCTTTTAAAATCGGATTTTCATACATATTCACATTCATTGCCAAAGCAAAAAATACTGGCTTTCTTACCGAAACAGCAGAAAGGATTGTCGTAAGCATATCGTCTGCAATCCCGTTTGCCACCTTTCCAATTATATTATAAGTCGCAGGTGCAATCAAAACCATATCTGCCCAATCCGCAAGTGAAATATGCTCCACTTCATAATGCGGATTGCTGTCCCACATATCCACATAAATCCTATTTCTTGATAAAGTTTCAAGAGTCAAAGGTCCAATGATTTTTGTAGCATTTTTAGTCATCACAACTTTCACATTATATCCTTTCTTTTTCAAAAGCGATACAATCCCAGCCGATTTATATGCCGCAATTCCCCCTGTAACTCCTACTAAAATATTTTTCATTTTTCCCTCTTCTTAAATCAAAAATTACAATAAATTATAATCTGTACTTCCATCCTTATTATCCTTAATTTCCACGCCAAGTTTCTTCAACTCATCCCGAATTTCATCGGATAATTTGAAATTTTTCTCGCTTCTTGCTTCACTTCGTAATTTTATCAGCAATTCAATTAATTTTTTTGTCAATTCCATATTTTCCCCTTCTTCCTCCTTCACAGCATTTTCTACTTCAATCGCTATTCCAAACACATTTTCTAATTTTGCCTTCAAAGAATCATAAGATTTTTTTATTTCATAATAAATTGTGGAAAACTCATTTTCATTTGTGGAAATAAATTTATTCGTTTCCCTAATCTGATCAAAAATAGTCGCTAGTGCCTGTGGTGTGTTCATATCCTCATTCATCGCCTCTTCAAATTTTTTATCAAATTCATCAATTTTTTGAGAAAACTCTGAATTTTTAATATTTTCTATTTTTTCATTCTTATATTTTTCAACAATATTTTCAAATTTATTCATTGATTTTACAATATTTTGTAAGGCTTTTTTTGTATCCTCCATATTCTCGAATGAAAAGTTAATTGGCTTTCTGTAATGAGTGCTAAGAATAAAAAGTCTTACTACATTCCCAGAAAATTTTTCAAGTATTTCACGAAGCAAAAAGAAATTTCCTAGCGATTTTGACATCTTGTCGCCATTTATCTGAATAAATCCGTTGTGAAGCCAGTAATTTGCAAAATTTCCGTGATAAGCACACTTGCTTTGAGCAATCTCATTTTCATGATGCGGAAAAACTAAATCTTGTCCACCGCCGTGAATATCAAATGTATCCCCTAGATATTTTTTTGCCATCGCACTACATTCTATATGCCATCCAGGACGCCCCTGTCCCCAAGGCGACTCCCAAAACGGCTCTCCATTCTTCTTTTTTTTCCAAAGTGCAAAGTCTACTGGATTTTTCTTGATTTCCGAAACATCAATCCTAGCCCCAAGTTCCAGCTCCTCAATTTTCTGATTTGATAATTTTCCATAATCTTTATATTTTTTTACCTCAAAATAGACATCCCCATCTTTCTCGTAACCAAACCCATTATCAATTAATTTTTGAATAATCTCAATAATTTCTGCCATATTCTCAGTAACCTTAGGTCTTTTCACACTATCAAGAATATTCAGCTTACTGATATCCTCAAAAAAATATTTTATATATTTTTCCGAAACCTCACTCGCAGAAGTCCCTTCTTCCATAGACTTATTTATAATCTTATCATCCACATCCGTAAAATTCTGCACAAACTCAACTTTCATGCCCTTATGCTCAAAATACCGTGCCAACGTATCAAAAACAACAATCGGACGTGCATTCCCCAAATGTATGTAATTATAGACAGTAGGCCCGCAAACATACATTTTTACCTTATTTTCTTCTATTGTCTTAAATTCTTCGATTTTATTCGTCATTGTGTTGTAAAGTTTCATTTTTTATTCTCCCTTGAACATTCTGATATTGTAAACTAAAACTTTGATTTTTAAATATTTCCAACTTAATCATTGAAACTCTCAATCAAAAAATTTCTCAACGTTGGAAAGTCTAAATCCTCAGATATTTCTTTTAATATTTTCTCATCTTTATATATCTTTTGATATTTTTGTAAAATTTTTATTACACTTTTTCTTCCTTTAAGCAATCTTTTATCATCATTCAGATTTAAAATTTCAATTGTATAATTTGCTTTTTTTAAATCTATATCAGTAATATCTTTTTTAGGGATTATCTCTCCTGTCATTCTATCATATGAAAAATATTTGCTTGGTTCATAAATTACTGGATTTACAAATAACTCACTCCATTTACTGCCTTTCTTTGAACCACAACTCTCAATATTAAGACAACCTGTAATAAAATTTTCATAGTTTGAAAATAATTGTGGAAACTGATCTTTTGGTTTAATATGTTCTATCTGACTTTTCTCTATTGTAATTTTTCTCTCACAATAAGGACAAAAATAATTATCTTTTATTTTTTGCTCATTTTCCAACATATGATTTTTCAATTCACCTTTTATTTTAAAATTGAAGTCTTTCCAAGTTTTAGGTTTCTGATTTTTTTTAAATCCTTTCAAAAAATCAGGTTCTGAAGTTTTACATATTTTTAACATTCTTCAATCCTTTCTTCCGAATTTGAATCTCCATATCTATAAGCATAATATCTTCATCTGTCGTTCCCAGCAAATTCTTTAACTCTGTATAATCTTTTTTGAATTCATCAGTTTCATATTTATTTTCATTTACTATTTCCCTAATTTTTTTCAATCTATCAAATATTTCCTGATTCCTAGTTGTTTTAAGCCCCATTATATCTTCTAATATTCTCTCTGTCGGCTGTCCATAAGAATCATACAATTCATCCCCAGTTCTAACCACAATTTTCCCATCCTCATTCTTATCTAGCAACATAATATTCTCTTTTCTTACACTTCCTAAAATATGTGGAGAATGTGTCGCAATAATAATCTGATTATTTTTTCCAATTTTTCTATAAACATCGACAATTCTCTGTTGCCATTTTGGATGCAATGAAAGTTCAGGCTCATCAATCAGAATAACAGAATTTTCAGGATTCAACATTTTTATAGCCAAAGTACGTAAAAACAACTGCTTTTCTCCAGAAGATAATTCATTTATATCAAATTTATCTCCCGAAGAATTTTCAAAAATTGGTATATTTTTACCATCTTGCGAAATATCTTCAGCTTTTACATCTATATCTAAAATTTCAAATATTTCATTTATTTCATTAAAAACCTTTTTTTGTACATCTCTAACTGTTTCATTTTTATTTTTGAACATTGCTGAAATCATTTTTGTAGCTATGTAAGATGGAATATCTTTTATTAAATTCGTATCTACAATATTAATAAATTTATATTCTTGAACTAAAGTAGTCGAAGCTGTTTTCATTTTTTGAAAATTAATTTCTATTGGAACATAAATTATTTTAGGAAGAATTGGTAAATTTTCTTTGATGGCTAAATATGAAGTATCCATAACATTCTTTTGTTTATCATCAAAAGAAAAAGAGTTTAAAGCTTTGTAAAAATACTTCTCATTTCCTATTTTATTTTTACACTCTTCTTCTTTTTCTTCAAAAAACATTTCTAATTCATTACTAATTTTTAAATTTATAATAGCAATATTATTCTCAAAACATTCTTTTATACTTTCCAATATTCGAGTTTTTCCACTCCCATTTGACCCAGCTAAGATTACTAAATCTAACGGCTTATCATTTTTTTCAAAATTTATAGATATATCTCTTAATCCTTTAAATTCCTTTATATAAAGATTTTTGATTTTCATAAATTTTCATTCTCCTTTAAATCAAATGTCCTATTTCAAAGTAGCCACCGTACACCCAATTCCACCTTCATTCTGATTGGCATCCTTAAATTCTGTTACATATTTTGAAGTTCTTAGGTATTCGTGGATTTTTTTTCTTAGTACCATTGTTCCTTTTCCGTGAATTATGTAGATTTCGTGGTAGCCTGTAAGCATTGCTCTGTCCATGTATGTTTCAAGTTCTGCGATTGCTTCGTCAGCGTTCATTCCACGTAAGTCGATTTCTCCTCGTACTTGTGAAGTTCGTTTTAGTGAGGCGAAGTTTTTGAATTTGTTTGTTTTTTTCTTTTGGATTTTTACAATGTCGTCAGTTGATACAACCAGCTTTAATATTCCAGTTTGCACTTGAATACGGTTGTTTGGCATTATTTTCAAAATTTTTCCATTTTGATTCATTGTTTTTACAAGTACTTCTTCCCCAACAGCAAAATCTACGTTTTGAGTAACAACTTTCTTTTCCTTTACATTTTTCTTTTTATCCGTAATGAATGATTCACGTAGCATATTCAGGCTTCTTTGAGCATTTTTGGCATCTTCTTTTTTAGATTCCTCGCTGTTAATTTTGTCAATTAAGTTTTTGGCTTTTGCCTGCATATTTTTCAAATAACTATCAGCTTCCTCGTAGGCACGTTTTATAATTTCATTTTTTTCATTTTCAAGTTTTATCATATTTTGCTCATAAATGCTCTTTTGCTTGTCAAGTTCAGTTCTTGTTGCTTCTAATTTTGCCTGCATTGTTTCCAGTTCATCATTTTTTTCCTTAATTGATTTTAACATTTCTTCGACACGCTGATTATCTTCACTTATGTAGCTTTTTGCATTTTCGATTACTTCTTCGCTAATTCCGTATTTTCTTGCAATTATAAGGGCGTTACTTTCCCCTGGTATTCCTTCCAGCAGTCTGTACGTTGGAGACAACGTTTCCACGTCAAATTCCATTGAGGCACTTTTAATTCCTGTTGTGTTAAAGGCGTATGCTTTTACTTCGCTGTAATGGGTTGTGATTATTGAAGTTACGTGTTTTTTATTCAAGTAATCAATGATTGCCATTGCAAAAGCAGCACCTTCCATCGGATCAGTTCCACTTCCCAATTCATCCATTAATACAAGTGATTTACTGTTTGCATTTTCAATTATATCTTTTATTTTGCTCACATGCCCTGAAAATGAGGATAAGTTTTGCTCAAGACTTTGTTCGTCCCCAATGTCAGCCAGTACATTGTGAAAATACCCAATTTCAGTTTTTTCATTCGCAGGAATTGGGATACCAGATAATGCCATAATTGTAAGAAGTCCAGCCACTTTCAATGTTACTGTTTTCCCACCAGTATTAGGCCCTGTAATAAGCATTATATTTTCAGGATTCCCAAGTTCAAAATTAATTGGCACAACTGTATTTTCATCAATTAGTGGATGTCTTGCTTCAACCAGTTTCAAATATTCCTTGTTAATAATTTTTGGAACAATACATTTCTTATTAACCGAATAAGTCGTTTTTGCATCAATAAAGTCCAGTCTTTCCAAAATTTCTTTAATTTCCAGAATTTCTTCCTTTTTCGTTTTTACAAGTTCTGTAATTCTAAGCAGTATTTTTCTAATTTCCTCACGTTCACGGGCCTCATATTCACGTAATTTATTATTTAATGAAACAACATTTAAAGGCTCAATGTAAACTGTGCTTCCTGTCGCAGACCTATCATGTTCTATTCCTTTAATAAGCCCTTTAAAATCAGTCTTTACAGCAATTACGTATCTATCATTTCTCTGAGTTATTATTCTTTCCTGAATAGCATTTTGGGTACTTTTATTGGAAATCAGCTCATCAAATTTCTCTTTAATATTCGCATTAATATTCTGCTTCTGCCTTCTCACATCACGAAGTCCAATCGAAGCCTCATCTTTTAATACTCCTTCATCATTAATCGCTTCTGAAATAAAGTTCTCAATATCCTTAACTTCCTCAACATCACTAAACAGATTCCAAATCGTTCTATATTTATCCCTAACATTCTTAGCCCTGCTTTTAGAAATTCTAAAAATCGTCAAATTTTTCTTCAGAACTGCCAAATCCTCAGCACTCAAATAAGAACCAATAATATCAATGGAATTCATCATTCTAGTAATATCCGCAAGCCCCGCAAGTTCCAATCCATCGTCATACTTATAAAAGTCAATCATCTCCATCATAAGCATAAGTTCCTTATCCAAAACTGATTTTTCCTTTATAATATCAATATCCAGAAACTTTTCTTTCGTCTTCTCTAATCTTGATAAATCAATAAGTTCATTAACTATCTTATAAAATTCCAATACATCATAATTTTTTTTCATTTTTTCCTCTTTTCTTTCCTATTTTTAAATCTTATCCTTATAGTTTTTCAATAAAATACTCTATAATTTTTCTTTTTTATTTGTATTAAAGTTTATTTTAAGCAGAGGTATCAGTCGCCATACCTCTGCACTCCGGCTTCTCGAATTTCAATTTTACAGCAAAAGACAAAACTCGCTTTTAACAAAAGTTATTTTCATCTCATAAAGTTATTATTAATTTAAGTACATTAGAAAAGCTCAAACAAGTTGTCTTTTACTGAAAAATTAAAATCTCTGAAATTTATAACAATTTTTTAATTTTTTGACATTTATTTTAATCAAATTAATTATTATAATCAAACTAAAAACGTCGTGATTTTTTTGAAATGAAATTGACTGTCTGAGCTTTTTCAAAATTTTTAGACTATAATTGGTTTAAGGAATTTTAATAACCTTTGTTAAAAAAAAAGCGAGTTTCAATTTCGTAGTAATCCAGGTTTATTCAAATAACAAATGTTTAGACTACTTTCCCAAATAAAATTTGGGAATATTTCAAAAAAAAATACTTAGACAAGCCGGGGATGCAAGGGGGGATGGCCATTGTTCCCCCTTGTCTTGTCTTATTTTGTTAAAATTATATCACATTTTGTAATAATTTAAAATCGCTATTTAATACGAAACGTTTTTGTGATATAATTTAAAAGGTGAAATACTTAAAATAATAGAATTTAGATAATAAGTAGAATTTTATATAAAGAAAGAGAGTGTGAAATAAATGAATTTAAAAAATTTACCGATAACTCCTTTACCGTCAGTAAAACTTGATAAGCATCAGGAGGATTTGCTCATTCATAATGAACTTTTTGCAACTCTTCTAGGTGAAACGATTTTTAGATATGCGGGTTTACATATTTATGAGGTTACTGAAAAATTGAAAGAAGCTTCTAGTAAATATTATAAGACGCAGAAACAGGAGGCTAGAAAAAATTTGTCGTCTTTTTGTTCGGATCTTACTGATGCGGAAATTTTGCGTGTAATAAGAGGTTTTTCGATTTTTTCGGCACTTGCAAATATTGCTGAAGATGTGTACCAGACTCATGAACAGCGATATGCAAAGATTTCCAACAAACTGCAGATTGGATCTCTTGAAAAATCACTAAAAAATTTGAAGAAAAAGGGAATTAGTCAGGATAAAATATTGAAGGCTATGAAAAAAGTCTCAATTGTTCCAGTCTTAACAGCACATCCGACACAAGTTCAAAGAAAAAGTATTTTGGATTTGACAAAAAAATTAACTGATATTCTTGATAAATATGAAAATGTAAAATCTCATCAAATTGATGAAAATGAATGGCTTAACGACCTAAGCCGTGGTATTCAGATCTGGTGGCAAACTGCGATGTTACGGGCTACCAAATTGCGTGTAACAGATGAAATAAGCAATGCTCTAAGTTATTACAACATTACATTTTTCAATGAAATTCCAAGACTTATGAATAAATTTCAGGAAATTTCAAAAACATTGGGAAATTCTGAAGTAAAATCTCAAGCTCTGCTTCCACTTACTATGGGAATGTGGATTGGTGGAGATCGGGACGGAAATCCTTATGTTACAGTAAATACATTGGAACAGTCGGCACAGGAACAGGCTATAAAATTATTCCAGCATTATCTTGATGTAGTTCGTGAAATTTACAGAGATTTATCAATGTCTATTTCAATGACAAATGTAACTGAGGAACTGCAAAAACTGGCTGATGCTTCTGGAGAAGTTT
The DNA here is from genome assembly GCF_007990525.1 of Leptotrichia hofstadii. Lineage (NCBI taxonomy): Bacteria > Fusobacteriati > Fusobacteriota > Fusobacteriia > Fusobacteriales > Leptotrichiaceae > Leptotrichia > Leptotrichia hofstadii. Next base: position 2,123,489 of record NZ_AP019823.1, read on the forward strand.
CGCCACACCGAACACATGAGCCATATCGCCGTGCATTGACAACAATAACAGACAGACTGCTTGCAACAGCCTACAAATTGTGTGATTACAACCGTGACTTATTACCGCCAAAAAGAAAAAATGGAATTGACCTTCCCTACAAGTCAGCTAACGAGTTTACATACGACTTGGTAATCGTAGCAGAATCCCTTAAAAAGAATAACAGCGAATTTTTAACACAAGGAAAATTAAACAATCTAATCAGTGCCACAAAAATATTTGGATTCCACCTTGCGACAATTGATTTAAGACAGGATTCCAGCGTTCACGAAGTATGTGTTGCAGAACTTTTGAAAAATGCAAACATTCTAGGAGATTACTTGAGCCTGTCAGAAGACGCAAGATGTGAAATTTTGCTGCGGGAACTGGAACATGACCCTAGAATTTTAAGCGATCCAACAATTCCACAAAGTGAAATACTGGCCTCAGAACTTGCAATTTACAGAAAGGCAAAATCTTTGAGAGAACGTTTTGGAAATAAAATTATTGAAAAAAATCTGATTTCTCATGCAACAAGCGTTTCAGATATGCTAGAGATAGCTATTTTACTAAAAGAAGCCAATCTTGCAAAAGGAAATGAAGGAAATGAGTTCTGCGATTTACAGATTGTTCCGCTTTTTGAAACAGTGGAAGATTTAATTGCGGCTCCTGATATTTTGAGAAAATGGTTTAATTTGCCATTAGTGAAAAAATGGATGGATAAAAAAGGGCGAAAACAGGAAGTTATGCTAGGATATTCAGACAGCAACAAAGATGGTGGATATTTAAGTTCAAGCTGGTCTTTATACAAGGCGCAAAAAGAGCTGACTGCAATCGGACGGAAATTTGATGTGGAAATTTCATTCTTCCATGGGCGTGGAGGAACAGTAGGACGTGGTGGCGGTCCAAGTTATGAAGCCATTTTAGCACAGCCTGAAGGAAGTACAGATGGAACAATAAGACTTACAGAACAGGGAGAAGTAATTGGTGCCAAATACGGAAATCCTGATTTAGGATTAAAAAATCTGGAGGCATTGGTTTCAGCAGCTCTTGAATCAAGTGCATTGACAGAGGAAGATGCAGACTGGGAAGAATATGAAAAAATAATAGAAAATGTTTCACAATTAAGTTATTATGCCTACCGTGACTTAGTTTACAATACAGATGGATTTTCAGACTTTTTCTTTGAAGTTACGCCAATAAACTTTATTGCAGGGCTGAATATTGGTTCAAGACCGTCTTCACGTAAAAAAACACAATCATTAGACAGCCTAAGAGCAATCCCATGGGTATTTTCTTGGTCGCAAGCAAGAATAATGCTTCCGGGATGGTACGGTGTAGGAACAGCGTTTACAAAGTGGATTGACAATGATGATAAAAAATTGGAAATTTTGCAGAAAATGTACAAGGAATGGCCATTCTTCCGTTCAACAATTTCAAATGTTGACATGGTTCTATCAAAAACAGATTTGTCAATTTTTGCAGAATATGTAAAATTAGCAAGTGATCAGGAAACAGCACAAAAAATCTTTAAAGAAATAGAAAAAGAGTGGGGTTTAACAATTGATATTTTGAAAAAAATTACAGGAAATGATGTTTTACTGGCAGATAATCCAGAGTTAGTGAGCAGTCTAAGAAATCGTCTGCCATATTTTGACTCGATGAATTATTTACAAATTGAATTAATAAAACGTTCAAGAGCTGGAGACGATTCAGAAGAACTGAGAAAAGCCATTCACATTTCAATAAATGGACTTGCAACAGGACTTCGTAATAGTGGATAATATAAATAAAAGGAATATTTCTAATTAAAATTAGGACTGTTCCTTTTTTTTTTGCAAAAATTTTTTTACATTCATTTTATATTCATAAAACTGTTTTATAATGTATTCAAGATAAGAGAGAAAAGTAAAAAAATAAATGAATATTAAAGGAGAAAGAAAGATGAAAAAGAAAATTTTAAGTATTACATTATTAGGAATTATGGTATTAGGAGTATCAGTAGCTGTAAACGCAAAGAGCAGAAATAAATACAGTAGAAATGTTTCTTCAAATAACTACATTGGAGTAAACAGGGCAATGAACATTGCATTGAAAAAAGTACCGGGAGCAAGCAATTCTCACGTGAAAAAAATCAATTTAGACAGAGAAAATGGAATAATGGTTTATGAAGGGGAAATTTATTATAATGGACAGGAATATGAATTTGATATTGATGCTGTAACTGGTGACATTGTAAAATGGAAAGCTGAGACAAAATCAACCCCTTCTTACAATAATAGAAGCGTGAATGCTACACAGCAAGTAACGCCAGAAAGAGCAAAATCAATCGCATTAGCACAAGTTTCAGGAGCAAACCAAAGCCATGTTGGAAAAGTTGACCTTGATTTAGATAACGGAACACCAGTTTATGAAATTGAAATTTTTTACAACAATTCAAAATATGAATTTGACATTGATGCAACAACTGGTGAAATTATAGGAACAGAAGTAAAGAACTACAAAAACAATTAAGTTATAAGCCATATAGCTTAAAAAATACAAAAAAATTTATAAATAGAAAAAATTGAAATCAAAGGAGAAAAATTATGAAAAAGAAAATTTTAAGTATCGCATTATTAGGAATTATGGTATTAGGAGTATCAGTGACTGCAAACGCAAAAAGTAAACACAAATATAACAGAAACGTTTCTTCAAACAGCTATATTGGAGTAAGCAGGGCAATGAATATTGCATTGAAAAAAGTGCCAGGAGCGAACAGTTCTCACGTAAAAGAAATCCATTTGGATAGAGAAAATGGAAGAATGGTTTATGAAGGAGAAATTTATTATAACGGATGGGAATACGAATTTGATATTGACGCAGTAACTGGTGCAATTGTAAAATGGAAAGTAGATAGAGATTAATAGCAATAAATAAAAATAGTGTTCTGGAGGGTTGATTGGAAATTTGATATTTTCAGTTTACCCTCTTTTTTATTTATTAAATTTATGTTATACTGACAAAAATGCGATTGAAAGGATTAAAAATGAAAATTTTATTAGTGGAAGATGAGATAGATTTGAACAACGTTATTACAAAGTACCTTAAAAAGAATGGATACAGCATAGACAGCGTTTTTGACGGGGAAGAGGCACTTGATTACCTGAGATACGGCGAATACGATTTAGTAATTCTAGATATTATGATGCCAAAAGTAGATGGATTTGAAGTTATAAAAAAGCTTAGGGATAAGGGAAATCACACTTCGGTTCTTATGCTTACTGCAAGGGATAGTGCAGATGATAAGGTAAAAGGGCTTGACTTGGGGGCTGATGACTATATTGTAAAACCATTTGACTTTAATGAGCTTATGGCAAGAATTAGGGCAGTTGTGAGAAGAAAATACGGAAATAGTTCAAATAAGCTTGTAATAGGAGATTTGATTTTGGATACTTCAGAAAAATCAGTAACAAGAGCTGGAAAGCAGATAGAATTAACAGGAAAGGAATATGAAGTTCTGGAATACCTTATGCAAAGCAAAAATCGGATTTTAAGCAGAGATCAGATTAAGGAGCATGTATGGGACTTTGATTATGAAGGAGATTCTAATATAATTGACGTTTTGATAAAAAATATTAGGAAAAAAATAGATATAGAAGATGGAAAACAGATAATTTATACAAAAAGAGGTCTTGGATATGTTATAAAAGAGGATTAGTTCAAATAAATTAATCATTAGGAATTTTTTGAAGAGAAAGGAATAATTGAGTTTTGAAAAATAAATTAAATAAAATTTGGGGGGACTTTCCAATTACTGTGAAGGTAACTCTTTGGTACACTGTTTTTGTGGTAATCTTAATTTCGATTATGCTAACAGTATCATTTACCGTTGCAAATAAGATGACAGGAGACTTGAACCATCGAGAATTGATGGAGGCTGTGATTGAAATGACTGTTGAAATGGTTTCAAATCCTAATGAGTTTGACGAATTTGATGACGGGATTTACTTTGTTAAGTACAATAGCGAAGGAATAGAAATGGGCGGAATGTCGCCACGAGGATTTGATTTGACATTAAAATATAAAGAAAACACTGTCAGAACTTATGAAAAGAATGGAGAAAAATATTATTATTTCGATAAAAAAATAGACAATTCTGAAGGAGAATGGATTAGAGGGATTGTTCCAGTAAATCAGCTATCTGATGAAGTAAGCAAACTGCTTATTATAATTTTAATTTTAAGTCCACTATTATTACTAATAATAGTTTATGGCGGATACAGAATTGTAAAAAAAGCTCTAAATCCTGTAGCCAAAATATCAGATACAGCTTCAGAAATTCAAAAAAACGGTGATTTTTCCAAAAGAATCAAAATTGATGAAGGAAAAGATGAAATACACAGGATGGCAGATACCTTTAATGAAATGCTAAATTCACTTGAAAATTCCTATACACGTGAAAAACAGTTCAGTTCAGATGTTTCGCACGAACTTCGGACACCTGTGAGCGTTATACTTACAGAAAGTCAGTATTCGCTGGAATATGCAGACACTATGGAAGAAGCAAAGGATTCCTTTTCTGTGATTCAGCGTCAGGCAAAAAGAATGTCAGAACTGATAAATCAAATAATGGAACTTTCCAAAATAGAAAAGCAGACAACGATTGATTTACAAAAAATAAATTTTTCAGAAACAATGGAAAAAATATTAGAAGATTATAAAAATCTTTTAAGCGAGAAAAATATAAAAGTTTCAAAAGATATTGAACAAAATATATTTATAAATGCTGATAAAGTAATGATTGAAAGACTGCTTGACAATTTGCTTAATAATGCAATGAAATTTACAAAGGATGAAATAAGTGTAAAATTGTATTCAGAAAATGAAAACTGCATTATGGAGATTGAAGATAATGGAATTGGAATATCTGATGAAGATAAAAAACTTATTTGGGGAAGATTTTACCAAGTAAATGATTCCCGAAACAAAAAAGTAAACAAAGGCTTTGGACTAGGTCTTTCATTAGTTTTAAAAATCATTGAGCAGCATAATGCAAGTATTGAGGTTGAAAGTGAATTGAATAAAGGGACGAAATTTATTGCCAAATTTATTAAAACTGAATAATTTAAAAAGGGATAATCTCTATCTTGAGAAAATCCCTTATTTTTTGACTTTATTTTTTTCATAAACTTAGATTAAAAACCTAAAATTTTTGCTACTCTTTCTTTTTCATTTTCCCATTCTTTTCCATAGTAAGCTTTCAAGTAAATTTCTCTTAATTCTTCCATTAACGGATATCTTGGGTTAGCTGGAGTACATTGGTCATCGAAAGCATCTAGTGACATTTCATCTACAGCTTCCAAGAAGTCTTTTTCAGGCACTCCCCATTCTTTAATACTTGCTGGAATTCCTATTTTTCTATTTAATTCATTAATTCCTTTAATTAAATTTTCTACTTTTTCTTCTTTAGTATTTCCGCCAAATCCTAGATAATCGTTCATTTCAGCGTATCTTTGCATTGCATCAGGGTATCTGTATTGAGGGAATAATCCCATCTTTGTTGGAGCCTCAGCTGCATTGAAACGGATAACTTCTTCAAGAAGCATAGCATTTGCGATACCGTGTGGAACGTGGAATTTTCCTCCAAGTTTATGTGCAAGTGAGTGGTTTATTCCTAAGAATGCATTTGCGAAAGCCATTCCTGCAAGGCAAGAGGCATTTGCCATTTTTTCTTTTGCTTTAATTGCTTTTGAACCTAATTCTACTGATTCTGGCAAGTATTTGAATACAAGTCTAGCCGCTTCTTTTGAATAAGGTTTTGTGTATTCTGTCGCCATAACTGAAACATAAGATTCAAGAGCATGTGTAAATACGTCAATTCCAGAAGCTACTGTAAGTCCTTTTGGCATTGTAAGCATAAGTTCAGGATCGTTAATTGCTACATTTGGTGTCAATGCATAATCTGCAAGAGGGTATTTGATTCCAGTTTCATCATCTGTAATTACTGAGAATGGCGTTACTTCCGAACCAGTTCCGGCCGATGTTGCTACTGCAACAAATTTAGCTTTTTTACCCATTTCAGGAAATTCAACGATTCTCTTTCTAATATCCATAAATCTCATTGCCAAATCTCTAAATCGAAGTTCTGGATGTTCGTACAATACCCACATAATTTTAGCGGCATCCATTGCAGATCCTCCACCAAGAGCAATAACAACATCAGGATTGTATTCAAGCATTGCTTTTGCTCCAGCCTGAGCTGAACTTAATGTCGGATCCTCTTTTACTTCTGAGAATATTCTATAATCGATATGTATGCTGTCAAGTACTTTTGTAATATGTTCTGTATATCCTAGTTCAGCCAATACTTTATCCGTTACGATAAATGCTTTTTTGTGACTTCCTTTCAATTCTTCTAAAGCTGTCGGAAGCGATCCGTATTTGAAATAAATTTTTTCAGGAACTTTGAACCATAACATATTTTCTCTTCTTTCTGCAATTGTTTTTACATTTAATAAATGTTTTACTCCTACGTTTTCTGACACAGAATTTCCTCCCCATGAACCACATCCAAGTGTTAATGATGGCTCTAATTTAAAGTTAAATACATCTCCGATTGCTCCAAGTGATGCTGGCATATTGATTAGTGTACGCCCTGTTTTCATCAATCTTCCAAATTTATCTATTTTTTCTTTTTCAGCTAAATTAATATATAATGAAGATGTATGTCCTAATCCTCCAAGTCTTACCAACTCATCAGCTTTTTTAAGTCCATCTTCAAAATCTTCTGCTTTATACATTGCAAGCACTGGAGATAATTTTTCGTGTGCAAAAGGCTCTTCAGTTCCAGTAGATTCCACTTCTCCAATTAAAACTTTTGAACTTTTTGGAATTTCAAATCCTGCCATACCTGCAATAACGTATGCACTTTTTCCAACTACATCAGCATTCAAGTTTCCATTTATAAACAATATTTCTCTTACTTTGTTTAATTCTTCTTCATTAAGAATATAAGCTCCTCTGTTTAAAAACTCGCTTCTAACTTTATCATAAATTTCTTTATCTATAATTACAGACTGCTCTGTCGCACAAATTACACCATTATCAAATGTTTTAGACATCAAAATATAGTTTGCAGTCATTTTTATATCTGCTGATTTGTCAATTACAACTGGTGTATTTCCAGCTCCAACTCCAATCGCAGGAGTTCCTGATGAATATGCAGATTTAACCATTCCTGGCCCACCTGTCGCAAGTATCAAGTCAACACTTGCCATAAGTTCTCTTGATAATTCCACACTTGGTTCATCAATCCATCCAATTATATCTTTTGGTGCCCCATATTTTACTGCTGTTTCCAATGCAATTTTAGCTGTTTCAATTGTTGCCTGTTTCGCTCTTGGGTGTGGTGAAAATATTATTGCATTTCTTGTTTTTAATGATATTAGTGTTTTGAACATTGCTGTTGAAGTCGGGTTTGTTGTTGGTACAATACCTGCGATAATTCCTATTGGAGTTGCAATTTTTTTAACTCCATAAGATCTGTCATCTTCCAGCACGCCACAAGTTTTTTCGTCTTTGTATTTATTGTAAATGTATTCAGAAGCAAAGTGATTTTTTATAACCTTGTCTTCCACAATTCCCATTCCAGTTTCTGCCACTGCCAAATTTGCCAATGTAATTCTTTCATCGTTCATTTTTTGGGCTACTTTTCTAAAAATCTTATCGACTCTTTCCTGATCAAATGTTGCAAATTCTTCCTGAGCCTTTTTAACTCTTTGAATAAGTGCCTTCAAACTTTCCAAATCTTTAACTGCTGCCATTTTTCCTCCTATAAATAAAGCATTAATTTGTTACATTCCTTATAAATTATATAATACTCTATTTTATCAAAAAACTCAAGTGTTTTTTTTCACTTTCTCATTATAATTTATATTTGTATAACAAAGTAAGGTGGTTTTTATCTTTAAAACTGTCTCCTATCTAAATAATAAAAATAAAAAAATAAAATATCTTGATATATAAAGTAGTTAAGCTCCCTAGCATATTTAGGTAAAAAATACCGAAAGTAAATAAACTCTTGGATAATCAAATAGAACAACGTTTTTTAGTAAAGCTTTTAAAAAATTCTACTTTCACTTACAACAAAATCCAAGACTACATCATGCTCTTCTGCCGGAACTTTTTCAATAATCTGAAAATCATAACAAATACCAATAAACAAAACTTTTTTATTTTCCCCTCGAATCTTTTTCAAAAAAGTATCATAATACCCGCCGCCAAATCCAATTCGATTTTTTTCCAAATCAAAGACAACTGCTGGAACAATTACAATATCCAAAATATTTTCGTTATAAAAATCGATGGAAGAAGATTCGTAATATCCAAATTTATGTAATACAAGCTCATTTTCCTCATATTTATTAATTTTCATTTCTCTATTTTTACTATCTGTAATTTTGGGGATAAAAAAACTTTTCTTAGGATAAAGTTCCATCAATTTTGTGATTCTCACTTCATTTTTCATGTCCATAAAAATCATTATATTTTCAGCATTTTTTATAAATTTTTCCAAATTTTGAATAATTAAATCACTTTTTTTTTCTACTTCTTCAGTGGATAAATTATTTCTTTTTTCCAAAATTTCTTTTCTAATTTTATCCTTTTCCAGCTGTAAATCTGTTTTTTTGTTTCTCATATTAAAATGCTCCTTTATTAATGCTCTTCAGCCATTGCAAAAGTATATAAATTTCAATTATATATAGTTTTTTATTCTATTATTTTTCTCTATTCTCTGAAAAGAGTGATTAATCTCTTGTACTTATAAATACCGCTGTCATTCAATAATTTTATTGCTTTTACTTTTACAATTTCCTATAATAATATTTTATACTATTTCCCATTAAAATAAATTAGTTATAAATTCTAAGTTCTTATAGTTACCGAACAGGACTATTAATTATTTAATTTTCATTGGAATACCAGATACTACAAAATAAACTTCATCAGCCCTTTTTGCCACAGCCTGATTCATTTTTCCTGCAATTTCACGGAAATAACGTCCCAATGGATAACTCGGCACAAGCCCCAATCCCAGCTCATTTGACACAATTACCGTATTTTCAAATTGACTCGTTATATTCAGCAGTTCATTTACTGTGTTTTCCACATTTTTGTTCAACTTTTCCACAATTTTTACATAAGATTTTTTGTCAAAATTATCCCAGTCAACATCCTTTTCCTCAAAAATTATATTAGTTATCATATTCGTAAGGCAATCCACAAGCATATTATTTTTAATTTCATTTTCTGTTTTAGGAAAATATTTATTTAAATTACTTTCAAAATTTTTATAAGTTTCCACAGTACCCCAATCGTTTTTCCTTCTTTCCTTATGCAACCTCACCTTTTCCTTCATTTCCTCATCAAACACAAGCGATGTTGCCAAATACACATTCTCCTGCTTCCCATTATTCAAACTTAAAATTAACTCTTCAGCAAACTTGCTTTTCCCACTTTTCGCCCCGCCAGTAACAAAAATTATCGCCATTTCTTTCACTCCTTTTTCACAATTTTCTATAAACAAAAAAACAACCTCACATAAAAGTTGTTGCCTTTAATTTTTTATTCCAATCCTTGTTTTAATGGATTCACTATTCTTACTTCAGTTTATTTTCTCATAAAGACATAGACATATACGTTTCAATCCTTGTTTTAATGGATTCACTATTCTTACTGCCTCAGTTCGCAATGTTACATATCTACAATATAAGGTTTCAATCCTTGTTTTAATGGATTCACTATTCTTACATTCAATATACATATAGGAGAATTTCCTATATGTAAAGTTTCAATCCTTGTTTTAATGGATTCACTATTCTTACCTTTAATGACTATTTGAGTTATACTAACTACCCAGATAAAGTTTCAATCCTTGTTTTAATGGATTCACTATTCTTACTAGGAGGTAAATGTGGCTAACGTAAGTGAAGCATATGTTTCAATCCTTGTTTTAATGGATTCACTATTCTTACATGTAATACTTTACTGTCTGAATGGAATTATCTAATGTCTCAATCCTTGTTCTAATGGATTCACTATTCTTACAAATGGAAAGAAATGTAAAAAATGAAATTTTAAGAAGTCTCAATCCTTGTTCTAATGGATTCACTATTCTTACTAATGAAAGGATAAACAATGAGAAACATGTTGGAAAGGTCTCAATCCTTGTTCTAATGGATTCACTATTCTTACCCGTACTTTTGAGAAAACCCTTTATTTATCAATGTTACAAGAATTTTTTCAGACATTAAAATCATATTTTTTTGATTAATTTTTGTCATTTTTTGCTGTTTTTTTAGCATTTTCCGTAACTCCTAACTAGCATGTTTAGTGGCTTTAAGCGAATTTTTCTCTGCATTTTTAATTTTTAGTAGTGGCAGGAATTTTTTCTACAAACTTATTGTACCATATTTTTTTGATTTTTCAAAGTTTTTTAGAAAAATTTCCCCATTCAAATATTTTATACTAAACTCCATTTAAAAAATAGAAATAAAATTCTACAGCAATTAATTTGGTAGTCTTGTAAAAAAGACTTTAATTACATGAATTTTCTGATTTCTACTATTCAAATGAGGGCTTAGTATTACTTTATCAAAACAAAAAAAGAGAAAAATAATATTATTAAATTTCTCTCTTTTCTCAAACTATATAAAAAATATTTCTAGTTAAATTTTATTTTTTTCTGCTGTCAATTACTTTTTGTGCCAAGTCTCCCATTAATTCTTCATATCTTACAAGTTTCATTTCAAAATATCCACGTCCTTGCGTGATGGCTTTCAATTCGTTGGCATATTTGAATGTTTCTGACATTGGGGCTTCAGCTATTATTTTTTGTTTTGTATTTTTGTGGGCTTCCATTCCTATTACTCTACCACGTTTTTTGTTGATGTCGCCCATTACATCTCCGATATATTCTTCTGGAATGATAATTGTAAGTTCCATAATTGGTTCTAATAAAATTGGTTTTGCTTCCAGCATTCCCTTTTTGAAGGCCAAGTTTGCGGCAATTTTAAAGGCTAATTCTGAAGAATCTACATCGTGATATGAACCGTCGTATAAGACAGCTTTTATGTTAGTTACTGGATAACCAGCTAGAACTCCTTCTTTTAGCGATTCTCTTAATCCTTTTTCTACAGCTGGAATATATGATTTTGGAACGCTTCCACCTGTAATTGTTTCTTCAAAGACAAAGTCTTCATCTACATGAGAAAATTTAATTAATACATCTCCGTATTGTCCGTGCCCTCCTGATTGTTTCTTGTGTTTTCCTTGAACATCAGAAGTTCCTTTGATTGTTTCACGGTACGGCACTTTTAATTCGATAGTTTTTATTGATATTCCAAATTTAGCTTTTAATTTTTCGATAACTGTTGCAGAATGAAGTTCTCCTTGTACTCCTAGCACTGTCTGCCCTGTTTCAAGGTTTCTGTGCCAAGTGAAAGATGGGTCTTCTTCCATTAGGCGGTTAAGTCCAGAAGACATTTTTTCATCATCATTTTTGTTCAAAGGCTCTATTGCCACGAATAATTGTGGTTTTGGAAAAGTTATTTCCTTTATGGCAGCTTCTTTTTCATTAGTTGACAATGTATCAGAAGTTCTTGTACTGTTAAATTTTGAAAATACAACAATATCTCCAGCGATTCCCTTTTGAACTTCTTCCATTTTATTCATAACGAATGTGTAAATTTTTCCAATTCTTTCTTTTGATTTTCTATTTATATTAAAAACTTCGCTATCTTGCTTAACTTCACCAGAATAAACTTTTGCGTATGAAACTTTTCCTAAGAAAGAATCAATCGTAGTTTTGAAAATTTGGCATGTAAATGTATTTTTTTCAGGCTCAATTTTTTTATTGTCGTTAGGTGATGGCAAGAAATCCTTTACCATGTCAAAAGTTGTGTGAAGTCCGATATTTTTTAGAGTCGCACCACAAATAACAGGAATTACAGAACAGTCAAGCACTCCCTGTCTAAGTCCACGATGAATTTCAGCTGTTGTAAACTCAATCCCATTAAAATATTTATCCATTAATTCTTCATCTGTTTCAGCTACCGCTTCCAAAAGCATTTCACGAATTGAATTTATTTCATCATCCATATCAGCGGGCATTTCCACAGTTGCACATTCATTTTTGTTTTTATCAAATTCCCTTGCAAACATATCAATTACATTAATATGCCCACGAAATTCGTTTCCCCGTCCCCAAGGTACATGAAATGGAGCGATTCTTTTACCATATTTTTCTCTCAACTGTGAAAGAATCTTTTCATAATCAGCTTTTTCATTGTCAATTTTATTTACAAAAATAAATCGTGGAATATTTCTGCTGTCTGTCAGCTCAAGAGCCGTTTCTGTCCCAACTGTTAAATCAGTAGTTCCATCAACAATAATAATCGCTCCGTCAACTGCCGCAAGTCCCGATTCAACTTCACCAAAAAAATCTCCGTACCCTGGAATATCCACAAAATTAAATTTCGCAGCCTGATACTCAATGGCATGCAAACTCAAGGAATTAGTAATTTTTGTATCATTTTCATTGACCGCGATACGATTGGTAAGTCCAGCCGTAAATTCCAGCCCCTCCACCATATTACTCTTTCCTGAACCGCTATGTCCTAAAATTCCCACATTTCTAATGTTACTGCTGTCATATATTCTCATAACATTTCCTCCCTGTATCTGCTTTCCTTAATTAATAAAATTTACCTTATATTAAATTTTAACTTGAAATTGGAAAAAATCAAGTAATTTTATTATTTAATTGCTCAAAATTACAGTTTTCATAATTTTATAAAAAATTTTCCTTGTAATTAGAAAAAAAAAATGTTAATATATGTAGCAACATTCTTTAAATTTAAGAAATAAATTTCCCAAATTTCTATTGGTTACAAGGAGAATTCTATAACGAAAGGAGAAGATAATAAATGAAGGAAAATTTTGAGAATAATACCAATTCTCTTTGGGAAAATATAAATGGTATTGAATTTTCAAAAAATGAAGAAATTTATGATATTATAAAAAATAATTTAAAAAACGAAAATGAATTTAAAGTGGATTTTGGCTATGCAGATGGTTTCCATAAAAGCAAAGCTAATAATAAAAAAAACATCCCCATTTCAGATAATGATTTTTCAGAAAACGAAGCAACCATTCCTTATGTCATTATCAATCCTGAAAACGGTCCTTCTGACAAGGCTGATTATGACTATGTTGTTCAAATAAGAAGAAATAAGGAACTTGGAATAAAAAATCTTGGGTATGTCACTACAAATGAATATACAAAAAGTGTAAAAAAAGTATATTCTGAAATTGATAAATATATACAATTTTACGGTTCTGACAATATCTCGGGAATTTTCCTTGATGAAGTTTCATCAGGTACAAATCCTCTAGAAATCGAATACATGGCACAAATATATAATTATATAAAAAATAAGTATCCTGACTCAATCGTAGTTGCAAATCCCGGAGGAACAGTAACAGATGAAATGTCCAAATATTCTGATTTATGGCTAACAAGCGAACTGTCTGCCAATAACTACATCAATCATTGGGTTCCAAGAACCTACAACTTTGAAAATAATCCTGAAAACGCAAGCCGTATTGTGCATGTCATTCATTCTGCAACGCCCGATCAGTACGAAACGCTATTAAAATTGTCAAAAGAGCGAAATGCAGGATTTTTAATGATTACAACCGATGTTCCAAATATTCCCTATAAAGATTTGCCACAAAATTTTGAAAATTTAATATTATCAATAAATAACCCTGAATTTGAAAATTTTTCAAATACAAAAAATGATTTGGCCAGAACATCAATATTTGATAATTCAGATATAAAACCCAAATCTACTGATTCAAAAAATTCTGTATCCGAACAAATTGTGAAAAATATTCAAACAGAAAGCTGCAATCATAATTCAGACCAGTTTGTATCTTCTGGAAAATACAGTATCGCTGGAAATCTTGAAATCTCAAGTCTTGATTTTTGGAAACTTTTAGACTTTCATTATAAAAATAGTGTAAAAAGCTTCTCAAAAAAGATATTCAATCCCCATTTTGACTTTGGATACAGTATTTTAGAAGAATTCATCATAAATGCTTCAAATAAAATAAATGAATCTGGAGACTTTGAGATTGATTTTAACAAGGACTGGAATATTTAACAAAAAAATTAGCTGTTTCATAAGTATCATGATACAGCTTTTTTTATTATTTATTCTACTTTTCACTCTTATCCACAATTACTTTTAACGAATGCCAGCTAAGTGTCGCACATTTTACTCTTGCAGGCATTTGAGCCACATATTCCATAAGAACAGCATCTCCTAATTTTTTGCTTTCTTCACTTGTCAGTTTTTCTTCCTGCTTCATCATTTTGAAAAACAAATTTACTTTTTCCTTTGCTTCTTCCATTGTCTTCCCTTTTACCAAGTCAATCAGCATAGCCATAGAAGCCGTTGAAATGGCACATCCGCTTCCAATAAAAGCGGCATCTGTTATTACTCCATTTTCGTCAGTTTTTATTTCAAGTGTCAAGTCATCTCCACAGTTTGGATTATGCCCACGTTCTGCAAATGTCGGATTTTCGATTTCACGGTTTAGTTCCTTACGTCTGCTGTATTCCAGTATTGTCTGCTGGTATATTTTTTCTAAATTCATATTAAACCTCCTTTTCAAATTTTTTTCTTTTTATTTAGGGCGTGTCTGAAAACTATAAAAATGATAAATTTTTAGCAAATTTTTCAAAATTCAAAATAACAAACACTGATTTTATCGTAATTTATCTAATTTATAAAATTAAAAAATATTAAAACTAACATAGATTTTGAGTTTTAAGACACTGCCTATTTTTCCTATAATTCAAAAACTTCCTTCACTTTTAAAAGCCCTTCTATCAGTTTATCAATATCCTCTTCATTGTTGTAAATGCTAAAACTTGCACGGCAGCACGAAGGGACTCCTAAATACTTCATTAAAGGCTGAGCACAATGATGCCCCGAACGGACTGCTACATTATACGAGTCAAGTATAAATGCCACATCATGAGAATGCACATTTTTTACATTAAAGGCAATAATTCCAGCACGCTCAACATCTTTTGTAAAATATGTCTCTACAAAATCTAGCTTTTTCAATTTTTCTAAAGCAATTTCTGTAAGAGAATTTTCAATTTCATTAATTTTCTCATAACTTACTTCTTCAATAAAATTAATTGCCTCTTCCAGAGTTACTGCCCCTTCCACATTCTGAGTCCCTCCTTCAAATTTATTTGGAAGCGGTGCAAACGTTGATTCCTCCTCTGTTACAAATTCAATCATATCTCCACCGTATAAGAAAGGCGGCATTTTGTCAAGAATATCCTTTTTCCCATACATAACCCCAATTCCCATTGGTGTAAATAATTTATGTCCTGAAAATACAAGAAAATCTGCATCCAGTTCTTGAACATCATGTTTAAAATGCAGCATCGACTGTGCAGCATCCACAAGAATGCGTGTGTTTTTATTTTTGTTTCGTGCAATTTCAATAATTTCTTTTATTGGCTGAATAACTCCTGTAACATTTACCACAGCGGAAACAGCTACAAGTTTTGTTTTATCTGACAATTTATTTTTAAAATCTTCAATATCAAATTGTCCATTTTCAGTAAGATAAACAAATTTTATCTTGGCATTTTTCTTTTTAGCTACAAACTGCCAAGGGACAATGTTTGCGTGATGATTTGAAATTCCTAGAATTATCTCGTCATTTTCATTTATAAATTCCATTCCATAAGAATAGGCGATTAAATTGATTGATTCTGTAGTACTTTTGGTAAAGATTACTTCTTCCGAATATTCTGCATTAATAAATTTCTGTACAGTTTTACGTGCATTTGCCATCAAGTTTGAGGCTTCCATAGACAAGGTATGCGAACCACGTCCTGGATTGCCGTTATATTTTTCATAATATTCCATAATTTTATCCAGCACTCTTTTAGGCTTTTGTGAAGTTGCCGCTGTATCAAGATAGTGATTATTTCTATTCTTAAATATTGGAAATTCTTTTCTATAGTCCATTTTTCCCTCCCTATACAATTTTACCCACAAGCAATAAAAAATTATATCACTTTGTGGGTAATTTTTCAAATTCATATTTTTTATTTTAAATTCTTCTTTCCAGCTCTTCAAATAATTTTTCTCTTAATTTTTCATCATCGATGTTATCCATTATTGGACGGAATGAAGATTCAACTATCAATTTTTTTGCTCTTCCTTCAGAAAGTCCACGGCTCATTAAATAAAATAATTTTGATTCATCAACTTTTCCGACAGAAGCGGCATGTTCTCCGATAACATCATCTTCACTACAAAATAATGTCGGAATAGAGTCAGCTTTTATTTTATCATTTAACAAAATGGCAAATTCCCCTTCACGTCCTTCAGACTTGCTCGAACCTTGCTTAAAGTAAAGGTTTCCACGAAATACTTTTTTAGCTGTATCTTTTACAGCTCCTCTTCCTTGAAGCTCACCAACTGTTCTACGTCCACGGAATACTACTGAATACTCCAAGTCCAGCTTTCTGTCCTCATCAGCAAGGTATGCAGGCCACACATAAACTTCTGATGAATCTTCCTCAAGATAAGATTTATGACTTATTGCATTAATCTTTCCACCTAGTTCAACGCTGTAATATTGAGTTTTTCCTTGACCCAAAGTTTCAATTTTTGATGACTCAAAATTAGAACTTTTTGTATTTAAAGTTTGTATTTTTATAATTTTTACTTCTGCATTTCTCCCAGTGAACACTTTTATAATTCCATTGTGATAAACTGGTGTGTCGTCTTCTGAATCATAAGTAATAATTACCGTAACTTTTGCAAAATCTTCTACTTCAATAACATTGTAGTCAACTAAAAAATTATTTTCTTTATTTGCCCGATAATTTAAGTAAATTGGTTTTTCAACAATTTTTCTCTCTTTTATTTTCAAATATTTCCCTTCGTTATAAAAAGCAAAGTTCTGTTTCTTGAAAAAATCTCCCAATCCATAATCATTATCATTTTTTAAACTTTCAAGTTCTTGCAGGGAATCATTTATATTTTTTATAACAACTCCATCTTGATTTTCATTTTTAACTTCCAGATTATTAAATTCCTTAAAAGTTTCAGGCTCCTCATATTTATAGCCAACCCTTTTCCAATTAACTTTTTCAAGTGTTTTATATTCTTCAAAAATTTTTAATCTGTAATCACTGTTATCAAGATTTTGTATGCTTGATTTTTCTAACATTTTTACTCCTCTCGTTTTTTAAGCAATGTCTTTAAATTATCCAATAGTTCCTTCAAGTTCCAGCTCTATCAATTTATTAAGCTCTACAGCGTATTCAAGCGGAAGCTCCTTAGAAATTGGCTCAACAAATCCTCTTACAATCATCGCCTTTGCTTCATCTTCGCTTATACCTCTTGACATAAGATAAAATATTGCTTCGTCGCTTATTCTTCCGATTTTTGCTTCATGTCCAATATCAACGCTATCGTTATTTATATCAATTATTGGTATAGTGTCTGAAGTTGATTCATTATCCAGCATTAATGATTCACATTCTACAGTTGATCTTGCTCCAGTTGCTTCTGGCAATACTTTTAAAAGCCCTCTATAAAATGCTGTTCCTCCATTTTTGGAAATTGATTTTGAATGAACTGTCGAACTTGTCTGTTTTCCTTGATGAATAATTTTACATCCTGTATCCAAATATTGTCCAGCCGCTGCAAATGTAACTCCTGTAAATTCACATCTTGAACGATCACCTTTTAGAATACTCATTGGGTAAAGCATCGAAACTCTTGATCCAAATGATCCAGAAATCCACTCAACTACTCCATCATCTTCCACTATTGCTCTTTTTGTATTAAGATTGTACATATTTCTTGACCAGTTTTCAATTGTTGAATATCTTAATCTTGCCCCTTTTCTTACAAATAATTCAACCGCTCCTGCATGCAATGCATTTTTTTGATATTTTGGAGCAGAACATCCCTCGATATAATGCAAATCAGCTCCTTCGTCCACAATAATAAGCGTATGCTCAAATTGCCCTGCTTCAGGTGCATTCAATCTAAAGTATGATTGTAAAGGCATATTTACCTTTACTCCTTTTGGAACGTAGATAAATGATCCTCCAGACCATACTGCTCCATGTAATGCCGCAAATTTGTGATCATTAACTGTAATTAATGTCATAAAATATTCCTTTAGCATATCTTCATATTCCACCATTGCAGTTTCAATATCTGTATAAATTACACCTTGTTCTTTCAATTCTTTATGAATGCTGTGATAAACTACTTCCGAATCATATTGTGCTCCTACTCCTGCAAGTGACTGCTTTTCAGCCTCAGGAATTCCAAGTCTGTCAAATGTATCTCTTATATAGCTTGGTACATCATCCCAGTTTTCATTCATAGGTGCCGAATCAGGTTCTAAATAATGCACAATATCATTTACATCAAGATCTGATAAATCTGGACCCCAGTCAGTCATAGGTTTTGAATTGTAAACTTCTAATGCCTTTAATCTAAATTCTTTCATCCACTCAGGCTCATTTTTTCTTTCTGAAATTTTTTTGATAATTTCAGGAGTAAGTCCCTTTTCAGCCTTATATTTATAACGTCCTTCGTCTTTTATATCATAGACACCACGTTCAATGTCTGCAACATATGTTTTTTTTCTATTTTCCATTATTCCCACACTTTCTATTCTGTATTAATTATAATCCTAATTCTTCCTTCATTTTAGCATAGCCATCTTTTTCAATGCTTTCTACTAATTCCTGTCCACCTGTCTTAACAATTTTTCCATTCATCAAAATATGAACAAAATCAGGCTTTAAATAATCCAGCACTTTATCATAGTGTGTAATTATAAGCAAAGCTGTATCTTTAGTTTTTAACTTTTGAACACCTTCAAATACAACTTTTGTTGCATCGATATCAAGTCCAGAATCAGTTTCATCCAGAATAGCCAATTTTGGCTCTAAAACTGCCATCTGTAAAATTTCATTCTTTTTCTTTTCTCCACCAGAAAATCCAACATTCAAATGTCTATCTGCATATTCAGGATTAATGTGAAGCTTTTCCATTTTTTCCACTAATTCATTATGAAATTGCATTAAATACTGCTTTTCCCCAGTAACAGCCTCTTTTGCCGTTCTCAAAAAGTCCTCCACAGTAAGCCCTGGTATTTCTTCAGGATATTGAAATGATAGGAAAATTCCTTTTTTAGCTCTTTCATCAACAGCATCTTCATTAATATTCTCTCCATCCAAAATAATTTCTCCATCAACTAATTCGTGTTTTGGATGTCCCACAAGAATACTTGCAAGCGTAGATTTTCCTGCTCCGTTAGGTCCCATAATTACGTGAACTTCTCCTTTATTTATAGTCAAGTTCAGTCCTTTTAAGATTTCCTTCCCCTCTACTTCAGATTTTACGTTTTTCAATTCTAACAAACTCATGTTAATTTTACCTCCAAAATTTTTCTAAATATATCTAAATTTCACTAAACTTAATCAAAGCAAAAATTTGAGTGAAACATATCAATTTTTAATTATTTCATAAACTGATTTTATCATAAATTTATTTGTTTATCAAATCAAATTGTACTTATATATTTTATCAAAAAATTGTAATAAAATCAATTATGAAAATAATTTATTTATATTTTTCTATATGATAATTTGTATTTTAATATTTAAATTAAGTAATTGGTACAATTATTGAATAATCTTCTGTCCATTCTTTCCATTTTTCAGGTGTCAATGTTACCAAATCTATTTTTTTCATAAAATCGTATGGTTCTTCATAACTTTGTAGCGAGGTATTATCAATTAAATTTTTAGGAGCCATTTTATCATTAATTCCTAAGTCAAATCCATGTAATAATGCTATTTTAGAATACATTAATACATAAATATTCAAATAAAAACTATAATTAATATCTGTATCAAAAAGAATTTTCTTAGCTATTTTAGGTTCTAATAATTTATGTATTGCTCGTTTCATTTTTTCTGTATTTTTATTTACTAATGCTTCAAAAAACATAAAATCATATTTTGTATATGCATAATAACTTTTAGTTAATGGTTCTTCCAAATATTTTTTGCTTCTTTTTTCTACTTCTTCAAAATCTCCTAATAGTGCTAAAATAGTTGTTTTTGATAAAAAAGAATTTCGATGTAAATCTTTTGATTTTATATAGGTGTTCTCTTTTGAATTAAAATCATTTGAAGTTATATAGTTTAAATTATTTTTTAAAAAACTTATCCATTCTTTATTATTTGACATAATTAATCCAAATAAACTATAGCTAGCCTTATAAAGTTTTGATTCTTTAGAAGTTCCTAAAATTTTTAATTTTTCTGAAATATGACAGTTTAACCTAAAAGAATTTAAATTATTTTCTATCAATAAATTTTTTGAAGCAAGTACTTTATACCCTGATGATAATGTTCTCATACAGGATAACTGATTTCCCTTTTTATTTTTAATGTAATCTATACATCTTTTTTCCATTTCAAAATCAAATTTATAATCAGATAAAATTTCATAATTTTCTTTGAACTTTTGTTCATCAATTAAAATATTCACTTATATTCCTCATTTCCAATCTAATTTTTATTATTTTCTTAATCTGAAAAATCACATCGCTCCATTGTATGTTTCCTTATCATTTTTAAAAAACTTCTTTTGTAATCGCTGAACATTTATTTGTTTCTTTATACTAAACCCCATTTAAACAGCGAATTTATTAAAAACTTTTCTAAAAAAGGATAAAAAACTAATATTTTTAATTAAAATATAATTTTCATTTTTTAAACAGAGTCTACCATAAACTAATCCGTCGGAGCATTTTTCTGTGCTGGCAAAACTGTTTGAGCATAGCGAGTTTTTTGTCAGTGCAGAAAAATGTCGTAGACTAGCCATAGGTTGTAGGATTTGCGGCAATGAGCAATCCTACAAAAACATAGTAATTAGTTGAATGGCTATGAAATAGCTATTATAAAAATTTATTCCTATTTTCAAAAGAGTTTAGTATTAATAACAAATCCTTCAATTCTTCAAGACTAATTTTTTCCATTATTTATATTCTCCTGTTTGATTTTCAGATAAAAAAATGTTGCATTTAATATTGCAATTTATGATAAGTTAAAATTTTACAAAAAAAGTATCCTCTTAAACACCTACTCCAAAGAGAATACTTTTTAAAAAACATATTTTTATTACTTATTATTTCAAAGCAAATGCCTTGTGATTTAAAGGTCCAGTATAGTCGTTTAATTTAAAGGACTGTTTCAAGGCTTCTGTGATTAATTTTTTTGTAGTAGCAACTGCTTCGCTTACTGTGGAACCTTTTGCCAGTTCTGCTGTGATTGAGGCGGAGAAAGTACATCCTGCACCGTGATTCCATTCTGTATCAATTTTTTCAGATTCAAAAAATTCAAAATCTTTTCCATCGTATAAGAAATCAATTGATTTTTCTCCAGCGAAAAATTTTCTTCCTTTTATAACAACATTTTTTGCACCTAAGTCACATATTTTTTTAGCCGCTTCCTTCGCTTCCTCAAGCGTGTCAATTTTTTCCATTCCAGCTAACTGCGCGGCTTCAAATAAGTTTGGTGTAACGACAGTTGCGTAAGGCAATAAATGATTTTTCATGGCAATTACATTTTCTGGGAAAAGATTTTCAGTAGAACCGCTGCTCACTTTGCATACCATAACGGGATCTATAACAACTGGATTTTTACAATTTTTTAAAATAGAACCTACATATTCAATAATTTCAACTGTAGGAAGCATGCCAGTTTTTAATGCATCCACTCCAATTCCATTTACAACTGTATCAATTTGCTCTTTTATAACATTCAATTCAATTGGAAAAACTTTGTGAGCCCAGCTATTTCTAGGATCCATTGTAACAATAACTGTCAGGGCGTTCATTCCATAAACCCCTCTTTCCTGAAACGTTTTCAGATCTGCCTGTATGCCAGCTCCCCCGCTTGTATCAGATCCCGCAATTGTTAATACTTTTTTTATAGACATTTTAGTACCTCCTGTTTTGTATTTTAATTATTTCAGTTTCAAATTATCAATAACCCTTGTTTTTATAAAAAATAATATGATAAAAACATCTATACAATCAAAACATTTCAAAAATTAATTTGTTAAATAAATTTTAAATTTATCTTGCAAATTCAATATTTTTCATAATTTCCTTTGCTATTTCAGGTTTATTCATTGTATAAATATGAATTCCCTTGATTCCATAAGCTAATAATTCTATAATTTGTTCACTTGCGTACATTATTCCAGCCTTTTTCATAGATTCTGGATTATCTCCGTATTTTTCCAGTAATTTATCTAATTTGTGAGGTACAGAGCATTTTGACAGCTCTATAATTCTTTTTATCTGCTTTGCATTTGTAACTGGCATAATTCCTGCAACTAAAGGTACTTTTATATCTAGTTTTTCTGCCTGCTCCTTAAATTTTATAAAAATATCATTATCAAAGAACATTTGAGAAGTTAAAAAATCTGTTCCAGCCTCAACTTTATTCTTCAAATGAAAAAGATCAACCAAATCATTATTTTCATAGTGAGTTTCTGGATAAAACGCACCGCCAATTGAAAAATCATCAAATTCACTGTTTTTTCTCAAGTCGCTAATCAGTTCAGAAGCGTACTTATAATCTCCCTTGTTATAAATATCTTCTGTTTCTCCTTGCGGAATATCTCCACGAAGTGCCAAAATATTTTTTACATTTTTACTTTTTGCTTCCTGTAAATAATCGTGAATTTCGCTTTTCTTACTTCCAACACAAGTTAAATGAGCCAAAACTTCTGTTTTCAAATTATTTTTAATGTGAGAAGCCATTTCAATAGTCCCGCCTTTAGTCTGCCCGCCTGCACCGTATGTAACGCTAATAAAATCAGGCTTGCACTCCACTAGTTCAGCCGTCACCTCTTTTAATTTCTCTTGCGAAAAATTTTTGTTTGGTGGAAAAATCTCAAAGGAAATAAGATGCTCCTTCTGTTCAAACATATCTTTTATTTTCATTAAAACCTCCTAATTAATACTATTTCCCGTTTAAAGAGCAGAAATCAAAAATTGATGAAATTAAAGCCTTTTTACGCGGAAAAATCTTTAAGATGGATACTTAAAAATTAAATTTGATTTTTTTACAAAGATGTCAAATTAATTATTATAGAATTTTACTTCTATTTTTTAACTGGGATTTAGTATAAACATATAATAAAACATTCTTTAAATTAATTCAAACATTAAAAATAACTTTTATTCCTCAAAAAATTCGCCCATTTTTCTGTATTTATCGTATCTTCTTCTAAGCAGTTCCCTTAGAGAGAACTTGTCAATCCGTTTAAATTCCTTTACAACCATTTCCTTTAAATTTTGAGCTGTTTCCTCAAAGTTTCTATGAGCGCCGCCTAATGGCTCTTTTATTATTTCATCTATTATTCCGAGGCTCTTTAGACTGATGGCATCCATTTTTAGGCTTCTTGCGGCTTCCGCGGCTTTTGTTGAGTCGTTAAAAAGGATTGATGCGCAGCCTTCTGGAGAAATAACCGAATACACACTGTTTTCAAGCATTAAAATTGAGTCTGCCACACCAATTCCTAATGCTCCTCCACTTCCACCTTCTCCAATAACAACTGATACAATTGGCACACGAAATCCGAACATTTCTGCCAAGTTTTTAGCAATGGCTTCTCCTTGCCCCTTTTCTTCGGCTTCTATTCCAGGATATGCTCCAGCCGTGTCGATTAATGTTAAAATTGGCAATTTAAAACGTTCCGCCATTCTCATTAGCCTTAACGCCTTTCTATATCCTTCAGGACTTGCCATCCCAAAATTTCTGTAGATATTTGAATCAATATCCCTTCCTTTTTGCTGCCCTATTATCATTATCTTATATCCATCAATTGTCGCAAGCCCTCCTACAATGGCATTATCATCCTTTGAGAGCCTGTCACCATGAAGTTCTACAAAATCCTGAGTCAGCTCATTTATATAGTCTAAAGTGTAAGGTCTTTGAGGATTTCTTGAAATTTGAATTCTGTTCCATGCATCCATCTCGTTTTCCTCAAAATCCCTGTATTTGTCTTCCAGATTTTTTTCAAGTTCTGTTATCTGAGCAGAAAAATCAATGCTTCTTTCAGCTGAAAATCTTTTTAACTCGGCTATATTATCTTCCAATTCCTTAATTTCATCTTTTATACTCATAGTTCTATCCTTTCGTTTGAAAAATTTTAAAACTTACACTAATTTTTCCAATACTCTATAAATCGTTGTTTTTAAATCTTTTCTTTCTGAAATTATGTCAATCATTCCGTGTTCCAGCAAAAATTCTGCCCTTTGAAATCCTTTTGGCAATTTCTGATTTACAGTCTGCTCAATTACTCTAGGCCCTGCAAAGGCAATCAAAGTATTTGGCTCTGTTATAATAACATCTCCCAGCATTGCAAAAGAAGCTGTTACTCCACCTGTAGTCGGATCAACAGGCACAGAAATAAACGGAATGCCTGCTTCATTCAGTTTCTTTACTGCTCCTGAAGTTTTTGCCATTTGCATAAGCGACAAGATTCCTTCCTGCATTCTTGCACCGCCAGAGCTTGAAACTATCACAACTGGTATTTTCCGTTTAAGCCCTCGTTCCAACGCCCTTGTAATCTTCTCTCCAACAACCGAACCCATGCTTCCGCCCATAAAGCTGAATTCCATTGCGGCAATGCTGACTTCTATTCCGTTAATTTTCCCAATTCCACTAATGACACCATCTAACATACGGCTTTTCTCACGTGAAACTTCCAATTTTTCCTCGTATCCAGGAAAATTCAGCATATCTTTTGAATTAAGCGTCATATCTTCCTCAAGAAACGTTTCTTCATCAATTAGAAGCTCTATTCTTTCAAACGCTGTAAGCCTGAAATAATTTCCACATTTTGGACATACATTTAAGTTATTCTTCAAATCCTCATTATAAATGATCTCGTTGCATCGATTACATTTTTTCCACTTGTTATCATCCACAACATCAACTGTTAATTTTGATTTGGATGTAAGTGTTACATATTTATTTTTTGATTTTCTACTTGAAAATAAACCCATTTTCTTCACCTCTCAAGAATTTTATATTTTTTAATTGAAATAACAGGTGTTACAATACCATATATAATACTCCACTTATATTAGAAATTTCTTTGAGCGAAATATTTTTTTAAAAAAATGCCTTATCTGAAATTGAAAACTTATAGTTATCAAAAGAAATTGAATAGCAACAAAGAAAAAATCTGTCACTGCCATCCTTTATCCCATATTTCTTATCTCCCACTATAAAAAGGCTTTCGTGAGCAAGCTGAGCTCTTATCTGGTGTTTTCTGCCAGTAATCAGCTCAACATCTAAAAGTAAAATATTTTTATTATTTTTTTCAAATAATTTTAATATTTCTTTTGATTTTTTTAATTTGTTAAAATTTACATGCTTAAAATAAGTAATGCTTTTTTTAGATTCACGTGAAACAGGATTTTCTGAAACAATAACTTTATTTTCCAATGTTGTTAAATAATTTTCAATTTTAAAATCTTCCAAATTAAATTTTTCTCTCTCAAGTTTATTACGTCTAATAATATTTTTATTATGAACAACCGCAAAATATTTTTTGTGAACTTCATTATCCCTAATTTTTTGAGAAATATACCTAAGAAACTTCAAGGTTTTACAGCCAATGACAAGCCCTGATGTTTCAAAATCCAGCCTATTTGCAAAATTAATATTATCGCTTTTATAAATTTTCTTAAAGACTTCAGCAAGTCCGTACTTATGCCCAGTCCCTTTATGCATCGGAACTTTTTCCTTTTTATTCACAATAAAAAAATCATCATTTTCAAAGATAACCATCTTTTTATATTTTTCCAGATCTTTTTCTAAAATTTTCAGTTCCTTTATCTTATATGTATTTACAATTTCTCCTATTTTTTCAGTATTTCCTGTAGACAAATTTCTTATTGTAATTTTATCATTTAACAGAAGGCGATAGTTCTCCTTTGACTTTTTTCCGTTAATTTTAACATCTCCAGACCTTATCGCCCCAAAAATCCTGCTAAGCGGCTCATCCTTAAAATTTTTTCTTAAATATCTGTCCAGCCGCATTCCTTCCATCTCAGAATGTACAACAACTTCTTTTTTCCCCAAGATTTTCCTCATTTCTTAAGTATTATGAATTTTTATGCTTTCAATTATTCCTATCATTATAAATGAAGCTAGGAACGAACTTCCACCGTAGCTCATAAGCAATAATGGTTTCCCTGTAACTGGAACAAGTCCAATTGTCATTCCTACGTTTACGACTACGTGCATAAAGATTACTCCAGCCATGCCATATAATATGAGGCGGCCAAAATCATCCTGAATAATCCGGGATATCCGCATTATTTCAAGAATTAACGCAAAATACAAAAGTAAAACCAATGAAGAGCCTACAAATCCCATCTCTTCAGACAGTACTGAAAAAATAAAGTCTGTCTGTGCTTCAGGCAAAAATTCCAGCCTGCTCTGACTCCCCTGCAGCACTCCCTTCCCTAGAAATCCTCCAGCTCCAACTGATATTTTAGACTGTATAACGTGCCATCCGCTTCCCTTTCTGTCTGTTTCAGGATGTAAAAATGTCTCTACACGTGTCCTTTGATAATCGCTCAGTACAAACTTGTAAATCGGATAGACTGACAGCATAAGCACTATCCCTATTATCCAGATCGGCTTCATGTTTGCGCCATACAAAAAAATCATAAACACGAATGCTGAAATTGTTATCAAGGTTGTTCCCAGGTCAGGCTGAATAAGAATTAGAAAAATAAGCGGCGTTACTGGAAGAATAGCTCCAATAATGTCATTTAAGTTATTAATCCCGCTTTTGTACTTGTTTACTATCCAGTAGGCAATAATTATAATAATCGCTATTTTTACAAACTCTGACGGCTGCAGCTGAAACGGTCCCAATGCAATCCAACGCTGCGCTCCAAGAGTTTTTTTCCCAGCGAACCGAACGAGCAGAAGCAGAATGACACATATACCGTAAATATGCCGTATAAAGTATTTTACATTTCTATAGTCAACTGCGGCTATTAAAAATACCAGCACCGTCCCTATCCCGATCCACAGGATATTTTTTACAACCATTCCGCTCTGCCTTGTCGCGCTGTACACAAATACTGTACTTATCGTTACAAGAGCATACACAAGCAGCAATATCATCTTATCTATCCGAAGGATATTATTTCTCATATCATTCAATCTTTGGTTTTGAAACATTTTATACTCCTAAATCTTTATTTTTATTTTTCAAATTATAAAATTTTACATAAATATTTTACCCTATTTGTCAATATTCCCCAAAACTGTAATATTTTCCGTCAAATATTTAGTTTTTGCAAAATTATTTACATCCTCAAGTTTTACTGCATTGACTTCATTTTTCATCTTTTCAGAATCTAGAATTTCATTTTTTCTAATATAATAATTTCCCAAAATTCCCATTCTAGAACGTGGATTTTCCATTGCAAATGCAATCCTGCTCATATATTTATTTTTTGCCTTCTGAAGTTCATCCTCTGTTACTCCATTTTCACGTAACTTTTTAAATTCTGAAAGCGTTATTTCTATTGCCTTTTCATAATTTTCTAGATTCGTTCCAATGTACGTCGATGTCAGGCCTCCTGATAAATAATATTGATTATACGTATAAACAGAATAGGCAAGTCCATTTTTCTCACGGATTTCCTGAAAAAGTCTAGAACTCATTGAACCACCAATAATATTTGCTAAAATATCCGTATATATTTTATTTTTACTGTTATAATCTTCACTTTGATGAGAAATACAGATATTAACTTGATTTATATCTTTTGAAACAATTTTTTTTCCAGCATTAAATGAAAAATCTATTTTATCACGTCTATCAATCTTTTTATCACCTAATTTTGAAAAATATTGATCAATTTTCTGAATAATCTCGTTTTTATCAAAATTTCCAGAAACTACAACCAAAATATTGTCTTTTGTGTATCTTTCCTTATAATATTTTCTGATTTCATCTGCAGTAAAGCCTTTTACACTAGCTTCTGTTCCAATAATAGGCTTTCCATACTGCCCATTTATACTGTCTGCATAATTCATTTCAAATACTAAATCATCTGGCGAATCCTTATACATCTTAATTTCTTCCACAATTACATCTTTTTCTTTTTCCAGTTCCTTTTCATCAATCGTAGAATTTGTAACAATGTCAAACAAAATATCCACAGACTTTCCCAGAAACTGTGTTAAGGCATTTATATAAAAAACTGTTTCTTCTTTAGTCGTATGTGCATTCACATTTGCTCCAAGATAGTCAATTTCTTCAGAAATTTCAAAATAATTTCTAGTAGGAGTTCCTTTAAAAATCATATGCTCTAGTACATGAGAGATTCCTTCCTCCGTATCACTTTCATCTCGTGAACCAGTTTTTACAAATACTCCAACTGAGCAGGTAGAAATACTTTCAAGCCTATCAAAAATAACTTCTATTCCACTATTTGTCCTTATCTTCTCTATCATACCATTCCCTTCTTTTTCATTTTATAAAAATCAAAAATATTTATTAGTATTCAGAATCCCTAAATAATTTTATTCCAACTATTAAAAATATAATTAACGGAATAAAACAAGCTGCATAAATTGGAACTGCTCCAGATACTGCCATTGAACGTAAGATCGTGCTGACACCGTAATAGGCGTAACCAATTATTACAGATAATCCTATATTTAGAGCCGCTCCTCCTCTTACATACCTACTTCCTAGCGAAAGTCCAATTAGACACATAACGAATGAAGATAATGCAAAAGATATTCTATAATAAAATTCTATTCTTAAATTTAAGGAATCTGCTCCAACTCTTGTAAAATAAACTACCTTTTCACGTAATTCAGGCATTGTCAAATTTTTTGCCTTGACTGGACTTGCCAGTACATCCTCCATTTTTGCAATAAATTTGAATTTTTTTGTATCAGCAGGCTTCATTAAATTAGTTTTATCATCGTACTCCTTTAAGTCTTTAAAAGTCCATTCATTTGTTTTTGGGTTAATTTTTCCAAAAGGAGAAGTGTATATTTTGCTTATTTCCTTAAAGCCTTTTTCAAATTTCAGTATTTCAATATGCTCCATGGTCCCAGTATTTTTATTTACGTGTTCACTAAAAAGTACTGTTTTTTTGTCAATTTTTACAAAAATAAATTTTTTCTCCGCCTTGACAGGTTCCTTATTATCAATTTTTAAAGATTTTAAATTTTCCTTTTTAGTGTTTGATTTTCCTAAAGCGTCGTAATTTAACCAAAATACGCCCATACTTACAAGAAATGAAAAAATCATTGGAAATAAAGCTATTCTTGCGAAACTGATTCCACTTGTTTTCATTGCTGCGATTTCCAGCTGTTTTGCCATCTTGCTTATACACAGAAGGCTTCCAAGCAGAACTCCAAGAGGAGCTGTATTTGTTATTATTTCAGGTGTTCCGTATCTCAGATATCTTATGGCGTCATGTCCTTTAAGCTTTCCGTCCATAATCCATCCCGTAAGACTAATACTTTCAGCTAGTAAAAATATTAAGAAAAACATCATCATTCCTAAAATAAAACTTTTTACATAGTTTAGAATTATATATTTATCTAATTTATTCATACTCCTCCTTTCGCTAATTTCCTTTATATTTCTTTATTGAAAAATATATGCACATTATAAATAAAACAAAATTAGGAACCCACATTGCAATGTTTGCAGGTACATTATTTTTTAGCACCATGATCTTTGCATAACTTGCCATTCCTATATAACCAAATATAACAATCAAACTTATTCCAAAACTTATTCCTCTTCCACTTCGTCTATGCCCTACCGAAAGCAGTACTCCCAGCCAGCATAAAAACGTGCTTGCAAATGGTCCTATAAGCCTCTGGTAAATTTCCACCTGCGCCTTTAACGCAGTTTCTTTCTCTTCAGGATTTTTTATGTTCTGTTTATAAAATTCGTTTAGTTCCTTTATGTTCATTTCCTTACGGCTTTTTTTAACTTCCTTCTTATTTTCCCTGAAAAAAGTAGTGATTGGTATTTCCTGCTCCTGATATAAAGCGGAAACTTGACTATTACCGTCCTTATCAAAGGCATATCCTTTTACTTTCTTCAATCTTATAATTCCTGGATCAAATTTTGCATTTTCTGCAAGAAATACTATTGGATAAGGATTATTTCCACGTTTATTTATAATCAGGAAATTCTTAGCCGTAGCTTTTTCATTATTTACTTCATCAATGTAAAATCCGAAACCTTTTTCCTCATTTGTCAAAAAAACTTTTTCTTCTGACAATGAACTTGGTTTTGAAGCTAGAATTTGTTTTGTCTGTGCATTTATATTTTTTAAGGCACGGGGATTTACATATATTTCAAGTCCTAAACCAATCAACGTCAATATTATTCCAAAAATAAATGCTGGCCGGATTATTCTAAAAAGTCCTATTCCAGAACCTTCCATTGCAACAATTTCATTCGTTTCTGAAAGTCCTCCATAAACAAGCATAACCCCAAGAAATGCTCCCATAGGTATTGTCTGCACAAGAACTCCCGGTATAGCATAAAATAGATAGTCTATTATAGATATAAATGGCAAATCACTTGCAAACAGACGTTCCATAACTTCCATTATCACATTTAACATCATAATAAATGTAAATATGCTAATTCCAAATATTGACGGCAAAAGAAGTGAATTGTAAATATATCTGTCAATTATTTTCATTTTTATCAATTTTCCTTTTTTATTTTTCTTTTTATCTTATAATCATTTTTTATTTCTGTACCAAGGTGTTTATTCAATATCTTTTGTTTTTTCAAATTTATCTGGTTTTGGATTTTTATAATTATTTAAAACGTCATTTATTACTTCTTTCTCTCTCTGGCTAACAACATATCTTTCCACATCATCTTTTATGAATTTTGGAAAAGAATCTGCAAATTTTAATGCATGTTTTGTCATAAACTGAACAGAAAGGCTTTTGTCCCTTATTTCACGTATTCTTTTACTTCCTATAGATCCTGTAATTACTGTAATATAAACAATAACTGCAACAAAGAATAACTCCATTATTCCAAATATCATTCCAGAAAATTTATCAAATCTTTTTATTTTTATACTTTTTAAAAATTTTCTATTGGCTATAAGAACGACAGAATAGACAATACATTGGACTAAAACTATAATAACAAAAATTTTTAACTGATTTTGAGGTTTAATTTTCTCTGAATTAAAAAAAAGTTTACAAATATAATTTGTTATAAAAATAATAAAAATATATTTAAACATATTGAAAAATTCCAAAGAGAATCCTCTTCTATATCCAAGAAAAATAAATATTATCAGTAAAACTATAAAGCCAATATCCAGCATCATTTTCCCTACCTCTATTTTTCCACATAAATTCTAGGTACTCTCTGACTTATTCCACATAAAATCTCATACGAAATAGTATTACATAAATCAGCAACCTCTACAACACTTATATTTTCACCAAAAAATTCTACGACATCGCCTTTTTTAGCTTCATTTTTCAATTCTTCAGGAAGTAAAATTATAAGCTGGTCCATACAGACACGTCCTACAATTTCACATTTATATCCTTTATAAAAAACATAGCCTTTATTTGACAAGTCACGCCTTACTCCATCAGCATATCCAATAGAAACTGTAGCATAGGTCTTTCCAGCTTTTCCTTTATAAGTATTTCCATAACTTATAAAGCTATCTTCCTTTAATGTCTTTATATAGCTAATTTTTGCAAAAAGAGACATTACTGGCTTAAATTTATACGGAGCTGTTTCTTCTCCTGTAACCCCTCCATAAAGTATAATTCCCACTCTCACAAAATCTTCTATGCTATCTTGAAACTTCAAAGTTCCAAAACTGTTGTGCAGATGTCTGTATTTTATTGATGATATTCCACTTGATATTTTTTCACACATTGCTTTAAATTTACTTTCCTGCAATTTTGTATAGTCTTTGTCACTATCCGATGATGAAAAATGCGAGAAAATTCCTATTGGATTAATATGACTGGCATTTTTAAGAATTTCATTCAGTTTTTCAGTCTCACTTTCCTGAAAGCCTACACGTCCCATTCCAGTATCTATCTTTATAAACACATCTGTAGTTTTCCCTTTTTCTTTTCCAGTTTTTTCCAAATATTCTATTTCCTCAAAATCTGTTACCATAAAATAAATATTTTTATCAGCAATCAAATCCATGTACTCATTTTCCACAGGTCCTAATATCAGCACCATAATATCATCATGAAGTTCTTTTATTTTAAGCGCTTCGTCACTTGTTGCAACTGCAAAATTCTTAATCCCTTTTTTTATAAGAGCATTACAAATTTGAAGCATCCCATGTCCATAAGCATCTGCTTTTATAACTGCTATTATTTTGTCTTTTACCACAATTTTTTTTATCTCATCAATATTGCTATACAAATTATTTATATTTATTTCTGCCCAGCATCGCATTTTTCAATTCACCTTCTAAATTTATCATTTTATTTTTGATTATACTAGCACTTTATCTTTTTCATCATATCCATTTACTGTTTTACCAGAACTTTTTATAACATCTTTAACTTTAGGCTCATTTTTACCTTTTTTCATTATATAAACCAAAGGACTTGCTACAAATACTGATGAATAAGTTCCAACAAGCATTCCTACAAATAGAGTCATGCTAAATGTTTTTAATGTATCTCCACCTAAAATCAGAAGTACAATTACTGAAAATAGAGTTGTCAATGAAGTATAAATTGATCTTGTAAACACTTGGTTTATCGATTTTTCTATCACTTCTCCAAATGATAATGTAACTTTATTTCTACCTTCCCTATTTCTTTTAATATTTTCACGAATCCTGTCAAATACAACAATTGTATCGTTAATCGAATATCCTAAAATCGTAAGAATTGCCGCAATAAATGGTGTATCTATCTCATATTTAAGCATTGCAATAACTCCAAAAGCAATTATTACGTCATGAACTAACGCCACAATGCCTGCCACTGCATAAATAAATTCAAATCTTACTGTAATATAGATGATAATCAAAATACTTCCAATTAACAATGCCTGAATTGCATTAGATGTTAATTCCTTACCAATTACCGCACCTACAGTTTCATTTTTCACAACTTCATATTTCCCAGTTTTTTTGCTTAATTCTGACATTATTTTTGTTTTTTGCGTATTATCAAGCTGTTCC
Organism: Leptotrichia hofstadii; assembly: GCF_007990525.1. Classification (NCBI taxonomy): domain Bacteria; kingdom Fusobacteriati; phylum Fusobacteriota; class Fusobacteriia; order Fusobacteriales; family Leptotrichiaceae; genus Leptotrichia; species Leptotrichia hofstadii. Next base: position 2,156,933 of record NZ_AP019823.1, read on the forward strand.
GTTCTTATAATAACAGTATTGTCCGTATCTGAAAACTGAACTCTTTTAGCTTTTAATTTAGGAATTTCCCCAACTAGGCTGTTTAATGTCCCATTTACTGCATTCTGGTCAATTTTTTTATCATATTTTAACTGAATTAGCTCTCCACCTTTAAAATCTACACCAAGATTTAACTTTATTGCAAATAATGAAACTAGCGAAACTATAACCATTACTGCCGAAATTCCCAAATAAAGTTTTCTACGCTCTATTACTTTTAAATTAATCTTCATTCAAAGCTCCTTTCCAGAACAACTGCTCTCTTTTTATATTAAATGTTTTTATAAATAACTTTAATATTACTTTTGAAACAAATACTCCTGTAATTACAGTAGCCACTACCCCAAGCGACAATGTTACAGCAAATCCTTTAATCGGACCAGTTCCAAGAAAGAACAATACCGCTGCCACAAGTAATGTTGTTATATTTCCATCAATTATCGCAGGAAAGGCATTTTCATAACCTCTTTCAACCGCATCGTAAAGCGATTCTCCAAGCCGCAATTCTTCCTTTATTCTCTCATAAGTAATTACATTTGAGTCAACTGCCATACCAAGTGTAAGGATGAATCCTGCAATCCCAGGAAGCGTCAAAGCTGCGCCAATACCGCTAAGAAGTCCTAAAACTAAAACTCCATTTATTAAAAGCGCAATATCAGCAACAATTCCCGGTATTTTATAAATAGCAATCATAAATACTGAAATTACACCTAAGGCAATTAGCCCAGCTATCCCAGTCTGTCTTATCGAATCTACTCCAAGTGTCGCTCCAACCGTTCTATTTTCAACAATTTTAATTTCCACAGGCAATGCCCCTGATTTTAACAAATTTGCAAGATTGTTTGCTTCTTCCATTGAAAATCTTCCAGTTATAATTCCGCTTCCACCGTTAATTTCACTGTTAATTGTAGGGGCTGACTGTTCTTTATTATCAAGCATTATTGCCAATTGCTTCCCAATATTTTCCCTTGTAATCTTAGCAAAAGTATTTGCTCCCTGTGAATTTAATTCAAAACTTACAGAAGGCATTCCAACCTGATCCCTAGACACTCCTGCTGATTTTAATGCAGAACCTTCCAATAAAACAGGCCCGTAAGAACCATCCTTATTTTTTATTCTAAACTCAAGTTTTGCTGTCGTACCAATCAATTCAATAGCCTTTTGAGGATCTTTTATCCCCGCAAGCTCCACTATCAATTTGTCATTTCCGCTAAGCTGAATAACAGGTTCAGCAACTCCAATGCTATTTACCCGTCTTTCAATAATATTTCTAACCTTGCTCATTGTATCAGCCTCTATTTTTCCCTGCGCCTGTAATACAACCGATGTTCCACCACGTAAATCAAGTCCCAGTTTTACTTTATTAAAGTACAAAATAAGAGCTGGAACAAAAATTACTAAAAGTAACCAAACATAATGTGATTTTTTATTCTGCATTTTTTTATCCTTTCTTTTTTTTCTATCTAAATATTTTTCATAAATTTATTCTTCAATTATTTAGATTACTGATTTTTATTTAGTCATTAAAATTTACTTTTATTAAAAATTTTGCGTCAAGTGGGGTAGTTCGTAGAACGTTTCGCCATTATCTCTAAGTAGCAGTCAGTTAAATATGTTAAAATAACTATGTTTTGCGAAAGAGAGCATGGCGTTTGATGCCCTTACGTTAAAAGAAATTATTATATAAAATAATTCTAAACTAACGTATCTAAATATTTTTGCAAAATTATTGACGCCGCAACCATATCTACAACTTTTCTACGTTCTTTTCCATTCTTTTTGGAATAGTTTTTTAAATAATGCTCAGCCTCTGTTGTTGTGTAACGCTCATCCACAAAGATAATCTGAATATTTGGAATGTCTTTCTTTAATTCTTCCACAAATTCCTCCACTTTTTCCACCTGACGTTTTTTCGTGCCGTCAAGACTTTTTGGCATTCCCACTACAATTTTTTTTGTGCCTTCATCATCTAGTATTTCCTTTATTCTTTCAACAGGATTTGTCTTTGTTCTGTCAATCACTTCGAGAGCAGTCGCAAGAATTCCCAAAGGGTCGCATTTGGCAACCCCAATTCTGACATCTCCCACATCTAATCCAATAAATTTTTTCATTTTTTATTTCTCATTTCTTAAACAATTTACCATTTTATAAATTTAATAAAATTATTTTTTTATAAAGTTAAGTTTTACTTAATCAAATATAATTTTTAGATTGGCTTGCAAGGGGGATTACCCCCTCACTAAATAATATCTTTTTTTGTACAAATCTATACCCGTATGGTTAGAAAGCAGGTCTATTATAATTTTTCAGTTATAAATTCAAACGCTTTTTCAACAGCTTCTTTTACAGCGCTTCCATCTTTTCCGCCAGCCTGTGCAAAGTCAGGACGTCCTCCACCGTTTCCGCCAGCAACTTGTGCTGCAACTTTTACTATTTCTCCAGCTTTCACTTTTGAAATCAGGTCTTTTGTAACTCCAACTACAAAAATTGCCTTTCCATTGTTATTTGTTCCCAAAATGATGATCCCAGACTGCATCTTTTCTTTTCCTCTGTCCACAATCTCTTTCAGCTCATCAACATTTTTATTTTCAAATGAAGATTTTAATACTTTCACGTCATTTACTGTTTCCAGATTTTCCAGCATTTCATTGATTTCATATTTTACAAGTTTTGTCTGCATTTCTTCATGCACTTTTACTGCCGCTCTCATATCTCCAATATATTTTTCGATAATATCAACAACATTTTTTTCATCTGTTCTAAAAATATCAGATATTTCCTTTATTTTTTCTTCAAGCCTGTTTACATAATTCAAGCTCTTATGTCCAGTTGTGGCTGTAATTCTACGTGTTCCTGAAGCAATTCCACTTTCAGACTCGATATTGAATAATCCTATTTCTCCAGTTGATTTGACGTGTGTTCCTCCACAAAGTTCAATTGAATATCCATCAATTTCCACAACACGGACTACATCTCCATATTTGTCTGAAAATAATGCCATCGCTCCTCTTGCTTTTGCATCTTCAATATTTTCATAATTTATTTTTACCTGTAAATTTGATAAAATAATGTCATTTACACCTTTTTCAATTTTTTCAATCATTTCTGGACTGACTGCTTCGTAATGTGAAAAGTCAAATCTTAATTTTTCATCATCCACAAGCGATCCGGACTGCTCTACATGTGTTCCTAGATTTTCTCTTAAAACTTTGTGTAAAATATGTGTAGCTGTATGATTTCTCTGAATATCTTTTCTACGGTTTACATCAATTTGCATTTTCACTTCTACGCCTACCGCTGGAGCAATTCCTCTTGTGATTTCAACCTGATGAATAAAGACATCGTGTTTTTTAACCACGTTTACAACTTTTCCTTCAAATTCTCCAGAAGTGATAATTCCTGTATCAGCAACTTGCCCTCCAGATTCAGCATAAAATGGAGTTTTATCAAAAATCATCTCGTATCCTGAAATTCCTTCACTTTTGGCAATATGTAAAAGCGTGCTTTTTTCTTCAAAATTTTGTGAATACCCAGTAAATTCAGTTTTTCCGTGCTTTTCAAAAAATTCATCTATAAATTCATCTTTTATCATATCAGAGATTGTTGTTCTGCTATCCTTTGAACGTTGCACCTGTTCTGCCAGTTTTTTCTCAAATTCTTCTTCTGATGCTTCAAATCCTTGATTTTCCAAGATTAATTTTGTAAGTTCAAACGGGAATCCAAAAGTATCATACAGTTTGAAAGTCAGTTCAGCCGGTAATTCTTTCTGATTTTCCGCTTTTAATTTCTGAATTTCTTCTTCAAGCATTTCAGTTCCATTTTTCAAAGTTGTTGCAAATCTTTCTTCTTCCAGTCTTATAACTTTTTCAATATATTCCTGCTTTTCAGCTAATTCGGGATATGCTTCATTCATTGTTTCAAGAACGTAAGGTACTAATTTATAAAGAAATATATCCTCTTTTTCAAAAACCTTCTGTTTTGCGGAACTTCCAGCTCCAAAAGCACGTCTTATAATTTTTCTTAAAATATATCCACGTCCTTCATTTGACGGCAATACCCCATCTCCAATCAAAAATACTGAGGCTCTAACGTGATCGGCAATAATTTTTATTGCTTCCTCATTTTCATTTCCTTGAATTTCAAGTACAGATTTTATACCTTTTATAATATTTGTAAACAAATCAGTATCAAAGTTGTTATCCTTGTTTTGTACAACTGAAGCAATTCTTTCAAGTCCTGCCCCTGTGTCAATATTTTTTTCTGGAAGTGGCACAAGCGAGCCGTCTTCAAGCCTGTTCCATTCAGTAAATACCAGATTCCAGATTTCTAAAAATCTATCTCCGTCATCTCCCGGCTTTCTGTCAGCTTCTTCGTTATTTTTTCCCATATTCTGAGTATCGTAATAAATCTCGCTGCAAGGCCCGCAAGAACCTACAGGTCCTGCCGCCCACCAGTTGTCCTCTTCTCCAAGCCTAACAATTCTTTCTGCTGGCACTCCGATTTCCTTGTTCCAGATTTCATAAGCCTCATCATCTGTTTTATACACAGACACCCAAAGTCTGTCCTCTTCCAGTTTCAATACTTTCGTTATATACTCCCAAGACCATTCAATAGCTTCCTTTTTAAAATAATCTCCAAACGAGAAATTTCCTAACATTTCAAAAAACGTATGATGTCTAGGCGTTCTTCCAACATTTTCCAAGTCATTAGTTCTAATACATTTCTGATAAGTCGTAATCCTTTTAAATGGTGCCTCCTTTTCTCCCAAGAAAAACGGTTTAAACGGTACCATTCCTGCTACAGTCAGCAATAAGCTCTTATCGTCTGGTATAAGCGATGCACTTTCAAAATGTTTATGCTCTTTTGATTTAAAAAAATCTACAAAACTTTTTCTTATTTCATTTCCTGTCATTATTTGTTTGAGATTGTCAAAACAATCCCGCTCCTTTCCTATTGTATCTTTATTTTATTATTGTAAAATTATTATTTTCAACCAATATTGCTTCCTTATTATTAATCAATTTCAAATCCAATTTATCTTTATATAATTCAACAGTTTTTCTCGAACCTTCCACAAAAGGCTCTTCCTCAAAATGAGGAACTATGTAAAAGTCTACTAAATTTAACCCTGTATAATCATTTAATTCTGTTGCCAAAGTCTTATCATCCACTATAGAGGCGTACTCTATGTCAGGAGCCGCTATTACTGAACCTGCCGATTCTCCAATATATAACAGTCCATTTTCTATTCTTTCCTTTAAATAAGGTATTAAATTTTTTCTTTTTAATTCTTGCAATAAATAAAATGTATTTCCACCAGAAATAAAAATTATTTTCGCTTCTGACAATTTTTCTTTTGCAATTTCTTCTGAAAAAATAGAAACATCAAAATTTTCCACTTCATAACCAAAATCTTCAAATACTTTTTGAGTAAGATGTATGTATTTTTTATATTCGTCTACATTAGTTGCTGTGGGAATAAATAGTATTTTTTTACTTTCAGTATTTTTATCTAAAAATTTTTTTACAAGTTCTATACTTTCGTATAAAGACGATGTTAAAATCATATTTTTCAAAAAAATCATCCTCTCTAATCAAGTTTGAAGTTATCCCCAAGATACACTCTTCTAGCTGTTTCATCATTTGCAATCTGCTGTCCTGTTCCTGCAATCAGAATTGTACCTTCTGCCATTATATAAGCTCTTTCTGTAATTCTCAATGTTTCACGCACGTTATGATCGGTAATCAGTATTCCAAGCCCACGTTCCTTTAACTGCATTATTATATTTTGAATATCCTCAACTGCAATCGGATCTACTCCTGCAAAAGGCTCATCCAGCAGTATAAAATCTGGATTTGTAGAAATAGTTCTAGCGATCTCCACACGTCTACGTTCCCCTCCGGAAAGTGCATATCCCAAACTTTTTGCTACATGAGATAACTTGAATTCCTCAATTAAATTCTGCATTGTAGCAATTCTTTCTTTCTTTTTGACTCCTCGCATCTCTAAAACTGACACAATATTTTCCTCCACAGTCAAGTTTCTAAAAACAGAGGCCTCCTGTGGCAAATATCCAAGTCCTAATCTAGCTCTCTTATACATAGGCAAAGTTGTAATTTCCTCTCCGTTGTACATTACTCTTCCATGATTTGGCCTTACAATGCCTGTAATCATGTAAAAGGTAGTTGTCTTTCCTGCTCCATTAGGCCCAAGAAGTCCTACAACTTCACCCTTTTCCATCGACAGGCTCACACTTTTTACAACTTCCCTGTTTTTATATATCTTTTTCAAGCTATCGGCTTCTATACTAATTTTTCTAGCCATATCTTCTCCTATTTTAAAATTATCATTCAAATAACTTTACTTATCACAAGTTACCACTTCGCTATATTATAAATCATTTTTGCTTTTTTTTCTACTTTTTTTTAAAATTTGCAATTTCCCCAAATTATTATTTTATCTTCCTATCCAAATATTCCACATTCAAATATATTATACTATGCAAAATTATAAAAAATATAATCATAAAAGTACTAATAAATTCCCTGGCAATTATACCGAACTTAGAAATTAAAAATAACAAGCCAATGCCTAACTCCTCAAAAATTGGAAACATTGGAAATAACAAAACAAATATTGCTGAAAAATAAAAAAGAAAGCACAGAATACCGGGAATTATCATTTTTAACTTATTTCCCTTAATTAAATGCAAATTATAATCCCAAGACTCTCTTAAATTAAATGGTCTTGCAGAAAATAACGGTATGAAGTAAAATAAATAAATCCAAAAAATTATCAGCACCACCAAAGCCCCTGCCCCAAAAACTAAATGAAATTCATCAAAAAATAAAGAAAAAGGTAAATATCGAGACATATAGCTAATTATATAATATATCAGATATAAAAGAAAACATTTCGAGGCTGATTGGTCCAATCTTGAATAATTTTTCTCCTCTATTTTAAAAATTATTTTTTGATAAAACAGAAAAAGCGCCAAATAATAACAAAATTTAAAAATCTGAAGTATGTTTGCAAACGATAAAATTCCAGTATTTTCAATAATAACTTCTATTGTAATTTTAACGCAGGATATAAAAAAGAAAAATAATATCCACCATACATCATTCCTGTCAAGCACAAGTTTTTTCAAAATAAAAAAAGCGTATCTTATTTGCTGAAAGATATTCAAATTCTTTTCAGTCAATTTCCCTTGCAATTCTTTCATATCCATAACAATTTATAATCCCTTTCTTTTCTAGTTCTGTCTCATATAATCTCAAACATATATTTATACTATTTCCCATTTAAAAGAAATCAGAAATTCATGTAATTAAATCCCTTTTTACAAGACTGTACTGTTTACAGCCTATGTAACTGCAAAACATCCTTTAATTAAATTTAGTCATTAAGTATTTATCTTAAAAATTAGATTTGATTTTTTTAATAAGGCTGTCAAATTAATTATTAGACGTGTTCGATAACTTAAGTTTTTTTATTTCCACAAGGGGTCAAGACCCCTTGCTTCAGAATATTTGTTTTATTAAACTATAAGCACATATAGTTAGTTGTCGAACAGGCCTATTATAGAATTTTATTGCTATTTTTCAAATGGGGGTTTAGTATTAAAGAAAAGTGAGTATTTTCTACCCACTTTCCCTATTTATCTAAAACTGTTTCTGGTAAGATGCACCGCCATATCTTAATGTTGCCACATATCTGTCTCCATTTTTGCTCCAAGAAATTGGCACATCTATTGTTCCCTTGTTCACATTTACTCTTACTGACGAAGGTAAATTGCCGCCATCTTCTGGAACATAAATATTTTTTGCGGCTCTAACAAGCATTTCGTGTGCTGATTCTGTCGGAACACTCACGTTAAAGGTTCTTTCAGCTGTATCTACACCAGCTTTAGCTATTGCAGTCAAAGTTACTCCTTTTGTTCCGCCACCATAAAACTGCTTGTTAATTCTTCCAGATACTGCAAACAGGCTTGAGTTTGAAGAACGCCATTTTATTGTAACTGGAACTCCATTTGAGGCTGTCATTGATTTTGGCAAGTTAATTCCTCCTCTTGTGCTGACCTCTCCTTCAGGAATTGACAATTTGCCTATTACTTCCTGAGTTGCCGCTGCATTTTTAGGATCTGACCGTCCTTGTTCCTCGTTATTCTGAATTTCATATTGCATCTGAATATTTCCTTCATTTTCAAGGATTCTCTTATCCATATCGTAAATTGCGCTTTTAGATGAAATTTGCGTTTTCCCTTGATAAGTCACTACATTTCCATTTAATTTTATTTTTTTATCTTTCAAATAAATTGTAGCCTTATCTGCACTTGTATTAATCGCTCTGAATTGTGGCAATGTACTTACGATTTTTACATTGTTTCTGGCATACCCTTCCTGCTTATTCATATCCATATAAAGATAATTCGCTGTCATCTTTGTATTATTCTTAAAGTCAACCATAACCTTGTCCCTTGCAAGAATAAGGTTTCTTCCAGAATCCATTTCATTATATTGTGAATCAAGCGTAATATCCTTATAAGTCATATGCACATTTTCCTTAATTTCACTACGCGTAATACTCATATTGCTTCCATTTTTATGTGAAACGAAATAAACTTTGGCAGTATTTCCTATGAAGTTTACTGCTTCTGATTCTACAAGCGGTCTTGGATCATTTACAAGATCTTTTACATTTCCACGGATTTTACCTTTAACATGCCCATCAAACCTAAATTCCTTTTTCTCAAAACTTCCGCGCCCTGTATCAGATGTAATTCTATCTCCTTGAACACTTGTCATTTCCATTTTATTAGCAAAAATATCTTTTGAAATTGTGTTCATTGTTCCATTTGCACCATGTACATTAAAGTTTTGCTTTTTAACATTAAACGGACCGTTCATTCTGGCATCTCCAGTTGGGAACACATATATAAGTCCTGTTCCATCCATTTTATAGTCATCATAATTTGCAGTATAGTAGTCATTTGTTGTAAGCGTTTCTGTTTTTAAGTCATAAACTCCACTTCTATATGTTCCAGTAGTTTTTCTTGGTAAATAGTTATAAGTCCCATTTCCATCACCATTTAATATTTTGGCAATTTCATCGTAGAATACGTGATCTCCTGTTACTATTAAAGTTGGGCTCGTATATTTTACATGTCCTCTTCCATCAACCTGCTTTTTCTTTATAAAGTATGAAGCTGTATCTGCTGAAATCACACTATTTTTACCAGTATAGACAATATTTCCCTGCCCATCTATACGTTCATCCTTCATATAATAGTCAACTTTGTATCCAGTCAGCTTATTTTCAGGATCCGTATAAATTACATTTCCTAAAGCAGTTCCAATTTTGTTTATATCGTCGTAACGCATTCTATCTGCACGTAATTCTCTTTTTGTCTGCTCTTCCTTGTAGACTACATGCCCTTCTGCATCAGATACTTTTATTGGATCGTGATACGTAATCTTGTCTGCTGTCAATGTCTTTTTATCTTTCTTATTATTATAGCTTGCATGCCCAATTGCTACAATTACTTCAAATTTTGTTGTCGTTTCAACCCTGTCTGCTTCAGAAACCGTGTCATCAACAGTATTTATTAGCTTTGTCCTCACTGGAGAAATTAACGTGTCTCCCTGTTTCTTATATTCCACACGTTCTGTATAAATTTCCCATTTCTTGTCCTTCGTTGTTCCAACAACTTTTTTCATTAATGTAACATCAGATGTCTTTGTATTGACTTCCCCTTCTTTTCCAGAAATTAACATCTTTTTCTTTATTAAATCTACAATTACATTTTTAAACCTAATAACTTCATCTCCTTCAGATCCAATCTGTTCATCCGCATAAATGATAGCATCATCTTTTAATCTGTACACAACTTTTTTGGCTTTCATATCCTTTTGCATCTGTTCAAGCGGTGTCGGAATTTTTTTAAAGAATACCGCATATATGAAATATATCAGTATTAATACAAGTCCTCCATAAGCTATTTTTTTCCACATTATTTTTCTCCTATTTTACCAATTTTAATTTCTTTTTGTAATATTTTCCTTTAATTCAAACAAAAATTTCATTGCATCCATTGGTGTGATATTATTTATGTCATAATTTTCTATTTTATTCATAATTTCTAACAAACTTTCCTTTTCTTCTTCAACCTGTGCTAATTTTTCCGTATAAAACTGATTATTTTCAGTATTTTCAAAATCATTTGCACTTTCATTTTCAAATTCTTGAAAATCATTCTCTAACTCTGAATTTTCTCCAAAAAGTGAAAGCTGGTGAACATCTACGGTTCTTTCAATCAATTCCTTTTTCTGCTCCAGCCGTTTCAATATTTTCCTGCTTTCAATCAATATTTCCTTTGGAAGACCAGCCAATTTCGCCACTTCAATACCATAGGACTTGTCTGCTCCGCCTTTTACAATATTTCGCAAAAACATTACTTTTCCCTGCTTTTCATCCACTTCTATCCGATAATTTACAATGTGTGCAAATTTATTTTCTAAATCAGTCAGTTCGTGATAATGTGTTGCAAAAACTGTCTTAGCACCAATTTTATCGTGAATATACATTGAAATGGCAGTCGCAATGGAAACTCCATCAGTTGTGGAAGTTCCACGTCCAACTTCATCCAGTATTATCAGACTTTTTTCAGTCGCATTGTTTAGAATGTTGGAGACTTCACTCATTTCCACCATAAATGTACTTTGCCCAGTCAAAATATCATCAGAAGCCCCAATCCGTGTCAAATATTTGTCTATAACTGATAAATTTGCTTTTTTAGCAGGGACAAAAGAGCCAATCTGAGCCATTATGGAAATTAATGCGATTTGCTTCATATACGTTGATTTTCCCGACATATTAGGCCCTGTTAGCACAACAAAACTTTCTTTTTCAGTAAAGACTGTATCATTTGAAACATAATCCGTCCTTCCAATCAGTTTTTCCACAACTGGATGCCTTCCGCCCTCAATTTCAAATGAATATTCCTCATTCATTTCAGGTTTTGCGTAATCATTTTCAATGGCACTTACAGCAAAAGATACCATTACATCAATGTATGCCAGCCTTTCTGCAAGTTCTGACAAAATTTTCCGATGTTCCTTGAGTTTTCCGCTAATTTCCTTGAACAAATGATATTCTAAATCTTCGATTTTTGCCTTGGAATTTATTATTGTGTCCTCATATTTTTTCAGTTCAGGCGTAATGTACCTCTCTGAGTTTGAAAGAGTCTGTTTTCTTATGTAATGTTCTGGCACCATATCCAGATTTGCTTTTGTAATTTCGATGAAGTAACCAAAAACCTTGTTAAACTTTATTTTCATATTTCTAATTCCAGTTGCTTCCCTTTCCCGCTGTTCAATATCCAGCAAAAAGTCCTTCCCAGAATTCATAATATTCCTTATTTCATCCAGTTCCTCATTGTATCCTGATTTTATAATACCTCCTTCACGTACTGAAAACGGCGCATCTTCATTTATACTGTCGTCAATTATTTTATAACACTCAAACAAAATATTTGCATCAATATTCCTAAAAAAATCAGTATTTCCCAAAATTCTCATTATTTCAACAGCAGATTTTATCGTTTTTTTCAATGCTGTCAAATCTTTTCCATTTTCACTTCCAAAGATTATTTTCCCCAAAAGCCGCTCCAAATCGTAAATATTCTCAAGTTTTTCCCTCAAGTCTTCACGAATTAGGATATTATCAATAAAATACTGTACATCTTCCTGTCTTTTCCGTATTTTTTCAATATTTAAAAGCGGATTATTTATAAATCTTTTTAAAAGCCGTGTTCCCATCGAAGTTTTACATTCGTCCAGCACCCACAGAAGCGAGCCATAAACAGTTTTTTCTCTCTGATTTTTTAAAAGCTCCAGATTTCTGCTTGTTATCGCATTTATTTCAGCATAATTGGAAATATTCACAAACTCAATTTTTTCCACAGTCAGCTCATGCTCAACCTGCATAGTAGCCGCATAATCAAGTGCCATGGCTGCAGCTCCAATTATCGCCTTTTTATCCTTAATTCCATAACTTTCCAGCGACACAATCTCAAAATAATCCATAAGATACTTCGCACTATCCCGAACCTTATTCACAAAAGTTACAACTGAATCATTCTTTTGTAAAAAATCATCTAACTTTTCCTTTATTTCTCCATAAAAATCCTCTGTAACAAGCACTTCCTTAGGCTCAATCTTATTAATCTCATTAAATAATTTTACAAAATCATCATCCTTTTCAACTTCCGTTACTTTAAACTCTCCAGTCGTTATATCAATATACGCAATTCCAAATTTATTCTCAATTTTCAAAATACTCATCAAGTAATTATTGCTCTTGGCATCAAGTGCCTCCACATCCACAACTGTCCCCGGCGTTATAATCTTCACAACTTCTCGTTTTACAATTCCCTTTGCCATCTTCGGATCTTCTGTCTGTTCACAAATCGCAACTTTATACCCTTTTGAAACAAGTTTTGTTATATATGAATCTGCCGAATGAAACGGAACCCCCGCAAGCGGTATATCCACATTCTTCTCCTTATTTCTCGAAGTAAGCGTAAGTCCAAGTTCACGTGACGCTTTCACCGCATCCTCAAAAAACATTTCATAAAAATCACCCAATCTAAAAAACAATATAGAGTCCTCAAAATTTGATTTTATCTCCTTATATTGCTTCATAAGCGGTGTATCTGCCATCGTTATTTTACCTCTGTTCTCTTTATTTTTTTATCTTTAAATTTTATCATAGTTTATTTTCTTTTTCAATTTTTTAAAAAATTAATAAAAATTATCCCCTGCTTATTTCTTATTAAATTATATAAAATAAATTTTTGTTAATAAACACTTTTTCTATATTTTATATTTTTTCTTTTTCTATACGTAAAGGGGATCAATCGCCATCCCCTTTACAATCCCCGCTCGTCTAAGCATTTTTTGAAAACAAAATCGAAACTCGCTACGTAAAAACTTCGCTCAAACAATCGATTTCATTTCCAAAAAATCACGACAATTTTAATTTAGTTATAACAACTATTCTAATTAAAAGATTTTCGAGCAAAATTTCGTTAGAAGAAAAATAGCTGTTTGAGCTTTTGAAATATTTTTTAATTATACATATTTATTTAGATATAAAATAATTTTTGTTCAAAAGCGAGTTCTATTTTTCTTTTATAAGAAAGTTTTGCGGTAAGCGGGGTTGTAAGGGCATGGCGTCTGATGCCCTTACGTTAGAAAAGATTAAAATTATAAAAGAAAAAGCTATTATTAATAAAAATAATCTAAAATAAATATCAAAAATATAATCAGTTTATTCTTTTTAAAATTTCATCGTAAACTCTCTCACAATTTCCCTTATCCACATACTTCAAAAATTTTTCTCTCAACTTATCAGACTTTTGCTTCATTTCCTTATCATAATGAAAATTATTTTCAGAGATTTCAATGATTTCTTCAACGCATTTTTCTACAGTTTTGGCTTGTTTTCCAAATAAGTCCTTGTCTAGGTCTACGTAAGAGCCAACTTTTTCTTCATATTCACGTTTATCGAACTGGAAGAAGATAATTGGCTTGTTCAGATAGTAAAAATCGTAGGCTACGCTTGAATAATCTGTTATTAATAATTTTGATTTTTGCAGTTCTTCAGTTATGTTTACTTCTTTTGGGAGTATTTTTATATTTTTTCCAAGCTTTATATTTCCAAAGTTCTTTAGATAATCTTGCATTAACTGATGAATGTAAATGTTTAATTTAATATCATTTTTTTCCAAATAGTTATTTAATTTCTTGTCTGTAATTAAATTTGCAATATTTTGGAAATATTTTGTTTCTTCAAATTTTTGATTTTCTGAGTTTTCTGACTTTAGCCAGTTTCGCCATGTCGGCATAAAGAATATTTGTTTTTCCGTAATTTTTAGATTGTATAATTTATCATATCTTGGGTAGCCTGTTATAACTGCTGTTTCCTTTGGAACTTCCCACCAAGTTTCTGTTTTTACTTTTTTTTCAAATTCTGAATCGCAGATATTTAAATCATAAGATTTTACAAGGGCTTCTGCTACTTTTGCTGTTTTTAGATTCATTGCCTGTCGGACTTTAAAACCTACTGTTCCATGATTTAGAAATACTTTGAATACTTTTTTATGAAATTTATTTATTAATGGTACTACAAACAGGTATGGGACAATGTCCGCAGAAATTGAGTGGGAAAATAATGCAACTTTTGCATTCATAAAATACAGATAGCTTTTTACACTTCCTTTTATCAATTTTTCTCCTGGAATTTTTTTTGCAATCTTTGCATTTCTGTTTATTACCCAGTACACTTCCTCCTGCTGTCTTGACCGTAAATACTCATACATCGCACGTCCATTATCCACAAAAAGTTCTCCTGCGTTTCCGCCCACAAGCCATATATTTCTATTTTTGAATTTTCCTTTGTTAAATGGATAAATGAGATAAGCTATTATCATATTTATCAAGCATTTTACCTTATCCATATTTTTCTCCTAATTTTTAAATTTTATATTTTGTATATCCAATTTTTCTACCCTTCATCACAACTCTATGATATGCCCTGTTTCTTGTAACAATCATTCCAGCAAAACTTCTAAATTGTCTCTTCCAGTATTTCAGAATATAAAATCTGTTTTTTCTGCCCTTTACTTCCTTTTTTACCAATGCTCCAAATCCCAATGCATATCTATAAGCACGTTCCAGATCGTTATAGTTTCCCTTTTTTGCTGGATGATAAATTATATCGTTTGCAAAGTATCTTCCCTTATAGCCTTTGTGAAGCAATGTCAGCACATAGTCTGTTTCCTCCCCACTTCCAAAAGTTGCACCAACGCCTAGATTTTCATCAAATAAGACAATATCATCCTTACCATAATTTACAAAAAAAGTTATAGACTTCACAGTCGTATCCACACTATCCTTCGTTATTTCGGTATCTTTTTTCTCCATAACACCTGTTCCATAGTCTTTCCCACGTTCAAGCGTACGGCACGAGTAAATTCGATAATTCTTTTTTCTTTCAAAAAATTCTACAACTTTTTCAAGTGTGTTGGGACTATATTCACAATCATCGTCAGGAAATCCCACAATTTCGCCTTTCATCAAGATAAGTCCTCTATTTCTATTTAGGCTTAACCCTTTTTCATCACTTTTTACATATTTTATTTTAAAGTCCTCTTCGTAGTCTTTCACAATTTCAAAAACTTCATTTCCTTCATTCTGATCCACCACAATTAACTCAAAATCCTTGTAAGTCTGTGCCTTCAGGCTTTTTAGAAACAAATCCAATTCTGTTGTAACATTTATCGTTGGCATTACAAGGGAAACCTTCATATTTTCACATCTCCTTCTTTTTTTATTTTATATCCAAAACCGTTATATATGGAAGATGATCCGACAGTTTTGTCCAGTCCTGCGTTGCATCATTAATAAAATAGCTTGATTTTACCTTCCATTTTTTCGACTGGCTACCAAAAATATAGTCAATACGTGGATCTGAAAGAGTTCTTACACCACTAGCATTGGATTCCATATAAGTATCTCTCCAGTCTTTCGTAATCTCTCCATAATATTTTGTTGTTGGTAAAAAATTAAAATCTCCACTCAAAAACTTTATATCATCTTTATCAAAAAATTTTGTAAGCAAGTCCAGTGACTCCATTTCTTCAGGCTTTATCTGTTGCTTAAAGTCCAAATGCGTATTCATTACCAGCACCTTTTTCCCAAAAGTCTTTTTAGAAAGTTCAGCAACTATAAGCTGTCTTTTTTCTACCCCTTCCGACGGCAATTCATAGGTATATATTTTCTCAAGCGGATATTTTGAAATAAATGAAATTCCATATTCCCCACCATCATAATCTCTTGATTTCTTAAAGAAATAATAATCATAACCAAGAACTTTCGCAATATCAGAAGTTATATCACGAAAATTACTTCTTTTCGTAAACTTGTCAACTTCCTGAAGCGATACAAAATCAGGGTTATACGGCTTAATGCTCTCTCCCAGTTTCTGCCCATCGGTAAGCCTTCCTCCATAAATATTATATGTCATTATCTTAAATTCCTTCGCCCAGCTAACAGTTGCCCCACAAATCATAAGCGACAACAATATTTTTTTTAAATTACTCATTTTTCCAATATTTCTCCTAATCCTTCTTTATTTTCTCAAAATAACAGTTTCTCTAATAAAAATTTATCTGTTATTCCAAATTTTTCATTCAATTATATCACTTTTTTTAGTATCTACCAACTTTATTTTTTCTTTATACTATTTACATATTTCAAACCCATTTTTTTCTCCAATTTTTTTTGCTATATATTCTGCCGACATTGGACTTCCATATACAACTGAAACTTTAGTTATCCATTTCCCATCTCTTTTATTTGCAACATGATGACAATCCATAACAGTAGGAGTATCATTGTACATAGTCATTAATCTAATTGGTAAACCATACCCTGTTTTTTCATCAATTAGATGATACCCTTTTATTTTTGTCCCAACAGGAATTAATACTTCTAAAGAATGTCCTGATTCTGGATACATTTCATTTTCAAATGAAATTTCTTTTTTTGTAATTTCTCGTTTTTTTACATCTTCTAACAATTCTTTTATATTTTTTGTATAATTAGGATTTATAATGGCAAATTCATTATCTTTATGTATTTTTTTTCTTTCTTCTCCTTCATGTGCCAAATCATACATTGCATCTGTAAACTGATTCCATATATATGAACAAGAATTTAATCCTAATACTGCTATTATCATAATTAATAAATATTTTAAATTTTTCATGTAATTTTTTCACTCTCCTATTGAATAATTTATTATTTTTTCAAATATTTAGTTCCTTATCTCTTTTCCTTCAAATAAAACCTCGCAATTATCCTCATCTTTTTAACCAGTTTTTTTATCCCGCTCAAATGCTTCGTTTCCAAAAACAATCTAGCCTTCAAACTGCTCCAGCTATCATTCCACCAATGAATTCCGTATGTTTCAGGTTTTATGCAATCATCAGAATAAACTTCCTTAAATCCGTAAGGATAAAAATATTCTTTCGGAAAAACAACTATTTCCCCATTTTTCAAAACATTTTCCCTTTTCTCACTCAAATTATATTTTTTCTCAAAAGTATACGTAAAAATCTTAGGAATTGTCCAAATAGGTTGTTTCCAAATGTCATTTTCGTAAAAATCTTTAATGTCCTTTAAGACTTCATTATGCTTCGTTGTCCCAAAAATCCCAACACTTATGTGTTTTTCATCCTCATAGCCAATAAAAAAATTCATCTTCCCATTTTTAGAAAATTCATCTTTTCCTTCCAAAATCGGTGTCAAATCCTTAATTATTTCCATATCCGTATCCACATAAATTCCAGAATTTTCATACATAAAATGCACTCTCATATAATCCGAAACATACGCCCAAAGCCTTCTTTCGTAACATTCACGAAAAAATCTATTTTTCGCAAGATGTTTTTCCATATCAAAATTTTTCTCATTTATCTCTATTATTTCAAAATCAGGCAGATTTTTCTTCCACGATTCCAGACATTTATAGAAAATATCTGGCTTTTTGGCATTCCCAATCCAGACATAATATATTTTTTTTTCTATCATTATTTTCTCCTATTTTTCATCTTTTTTCATAATCATCATATACTTTTTTATTGGCTTTTCAGTAACATCCACAACTTTAAATCCAACTTTCTCATACAATTTCTTTGCCCTCGCATTATAATCAAACACATTTAACGTAATCGAATTTACGTCCTCATCTTGAAAAATTAAATTTATAAACTCTATCAAAGCCTTTTTTCCAAGCCCTCTTCCAGTAAGTTCAGGATTAATCAGAAATCTTCCAATATGAACATTATCCATCTCTTTTCGTATTTTCTGAATAATCCCCACAAACTCATTCTCACAAAAAATCGAATAAATATCCTTCAAATCATCAATTTGACTTTCCGTAAGTGGAAAATCAAGACTTTTTCCAGCCCATTGCTCAAGAAAGTTCCTTCCCTTTTCATTAGTCCATTTGACTATATCATTTTTATTATTGTCATTTATTCCATCTATTATTTTTATATTTTCTATTTCCATCAATATTAAACTCCTATTTTTCTACACCAACTCATACTCAATTCCATTAACAATACAAAATTTCATTATTTCTTCATAAAAAGTTTCGTAATCCTCATCCTTTCCAGAATTTTTAAACTCTGAATTTTTAGAAGTAATTAGTGTATAAACCTTTTTTTCCTTATTTCCAAAAATTTTTAATATTCTGTATCCAAAATCTATCGTTCCACTTTTTGTATTCGGACTTGTAATCATTAACTTTTTTATATCATACTTACTGTATTTTTCATCATCAATACTTATAAAATTACTAAATATTTTTATAATTTTCGGTGTATAAATTTTCATCCTAATTAAAGAAATAATTTCTAAAATAATAGCTCCAAAAGTAATAATTATCAAAAAATATTTCAAAAAAATAGCATCAGAAGAGATTATTTTAACTATTATCAAAGTAAAAATTACTCCAATAACATTATTTTTAAAAATATCTTTAAATTTTTCTACAAGTAATTCCTTTTTTGGAATTTCAAATACTGTATTTTCAATTTCCTTTTTTTCAAGTTGAAATTCATAAATAATTTTTTCAAGTTCTGAACAATTCTTCTTCCCAAATAAAGAAATTGGAATATTACAATAATCTATCCATAAATATTTAATATTTTCATAAAACCAGCTACTGCCATTAAATACTCTAATCTTATCTTTTTCTATCTTTCTGCTCCAAACTTCCTTTCTTCTATAATATGTCAAAATACCATTAGATATTACAATTTTTTTATTAAAAATATAAATAGATAAAATTATAAATGCTATAATTGAAAGCAAAGTAATTAAAAAATATCCTAAAAATACTTCTTTTTTTGAAGTTAAAAACTGAGAAGATATTATTATTCCTTGATAAATAATTATCGCTGGAACACAAACTATTCTACACAATATTTTCAATTTTTCTACCCAATGCACTTTAAATACTAGTTCTTGCTCATTCAATCTCACTCAACTCCTAAAAAATTAAATCAATTCCTTCTTCTCCTCTATCTTCCTGTACATATAGTCAAAACTGAAAATCAGCACATAAACTGCAATTAGCATTGCCATATTTTTTACAAGCCCTTCCCCAAAGAATGAGCCTCTTGGGATATAAAATAAATTGGGTATAAAGTAATAGCTTGTTAATAATAAAAATCTATTTTTTACAACATATTTTTCGTATTTTATAATAAAAATTCCAAGCAGAATTGAAATTACAATTAACCAGAAGTAGCCTAAATCATACATTTCTGCAATATAATTCGAGCCAATTCCTTCTCCTTTTAAATAAGCACCTGAATTTAGGTAATATGTTAATTTATCCGCAATGGAATTGGTTGTGGCAAGTGTTTCGAGCGACTGTGGCTTAAAGCCAAATATTCCCTGCAAGATGTAGGGGTAGCTTCCGTTTCCTACAATGCTATGCTTGAAATTGATTGTGTAGCCAAGTACAAGATAACTTACTCCTTGAGAAAATAGAAAATTAAAAATTGTGTTTACCAAATCCAGACTGAATATTTTTTTACTTCGCACAGACACTAGAATTTGTGAAAAAATCACGGTAAATCCTACTAATTTTATCATTGTCTTAGCTTTTATCCTGATTCCATAGACTTTTGCGTAATACCACATTATAAAAAGAAGCTGTGTCAAAAATATTGCTCTTGCCCCCTTGAATGAATCCAGTAGTTTTACCATAAGATAGAGTGAAGAAATTGTCAAAAATTTTCTTTTGGATGGAATTGAAATTAAAAATATCAAAAATCCAATTGTCATTACTGTACCAGAGCCTTTTGTAAATGCAGGATAATCAACTCCCTTTAAAATTCCAGTATAATAAGCCTCGTATCCAGCCCGCAAAATAACCCTTAGCTGAATAAACATCTTGTAGGCTAAAGCAGGCAATGAAATTATAAACAGAGCCATTCCGACATTCGTAAACAGCCTTCTGCTTTCAAGCGTAACACTGCTTCTAATCTCATTAATCTTCTCATTTGAAATCGCAATGAAAAATCCTAGATGCGTAAATAGTAATACCAGCAGAAAAACATTTATTATCTCATTTCTCACATCATAAAAAAAATAAAAATTAGCAAACTTCGTAGCCCAGCCAAACTCCCTATAATTCACAATATCCAAAAATATCCTTGTAAAATTAAACAAAAACAGCGTATACAAAAAAATCATATACGAATTTAGCCATTCCAAATAAATTTTCGCCGTAAAAAACGTATAAATATAAACACCCATAAGCAGATATTCCAAAAATTTCATCTCCAATGCCTCATTCTGAAAAGAAGCTACATTTTTCAAAAACAGCACAAACGCAATAAAAAATATATGAAATATCAAAAATCCAATTTTATCTTTTTTCATTAATTTACCTCTATTTTTCAATTTTTTCTTATTATTTCATCTAAAATTTTATCACATCGGTATTAAAACTTCAATCAGAAATGTTGTATTTTAATATAAAATCTATCTTTTAGATTATTTAATTTTTTTTACTTTAAAATCGTTTTTATTTACTAAATAAAAATTTTAAATCTAACAACTTTCTAATGAAATCCAAAAAAAAAAAAAATGATATAATTCAATATAAACAAAATAATACAAAGGAGCTGATTTTTATATGAAAAGTCTATTTAAAATTTTGATTATCGCTATACTTGGCTTGAGTGTTATCGGATGTGAATTACTTGATCCAAAAGGATGGGAAAGAGCACATCAAAAGGCAGCTGAAAAAGGAAGAAAATGTTATGAAAAATATAACGGAAATGTATACTGTGAGGATACTAAATAAAATATTAATTTATGAATTAATATAATAAAAATACAAAGTTGAAATATTTGTTTTAGGAAAAATTGCTTTATATAAAATTTAAGTAATTTTCTTTTTTTATTTCAAAAAATTGATTTATCTTCTCTAAATAATCCAAACAAACAGAAAAACTTAAACAAATCCTATTTTACTGAAAACTTAAAATCTCAAAAATTCTATAGCAAATATCTTTCTAATTTACTAAATCAGCAGAACTTTTATTTGTTCGACTGCAATTTTCTGACAAGTAAAAAGAAAAGTCTTGAAATTGGAAATAAAAGTCGAAATCTGGAAACAGGCATTATGTAGATAATTTTAATTACTGGGATAAATATTTACTGTAAAATAAGGATTTAAAGTAATAAGTAAATCCGTGAAAAAAGAAAAAATGTAATAAAAATAGTAAAAACTGCTATTAAAAAAATCAAATCTTTCACAAATTACTTGAAAAACTTGACTTTTTTCTTACACTATTTTATTGGACTTCAAATATTTTTTTAAAGTTTTATAAAAATTTTCTCTTGTTCCTGCTAATAGTACAATAACTATTTTTTTATCTTCTATCTTAATTGTATACGCTAGTTCATAATTAATTTTATTGTAAAAAATGTCATAACCATATATGCCTGCTAAATCGGATTTTTTCATGTCTCCTATTTCAGGATTTTCCTTAATTTTTTTAATCGCTTCAGCAAATTTATCTTTTAATTTTTTATCTTTTAATTTCTTAAAATATTTTGCCGCACCAGTGGATATAATCACTTCTGTTTCTATTATTAATCCTCCCCAAATACATCCTCATAGCTTACTCCATTTTTTTCTGTGTCTGATATTAATTTCTGAATTGCAGGCTTGACATTATTTTTTCTAACTTTAAATTCCTTTAAAAGTTCTTCTCCTGAATATCCTTCCTTTATCAAGTCCTCCAAAATCAAATCTGAAAATTCCATATCTTCATTTTCTTTTACAGGCGTTACAATCAAAGAGCCTTTGCTAACCTTTATTTTTGCCTCTTTTGTAAAACCTAGATATTCCATAACTTTTTTAGGAATTGTAATCTGATTTTTAGAAGAAATCGAGATTGTCTTATTCATTTCCAAAATATTACTTTCCATAAAAAATCTCCTTTTTTGGTTTCTTTGTTTCTTGGTAAAATTATAAACCTAATTTCAGGTTTTGTCAATTACATTTTAGAGCAAAAAATGGAGTGCAACATCAAAGTTCTACTCCATTTTATTTTTTAAAAATTAATAAGATTTAGCTAATTCATAAAGTTTTTCATATTCTCTTGCTGATCTGTCCCAAGAAAAATCAAGCTCCATGTTTCTTTTTACCAATTTTTCCCAAATGTCAGGTCTGTCATAATAAATTCCTTCTGCCACTTTTATTGTAAAAAGCATATCATCTGCATTAAAGTTTGTAAATGAGAATCCATTCCCTTCATCTGTAAAAATGTTGTAAGGCTGTACAGTATCTTTTAGTCCTCCTGTTTCCCTTACAATTGGTATAGTTCCAAATCTCATTGCTATCATTTGGCTAAGTCCGCAAGGCTCATATCTTGATGGCATGAGGAACATGTCACTTCCAGCGTAGATTTCATTTGCAAGCTGTCCGTTGTACCCAAGATAAACTTTGAATTTATCTGGATATTTCCATGCCAAGTGGTTATAGTAGTCTTCGTAGAATTTATCTCCGCTTCCTAAAATCACTATTTGAACAGCGTCATACTGCAATAAGTTTTCAAGCGCGGCTGATACCAAGTCCAGCCCTTTTCCTTCCACAAGTCTTGAAACTATGGAAATTAAAGCAACATCTGATTTTGGCAATCCTAATTTTTCTTGCAGTAAATATTTATTTTCTTTCTTTTTATCTAAAGAATCCTTATTAAAAGGAATTATTCCCTTTGTTGTTTCAGGATTGAATTCTTCCACATCAATTCCGTTTAGAATACCGTGAATATATTTTCTGTTTGTAATCCATTCCAGCCCTTCACCAAAGTAAGCGTATTTTATTTCTTCGGCATAAGTTGGACTCACTGTATTTACAACATCTCCATATCCAATTCCTATTTCCATAAAGTTCAAGTCATGTCTGTCATCCATATAATACCCCATTCTTTCAAATGAGTATTTAGAAAATTGTCCTTGATACATTAAGTTGTGAATCGAGTAAACTGTTCTCATATCCCAGTAAAATGGATCATAGTTATATCTAACATTCAAAAAATACGGAACTGGACCAGTTTGCCAGTCGTTACAATGCAAGATATCCGCCTGCAAATTAATTTCCTTCAAAAATCTAAGTGCCAATTCTGAAAACATCGCATATTGAACATCCTGATCAAAGTCACCGTAAACATGTCCTCTTTCGTACAATGCTTTATTTTCAATAAAATAATAATTTATCTTATCATCTGGGTATCTTACTAAATTAAACACATCTCCGTGACTTTCAAGCCTTGCTACCCATTCCAGCTTTTCAAGATATTTTAACGGTATTATATCATATTTAGGCATTATTATAGAAACTTCATGTCCTAATTCCTGCATTTTTTTAGGCAATGCCCCCAAAACGTCAGCTAGTCCACCAGATTTATAAAACGGAGCCACTTCAGATGCCAAATATACTATTTTCAAATTAATCACTCCTATTCTTAAAAATATTTTTAGTACAATCATTTTAAAACCGAACTGCAAAATTATGATTATTCTATTATTCTATTATTTTGCTAAAACCTTTTTTATTCTATCAGTTTGGTTTTAGAAGGTTTTGAGCATATTCTAAAATATTCAAGCTACCAAGATCCACTATTTAAAATAGTTTAAAAATCTCAATAACTTGAATTTTTTTTAATTATTAATTTTAGACAGTGCAAACTACCATTTTACAGTTTCCCCTGTTTCAATTAATCTGTTATGCTCATCAATTTTTACTCCAGAAAAAATTCTTACATTTTTACCAATAATTGAACCATCAGGGATAACTACACCTTTACCAATAACCGTTATTCCTGAAGACAGCAAGTCTGGACGTTCTTTATTTGGAATATTTGCATTTCCATTCCCTATAAATGAATTTTTACCGATATATGTGTTTTTATCAGAAATAATTGTATCTAGGTGAGAATTTGCATCTACATAAGTTCCAGAGAAAATAATACAATTTCTCACAGTTGCACCTTTTCTAACTGTAACTCCAGGTCCTAATACTGAATTTTCCACACTTCCTTCGATTTTACATCCATTACAGATTAATGAATTTTGAACGCTTCCTGTAACTCCGATTCTTACAGGTGCCAAGTCTTCACTTCTTGTGTAAATTTTCCATCCTTGGTCATACAAGTTAATTCCAACTTCTTCGGATTTTTTGATTAAATCCAGATTTGCTTCCAAATATGAATCATAAGTTCCTACATCTTTCCAGTAGCTGTCATAAGTATGAACATAAACTTTTCTGTCTTCATTAATCATCGCAGGAATAACGTGATTTCCAAAGTCTAAATCGTGGTTTTCCAATTTTTCAAGGTATTCTAATAATGAATCTGTGTTAAAAATATAAATTCCCATTGAAGCTAAGTTACTTTTTGGTTCAGCTGGTTTTTCTTCAAAGTTTAAGATTTTTTTATTTTGATCAACTTCAAAAATACCAAATCTGCTTGCTTCTTCAATAGGTACAGGCTGTACAGCTATTGTCAGTTCAGCGTCGTTTTCTTCATGTTCTTTTAACATCCATCTGTAATCCATTTTGTAAATATGGTCTCCAGATAAAATTAATACATATTTAGGATTTCTACTTTTAATAAAGTCAATATTTTGTCTAATTGCGTCGGCAGTTCCTTGATACCAGGAATTTCCACCAAGTTTTTCATGTGGTTGCAACATTGTAATTGCAGTATCTCTTCTGTCAAAATCCCATGGTTTCCCAGATCCGATGTGTTCATTTAGTGATAATGGCAAATATTGAGTAAGTAATGCAACATCATAAATACCAGAATTTGAACAGTTACTTAGCGCAAAATCAATAATTCTGAATTTTCCAGCAAAAGGAACACTTGGTTTAACTCTTTTTTCTGATAGAATGTCAAGTCTTGACCCTCTTCCACCAGCTAAAATCATAGCTAAAACTTTCATATAAATACCTCCATTTTTGTTCTTTACATTAAAAGTATACCCCCATTTTTCAAAAAATCAAATTATTTTTATAAAAATTTTGCACACAATAAAATCAGGCTAATAAGTTCTTACTATTTTATCCAGCCTTCAGTATTATTTAATTTGTCAAATTTTGGTCAACTAAAAAAACCACCTTATATTATATTTAAGATGGCTTTTTTAGTAAAACAGTATTGATTTTATTCTTTTGTATGAGTAATAACTTTATAAATTGAGCTTTTTTTATTATTTTCTTTTTTCTTGAGGAACTGCACGATATCTGTTAGGCGATTTTACATTTCTGCTCTTTTTCTTGGCAGCTTTTTTATTTGGCTGAACAATTTCAGCTCCAGGCTTTCTTGGAGGCAATTTTTTAGGCGGTATTGCGAAAGACACAACTGACACTCCCGCTATTCCTAGAATTGCAGCCATTTTCTTAAAAGTATTTTTCATATTCATATTAATCATCTCCATTTTTATTTTTATGCTCCTATCTTTTGAACAAATACATAATACCATTTAATTTTGACAAAAATATGTAAATTTTATGTCTTTTTTGTGAAATTTAAAACCAAAAATATTAACTTTAAATTAAAAATATATTGACAAAAATATAATAATATAGTATTATTTAATTAAAATTAAAGAAAAATTAATAAAGAAGGAAGAGAAATGGATTATTACAAAATACTGGAAGTACCTGAAAATGCAGATATTTCTGAAATAAAAAAGAAATATAGAAAATTGGCAATGAAATATCATCCTGACAGAAACGCAGGAGATGAAAAAGCTGTAAAAAAATTTCGAGAAATAACAGAGGCTTATGAAGTACTTTCAAATGGGAAAAAACGGAAAGAGTACGATTATAAAAGGGAAAATGGGAATAATCATCCAAAAAATAAAAATAATAAGGAAAATTTTAAAAGTAAATCTTCTCAAAATAATTTTACTTTTGGAAAAGAATTTTTTAAGAGTGCAGCTGAAATGAAAGGAATGTTTGAAAACAGTTTTGGGCTAGATAAAATTGGGAAAAATAAAGCAAAAGCTGAGAAGGAAAGTGTGAAAAGCAGGTTTGAGAGTTTTTTTGATATGAAAGAGAAAAAGTAAGAAGGGGAAATTAGAAATGTTGTGGGGAATTAGAAGAAGTTTTACAAATTGGGGAAATATTTTTAAGAGTTCATTTGGGCGTGGGAGCATTTACAGGCTGGAAAGGCTTAGAAGCGTAGCACGGATTGGAAAAAATAGAGAAAATGGAAAAATTGTTGATGAAAGAAATAAAATTAGTGTGGATAAGGGAATTAAAAAATATGAAAAACGTAAATTGAATGCAAAAAATCAAAAAAGTTACAAATTTTTAAATATAAAAAATATTTTAATAATGACAGTTTTAATATTTACATTCATTTTTGTACACCTTTCAGGTTATTCTACAAAAAGCCTTTATTTTTCAATTTTTATTTATATTGGAGTTACACTTTATCTGCTTATTGTGGAAAGATTTTTTGAAAAGGTGAAAGTTGAGGAGGAAATCAAAAATATAAAGCATGAGAGAGAAAGAGAGCATAATGTATTTTTAGAAAGAGTGAAGGAAATAGAGGATTTGGAGAAAAAGCAGATTGAGCATATATTTTTGAAGGATTCAGAAGATTATGATATGAAAATTTGGAAAATTGGGAGGGCAACATCGCTTCTTATTGGTAAGCAATCGCCAAGAAACAGGGTGGATATAGATGTAAGTGAAGGGATTTATTCAAATTTAGTCAGCAGGGCTCATGGAATATTAAATCGTGTCAATGGAATCTGGTATTATGAGGATTTAGGCTCACAAAATGGAAGTGGAATAGAAAGAAGTTTAGATAAACGGAAAATAAAGCTGAAAAAAAATATACCAGTAAAAGTGGAATCAGGAGACATAATTTATTTAGCGACTACAAAAATATTATTAAAATAAATCTATAAATAAAAAAGAAAGGAAAATTTTGAAATGAAATTGGATAGATGTAAAAATGGTCATATATACGATGTTTCAAGATACAGCTTATGTCCTTACTGCAGATCAGAAGGGCTGGAAACAGAAAATCTGGATGACAAAATTAATCTGGTTGAAGAAATGAAGGATGAAGACAGAACAACAGCCTACTGGTCTAAAGACAGCACCGTAGATCCAGTCGTGGGTTGGCTTACGTGCATTGAGGGGCATGATAAGGGAAAAGACTACAGGATTGTGAGCGAACGTAACTTTGTTGGGCGTGGAGAAAATATGGATATACAAATTTTAGGAGATACTATGATTTCTAGAAAAAACCATTGTTCAATAAGCTATAATCCCAAACAGCGAAAATTTATGCTAACTCCCGGAGATTCCAATGGGCTTATTTATCTAAATGGAGAAGCAGTCTACAACACAGTAGAATTACGAGCTTATTCAGTAGTGGAAATGGGGGAAAGCAAGTTTGTATTTGTGAATTTGTGCGGAGATTATTTTGACTGGGAAAAGGAAAAGTCAAGAGAAGAAAGTGTGAAAAGAAAATACGAAAATTTAAATGATGAAAAAATTGTGAAAAATACGAATTTTCAGAATAAAAATAATGATTTAGAAGTAAAAATTGAAGATTATGAACAGATTTAATAAATTTATACTAAACTCAATTTAAATAAAAAATTTATTACAAACTTTTCTAATAAGAGATATAAACCTAGTATTTCAAAATAATTAAAATATTTTTTTTGTTTTAATAAATCGACGAAGCTTTTATTTGTTCAACTGCGATTGTTTGACGACTGAAAGGAGGAGTTTCGAAGTTGGGCAAATAAAAGTCGGAGTCTAGCCATAGGTTGTAGGATTTGCGGCAATGAGCAATCCTACGAAAATAAAAAAGAAAAAACATGGTAATATGAAAAAAAATTCATTAATCAAAATACCTAAAAAATAATAAAAAACAATTTAGTTAAATGATTATGAATTAACTATAAAACAACCTTATTATAAAAATTTATTCTTATTTTTTAACGGGATTTAGTATTAAAGTTTTATTTTAAATAATTTTCATATATATAAAATAAATATATTTTATAAAGTTGAATTAACCAAAAATAGAGGGAGAAATTGAGAAATGAGGAAAGATGAGGCAAAATTTATTACGGAATTTTTGAGTGAGGCTGGGACGAAGGCTGAAAATAACGATTATTTTGGGTATGTTTTGCTGGATAATTATGCGATTTGGGCTGTGGCGGATGGATTTGATGAGGAAGAAGGGGCAAAAGTTGCGGCAAGAATTGCTGTGGAATCTGCGATTGAATATTTTATGCTGCGTCCACGGTTTAATTATGACGTAATAAAAGAAATGATGGATTATGCCAATCTGAAAGTTAAGGAAAAACAGGAAGAAACTCAGAAATATTCTCTTATGCACACTTCCCTTTTAATCGTAATAAGCAATTATAATTCAATTTTATATGGAAATATCGGAAATACAAGGTTTTATCACATTAGAGGCGGATATATCGTTTCTCAAAGCAGAGATGACACGATAGCACAGCTTTTGGTGGACGAAGAGGCATTGAATATATCGGATATGAGATTTCACAGGCAAAGAAATGATTTGCTGCAGGCAATTGGGGATTTTGGGAAAATTAAGCCAAATATTATAAAAAAACCTGTAGAACTTATGGAAAAAGATGTTTTTTGCTTGACGACTGTAGGATTTTGGGAAAATATTGATGAGCATGATATGGAAAATGATTTATCCAGATTTGAGGATAAGAAGCAATGGTTAAATTCATTGGAAAAACGGATACTTGCTTCGCTTAGGGATAATATCGAAAATTATACGATTGCACAGGTAGAAGTAGGTGCTGTAGCAACTCCAGAGCCGATGGAAAAGGACAAAAGCAAACTTATTAAAAGAATAATACTTGTAATGCTCATTATTGCTGTAATTATTTTGTTTGTTGTTATTTGGAATGTAAAAAGGCGAAACGGTATTCTGCAGGCGGCAACGCAGTATGAAAAATTGGCGGATGAGGAGATCTTAAAGAAAAATTTTAATAATTCAATTGATAATTTGAAACTTGAAATCGGAGAGTATGTAAAATTAAAGCCAAAAAGCAAGGGTATAATAGGATTTCTTACGAATGCTGAGAAAAAGAGAGCTGATGCAAGTAAGAAAATTGATGAGATAAATAAGAAAATTAGAGAAACTGAGAAGATTAAAAAGGCATTTTCAGATATTAATGAGGGAAATGAGCTGTTTAACAGCGGAAATTATGACGAGGCGAACGTAAAATATCAGCAGGCTAAGTATAACCTGAATGACAACAGTTATAAACGTGACGAGCTGAACACGGAAGAGATTTTAACTACATTGGATTCACGGATAAATTCAACCGTGAAATTAAAGGAAGCCAAGGCTCTGGAGGTCGCTGGAGATACGGCAGTTAATGAAGGAAGCTACAATTTGGCAAAAGTTAGCTATAAAAATGCGGCTGATATGTATTTGGCAAATGGAAGGGCAGATTATGTTTCGCAAGTTGAGAAAAAGCTGGAGGAAATAACGGATAAGGAAAAAACAGCGTATAATGGGGCAATGCTTGCTGAAAATAAAGGGGATTCGCTGGCACAAAGCAATATTAATTCTTCAAAAGAAGCGTATTATCAGGCACGACAGATGTACCAGACGCTTGGAGATACTGTGAAAGTGGGAGAAATTGACAATAAGATACAGGAACTTAATTCCCAGCAAAATGCTAATTTACAGACTGCCAACAATCTCGTTCAGGAAGGGCTTTCGCAAATAACTGCCAATAATCCAGCACAAGCAATAAATATTCTAACGCAAGCTAAAAATATTTATCAGAAGATGAAAGATACAAATAATGCAAATGCCGTTGACAAATACATAAGCCAGGCACAGGAATTTATTAAATTTGAGAGCCAGAATGCTGAAAAATTGAAAACACAGGAAATGGAATATTCGGAAAGGTTAAGGCAGCAGGAAATCCAGATGGAGCAGCAACTGCAGATAAAAGAAGCTGAAATCAAGGCACAGCAGGAAGAAATGGAACGGGAACGGCAAAGACGTGAAGAAATAACAAGAAAAATGGAAAATGCGTCAAATCTGGAAATGCAGGCAGACCAGCTGGCTATAAATGAAAGATTTGAGGAGGGAATTTCAAAATATGAGGAAACGAAGAAAC
This sequence comes from Leptotrichia hofstadii, assembly GCF_007990525.1. Lineage (NCBI taxonomy): Bacteria > Fusobacteriati > Fusobacteriota > Fusobacteriia > Fusobacteriales > Leptotrichiaceae > Leptotrichia > Leptotrichia hofstadii. The sequence goes on from NZ_AP019823.1 coordinate 2,187,293, forward strand.
TTCTGGAAGAAGTGAATGCAGATGGAAATTTTGGAAATCAGATGTCGAAAATTGAGAATTTGAATAAAAAAATTGAAAAAAGTGAGGGGTATTTGCTAAAGAAAAAAGCAGAAGAGGATTTTAAGAATAAAAAATGGAAGGAAGCTGTGGAAAAATTTACGCAGGCAAAGGAAAAGCTGGAAAAAAGCAGTACCAAACAAAATGAAATAGCCGAAATTGAGAAAAAGCTTAAAAAGGCTGAGAAAAAGGCGAATAAAAAATGGTGGCAGTTTTGGAAAATTTTTTAAAAGAAAGGAGGAAAGATGGTAAAAAATATAAAATTAAATACTTTCTTTTTTAAGGAATATGCACAAATTACGGAAAAAAACTCTTATTCGGCATACATTCCGAATGGAAGCAAAGGAATATGGTGTATTGCTGACTTTAATGAAAAGATAAATGAAAAAATGCAGGAAAAGTCAGAAATATCTCAAAAATTTGAAAATAGTAATGTTGAAAACAAGAAAATTGATAAGATAAATTTAGCAAAAGTTGGAGTTCATAAAATTATTGAAAAATATTTGGAAAATAATGAATTTTCGCTAGAAAATGTAGAACAGATAATACAATCTTCCATTGATGAAGTGATTTTTGAGAAAACAAAATTATATAAATTTCATAAAGCTGAAAAAGATTTTGATTTAAAAAATTTTTATTCACAAATTGTTATTATTATTGAAAAAAATAATATGATTGTTGGAAATATGGGGAAAACTGAATTTGTTTTGTATAGGGAAAATAGAATTGTGGAAAAGATAAGTGGTGAGCAAGTCAAAAAAATAAGACTGAAAAAACATGATTATTTGCTGGCTGGGAGTCCTGGATTTTGGAAAGTTGTTAATGAGAGTGAAATTGAGGAGATTTATGTTGATAGGAAAAGTAAATTAAATGTCGAACAGAATTTAAGTGAACAGATAAAGGCTAGTGAGAAAAAATTGGGAAAGGTGATACCATTTTTGTCGATTTTTGTTGAAGATATTGAAATGGAAAAAAATTATGAATTGTTAGAAAAAGAAATTAATGAAAAAAATCAAAAACAGGAAAAAGTTGTAAAATATATGTTTTTAGCTGTAATATTTGTGTTTATGTTTGTTTCTGTGGGGAAAAATATTCAAAAGGGTAACTTTAAAGGTGAAAGAAAAGAAAAAGTAAAAAATATAATGGCTGAGAAAATTCTAGAAAAAGCGAATTTGATGAAAAATAATTTAAGTAAACGAGCAGAGATAGAAATGGATAAAGTTAAACAGAAAAATATTGAAAATGAAGAAATAGAAAAAAACTATGTAAAAAATTTGGAAATTACTCAAAATATTATAGAAACTAAAGAGAAAGGAGCTGAAAAATTAAATAATTCAAGAATAAAAAAGAAAGTTTCTAAAAATAAAAAATATAATAGAAAAAATCTAAATGCAGATAATAGAAATTTTAAGAAAAATTATAAGGTAAAAAGTAATAGAATCTTACAACTTGAAAAGGAAATTGAGAAAAACTGGGAAGTTCTTGGGCGTGATAGAAATGGGAATAATTTTGGATAGAATTAGACTTATAATTTAACAAATTTAAAATTCAAAAAAAATTGAACAAAATAAAACTTTTAGGTTTAGAATCAAAATTTTAATAAGTTTATGATTTGAATAAAATGTTATAACTTTTAAATTTTATTAGAAGAGTGAATAGATTTAATATTTTGGGAATAGTTTAAAATAATTTTGTGAAAAATAGAGAATTTAAAAGGGAAAATAAGAATGGATTTTTTATCAAAGGGAACAATATTGAATGGGAAGTATAAAATTTTAAATTATGTAGCTAAAAGTGATTTTTCCAATATTTATATGTGTGAAGATAGACAAGGGGAAAAAGTAATTATTAAAGAATGTTATCCTTCAGAAATTGTTATGAGAAATGGTAATGAGGTTTTCACTGAAAAGTACAAGAAGGATTTTGAAAATTTGAAAGGATGTTTTTGGAAAGAAAAATGTATTTTGGAGAAATTTTTGAAAAAATCTAAAAGGAGGAAACAGAGATTTGTGGATGATGTTGTTAAACTTGTGGATTTTTTTAGTGAAAATGGAACAAATTATATTGTTACTGAATATTTTCATGGAGTTACCTTGAAAAAATATATTTTGAAAAATAGGATAAAAAATGGAAAAATGAGGATAAATCATATTTTGGAAATATTTTTTAAAATTGCCGAAGTAGTTTGTAAAATTCATAAAAAGGGAATTATTCATTGTGATTTGAAGCCTTCTAATATTTTGATTGATATTAGGGGAAATATCAGGATTATTGATTTTGGAGCGAGCTTGAAAAAGAAAGAAAAAGTTGAGTTTGTTAAGGTTTCGGAAGGATATTCGCCGATTGAGATTTATTCAGAAAAAGTAGAGATTGATGAAAGAACAGATGTTTATTCACTTGCGGCACTTTTATATTTTATGCTTTGTGGAGTGAAAGTGGATGGGGCGATTAATAGGTTTTATAAGGCGGAACTCGAGTTTGGTAGAGAAGTTATTTTGGGATTTGAGAAGATTCAGAAATTTAAGGAAGTGGAAGAAGTTATAAAAAAGGGGCTGGAATTTGACAGACAGAAAAGATTTGGAAGTGTTAGGGAAATGATTGAAAAATTGAGAAAAATTTTTATGCAAAGCTAAATATTTTTAATATTTTTAGATTTTATAAATTATACTATTTGTCATTAAAATAATAGAATTATAGTAAAACTTCTTTGAAACCGAACTCAAAAGTCATGACTATTTTACTCAAACTCTAAATTCATATAATTTTTAGTAGTTTAATTTTAAACAGGTTAGAGTACAGTATAATTTTTTTATGCAACAAAATATAATTTCTGTTTTTTAAATTTGGGTTAGCATTAGATATGCTTGATAACCGTTTAAATTTAAAGTAAATATTGTTTAACAATGGTAAAGAACTCTTTGTTATTCAGGAAACTATTAGATAAATCACGATAAAATCAAAAACAAGTAAATCTTGAATTTTAATAAAGTCGTTATAATACTTGAAAATAGTAAAGGGGAAAAGGTAAAAATATGAGATTATTTTATGAAGAGGAATTGCGAAGAAAATCTTATTATGAGATGTATCAGATTGCAATTGAGGAACATTTGGTAAATGTACATGTGGAAACGCCCACGAGAGAGGAGCTTATATCACTTTTGATGAAATATAGGGGAGTCAAGGAAAACTACTGTATTGACAAGTTTAATAAAAATGGGCTTGTGAATGTTCAGGAACTTTTTGATAATAAACTTGGCGAGAGGCTTCATCATGAGAATAAGATACGGGTACCTCACAAGATTATTTTGTATAAGGAACTTAATTTGATGAGGGAAGACAATTATAAAATTGAGATTCCTGAAAATGTGAGCAGCGCAAATGTTTTTCTTATAAATGCTAATAACTACCTGTGTGGGATTTTCCAGCTGGAAAAGGATTTGAATAGCAGGAATAAGTATTTTTTAATTAGTAAAAAGGAATTTTTTAGAGTCGAAACGCTGAGAAATAATAAATTTTCATTTTTGTTCTTTAAAGAAAATGACTTGAAATTTATTCATAAGTTTTATAATTTAAAAGAAGATGAAGTGATACCGCTTTATCCATATCAGATGGACTATTATAAAGTTGAAATTGAAAATTTTATTGTGAAAAATCTGGAAACTACAAATACACCGCTTTGTATTGATTTTGGAACGGTAAATACGGCTCTTGGGGCATATCTGGATAAAAATTATGTAAAGGATTTGCCTACTAATGATATTTTGAATGGAAATGTCGTGATAGATGCTATAAATTATGTGAAATTTGACGACGGGGAGAGGCATTACCGTGAGATTTTTCCAACATTAGTTTATGTTGATGATTGCAGCGATGCTAACAATATTCAGTATTCATTTGGCTACGATGTGGTAAGAAAGCTAGAAAGAAATGACTATATTGTCAATGGCTCAATTTTTTACAGCTTGAAAAGGTGGGTGCATGAACATAATAAACTTGAGAAAATTAATGATGAGTTTGGAAATATTCTGTATGTAAAAAGAAAGGATATAATAAAGGCATATTTAAAATATGTTGTGAATCGTGCTGAATATATGTTTAAATGTAAATTTAAAAAAATTCACGCTTCCAGCCCTGTAAAATTGAAGGAGCAGTTTTTGGCGATGTTTCAGGAAATTTTTATGATGGAAAATAAATTTAATAAAAATCAGAATTCTGAAATTTCTGAAAAAAATATAATTTCAAGCGAGAAAAATTATGAATATGAAATTATTCGTGAAAATGCTATGGATGAAGCGATTGCAGTGCTGTACAATACAATTGAGATACAGATAAGGAAGGGGAGATATAAGGAGAACGAAGAATATAGTGCATTAATTATTGACTGTGGTGGCGGGACGACGGATTTGGCGGCTTGTAAATATGTGATTAGTAAGGACAAAATTTCATATTATCTGGATATAAGGACGAGCTTTGAAAACGGGGATGAGAATTTTGGTGGAAATGACTTGACTTACAGGATTATGCAGTTTTTGAAAATTGTGCTTGGGGCAAAATATTCTGAAAATAGGGTCGTTTCTATTAATGATTTGATAAAATTTGACAATGATATGATTTACAAGGTAATTGATGAGAGCGGTGTTGAGAAGATTTTTGAAAATATGAATTTGGAATATGAAAAGTATGAAAATGTAATTCCTACAAAATATTCGCAGTTTGAGAATAAAATGAGTGAAGAATATCAGAAAATACGGAATAACTTTTATATGCTATGGGAAGCAGCTGAAAATCTTAAAAAAGAATTTTTTACATCCGATGGAAGACTACGGACACGTTTTGATGTGCCTAGAAATTATGAAAAACGGAATGATATTCATATAACGCAGTTAAAAAGCTGGAAAATTCATATTTATAAAAATGGAATATTTACCACAATAACAGATTATCCAAGACATATTTTTACTATAAAGGAAATTGAAAAAATCGTGAAAGCTGATATTTACGGAATGCTCAGAAAATTTTTGAATACATATTACAAGGAAGGGCTACTTTTTGAATATTCATTAATAAAATTAAGCGGACAGTCAACGAAAATCAGTACATTTCAGGAAGTCCTAAAGGAATTTGTTCCAGGAAAAATGATTGAATACAAGGAACTGAGCCATCGTGATGATTACGAACTGAAACTGAATTGTCTGGATGGAGCTATAAAATATCTGGATTATAAGCGTTTCGGACATATAGACGTGGAAATTGTGAATGAAGTTCCACTTGTACCGTATTCTGTGTGGGTGGAAAAATACGATGGGGAAAAAGTGGAAATGATACAAACTTCACGAAAGGCTGATATTCTGATTGGACAAATTGACAAAAAGATTTCTGCTGAAGAACTAAAAATTTATGTTTATACTGCAGAAGGCGAATTGAAAAAAGAAATGATTTATAAAAATGAGGATAACTACGAAGAAATGGACGCACAGGAAATTTTGCCTGAATTTACAAATATAATTTCTCAAAATGATACCGATACAATTCAAAATAACACAGTAAGATTTTTTGTTTATACTGATTTGAACAACTGGGGATTTTTTGTCGTTCCAATCCAAAGAAAATCAGATCAGCTTTATCTTGGACGAAAGGAATATTTCCCTTATGAAGATAATTTAAGTGAAAATTCCTATTTTGACGGAAACCACTAAAAAAGGAAGAAAAAATTGAGAAAAAAAGATGAGATAATTTGGATAATGCCCGCAATTTTTATTTTTATTATTCTTTTTATGATAAAATTCTGTACTCCGAAAATTAATCAGAAATATGTTATTGAAAAAATAACACGTGAAAATCTTGAACTTTTTGTGGATATGAAAGGAACTGTTGTTGCACATAATATTACTAAAATTGGACTGGATGTGAATTTATCCGTTGATGATGTTTATTACAAGGCTGGAGATTTTGTAAAAAAGGGCGATGTAATAGTGAAATTTAGCGATTATCAGAAAAATGGATTGAATGAAAAACGTATGTTATTAGTGATTAAAAATCGGGAATTACGAAATTTGGAAAAACAAAAGGAATTGGGAGCTGATGTTAGTCAGAAAATTCAGGAATTACGTGGAGAAATATCAGGATTGGAAATTGAAATTAAAGATGAAATGAGAAATACAAGATTGGTTCAGAGAAGTGTAAGAAGTCCATTTGATGCTTACATTGTGAATATTAATGCAGTGAAAGGTGGAATTACAAACAAAAATGAGCCTATTTTGATTCTTGCTAAAAGGGAAGATTTAAAAATAGTTAGTGAAAGCGTGAAAAGTGAGAAAGTTAAAAATCTGAAAATTGGGAATGTGGCTAAAATTAATATTTTTAGGAGAGAAAATAAAAAGATTGGGGAAGAGAAATCGCTTGAAGAATTAGTTGAAATTAAAAATGATAAGAATAAGACAAAAGAGGATTCAGATTTATTTTCTGAAAAAAAAGTTATTGAAGCAGAATTATTTAAGATTAATAAAATTGGGGATATGAATGTGTTTGAATTTTTGCCAACGTTATTTAAGGATCTGTTTTTAAATGAGCAAGTAGATATTCGTGTAATTTATAGGAAAAAAGAGAATGTTCTGGCTGTTCCAAAAAAGGCTGTTATTTTTAAAAATCAGAAAAGTTATATTTATTTGATTGATAAGAATAATTTAGTTAAAGAAACAGAAGTTTTTGTTGGGATGGATAACGGAGAGAAGATTGAAATTTTTGGAATGGATATTGGAGAGAGAATGGAAATTATCGGCAATCCTGATGATAAAATTGGGAATAATGTGATTGTGGAACGAAGGAATATTAAGGATGAGGAAATTGAAAAGAAGAAAAAGTTGGAAAGGTTAGAGCGGGAAAATGAAAAGCTGGGGAATAGAATAGATGAGAATGAGAGGGAAATTATTAGACTAAAAAGAAAATAAATCAGGATGTTTTTATCCTGATTTTTAGCGATATTTTTTAAATTTATATTAAATGAAAGAAGAACTTTTAATTGTTGATTTTATTAATTTTTCCTTCTTCGCTGATAGAAAGCCCATTTCCATTTGGAAAATCAGATTTATTCAAGGAAATTATCTTTTTTATTGCTAATTTTTCTGAATCTATAAAAGGACCGAAACTTTTGTAAGTTTGTCTTACTGGAATAATTTCTCCAGAAATAAAGTCTCCTTTGTTATTTATTTTGATTTTAAAAATAGGTGCAATTCCCATTGAACCAGAAACATTTATTTTTCCAAAAGTTGCAAAATTTCCTCCACTATACGAAATAAATTTATTTTTGTACAGCTCGACAGCTCTTGTAACATGAGGGCCTTGCCCAAAGATTATGTCAGCTCCATTGTCTATCGCAAAATGGGCAAACTCATAAACATTTCCTCTATCTTCGCCATGAAAAATTTCATGTCTTTTAGTAATGTGTTCAGCATTAGCACCTTCGGCTCCACCGTGAAACATAACAATTACAATATCAACTTTTGATTTTAATTCAGAAATAAGTTTTTTTGCATAATTATAGTCATTTAGTTTTACAGTAGTTGAATTTGGAGAAAATGAAATAAATCCAAATTTTTTTCCATTTTTTTCTAAAATCGTACTTTCAGCAATATCTTTAATTCCAGAGTATTTTATTTCTAAATTATCAAGATTTTTTATAGTTTCCTTAATTCCGATTTCTCCAAAATCATTGCTATGGTTGTTGGCGATGCTCAAATAGTCGAATCCAGCCTGTTTTAAATATGTTCCATATCTTGAAGGCATACGAAAGACATAACAAACATTTGGATTATTACAGCTTTTGGGAGTTCCGCCTGTATCAAATAGTGTTCCTTCCAGATTCCCTACAGTTATGTTAGCATTTTTCAGTATATTTTGCGTATTTTCAAGAATATTGGCATCATTTTCAGGAAGCAGGTATTCAAAAGGGTAATTTGAGCCAAGCATTATATCTCCAACGCCAATTATTGTAAATTCTGTCTTTTCATCAGATTTATCATTTTTTTGAGTATTTGATTTTTTAATGTCGGTTGTTTTTTCAAAATTAATAAATTTATTCCTAAAATTTTTAAAATTGGGATTTATTATGATTATAGCAAGCATAGAAACTAAAATAATAAATAAAATTAATAATATATATTTTTTCATAAAATCCTTTCATAAATATTGTTTAGTATATTTTACCTCTATTTACCATGAAAAGCAATAAATTTAAATTTTTTCATAAAATACAATCCAAAAAATCCTGTTTTAATCACAACAATTCATTTCTCTAAAATTTTAGACTAATGTCGATTTCCATATTTGTCTTCACAGTAAACGTATCCACTTTCATCTTCATAACATCGCACACCTCTTTCGGCTCTTCTTTTATTATATGCTGCCCATTCTTTCGGGCTGAACAATTCACAGCTTACCGTAGTTATTACAAGTATTACAATTAAAAATATTTTTTTCATAAACATCAACTTCCTTACAGTTTTTTGTTTTATTATAACAAATGTTTATAATATTATAATTTCAATTGTTTTTTTTTTAGGGGATTAGAGTTTACTTTGTAATATAGATTTTTGTAAATTTAAAACGAGGATATTAAATCCTCGTCTTATAAAATTTATTTAGTTTTCCAGATTTCATTTTCATATTGTGCGATTGTTCTGTCTGATGAGAAGAATCCTGCTTTTGCTATGTTGTTTATTACTTTTTTGTACCACAAGTCTTTGTTTTCATAGTCTTTAAACATTTTTTCTTTTGTGTTGTAGTAATCTTCAAAGTCGATTAATGTCATGAACCAGTCTTTGTTTATCAATTCATTTTGAAGTCTTTCTAATCTTTCTTTATTTCCTACTTTTAATAATTTGTCTGAAGTTATGAAATCAACTACTTCTTTTATTCCATCTTGCTTGTAGTAATCTTTTGAAACATAACCTGAAGTTTCGTATAGTTTAATTATATCATCACTATTTTTTCCAAAAATGTAGATATTATCATCGCCTACAAGCTCATGAATTTCCACATTTGCTCCATCCATCGTTCCAAGAGTCAATGCTCCATTTAGCATAAATTTCATATTTCCAGTTCCACTGGCTTCTTTTGAAGCAAGCGAGATTTGCTCAGAAATATCTGTTGCTGGAATAATTTTTTCAGCTAACCCTACATTGTAGTTTTCAACTAGGTAAACATTTAAGTATTTGTTTACTTCTGGGTCGTTGTTTATTATTTCTGATAGGCAAAGTATTAAGTGGATTATGTCTTGAGCAATGATATAAGCTGGTGCAGCTTTTCCACCGAATAATACTGTTATCTTTCTTTCTGGTAATTTTCCATTTTTAATGTCTAAATATTTTTTAATTACATACAAAGCATTCATTTGTTGACGTTTGTATTCATGGAATCTCTTAATTTGAGTATCAATGATACTGTTTTCATCAATAACAATTCCTTGCGTATGCTGTAAATATTTTTTCAATTTAATTTTATTTCCATGTTTAATTTGTGATAATTTTTCATAAACATTCTTATCATCAACATATTTTAAAAGTTCTTTTAGATTTTCAGCATCTGTCAAGTATCCTGTACCAATTAATTCTTTCAAGTAATCTGCCAAGTCTTCGTTACAGCTTTCAAGCCATCTTCTGAATGTAATCCCGTTTGTCTTGTTATTAAATTTGTTTGGATAAATTTCATAAAATTCCTTAAGTTCACTATTTTTCAAGATTTCAGTATGCAAGTAAGCAACTCCGTTTACACTTGAAGAAAAATGAATATCCATATTTGCCATGTGAACTCTGTTTTGCTCATCTATAATTTGTACTTTTTCATCTGAATATTTAGCTTTTATAACTTTATCCAATTTTTTTATAATTTCAACAATGTTCGGCACAACTTCTTCCAGATAGTCTAAAGGCCATTTTTCCAATGCTTCTGCCAAAATTGTATGATTTGTGTATCCTGTCATTTTTGTTACAATTTCTGTTGCCTCTTCAAAAGAAATATTATGCTCTTCCGTCATAATACGGATTAATTCAGGGATTACCATACTTGGGTGTGTATCGTTAATTTGAACGAAGGCATAATCTGCTAAATCGTGAATATTGCTTCCTTTTTCAGTTGCTTCAGCAATAATCAATCTTGCTGCATTTGATACCATGAAATATTGTTGATAAATACGTAACAATTCCCCTTTTTTTGTACTGTCGTCAGGATACAGGAATAATGTCAGATTTTTTTCAATATTTTCTTCATCAAATGATATTCCATTTTCTATCAAATTGTAGTCAACGCTTTCAATATCAAATAAATTCAAATAGTTTTTTGTATCTTTTTCATATCCTAAAATATCAATTCTTTTTAATTTTGAATGTAAACTGAAGTTTTTGAATTTAACTTCATATCCAATGTTTGTATCTCTTAGCCAGCTTTGGTCTTCTATCCAGTAATTTGGTTCAGCTGTTTGTTCATTGTTTTTAAAAATTTGCTTAAACAGTCCGCAGTGATAGTTAAGTCCAACTCCTTCTCCATTGATTCCTAAAGTTGACATTGAATCAACAAAGCACGAAGCAAGTCTTCCAAGTCCACCGTTTCCTAATGAAGGTTCAGTTTCTACTTCTTCAATATGGCTCAAGTTTTTTCCTGCAACCTTCAATTCTTCCCTTACTTCCTTATAAATTCCCAAATTAATCAAATTATTTGATAATAATTTTCCAATTAAGAATTCTGCAGAAATATAATATATTTTCTTTTTAGATTTGTTTGCAGTTTTTTCATCTGCTCTTTCTTTAACATATTCAAGTAATTTGTAGTAAATTTCCTGATTTGTCATTTCACTTATTTGTTTTTCGTTTCTTTTTTGTAAAAAATCTGTAAAATTGTAGTTCACTATTTTAATTGTTTCCTTTCAAATTTGTTTTATAATTTTCGTTATTAAACACTTCAAAATTGGAATACTAAAAGCATTAAACTTAATAACTTCAATAGAATAGTTTTAATTCTTTGTATCCAATTTTAAAGTTGTTTTACTATGCGGGCATATTATATACCTATTTTTTTAATTTGTCAAGACATTTACGTAAATGCTTTTATAACCCTTAAAAAATGAAATCAATATCTATTTTCTTGTACTTTTATATCTAATTAAAATTAAATTATTAGAACAATTATTAAAATAAAAACATAACCTTCAAACGTAGATTTTCATTTCCAGTTTGCTAGATTATGTTTTTTTATTATAATGGTTAATATATTATGGTTATTCTATAGCAAAACTGCTTTAAATCCGAATTAAAAAGTTATGACTATTTTACTCAAACCCTAAATTTATATAATTTTTAGCAGTTTAATTTTAACCTTCTTCTTCAAAGTGCATCATATGACCATAAAAATAATCAAGTGCTTTAATTTTTCTTATTCCGCTTGGAAATAATTTACAGTTATTAAAATACCAATATCCTACTTCACCAATATACGGATCAGAACCTTCTGGCTGAGAACCTTGTGGAGTATAGTTACCTCCTTTTTTTATAAGATTTAACAGAGCTTTATTTAAGTCTGCTCTCTTTCCATCATAAATGTCAGGATGATTAACATAAGTTCTTCCTATATTTTGACATATAGAGTTTTTCCCAAATAAAGTAGTAAAATTTCCTCTAATATAAGCCCCTTAACTTTTGGTTATGTTTATATCTTTAGGGTAAGCATAAGTTGTTGTACAGGCACAAATAAAGATAAAACCTAGTAACAATTTTTTCATAACAAATCCTCCTCCTAAATTTTGATACATAACTAGTATCTTTCACTATAAAGATACCCTATTTAATACAATTGTCAAGCTATTTTTGAATTATTTTTAAAATTTTTCAAATAAAATTATTACTAGACTTTTATTTTTTTATATTTCATATTTTTATGAAACAATAACTCAGCTAAATATAAAAATAATGTTTATGTTGCTATATCTGTTGTAAAGATTTGTCAACTTTATTAATATCTAATCAATGTATATTAACACTATTCCTCGTTTAAAAATAGAAATTAAATTCTATTATAATTAATTTGATAGTTTTATTAAAGAAATCAAACTTAATTCCGTAAATTTTTTGACTTCTGCTTTTTAAACGGCAGCTAGTATAAAAAACATAAATTTACTTTCCTTAAAAAAAGAAAAACTCAGAAAATTTTCTGAGTTTCATAGGCTTTGGTATAAGCTGGATTCTGTATTCGTTAATCATTTATCTAAATCAATAATTACTTACGGATTTTAGCGAGCTACCAATCAAGCCAAGACGGGCCGCCTCTTAACAGCTTTCTGCTTGCCCTTGCTTTGGGAGGGGTTTACCTAGCTAATTTAATTCCTTAAATTACTGGTAGTCTCTTACACTGCCTTTTCACCCTTACCTGAAAGAACAGGCGGTTTATTTTCTGTGGCACTTTCCTTAGAATTTCTTCCAGCAGCCGTTAGCTGCCTCCCTTGCCCTGCAAAGTCCAGACTTTCCTCTTAAAAATAAATTTTCAAGCGATTAACTCCAAAACCTGAATTTATAATATCATTTTTTCTCTATTTTTGTCAATTTAATTTATAGATTTTTCAAAACAATTTCCACAATATCCTTCGCTCTAAGCCCATAATTCGTAAGCATAGTCTCTCCATCTGCACTTTGTCCAAAAACATCCTGTATTCCATGTTTTACAACTTTTGCAGGATGAACTTCTGACAAGTATTCTGAAACTGCGCTTCCAAGCCCTCCAATTACAGAATGTTCTTCACTTGTTACAATAAATTTACATTCTTTTGCCGATTTTAAAACTGTTTCTGTGTCTAACGGCTTTATCGTAGAAACATTTACCACTCTTGCCTTTACTCCTTTTTCTTCCAGTAATTTCGCCGCCTCAAGAGCTTCTGAAACCATAAGGCCAGTCGCTAAAATTGCCACATCGTTTCCTTCTCTCAAAGTTGCAGCTTTTCCTATTTCAAATTTATAGTTTTCATCAAATAATACTGGAATATTCAATCTTCCAAGTCTTACATATACAGGTCCATTGTATTCAGCCACCGCAAAAACCATTTTTTCCGTTTCTACTGCATCTGCCGGCGATAGCACTACCATTCCTGGAATTGCACGCATTAAAGCCACATCCTCAACTGACTGGTGTGAACCTCCATCTTCTCCTAACGAAACTCCTGCGTGAGTTGGACAAATCTTGACATTTAAATGTGGATATGCAACTGAGTTTCTAACCTGGTCAAAGGCACGTCCCGCCGCAAAATGTGCGAAAGTTGAAGCAAACGGTATTTTCCCAGTCGTTGCAATACCTGCAGCTGTTCCAATCATATCAGCCTCTGCAATCCCAACATTTATATGTCTTTCTGGAAACTCTTTTTTAAAATATGCAGTCATTGTTGATTTTGACAAGTCTGCTTCCAGTACCACCACATCTTTATTTACTTTTCCCAATTTAACTAACGCTTCTCCATAAGCCACTCTAGTTGATTTTTTTTCCATTCTCATATTCTCCTATTTTTTATTTCATTATTTTTAAAAACTTTCTCATACTATTCCACAAGCCAGGGTTAGTGCATAGCACTTTTGCCATTCTCTTTAATACACCATTATTTAAATATGTTAAAATAACTATTATTGCGAAATGAAGGGAAATGGCGATTGATTTCCCTTGCTATTATTAACTCAATTCTTCCATTGCCTTCTTGTATTCTTCATCATTTGGAGCAGCCCCGTGGAATCCAGCGTTATTTTCCATGAATGAAACCCCTTTTCCTTTTACAGTGTTTGCAACTATTACTGTCGGCTGTTCCTTAACTGTTCTTGCTGTGTCAAGAGCATTTATGATTTCTTCATAATTGTGTCCGTCAATCTCGATTACATTCCATTTGAAAGCCTTGAACTTTTCCCCAACTGGAGCGACATCCATTACATCCGAAACTTTTCCGTCAATCTGCAAGTTGTTATAGTCAACTATCGCAACTAAATTGTCAAGCTTGTAATGCGCTGCAGTCATAACTGCTTCCCAAACTTGACCTTCCTGCAATTCTCCATCTCCTAAGATTGTATAGACTCTGAAATCGTTATTGTAAATTTTTGCGCTCAAAGCCATTCCGTTTGCCGCGGACAGTCCTTGCCCAAGCGAGCCTGTTGACATTTCAACTCCAGCCAGTTTTTTCATGTCAGGATGCCCTTGAAGCGGAGAGTGCCATTTTCTAAGTGTTGGAATAAGGTTCTTCCCTTCATCTCCTAAAAATCCTTTTTCAATCAACGCCGCATATAGCGCAGGAGCGGCATGCCCTTTACTAAGAACCAGTCTGTCCCTGTTTTCCATTTTTGGATTTTCTGGGTCAATGTTCATTTCCTTCCAGTAAAGCACAGCCAGAATATCAGCAATCGAAAGTGAACCTCCCGGATGTCCTGATTTTGCCCTGTAAATCATTTCAATAATATCTTTTCTCAATGTTTTTGCCTCTTTTTGCAAATCTTCAATTTTCATAAAAACCTCCATTTTTTATTTATAAATATCAATAATTAACTAAAATTAATCCTCTTTTTTCAAATTATAGAAAAACAGCGAAACGCCAAACAGCACTAACGCCACGACAAGTGTCACTTTCACTCCAACTTCAGTTGCACCTTTCACGCCATTCTGAACATTCTGATTTCCCACAACAAGTAAAGTTGACTGAACAACTTGCTGCACTAGAAATGCCAATTTTAAAAACATTCCCTGTATTCCAAACATAAAGCCTTCCAAACTTACTTTTTTTGTTTCTGACAACTTTGCAGAAATTTCACTAAGCATTGCCTGCGGGAAAATAAAGGCTGCACCACTTAATCCTGTTCCACAAATTACAAAAAGCAAATATGCAAAAATTGAATTATTTTTATTAATAAACAATAGACCAAAAGTACCGATTATTAAAAGCAGCATATCCACAATCAATATTTTCTTGTACGAATATTTTTTCCCAAACTTATTTGTAATCGGAAAAAACAGCCCCGCCATTCCAAACAGCACAACTGATATTACAGTCAAATATTTAATATCCTTTTGCATTACAGCGCTCAAATAATATGTCAAATCTCCACGAAGTATGTTAAATCCGCAAAAGAAAAAGAAATATCCTAAAAAGTACAAAATAATTTCCTTATCCTTCAAATGTGAAATTGATTTCATAAACCCAAGCGATTCAGTCTTAGGACGATTTTGTGTAAGCTGCTTTTCCTTTAGAAAAAATATACACGCATAAATCCCCAAAACTGACAATATTGTAATCAAAATTACTGTTTTACGTATTCCAACTTCTGTATTCAGTACCCCATTTACCATTCCCAATTTTGAAATCAAAATACCCGGCAGAACCATCGCAACCCCAGTAAATATGAGCCTAAAAGTTGACTGCATTGTAGAAAGATTAAGCCTTTCTTCCTTATTTGAAGCCAAATCTGGAATTAGAGCGTTATACGGTGCCGCGACTAAAGTATATGCCGTAAAATACAGTCCTCCAACGACCGATAAATAAATAAGCGTTGCCATCTGCGAACTTTTAATTGGATAAAAATACATAACCGTAAGAATCCCAAGCGGTAATCCTCCAACTAGCATAAATATTGATCTTTTCCCAAACCGTGATTTTGAGTTATCAGATAAAAATCCCACAACGGGATCTGATACTGCATCAATAATTCTTGCAAAAATAAACGCTAGAACTAAATATTGCGGCTTTAACAGCGGAACTAAATTTTTCTCTGTTTCAGGCGGCAAATAGTAATATGACAGCCATTGATTATAAATCTGGTCAATCATAAAATATGAAACCCCAAGCCCGTAAATTATGTAACTTTTTTTCGTTAATCTTAAACTCATTAAATTTTCTACCTTTCTGTTTTTTATATTGTTTATATTATTCTCCATTTAAATATCAATTATTTAATAAATTTTGAATTATATGCTAAATTAGAACTTCTTATATTTAACATAATTTCTAATTTCCAATATTAAATTATTTTGTTTATTTTTCGCAGGATTGCTCATTGCCGCAAATCCTGCACCTATGGCTAGACTCCGACTTTTATTTATCCAACTCCGAAACTCCTCCTTCCAGTCGTCAGACAATCGTAGTTGAACAAATAAAAGCTCCGTCGATTTATAAAATACATTTTAATTATTTAGAAACATTTTTTTATAACTTTAATTTGTTAAAAACTCTTTTACTGCCTCAGCATATTCATCTTTACACTCAGGATCAGCATAAATTCTTGTGTGTGAACCTTTTTCAAAAACTTTTAGCTTGATATTTTCATTCTGTGCAAGTTCGTTATACTCTTCCATAAGCATTCCGTAAGTTGTAGCCTTGTCATTTTTAGATTGAATTATCAAAGTAGGTATTCTTTTTAGCAAATACGATAATCTAAGCTTATCAAGATGACTTCCAACTCTTAAATTAAAAATTCTTACAATAACACTTACAATAAATTTTGGAACACGACGTTTTTTTGCATCTTCCTTAATTCTCTTTCTTATATTCGAAATCGAACTGTCTAATATAAGCTTATCAATAACTATTCCTTTTTTCCGAAGCGTTTTTATATACATTTTAGATGCAATGGCGGAACCTATTCCCCCTTGTGAAAATCCATATAGCGTAAAATTATTTTTCCCAAATTTTTCATTAAGCATTTCCATTGTATGAAAAATATCCTGTCCAAAGCAGTACCCCATCTTAGTTTTAGCCACATCAGACTTTCCAGAGTTTCTCAAATCTGGAATAAAAAAATTATACTCCTTGTCAAGTCCAATATTTTTAAACATTTCCAAATATTGTAACGAAGCGAGTCTATTTACACCACGACCATGCGAAATAATCATCGTTTTTGTAGCTTCCTTATTCTCAATAAGCCATCCATAAAGCTGTATTTTCCCTGACTTATACTCAATTTCCTTAAAATTATACCCATAATCATAAGGATTTGCCTTATTATCCTCAATATTATACTTCTGTCTCAATTTTTTACTGTTATACACCTCTTCAAATGTAACTCTCGGGTATTTTTCAATCTGATTAATAAAATACCGTATCGACATATATGCTATCACAAAGAAAAATATCATAAACAGCACATTAATTGTTATTAACAATCCCATTCCTATAATCCTCTCCTATTCTTTTTATTTTTTATTTATAAAATTCATTAATATAATATTTTTTCATTTTTATCTTATTTCTGAGCAAATGTATTAACTTTTCGCTGTATAAAGATTATCATTATTCACTTTTATAATTTTTTATATTTTATTTGTTAAAACAATTCAATCTAAACAAACAATCGGATTTAACTTCTCTTTTTTGCCTAAAATTAATTCCTTTATCAGAAATCCATTCTTTTCAACTTTTATTTTTTCCAAAAAGTTTTCTTGAATTTCAAAATTTCCAGATTTTTCAATATCCTTCCAATTTACAAAGATATTTTTTTTCTGAAAATTATTTTCCATATTAAAATTTTCAATTTTATTATTTTCACGAATTTCTTTCAAATACTCCTGACCCTTTTTATTAAAGCCTAAAATTCTTACATAATTTATTTCAAAATCCATCATATCAGCTTTTATATTTAATAAAATATTCAAAATAATCCGTTCTACACGTTTATTCGATAAATTTCTAGATTTTGTATTTTTCAAAAATTCTATATATTTTTGCGAATTCAACATTGTTCCGTATATTCTAGCATAAATTTCTTCAGTTATATCATATATTTCCATTATTTTTTCTGTCAAAATCTTATATTTTACAATTTTAAAGATTTCTTCCTTTATTTTATCTCCACTAAATCTGTTATTTATCTTCCATTCCAAACTTTTAAAAATAATGTCAAATGATTTTTCTGGTAAAAATTTCTGAATTTCTTCTAGTTTTAAAAAGATTCTTTCTTCTGTTTTTACATTTTTCAAACTTTCTAAATCTATTTTTTCCCTAATATTTTGCTTTTTCTCAAAATTATAATTTTTTTTAACAATTTCTTTTGAATTTTCTACTCCTCTATCTTTTAAAAAACTACATTTTTTTTCAATAATAGAATTTTTTATTTTTTCAAAATCAAATTTTTCTTCAGAAAATTTATCCAAAATCTTTTCCAGCTCATTTCTCAAAAACGAAGCACTAGCAAACTCTTCCCTATCCTCAGAAACGTTCTCTTCATTATATTCTGAAATTTCTCTTTTTATAATATACGGTTTTATTTTAAGATTGCTATTTTCTATCTCACGCATATATTCCAGAGCCAAAATATTATTTGACTTCACAATTCCATCTAAATTATATTCCTTTAATGCCAGTCTTTGAGAAGTGCTGTAACTGTTGCCTTTTTTCATATATTCCATAAGCTTGTCCTTATAATCCTGCCTTTTCTGCAGTTCAAGCACTTTTTGCAAAACCTCAATATTTTCCTCTTCCGCTCCAAAAACCTGAATATCTATACCCAAATAATCCAAAATTTTTGTTGCCATCCTTGAAAAAATTTCCGCATTCTGAATTGAATAATAAAGTGGCAACTCCACAACTAAGTCAACTCCGCATCCTAAGCTAGCATGTGTTTTCTCCCACTTATCCAAAAACGAAATTTCTCCCCGCTGAACAAAATCTCCGCTTATCACTACTACAATCAAGACATCTTCACCAAATATCTCTTTAATTTTCCTGATTTGATACAAATGTCCATTGTGAAATGGATTATATTCAGCCACAATTCCTATTTTCAACAATTTTCTCTCCTAAAAACTTTTCTTACATTATATATATTATACCATATATCAAGATGATTTTTATAAGTTTTTTCAATTTTATTATAAAATTTCTTTAAATTTATACTTTAAAATTCCTCTATTGAAATATCTTATAGAAAATTATATAATAAACTCAAAAACTAAAGGAGAACACCAATGAAAATACACTTTATATTACACGAAGCATTTGAAGCGCCAGGAGCTTATCTTGCTTGGGCAGCACTTTCTGGACACGATATTTCCACAACAAAAGTATATCAATATGAAAAGTTGCCTGAAAATACAGATTCATTAGATTTTTTGATAGTGATGGGCGGACCGCAGAGTCCTATTGGAGATAACAGCGAGTTTCCCTATTTTGATGCAAAAGCTGAAATTGAATTAATTAGAAAGGCTGTAAAGGCAAATAAATTTGTAGTTGGAGTATGTCTTGGCGCTCAATTGCTGGGAGAAGCATTTGGTGGAAAAACAGAAAAAAGCCCTTTCCGTGAAATAGGAAATTTTCTAATTGAACTGACAAAAGACGGACTGAAAGACGATAAAATAAAGCATTTTGGAAAACAAGCTACTGTAGGGCATTGGCATAGTGATATGCCAGGATTAACAGATACTGCAAAAGTCTTGGCAGCAAGTAAAGGGTGTCCACGCCAGATTATAAAATACAGCGAAAAACATTATGGCTTTCAATGTCATCTCGAATTTACAAAAGCTCTAACTGAATTATTAATAGATTCAGATAAAACTCTTGAGCAGGATAGCCAAACTTTACCTTTTGTTCAATCTTCTCAAACAATACGTAACAATAGCTATGATGAAATGAATAATCTTCTTTATGAATTTTTATATAAACTTACAAAAAAATAAAATAAAATAAACGTATTGAAATCAGTCAAATTTAGGCTAAAATATTGTTTAAATCTTGTTTTTAAAATATTTTAAGATATAATTGTAGTAAAAGTAATTTGAAACAAAAAATTTAGGAGGTTTTATTATGAAAAAATTATTTTTTTCGATTTTTTTAATGTTTTGTATCAACGTTTTTTCCAATGTAAATTATAATGTTTTTGTAATTATGGATAACAATGCAGCTAAAAATGTGGAAAACATTTCAAAAGGGCTTAAAGATGCAGGAATTGAAAGCCTTTATTCCAAAGGATATGCAGTCCATCTGACTCTTTACCTTACAGAATATAAGCCTGAAGCACTAAAAACAATAAAGGATACTGTCAATAAGATTGCAAATCGGACAAAATCCTTTGATATAGAATTTTACAGATTAAGAAAAACTGGCGGAAACTGGTTTATGCTTGATGCTCAAAACAATGAAGCTATACAACAGCTTGCAGATGAAATAACAGTCAGCTTAAACAAATATCGTGCAAAGGACGCAAAAGTTCCCGACTGGGCAAAATCTATTCCTGAAAAAGTAAAATCCTTTAATTTGTACGGCTCTCCAAACGTATTTACAAGTTTTGATCCGCACATAACTTTACTTACTCCAGAAGATTCAGCAAAAATAGATGCATTTACTTCAAAATATGATTTTAAACCTTTCAAATCTAAAGTCATTGGTATAGGAATCGCTCAAGTTGACGATTTGGGGCAAGCAAAAAATATAATTTATTCGGTAAAATTTAAAAAATAAAAAAGGAAAAAATTCTATGAAAAAACTTGAAAATTATGAACAAATACTTAATAAAATAAAAGAAGAAGAATATTTTTTATTATACGTTTCAATGAATAATTGCAGCGTTTGTCAGGTTGATATGCCAAAAGTTGAGAAAATTGTTAATGAACAAAATTTCCCCGCTTATTATATCAAAGCATCTGAAATTCCTGAAGCTGTTGGGCAATTAAGTCTATTTTCAGTCCCAGTAGTTATTCTATTTTATAAAGGCAGAGAGATACACAGACAAGCTAAAATTATTGATTTTGACGAATTAAATTATAGAATTGAACAGATTATATAAAAAATAATCAAAGCTAACTAAAATATTTATTAAACATTGTTTTTAGATTTTTTTAAGGTATAATGATAATAAATAAAAGTAATCTAAAATAGAAATTCCAGGAGGCTTTATTATGATAAAAAAAATATTTTTTTTAGCTTTCATACTACTTTGTTTTAATATTTTTTCCAATGCCGATTACAGTACTTCTAATGACGAGGCTAACGTTTCTGCTTCAGATCAAAATTTTAATAATCTAGACATTGGTTCAGTATTCTTAATTATTATTGTAGGAGCAATCTTATTTGAATATTTTGGTTCCAATTCCAGTTCAAATGAAAATTATAACGTTTTCATAATTATGGATAATCGTGCAACTAAAAATATTAAAAATATTTCAAAAAAATTAGAGGAA
Source organism: Leptotrichia hofstadii (assembly GCF_007990525.1). Lineage (NCBI taxonomy): Bacteria > Fusobacteriati > Fusobacteriota > Fusobacteriia > Fusobacteriales > Leptotrichiaceae > Leptotrichia > Leptotrichia hofstadii. The sequence goes on from NZ_AP019823.1 coordinate 2,208,518, forward strand.
AATGCAATTGAAAACCTTTATACACAAGGATATGTTATACATGTAACATTATATCTTACAAAATATGAAAAAAATTCTCTATATAAAATCAAGGAAACTGTCGAGAAAATTGCAAGCCAGACAAAATCGTTTGATATGGAATTTTACAAGTTAGAAAAAACAGAAAGAAAAACGCTTGCAGTTTATGCCAAAAATAATCAAAATATTCAGCAGCTTGCAGATGAAATTACAGTCAACCTAACTAAATACCGTAAGAAAGACATAAAAACGCCTGAGTGGGTAAAATACTTTCCTGAAAAAGAAAAATTGTTCAATTTATATGGCTCTCCGGATGTGTTTATAAACTTTAATCCGCATGTAACCTTGCTTACTCAGGAAAATTCATCCAAAATAAATTCATTTATCTCAAATTATACTTTTACTCCCTTCAAAACTAAAGCAATTAGTATAGGAATTGGTAAGGCAAATAACTCAGGGCATACAAAAGAGATAATTTATTCACAAAGTTTAACCGGCTAATTGAAATATGCTCAAACTCCTTTTTTACATAAAATTTAATGTAAGTTACCGAATAAAAGAGCTGGAAAAATAATTAAAATAAATCAAAAGGGAATCATTTCTAACTTTTAACAAAAAACTAGAACCAATTCCCTTAATTTTATTTACCTAGTAATTTTAACCCATAAGATCTAAAAATTCCTTCAGCTTTTTCAACTAATTCTCTCGTTGGTGTTGGAGTGTCTTTCAGTTTATATTCTTTCCCAACTTTTTCCCATTTATACTGCCCCATTTGGTGAAATGGCAAAACATCTACTCTTTCCACATTCTTTAACTGGGAAGTAAACTTTGCCCACTCATGTAAATCATTTTCATCATCAGAATATCCAGGAACTAACACATATCTTAGCCAAGTCGGCTTATTAATCTCATTCAAATATTTTGCAAATTTTAATGTATTATCAAGCTCCACTGAAGTCAATATTTTATATTTTTCAGGATTTATGTGCTTAATATCAAGCAGAACCATATCAACAAGCTCAAGCACCTGTTTTGCCTTATCAGAGAAAATATATCCGGATGTATCAAGTGCCGTTTGAATCCCATTTTCACGACAAAGCTTAAACAGCTCCATCAAAAATTCAGGCTGCATTAAAGGTTCTCCTCCAGAAACTGTAACTCCTCCAGTCTTTATAAATCCTTTTACTTTCAAAATCTCCTTCATAACTTCCTGTGCAGTCATTACCATTTTTTTATCTTTAATTTCCCAAGTATCAACATTATGGCAATACAGACATCTAAGCGGACACCCCTGTAAAAATAGCACAAATCTAATTCCTGGCCCATCTTTAGTCCCAAATGATTCAAACGAATGTATATACCCTTTCACTTCCATATCAATTTCTCTCTTTCTTTTTTTATTCAATAAATTATTCGATAACTTAAACTTTATTTTATACTAAACCTCGTTTAAAAATGAGAATAAATTTTTATAATAGGATTCTCCAATAGCTAATTCATAACTATTCAATTTTTTTATTTTTCATTTTCGTAGGATTGCTCATTGCCGCAAATCCTACAACCTATGGCTAGTCTACGACATTTTCCTGCACTGACAAAAAACTCGCTATGCTCAAACAGTTTTGCCAGCACAGAAAAATGCTCCGACGGATTAGTTCGTGTTAGATTCTATTTAAAAAACGAAAATTATATCTTAAATTATTTGAAAATACTAGATTTATATCCTTTATTAGAAAAATTTATAATAAATTCGTTATTTAAATGGGTTTTAGTATTAAACGGAGTTTAGTATAAATTATCATATAATAGAAAAGAATGCCGCATAACTCATATTTTATGAAACTATGCGACATTTCTCATATTAGTTGAAAATTATCGGTTAATTTTCAGATTTTTTATCAATTTTAAATTACATTTTATTTGATATTGTTCTGTTAATTACATCTAATTGTTGTTCTTTAGTCAATTTAACGAAGTTTACTGCATATCCAGAAACTCTGATTGTTAATTGAGGATAATTTTCAGGATGTTCCATTGCATCTTCCAACAATTCTCTTCCGAATACGTTTACATTCAAGTGATGTCCTGTTTGATTGAAATATCCATCCATTAATCCAACTAGGTTAGTTTGTTTTTCATTTGAATTTTTACCTAATGTTTCTGGTGTAATTGCGAATGTGTAAGAAATTCCATCGTTTGCATCTTCAAATGGGATTTTGGCTACTGACGCAAGTGAAGCAACAGCTCCTCTTGTATCTCTTCCATGCATAGGGTTTGCTCCTGGTCCAAATGGTGCTCCAGCTCTTCTTCCATCAGGAGTATTTCCTGTTTTCTTACCATATACTACGTTTGAAGTAATTGTTAATACAGATTGTGTAGGAGTTGCATCTCTGTACATTTTATGAGTTCTTAATTTGTTCATAAATCTTCTTGTAATGTCTACTGCAAACTGATCTGTCGCATCGTCATTATTTCCGAATGGAACATAATCTTTTTCATTGATATAATCAACTGCATCCCCTTCTTCATCTCTTACAACTTTTACTTTACCATATTTAATAGCTGCCAATGAATCTGCAATAATTGATAATCCTGCAATTCCAAATGCTTCTGTTCTTCTGATATGAACATCATGCAATGCCATTTCTAATGCTTCATAAGAATATTTATCATGCATATAGTGAATAATATTCAATGATTTAACATAAGTTGAAGCTAACCAGTCTAATACTTTATCAAGTTTTTCCCATACTTCATCAAATTCAAGATATTCGCTCTTAATTGGCTCAAATTGTCCTTCTGGAGTTACTTGTATTTTTAATTTTTCATCTTTTCCACCATTAATTGCATATAATAATGCTTTTGGCAAGTTTACTCTTGCTCCAAAGAATTGCATTTGGTGTCCGATAGTCATTGGAGATACGCAGCATGCGATTCCATAGTCATTACCAAATTGTGGTCTCATAATATCGTCATTTTCATATTGTACTGATGATGTATCAATTGATACTTTAGCACAGAATTTTTTCCAAGTTTCAGGTAATTGTTCACTCCATAAAACTGTTAAGTTTGGTTCAGGCGAAGTTCCCATGTTGTACAATGTATGTAAAATTCTGAATGAGTTCTTAGTAACTAATGATCTTCCATCTTCTCCGATACCACCGATTGATTCAGTTACCCAAACTGGATCTCCTGAGAATAATGCATCGTATTCAGGTGTTCTTAAGAATCTGATTATTCTTAATTTCATAACAAAGTGATCCATTATTTCCTGAGCTTCTTTTTCAGTCAAAGTTCCTTCTTGCAAATCCCTTTCCAAGAAAATATCTAGGAATGTAGAAGTTCTTCCAATACTCATTGCAGCTCCATTTTGATCTTTTGTAGCGGCTAAGTATGCAAAGTATAACCATTGTACTGCTTCTTTACCATTAGTTGCAGGTTGTGAAATATCAAACCCATAAGCTTCAGCCATTCTTTTTAATGCATGTAATGCTTTAATTTGTTCAAAAATTTCTTCTCTAAGTCTTATTACATCTTCTGTCATTTCAGCAGGATCCATATTTTTCAATTGATCTTGTCTGTCAGCAATCAGTCTGTCCACTCCATAAAGTGCAACTCTTCTGTAATCTCCAATAATTCTTCCACGTCCGTAAGCATCAGGAAGTCCAGTTATAATACCAGTTTTTCTTGCTTTTCTGATTTGATCAGTGTATGCTGAGAAAACCCCATCATTATGAGTTTTTCTATATTTAGTAAAAATTTCTTCTGTTTCAGGATCTAATTTGTACCCAAATGCTTCCAAACTGTTTTTTACCATTCTCAATCCACCATTTGGGAAAATTGCTCTTTTTAAAGGAGCGTCAGTTTGCAATCCTACGATTTGTTCCAAATCCTTATTGATGTATCCTGCTCCATAAGCGTCAATTTGTGAAGGTATTTTAGTTTCTGCATCATAAATACCTTTTTCCCTTTCTACCTTGAATTTTTCTGAAAGACTTTTCCACAATTCAGTAGTAGCTTCTGTTGGTCCTTCCAAAAAGCTGTCATCTCCCAAGTACTCAGTGTAATTTAATCTGATAAATTCTGTAACATCAATGTTGTTTTGCCAGTTTCCTTCTTTAAATCCTCTCCATGCATTCATTATTTAACAACACATCCTTTCAATTTTTTTTATTTACTTACTTTGTTTTGTAATCGTTATAATATTGTTCTCACTCTATATGTTATTATACCTCAAAAAATTTTCAAAAGCAAACATATTTTATAAAAATTTTTAATATTTTTTTTCAAACAAAAATCTATAAAACTTCTGATAAATAGTGAAAAAAATAACTTGTTATATTCAGAGGGTTTATAATATTTTTTTATATTTTGTTTTATAAACATAAACAACCTCTTTAATTTTATTTTTTATAAAAATTATATATATTTTAACGTTTTGTTTTTTTAGGAAATATTTTTCGTTCTTTTTTTAATTCCAGATATTTTATCATTGCTGTTCTCAAGTATATCATCTGTACCAAGAAATTTGCTCTGTTTTTCAAGGCTCCTCTCTCCTTCTCCACTTCAAAATGATATATTGGGGTATCTGAAAAATTTTTTATCACATTTATAAATTTTGAACTAGAAATCAGTAAAATTTGTTCATATCGTCCATTCCTTCTTGTCAGAAGCTTTTTAAAATTTTTGAGATGTTCTGCTTTTAATATTATCAGAAAATTAAATATTTTTTTGATTCTTCCAAACGCTTTCATAATTTCATCCTCTTCCAGGTCAAATATTATAAGTGTTGGAATTTTTGGAACTTTATCCACATGAACATATTTTTTTATAATCTGTTTTCCAAAAAGATTTTCATCTTCAAAATTTATTGATGTTTCGGCAATATCATAAACCTTTATTTTACCTTCCTGCCTGAATTTTTCCATTTTCAACTTTTCCATCCCTGCAGGTTTTACGTTCTTTTCAATCAGCAGCTGGTCATTTATAGCAGTTATTAGATTGTCTACATTTTTTCTTTTTTTGTGCAGCTTTTTATAAAATATTGTTACAAGTTTTGAGCTTACTTCCACCTTTCCTTTTTTAAAAATTTTATCCATCATTGTAAAAAATTCTTCATTTTCATTATTTTTCTTTACATTGTATCTGCTTTTTATTTCTTCGTTCCTTACATTCAAAAGAAAGTAGGTAAGCATTGCATATTTTTCATTTACTGAGACTATATCCGTAAATTTCTCTATGTATGAAAAAATTATTTTTTTTATATATCTTATATTTTTTATTCCCAGCACCTCTTCAGCAATTTTAAAATAAAGATTCTCCTGATAGGTGCTTTTTCCTAGATGGTTCCTTTCAGTCCTTCTGGACAGCATTTCCCTCAGATAGCTTTCCTTCAGCTCCTTAAAATCATATCCTCTTTCTTCAAATAGCCTTTCTATATTTCTTGATTTTTCATATTCAGAATACTTTATCCCAAATATTTTCAGCACCTGCCTTAAATCATTTTGTATATTTCTGTTGTTTTCCTGAATTCTTCTTATGTTCTTATTGAACTTGTAAATATTCAGTTTTTCGTTTCCAAAGAGCAGAATCAGCGTAATAAGTTCCCTACGGAACGTCATTTTCATATTTATTTCCCTGTCTTCTATCCTGAACATGTCCTCATTATATTTCCCAAAGTAGAAGAGATGATTTTTATCCTTGTGTATTATGTCGTTGTTGTTTTCAAGCAAAAAATTATTTAAGTTGTCAAGCGTGTAATCCAAATTTTTAAAGCTGTATTTTTCTTCGATATGTTTTCTGTCAGCAATTTTAAAATTTAATATTTCACGTAACAAATCGCTTTCATTAAAATCAATTTTCACTACCTATTTTCACCCCATAATCGTTATTTGCCCTGCAATAGTGATTATTGCGAGCGTTTTCATAATAACAATTATGAGTTTATTTTTTTAGATTACATTTCTGATTTTCTGAATTATTAAAAACAGCCTGTAAATATTAAGTTTTCAACGATTATATAAAATTAATTTAAAATTAAATTATGGGTTAAGTATAATATGAATAACATTATCTAATCATGGTTTTTTCTGATTTAATTACGATTTTTTCACTAAAAAGATATTAATTTTTTTGATTAAAATGTCTTGAAGAAATGTTTTAACTTGTAAATTAAGTAAAGGGAAAAAACTTTTTTCGTTCTCTCCCTTCTGAAAATATCTATATTTCTAAAATATTCTTTTAGCCACTTCTATATTTTTCACAAAACACACTTTTCCATCTTTCCTGTACTCCAAAAGCATTGGATAAATTTCCACTCCATTTTTTATCGCTTCGTAAAAAGCTTCTGAAAATTCCCTGTCGATAATATGTTCAGGTGCAAAAATTTCTGATTTTCTAAAAATCAAAATAAAGACAGCCGTCCTAAATCCCTCTTTTTTAAGTTCTATGAGCTTCTTCAGATGTTTTAAGGCACGCACGGAAGGGGAGCCAGGAAATTGAGCAGTTTTTCCATTTACCAAAGTACAGCCTTTCACTTCGACATAAATTTTATCTTTTTCAGTTTCCAGGTAAAAATCAAGTTTACTATTATTATGCTTAATTTCAGGCTTTATATACAAAAGCTTTCCAAATGGGGAAATTTGTGCATTGTTAAATATAGATTCTGTAATGTAGCGATGAAAAGCTGTATTAATAAGTATAATTTCTCCATGAACCTTTACTGCGATTACATCCCATCTAGTTTTTCGGTTCTCATTATTAGCCTTTTTTATAAGCAGTTCAGCCCCGTCAATCAATAATTCTGTTAGCCTGCCTGTATCATGCAAATGAGCAAAATCTTCTCCAGAATAATCTTCATTTTTACAGTTGCTTTTAAATTCAAATCTAACTGTAAATCGAGTAACCCTTTCTTTGAAATTTACGATTTTATCGTAATTTATTGTATAAAGAATTTTATTTTTTTTCATTTGTCTTTCCTCTTTAAGTAGTTATGATTTTAGAATATCATATTTAAAATAAATAAACAAGAAAATTTTATGACTATTAATAAAGTAAAAAATATGTGATATAATAAATGATAATTTAAAAAATAGGTTTAATAAAAAGAAAGGAAAATATTATGTTTGCAGATATTATTAAAGTATTTATTTTAAGCCTTGTGGAAGGGCTTACAGAATTTATACCTGTCAGCAGTACAGGGCATATGATTATTGTAGATCAGTTTTTGCAACTTTCACAAAATGAGGAGTTTGCCAACGCATTCAAGATAATTATACAGTTAGGGGCGATTTTATCGGTAGTTGTGTATTATTGGAAAAGAATTTTTCCATTTGCAAAAGGGCTTAGCAAGAGTCAAAGAGCAGATATTATTCAAATGTGGATAAAAATAGTAATTGCAGTGCTTCCTGCAGTTGTGCTGGGACTTCTTTTTGATGATATTATTGACAAAGTACTGTTTAATTCGGTAGTTGTGGCAGTAATGTTGGTTATTTATGGAGTTATACTTATTTGGCTTGAATCTAGGAAGAAAAAGGAAGGCGGAATTACTTCAATTACTCAGATGTCAGTAAAAACTGCGATTGGAGTAGGGCTGTTTCAGTGTCTTGCGATGATTCCTGGAACTTCGAGATCGGCTGCTACAATTATTGGTGGAGTTTTGCTTGGATTAAATAGAGTTTTAGCAACGGAATTTTCATTTTTTCTTGCGATTCCGACAATGCTTGGGGCGACACTTTTAAAACTAGTGAAACTTGGTACAGCTTTAAGTGGATATGAATGGTTTTTAATTGCATTAGGTTTTGTGCTGTCATTTGTATTTGCATATGCTGTGATAAAAGTATTTATGAATTACATTAAAAAGCATGATTTCAAGATATTTGGATATTATCGGATTGTTCTTGGGATAGTTGTGCTGTTATTATACTTTATGGGAGCTATAAAATAGATGATAAGAGCGAATATTGAGATTAATCAGAATAAACTTGAGGAATTTATACGTGTGCTTTTACCTGAGCATTATGATATTCTTTCGGAAAATAGTGAAAATGATGTGGAAATTAGTGTTAATTTTAGAAAAAATCAAAATGTGGAAAACTTTGACAATAATTGTGGAAAACTAAAAGATTCAGAAAGTGATAACACAGAAAGAATTACTGTAAATACAGTATTAATTGATAATAAAAATAGAAAAATTTTAAAAGAAGTAACATTTTCACATAAGAAAGTCAATGAAGAATATTTTGATCAGGCAGAAGTTATGGCAAAAAGTTCCTTGATGAAACTTTTTGATAAAAAAAATGAATATAAATGGGGTATTTTAATAGGAGTACGTCCTACAAAGATTGTAGGGCGTTTTTTAAAGATGGGGTTATCTTATAATGAAATTAACGAAATATTGGAAAAAATATATCTTGTAAGCAATGAAAAAAGAAATCTTCTGCTAGACATTGTAAAACGTCAAGAGCCATATCTGGACAAAGAAACAATCGGAATTTATATCGGAATTGCCTTTTGCCCTACAAAATGCTCATACTGTTCATTCCCAGCCTATCTGCTACGTGGGAAATATGCAGAGCGATATGATGAATACATAGAGTCAATTTACCACGAAATCCGTGAAATCGGACAATTAACGCAGGAACTTGATTTAAAAATCAACACAATTTATATTGGTGGAGGAACACCTTCAATCTTAACGGCAGAAGAAATTGACAAATTGCTAGAAACTGTAAAAGAAAACTATAATTTGAATTATTTAAAGGAATTTACATTTGAAGCAGGAAGAATTGATACGCTGGATGAAGAAAAATTAGCTATTATCAAAAACTATGGAATAAATAAAATTAGTATAAATCCGCAGTCTTTTAATGAAAAAACTTTAAAACTTGTAAATCGTTATCACGACAGGGAACAGTTTGATAATGTTTACAAACTTGCTAAAAATTATGGATTGGAAATAAATATGGACTTGATTTTAGGCTTGCCACGTGAAACTACAGAAGATATTTTGTATACAATGGAAGAAATTTCCAAATACGATATGGAAAATCTGACAATTCATAATCTAGCAATAAAAAATGCAAGTCGTCTTAACAAAGAAAATTATATTCATGAAGACATATTAGATTATGAAAAAATTTACGAAAAAATCGAAAATGTAACTAAAAATAAAGAGCTTTTTCCATATTATATGTATCGCCAGAAAAATAGCTTTCAATGGGGAGAAAATCTAGGATATTCACTAAATGGAAGCGAGTCGATTTATAATATAGAAATGATTGAGGAAAATAAGACAATTATTGGAATTGGAGCTGGAGCTATTACGAAACTTATCTGGTTTGATGAAGAAAAAAATCGAGATAATATAAAAAGGCTCGTAAATCCTAAAGATCCGCTGGTGTGGATGAATGAGCTGGAAGATCGGCTGGAACAGAAAAAATCTGAAATTAAGACATTGTTTAGCAAATAATGCTAATAAGGAGATAGCTACGAAAGTTTTTCTCCTTTTTTTCTTCAAAATAAAAATTGGAAAAATAAAAAACAGAGAATGAACTGCTCCCTGTTTCTAATATTTTTAAATTATAAGTTGTATTTTTTCTTAAATTTATCAACTCTTCCAGTTTCATCAACAAATTTAGATTTTCCAGTGTAGAATGGATGAGAAGTTGAACTTGTTGCAACTTTTATTACTGGATATTCCTGTCCTTCAAAAGTTGTTGTTTCTTTAGAAGTTTTTGTAGATTTTCCTAAGAATTTTTCTCCGTTGCTTGTATCTTCAAACACTATGAATCCGTATGATGGATGTAAATCTTTCTTCATGATATTTATGCTCCTTTCTATTTATAACTATAATTATTTTCAATATTTCATATAATAATATCATATTTTTCTTTAATTTTCAAGTGTCTTGGATTGGAATTTTTAACAGCCACTTTTTTATTCATAAATATTTTTCATTTTATAAAAAAATCTTCTTTTTTTATGATTCTCTGATTACTGCTTCCTCTAAACTTTAAATTAGGATCATACAGTTCTTTCACAAATCGCCCATCCACCAAAACATCGACATGCTCAAGACATTTTCTCCGAAGTTCGTCTTCTAGCACTTGCTCCAGCGTATAGCCAGTATAAAGCCAAATATTTTTTTTCGTTTTTTCCTTCAAAAATTTCAGCACTTTTAACATATCCACTGGATTAAAAAGTGGATCTCCTCCACTTATTGTGATGCCATCAAGTAATGTATTTTCATTTATTTCTTTGGCAATTTCTTCTAATTTTTCATAAGTTAGGAGATTCCCGTGCTTTGGATTCCACGAATATTCGTTGTGGCAACCAGGACAGGCGTGGGAACAGCCAGCAAAATAAAGTGAATAACGAAGTCCAACACCGTCAACAATCGTCTCTTTATAAGTCATTAAGAGTCTTAATGTAAAATCATTTTTCAAATTTTTTTCTGATGCCTTAACTTTGACTTTGCCCACTTTATTTTACCTCTTTCTCACAAATCTCAAAATTATCCTATCTTACTCCGTGTTTTACCCTGTCGTGCTCTTCAGCTTGCTTTGCACTGTTCCAGCTATCTAAATCTCCTGTGAGATACCCTGTTATTCTTCTGATTCTGGAAATATTATGGCTTTTGCAAATTGGACATTCATCATAAATTATCGCTTCGGTTCCGCAATCTCTACATCTGTCAACAGGGTGGTTTATCGATCCGTAGCCAATTCCTGTATCTTTCATTACTTTTACAATTTTTAGCATAACACCCATATTTTTACGAGCTTCCCCGTCCAGTTCCACATAAGTAATATGCCCACCTTTTGTTAATTTATGAAACGGTGCCTCTTTCCTTATTTTATCAAAAAGACTGATTTCTTTTTTTACGTCAATATGGAATGAATTTACGTAATAATCCCTGTCCGTGACATTTTTGATTACTCCAAAATCATTTTTATCAATACGTAAAAATCTTCCCGCCAGACTTTCTGCTGGAGTTGCTAAAATCGAATAGTTCAAATTATACTTGTCCCTAAACTCATCTGCAACTGTTCCCATTTTTTCAATCGTGTTGTAAAGCACTTTATAGGCAATTTCGCTTGTTCCGTGTTCTGCATCAAATAAAGCATACATTGCGTTTGCTCCACCTACAAATCCTATCGAAAGTGAACCTGAGTTTATCGCTTCTGCCACTTCCTCGTTCCCGTCTTTTAGACCAAGTCCCTTCCACAGATTGTTGCTTCTCATAAATGGAAATTGTTTTGCCAAAGCTGTTTTTTGGAAATTATAACGCTCGTAAAGCTGTTCTCCTGCAAGATAAGTCAGTTCCAATACTCTTTTTTGGAATTCCTTTGTCAGTAATTCTATTTTTTTATTATTTTTTTCTTCCTCATTTGCAAATTTTTTAGCTTTTTCCATTTCCGCAATTTCATTTTCTACATTTTTTCTTGTTAAAATGGCAACTCTAGGAAAATTTATGCTCGTAAATGATAAATTTCCACGTCCAAGACTGCTCTTTTCACCATTTATGTTTTCAAAGACACGTGTACGGCAACCCATTGTTGCAATTTCATATTTATATTTTTCAGGATCGTCTATTCTCCATTTTTCATGTTTATTAAATTCTGAATCTAGAAATACAAAGTTCGGAAACAGTCTTCTGCTGGAAGTTTCACAGGACAACAGCAATAAATCAAAATTTGGCGCTTCAAACTTTATTTTTTTATCTTCCAGTTCATTTTCATAAGAAATTTTTTGATTTTTTACACTTTCCAGTGCCACATCAAAATCACTTTGAGCTAAATTATAATCATTTTCAGTGTAATTAAGTCCTTCCTTCACTTTAAAAATCTGTATTGGGAAAATTGGAGTTTCATTTTTTCCAAGCCCGCTAGATGTCGCCTTTAACAGTTCACGAATTACCATTCGCCCTTCTTCTGAAGTGTCTGTTCCATAATTTATAGAAGAAAATACGACTTGATTCCCTCCACGTGAGTGCATTGTATTTAGATTGTGTAAAAATCCTTCCATTGCCTGATAAGTTTCATTTTTAGTATCTTCATACGCTTCCACCAGTAATTTTATCAAATCATTTTTATTTATTTCAAAATATTCTTCAAGCAATTTTATTTCATTTTCATTACATTTAATTGATGAAATATTTTTTAGCAGAAATTCTTTTGCATTATTTTCAAATTCTTTTGTAATTTCTACTCCATTTCTAATTTCAGCAAAACTCAAGATTCTTCTTTTTAAGTGTCGTCTAAATGATTTTAACACACCTTTTGCCATGTAAAAATCAAATGCGGGTATTGCCTGTCCGCCATGCTGCTCGTTCTGGTTTGTCTGAAAAATAATTGTAGCAAGAGTGGCATAAGTAGAAATGCTCTGTGCTTCCCGAATATATCCATGCTTAGTATAAAACCCCTTTTCAAACATATCTGCCAAGTCATACTGCAAACAAGTCGTAGTCTTACTGGAATAAAAATCCAAATCGTGAATATGAATAAAGCCTTTTTCATGAGCTTCCTTGAATTTTGGAGATACCAAATTTTCCAAAGCATAGATCTTTGACACTTCACTTGCAAACTTCATCATTTGTCCAGCTGGAGTCATTGAAGACATATTGGCATTCTCATTACATGTGTCATTGCTCTCAACATTCACTATCCCTGCTATTATATTTTTCAAATTTTCTGTCAATTGTGGTTGCATTTCTATTCCTCCCTCATTTTCTGTACCCAGTTTCCTATCTCTAAAAATTTACAAGCCATCAATTCCCAGTCCCCTTCTCATTATCAATAATTCAAACGTATTTTTAACAAAAAACACTATATATAGTTTCGATAACATAATGATAACACAATATTTTGTGTTTTTCAAGTTTCATAAAAAATATATATAATTCCATAATTAGCCATTTTTATAAATTATTTTCGTTTTCACTCCCCTTGTTTTGGATAAAAAAAATTTATTTATTTTCCTTTAATCATATATTGCATAGATTATTTATTCCCTCTTCAATTTAAAATTTATTTATTTTGAAAAATAAAAAAAATGATTTTATTGACTTTTGATATTACAAGTGTTACAATATTGTATATAAATAAAAATATGGAGGTTTTCTTATGAAACAGAATGCACTAATTAACAGCATTGTTAAAATTGAAACAAAAGAAAAGGAAATTTTGAGAAATATTCTTTTAGTATTTGGTGGAACTGTGTTTTTATCTATACTGGCACAAATCTTAATTCCATTAAAACCTGTACCAATTACTCTTGGATCATTTGCAGTTACATTAATAGGACTGTTATACGGTAGAAAATTAGCAACAGCAACTATTCTTTCATATGTAGCAGCTGGTACAGTGGGGATTCCTGTTTTTGCCAACTTTAAAACAGGTGTACTATTTTCACCAAGTGGCGGATATGTTTTCGGATATATTGTTGCTGCAATATTTCTAGGATATTTGGCTGACAAGGGGTTTACAAAATCTTATGCAAAAACAATTTTAGCATTAATAATTGCCAATGTAATTATTTATGCATTAGGAATATTGCAATTATCGTTATTTGTACCTAACAAAGACGTATTTAAATTAGGGGTTTATCCTTTCTTAATAGGAGATACTCTAAAAATGTTGGTAGTTGCCTCTTTAGTTCCAACATTATGGAAATTTGTTCCTAAAAATGATAAACAATAAAATTTTAAATACTATAAATTCCCATTTTTATAAAAAATTTAGATGGGAATTTTTTTATGTAACTAAGGTTACGCTGTAATTCTAAAAAAATATTATACAATATGAGCGGAGAAAAATTAATTTGAATTGATTTAGAAGAGTTGTATATAAAACAGTTTATTATAACAGCTTCTGTCAAACCTTTCAAACAAAGTACATTTTTTAATATTCAGATAAAAATTCTAATATTATTAAATGTACTTTTTATTTTTATGTTCAAATTAATTTTAATTAGCGTGATATTAAAGCTTCTGGGTGCATTGTCTAAAAAAATTATTAAAGAAGTCTTGACAATCAAGGTGTTTAGTGGTAACATTATAACGTTATTAGGTTAGCCTAATTTATAAATTAGGTCAAACTAAAAAAGGAAGGAGTTGGGATGAGCAGAAGTATAGAAGATTATTTAAAAGGAATATACACTTTGAAAAAAAAGAAGGAATATTCTAATAAAAAACTTGCAGAATATTTAAATATATCTCCAGCTTCAGTCAGCGAAATGATAAAAAAGCTGGTAAATGATGATTATTTAACTATTGACAAAAAAACAGTAAAACTTACTGAAAAGGGGAATAAATTTGCACTTGATATTATACGTAAACATAGGGTTTGGGAAGTTTTTTTATTTGAAAGGCTAGGATATGATAAAGAGGAAGTACATAAGGAAGCAGAAATTTTGGAGCATGTAACAAGCAATAAGTTACTTCAAAAACTGGAAAAATTCTTATTTTACCCTAAAGAATGTCCACATGGCAGTCCAATTTTCTATGATGTAAAAAACTTCAATGAAGAAAATATTATAAAATTGTCTGAAGCTGAGGAAGATGACGAAGTTGTTATATTAAGTGTCGAAGATAATATCGAATTATATGATTATCTACGAGATTTGAATATAAATTTAAAGGAAGAATATATTGTCGACAAAAAGGATCCGTTTGATGGGCCAATATATTTAAAAAGTAAAGCAGATCATGAAAAAGCAGTAGCTTTTAATGCAGCAACTATGATTAAAGTTTACAAAAAAAATGAAGACACGGAGGAAATAGATTATGAGTAAAAATAATATACTTAGAAAATTAAATTTAGTAATTGCAGTATGTGTGGCAATGATGCTACTAATATCTTGTGGGAAAAGTGGGGCTTCGTCAGATAAAAAAATAAAAGTTACCACAACAACGACAATGCTTACTGACCTTGTAAAAACAATTGGTGGAGATAAAGTCGAAGTTACAGGACTTATGGGAGAAGGAGTAGATCCGCATTTATACAGTGCCAGTGCAGGAGATATTGAAAAACTTGGAAATGCTGACATTATAGTCTATGGTGGATTACATTTGGAAGGTAAAATGACAGAAATTTTTGAAAAATTAACTTCTCAAAACAAAAATATATTAAATGTTGGAGAGAAACTGGATAAAAGTAAAATTCATCTAGTTGACCAAAATACTCCTGATCCGCATGTATGGTTCAATACAGAATTATGGGAAAAGGAAGCTGAGGCAGTAGAAGCTGAATTAAGTAAATTTGATCCTAAAAATAGTGAATATTACAAAGAAAACCTAAAAAAATATAAAGCTGAACTAAATGAACTTACAACTTATGTAAAAACAAGAATTAAGGAAATTCCTGAAAAAAGCAGAGTTCTTGTAACAGCTCACGATGCATTTAACTACTTTGGAGAACAATTTGGACTAGAAGTAAAAGCAATACAAGGTGTTTCTACAGATTCTGAAACTGGTACAAAAAATATAAGCGACTTAGCTAATTTCATTGTTCAAAGAAATATAAAAGCAATATTTGTAGAATCTTCTGTTCCGAAAAAAAGTATAGAAGCACTTCAGGAAGCAGTAAAAGCTAAAGGAAAAGAAGTTAAAATAGGTGGAGAATTGTACTCAGACTCATTAGGAGATGAAGCACACAACTCTGAAACTTATATTAAAACAGTTAAAGCAAACGCCGATACCATTGTAAATGCTTTAAAATAAAGATAGTAATTATTTTTTACTGACAAGGTTGTAAAGAATCGAATTTTATTTCTAAGGATTCAAATTAAATTTTTTTTTGAGTTCTATAAAAAAATTTTTGTTAATGAAGATTTTTTCTATATTTTTCATGTTTTTTCTTTTTTAAACGTAAAGGGGATCAGTCGCCATCCCCTTTACAATCCTGGCTCGTCTAAGTATTTTTTGATTTAATTACAATAATTAATTTAATAAAAATAAATATTAAGCAAAATTTGTTAAAGAAAAAAGAACTGTTTAAGCTAAATTAAAAATGTCGTGATTTTTTGGAAATAAAATTGATTGTTTGAGCGAAGTCTCACGTAGCGAGTTTCAATTTTGTTTTCAAAAAATGCTTAGACAAGCGGGGATGCAAGGGTATGGCGATTGATACCCTTGCTATAATTAAAGAAATAACATAAAAAATTAAAGGAAAATATTTATTAACAACGATTTATTTTATAAAAAGACAAAATTAGACATTAAATAAAAATAAATTTGCACAAAAGAATAGTTTTACAATTTAGGAAAAGGAGGAAAGATGAATCAAAATGTTTCTGATGATATTATTATAAAAGTTGAAGATTTGACGATAGCTTATGAAGATAAACCTGTTTTATGGGATATTGAACTTGGGATAAAAAAAGGCATTCTTATGGCTATTGTTGGACCGAATGGTGCGGGGAAATCGACTTTGATTAAGGCTATGCTTGATTTGATAAAGCCTATTACTGGAGAAGTTAGGTTTTATGATGAAAAATATAGCAAAGTACGTGATAAAATAGCGTATGTGCCTCAAAGAGGTAGTGTTGACTGGGATTTTCCTACTACTGTGTTTGATGTTGTGGAAATGGGGCGTTACGGGAAAGTTGGATGGTTAAAGAAAGTTAGAAAAATTGATAAGGAAAAGACTAAGGAAGCTATTCACAAAGTGGAAATGGATGAGTTTTCAGACAGGCAGATAAGCCAGTTGTCTGGTGGACAGCAACAAAGGGTATTTTTGGCAAGAGCCTTAGTGCAGGATGCAGAAATATACTTTATGGATGAGCCTTTTCAAGGTGTTGACAGCAAAACTGAAAAATCTATTGTAAATATTCTAAAAAAATTACGGAATGAGAAAAAGACTGTAATCGTTGTTCATCATGATTTACAAACGGTAAAAGATTATTTTGACTATGTGACGTTTATAAATGTTTCTGTTATAGCTTCCGGCCCTGTAGAGGAAATTTTTACTCCTGAAAATATTGAAAAAACATATAAAAGTAAAAAATTAACTCAAGATAATAAAAATTATCTTGAAATCGAAAAGGAGGATTAAAATGAATATATTAAATCTTCTTGTTTCTGATCATACTTTTAGGACAGTTGCACTTGGCTGTTCATTACTTGGAATGGTTTCTGGAATACTTGGATGTTTTGCCGTTTTACGAAAGCAAAGTTTATTGGGAGATGCAGTTTCTCATGCTTCACTTCCCGGAGTTTGTTTGGCTTTTTTATTTACAAACGTGAAAAATACAGAAGTTTTGCTGTTGGGTGCTTTGATAACAGGAATTGTATGTATTGGATTGATTCAACTAATTCAAAATTATACAAAAATAAAATTTGATAGTGCTTTGGCATTGATTTTATCGGTATTTTTTGGATTAGGGTTAGTTTTGCTTTCTTATTTGAATAAATTGCCGGGTGCAAATAAATCGGGATTAAATAAATTTATTTTTGGACAAGCATCGACATTTATTAAAAGAGATGTAAATATTATTCTCATTACAGGGATTGTTCTTCTAATTATAATTATTCTTTTCTGGAAGGAATTTAAAATTGTTTCATTTGACTCTGATTTTGCTAAAACATTGGGATTTCCAAGCAAGAAAATCGAAATATTAATTTCCATATTGATTGTAACTACTGTAATAATAGGTATTCAGGCGGCAGGAGTAATATTAATAAGTGCAATGCTTATTTCTCCAGCAGTTGCGGCACGGCAATGGACAGACAAACTTTCAATTATGGTAATTTTGGCAGCTTTTTTTGGTGGAATATCAGGTTTGCTTGGAACTTTGATAAGTATAAGTGAAAGCAATTTGCCAACTGGACCTGTTATCGTTATAATTATAAGTATAATCGTAGTTATCAGTATTCTTTTTTCAAATAAAAGAGGTATTGTATTTAAAATTATAAGAAATCAGAAAAGAAAAAAAGAATTTAAAGAAAAACTTGAAAAGAAAAAAACTGAATTAAGTAGTTTAAAAATAAATAATCTGGAAAGGGGGAAATAAGTTATGGGTTTTTCATTGGAAATACAGCTTATCGCAATAATGGTTGCAAGTGCCTGCTCAATCTTGGGAACATTTCTAGTTTTAAAAAGTATGGCGATGGTTTCAGATGCGATAACGCATACTATTTTGCTTGGAATTGTAGTTGCATTTTTTGCAGTTCATGATTTGAATTCCCCGTTGTTAATAGTAGGTGCAGGAATAGTTGGCGTTTTAACAGTTTACCTTGTGGAACTTCTTAATTCAACAAGGCTTGTTAAGGAAGATTCTGCAATTGGGGTGGTGTTTCCATTGTTATTCAGTATTGCTGTAATTTTAATCTCAAAGTATGCTGGAAATGTACATTTGGATGTTGATTCAGTATTATTGGGAGAATTGGCATTTGCTCCATTTAATAGGGTAGAAATATTTGGTTTTAGTGTTGCTAAAGGGCTCGTTACGACTTTTGTAATATTTTTAATAAACTTATCTTTTGTCGTTATTTTTTTCAAGGAATTAAAAATTTCGGTATTTGATAAAGCTCTTGCAATAACTCTTGGAATGAAGCCAATATTAATTCATTACATTCTAATGTCACTTGTGTCGATGACGGCAGTAGCATCATTTGAGGCAGTAGGTTCAATATTGGTAGTTGCATTTATGATTGGTCCTCCAATTACAGCGTATTTATTAACAGATAAGCTAAAAGTAATGATAGGATTGAGTATTATTCTGGGAGCTGTGGCAAGTATTATTGGATTTCATTTTGCAAGATTTTTTGATATTTCAATTGCAGGAAGTATAGCAGTTGCAATTGGTATAATTTTCCTTTTAACATTGATATTTTCTCCAAAGAAAGGATTAATTTTCACAATAAGTCGAAAAAAATCTCAAAAAATGGCATTTTCTGTCAGAATTTTGCTAATCCATTTATCAAACCACGTAAATACAAAACAGGAAAAAGATGAATGCGGAATTGACACTATTGACAATCATTTACGTTGGAATAAAGGATTTTTGAATAAAGTTATTGGAAAAGCTAAAAAGGAAAAGTACATTTATGTTGATGGCACAGTTTATAAACTTTCTGAAAAGGGAGAAAAATATTTACAGTTAAATAATAAATAATAATTAATTGTCAGTCTTTGTATTAAGGCTGATTTTTTTATTTAGAAGCATACAAAGGATTGGCTTTCCTGACTTTATCGCCATAAATTTGCTTTAATACAAAAAAAGCATTTTTAACATCCTCTGGAATATCAATGTGAGCTGTATAGCCAGCTCCTTTAGGCCCATATCCATTTTCATCATCTGTAAGCCTCGCAATTTCACCCATTAGCAAAGTTATGTATCTGTCAATGTCCCACATTCCAAATATGTAGTTTTCAAAGCATAGTTTTTCATCTTTAACACAAACTTTGGCTGAATAGGTTGCAAAATTAATAATTTTTATATTTTCTGAAAGGTATTTTTTTTAAATTGCTTCCATTCGCAGCTGCATTGTGGCATCTTGGGAAATTATTATATTTTTAAAAGTTATATTTTTTTCTTTTAGTAATTTTAGTAAATTTGTAATGTTCTTTCCACAGTTTGTGGAGTGAATCTCGAGAAAATCAAGTTGTAAATTATACTTGTGTTTTAAATAATTTCTAAAAATTTCAGCTTCAGAAATTTCGGATAAAATGGAATTTTTATCAGAATCTGGATATAATTTATAAAACTGTTCTTCCAATGAGGCTGTTGTATGTCCTCTTCCTCCAACAATAACATATTTTTTAGCAACATCATTTTTCATAGCATTTCCCAAAATATCCCCCCCAGCCAAAATAGAACCGCCAAAAAGCACCATCACATCCGCTTTTTCAACTCCATATTTTTTCATCAGTTCAAAAGCCGTTAATTCATCAATATCTCTCTTTCCACAAAAATTTCCTAATACATTGATACAATTTGCAATTTCATATTCGCTAATTTTCTTATCCATTACAATTTTACCCTGCCTTTTCATCAGTTTATTTCTATCAGATTTTTTAACTTTTCTTTTGCCTCTTCTACAATATATAACTTATTCCCATTTTTGATAACTTCTTCATATAATTTTCTTGCTTCTTCCATCTCGCCTGCTTTTGACTTATAGTTTGCCAATAAATGCTTAATTACCAAAACCTGACGTTTAACACTTAGCTTTTTTAATGTTTCTGATAAAATTTCTATCATTTTTGTGCTATCATTTTCATAAAATAAAATTCCATTTAAAAATTCAATCATAGCATTTGTTTCATCAAGTCCTTTTTTAGTTTTAAATTTCTCCATCATTTTTAAAACTTTTTCTTTGTAAATCACTATTGCCTCTTCTTTTCTTTCGAGTCCATGCAATAACAGCGCTTCATTATAATAATACAGGATTTTATCTTGTTCCCTGAATAATGATTTTTTAGATAAATCTATATCCTTTAAATTTTGATACGCTTCTTCTACTTTTCCTAGTGAAGAATATCCCGCACAAAGATTCAGTTTCATATAATTTCTATATCGCTTATTTTTATTTCTGTCGTATTCATTTTGGGTAATTTCTATAAATTTTTCAGGATCAAGTTCGTTATCTAAAATATTTATATATTTTTTATAATAATACATAAGCAATTTTTTATCTAATCTCAATACTTGAATCAATATTAATATGGTAATTAAAATATAACTATAAACAGTGTATTGGAAATATAATAAAAAAACAAATATAATTAATAATACAAATGTTATAAAAGAAATGTTTATTAATATAAGTTTTCTTCTTATTGTCATTTTTCTCCTTTTCCAAAAAATCGGAACCAAACTTATAACTTTTAAATCAACTCTGTCTTTATTTTAAGAAAGATTCCGATTTTTTATTTTTCATTTTTTAGTAATTATTTTTTCTCAGAAAACATAAAATCAAATTCATAATTCATATCTGTCATTTTCCCATCTTTTATTTCTTCATAAATACTTTGTAATGAAATTTTGTAACTTATATTTCCTGCTGTTCCAATATATTCAAAGTCTTTTTGAGGAACTTTGTATTCTTCATCTTGACTTCCTATATTTTCGAGTTTCAAAGTTTTTAATTTTGCTGATACTTGCTTTATTATATCTTCGTAATTAAATTTCGCAAGTTCTGTACCATTTTTAGAACTTATTGTTATTATTTTATTTAGAATGACAACTTTGTATTTATCAGATTCATTTGTCTGAGTAGATGATTCTCCCCAGTCTTTTCGGTAATGAATGACATTATCATAGCCATTTGTTTCCAAAATAGCCGAAATATTTTCATTTGTCTTTAAGTTATATGTAATTACTTTTCTTTCATCATAACTTTCTCTGTCATCATCATCTTCAATACCATAAGAATAATACTCTCTCCAAGAATCTTTAATTCCCAAATCCTTTTCCAAATCATGAGAAGTTTGATAGATTTTTCCAGCAGAATTTTTTAATCCAAGATTTTTAACCGATGAGCTTTGTCTAGTAGATATATAGTCAATCGCTGTATAAAGTTCATTTCCTTGTCTATTAGTCAAGTTTTGTGTAATTTTGGAAACTTTTCCATCTTTTAAAGCTCCATATTTTACAAGCATTCTCTTCAGTCTTTGACTTTGACTGTAAACACTCACTTTTTCTGCACTAAATGGAGTATAAACAGCAATTATTAAACAAATAATCAAACTTACAAAAACTCCTGTCACTTTTGATTTTCTTATGTATAAAATCATGCAGAAAAATAGCCAGAATATGAGAAGAAGCACATAATATCGGTTTTCTGTAATTCCATACTGGTAAATTCTTTGAAAAATTGCAAACAGTGAAGCAAAAATTAAAGGTATAGAAAAATATGGAAAATATTTTTTAAAATTACCTAAAAATTTGTCATTTTTAGCAAGTGGGGTTATCAAAATGATAATAATAAGGCTAAACGCTGTGTACCAAAGGACAAGATGAGAAATTAGCCCCTTTGGTAATTTCATAGATATAACTACAGTTGCAAGATAAACATATAAAATCCCAGTATAAATAATAATTAGCGGAGTAATTACAAATTTTATCAGCATTTTTAAAATATACGGAAAATCATAACTTTCCAAATTATCATTAGGCTTTTTCAACAACGATAAGAAAAGCGATACTCCCAGAACATCAAATACAAACACCCACGAATACATATAAAATCTTAAAACAAAGCCATAAAACATCTCAAACCCAAACAATGCAGTAATTGTCACTAAAATTAATGAAATTCCGATATAAAGCACAGTTGCAAAAATTAATGATACAACAAAATTTACAAACACAGACTGCAAATATTTTTCCTTATTTTCATTTTTTAAAATAGGCACTAAAAGAAAAATTAATATTGAAACAGGTAATAACATCCAAAATCCGATTTCAAAATTATAAACAACAAAACTCAGAACATAAGCTCCAAACCCAATAATAACAGTTAAAACTGTATAAATAGTTCTAATTATCCATTTTTTTCTTTCTTCAAAATATTGTTCCCTAATAACTTCAAACATCGCAGTTAAAAAAATACCAAGCACAAAGCATTTATTTATCTCCATCAAGCTTGAAGAAACAACAGAAAGCTTTTCATAATTAAGATTCTCAAGTTCTGTAGTCAAAACAACTAATCCAAAAACCATTAACGTAAAAACAACCGTCACTCTAAATCTATCAGCCCCTCCCTTAAAATATCCAAATAACTTCTTAAATTTTTCTGTAATTTTTCCCATTAATAAACACCTCTTATCATAATTTTTGATTTTACTATTTAGTTTTTATATTATAATATCATATTTTAGTTAAAAAAAAATGAGAAATTTATTTTAGTTTCTTTTTTCTACTTCAAAAAACTCAGCAAAGTTATTTTCTAAATTTTTTTAGATTTTTTTTAAGTATAAAGGGGATCAATCGCCATCCCCTTTATAATCCTGGCTCGTCTAAGCATTTTTTTGAAATAAAATTGAAACTCGCTTATTAAAAAGTTATTACTAACTCTTAAATTGATTATAACTTAAATGTTTTGAAAAAGCTCAAACAGTCAATTTCATTCCAAAAAAATCACGACAATTTTTAGTATAATTACAAAAGATAATCTTATTAAAATAAATTTCAAGCAAAATTTCGTTAGAAGAAAAATAGCTGTTTGAGCTTTTGGAACAAATTTTAAATTAGATAAGATTGTTTGAATTAAAATTATTTATATTCAAAAGCGAGTTCTATTTTTCTTCTATAAGAAAGTTTTGCGTAAAGCGGGGGTTGTAAGGGCATGGCGACTGATGCCCTTACGTCAAAAAAGATTTAGAATTATAAATAAAAAAATAATAATTAATTAAAATACTCTAAAAAATAAGTGATTAAGAAAATAACTTAATTAAATAGATAAAAATTTTGTTTAATGGTTACAGAATGATAAAATTCAAATTTTAATTTTTTTATCTATTAAATAACAAGTCAATGTGATATAATTTGTCATAAAATATAAGTTATTTTATTTAAGTGGCAGATTTGGGGGAAATTTCAATTATAATATAATCAAAAGGGGGATTATTATGAAAATAAAATATGTCATCATTTTTGTAATGCTGTTAATTGCGGGAAATTTTTTAAGACTTTTAATCGAGGAGAAAAATATTCCTGAAATTGAAATTAGTAAGGAAAAAAATTATAAAAAGGAAAAGGCTAAAAAAGATACAGATTTAACAAAAAGTAATGTTAAATTTGATATTAATAATATTGAATACAAGGATTTGCTAAAATTAGGAATTAATAAAAATAAGGCTGAAAAATTTGTAAAATATAGGGATGAAGTTGGTATTATTAAAGATGTTAATGAAGTAAAAAATATTTCAGGATTTGGAAAATCTGGATTGGAAATTGCACAAAAATTTTTGTTTGTGGATAATGAAAAAATTCAGGATTCAACCAAAAATTATGGACGTGAAATTACGAAATATAACATTAACAAGTTAAATGAAAAAGAATTAAAAAAAATAGGATTTACAAATAAGGAAATAAAAAAATTACTTCCTGAAATTGAAAAAAGTAACATAAAATCAAATATCGATTTAGAAAAGATTATTGGAAAAGAGCGTTATGCAGAAATTGAAGATAAAATAAAATTTATGGAATAAAAATAAAGTTACTGAATTTGAAATAAACAATCTGCCACTTATTAAATAATCTAATTTATATTAATTTTATTTGAACAACTTTCAAAATAACAGCTTTTTCATTTAATTGCTTAGATTAATTTTCAGCTTTAAAACAGGCTCTGAAAAAAAACAGCATAAATTTAAAAAATAAGAAAGGAGTTTGATTATTTTTCTTAAAAAATAAAATGAAAAAATGAGTTTATTATCAGATATTGCAGTACCAATCGCAAAATTGGTGAATATGAAAAAATATAAAGAGAAGGATTTTCTAAATCCACGAAGAGATACAGATTTTTTGAATAAAAAGAATTTTGACAAAACGCTTATTCTTGAGGAACAGTTTATTGATGAATACCAAGTTTTGACAGTTTTTTCAGAAGAAAGCTATAATAAGCATGTTGTTTTCCTACATGGCGGGGCTTACGTAATGCGTGCGGTCAAGGCTCACAAAAATATTATTGAAAAATTAGTCAAGAATTTTCATTTAAAAGTTACGTTTATCGACTACCCGCTTGCTCCTGAGAACACTGTTGACAAAGCACATAAAGTAGTAATGGATGCTTATAGACAAATAACCAGCAAATACAAAAATGATGAATTTTATCTGTTTGGCGATTCTTCTGGCGGAGGCTTGGCACTTGCATTTTTACAGCTATTGAAAAATAAGGAAGATTTGCCATTTCCAAAGAAAACTGCATTAATGTCACCTTGGGTCGATGTTTCAATGACAAATGAAGAAATACCTGAATTTGCAGAAAAAGATCCTCTCTTGCCACTGAATGGGCTTGTTATAACAGGAAAACAGTTTGCAGGAGAACTGGATGTGAAAAATCCTATGATTTCGCCAATTTATGGAAATATGGATAATCTTGGAGAAATTTTTCTAATTTTCGGAACAAATGAAATTTTATATCCTGATTGCTTAAAATTAAGTGATTTGATGGAAGTTGCAATCGGAACAAGTGTAGAAATAAAAATTGGAGAAAATTTGTGCCACGACTGGATTTTGGCACCTCTCAAGGAATCAGAAGAAACTATTGATGAAATCGGAAATTTTTTTCTGAAATAAAATAAAAAATAATAAAACGAGGAATTTTAATTATGCCTGAAAAAAAACAAAAAAAGAATATAGAAAACAATGAAATTAGTAAAAAAATTGATAAGGAAAAGCACGAAGAAATTCTTAAAATTTATAAAGAAATAAAAAAAGGTATCGGAAAAGCTATAGAAGGCTATAAAAAGGCTTGGAAAGGTACAGAAAAAGAAGTATTTGCAGAAATGGCATTTTGTATTCTGACACCTCAGTCAAAAGCAAAAAATGCTTGGCAAGCCATTACAACTTTGGTGGAAAATGGACTGCTTTACAATGGGAAGCCTGAAGAAATCGTCGATTTCCTAAATATTGTCAGATTTAAGAATAATAAATCACGTTATTTAGTAGAATTGCGGGAACTGATGACAAAAGATGGAAAATTACAGCCAAAAAAAATATTATCAGAAATTGGCGATACTTTTGAAAAAAGAAAATGGATTTTGAAAAATATTAAAGGAATGGGATTAAAAGAGGCAAATCACGTATTACGAAATCTTGGATTTGGAGAAAATATTGCTATTTTAGATAGACACATTCTAAGAAATCTTAAATCACTTAATGTAATTAGTGAAATTCCTAAAACAATAACAGAAAAAAAATACTATGAAATTGAGAAAAAAATGCGAGAATATTCTAATTTTTCAAAAATAAAAATGGATGAGCTGGACTTAGTTTTATGGTACAAGGAAGCTGGCGAAATTTTTAAATAAAATTTTTAATTCATAGTGAAAATTTCTAAAAAATATGATAGAATACTTTTGAAAATCTATTATAATTACAAATTAAATAATTTGAAAGCTAACTCGCAGTATTTCTATTGCTGGTTTACACTTTAAATTTGAATTTTAAAGTTATAATAATTTTAGTAATTTTCAACTTTTTTAATATTATTTCAATAATAAAGGAAGTTAAATAATTTTTGATAACAGCGAACTTGAATAACATATAAAATTTAAAAATCTAAAAATATTGAAAAGGAGAAATTATCATGTCCAAAAATCTTAATCAGATTAACAATGGAATAAAGGAAGTCTTAAAAAAATACAATTTTAAAAAAAGTTCAATCCTTGTAGGAATGGCAGCCTTCATTATAAGCTGTGGAGGCGGAGGGGGCGGAGGTGTTGGAACTACAACGACTAATCCTACACCAACGAACCCATCAACTCCTGTTGCAACCCCTATTGCACCGTCAAATCCTGCACCCGTAACAAACAGACCTACTGTAACTGCACCAACGGTATCAGCGATAAGATGGAATGACACGGGACTTAGCTATGACCGCAGTAATCCACATAACGACTCAAATACGGCAATTACAGGAACAGGAGTAAAAATAGGGATTATTGATGCGGGATTTGAAAATTCAGAATTTGCATCAGATCTTACTGAAAAATTTGGAACTAGAATGACAAAACTTACAGTTCCAGATTTTACTGCCACGTCTACAGAAAGCGATGATCACGGAATAATTGTAGCCGCATTGGCGGCAGGAGGAACCGAAGGGATTGCAAAGAGAGCTTCTGTTTATGCGATTGATGCTGGAAATCACACTTCAGACGGAACACATCCTGAACCGTCGCTGGAAATGTATCAGGCACTAAAAAATAAGGGAGTTACCATTTATAACCAGTCATTCGGAATTGACTCAGTAGTAACAGATTTTAATACATCAAGAACTTCAACTCATTATTATGGGCATCAGATAGGGAGCGATATGCTTGAATTCTATAAAGATGAAGTTAATAACGGCTCGCTGTTTGTCTGGGCCGCAGGAAATGATTCATCAGATACCCAGCCTACTCTTGAAGGCGGACTTCCATTCTTTGAAACAAGTTTAAAAAAAGGATGGTTAAATGTAGTAGCGCTGACTTCAAGGGAAGAATCAAGATTAGGGGATACTGACTGGAGCAATCTTACACCGCTATCTCCTGCAGGAGTCGCGAGAATGTGGACTGTAACAGCAGTAGGAGATCA
The DNA here is from genome assembly GCF_007990525.1 of Leptotrichia hofstadii. Taxonomy (NCBI): domain Bacteria; kingdom Fusobacteriati; phylum Fusobacteriota; class Fusobacteriia; order Fusobacteriales; family Leptotrichiaceae; genus Leptotrichia; species Leptotrichia hofstadii. The sequence continues at coordinate 2,235,782 of NZ_AP019823.1, forward strand.
GACTTTCACAATAAGGGGAAGAAACTTTGTAGGTGGAGGTTCTTCATTTGCAGCGCCACTTGTAACAGGAACTGCCGCTCTAATCAAGGAAAAATACCCATGGATGGACGCAAGCCTTATAAGACAGACTATACTGTCAACAGCTACAGACATTGGAGAACGAGGGGTTGATTCTGTTTATGGATGGGGACTCTTAAATATTGACAAGGCATTAAAAGGTCCTTCCCTCTTTGACAGCCAGCTTGCGCTTGGACCAAGTGTAGTTGTAAATATTCCAAGCGGAGTATACACTTTCTCAAATGATATTTCTGGAAATGCCGGACTGGAAAAAAATGGAGCTGGAGAACTTATCCTGTCAGGAAACTCAACTTTCCTTGGGGATACAAATGTAAATGCAGGAAGATTAAGAGTGAACGGTACTTATGTATCATCACTGAATGTACGGAAACAGGCAACGCTTTCAACAAATAATGCCAAAATACATAACAATATAACAAATGACGGAACTCTTGAAAACAGCGGATCGACACAAATTGACGGAAACTATGAATCACTTGAAAATTCAAGAGTTGTAGCTGATTTGAACTCAAACCTTCATGTAACAGGAAAAGTCAGCCTAAATAATTCAAAACTCGAAGTAAAGCCTGAAGAAAATGGCGAAAGAAAATATATCACTGCCAATGGGACAAATCAGGATGTAATCACATCGGACAACAAAATTGAAGGTGGCTTTGAAACTGTTGACACTGATGAAATGTTAAATGCCGAAATCAACCAGAATGAAAATTCTGTATCTACAAAGATAAGCAGAAAAAATGTCCTTGAGTATGCAGAAAAAATCGCAGAATCTGATGAAATGCAGAAAAATACTGCTCAAAACTTGGAGACTGCCTTCCAGAACCTGGACGAAAACATTGAAAACGGCACTGCCGGGAATGTTGCGCAGTTTGAAAGAAAGGCTGCCAAGCTCCAGTCTCTGAACCATTCAAACAGAGCTGCAGTCCTAGACAGCCTATCCGGGCAAATCTATGCTTCTGCACAGGCTCTTACTTTCCAGCATTCACAAACTGTGAACAAGGACTTGTCAAACAGACTGGTTATGCTTGGAACCCTTGACAATCCTGGAGATAATTTTGGACTGTGGATTTCCGGGCTGGGGGCTAACGGTACGCTGAAGCAGGACGGATACGGCAAGGGGGACACTAAAGTATCTGGAGGGCAGGCTGGAGTTGACAGGCAATTTGGCGAAAACCTGATTCTAGGTACTGCATTGTCCTACTCAAAGGCTAACGTTAAGTTTAACAGATATGGCGGTAAATCTGATGCCAGTAACTTCGGAGTTTCATTGTATGGAAGATTAGGAAACAAAAATATTCCATTCTACTTGCAAGGGCGTCTTGGAATTGGATTTGTTGACAGTGATGTTGAAAGGGACATTATTTTAAGCTCCAATGACTATACAAGGGCTAAAATTAGCCATAACGATAAAGTTTACTCCGGATATTTAGAAACAGGATATGACATTAAAAATGGTAATGGCGACTTCGTTGTAACACCATTTGCGGGACTAACTCACGATACAGTTGTAAGAGGGTCGTTCTCGGAAGAAAAGAGCCAGTTTGGACTGACTGCCGGCAAGAAGAACTACAACCAGACAGCCGCACTGCTTGGAGTAAGGGTCGGAAAAGCTGTAAACTGGAACGGAGGAAGCAAGACTACATTCCAGGGCTATGTAACACATCAGAGAGCATTCAATGAGCAGGACTTGAGCTTTGATGCAAGATATACAGGACTGCCTGGAGCAACATTCAAGGTAAAAGGTATCGGGCTTGCTAAAAATAAAACTTGGGCAGGAGTTGGAGCATTGACTGAAGTGAATTCCAAATTTGGATGGTATGTAAACTATGACGGCTCTGTTGACAGCGGAAAGGGCAAAGGGAACAACAATGTGTTTACTACAGGGCTTAGATTTAACTTCTAGCGTAATTTTTTACCAGGATAGTCATTTTAAATAAAATACAGAAGAAGTTGTAGCATTCAGACTTTGTTACAACTTTTTTTATTTTTCTTCCAATATTTTTAGTAAAAATTTATTTTCCCCTAATCATATATTCTGTAAATTTCAACCCAGCCTTTCCACATTTCCAATCGCATTTAATTACCCAGTCTAAAATTTTTCAGAAATATAAGCATTTTCTTTTTTATTTATGTCGTTTAATTTTTCTTTTCATAATCTCATTTTGATAAAGTTTTTTCAGATAAAAAATTGTCAAAATTCCAGCTACAATTTCTGCCATTGGAAAAGCAATCCAAACTCCGTTAATTCCCATTATTCCAGCAAGTAAATATGAAAGTGGAAGAATAACAATTAATTGACGAATTAATGAAACAATAAGGCTAAATATACCTTTACCCAAAGCTTGAAATGTTCCACTTGAAACAATCGAAAATGGTGCTATCAAAAACGCAAAACTAATTATTCTAAGTGCAGGAATCCCAATCGAAAGCATGTTATCTGAAGCATCAAACAATTTAAGAATTGGAACAGGCAAAGTTTGACAAAGAACAAATCCAGCAAACATAATACCAAATGCATAAATATTTGCCAATTTTACAGCTTTCAAAAGCCTTTTTATTTTCCCAGCACCATAATTGTACGAAACAATTGAAATAACCGAATTGTTTAGCCCAAAAACTGGTAAAACAACAAAACTTTGCAACTTAAAATAAACTCCAAGTACAGCCGTCGCTGTCGTTGAAAATGAAGCCAAAAGATTATTTAACTGAAATATCATAAACGACGCTGCAGACTGCATAACTATTGATGGAAAACCAATTTCATAAATATTCGCAATCGTCTTAAAATGCACCGCGAACTTTTTGATAGCAAAACGAACTTCGTGATTTTTCTTAATATTAAAATACAAAGCCATTAGCATTGCAACAGTCTGCCCAAAAATCGTAGCCACAGCCGCACCAATAATTCCCATTTTTGGAAATCCTAAAAGTCCAAAAATAAAAATCGGATCAAATATAATATTTATAATCGCCCCTGTACTTTGGGTAATCATCGTATAAATCGTTTTCCCCGACGCAATCAGCATTCTCTCAAAAGTAATTTCCAAAATAATTGAAAAGGCAAAAATCGAACAAATGCTCAAATACTGAATGCCATAAGTCTCAATAAGTCCTGAAGCCTTTTGAAACTCAAAATAAAATTTCGCAAAAAATAGCCCAAAAATAGCAAACAAAATGGAATTCAAAATTCCTAAAAATATCCCATTATGCACAACCCGTGTTACACCTTTTTCATCTTTTGCTCCCAAATATCTCGCAATCAAAGCCGTTATCCCTACACCAACTCCAGTCCCCGCCGAAATCATCAGATTCTGAGCAGGAAACGACATTGAAACTGCAGTAAGTGCCTCTTCATTAATTCTAGCCACAAAAAGACTGTCCACAATATTATAAAATGCCTGTACAAACATCGAAGTAATAAGTGGCAGCGACATATTAATTATAAGTTTATTAATTGGCATTATCCCCATCTTATTCTCTAATTTCACTTTTTTTGCAATATCCATAAAAAATGTTCCTTTCTAAAATTTTTCATTATCATTAAAATTTTTTTTAAGTTTTCTCTTAATTATAAAAGTCTAATTTTTTTATTTCAAAAGTTTTTACATTTATTATATCTTATAAATTCACAAAATTCAATATTTTCATTTTTTAACGAGATTTAGTATCAGATTAGTTTATTTAATAACAGTTTTTCCTATTTTTATTATGTTTTTTCCTTATTTTTCGCAGGATTGCTCATTGCCGCAAATCCTTATCTTGCAATAAATGTTTATCCTGATAATTAAAATTGCAGCAAGATTGCTACGCAATACCTATGGCTAGACTCTGACTTTTATTTTATTTAACCTTATGAAATTAAAATAACTGCTATTGTGAAAAAGGGCATGGCGTCTGATGACATTACGTTAAAAAAACTAAATATAAATGAAATCCAAGAAATAATCATTATTAACCAAAATAACCTTATTGAATAATTGAATAATGAGAATTAAATTTTATAAAAATATATAGAAAAAACTTAAAAATAATGCTAAAATATTTACATAAAATTATGTTTTATAAAAGAAAATTTAATAGATAGAGGTGGAAAGTGAAAGAGAAAATTATTATTATCGATTTTGGTTCACAGTATAGCCAATTAATTGCCAGAAGAATTAGGGAGATGGAAGTTTATTGTGAAATTGTACCTTTAATTGATATTGAAAAAATAAAAAATGGAGAAGAAAAGGTAAAAGGTATCATCTTTTCAGGAGGTCCTGCCTCAGTTTATGAAAAAGGTGCTCCAACTGTAAATCCTGAAGTATTTAACTTAAATCTTCCTATTTTGGGCATTTGCTATGGAATGCAACTAATCACACACTTAAACGGTGGAAAAGTTGAAAAGGCAGATTCAAGAGAGTTCGGAAAAGCTGTACTAGAAGTAGAAAATAACGATAATCCTTTGTTTACAGGAGTAAAAAAATCTTCTAACATCTGGATGAGCCACAACGACCACATCACAGAATTGCCAACAGGCTTTGAAATTATTGCAAAAACTGATTCATCAATCGCCGCAATTACAAACAACAATGGAATTTATGCACTTCAATTCCATCCAGAAGTAGTCCATTCTGAATGTGGAATACAAATTTTGGAAAATTTTGTATTTAATATCTGTAAATGCGAAAGAAACTGGAAAATTTCAAGTTTTATTGCTGAAAAAACAAAATTCATCAAGGAAACTGTTGGAGATGAACACGTACTGCTTGCCCTTTCTGGAGGAGTGGATTCATCAGTTGCCGCAGTTCTGATTAACAATGCAATCGGACACCAGCTTACTTGTATGTTCGTAGATACTGGTCTTCTAAGAAAAGATGAAGGAAAAAAAGTTTTAGAATATTACAAGGAGCATTTTGACTTAAACATTGTTTTTGTTGACGCAAAAGACAGATTTTTAAATAAATTAAAAGGCGTAGACGAGCCTGAAGCTAAGAGAAAAATCATCGGAAATGAATTTATCGAAGTCTTTAACGAAGAAATTAGAAAACTTAAAGGACAGGAAGGTGCAAAATTCCTAGCACAAGGAACAATTTATCCTGATGTTATTGAATCACAGTCCATAAAAGGCCCTTCCCACACAATAAAATCTCACCATAACGTAGGAGGATTGCCAGAAGACTTGCAATTTGAGTTACTTGAACCTTTAAAAGAATTATTTAAAGATGAAGTAAGAAAAGTAGGACACGAACTTGGACTGCCTGACACAATTATAAAAAGACACCCCTTCCCAGGCCCAGGACTTGGAATCAGAGTTATTGGAGACGTAACTCCTGACAAAGTAAAAATCCTTCAAGAAGCCGATGACATCTTCATCACAGAACTAATGGAAAAAGGACTTTACGACAAAGTAGATCAAGCATTCGTAACATTATTACCTGTAAAAACTGTCGGAGTTATGGGCGATCAAAGAACTTATGAATACGTAGCAGCTATTCGTTCAGTAAATACCATCGACTTCATGACTGCTACTTGGAGCAAACTTCCATACGAATTTCTAGAAGAAGTATCAAACAAGATTATAAACAAAGTGAACGGGATTAATAGAATCGTGTATGACATCTCTTCTAAGCCACCGGGGACTATTGAGTGGGAGTAGTATTAATATAATAAATAATTATAAAATAAAAATTCAATAAATATAATGTTAAATTTTATTAAGGATACTAAAAAAGCGATTATAAATTAGGAGAAAATGAAATGATAAGGTATGAAACACTGATTCGAATACTAGATGAATTGAGAAAAGAAGCACCTAAAGAATATAAAAAATACCATCCAGAAGAAAATAATTTTGAAAAATTAAATGAAGCAAGATCTAAAGCATTTATTCATTTATTTTTAAAAGGCATGTATGGAATCGAAAAATTTCATGATAGAGAATCTTTTATTACAGATGGTTCTTATGACGGTGGAATAGATGCATACTATATAGATAAGGAAACAAAAGAAATCATTTTTATTCAATCTAAATTTAGAACCAATGAAAATAATTTTGAAAACAAAGAAATAACTTATGATGAACTGCTTTCAATGGATATAAATAGAATTATTAGTGGAGAAATAACTGACGAAAGAGGAAATACTTATAATACTAAAATTTCTAAAATGCAGGAAGAAATTAATAAAATTCATGATATAGGAAGATATAATTATAAAATTATAATACTCGCAAACTTAAAAGAAAAAACGAATGTATATTTAAAAAAATTAACAGGTGGATTTCCTACTGATATTTTTAATTTTGAAAAATGCTATAAACAATTAGTTTTCCCTGTAATTTCTGGATGTTTTTTTAATGCTGAAGAAATTCGAATTAACTTATCACTTGTTCATAAAGATGGAAATGAAGGTAGAATAGGATATACAGTTAATACCGAATTAAGCGATTGTAAAATTTTGGTTACTTTTATTCCGCTTATTGAAATTGCTAAAATTTTATATAAATATAAAAACTCAGTTTTAAAATATAATCCACGAGGTTTTTTAGGATTAAAAAATAATCAAGTTAATCCTCAAATTGCTGATACCGTAAAAAATAAATCAACTAATGAGTTTGCTCTATTTAATAATGGTATAACTATTTTATCAGATTATACCGAAATAAATTCTCAAGTGGCAAAAAAGGATAGAGCACAACTTATTATAATGAATCCTCAAATTATAAATGGAGGCCAAACTGCATTTACACTATCATCTTTATATGAAGAATGTATTCAAAACAATGACTTCACTATGTTTGACGAAAAAGAAGTATTGGTAAAAATAATTACATTTATTGAAGATGATCAAGATAATGAAGATATTGAAACTATCAAACAAAAAAAATTAAAACTGATTGAAAATCTATCACATGCTACGAATGAACAATCTGTTATCAGTGAAAAGAATCGTAGATCAAACGAAGCATTGTTAGTGAGTTATCAATAAGATATTTATAATAATTTCGGTTTATTTTTAAATAGAAAAGAAGGTGAATTTTATGAAGGACAAAATAAAAAATACATTTCTAAAAAACAAATAATTGATCTTGCAAATTTTATGAGAATTGCTGTAAGTATAAGTGGTGATGCAAAAAAAGCAAGACAAAGTAGTGATACAATATTATTTAGAAAAAATAATTTTAAACAGTATTTTAAAGAAAAAGATGATTATAAAAAATATATGTATGGGTATTATTGCTACCAATACTTATTAGATATTGAAAAAAAAGAAGAAAACTATGGAATGGATAAATATGGAAATGCGTTACGCTATGGTAAATATGCAGTTGTTAGTGTAGTATCTAAAAGTTTCATAAAAGATTTAGATATAAAAGAATATGAATCTGTTATTAAAGAGAAAACAGATATAATTATTAATAAATGGTTAGATTTTGAAAACGAAATTGTTGAAAAACCAGAAAATGAAACTTATTTTTATAAATATCAAGAAAAAGAAGATACTAAGACTGTATATAATTTTGATGGATATTATAAAGGAAAAACAATTAATCAAGATTTACAAAATTTTAATTTTAATGTAAACTATCAAGAATAGTTAATAAAAAAATATTGAGTCATATTATTAGTGTTCAACTTGATCTTTTCAATAAGTGTATAAAATTCTTAAGTAATAATATTAATATCGAACTTTGTTTATTATCTTATTTTTTGTTATTTTAATAACTTCATCGTATCTCTAAATTTATATAGTTATTAAAAATCTAGTAATAAAAATATAATCTGGTTTTCTTGTAGAGCAAAAAAATTTATGTAGTATATCAAAAGTATATTATAAAATCTATAATTTCTATTTTTTAAGCAAAAAATAATAATAAATACAAAGGAAACAAATTTTTTTGTGATATAAATAGTTGATATATTAAAATAAAAAGGAGAATTAGAAATGAAAAATTTGAAAATTGTTATAGCTGCAGTAATGGTTATGTTATCTGTTATCGGTATGGCAAGAACTGTGAGAAAGAATAGAAATCACAATAATAGCAATTCTGCATCGCCTGTGGTGAGTACGCCAAACCCTGCTTCAGAATTTTGCCAAAAACAAGGAGGACAATCTATCAATGTTAAAGGCAAAAAAGGTGAATACGGAGTCTGTAAGCTAAAAGACGGAACAGCTGTCGAAGAATGGGAGTATTACAGACAAAATAACACTACTAGAGATTTTGAAAAACAAGTTATTGGAACACCAAATCCTGCCGCAAAATTCTGTGTAGATAAAGGTGGAAAATCTGTTACTGTTAAAGACAGCAATGGTAACGAAAAAGGTATATGCAAATTCAGAAATGGTACGCAAATTGATGAATGGGATTACTACAGACAAAATCATTAATAACCTTAAACTCTAGAATACTACTTATAAAAAATGGCAAATTTTTTGATTTGTCATTTTTTATTGTCAATACTGTAGAAAAAATATCAATATTTTACACAGATATGAAAAAATTGATATAAAAAATAATTATATTTAAAAGTTTTTCCTAATTTTATATGCTATAATTATAACGAATAAAAAATTAATTATAAACAAATAAGATACAAAGGAGAAATAAATATGAAAAAGATTTTACTGTTAGCTAGTCTTATCACGGCTTTATCAAGCTGTGGAGGCGGCGGAGGTGGAGGCGGTTCTTCACAAACAGGTTCTGCCACTCCTGTTCCAACACCAAGCCAGCCTGGCAGTAATACTAATAATCAGGCACAAAATCCAAATTTACCAAATAATATTGGTCAAACACAAAATAACCCATCCCAATCGGGATCTAATAACAATAACTCTTCTACAAGCCAAGTTCCTAAAAACACGGATTTTACTGGGAGAGGCGTTAGTGTAGCAGTTTTAGATAGCGATTTTCTATCATCTGATGTTCATACTAACCAATTATACAACAAGAGAAGTTATATTGACGAAATAATAGACAGGGAATTTAAAGATAGATTTATTAAAGAGCCGATAGTTACTAATGCAGCTTATTTAAGTAAAAGCAATCATGGAATTCTTGTAGCTTCTATTTTAGGTGGGAATAGCGGTACTGGTGCGACTGGGGCAAAAATCCATGGTGTAAGCGTTAGTCAAGGAAGCGGTTTTTATTTAGATATAGATAAATATCTAGATCTTCAAAATAAAGGTGTCAGAATATACAGCCACTCTTTTGGAACCCAGCAAATATTAGGAGAATTTAACTTCAATAATTTTAGGGAACCATTTAGAATATATTTAAGAAAGCTTGGCGAAACAATTGCTCTATCAGAAAACGATAACAGAGTTAACAATTTAATAAATTTTTACAGAAATGCGGTAGACCAAGATTCATTGTTTATTTGGGCTGCAGGTAATAGACGTGCTGATGGAACAACTATGGATGAAGCAAGTATTCAAGCAGGGTTGCCTTATTATGTATCTGGACTTTATAAAGGATGGATTGCTGTAATGGGAGTGCGTCCTGATGGAACTGAATATAATCCTCTTTTAGCAAGAGCAGGAAGAGCAATGTGGTGGACTGTAGCTGCAAATGGAGAATGCGGATTGCCAGGATGTACAGAATACGGTTCATCTTTTGCTACTCCAAAAGTATCAGCTGCCGCAGCTAAATTAAAAGAGAAATTCCCTTGGATGACAGGGCATGAAATACAGCAGACAATATTAACAACTGCAACAGATTTGGGACAACCAGGAGTAGATGAAATATTTGGATGGGGTCTTTTAAACGAAGAAAAAGCATTAAAAGGACCTGCTAAATTCAGTAGAGAACTACTCGTAGGAGAAAGAGCCGCAAATGCTGGATTGAGTGGACAATTTAATGCTAATGTTGGAGATAATATAACTTCAAAATTTGAAAATAACATTACAGGTTTAGGAGGACTTAAAAAATCTGGTAATGGTATATTAATATTATCTGGAAATAATGATTATCAAGGAGCTACTACTATAGAAGGCGGAATTTTAGAAATACAAAAAGAAAATGGATCGCCAATAACTATAAAATCAGGCGGAACTTTAGTAACTACTCCTACAACTGTGATTGGATTGAGAAATTACAGCGGAAACCTATCGCCAGTAAATGTTAAAAATGAAGGCGGAACTTTGGAAAATAGAGGCTCTGGAGCCGTTATAACAGGAGATTACACTGCAACTGCCAGTTCTGTAACAAAAGCAGAAATAGGGACAAAACTTACAGTAAGAGGGGCTGTAAACTTAAATGGAGGAAATACAACTTTACAAACATTAAGCAATGGAAAGTACATCACCGCAAAAACTATGTCTTCGGCTGTAATTGAAGCTGAAAAAGGGATTAATGGAAATTTTGACAGAGTGGAAACTCCTGAATTGATAAATGGGGCTGTGGAAACTTCAGATAATAAAATAAATGTAAAATTAAGCAGAAAAAATATGGTGGAATATGTAGAAAAAATCGCAGAATCTGATGAAATGCAGAAAAATACTGCTCAAAACTTGGAGACTGCCTTCCAGAACTTGGACGAAAACATTGAAAACGGCACTGCCGGAAATGTTGCACAGTTTGAAAGAAAGGCCGCCAAGCTCCAGTCTCTCAACCATTCAAACAGAGCCGCAGTCCTAGACAGCCTATCTGGGCAAATCTATGCTTCTGCACAGGCTCTTACTTTCCAGCATTCACAAACTGTAAATAAAGACTTGTCAAATAGATTAGTTATGCTTGGTACTCTTGACAATGTTGGAGATAATTTTGGACTATGGATTTCTGGATTGGGAGCTAATGGTACATTAAAACAAGATGGATACGGTAAGGGAGACACTAAAGTATTTGGTGGACAAGTTGGAGTTGATAGGCAATTTGGTGAAAACCTGATTCTAGGTACTGCATTGTCCTACTCAAAGGCTAACGTTAAGTTTAACAGATATGGCGGTAAATCTGATGCCAGCAACTTCGGAGTTTCATTGTATGGAAGATTAGGAAACAAAAATATTCCATTCTACTTGCAAGGACGTCTTGGAATTGGATTTGTTGACAGTGATGTTGAAAGGGACATTATTTTAAGCTCTAATGACTATACAAGGGCTAAAATTAACCATAACGATAAAGTTTACTCCGGATACCTAGAAACAGGATACGACATTAAAAATGGTAATGGCGACTTCGTTGTAACACCATTTGCGGGACTGACGCATGATACAGTCGTAAGAGGGTCGTTCTCGGAAGAAAAGAGCCAGTTTGGACTGACTGCTGACAAGAAGAACTATAACCAGACATCCGCACTGCTTGGAGTTAGAATTGGAAAAGCTGTAAACTGGAACGGAGGAAGCAAGACTACATTCCAGGGCTATGTAACACATCAGAGAGCTTTCAATGATCAGGATTTAAGTTTTGATGCAAGATATACAGGACTGCCGGGGGCAACATTCAAGGTAAAAGGAATAGGGCTTGCTAAAAATAAAACTTGGGCAGGAGTTGGAGCATTGACTGAAGTGAATTCCAAATTCGGATGGTATGTAAACTATGACGGCTCTGTTGACAGCGGAAAGGGCAAAGGGAACAGCAATGTGTTTACTACAGGGCTTAGATTTAACTTCTAGCGTAATTTTTTACCAGGATAGTCATTTTAAATAAAATACAGAAGAAGTTGTAGCATTCAGACTTTGTTACAACTTTTTTTATTTTTCTTCCAATATTTTTAATAAAAATTTATTTCCTCTAAACATATATTTTATAAATTTCAACCCAGCCTTTCCAAATTTCCAATCGCATTTAATTACCCAGTCTAAAATTTTTCAGAAATATAAGCATTTTTTAATTAAAGAAATTTAGTAAAATGTCATAATTAATATTGCGATTTTGAGAATAAAAAAACAAACTCACAAAATTTTTTTTATTTTTCTGAAATAATATGACAAATATAAAAAAATATAGTATAATATAATAATGTAATAATTTTAAATTTAAACTCCAAACTTTGAATAATATAACAATTCTAATTTAAAATAAAAGCAGAAGATTAAGCTGAATGGTCAATTCATTACTTTTAAATATTTTTATTTCTATTTTTAAGCATATTGACTATAAATTTGGAGACAATAAAAAATAAATATTGAAAAATAGGAGGTTTATGTTATGGAAAATATCGAATTTGAAAATTTCGATAATATTGAAAATGATGATTCTGGACGAATGTATGAAATGGGGAAAAATTACTATGACAGCGGTTCCGACATACTTGCTGAAAAATACTTGAAGGAAGCTGCCAAAGGCGGTAACAGAAAGGCCTTTCTCTTGCTTGCTGATATTTATCTGAAATATGATAAACTAAATCTGGCAGAAAAATATTTAAAGAAAATCGCTGACGGCGGAGATTTTGAACTGCAGGATAAACTCGGAACTGTTTATAAAAGAAAGGCAAACTTTGAGCTGGCAGAGTACTATTATAAACAGGCTATAAGCAATGGAAATCAAAGAGCGCAGTATCACTTAGGAAAATTATATTATTTATTCAAAAAGAAAAATTTGGCAATAGATTACTTAAAACCTGTTGCTGATGAAAGAGACCAGGAAGCACAGGTACTGCTTTCCAAAATTTATTATGATAACGGTCAAATTGACCTAGCTGAAGAATATCTACATAAGGCCAAGGACAACGGGGAAGCATATTATCTCCTTGGAAAGCTTTATGGAGAGAAACAGGATATCGAAACTGCTGAAAGACATCTAAAAACAGCAGCAGATGACTATGACAACAAAAGAGCGCAGGAAGTACTTTCAAAACTTTATATTGATAAAAACAATCTCACTCTTGCAAAGCACTATTTAACATTGCTTGCTGATGAAAATCATCTGGAAGCCTTTGCCTCACTTGGAAATATATTTGCTGATGAAAAGAACTATAATCTTGCCTACACAAACTACGGACATTTTTTTGAAGGAAAAAAACGGGAAAATGCAAAAGTTGACATGAGAAAAATTGACGAAGCAAAACTTAAATTCAATTTTGGAAAATGCTGTATAAAACTTGGAAAATTCGATGTGGCTGAGCAAAACTTGAAAGGTAGCGAATATCTAAAAATTTCTGATAATGTAATTGAAGTTGCAAAACTTTACGAAGAAGCAGAACAGTTGAAATTGGCTATCCAATACTACAAATCAGCTTTACATCTGTAATTTAAATAAAAATAAAACAATTAATCTTAGGAGGAAAAATGGCAACTACAAAAACATCCATCGGTAATTTTGATTTTGAAAACTGCTTTATGAATGCAGCGGGAGTTTACTGCTACGACAGAAATGAATTGGAACAACTTATAAATTCACAGGCTGGAACATTTGTCACGAAAACTGCTACATTACAGCCCCGTCCTGGAAATCCAGAGCCTAGGTATCATGACACAGCTCTAGGAAGCATAAATTCAATGGGACTTCCAAATTTGGGATTTGATTACTATTTAGATTATTTACTGGAATTGCAGAAAACACATCCTCACAGAACTTTCTTTTTCTCGCTTGTAGGAATGTCGACAGAAGACACTCACGCATTACTAAAAAAAGTTCAGGAAAGTGATTTTAAGGGAATAACAGAACTTAACCTGTCTTGTCCAAATGTGCCAGGAAAACCTCAAATTGCCTATGATCTGGAAACTACTGAAAAGCTGCTGGCAGATATTTTTTCATATTTCAAAAAGCCGCTTGGAGTAAAATTGCCTCCCTACTTTGATATTGTCCACTTCGATCAGGCAGCTACAGTATTTAATAAATTTCCACTAACATTTATAAACTGTATAAACAGTATTGGAAATGGGCTTGTGATTGAAGACGAAAGCGTTGTAATAAAGCCTAAAAATGGATTTGGAGGAATTGGTGGAGAATATATAAAACCAACTGCCCTTGCTAATGTTCACGCCTTTTATCAAAGGTTGAACCCATCTATTAAAATTATTGGAACAGGCGGTGTTCTTACAGGACAAGATGCTTTTGAGCATATTTTATGTGGAGCGAGCATGGTTCAGATTGGTACAACTTTGCACAAGGAAGGTCCTGTCGCTTTTGAGAGAATAACTAACGAATTAAAAGATATTATGGATAAAAAAGGATACAAAACTATTGAAGATTTTAGAGGAAAATTGAAATATTTATAATTTTTTACAATAAATTTTTTTGATCCCTCTATTTCAATAGTGAATTTAATAATAGAAAAACAAAGTAAAAAAAGCAAGGTGATAAAAATGGATAAAATAAGTTTGCTTCAAAAAACAATTGATGAAAGTAAAAGAGTTGTCTTTTTTGGAGGTGCGGGAGTTTCTACGGAATCAGGCATTCCTGATTTTAGAAGTGCAAATGGAGTCTACAATTTAAAACTTGATAGGAATTTTTCTCCAGAAGAGCTTGTTTCTCACACAATGTACGAGAAATATCCAGAAGAATTTTACGATTTTTATAAAAAACATCTTGTTTATCCAAATGCAAAACCGAATTTTGCTCATAAATATTTGGCAAGGCTGGAACAAGATGGAAAATTGACGGCTGTTATTACTCAAAATATCGACTGCCTGCATGAAATGGCTGGAAGCAAAAACGTCTTGAAACTGCATGGAACTGTTGACAGCAATACTTGTGTTATTTGCGGTAAAAAATATAATATGGAAGAATTTTTAGAAATCTGTGAAACTGAAAACATCCCTCATTGTTCAAAATGTGGCGGAATTATAAAACCAGATGTTACTTTGTATGAAGAAGTTCCTAATCCAGATACTTTTAGAAAAGCAATAAACGAAATATCCAAAGCTGATACACTAATTATAGGCGGAACTTCACTTATCGTGTATCCAGCCGCTTCCCTTATACATTATTTTCAAGGAAAAAATCTCGTGTTAATAAATAAATCCAAGACCGAGCAGGACACTTTTGCAAATTTAGTTATACACGAAAGCATAGGAGAAGTTTTTAAAAAATTAAAATAATTAGATTAAAATAAAAAAATAAAGAGGTGAAAATGGTAAAAGTATTATTTGTCTGTCTAGGAAATATATGCCGTTCCCCAATGGCAGAAGCAGTCTTTCGGGAAATGGTAAAAAAAGAAAGCCTTTCTAATAAAATTATTATCGATTCAGCAGCAACAAGTTCATGGGAACACGGAAATCCAGTTCATCACGGTACTAAAACTAGGCTCGCCAAAGAAGGAATAAGTGTAAAAGGAATGTATTCCAGAATTTTAAATAACGATGATTTGGATGCCGATTATATTATTGGGATGGACGAAAGCAATATAGAAAATATCGAACTTTTTACAGATGGAAAAAATAAAGGCGAAATAAAAATGCTGTTAGAATATGCAGGAGAAAAACGGGAAATAAAAGATCCGTGGTTTACTGGCGATTTTGATACAACTTATGATGATGTGGTAAAAGGTTGTAAAGCGTTATTAGAATTTATTAAAAGGAATGATTTAAATAATAACAATTCCAGTAAATAAGAATAGAAGGTTAAGCTGTATCCATCTGTATCTAGAAAGCTATCTGCTTGTTAAATATTTTTACTCCTATTCTTAAGTGGATTGATTATAGTTATAAAAACATTTGGTGCTAAACATTTATCAATTTTTTTAATGAATAGCACCAATTTTATTATACAATCTATTTTATCAAAAAATCTTACTCTAAATTTCCTCCATTACCTACTTTCAAAGTATTACATAATTTTCCCATTTCTTAAAATTATCAAATCATTTAGAACAGTTTATTTTCTAGTTTTATTAATTTAATCCTTTCAACATGACATTGTTTATACTGAATATTGTAAAAGATTCAAGATGTTTCAATCAACATTTCTCAGATTCGAGTGGCTCTGCTATATACTTAATCAACTCCTCAATTGCATGAAAGGATACTCCATAATTCAACACTGGACGCTTTATTGCTAAAATTTTAACTCCACATTCCTGACATGCTTCAACTTTCTGAAGCTCTCCACCAGTCTCACCGCTTTCCTTCGTAATAAGATAATCAATCTTCAAGTCCTTTAACATTGCAATATTCATATTCTTAGAAAACGGTCCCTGCATTGCTATTATATTTTTAGGCAGATATCCAAGCTCTTCTGCTCTTTGTATGGAAGTTGTCGTCGGCAGTATTCTGACAAATAAATTATTTTTATTTCTTATTTCCTTTATTTCTGCTAAAGTGTTAGATCCCAACGTACTCAGAACATTCTTATTTTCAACCTTATTCAAAAATTTAATTAGTTCCTGTAAATTATTGAACTGAAATACATCTTCATTTCCATAGTCAATCATTTTTCTTTCAAATCGCACATATTTTATTTCTTTTCCCGCTGCAGCTTTTTCATTTAGATAGCTTACCATTGAAATAACAGTATTACTGATATTCTGTGCATACGGATGACTGGCATCAATAATCAAGTCAATTTTCTTTTCCAAAATCATGCTTTCAATCTGCAATACATTTAATCTTTCTGAAATTATATGCACTTGTTCATTTTTAGCCACATCTTCAAGCAGTTTCCCACCATATTCAGTAGCTGTGCTCACAATAATTTCATCTTCCCTGACTTTCAAAACTTCATCTAAAATACTTCTGGAATCCTTTGTTCCACCAATTATCCAAATCATTTAATTTCCCTCTCCTAATGTTCTAATTTTTAGCAGCTTCAAATACACTTGCAACTACTACCTTACTATTATACTAATAATTTAAACTTTTGCAAGTATTATTTACAATTTATTTATTATAATTTTCTATAAATTTATTTTAAAAAAAAGTCTATTAATAATTAAAAAAGAGAAATAAAAATCGATAGTTTAGAAATAAAAAACTGTTTCTATTTTTAATATTCCAGATTGTAGAATACATTACTATAAACTAAAAATATTAAAATTTATAATATCTTTTAATTCAATTTTTACATAAAAAATCTTTAATATTAAGTTTATTAAATAGTTTCAGATTATAATTTTTACTCTACAAAAAAATATTTTGAATATCCTTGCTAAACAGACTAAATAAAAATTATTTACAGTATAACATATTTTCCACTTTCAAAAGTAAAAATCTTGTATTGTCCATTGCCTATTAACTTCCGTTCATCCAAATCGTAGAATTTTTTATTTTGAATATGCTTTAAAAAAAGTTCTAGGACTGTTCCATGTGTTATAATTAAAATATTCCCAGATTTATATTTAGTCCTGATTTTTTCAATGCCTTTTAAAAAACGTTCCAATCCATCTTTCAGTTCTTCACCTTTTATATTTTTAGCGGTATAATTTTTCACATCGTAAAAGTAACTATGGGCTTCTTTTGGATATTTCAAAAAAATTTCCTTAAAATCCATCCCTTGCCACTCTCCAAAATGAATTTCATTTAATTCGGACAATTTTTGAAGTCTTAATTTTTCACTATTGTTTTTTCCTTTTTCAAAATTGTTATGTTGCAAAATTATATCAGCAGTAGAAATTGTTCTGCCTAGTTCACTAGTATAAACAGCTTCAAACTTTATATCTTCAAGTTCTGCTGAAGTTTCTTTAATTTTTTTTATTCCTTCTAGTGTAAGTGGTGAATTTAGCTGTCCTTGAAATTTTTCTAGCACATTCCACTCAGTCTGTCCATGCCTAACAATATATAGTTTTAATTTATTATTCATTCACACATATTCCTTTCTACTATTCTTATACATTTTAATACTCAAGAAAATACTACTTGTTATTTTAAATTTATTTCATTTTATTAATCTATATGTTAGAAAATATTTTCGTGTACTACTTAGAATATCAAATTTTTTCTCTGTTGTAAAGTTACTTTTTAAAATAATATTTACAGCTTTTTTCTCTTGTATTAAACCATTAAAAAAAAATAGAGATTAAATTCTACAATAATAATTTGACAGCCTTATTTAAAAAAATCAAACCTAATTTTTAAAAATTTTTATTTAGATTTTCAAGAACCGCTTACTTGTTTTTAATAATCTCTTTCTTATTATACGACAGGAGAAAACAATTGTCATTTTTTCTTTTCTCTTATTTCGCAATAACAGTTACATATTTAAATAATGACATAATAAAGACAATAGCAAAAAGCCTATACGCTATCTTGATTTGCTTGAGCATCTTTTCAAAATTTTATTTTGGAAAACAATATAAACTTCATTAATTTCATTAATTTCTAACCTTTAGCTTATACATAATGACAAAATTTAATAAAAAAAATTAATAGTTAGCAAACAAATATAATAACATAATCTTGAAAAAATGACTTTAATTCCATAAATTTTTTGATTTCTCTATTTAAACGGAAAATAATAATATAAATAATATTGAAAAGATGAATTGAAAATAACTACAAAAAAATGGCGTCCCCGGTTGGACTCGAACCAACGACCCTCTGATTAACAGTCAGATGCTCTAACCGGCTGAGCTACGGAGACACGCAAAAGAAAAAAGTTTGGCAACTGCCTATTTTCCCGGGACGAATCCAAGTATCGTAGGCGTAAGCAGACTTAACTGCCGGGTTCGAAATGTGACCGGGTGTATCCCTGCTGCTAGCATCACCAAACTTTAAAAACTAAATTGTCAAGTTAAGACAATGGGAAATAAATAGTAGCAGTAAAAGATTGACTAAAAAGCAGATGTAATATTAGTACCAGTCAGCTGAACGCATTGCTGCGCTTGCACCCCTGGCCTATCAACCATGTGTTCTCCATGGATACTGCGAGCACTCATCTCAAAGCCGGCTTCCCGCTTAGATGCTTTCAGCGGTTATCCGTCCCAGACGTGACTACCCAGCCATGCCACTGGCGTGACAACTGGTACATCAGAGGTCTGTCCAACCCGGTCCTCTCGTACTAAGGTCAGATCTTTTCAGTGCTCAGGCGCCTGCAGTGGATAGGGACCGAACTGTCTCACGACGTTCTGAACCCAGCTCGCGTGCCTCTTTAATGGGCGAACAGCCCAACCCTTGGGACCTTCTCCAGCCCCAGGATGAGACGAGCCGACATCGAGGTGCCAAACACTTCCGTCGATATGGACTCTTGGGAAGTATCAGCCTGTTATCCCCGGGGTAGCTTTTATCCGTTGAGCGACGATCCTTCCATACGGAACCGCCGGATCACTAACTCCCACTTTCGTGCCTGCTCGACCCGTCAGTCTTGCAGTCAAGCTCCCTTATGCGTTTGCACTCCTAGGCTGATTTCCATCCAGCCCTGAGGGAACCTTTGAACGCCTCCGTTACTCTTTGGGAGGCGACCGCCCCAGTCAAACTGCCCATCTAGCACTGTCTCCGTTACCAGATTAGAATTTCAACGGCATATGGTTGGTATTCCAACGGCGACTCGGCTGAAACTGACGCCTCAGCTTCACAGTCTCCCAACTATCCTATACACACACAGCCAAAACCCAATGCCAGACTGCAGTAAAGCTCCACGGGGTCTTTCCGTCCTACTGCAGGTAGCCGGTATCTTCACCGGCATTACAACTTCACCAGGTCTCCAGCCAAGACAGCTCCCAAATCATTTCACCATTCGTGCAGGTCGGAACTTACCCGACAAGGAATTTCGCTACCTTAGGACCGTTATAGTTACGGCCGCCGTTCACCGGGGCTTCAATTCGGACCTCTCAGTCCTCCTCTTAACCTTCCGGCACTGGGCAGGTGTCAGCCCATATACGTCGCCTTCCAGCTTAGCATAGACCTGTGTTTTTGGTAAACAGTTGCTTGGGACTCTTCACTGCGGCCTGTTTCCCCTTGAGGCGCTTCTCCTCTCAGGTATGTCAGGCACCCCTTCTCCCGAAGTTACGGGGCTATTTTGCAGAGTTCCTTAGCTAGAGTTATCCTGTCGGCCTTAAGTTTCTCACTCTGTCCACCTGTGTCGGTTTACAGTACGGGCGCTGGTTCTCATCGATAGAAGTTTTTCTCGGCAGTGTAGGATCTGCGGCTTATGCAAGATGCACTTACCCGTCAGGTCTCACATTTAGGCATGCGGATTTTCCTGCATGCCCATGCTACGCCCTTAGAAAGGCTATTCCGTCAGCCTTCCCGCATACCTTCCTGCGTCACTCCGTCTCTCGAGGGCGATAACAGCGGTACAGGAATATTAACCTGTTTTCCATTCGCCATCACATTTTTGCTTATGCTTAGGTCCCGACTTCCCCAGGGCGGACAAACCTTCCCCTGGAAACCTTGGACTTCCGGCCGGCGGGATTCTCGCCCGCCTTCTCGCTACTCATTCCTGCATTCTCACTTCTGATACCTCCAGAACGGCCTTGCGGCATTCCTTCAACGGCCTACAGAACGCTCTCCTACCAGGCGTGCAGACACGCCTCCGCGGCCTTCGGTTTATGTCTTAGCCCCGTTACATCTTCGGCGCAGATACTCTCGACCAGTGAGCTGTTACGCACTCTTTCAAGGCATGGCTGCTTCTAAGCCAACCTCCTGGTTGTCTGTGAATATCCACCTCCTTTCCCACTTAGACATAATTAGGGACCTTAGCTGGCGGTCTGGGCTGTTCCCCTCTCGTCCGCGGACCTTGTCATCCGCGGACTCACTCCTGACTATTAATATATGGTATTCGAAGTTTGCTTGATTTCGGTAAGCAGTACGCCCCCTAGACCATACAGAGCTCTACCCCCACATATCTTAACGTCAAGGCTACACCTAAATGCATTTCGGAGAGAACGAGCTATCTCCTAGTTCGATTGGCTTTTCACCCCTAGACCTGCCTCATCTCCCAACTTTTCAACGGCGGTGAGTTCGGCCCTCCACTGAGTCTTACCTCAGCTTCAGCCTGGACAGGCCTAGATCACTAGGTTTCGCGTCTATGACTAGCGACTTAACGCCCTGTTAAGACTCGGTTTCCCTTCGGCTCCACTTTATTAACCTTGCCACTAATCATAACTCGCAGGATGATTAACCAAAATCCACGCAGTCACGCACAAAGCGCTCCTACCGTTTGTAAGCACACGGTTTCAAATTCTATTTCACTCCCTTGCTCAGGGTTCTTTTCACCTTTCCCTCACGGTACTCTTCACTATCGGTCAACAACAGTATTTAGCCTTGCGTGATATGGTCCACGCTGATTCACGCCAGATTCCTCGTGCCTGACGCTACTCGGGTGCTTCCAGTCACTATATGTATTTTATGTTCTACAGGACTATCACCTTCTTTGGTTCAGCTTCCCAGCTGATTCTACTTACATACATACAGCTTAAACATTATGACAATCCGTTAATGGAAGTCCCACAACCCCGTGCCAGCAACGCTGTCCGCTTGGCACTGGCACGGTTTAGGCTTTTCCCCGTTCGCTCGCCACTACTCAGGGAATCGTTTTTACTTTCCTTTCCTCCCGCTACTTAGATGTTTCAGTTCGCGGGCTTACCGTTTTCACGCATGCCCTCCAGGCATGCAGGTTTTCCCATTCGGAAATCCGGGGATTAACGATTATGTGCATCTCCTCCCGGCTTATCGCAGCTTATCACGTCCTTCATCGGCTGCTGTTGCCTAGGCATCCTCCGTGTGCCCTTGTTAGCTTTTTATCCAGAATAACTTTTACTCCAGTTTCATTGTAATCTTTATACCTACTATTCATTTCCCATTGTCCTAAATATTAATTGGTGGAGATAAGCGGGTTCGAACCGCTGACCTCTGCCTTGCAAGGGCAGCGCTCTCCCAACTGAGCTATATCCCCAAGACATAATATGGTGGGCATGGCTGGACTCGAACCAGCGACCCCTGCGTTATCAGCACAGTGCTCTAACCACCTGAGCTACACGCCCATAAGATATGCGAAGAAGCAGTGCAGTGAATTAGCTCCTTAGAAAGGAGGTGATCCATCCGCACCTTCCGGTACGGATACCTTGTTACGACTTCACCCCAATCACTGTCCACACCTTAGATGCCTTCCTCCTTGCGGTTAGACCGGCAGCTTCAGGTGCAAACAACTCTCGTGGTGTGACGGGCGGTGTGTACAAGACCCGAGAACGTATTCACCGCAGCATTGCTGATCTGCGATTACTAGCGATTCCAGCTTCATGAAGTCGAGTTGCAGACTTCAATCCGAACTTGGACCGGCTTTGAAGATTCGCTGGGCGTTGCCACTTCGCAGCTCTCTGTACCGGCCATTGTAGCACGTGTGTAGCCCAGATCATAAGGGGCATGATGACTTGACGTCATCCCCACCTTCCTCCTGCTCTTCGCAGGCAGTCTCGCCAGAGTCCCCAACTTAATGATGGCAACTGGCGATAGGGGTTGCGCTCGTTGCGGGACTTAACCCAACATCTCACGACACGAGCTGTCGACAGCCATGCACCACCTGTCTCCACGTTCCCGAAGGCACTGCCCGCTCTCGCAGGCATACGTGGGATGTCAAGATCTGGTAAGGTTCCTCGCGTTGCGTCGAATTAAACCACATGCTCCACCGCTTGTGCGGGTCCCCGTCAATTCCTTTGAGTTTCAGCCTTGCGGCCGTACTCCCCAGGCGGATTACTTATCGCATTTGCTTCGGCACGGACACTCTTCATGCCCACACCCAGTAATCATCGTTTACGGCTGGGACTACCAGGGTATCTAATCCTGTTCGCTCCCCCAGCTTTCGCACTTCAGCGTCAGTTGCCGTCCAGTGAACTATCTTCATCATCGGCATTCCTGCACATATCTACGAATTTCACCTCTACTCGTGCAGTTCCGTCCACCTCTCCAGCACTCTAGCCAGGCAGTTTCCAGGGCAGGCTTGCGGTTGAGCCGCAAGTTTTCACCCCAGACTTGCCTGGCCGCCTAGATGCCCTTTATGCCCAATAATTCCGGATAACGCTTGCGACATACGTATTACCGCGGCTGCTGGCACGTATTTAGCCGTCGCTTCTTCTGCAGGTACCGTCACTTCCTTCTTCCCTGCTGAAAGCACTTTACAATCCGAAAACCTTCCTCGTGCACACAGAATTGCTGGATCAGGGTTGCCCCCATTGTCCAATATTCCCCACTGCTGCCTCCCGTAGGAGTAAGGGCCGTATCTCAGTCCCCTTGTGGCCGTCCACCCTCTCAGGCCGGCTACCTATCATCGCCTTGGTGGGCCGTTACCCCGCCAACAAGCTAATAGGACGCAAAGCTCTCCCGCAGCATCTCTTTTCATTGCCGGGCACATGCGTGCCGGCAACTGTATCAGGTGTTGTCAGTCGTTTCCGTCTGTTATCCCTGTCTGCAGGGCAAGTTCTTTACGCGTTACTCACCCGTCCGCCTTGGCTAGCCTGTGCAAGCACAGATTCGCCAAAGACTTGCATGTGTTAAGCATTCTGTCAGCGTTCATCCTGAGCCAGGATCAAACTCTTCATTCAATATATTTTACATATATTTAAGTTCCACCTTTGTCTTGACGAGAATCTTGTTTTACAACAAGAGCTCTTGACTGTTATCTATCTTTTACACATTATTGCTTCTTCTATTCTTATCTCAATTGTCCTGCGACACGATTTCGTATCGACAGGATATATATTATCATAACTGGATTTATTTGTCAACTACTTTTTTTCAAAAAATTTGGGTTTTTGAATATTTTTATTCGTAGTCTATTTTTTATTTCTTAGAAAGTGCTTTAAAATCTAATTTTGATTTGTATTATGTTAAATATTTTATTAGAAAAGTCTGAAAACTTAAAATTTCTATTATTATCTATATAGTAAAACTTCTTTAATTTTACACTAAAAAGTTATAGTTATTTTACTCATTCTCTAAATTTATATAATTTTAGTAGTTTAATTTAAAATAGATTTGAATATATTTTTTTTATTACTTAAAAAATGCGTAATAATTTTTATTTTCAATAAATTGTTGAAATTTCATTATTTTGATAATTGTCAAATAAACTTTTTAGATACATAGTAAATATGTTTTGAAATTGGATTCAGGTATTGTATCTTTTATTTTAATGTTTTTTTATTTCTTTATTTCAAAATTAAGTATACAATAAAAAGGAATTTTCCCAATTATTGTAACTTGAAAATAATTCCTTTTGCAAATTAATATTTTAATTGCGAGTAAACTTCATAACCTTTAAGAAAATCCCTGCCTCTTAAATCAGACAATTCTATCATAAAAGCTAATTCATATACTTCTGCTTCTAGTTTTTCTACCAGCTGAGCCATAGCTTTGGCTGTTCCTCCTGTGGCTAGCAAATCATCCACTATTAATATTTTTGAACCTTTTCCAAAGGCATCCTTGTGAATTTCAATGCTATTTTTTCCGTATTCTAATGAATATTCTACACTTTCCACTTCTGCTGGTAATTTCCCAGGTTTTCTTGCAGGAACAAAACCTGCTCCAATATTATAAGCTATTGCAGCTCCGAAAATAAAACCTCTTGCGTCAGCTCCTACCACGTAGTCTATTCCTTTATCTTTATATCTGTCTGTAAAATCTTTTATAACAATTTCTAATCCTTCTTTATCTTTTAATGCTGTTGTAATATCTCTAAAAATTACTCCTTTTTCAGGAAAATCCTTTACTGAACGGATTAATTTTTCTATTTTTTCTTTTTCTTCTATTTTCATTTTCTCTTTTTCCTCTTTTCTAAAATTAATAGCGATATATTTATTATTAGACAAATCTAAAAATATTATCACATTTTACCTGTTTAAAATTCAATTGTTTCACATTATCCTAATTTTTAGGATTCAAATGTTTGATTAAGCTTTTTTTGCAATAAACTAACTAATATTTACAATATTTAGTCATTCCATAAACTTCCTAAATAAGTTTCTATTTTTTCGCCATTCATTAATTTTAACAAATTTTCTTTGATGTCTGGATAAATTATCATTGTTTGCAACTCCTCTTTTGTTACAAATTTTAAATCTGTGAGAATAGCTTCTTCTCCTAATTTAACAGCATCATTGTTCTTATTAATTCGGTGTATTTTAAAAAATAAATTTAAAATGTGGCGTTCTTTATTAGGAAATATTGTTTCTGAAAGAAATAAAAATTCATCGACTTCTATGTCCATATTTGTTTCTTCCTTGTATTCTCGTATTAAAGCTTCTTTTGCAGTTTCACCCCAGTCGTTTCCTCCGCCAGGAATAAGCCAATATTTTTTATTATTTTTATAATGCTGAATTAATAGAATTTTATTATCTTCTATGAGAATGCCTGCCACACGTATTCGTGGTCTGATTTCTTCCATTTTCTCTCCTTATTTTTCTTTTTCTTCTTCCTGATCAATAATAATCGCCCTTACTCTTTCGACACGCTTATTATCCATATCTGTAACTTTTAATATAAAATTTTTATCCTTTACCTGATCAAAAACATCGGCAACTTTCCCTAATTTATCTTGGATATATCCTGAAATAGTGTCATATTCCTCAGACAAGGGAATTTCTATTTCCAATTTATCGTTTACTTCTTCAATAGGTGTATCTCCTTTTATATCAAATATTTTTTCACGAATTTGCTGAATATTTTCTTCTTCCTGATCAAATTCATCTCTTATTTCTCCCACAATTTCCTCCAGCAAGTCTTCAATCGTTACAATTCCCTGTGTTCCACCATATTCGTCAATAACTATTGCCATATGAAGCTGCTTTAACTTAAATTCTTCCAGCAGCTCAATCAAGGATTTTGTAATGGGAACAAAGTAGGCTTCTTTCATAAAATCCTTTATCGGAGGATTTTCTCCAGTTTGCTTATCATAACGGAGTAAATCTTTCATATGGACTGTTCCTACAATTTTGTCGATTGTTTCTGTGTAAATTGGGATACGTGTGAACCCTTGATCTAAAATTTCATCCCATACATCGTCTATTTTACTTTCTGCTTCCAATGCAAATACATCTCTTCGTGGAGTAAGTATTTCCTTGACTGTTGTTTCGGAAAATTCAAAAATACTTGTAATCATTTCCTCTTCCCCTTCTTCAAATACACCGCTTTCTGTTCCAGCCTTCAAAAATGTCAAAATTTCATCTTCTGTTATTTCAAACATTTGATCTTTCACTTTTATCTTAAATAATCCGACAATAAACCTTGAAATATATATAAATAGCCTTATTAATGGTTTTAGTGCAATTCGCACTGCATTTAATGGAATTATTAAAGTTTTGGAAACACCGTAAATATTATTTCTGGCTATTAACCTTGGAATCATTTCAGAAAATAAAAGAATAAAAATAATTAACATAAAAAACGAAATTCCGATATACAGATTGTCTTTATATAGCTTTTTTATTAAATAAGTTCCCGAAAAAACCATGGATGAATATGAGATTGTTTTTACAAATAACAATGTCGTAAGTAATTCGTTTGGATTTTCAAGCCAAAATTTTAGCAATTCACTTTCTCTAGTTTTCTCCTTTTCCTTTGAATCACTTTTCAAATGAATTTGCTTTAACGATGATAATGCTGATTCAGCCGCAGATAGAAACGATGTAAGAAACAACAAAACCAATAATAGAATAACATCTAACAAAATCCTCTTCTCTTCCAAATTTATCCCTTCTTTATTTTTCAAATTTATAAATTTAAACTTAAATATTTAATTTTATTCAATAATCATCAATGTTTGTCCTTTTTTTATACCGTCTTTATCTTTTACCAATATTTTTTTCACTTTTCCTGAAACTGTTGATTTTACTTCATTCATAAGTTTCATTGCTTCAACAATACAAAGTGTTTGTCCTTCTGTTACAGAATCCCCTTCCTTTACAAATGGACCAGCTGTGGGAGATGGCGAGGCATAAAAAGTTCCAACCATCGGGGAAGTAATTTTTGTTCCTGAAATTTCTTCTGGAGTGACTACTGTTTCGACTGATACATCCACTTCCTGCGTTTCTGCTTCTTGTTGAACATTTGCCGCTGCAGGTTGAGCCATTGGACTGCTAAAAATAACATTTCTTTCTTTTCTTTTTTTTGTTAATGAAACTTCAAAATTGTTATCTTCATACTTTACAGACTCAATTTTATTTTCATTTATACTTTCAGCTAATTTTTCAATAAATTTAATTTTATCTCTCATTAGTTTTTCTCTCTTTCCTTTTATTTAATAATTTTATTATTTATCTATTTTTTGTTTATAAGATTTGAATGTGTTTTTTATTAACATTGCTATTGTCATTGGACCAACACCGCCAGGAACTGGGGTTATAAATGAGGCTTTTTTAGAAACTTCCTCAAAGTCCACATCTCCACACAGTTTTCCGTCCACACGGTTTATTCCAACATCAATTACAACAACATCTTCTTTCACATCAGATGCTTTTACCAATTTTGGAGAACCTGCGGCTGCTACAACTACATCAGCTTTTCGCAGCTTTTCAGATAGATTTTTTGTTTTTGAATTACATACCTGAACTGTTGCACGTTTTTTTATAAGTAAAAGTGTCATTGGTTTTCCTACGATATTGCTTTGTCCAATTACAAGGACATCTTTTCCTTCCAGATTAATGTTGTATTCCTCAAACATGTGAACTACTCCAGCTGGTGTGCAAGGTAAAAATCCTGTTTCATCTCCAATCATCATTTTTCCAATATTTGTTGTGTGAAACCCGTCCACATCCTTTTCAGCTGAAATTGCATTTATAATTTTCAATCCGTCAATATGTTTTGGAATCGGCAATTGTACCAGAATTCCATCTATATTGCTATTGTTATTCAATTTTTCAATTTCCAAAAGTAAATTTTCTTCTGTAATGTTTTCATCAAGCCTAATTGTTTCAGAATGAAATCCTACTTTTTCACATGCTCTTATTTTATTTCTTACATAAATTTGTGAAGCGGGATTTTCTCCTACTATAATTACTGCAAGTCCAGCTTTTCTTCCAACTTTTTTTTCCAGCTCACTATGCTCCTTTTCAATTTCTTTCAAAACCTTTTCTGAAAGTGCCTTTCCGTCAATTATAGTCATAGCTTTTACCACTAAGTCAGTTCTAGCAGTATCTCCTTTCATTTTTATATTTTTTAATTTGTATTATTTAGTCTCCAAAAATTTAATTCCTGTAATTTTGCAGAAATATCCATGTCTACAACTCTCACTTTCTCATTCAGTTCCAATTTGTAAGTAGTCATATTAAGTATCGCACAAATTCCATTTTTTACAAGCCCTTCCGCCGCGATTTGCGCCTGTTCCTTTACAACTGCCAAAATAGCTGTGTCTATCTTTATATTAAACTCTTTTTTCATATTTTTTATAAATTCATCAACATTTTGTATATCCTGAACGATTAAATTATTAGCAGTCGTTTTTCCAATTTTATTCTTATCCTTATCAAATATTCCAACAATTTTAAATCCTTCACCTAGAACATCAAGATTTGAGGAAATCATTTCTCCCATTTTACCATGTCCTGCAATTATAACATGATTAATTTTATCAATTCCTAGAATTTTTGTAATAATTTCTATCAAATTATCAATATCATAGCCTTTTCCTCGGACACCAAACTCGCCAAATGTAGATAAATCCTTACGTACCTGAGCAGAAGTGGTGTTCATAATTTTAGCAAGCTCGATTGAATTTATTTCATTATCCTGTTTTCTGGCTTCTTTTAGAATAGATAAATATTCTGTCAACCTTTGTACAACTCTTTCAGAAATTTCCATTTTTTTTAACTTCATATTTCCTCCTATGAAAATTAGAAAATTACAACCTAGTCTTCTATTCTCCTTTTAAACTAGAATTGCTATACAATAATTTTTCTCCAATTACCATTTTACGTCCATTAATAATATCTACTCCCTTTTGAAGTTTTTTCCCTTCAAATTTTGCCTCCAAAATCAATATTCCCCCATTTGCAACTTTTACAACAGGCCCTTTTTTATTGATAATTTCGACAATTGTACCATTTTCTATTTCATCTTCATATTTTTTTTCAATTTTTTCACTTTTGTAAATTTTTATGTTTTCGCCTTTTTCATTGGAAGTATGTGCCGATGGAAATGGGTTTAATCCTCGAATCTGATTGTAAATAACTTCTTTTGTGTTATTCCAGTCGATTTTTGCCTGCTCCTTTGTAATCGGCTTTACTAAAGTGGCTTTGCTATCATCCTGCTTTTCTGCCTGAACTTCCCCATTTTCAATCAGTTTCAACGCCTTTTTAAGTCCAGCCGCTCCCAAATCCTTCAATTTATCGTGCAGAGTTCCAAGCGTATCATCTTCTGTAATTTCACAATATTCCTTTAAAATCACATCTCCAGAATCTAGCCCTTCCTCAATATACATTATGCTCACGCCTGTTTCAGTGTCCCCATTTAAAATAGCAGAATGAATAGGCGAAGCTCCCCTATATTTCGGCAAAAGTGAAGAATGCACGTTTATTATTCCATATTTTGGAATATCAATTATTTCTTTTGGCAAAATTTTCCCATAAGCCACAACCACGATTAAATCAGGATTTATTTCCTTAATTTTGTTTATAACCTCTTCATCCTTCATTTTTTTTGGCTGAACGATTTCAACATCATTGTCAATTCCAAACTGTTTTACGGGAGAAAATATAATTTTATTTCCTCTGGCATTTATTTTATCCTCTTTTGTAAAAATAAGCTGTAAATCCGTATTTTTAAATACAACTTCCAGACTTGGTATTGCAAATTCTGGCGTTCCCATAAATATTGTCTTCATTTAATTTCTCACTTTCCTGACTTTATTAGTCCAAGTCCCTGTAAATTCTGCCTTTTGCAAAATCTTTCTTTAGAACATCTAATTTTTTAGCAACTAATCTTTTATTCATAACCGAAAGTTTGTCTGTAAACAGGATTCCTTCTATGTGATCAAATTCGTGCTGAAATGCCCTAGCCCACATTTCATCCAGTTCTTCAACGACTTCTTCCCCATTTTCATTCAAATATTTCACTTTAATTTTCGCAGGACGGTTTACTTTTTTGTAAATTCCTGGAATGCTCAAGCATCCTTCCTCCATATCTGCAATTTCCTCAGAAAACTCCAAAATTTCTGGATTAATAACTTTTTTTACAACTCCTTCGTGTTCCAGCACAAAAAATCTTTTGGCAATATCCACCTGATTTGCAGCAAGTCCCACTCCATTGGCTTTTCTCATAAGAGCAACCATTTCATCTAAAATTTCTCTTATATTATCATCAACTACGTCAACTTTTTCTGATTTTTCACGTAAAGTTGGATGTCCATATAAAACTATTTTCATTTTTATTTTTTCTCTCCTTATTAAACTCATTATTATCCATTTTATTTTATCATATTATTTGATAAATTTTAATACAAAACATCAATTAATTTTTTATTTATTATTCCTCAATTTTCTTAAGTCCCAATTTCGTTTCTGACACAAGCACTGCAAAAAGTACCAGTCCAGCCCCAACTGCCACTCTTAGTGATAATCTTTCACTTAGTATAAAAAATGCAAAAAGTGGAGCAAAAAGCGATTCTGTTGACATTAGTATCGAAGCTCTTGTGGAAGTTGTATATTTTTGGCAGAATGTCTGTAATACTGTTGGTATCGCGGTTGAGAAGATTGTTAAATAAATTATTGCAATTAACATCATTCCAGCAGGCTTTTGAATTTTGCTCATATCTGAAAAAATAAAAACATTTACTACAAACAATATTCCTGCCACAAACATCTGCATAACAACAAGTTTTAAAGGCTCAACTTTTTTACTAAAATATCCATTCGTAGCAATTTGTCCTGCAAAAAATATCGCACTTATAATTGTCAAAATATCGCCAAAATTAAGATTTGCAAGATTCATCTTCCTGTCAAAACTTATCACAGCAACTCCCAGCACACAAATAACTGAAGCCAGAAATGCAAAAATATCAGGACGTTTTTTGTGCAAAAACCAAAAAATATAAGGAACAATTATAACGTTTATCGAAGTAAAAAAAGCATTTTTACTGGCAGTCGTAAGCATCGCCCCATAAGTTTGGAAAGCGTATCCAAAAAACTGAAAAATTCCAACTATTAATCCAGCAAGAACATCATTTTTTTTGAATTTTCCTACTTTTCTAAAGAAAATTCCATAAAGAATAATCCCTCCCACAAGAAATCTAACCGCTGACAAATAAAATGGATCAACTCCTGTATTCAGTCCAATCTTCACAAATACAAATCCAAGTCCCCAAAATATCCCTACAAAAAGCAGTCCAAAATCTGCTAAATACTGTTTCACAAAACTTCTCCTTATCATTTTGAAATTTTTCCAAAAATAAATTAGTAATATTAAATAAATCTAACTTATATTAAACACTATTTAAAAAATAAAATTTAATTCTTAAGTATCTATCTTAAAGACTTTTATAATTTTATTTATAAATATTATGATTAATAATAATTTTTTCTATTTTTTTACTCAATTTTTTGTAACGTAAGGGCATCAAACGCCATGCCCTTACAACCCCGCTTTACGCAAAACTTTCTTAATAAAGAAAAAATAAAACTCGCTTCGTAAAAACTACGCTCAGACAGTTATTTTTTCTTTAACGAAATTTTGCTTATTTAATATTTTCAAAATGTTAAAACCTAAAATTTAAATATAATAATTTTTAATAATTTAATATAGAATGTCGTGATTTTTTTGGAATGAAAACGACTGTCTGAGCGTCAGCGAGTTTCGTTTTTATTTCAAAAAATACATAGACGAGCCAGGGTTGCAAGGGAAATGGCGATTGATTTCCCTTGCTTTATAAAAAGAAAAAATATGAAATTATGAAAAAACATTTATTAATAATAAACAGTTTTTCAAAAGCTAAATAAAATCCCTTATATAGATACTTAATGATTAAATTTAATTAAAGAATATTTTACTAGTTACTAAATAAATATAGTAATAATCTTATTTAAAAATAATTTTACAATTCATTTCATTACTTTGTTTCATCGCTAAAAAACTTCTTATAAATATCCATTTTCAAAAATTCATTTTCTATTTTCCCATCATTCTTTTCCAAATATTCCATTACAAAATCACGTACAAATTTGATTTCTTTCACATTTTTTATAATGTCCGTAAAAAGCATGTCAGACACTCCGCTTTGTCTTGTTCCCAAGATTTCTCCTGAATTACGTAGCTTTAAATCTTCTTCGGCAATTTTGAATCCATCTGTTGTTTCTTCCATAACTTCCAGCCTTTTTACTGAAATTTCATTTGTTGTTTCGGATTCTAAAAAGCAGTAGGACTGGTATTTCCCACGGCCAACTCTTCCTCGAAGTTGATGAAGTGAAGAAAGTCCGAATCTTTGAGCATCACGGATTACCATAATTGATGCATTTGGAACGTTTACTCCAACTTCGATTACTGTTGTGGAAACAAGAATATCAAGTTCGTGATTTTTAAACTGTTCCATGACTTTCTGCTTTTCCTTGTAAGTTTGCCGTCCGTGCATAAGTCCGATTTTTCTATTTGGAAAAATTGAAACGTATTCTTCGTATGTTTCCTGTGCTGATTTTACATTCAGGCTCTCACTTTCCTCAATTAATGGCGACACTATGTACACTTGCCGTCCATCTTTCATTTTCTTTTCCATAAAGTTATACATTTTTTGTCTGTCAATTTCATTTTGTATCCACTTTGTCTTAATCGGACTTCTTCCAGCAGGCAGTTCGTCAATAATCGATACATCCAAATCTCCGTAAATTGTAAGCGCAAGTGAACGTGGAATCGGAGTGGCACTCATAACAATTAAATTGGCAAGATTTCCCTTGTCACGTAAAAGTTTCCGCTGTGTTACTCCAAACCGATGCTGTTCATCAATTACAATCAGCCCAAGATTTTTAAAAATCACATTATCCTCAATTAAGGAATGTGTTCCGATTACAATGTCAACAAGTCCTTCTTTTATCTCGTTCAGTAATTTTTCCTTTTTCTTTCCCTTCACACTTCCAGTCAAAAGTTCCACTCTTATGTCAAGATTCATAAATTCATCTACAATTCCTAGATAATGCTGTGTTGCAAGAATTTCTGTAGGTGCCATAATTACACCTTGATAATTGTTTTCAACCATATAAAGAAGCATTATAAATGAAACAATCGTCTTTCCAGAACCAACATCCCCCTGAATCAGCCTATTTACAATCTTTCCAGCCTTTAACTCAGAATATATCTCCTTTATTACACGCTTCTGTGCTTTTGTCAAATCATAATCCAGACCCTTTATAAATTTGCTCACAAGACTTTTGTTGTCCTCAAGTTTGTAAAGATTCTTATTTGCCTTGTCAACACTAAAACGATTTTGTAAAATTCCCATTTCCAGAAGCAAAATTTCCTCCAGCATAAATCTTTTCCGTGCTTTGCTTTGCTTTTCCTCATTTTCTGGAAAATGAATATTTAAGACCGCCTCTTTTCTTCCAAGCAGTTTCTCCTTTTGTAAAAACTCCTTTGGTAGATTTTCCTGCAACAAATATCCGTAATCCATCAAGGCATTTTCCATAACTTTTCTGATTGCCTGCTGTCTAAGTGACTCTGTAGATGGATAAATAGGTAATATCTGCTTTTGTTCCTGCATATCAAAACTATCTTGATTGATTTTTTTGTATTCAGGATTTACAAGCTGAAATTTTACAGTCTTTCTTACTTTCCCGTAAACTGTAATCTCATCGCCAATGTGAATACCATTTTTCACAAACCTGTTATTAAACCACACAAGCTCAATCATTCCGCTATCATCACTTAAAACCGCCCTAAACATAGTCCTTCCAGCCTTTATATACTGATTAACCACATTCACAACCGTCCCCTGTAAAATCACAAATTCATCCGCCAAAATTTCCGCAATTTTCTTATGATTACTTCTATTTTCATAAGCTCTTGGAAAGAAATAAAGCAAGTCATAAAGTGTAAAAACTCCTAATTTCCTAAATTTTGGAATGTTTGTTTTTGTAACTCCTTTTATTTTTACATTTTCTAAATTTTCATAAAGCAAGTTATATGTTTTCATATCTATTTCCGCCTTATTTTAATATCTCCAAACAAAAAACAATTAATAAATAAAATAATTTTTATATTTGAATTTTAATAATATTTTTCAATATTTATATTTTTTATTATTATTTCTTCCATATCATTACTAATAATGATACCACAATTTATCGAAATTTTCCATATTTTGAAAAATAAAAACTGCCCTAAGTTTTAAGACAGTTTAACTAATTTTTTCATTTATAAGCATCTTTTTTTACCATAGATTGTATAATATATTGCGACAAACTAAAAAAATTTATTAATTAATTTGAAAAAATTTTCTCAATAATGTAAAATATAGTAAAAATTCTTAAAAATTAAGAAATGTATTTTTAACTTCAAGAGGAAAAATATACATGTTTATAATAAACAAAAAATTGAAAGGAAATAGACAAGATGAAAAAATTAATGACTATTTTATTATTTTTAGCATTTGGAATTTTTGGAAATGCAGAAAGCATAAGCGATATTATTTATAAAAAACTGAGTACAAAAGGGATTAAACGTGAAATTATTGAAGAAACTATTAAACTTGATGAAGAAATTGGCGATGGACTGCTTTTTGAAACTTCGGATATTGATGGAGCGGAATATTTGGAAAAACTGGAAAAATTGCTTGAAAAGGATAGAAATAATTATATTGTGGCAGGGAAAATCGCTGAAACTTATTTGGCAAGCCTTTACTTGAAAAATATAAGAAATGGAAAAAAATATATGGATATTTTTGAAAAGGCTAATCCAGCAGATTATGAAATTTGGAGCATGAAAGTCAGTTATTATGGTAATATTGAAGATATAGACGAGAAAAGCAAAATTATTAATCAAATAAATAAAAAATATCCAAATTCTTTATTTTTAAAACTTATAAAATTACAGGAAGAAGCCAATGACAATGGCATAAAAAACTTAACTGAAATAGATGAAACTCTAAAACTTTTGAGCAATAAAAGTGAAACTGATAAATTTACAATGTCAGATGAAGAAATCTATTCCTACAAGTTAAGTTTACATTTTTTAAATATTCGAAATTTTGTTGAAAAAAATGAATTTCAAAAAGGAATCGATTATTATTTAAATAATATTGCAACACTTTCTGCAAGTAATGAGGTAAAAAACTATAATTTTGGACAGGAAAAATTTTTGTTTATGATGATAACTACAATAAATAATAATATTGAAAACAAAAGCCAAAAGAAAAGAAATGTAGAAAAGCTCAAAAATACAGATATTTTTAGAAAAATTGATAGAAACAGGGAAATTGAATTATAAAAATTTTAATCAGTATCTTATAAAGTAATAAAGCTTTTAAATTGATAAAATAAACATTTAGGAGCAACTCAAATTTCTTATAGATTATGTTATACTAAATCCCATTTAAATAACAAATTCATTAAAAATTTTTTCAATAAGAAATACAAAATTCAATATTTCTAAATAATCAAATTTCGTTATTTAAATGGATAATTGTGTTAATACAAGAAATTTGAGATTGTTTTCTGCTTAATCCTATTTTTTTACTCTATCTATTTTTAAAATCAAAATCTTAATTATTTTAATTTGTATAATTTTTCATTTTACTAAAGACAACCTATATATTTTAATAATTTTCTACAAATTCCTTCACAGACAAAACCTTTCCATCCATTTCCATTTCCTTAGCCAAATCACTGATATACGGTTGTTTTACCATGCTTTGCTCCAATGTATCAAATTGCCAGAAAATATCACGTTTATCTCCATCAGCGATAACTTTTCCATTTGTCATTACAATAACTCTATCAAAATTTTTTACTACAAATTCCATATCATGAGTTATTGTAATTATAGTTTTCCCTTGTTTTTGAAGTTCGTCAATCAAGTTATGCAAGACTCTCATTCCTCTAAAATCCTGCCCTGCTGTTGGCTCATCCATTACAATAACGTCTGAACCCATTGCAATTACTGCGGCAATTGTAACAAATTTTCTCAAGGAATACGGTAAATTGTACGGATTTTCCTTTTGATATTTTTCAAGTTCCGTTAATTTTATGGCGTTTTCCACCATTGTTTTTGTTTCATCAGGAGAATATTTTAATTTTTTTGCTCCAAAGGCTATTTCATCGTAAACATTGTTATGAAATATCTGATCCATTGGATTTTGAAAGACATATCCGACTTTTCGGCTCATTTTGGCAACGGTATATTTCTTTGTATTCCAGTCATCTACAACAACATCTCCGCTTACTGGCTTTAAAAGTCCATTCAACATTTTTACCATCGTTGTTTTCCCAGCGCCATTTTGCCCAATAATTGCGACTTTTTCCCCTTTTTTAACTTCAAGAGAAACATCATTAAGCACATTTTCAGTTCCGCTTGGATATTTAAAACTCAAATTTTTTACAGTAATAAAACTCATAGTTTTGTCTCCTTTAAAAATTTTATTAAACAATTATCTTCAATAATTATTTTATTGTTCCAGCTCCTCTTTTTTCCTCTTCATGTATTCTGTGACTGTTCTAAAACTAAAAAAAGCCCCAAATATTATAAAAGTTACTGATACTATTAATAAATTTTTATAAAAAAATCGTTGATTAAAAACTTCATTTAACGAATAAAAAAACTCTGCTGTAAATTTTGTTTTCTCGTATGAACTTATAAAATATGCCAGTTCAGTCACATTTCCAAGATAAATTGTTATAATTGCTGGAATATATGCGAGAAAAAGGGCTGACAGTAATTCTTTATTTGAAGGCTCTTTCTTTTCTTTTGGTGCAAATCTGCTTCTACTATTATCTTTTTCTTTTTCAAAATTTTTTTTATCATATCTATTTAATCCATATGTCCAGCCACTACATATCCCTAAAAAAATCAGCGCTTCAAAAAAAGGTATGTATTTATTAACAAATATTTTAAAAAGACAGTATAGGCAATAAACAATTGTCATCACAAAAAATAACAAAATAATTCCTAATAAGCCTGACAAAAATCTTTTCATCAAAATTTCCCTTTCTCACTTTCCAAATTTTCTTATTTTCTAATAAAATTTAGGATATTTTTTATCAAAATTTTCTATCAAGTTTTTTAATAAAATTTCCTGACAAATTACTGTATTTTTAGCTTCAATTTCAAGAATCGTATTCTTTTTCAAATCACTTACTGTAATTGTGCCGATTTCAAATTCAATATTATAATTTTCCCAATCATAAATCTCATTATCAAATGTTACAGACTTATTCGATACTTGTATTTTAGGTGAACTTTCAAAAATCTGAGTCAATTCCTGCAATCCTTCTTCACTTGAAAATAAAAATTTGTTTTTCACAAAACCTTGATTTTGAAATGGAAAAATCTCAACTCCGCCATTTTCAATATTTTCTACTGCTTTTGGAAAATTTTTTTCTAAAAAATATTTCTGAAATACTGAAAATAAATCATAATCATATCCGCTTCCATCTATCTTTTTCCAATTACCGCCATCAGGTTTATACAAAATTTTAGAAAATTTCTTCATTTGAAATAATCTATTATCCTTAAAGAAAAAATATTTTAAATTTTCATAATACACTTTCTCTTTTTTGAAAATAAAATAATCATCATAAAATTCTATGTTAGGAAATTTATTTTTGTAATAAAAAATAAACAATCCATTTAATAAGACAAATAGTATAAATAAAACTATTGAAGTTGAAACAGAAGATACGTTAAAGCCTTTTTCCATTTCTTTTGTCACTGAGAAAAGCAATATTATATCCAAAAATATCAAAATTCCTAAAATTTGTATTCTTGGTTTGGAATAAAATATAGTCCAGTCTATTTTTATAATTTTTTTCAGTTTTCCTTCTTTCATAAAATCCCTTTCTCTTCCAGTAATTTTTGATAAATCTCAAAATTTTCATCTTCAAAACATACAAAATTTACTTTTTCTATAAAATCATTTTTCGCCAAATATTCTGTCACAGCATTAATAGCCGTTTTTGCTGCTAAATCTTTTGGAAATCTGTACACTCCTGTCGAGATATTTGGAAAGGAAATATTTTTCAGTTTATTTTTTTCAGCCAATTCTAAACTTGAAATATAGGCTTTTTTTAATAGTTTTTCTGCAAATAATTTTGCTTCATTATTTTTTCCTGACTGCCAGACAGGCCCAACTGTATGAATTACATTTTTAAATGGCATATTTCCTGCTCTTGTAATAACAGCTTCCCCAACGTTGCATTTTCCTTGAGAATCACGTATTTTCATACAATCTTCTGTTATTTCTTTTCCGCCTTTTCTATGAATTGCACCATCAACGCCGCTGCCTCCAAGCAAGGAAGAATTTGCGGCATTGACAATCACATCAGCAGGATATTCAGTAATATCGCTTTTTACAAGTATGATTCTATTTTTCAAATCTTTTGGTTTCATAATTTTTCCTTTTTAATAAATATTTTCAAGATTTGCTTAACAATTTTTATTTTTTATTACTTTATTTTTTCAATAATTCCACTGTCTTTTCCTTGGTTATAGGAATTTCTTCAAACTCAACTTTTCTCGCTTTTTCAAGTTCATAGGCAAGTATAGAATATTGTGTCATACCAATTTCCTTTTCCAGCAAAATTTTATTATTTAAAACTTCTTCCGCTTTTCCACTCAAAATTATTTCCCCTTCATCAAGGACAAGTATATTTTGAGCATATTCTGCTATTAATTCCAATTTATGCTCAACCAAAATAATTGTCTTTCCTTCATTTGCCATTAAATTTATAATTTTGAAAATATCTTCTGTCCCTTTTGGATCAAGCTGTGAGGTAGGTTCGTCAATAACTAGAATATCAGGATTCATTGCGATAATTGAAGCAAGTGCCACTCTTTGCTTTTGTCCCCCAGACAAATCGTAAGGGTTTCTTTCACGCAGCTTTTCAATTTCAAGCATTTTCAATATTTTTTCAACTTTGGAAATTATCTCTTCTTTTTCTAAACCCAGATTTTCAAGTCCATAAGCAATTTCTTCAAAAACGGTATCTTTAACTCCGCTAATCTGTGTAAATGGATTCTGAAATACAAACCCTATTTTCTGCACAAGTTCCTTTTGAGAATAATCTTTCAGTTCTTTATCTTCCAGCGTTATTTTTCCTGTCAGTTCCCCTTTATAAAAATCAGGCACAAACCGTCTTAACATATTACAAAACGTCGTTTTCCCGCTCCCATTTTTTCCAATTACAGCCCAAAATTCGCCTTTTTTTATCTCAATATTAATATTTTTCAGGGCTTGTTTTTCTTCAAGCGGATATTTGTAGTTTACATTTTCTATTTTGAAATAACCCATAAAACCCTCCACACAATACACAGCACTATAAAAATAGCCAGCATAATTTTCATAATTTTATCATTTTTTGTTTCTTCTATATCATGTAATATTGTCCGCTTTTCTCCAATTGAAAATCCTCTCGACTCAAGTGTAATCGCACGCTCTTCGGTACTTATTATGGATGACAGCACCATTGGAATAAATATTGGAATAAGTGCCTTAAATCTTACGAATACATTTCCTTCCATTTCTACTCCCCTTGCCTTTTGTGAATCCATAATTATATCTGACTGTTTTTTCATTTCAGGAATCATTTGAAGCGATAAAAGCAAGATAAATGCCGCTTTAGGATTAACTCCTTTTTTTTCAAGAGCCACTGTGAACTCTTTAGCTTTTGATATTAGTGTCAACATTGTTATAGTAGAAACTAGAGCTGCAATTTTGGAAGTCAATCTTACTGCAGTTATTATCCCAGTCTTATATACTGTAATAAAACCAAATTTTGCCATAATATCATTAGAAGGAATCATCAGCCCCTGTACAGCAAATATAATCAAAGTTAGAAAAAACAGGCTAAAAAACACTCTTTTCAAGTATATTCCCAACTTTTCATAAAAATAGGCAGCAATTCCACAAATTGCTATCAATAAATATCCATAAGTATGATTTGGCAATATAAATGCTGATATTAACAATACTGCGGCTAAATAGAACTTCGTAAGAGGATACAAGTTTCTAAAAAAATTTTTAATCATAACTTCCTATTCTCCATTTTTCTTATAGATATAATTTTCTCCATATTTAAATTTTATTAAATATCTATCTGACATGCTTTTTATAATTAATATAGAAATTACTGTTGTTACAATTTTATCAGCCGCTTCTGTAAGCATAGTGGCTATCGCAACTGCTTGTTCCAAACTAAATCCTATACTTTTAAATAATACTACCACTGCAGATGAAGCATTTCCTGTAAATCCTCCATAAACTTTAATAATTATAGGAATAGATACAATTATTGAAGCCGAAGCCAGTGCCAAACTTACTATAATTGTTTTTATTACTAAATTTTTAGTTCTCATTTTTGCAAGAATTCCTACAACCAAGGCATTACATATTGCTACAGGTATAAATGCAAAATATTCTGGAGAAAAACTTCCTGTAATCAGACTCGTAATAACTGCTGTTACTGTCCCCACCCAAGGCCCTGCAATAAGACTAATAAACACCGATCCAATTGAATCAAGAAATATAGGCAACTGTAAAAATTTCGCAATCCCAAAACCTGTAAAATTAATAGCCACCGCTACTGGTATCAACAAACTTGACATTAAAGAAAAATCCTCTTTTAAACTTTTCATTTTTCTGCCTCCTTAAAATTTTATTTACTATATTTTAAAACATATTTTTCAATATTTCAACCTTTGGAGGAAAGTTTTGTTATTTTTTTAACAATCTATATTGAATTTTCCTTTTAAATATTTATCTGGATTTCATTTTCATCATTTTTTATTTCGATTAATAAATATTTCTCTATTTACACTCTTAGTTTCTTTTCATGTAAAGGCATCAAACACCATGCCTTATTTCGCAATAACAGTTATTTTAATATATTTAATTGATTATTACTTAATAATGGCGAAAAGTTCTATGAACTACTCCCTAAAAACTTTCTTATAGAATAAAATTTCCTTAATAAAGTTTATACTTTCTAATAGGATTCAGTATTAAGTGAAGTTTAGTATAAAATCAACAAAAAAAGACTGAAACAATCAGCCTTGCATTAATAAATTAATTTAAAAAAGTTGTGTTTTTTACTCTCCACTGTTCTAATTTAATGTGTACCCAAAATCCGTATATTCCTAATGTTACTATTATCAGCAATAACCATTTTATCCAATTACCAAACAAACCTACTGCACTGCCATTAAATTTTAATCTTCTGCCTTCAACAACAGTATGATTTATTTTCCAACCATAAATCATGCACAATGCCCACGGATAACAAATCCCAAACGTACAAGATGTTATAAGGGAGCCTAAAATAATCCATCCAATGTAACTAAGCAGCCCACCGTCAAAATAACTTTTATTTTCCATAATTCCTCCTTATAATTTTAAATTAATTATAACACAAAATATTAATTTATCAAATTTTTCATTTAAATAAAAAACAGCAGGAAAGATATAGTATTCGTATATTTTCTTTATACTGTACTGTACTTTTTCCAAAATAAAAATCAGAAGTATCTTTTTATACTTCTGAAAATATATGTTATAATTTTTTTATTTTTACCATGCAGAGTTTATTAGAACTTCTTCTCCATAGCCACCGTTCATTTTTTGTGGATTTGTAGAGTTGTAAGCTCTTTGAACTCTTATTCCTCTTATTCCTAATTCTCTTGCGGCTAGGATATCATCATCACTGTCGCCATAGTGGATTGAGACATTGTGTTTTTTGATGTAGAATGATTTGTCATATTTGTAGCCACCTGTTGGCGTGTCAGCTGTATATTCCACATAAACTTCTTTTGGCAGTTCAAAGTATCTTTGCAATGTTTTAGAAAGTTTTGTAGAAGTGTAGTTTTTATCTTTTGAATGTTTTGTTCTTCCTGTGATGAAGAATACGTTATCTCCTCTTTGCAAGTGCATTTTAATCAGATCTTTTGCAGATTGTTTTGGAATTGAATGTTCATCTCCGTTTTCAGCTACATAATCCCAGAATTTCTGATTGTACAGGTAACTTACAGCACCTCTCTTGTCTCCCGAAATTTGAAAATAATGCTGTCCATAAATAAAATATCCGCTTGAGTGAAGCAATGTATCGTCAATGTCAAAACTTACATTAATCGGCCCTTTTCCCTCCAGACTTTTCTTAATGTCGTCAACAGACACAAAATGAACAGCCTTCTGAACTTTATCTGTTGAATAAAATCCCTCATGAGTATAAGGAACCTTTGGTCCTGCCGCAAATACTACAGACGTGGCAAACAAAAATAATAATGCTTTTTTCATAACATTTCCTCCTATATATTTTTTATTTTTTTAAATATAATTTTATTCCATTTTTCAAACCATTCTCTTTTTTTTCTCTAAAAATTTTTCCAAATATACTTCTAAATTTTTTACTTTATCTCTTGGAGAAAGTACATCCTTTAGTCTAATGTACACTAAAGATTAAGCCTTTTCTTTGAATTGTTATATTCTTAAAAAAATTTTTGCTATTTTATAGGTTTACAACCTATAAATTCTCCCTTTGCTGTATAAGTGCATATATTCCCTGATTTATCTTCCATTTTTTTGGGAATTT
Organism: Leptotrichia hofstadii; assembly: GCF_007990525.1. NCBI lineage: Bacteria > Fusobacteriati > Fusobacteriota > Fusobacteriia > Fusobacteriales > Leptotrichiaceae > Leptotrichia > Leptotrichia hofstadii. The sequence continues at coordinate 2,278,354 of NZ_AP019823.1, forward strand.
TAAAATAGGAGCAACTTGCAGCCATTAATGTAAATAAAGCTAATATTATAAATATTTTTAACTTTTTCATAGGAAAACCTCCTGAAAAATAGTTTGTTATTTAAAATTTTAAAATTAAAAGTCAAAAAAAAGATGTTCTCCCAAAAGAAAACATCTCTCAAATTCCTATATATCAAATACAATAGATTTAACTCTTGTCATGCTTTCTATGCTGTATTTTATTCCTTGAACTCCTGCTCCTGAACCTTTGATTCCTAAGAATGGGAAACTGTCAGGCCCTCTTTGAGTCTTGTTATTTATGTGAACTGTTCCCACTTCGAGTTTTTCAGCGATTTCAAATGCCAATGGGAAATTTTTTGTGAATACTGCTGATTGAAGTCCGTATTCTGATTTGTTTGCAATTTCTACTGCTTCATCTACAGATTTTATTCTGATAATTGGCAATACTGGTCCAAATGGCTCTTCCCATGCAATTCTCATATCAGTTGTTACATTGTCAAAAACTACGGGCCATATTAAGTTTTTTTCTCTTTTTACTGTTGTCAATGCTTTTGCCCCTTTTTCTTGTGCATCTTTTATCAATCCTTCAATAAAGTCTGCTGATGGAGTATCAATTACTGTTGTAATATCAGCATTGTCAAAAGGATCTCCCACAGTTAGTTTTTCAACTTCTGCTTTTATCAAGCTAGCCAATTTATCTGCAACAGAATCCATTACAAGCACTCTTTTAATTGCAGTACATCTTTGTCCAGAATAGCTGAACGCTCCTGCCACTATATCTTTTGCAGCTTTTTCCAAATCAGCATCTTCCAGCACGATTCCAGCGTCTTTTCCACCTAATTCAAGCATAATTGGACGCATTCCAGCAAGTTTTCCAATTTTTTCCCCAATTGGCGTACTTCCTGTAAAGTTTATAAAGTTCACTTCTTTATGTTCAATCAAATAATCTCCAATTTCAGAACCTTTTCCAGTTACAGAGTTGAATACTCCCGCTGGAATTCCAGCTTCTGCAAATACTTGAGTTAACAGCAATCCACTAATCGAACCTTGTGTAGGCGGCTTGAAAATCACTACATTTCCTCCAATTAACGCTGGCGCGATTTTAGATGCTGACAAGTTTACTGGATAGTTAAATGGCGCGATTGCAAGCACAACACCAACTGGCTCTCTTTTTACTGCTCCGTATTTTCTCTTGCTTCCAGCTTCAAATCCTCCACCGTTTACAAATTCACCTGTGATTCTAAGTCCTTCTTCTGCAGCATATCTAATCAAATCCGCCGTTCTTACTACTTCTGAAATAGCCGCCTTAATTCCTTTTGCCACTTCTTTTGCCAAGTTTTCCCCAATTTTATCTTTATCTCTTTCAAGAATATCCGCAGCCTTATTCAAATAAGCCGCTCTTTCCACAGCCGACAACGCTCTCCATGCAGGCAAAGCCTTTCTGGCAGATTCCATAGCAAAATCAACTTCTTCTCTTGACATAGCTGGTACAGTTCCAAGTTCTTCCCCATTTATTGGCGAATAAATAGTTATTGTATTTTTAGAGTCTTTCCATTCCCCATTCACTAAATTTTTATAATTCATTAAAAATTCCTCCTTATTTTTGTTTTTCTATATTTTATATTTTAGCATATATTTTTCATAATTAATATAGTTTTTTTCATATATTTTTCATATTTTCCATTTTCTGAAAAAGTAATAGAAATTTGATTGACTGATAAATATAGAATGTGATATAATAAACGTGTATAAAAAACGGATTTAAAGTCTGTATTTGGTTAAAAAATAGTGAAAAAAATACCTCTTCTTTTTAGAAAGGGGTGTTTTTTTTATTGCATTATGATATAATAATTTTTGGAGTTCACTACTCCATAAACCAAATACGGATGGAGATAAGATTGTGATAAGCGGAGATTTCATCTTTGTTGCTATTATAGCCATAATTTTCTATTTCTATTTTAGCAAATAATAATTTTAGCCTCCAATCTCCGTTTGCCCACAGATATAGTAATCTGTGGGTTTTTACTTATTGACACCTAAAGACGTTTTCACTTTCTGCTTATCTGCAAGAAAAAAATTTGTAATTGCAAAAAAAATAATATTATATTATAATGAGTATAAGTACTTGTTTAAAATTATTGAAAGATTGAGTATTTGATAATATTTTTTCAGAAAGGAAAATAATGGAAAAACAATATTTTGAAGGTTTTGATAATAAAAAAATTCCTTATTTATTTTTTGAATCAAAAAGAGAAAAATATAAAAACAATGTTGTGATATTTCACGGAATGATGGAGCCTGTAGATAGATATGCTGATTTTGGGGAGTTTTTAGCTTCAAATGGATACAATGTGTTTGTTATGGAAATTCGAGGACATGGCGAGCTGAAAGAGGATGAAGCTGGAGATTTTGGAAAAAACGGAATAAAAGCTGTCTTTAAAGATATTGACAACTTTTTTTCAAAGATTTTGAGTAAAGCTGGAGCAACTCCAAGTAATACAACAATTTTGGGACATAGCATGGGCGCCCTTATTGGAATGCAGTGGGGAATAAAAAATAAATACAAATACTTTATTTTATCAGCTTTCCCTTTAAAAAATCAATTATCAGCCGTCGGTGGAAGCCTTGCCACTCTTTTGGAAAGAATTACTTTCAGAAAAATTTCTGCATTTAACAAGATTTTTGAAAAATGGAATTCAGCATTTGAGCCAAATACAACTAAATTTGACTGGTTAACAAGAGATGAGGGTGAAAATAAAAAATATGAAGATGACGAACTTTGCGGCTATCCTGTCACACCAAAGTTTTTTTCTGGAATTTTTTCTATGATGGGATTTATCAACAGAAATTACAAAAAATTAGACGAGCATGCAAAAATACTAGCCATTTATGGAACTGATGACAAAGTGGTCGATATTTCATATATTAGTAAAATTTTTAATGTATTAAGAAAGAAAAAAAGAAGAATAAATATTCTTGAAAATAAAAACGGACGGCATGAATCACTTAACGAAACAAATAAGCACGAAATTTATGACGAAATTTTAAAGTGGCTAAATGCAAAAGATTTTTAATTTATAACAAAAAATTTAAAAAATTTACAAAAAATAATAAATTTTTATCGAAAAGTATGATATAATTAAGAAAGTTAATTTTAATAGGAGGAAAAATGGGAGCATTTGATTTTGTAAAAATATTTAGAGTAAATAAAAGTATCTCAATAGATTTGGGAACTGCAAACATATTGATTTATGATAAACAAAGAAAAAAAATAGTGTTGAACGAGCCATCTGTGGTTGCAAGAGATAGAAAAACTGGAAAATTAATTGCAGTTGGAAGAGAAGCTAGGGAAATGTTAGGAAAAACTCCTGACAGCATTCAAGCTATCAAGCCTTTACAAGATGGAGTTATTGCCGACATCGACTCAACAAAGGAAATGATTACATACTTTATCCATAAAATTTATGGAAATTCATTATTCAAGCCAGAAGTAATGATCTGTGTGCCAATCGAAGTAACAAGCGTGGAAAGAAAAGCCTTGTTTGATGCAGTAAAAGGTGCTAAAAAAACGTATATTATTGAGGAAGGAAGAGCTGCCATCATCGGTTCAGGCGTAAATATTTCACAACCTGAAGGAAGCATGGTAATCGATATAGGTGGAGGTTCTACCGACATTGCAATTCTTTCACTTGATGAAATTATCGCAAGCAAGTCAATCAGAATCGCTGGAAACAGATTTGACGAAGATATTGTAAGATATGTAAAAAGAAAATACAACTTGTTAATTGGAGACAGAACTGCCGAAAAAATTAAAAAGGAAATGGCTACAGCATTAAAAGTTCAGTCGCCTGAAGTTATGGAAATAAAAGGTAGAGATTTGGAATCTGGTATTCCTAACACAGTAGAAATCAACGCAAATGAAATTTATGAAGCAATTGAAGATTCTTTATTCCAAATTGTAAACTCTACAAAAGAAGTTCTTGAAAAATGTCCTCCTGAACTGGCGGCAGACATTTTGGATAATGGAATTGTAATGACTGGTGGAGGTTCATTAATCAAAAACTTTATTGATATGATGGAAAAAGAAGTTGGAATTAAAGTGTTCTTATCTCCAAATCCATTAGATTCAGTAGTTTTAGGTGGAGGAGCCGCATTTGACAACAAAAAATTATTAAGAACTCTTCAAATGAAAGAAAATTAATAATATCTGTTGTTAATCTAAAAAAGAGAAAATGGGAAAAAATGAAATTACAGGAAATAACTGAAAAATTTAAAAATGAAATAAATCAAGATAAAATAAGTGCAAGTTACCTCTTTTACGGCGATAAGAGAGTTGACTTGCTTTCTTATGCACTAATGTTTTCAAAGATGATTATGACAAAGGATATGCCGAATGACGCTGAAAAAGAGAAAATAGAGCATCTTATTAACAATTTTCAGCATCCCGACATTGAAATAATAAATAAAAATAATGAAAACATAAAAATTGATGAAGTGCGAGAAATCATCTATTCATCAATAGAATCTTCATTCAATTCACCCAAAAAAATATTTATCCTGTGCGGAATCGAAAATTTGCGAAAAGAATCTTCAAACGCACTTTTAAAAATTTTGGAAGAGCCGCCACAAAACGTATATTTCATACTTCTATCAAGAACATTAAACATCATTTCCACAATAAAATCCCGTACAATCAAATTTCATCTATCTGGAATGAATAATGATGAACTGGGAGTCAGCAAGGAAATCTACTATTTCTTTGATGGAAATGAAAACGATATTTTAGAATTTAAAAAACAAAATCTCTCACTTGATGATATTCAGTTTCAAATTAATACTGTGGAAGATATTTTACAAATTATTTTTGAAATGAAAAATTACACAACTGGAGAACTGGTTATAAAAAATAATCTAGATTTAACGATAAAATATAATAAAAGTATCGAATTGTTATCACAGCGAATACGTTTCTGGGATATTGAAAACGTATATTTTTTTATAAATGAAATCGAAAGTGAACTAAAAAAGGAAAAGGAATTTCTGATAAATTTCCTTTCAAAAATTATTATAAATGTAAAACATTCTGTGGAAGCAGACGAATTGAAAAAATTGATAAATTTGAAAAACAGTATTAGAAACAATGTAAATGTAAAAAGTGTTATTTTTAATTTTTTTGATATTTTACAAAGTTCTTAAAACTAATTGAATAAAATTAATAAAAATAAAACGGGAAATAAACTGTGTAGTCAGAATATCTCCCATTTTTTTATAACATTTAAATAGCAGAAATCAGTTAAAATAATTTTTTAAAAGATTTAGAAAAAATATTATAAATTTAATTTTTATCTTTTACTATCGGAACCCAAAGTTCCATTTCATAGTCAGGATTATACATATCTCCTTCACTATAAACTTCAAAATCAGGCGTTCCAGCGTGTCTATAACCTTGTTCTGGAAAAAATGTTCCTGTCACATATTTCCAGCCTTCGTGAATACAATTTGGAACAATTCCTTTCAATTTTACTACAGCATATTCAGCTTCAGGGACTTCAAGAATACTTAGTCCTAAATCTGCTGCCTTGTCAATATTTTGAGCATCATATCCAGCCATATAGCTTACTGTATACTTGCTTTCAGAATTTTCTTTTTCATTTTTTTCGATTTCGTAGCATGCTCCATAACTTTGTCCCTTTCCTAAGCTTTCCAATTTTTCTTCAGATACTTTTTTAAAAAGTTTGTCCCAGACATTAGGAAAATCGCCACCTTCTTCAATTCTTTCTGTCAAGCCTGCAACTTTAAAAGCCGATTTTTTCATAATTTTGATGTCCATGTTTTTTCCTCCTTCAACACTTAAAGATAATCTTATAGGAGAAAAAATTTGAAACGCACTTCCTTTTCTGACTTCCTTTGGCGTATGCCCATGAAATTTTTTGAATGCCAAGGAAAATGAATCTTGAGATTCATAACCGTATTTAAAGGCTATTTCTATTATCTTTTCATCGCTTTCACGTAAATCTATCGCAGCACAGCTCAACTTTCTAAAGCGAATATACTCGCTTAACGGATAATCCACCATAATTGAGAACATTCTGCTAAACAGCGGATATGAATATCCAGAAAGCAATGCAAACTTTCTCTCGTCAATTCTGTCAGTCAAGGTCTCTTCGATATATTTCATCGTTTCATTAAATGCCTTAATCATATATTTTTCCTCCTTACATTAAAAGTATATATGATTTTTCGACTTTTTTCCCAATAATTCCTGTACAAATTTTATAGTTTTAAAATTCAAAAAACTCTTCAATCGTAGTTTTCAATCCATGCTCCACATTTGATGTTGAAATAAATTTAGCTATTTCCTTAATTTCAGGAATAGCATTTTCCACAGCCACAGGCATTCCTACGTACTCCAGCAATGGCTTATCGTTGGCACTGTCACCAACTGCAATCATTTCCTCGGGCTTTATATTTTCAATTTCTCCCAATTTTTTCAATGTTTTCCCTTTATCCACATTTTTATTGGCAATTTCTAGAAAGATTGGTTTTGAAATGGCAATAAAATAATCGTTTCCATGAACTTTATTCATGTGTTCCTGAGCAATCAATACTTCTTCAGGCTTTCCAATAATCATACATTTTGTAGTTTTATCAATTCCTTTTTTCTCCAAGTCTTCAAGTGTATCGAATTTTTGAAATTTCATCTTGCATTGATCGGCTTCATACATTACTCCATCTGTCGCTTCAGTTCCATAAATTGTATCTCCAACGTATAAAATCATCGGAACATTTATTTCCTTTGAAACTTTATAAACGTTTTCAATATCCTTTTTTTCAAGCCCTTCGTGAAAAATTACTTCATTTGTCTTCATATCAATTAATTCTCCACCGTTAAATGCCAAGACATAACCTTCATACTTATCCATTTGAAGCTCTTTTGCATACTCAAGCATCGCATAACTTGGTCTTCCGCTCGCAAGTACAAATTTAACTCCTTTTTCCCTCTGAACTTTAATAATTGCCTCAACATTTTCCTTTGTTATCCCATGCTCCTCATCAAGCAATGTTCCATCCATATCAGTCGCAATCAATTTATAATCCATAAAATCCTCTCACTTTCTTTATTTATAATAATTTTACTAATTTATTCAAATCTTTTTCTGTAGTTGCCCAGTTCGTCGATAGTCTTATCGCTGTGTAATTTCATCCACATAAAATATCCGTAAATATTCCTTCAGCTCATTAACATAGATTTTTCTTCCTGTAAAACTGGTGCTTTATATTGATATTATACAGGAAATATGGGGAAAAGTCCACTTAATAACCTTTTTATTAAATATTAATCTGCCTAAAAATTTTTTCTAAGCAAAAAAAAAAACTAAGGGTTTTAAGGTATAATATAATTAAATTGACTCAATAAATTAAATTTCAAAAAATTAAGGAGAAAAACATGAAAAAACTACTTTTAATTGCAATGCTATGCCTAACATTCACAATTCCAGCAAAGGCAGACTTCTGGAAAAAATTGAAAAATGCAGTAACTGGAACAGGCAGTTCATCATCTTCGTCAAACAGTTCTGGGAAAACTGGAGGAACTAGGGGGTATTTAATAACAGATGAATATGGATCTAAAATAATTGTAAATCCTTTTGATAAAAATGATTATCAATATGAAAAGGATATATATTCGAGAGAAAGAAATGCTATATATAAACATAGAGATTTGCAAGGAACAGCAACTAAAGTAAATTATATAGAGTGCAGAATAATACCAGGAGGATTTTTATATGCAATAGGACGTAGGTCATTTTATGGATATGTCGAATTTCCAGTATATGAAATTATAGATTTTATCGATAAGGAATATGTACTTGGATGTTTTTCAAGAGATAAATCAGGTAAAGAAAAGGAAATTAGTAGTGACGTATATTTGGATCACAAGTTAGCTATGTATATTTGGGATAATCAACTGACAGTAACTACGTTGGCAATGAAAAATGGAAAGGCAGAAAATGGAAACTTTGCATGGTTTGATTCAACAAATCCTGAAGCTGAGATTTATATTAATGGGAAAAAGTTTAATTAATTTATAAAAATTTATCAGAATTTTAGATTGTCTGATTATTTTGGAACAACAGAAACTGGGAGAAATCCCAGTTTTCTTGAAAATAGTTATTAATAAAAAAATAAATTTATAAAAAAGGAAAGAAGGAAAATTTATGAAAAAGTTCGAGAGGAATATTTTAGAAAAAATCCTAATAAAATTCCTCCAAGTATGCGAGACAAGTATGCGAAATAAAATAAAACAGAATATTTAAAGAAAGGAAGAAAAGTCAATGTCACAAATTATTCAAATTTTTAACGATTCTTCATCATTAACATTGAAACTCATATTTTTGGCTTCTGTTATACTGCATATTTTCATTATAGTCCTATCTATAAGACGTAAGCCTCTCGAAGGAGTAACAAAAGGAAAAGTATGGATTACATATCTTGTATCATACTGGCTATTAGGATCTGTGGCAGGAACAATTGTAGGAGCTGTTTTATTCCTTATACTAAAAGGTATATTTTACATTCTTAGCCTGTTTAATTATAGTCATCCAACTGAAACTACGATTTCTACAATTGCAACAGCTGTACAATTTATAACTGGAGCAATTATTTTTGCTGTATTGAACAAAAAATATCTAACTTCCAAAGATAATATTGCCAGAGAAGAAAATACTACTACAAAGCAATACATCTTACTAATTTTAAAACTAATCGGAATAGGGATACTTGTATTATTTGCAATACCGTTAATTGCTCTATTTATAGCAGGCTATTTAGTATTTAAAGTGCTAGGAATCGGAAACTTCATTGGAAATGTTGCAGTAAACAGAGTTAGAGAAGTACACGATGATATCGATATCCATACTTACGAAAGACAACGATATAGTGGAAATGTTCAGCCACATGAACGAATTATTTCAGATTCAGAAGCAGAAGAAATTAAGGAAAGAATTAAAAAAAGAAATCAAATTTTTAAATAAAAAAGGAAGTGAAAATAATGAAAAAATTATTATTAGCAGGACTGTTAATTGGAAGTTTTGCATTTGGACAACAAATTACTGTGAAAAAAGGGAGCTACTGTACTGGATTTTCTAGTATAGGTGGAGATTTTGGAAATGGTACAGGAGATTATTTTAGATTTTACGATACTTGCAATATTAACGGAACAGAATACAAAGACGTTGCTTTGGCGTATAATTGGGTAAGAGGCTACAATTTGGATGCATCTAAATTTTTTAACAAAAAGTTGAAATCATCTCATAAAACATATATTAATCAAGGTGCAAAACTAGAATTTTATAAAAATCGGGAACTAGACTTAAGAGGATGGGGAGTCTCCAAAAGAGCTGATTTTGAGTTTGAGAATACTGGATACAATAATAAAACTGTAAAAAATTATTTTGAATTTGAAAATATAAACTATAAAAAACTTCCGTTTACTGATGAAATAAAATAAGGATAAATTTATAGCAAAAAATTTGAAGAAAGGAAATAAAATATGAATAAGCAAGCTGTCAGAATTACACAATTTGTAATAAATTCTATTCTAACTTTTGTATCATTTACCAGTGCAATTTTAGTATTTCTTCTTTTAGTTCCTCTTGCAATAACAGCTCTTATAAGTTTTTTGGTTCATAACTGGAGCTTCTTTTGGAATTTTCTGGTTATAGTAGCTATTTTGCTGGGAGTTGCATTTTTCATAGAGACATTAAGCTTTAAACTTCCAGAAATGTTTGGAAAATTTTTTGAAGAAGAAAAAGAAGATGAAAAAATATATCAGGAGTATGAAAACTGGTTCAACGAATGGTATCAAAAAGAATACGAAAAATACCAGCAGAAATGGCAAGAACAGCAGAATCAGCAAGGGTACAGCACCCATTATTCAGCTGAAGATATAATTGGAAAATTTGAAGAAAATCTGAAAGTCCTTGGGCTTGATTCAAGTGGCGAACTGACTCTTCAAACTATAAAAAAGGCACACAGAACAAAAGCAAAAGAATTCCATCCAGACAAAAACCCTGGAAAGGACACCACTGCCGATATGCAACGTGTAAATGCGGCAAAAGAATACTTAGATGCCAATCTGGAATACTATCTATCTAAAATATCTAAAAACTAAAAAAGCAAAATTTTAAAAGTTAAAATTTTTGTAAAATACATGATAATATTTAGAAAATCATTATCAAAAGGAGGAAAAATAGTGAAATGTTTTTATCATCATGATAAAGATGCCCATGTTATATGTAAAAACTGTAACAAGGCAATCTGTACCGACTGTACAGTAGATATAAGAGGAGAAATGTACTGTCCTGACTGCTTTAGTAATTTAATTGCCTATCAGGAAAAATATTTATCAAAATTAAAAATGGTTTACATTGTAGGTGGAATCATAGCAGCTGTCGTATTTTTCTCATTTGTTGGGAAGAATTTTGAAGGGGCATTGCTTCTGGCTATATGGTTTGGAAGTGCTCCAATAGGCTTATTTGCTTCAAAAAATGCACCAAGTCCATACGTACCAGTTTCTATGGAAGGATTAGGAAAACTATTGCTAATGAAATTAGGAATAGCCCTTATTTTTGGACCAATTTTTGCAATAATTTCAATCTTTAATTATTTAAATACATCAAAGACTGTTCAAGAAAATAAGGCTTTACTTGAACAAATAATGAGTCATCAAGCAAGATAATCACGAAAATTTAGTTTTTATAGTATTCTATATTATCGTGTATTTCATAAAAATTTTAACTTTTAATATTTTTATGTCAAAAAAATCAATAATGAAGGAGATTAATATGAAATCTAACGAATACAGTTACATAAAACTATGTTATTTAGTAAAATATGTCTTTATTGCTATTTTTGTTATAAGGGCATTAATTCTGAGTATGTTTTTTGGAAAAGCAATGAATGAACTGATGATAATGGTTGGTATTTATTCTGTTATTATTTTTTTCATTTTTAAAGGATGGTTTGAAATTGAAGGTTTAATAATAATGAGAGAGTTGAAAAGAAGAACAGATAAATTACCCATTCCAAAGGAAAATATCTTTAACTGGAATAACAAAGGCGAAGTTGGAATATTTTTTACCGATCCTGAAAAAGGGACATTCTGGTTTTGCAGCAACCAGACAGACTACAACTTATACGTTTATCCAATAATGGAATTTAACATATACGAAAACAATACTCTAATCTTTTTTGAAAAAATAGCAGGAGACTGTGATTTACAAAAATTCAAAGTTTTTAAGCCAGTACAAACATATTAAAAGTTTTGAATTTAACACAGCAAATAACCTGAAAAATTAAATAGTAAGCTGGGAGAAATCCCAGTTTCTTTCTATACTGTATCTTTATAAATATCTTTGATTTCAAGGATTTTAATAAAAATTCATCTTTATAAGCAATTATTTTAAACCCTTATTTTATGGTATTAAATCATTTTTGTTTAACTATAATTTTATGTTTATAACAAAATAATAAGCAATATTAATATTTTATGTGATATAATATAAAAAATTTTATAATTCAAGGAAGAGTTATAAAATAAAGAGTTTTAAGTATAATATAAAAAGGAAATGACCTAATTCCTTGTACTTTATAATATAAAATTATTTATTAAATAACAAAAAAAACTAAATACCAGGACAAAGTTATTTAAAAAATTAAAAAATGAAGGAGAATGAATCATGAAAAAACTTATTTTAATGTTAATACTTATTTTAGGAACTTTTGCTTTTGCAGAAATAACGGAACAGGAAAGAAATAGTTTTTTCTCACCTGAAACACAAATTTATATTTCTAATCAGAAAGACTGGTTCTATCAAGAAACTCCGGAAGGAGATGACGGTGTGTGGGAAAAACAAAATTTTTTTATTAATATTTTGAAAGTAGGAAAAAAATACAAAATTTCATATACGCCTATTGAAATAACGGGAAATTATGATAAAGAAGGCTATCCTAATTTGGTTTATAAATCTCAAAAGAATAAAAAGATACCAACAACTAATTCTTACGGTATAACTCTTATTTCATATATGGGAATGTTTCCTGGAACTGAAATAAAAAATGGAAAAAAATATGAGAGAGACAGTTATCAAGTACTTTCAGAAAGTGAATTAAATGCTCTGTTAAAGTCTAAAAATGCGAAAAGACTTGATTCAACTACAGAAAAAAATACAAAATTATATTTAGACTGGTTATTCCATAACAATAATTAAATTGTTTTTCAATAAAAAATTTTAAAGAAAGGAAATATAAGAAAATATGAAAAAGTTATCAATAGCAATTCTTATCTTGGCATTTACGGTATCTTGTTCAAATAAAGAAAATGGTAACACGAAAAATGCAAATAATACTGCAAATCAAACGACTGTCTATGTAAAGCCTCAAAATCCACAAGGTCCTGCAGTTGCACTTAACTTAACAGACTTTAAGATTGACAATGATTTTATTTTGTATCAAGGTGCTCCATTCACAGGAAAAATTACGTTTGACACATTTTATGAAAGCGGGTATTTTTTTGTAAAAAATGGTAAACTGGAAGGAGAATCTGAAATAAATTACAAAATGAGCGGATTTAAAAGAAAGGATGTTTTCAAAAATAATATTATTTTAAGTTTTTCACAAATAAAAAATGGAATTACAACAGAATTTATATACGAAAAAAATGATACATCCTATGGAAAAAAAGTAGCTGAAGTTCGTACTTCGTATGGAAAAAATTCATACACCTTTAATATAGCTAACAGTACTGGAAAAATAGAAGTTAATGGTAAAAAAGCAGATAATATTACAGTTTTAAGCAACAGTGTGAGCGGAATTGTTAAGGAAAACGGCTCTTTTTATAAAATCATCTATTCATATTCAGAAGGGAAAGTTACGGAAGAAAAGTATAAACTAGATTCCAAAGCTGACAAATCTGAAGTCTTAGTTGAAAAAAGACTTCTAGAAGCACTTTACTTGAAACCTGCTGAGAAATCGGCTGGATTTATAAACGAAGAGGGAATTGAAAAATTAGATAGAATAATGTACCAGCTTGGAAAACCTGGAACTTCAACACCAACTTCAGGACAGCCAGCAGACCCTAATGCAACAGTTGTACCAAATACGGCACCTCAGCAAAATCAATCTGGAACAAATCAGAATGATGACGATTTAGCAACATTAGACCGAGTTTATGATGAAGTAATGCATAAAAATAATACGGCGATATTAAATACGTTTTCAAAAGAAAAATTAGGCTATATAAGGAATACACTTTTTGCCAAGAAAGGATATAAATTTAAAAATCCTAAATATTCAAGCTACTTTTCTCAAAAAAGCTGGTATAACGGGATATACGATTCCGATGAAATATTAAATCCAGAAGAAAAACGATTTGTTCTCATAATTAAGGAACGAGAAAAATAATATAGTAAAACTTATTTAAAACTAAACTCAAAAGCTATGACTATTTTACTCAAACCATAAATTTATATAATTTTAGCAGTTTAATTTAAAATAGGTTTGAGTATATAACCAAAAAACTGAAATACAAGGAGGAAAAATGGAAAATCAGAATAATATAAAAAATGAAGAAAATAATACAAACTCTAATAACAACCAGTCTCAGGGATTTCTCGACAATATTCTTTCAAAGGACAACAATCAAAATAAACTTTTTCTAAAAAGTATTTTTGGATTAAGTGCCGCAATCTTAGCTGGAATACTGTGGCTAGCATTCAAAGGGCTTATGTTCTATATGCAAATTAAAAAAGTGGAAAAAGCCTCTTCCAGTTCAGATTTGATGGGCGGACTAGGGGCTCTTGGAGATGCCGGAACATCCATACTGAATATTCTGCAAACTATTTCAAATGTTCATAACATCTTTAAATTTGGAACAATTCTATTAATAATTGTACTTGTTCTGTCGTATTTAAAAATGAAAAAGGAAAATTTAACAAGCAATTTTACAAAAATAAATTATTTATCAGCAGTTGGAGTCGCATTAATCGGAATTTTGGAAATTATAAAAGTGGATAAATATATGAATATAGTAAAAAATCCACTTGCAGCTGGAATGTCAATGATGAGCAATCAGCAGGAAATACCAAATCCAAATCCAAAACTATGGATATTTTTTTCAGTGCTGTTCCTAATCCTAGCAGTTATTTCCACAACAACAAACTATTTCAAGGCATTTAAAAGCAAGGACTTTGAAATGGCAGATGTGCAAGCGGGAATCCAAACTGCCAAAGAAAAATACAACAAGATGGATTCAGGACAAAAGAAAAAAATTGGAATTATAGTGGCTGTAATCGTAGGAGCATTGGTACTTTACAATATTGGCGTAAATTATATATTTTTAGATAATGTCGATTTTAGCAAAGCTTATGCTGTCAGAGTCACTGGAGATTCAGAAAATGCCTCAATATCATGGGAGACAAAATACGATTACTATTTCAAGTTGAAAGAGGAAGCAAATAATAATAAGAAAGCACAAAAAGAAATGGAATTCCTAGATAATGGAGAAATTAGCATTGACTATCCTAAAGACAAGCAGTTTAAAAATGGAGACACAGTAACAGTGAATTTTACATACAATAAGGATTTAGCCAAAAAATTAAAAATCCGCCCTAAAAATACAAAAGTAAAAATAAAAATAGAAAATCTTCCAAAAATCGCAAAAGAGATTAATGAAGTAAAAAATTTAAAGGCATTTGTAACAAAACTTTCTCAAGCCAGGCTCGAAAATACTTATGACAACATGGCTTTCTATAATGTCGTTGATTTGTCTACATACTCAGCATTGCCAAATATTTATTACAAAAAAGACGATAGCGGACACTTGACTTTAAAATATTTTTACGGCTCTGTTTCTACTGGAGAAGAAATTTTAGCGGTTACAGTAAAAAACATTATTCTAGATAAAAACGGCAATATCATTTCATATGATGATAATGACTTGAATGATAAAAATAACTATGAAAAATATTATAGTATTCCTGAAATAGAAGCTGCAATGAATTCGGAAGGATATATGCTGTTAAATTAAAACAACAATAAATTTTTTAACTGGGAAAAATCCCAGTTTTTTTCTTCTCTCAAAACTTCCCCAAAACAAAAAACCATCTCAAAAAGCAAAAAAACTTTTCAAGACAGTTTTCAAAAACAAATATTCTAATTTCTTAATTTTATCCTCCAAGATAAGCCTTCTTAATTTCAGGATTTGTAAGCAGTTCCTTCCCTGTTCCTTCCAGAATTATTTTTCCAGTTTCCAGAACGTAGCCTCTGTCTGCAATTGATAGTGCCATATTGGCATTTTGTTCTACTAACAGCACAGTTACGTTTTCTTCTTTATTAATTCTTACAATTATGTTGAAAATTTCCTGTACTAATAATGGTGCTAGCCCCATTGACGGCTCATCTAGCAATAGTAGTGAAGGATTTGACATTAAGGCTCTTGCCATTGCCAGCATTTGCTGTTCTCCTCCACTCATTGTTCCTGCCAGCTGTTTTTTACGTTCAGCAAGCCGTGGAAACAGCGTGAACATATGTTCCATATCTTTTTTTATTTGATCTGTATCGTTTCTTGTAAATGCTCCCATTTCTAAATTTTCCAGTACAGTCAATTCTGTAAAGATTCTACGTCCTTCTGGAACATGTGCCATTCCACGGCTGACAAGCTTGTAAGCATCAATGTTAGTTACATTTTCCCCGCTTAGGGAAATTTCTCCCGATTTTATTGGTACAAGCCCTGAAATAGCATGAAGTGTGGATGTTTTTCCCGCACCATTTGCACCAATTAGAGAAACAATTTCACCTTTTTTTATCTGAAATGAAATGTTTTTTATAGCGTGAATTCCGCCATAATATACATTTAAATCATTTACATTTAAAATATTCACTTTTCCTCCTTTTTGCTAATTTTATTAATTTTCATCTTAAATTTTATTCTCCTAAATAAGCTGCTATAACTTCCTTATTATTCTGAATCTCATCAGGAAGTCCTGAAGCAATAATTCTTCCAAAATTCAGCACATAAAGTCTTTCACAAATTCCCATTACCAAGTCCATATCATGCTCGATTAGCAGAATTGCAATTTTAAATTTATTTCTTATAAAGCTGATTGTATTCATCAGTTCCCTTGTTTCATTTGGATTCATTCCTGCTGCAGGCTCATCCAGTAGCAATAATTTTGGATTTGTCGCCAAAGCTCTTGCTATCTCCAATTTTCTTTGCTGTCCATAAGACAGGTTTCCAGCTGTAATATTTGCCATTTCAGCCATATCAAAAATATCCAACAAATCAAGTGCCTTATCTGTTATTTCCTTTTCTTCCTTCCAAAATCTAGGAAGCCTAAAAATCGCTTCAAAAGTGTTGTATTTCATACTGCTGTTAAGTGCCATCTTTACGTTGTCAAGCACTGTTAATTCCTTAAATAATCTTATATTCTGAAATGTTCTGGCAACTCCTAAAGCAACTATTTGTGGAGTAGTTTTTTTATTTATACTAATCTGATTTATAGAAATATCTCCGTCAGTAGGCTTGTAAACGCCTGTCAGCAAGTTAAATATTGTCGTTTTCCCAGCTCCGTTTGGACCAATCAATCCAACCAGTTCCCCTTGCTTAATCTCAATATTTACCTCATCAACAGCTCTTAGACCTCCAAAAGATATTCCCAAATCTGTCGTTTTTAATAATGACATATTTTATCTCCTATTTTACTTCATTTTTATATTTATCAAAAATATTTAATTCTAACTTTCACTTTTTTAATTCTTGTTATTTCTATAATTTCTAAGTTTATTAATTCTTCTCTTTGTTCCTGCGAATGTAAATTCCTTCGTACCAAAAATCCCTTTTGGACGGAAAATCATTAATGAAATCAAGATAATTGCATAGACTAAGTATCTAAACTGCGAAACATCTCTCAATCTTTCATTTAAAAGCGTCAAAATCGTTGCAGCTATAATCGCTCCCGTAATACTTCCAAGTCCACCTAGCACTACCATAACAAGAATTTCTATTGAGAATAAAAATCCAAATTTATCTGGCGTCAAAATTCCAATATTATGAGCAAATAACGATCCTCCAACTCCAGCAAAAAACGCTGAAAAAGCAAATCCATAAAGTTTTACACGATTTAATCCAATTCCTATATTCTCTGCTGCAATTTCATCTTCTCTAATTGACAGAATCTCTTTCCCTTTTCGAGAAGTCATCGCCATTGCAATTACAATAATTGAAATAACCACGATGAAATAAGTATTTGAAAAATCTAGAATTGTTGGAATATTGTTAAGTCCAGTTGCTCCACCTAAAAAGTCCAGATTTTGAATAATATATTTTACAATTTCTCCAAATGCTAAAGTAATAATCGCAAGATAATCCCCTCTTAACCTTAGCGTACTTCCACCAACAAGAAATCCAAATACAGCCGCAACCAGTCCTCCAAACAATGATACCAGTATTAACTGTAAAAATGTCGGTAAGTTATAATTTACGAGTATTTTTGAAATAAATGCCGCTGAATATCCACCAATTGCGATAAATCCAGCTTGCCCCAAATTAAGCTGTCCCATAAGCCCGACTGTTATGTTCAGGCTTACCGCAAATAAAACGAAAATTAATATATTTATGTAAATTCCTTTTGTATAACTGAAAGCATCATTTGGATCAAAAGTAAAACTTAGGACGATATAAAGTGCAATTATTGAAATAAATGTAACTACATAATTTTTTACATTTAATTTGTTAAAATAGTTCAAATTTTGCCATTTATATTCTTTTGTTTCTTTATCTTTTTTGTTCTGTTCATTATGTTTTTTTTCTGTATTATCTATATTTTTTGTTTTTACATCTTTATTGTTTTTTTCCATATTTTCCATTTTCCTCCCTTCCAATTACACTTTTTCTTTCATATTCTTACCAAACAGTCCATTTGGCCTAAAAATTAATATCAATATCAGCACACCAAATACTATAGGATTTGCCCAAGTTGTAAGTGATGAACCTTTTACATAAGCTTCAAGAAGTCCTAAGACGTATCCACCAACCATAGCTCCTGGAATACTTCCAATTCCTCCAAATACAGCCGCAATAAAAGCCTTCAGTCCTGGCAGCATTCCCATATATGGCTCAATTTGCGGATAAACAATCGCATACAATGCTCCACCTAACGCCCCAAGTCCAGAACCAATCGCAAATGTTATAGCAATAGTTTTGTTTACATTAATTCCCATAAGCTGTGCCGCTCCTGTATCCTGTGAAACTGCTCTTGTTGCTTTTCCTAATTTTGTATTTTTAATAAATAAATTTAAGGCAATCATACAAATTGAAGTAACTACAATTACAAATACTGTAAGCATGCTGATGCTTAAAAATCCTAAATTAATCTTGTTATTATTTGATAAAAATGCCGGTATATATTTCTGATCAATAACTTTTGGATTTGCTCCAAATATTATAAGTGCCAGGCTTTCCAGCAAAAAGCTCATTCCAATCGCTGTTATAAGTGCCGAAATTTTAGGTGCATTTCGAATTGGACGATATGCAAAAAAATCAATTACAACTCCCAAAACAGCACATACAACAATTGATAAAATAATAGCCACAATTAACGGCATTCCATGTGACACGGCAATTAAAGTAGCATAAGCTCCCACCATAAGTATATCACCATGCGCAAAATTTATAAGTTTAACGATACCGTAAACCATTGTATATCCTAACGCAATCAATGCGTAAATGCTTCCAGTCTGCAGTCCGTTAATAGTCTGTTCAATAAAACTCTTTAACATATTTAAAAACTCCTCATACTCTTTACTTAAAATACGCTTTATTTTTCATTCATATACTTAGGCAGCTTTAAAATCATACTCTTCCCCCGTAATTAAATATAATCTTAAAGCTGCTTACGTATATTTACCCAAATTAATTTTCTTCTTTTTAGATAAAAAAAGTTCCAGACTGTTAGAAGAAAGAAAATTTCTCCTAACAACCGAACTTTATAACAATTATTATTTTCTATATTTTTAGAATTTTTTCTTTCCTAGAATTTTTCCTTCAATGAAAGTTTTCCATCTTTCACTTCAATAAATGTAACTTTTTTCTCAGGATTTCTTTCTGCATCAAATTTTAGTGAACCTGTAACCAAAGTACCATCAAATTTTTTAATTGCTTCTTTTATTGCATCTTTAGAAGACAAGTCAGAAACATTTTTCAACGCTGTTTCTAAAATAGTTCCAGTATCATATCCTAAAGCGGCAAAAATAATTGGATCTATTTTATATTCATTTTTGTATGCTGCAATAAATTTTTGAACATTTTGATCAGGATCATCCGGTGCAAACTGGCTTGCAAAAACTGCTCCATTTGCAACTTTTCCAAAGTTAGTCTGGATTCCGTCCCATCCATCTCCACCCATGAATTGAGCGTTTATTCCAAGTTCTTTTGCCTGTGTCAAGATTAGTCCAAT
Organism: Leptotrichia hofstadii; assembly: GCF_007990525.1. Lineage (NCBI taxonomy): Bacteria > Fusobacteriati > Fusobacteriota > Fusobacteriia > Fusobacteriales > Leptotrichiaceae > Leptotrichia > Leptotrichia hofstadii. The sequence continues at coordinate 2,297,865 of NZ_AP019823.1, forward strand.
TGTATTGTAATAATCTGGTACGAAAATTACTTCAGAATTGTATCCTTTTACTTTTGTAAGCAATGCTCTAAAGTCCTTGTCATCAGCAGTGTATTGTTCTTCTTTTACTTGAATTCCTTCTTTTTTAGCCTGTTCCTTAAATGCGTTTGCAAGCCCTACAGAATAGTCACTTCCTGTATTAGTTAAAACAGTAATGTTTTTATACCCTTTTGCTTTTGCATATTTTGCAACAACGACACCTTGATAAGGATCTGTAAATGTAGTTCTATAAACAAAATCTTTTCCTTTTGTAATGTCAAATGCAGTTCCAGTTGCTGTAATCATAGGAATTTTAGCTTGTTGCGCAAGCGGCGCAATTGCAAGAGATGGTCCAGATGTAACTTCTCCTACAAAAATGTCAATTTTATCTTGTGAAACCATTTTTTTAAATGCATTAATTGCTTCCTGTACATCACCTTTACTATCTGCTTCTACAATTTCAATTTTTTTACCATTAATTCCGCCAGCAGCGTTTATTTCTTTTACTTTCAATTTAAATCCGTTTATTGTACTTGTTCCATATTGTGCCACATTTCCAGTCAATGCTCCTATAACACCAACTTTTATAACATTGCTGTCCTTAGACGACTTTGCTCCACAGCTCAGTACGAATAATGCCAACAATGAAACTAAGAATAATATTTTTTTCATCGTCGTTCTCCTTCACTATTATATTTTTTATGAGTAATTTATTTTGTTTCTTAATTTTAAAATTTTTCTTTTAATGTAAGTTTTCCACCTTTTACTTCAATAAATGTAACTGCTTTTTCAGGATTTCTATCTGCATCAAATTTTAATTTTCCAGTTATAAGATCAATTCCACTAACTCCATTCATAGCTTCTCTTATAGATGGCCCTGTCAAATCTTTTGCTGATTTCAATGCAGCTTCCACAATTTCCACTGTGTCATATCCAAGTGCGGCAAACATTATTGGTTCTTTATGAAACTTAGCTTGGTAATCTTTCATAAATTTCTGAACATTTTCAGCTTTATCTTCTGGAGAAAATTGGCTTGCAAAAATTGCTCCTTCTGCAACTGCTCCAAAGTTAGTCTGAATTCCGTCCCATCCATCTCCACCAAAATATTGAGCTGTTATTCCCAAATCTTTTGCTTGAGAAATAATTAATCCAATTGTATTGTAATAATCAGGTATGAAGATAGCTTGTGGATTTTGTCCTTTTACTTTTGTTAAAATCGCTTTAAAATCTTTATCATCATTTGTATACTTTTCTTCAGTAATAGTTATTCCATCTTTTTTAGCTTGTTCTTTAAATGCGTTCGCAATTCCTACAGAATAATCATTTGAAGAATTTGTTAAAATTGCGATTGATTTTACGCCTTTTGCTTTTGCGTATTTTGCAGTAGCAGTTCCTTGATAAGGATCTGTAAATGTAGTTCTAAACACAAAATCTTTTCCTTTTGTGACATCAAGACTTGTAGCAGTTGCTGAAATCAAAGGTACTTTTGCTTGCTGTGCAAGTCCTGAAATAGCCTGTGAAGTAGCTGAAACAACTTCTCCTATCACGACATTCACTTTATCCTGTGAAATCATCTTTTTGAAAGCATTTATTGATTCCTGCACATCGCCTTTGCTATCTGCGATTACAAGTTCAATTTTTTTTCCATTAATTCCACCTGCATTATTAATCGCATCAACTTTAAGCTCAACACCTTCTTTTACTGCAATTCCGTATTGCGCATAATTTCCAGTAAGCGGAGCAATAACTCCTATTTTTATAACATTGCCATCAGCTGTCTTTTTTCCGCAACTAATAATGAACGCCGTGGCTAGCAGCATCATTAAAAACATCTTTTTCATACTGTCATCGTCCTTTCTCTCTTAAATTCTTTGCATCATCAAAGCATAATCAGAAAAACATATAATAAATATCAAATAAAATATCACTATTATTAATCTGTCACATACTTTCACTTACTTATGTCTAATATTATATCATAAAAGAATAAAGAAATGAAATTATTTTTAAAAATTTATTGTATACTCAAATTCTTTCAAAACAGCACTGAAAATAAATAAACAAACCTAGTATTTACAGTATTTACTTATAATTCTTGATTTTTTTATTAAATTGGCTGTCTTGTAAAATTATTTTATACTATTTACCTTTTTAAAGAATAGAAGTCAAAAAATTCATGTAATTAAAGTCATTTTAATATGTTTAACTGACTGCTGCTTAGGAATAATGGCAAAATATTCTACGAACGCCCCCGCTTTATGCAAAACTTTTTTCTAAAGAAAAAAAAACTACCACGTAAATGTGATAGTTTTTTCGATTGCAAATATTCAATTTTTTAATTTTTTAAATTTTTAATGTACATTTTTTCTGTTACAAAAATTATTGTGATAAGTTAAAGTCATAACCTACACCAAGAGATACTCTTCTGTAATTAGCGTCATATTTAGATTTTGCACCTATTGGACCTTCGTATTCGTATTCTCCTTGATTTTCTTTATACATAAGTTCTACGTTAAAGTTATTGTAGTTTACTCCTCCACCAACTCCGTAGTACAATCCATTTTTAGCTTTGAATTTTCCTAATCTTCCGTAGTCATGATCTCCATTGTTGAATGAATATCCTAAATCACCTTTAACATAAGGTTTAACAGCTGTTTGTGTATCAAATTTATATTTAGCAGTTCCATAAACTGGGATAGAATTGTAGTTCTTTTCATTTTGTCCGTCAATTTTATCTTTCAAATCTTTATGGAATTGGAACGCTGTCCCTCCACCTACTTCTAATCCAGGAGCTACTTCATTTCTGTATTCAACTCCAACTTCTCCTGAACTATTTTTACTTTTTTGATTTCTATAGTTTTTTCCATAGTGGTATTTTCCACCTAAATCTAAAGCTCCTTTAGCTTCAATTTTTCCAGCATCTGCGAAAGAAGCTGCTCCTAAAATTAAAAATAAACCAATTAATGTCTTTTTCATAATTAATCACCTTTCTTTTCTAAAAAATCTCCTTTACAATCTTGCTTTCTAAAATTTCTAAATCAAATTGCTATATTTAACAATTGAAGATTATATATCCTCCCCAACTGTCAACAGTATTATACCCCATACAACTTATAAGTTAGTGTATCTATCTTTAGTTTTACCTTTGACTAAATCCTTTATTTACGCCTAATTATCGTATAAAATGCACCTTTCAGACATATTCTGATACTGCAAAAAATTTTTGATTCCAAGCTGAACATTATAATACTTTTATTTATGTTTTCATGATAAATTGCTCAACTTCCTTAAAGTGTTTTTCTTTACACAATCACTTTAATCCTATATCAAAACGTAAAGTGGCTAGTCATTAAACAAGGCTGAATATGTAAAAATATGAATTTATTTTAATTCTTTATATTCATGTGCAAATTTTTTATACTCCAAAGTATAATTTTTTAATCCCTTCGTTGTTTTTAACCTTCTTACCATTTCATTCGCTTTTTCAATATCACGTTTGTCCAAATAGTAGGAACATAACTCTATCAATGCTCTCGCTTCCTTTTGTTCAGCAGCCTTTTTATACCATTTAACCGCTTCCTCAATATTTTCTTCTTCCTTCAGCTTATCCGCATAGCCTATCTGTGCCTCAGCCCTGTTTTCCTTTATTGCCGACTCTTTAAAATATTCCCTCGCTTTTTCAATATTCCCTTCCTCAAATTCGATAACTCCCATGTAGTAAATAGAATCTTTCAATTCTTTCTCGTATGCTTCCTTAAACAATCTTTTTCCAGCAGATTTATCTCCAAACACATTATAGAATCCTGCCAAATTCACTAATTCATCTTGAGAATATTTTATCATTTCCTTTTGCTCATTTTCAGCTTCTGAAAGGTTTCTTATTATCATATTTTGTGCAGATTTTATATACAAGTCTGCTATTTTTCTTTCTTTTTTACTTCCATTCAAATAATTCAAATATTTTTCCATATCAGAGTCAAAATCAATAACTTCAGTATCATTCAATAATTTATCCTTCCAGTAATTTACATTTTTTATATCATTTTTTAAATAATATATCCTTACTAAAGAGTATATCGAATGTGCATCTTTCGATTTTGCTCCTTCTATATAAAGTTTTGTTGCTTCATCTATTTTCCCTTGTCTTTCAAACATATATCCTAAATTCTTATACCCTTCTAAATTTCCTAATTTAATGTATTCTCGGTAATATTGTTCTGCTTTTCCATATTCTCTTCTTTCAGAATAAATATCTCCCAGACTGCCTGCTACTTCTTTATTTCCTTTATCGTATGCTATTTTAAACCATTTTTCACTTTCATCTGTTTTTCCTGCTTCATAGTACATAGTCGCTATTCTTACATATGCCGCTTTATTATATTTGGCTATTTCCAGTAGCATTTCTTCAGCTTTTTTATAGTTTTTATTCTTAATTTCATTTTCTATTTCGGCAACTCTTTTTTCATATTCTTCTTTGTCTAATACTATTGTATAAGTTTTTTCTTGCGGTTCAGAATCACAACTTATTGTTGCTAATGATAATATTATCAGCAATAATATTTTTTTTATCATTTTTCTACCTCACTATAATTTTATATTATAATTTTTTATAAGTTTTTCTATATATTCCTTTTCCTCAATATTATAATCCTTTAATCCTGCTTCATTTTTTATTTTTAAAATCCATTTTTTTATTTCTTTCTTATTTTTTTCGTTATCATAAAACATTAATAAATTTTTTATTGCTATAAATGATTTTTGTTCGGCTGCTTTTATATACCATTTCTCTGCTTCTTTATAAGTACCTTCATTTTTTAATATTTGAGCTAAATTAGTCTGTCCTCTAGGATTTCCTTTATTACTGGATATTAAATAATATTTTTTAGCTTCTTCTGTTTTTCCTTCTTCCTCACTTATAGTTCCCATCTCAAAATTAACATCTATCCCATCTAAAAGTGCTTTTTTATACATTTTAACTGCTTTTTCTTTTTCGTTTTTAGTATAATAGTAAAACGAAGCTAAATATTTAATTCCTTCTTTTTTATATTTTTCTATTTCTTTTAAATTTTTTTCTGCTTCTTGAATTTTATTTATTTTTATATTGTCTAAAGATTTTAAATACAAATTTATAGCTTTTTTATCATTACTATTTCCATCCATGTAATTTATTATTTCATTTATATCGTATGTAAATCCAAATATTTCTTTAGTTTTTCGTATTTTATTTATATATAATTTCATATTTTGAATATCATTTTGAATGTAATATTTTTTTATTAAATTATACATAGAAACAGCATCTTTATTTTCAGCTCCCTTTTTGTAAATTTCAATTGCTTCAGAAGTTCTATCCATTTTTTCAAAAAAATTTCCTAAATATTTATAAGAATCTTTTTGATTATTATCTACTGCTTTTCTTAAATATTTTTCTTGAGCAACATAATCTTTTCTTTTTTCAGCATACAATCCTAATATAATGGCGACATCTTCGTTTCCTTTTTCATATGCAATCTTATACCACTTTTCTCCTTCTTCTTCACTAATTTGAGAATATATCCAAGCTATTTTCTTATAATCACTTTTATTATATTCGGCTGCTTTTAATAATAATTTTATAGCTTCTTTATATTCTCCTTTATCTAAATATTTATCAACCTTTTCAATAACATAATTGTATTCTTTTTTTGTCATAATCGGATTTTGGCTTATTTCTTTTTTTGAATCACAACTTATTAAAATAAATGATAATACTATTAAGATAATTAATTTTTTAAACATTCTATTTAACTCCTTCAAATCTTATCCACTTTCCATATTTTCTAACTTTTTCGTTGTAAGAACTGAATTCTTAGCGTATTCAATATGCACTGCAAACTGTATTCATCTGTCTTTATATTATCCGATGTTCTATTTAACAATACATTTTCTCCTTCTTTAAATATTTTATTCCATTTGGAATTTTTAAATCTGAAAATTTTGAGACATTTTCTCAATTTGTTCTGGGCTAAATTTTACTTTTAAATTTCCTAATTCTGTTGCTCGTGTCTTTATTGCGGAAATTAATTTCTTACAGTATTATAACTTTTATCTCCTACGTTTATTGTCTTATAACTAACAACAGAAGAAATTACTTCTCCTGAGATAGATTTATGAATGATGGCAAGTATTTATTTAAAGAACAATATGATTCTCTAAAATATCAATTTGACAAAATTCTTTCAGAATACAATATTTCAGGTAATTTACATTCAATTAGGCACACATTTATAACTAAAATGCGACGTTTAAAAAATGAATCAGCTTCAAAAATAAAAAAATGTTGGCACAGGGAAAAAGACATTACAGACGGTGTATACACTTATTGGACTATCAAAAAATTAAGAGATGTCATAAATAAATTAATCTATTAAAATAGTTGCCAGTAAGTTGCCAATAAATTTTTAATGTATTGAAATAAATAGAAACAGATTAAAACAGAATACAACCACAAAGTACCATAAACAAAAGAAAAAAGTGCAAGTCAGCATAAACACTGATTTGCACTATATATCACATTTTTAGCTATTCTAATGGTGCCCAGACGCGGAATCGAACCACGGACACAGGGATTTTCAGTCCCTTGCTCTACCGACTGAGCTATCTGGGCATATTATATATGGCGGGTGAACTGGGATTCGAACCCAGACATCTTGCGATTTCGCCGGTTTTCAAGACCGGTCCCTTACCGTTCGGACATCCACCCGCAACTTTAATAAAATAATTAAACACTGTAAATTATCTAAAAAAAATACCACAATTTTAAATTATGGTTCTAAAAAAATAAATGGTACGGCCTAGGGGGATCGAACCCCTGTTACCGGGATGAAAACCCGAGGTCCTAACCACTAGACGAAGGCCGCACAAGTTTTTCAATGGTGGATCCAGCTGGACTTGAACCAGCGACCGCTCGGTTATGAGCCGAGTGCTCTAACCAGCTGAGCTATGGATCCATATGGCGTGCCTGAAGAGATTCGAACTCCTGGCCCACGGCTTAGAAGGCCGTTGCTCTATCCAACTGAGCTACAGGCACATATGGTTAAATTTAGATGGTGAGCCATACTGGGATCGAACCAGTGACACCTTGATTAAAAGTCAAGTGCTCTACCGACTGAGCTAATGGCTCATATTTTGGAGCGGGAGACGAGGGTCGAACTCGCGACATTCAGCTTGGAAGGCTGACGCTCTACCAACTGAGCTACTCCCGCATAATATGATTTCGTGGTGCCTCGGGCCGGACTTGAACCGGCACGGGATAAATTCCCACAGGATTTTAAGTCCTGTGCGTCTACCGATTTCGCCACCAAGGCATTTATAATGCTTGTTGTTTTTTCAACTCACAAGTACTCAATTATTATATCATAATTAATTTTTATTGTCAACACCTTTTTTAAAATTTTTCTTATTTTCTCATTTGGGTTTACCGCATACTCAAATACAACGCTAAAATATATAACAAAAACTAAGGCTTGCCGTTCTTTCTCTTGTTTTTGCAATAAAAGAATGTCTCACACCTAGAAATAATTTTACTGACTAAATATCATATATTTTATAAAATTTAAAAAATATTATTTTTACTGATTTTATAAAACAGCAGATATATAAAATTTACAATTGGATTCTTCTATCTTGCAAGACATTCTCTTGTACTGACTTTTATTAGTTCTCAACATACTCTCTTATAATTTTTTCTGCTTTTTGTGTAATTTCATCATAGCTTCCTTCTGGCGAGAATTTTTCCAGCACTGCCACTTCGATTTTTTTCGGTTTTGGGAACTTCATGTATCTTGAATATGCTTCAAATGCACCTTTTATTCCAAGACATTGGACATCTACATTCAGTTCCTTTGCAATTATGGCAAATACCTTTTTAAATTGGGCAACTTTTCCATCTTTTGTCCTTGCTCCTTCTGGGAAAATTACAATACTTTTTCCACCTTTTAAATATCCAACTATTTCTTCTACACTTTTTCTGATATTTTTGTTAATATCAATCAGAACAACATTTCCATTTGAAACAAGAAGTTTCATTACACCTTTTTTAAAATACCAGTCAATTGCTAAAAATAATGTATTAAAAACAATTTTATTTGGAAATAGTGATCCTAGAATTAATGGATCTGCAAAACTTTGATGATTTGATACAAAAATTTGCGGATTGTCTGTTAATTTTTTCCTGTCAATTTTTTTTACTCTGAAATATAAATCGACAATTGGCTGAAATATTTTTAAAAATTTTGTTACCCAACGGTTTTTATTGTCCTCTATAGGTTTTGTTTCGCTGATAATCTGTTTCCAGTCAATATCGTTGTCTTCAAATTTTGTAGCTTTTTGGTTGATGTATTCAGATAATAATTTTAAATTTGACATTCCAGCAAACTTTTCTTCATCCAGCTGAATTCCAAAACTGTTTTCTATAAACGCAAAAAATTCCACAATATCAAGTGAATCCATTCCGATTTCAAGTTCCAGATTTTCTTCTGGATGTGGCTCAATTCCTTTATTTTTCTTGACATATTCCTTTAATATTTTATATGCTTCATCGGTTGGTTCAGGTGTTTTCTCCTTTTTTACAACCTCATTTTTTTCGTATAAGTCCGGCAGCATAAATCTACGTGTCTTTCCAACTCTAGTTTTTGGCAATTCTTCCTCAAACAGCTTATAATCAAGCACTTTTTCATAGTTATGCGCCTTTAGGTTGTAATCTTCCACTATATTTTTTATATAAGCCTTTGTATTTGTAATTCCACGTTTTCTAAACTCTAACAGATCTGGAACGATTATTGCAGCTAACTTATTTTTGTAATTAAAAATACCAATTTCCTTGATTAATCCGTTACTTTGTGCAATTACCCTATTTTCAAGCGTTTCAGGGTCAATATTTTTACCATTTGAAAGGACAATCATTGTATTTTTTCTTCCACGAATTGTAACATAGCCTTCTTCATCAATTGCCGCCAAGTCTCCTGTCTTGAACCATCCGTCTTCAGTAATTACTTCCGCCGTCTTATCAGGCTTATTGTAATAACCTTTCATAACAATCGGACCTTTTACCCACAGTTCTTCATCCACAATCTTTATTTCGATGTTATTAAGTTTTTTCCCAACTGTTCCGATTTTTCTTTCTTTTTTTGAATTTACGGCGATAACTGGTGCAGTTTCGGTAAGCCCATAACCTTCAAGGGCGTAAAATCCTAATGTTTCATAAAACTTTGAAATTTCAGGATCCATTTTTGCTCCACCGACAACGATAAAGTCAAGATGCCCACCAAATTTTTTATGAACTTTTGCAAAGACTTTTCTTTTTATCTTCAATGATTTGACATTGCTCATCATTTTGTAAATAAATCGTGTAATGAATTTTGCGTCAATTTGCTGCTTTATTCCATCATAAAATAGCTTGAATACTCTTGGCACTCCTATTATTGCAGTTACTCTATTTTTTTCAAGCGCGTCAAATATTTCCTTGCTTGCAATTTTTTGTACAAATACAATTGAAGTCTGATATTTTAACATCAAAAGAACGCTTGCCGTCAAAGGCAGAACATGGTGAAATGGCAATATTGCCAAAATCTGATCCCTGTAATCAAATATCCCTTTTTCGTAAAGTCCTTCCATTTCAGTATTTAAATTATTGAAAGACAGCATTACACCTTTTGGGCTTCCAGTTGTACCTGAAGTATAAAGCATAGCCGCTGTTTCATCTCCAGATGGATTTTCAAGTTCAAACTGCATATTTTTTATAGCATTCATTTTTTCCTGTTCAACTGTAATTTTATCCACATTTATTATTTTTACAGTATTTTTTGAACTATATTTTTCAACTGCTTCAAAAACAGTTTTTTCTGTTTCATTTGAGCAGAAAATTACGTTTGGATGTGAATCTTCCAGCACGTATAAAATTTCGCCTGAATTGCTGTTTGCATCAAGGGCGATCCCAGCTGATTTTTTATCCCATACTGCAAAAAAGCTGTAAATCCATTCTGGACGATTTTCCATAACAATCAGTCCAAACTTCTCCTTTTCCAATTCAACTACATACTCAGAAAAATATTTTATATTATCTATCAAATCAATATAATTAATGTGCTTATTGTCAAAATCAACTAATGCCAGCCGCTCTGTTCTCTCTAAAAACATAATTTTGCCTCCTCTTTTTATTGGCATATCCAAAATTCAATTTAGTATACCATAATCATAAATAAAATTCAATTTCACATTACTTTGTATATAAAAAATTTTGTTCATAAAATATAATTTTGGAAGCCATTTTTACTATAGTTTTATTAACAAATTAAATATTTTTATTGATTATTTTGAAATATACTGTAAAATATAACTATAAAAGTGTGAAAAAAATAATTTGAGAAAGGAAAATAAACTATGAAACCAATTTTTGTTATATCTACAACTTATACAAAATCGCTTGAAGAAGTGGGAAAATTTAGACAGGAACATTTTAATTTTATTCAAAAAAATATTGATGCTGGAAAATTTATGGCTGGAGGGAGACAAAATCCACCAACTGGCGGACTTATTTTAGCATATAATGTAACAAAATCAGAACTTGAGGAAATATTAAAAGAAGATCCGTATTACAAGAATAATTTGATAGAAACTGTAATAACTGAATTTACACCTGCGTTGCTTGATAAGGATTTTGAAAAATTACAAGAAAAATAATTATTAATTTAGATTATCAATCATAGAATTTAAATTATCTAACACCTTAATTAAAAAAAAGAACCTACTCTATAATCAAATAAAATAGAAATAGGTTCTTTATTTTTGTATTTAACTTAAATCAAGAACTTAAAAAATTAATACCATCCTCTTAATTTCATTGCTTTTGCAATTCTTTCAATACTCTTCATATAAGCGGCATTTCTTAAATCTACTTTGTATTCATCCGCTAAGTTCCATACATCTTCAAATGCTGTTGACAATAATGCATCTTCTTTTTGTTGAACTTCTTCAAATGGCCAGTAGTAGCTTTGTAAGTTTTGTACCCATTCAAAGTATGAAACTACAACTCCACCTGAATTTGCCAGAATGTCAGGAATAACTATAATTCCTTTTTTGAATAAGATTTCATCAGCTTCTGGAGTAGTTGGCCCGTTTGCTCCTTCTGCAACTACTTTTGCTTTAATTCTGTCAGCATTTTCAGAAGTAATTTGGTTTTCCAAGGCACATGGAGCCAGAACGTCAACTTCTAATTCCAATAATTCAGCATTTGTAATGTCTTTTCCATAACCTTTGTTTTCTGTAATACGTCCATTTTCTTCAAAGTCTTTTATTACAGCTTCCATGTCAATTCCGTTTTCATTGTAAATTGCAACATCTGTATTTGAGAAAGCTATAATTTTTGCTCCGTCTTTATGTGCATAATATGCTGTGTAAAATCCGACATTTCCAAATCCCTGTACAGCGTATGTTGCTCCTTTAACATCAATGTTTAATTTTTCCAATGCTTTTTTAGCTGTTAAATTAACTCCGTATCCAGTTGCTTCTGTTCTTGCAAGAGATCCACCAAATTCTAAAGGTTTTCCTGTAAATACACCTTTTGTTGATTTCCCTGCAACTTCTTCATAAGCGTCAACCATCCATGACATGATTTGTCCGTTTGTATTAACATCTGGAGCTGGTATATCTACTTTTTCTCCAATAATTGGCGAAATTGCTTTTGCAAAGCCTTTAGAAATTCTTTCTAACTCAGCTTTAGAATAATCTTTAGGATCAATTGCCATTCCACCTTTTCCACCACCATAAGGGATTCCTGCTACTGAACATTTGAACGTCATCCAAGTTGATAATGCTTTTACTTCATCTCTTGTTACGTTTGGATGGAATCTAAGTCCACCTTTGAAAGGTCCTACCGCATTGTTATGTTGAGATCTGTATCCTACAAATGTTTTAACTGTTCCGTCGTCTAGTTTTACTGGGAACGATACTTCTAACACTCTCATAGGATTTTTTAGAATTTCATAAACAGCTGGATCTGCATTCAATTTATCACAAGCTGATTTAATTTGTTTTTGTGCAATCTCAAACGGATTTAATGTTTCTTTTGCCATCTTTTTTACCTCTCTTTTCTCTAGTCTATTTTGATTTTTAAACTTCATGTTAAAAATCTTCTCTACTTTTACATCATACTACAATTTTACATAAAATTGCAAGTATTTTTTATAGAACTTAAAATTTGCCTTTTACCAAAATATTTTAAATTGCATTGTAATTTAGATATAACTTTATTTTTTATTAATTTTTTTTCAGAAACATAAAAACAATTTGTATTCCAACTTAAAATATTGTATAATTAAAATATAAAAAGAACATAAATATATAAAATAGAATAAATATTTGACATAGATATTTAAAATAAAAGGAGATGATATGCAATGTTTAAGAAATTTTTTCTCATGGTTATTCTTACTATGGCAGTTATGGGATGCAGTGCACATGATATGGCTCTCTGGAAAGAAGCAAGACAGGAAAGAAGGGAAAGAGGAGAAACATGTTATAGAAGGCCTAGCGGTGAGTATTACTGCAAGGATAGATACGGAAACAGGACATACTAACCTATATGTGACATGGAAAAGATAAGATGGATGACAATGGTTTAAAAGCTATGAAATATATACAGAGGGCAGGGGCTTCCATACAGGGGAATGCTTCCCCGCCTTTTTTGTTTTAAGTAAATATTCTATTTCTACTCTATCTAAATTCTATTTCTTCATTAATTTTCTGATGAAAATCAATTCTGTTTTTGACATTAATAATAACACTGACTAACGATTATTGCTTTTTTTCTGAAAATTCATCCACTCAAATACATTTTTAAATGCCTTCCCATTTACATTGGCCTTTTCACTCCCACCTTTTCCAGCGTTACTTGGCTCAAATCCGAAAGTTTCGGTATCTTTGGAATTTTTTATTTTATCCCTGTTCTGCACACCTTCCACCTGATTATTCAAAAAATATATCCACGAAAAATGTCCGGGAAATCTTGAATTTGGCACATCTGTCCCAACTACATTTTCATAATACGAATACCACGCATTATCCGCTCCAGCCCTTAATAAATCTCTATATGTTGGAAGCGAGAATTTTTTCGGCGTAACAATTCCGTCATCTGCCGCCGCAATGAACCATACTGGCGTTTTTTTCATCTTCTGAATTTTTTCTTTTGTTACCCACAGTTTCTTAGTTTCTACAAATCTTGAAACTGCACTGTTTTTACCGCCTGCCGAAACTTCAATATTATTTGTCTTATAAGTTCCGTCGCTATTTCTTGCATATTCATGATAAGCATACGCCTCGCAAATCGGTACTGCCGCCGCAAAATAGTCTGGATAAGTAATTATCATATTTACAGTCATGTATCCTCCGTTTGAATCTCCAGCAAGGTAAATTCTGCTTGTGTCAACATACGGATTATGTTTTACGTATTCCTTGATTGTATCCATCAAAATTTGAGTGTATCTTGAATTTCCGCTTCCATTTCCATTAGTCCCATCACCCTCATCCATCCAGTAAGTTGGCGACTGTACAGCCAGAACAAATGCTCCTTTTGTATCAGTTCCTCCTGCAGTAAAATATTTCTGAATTTCCTCTTTCGCAAGTGCCGAAGTTTCTGTGCCCAGAATATCAATATCAGGATCTGTTCCACCTTCCCCTTGTCCATGAAGCCAAACAATTAAAGGCTTTTTTCCTCCTAATTTTAACTTTTCAGGCTCATAAGCCGCCATTTCCAGTTTTAGATTTTCTATTTTTTTAGTAATTGGATTTTTATAATTTCCACTAAATGAACTTCTATAATTAAACAATTCTGTATCAGCCGAAACTCTATTATTAATTACATCCTCTTTTTTACTGACTAAATAATCTTTCCCATCAACTGTAACTTTCCCCTCGATTTCCACAACATATTCTTTTACCCATTCATTAAAAAATTTCTGTCTGTTATAAGCAAAGGGCGAACCTTCATATTTCAACGTATTAGGATTAAACTTATTTTCTAATTCAAGTGTAACAATCCCAGTATCAAAGGCTTTCTCTCCTTTCTTATCTGAAACATGCACATTTGTTACTTTCCTCTCAAATCCATTTGTCCTTACTTTCCAATCATTTTTATCAAGATTCGTAATTCTATAATCACCCATTTCCAAAATAACTTTGCTCACAGCAGGCCCGCTCTCAAAACCTTGCACAAAAATGTTAATTTTCTTTATCCCGTCATAATTTGATAAATCCACAGTTTTTTCACTCACTTTCACATTTCCAATTTTTTTCCTGCTAACTCTTTTCTTATTCGCACTATTTCCAATTACTCCAGAAATTAGCATAATAAACAAAATTATTGCTAGATTTTTTTTCATAATCCGTCACTCTCCTTCACAATATTGTTTAAAATTACATTTGTTATACCCCATTTTCTTTTAAAGTCAATACCATTTTGAAAAAAACTATAACTTAATGATAAAATTTAATTAAAAGATATTTTAATAGTTACGCAGGTTATGTAACAATCTTGTAAAAAATAAAAACTGCCATATTATATAAATACAGCAGTTTTCTTAAATTATATTTTTAGTTCATTTCAAATTCGATGTAGACAGTTTTTGAAATATTTAATTTTTTTGGCGAAATTACGATGTTTCTTCTTGTGGATTCATCAAGAAGCTCCCTGTCGCTTTTTTTCACTTGCACTAGGTTAGTCGCATAATTGGCTTCATTGTAATAGTTGTAGTTGTAATCGTAATAAGGCTGGATAACTCCATATGATTTATCTGTGATTGTAACGGGATTTTTTAGGTTTAAATCTGTTTTTCCTAAGATAACTTGCGCTTTTTTCAAGGCTTCCTTGTAGGCATTTTCGTAAAGTTCATTTTCCAGCTGCTGCTTATTGTCAATATCGTATTCGATTTGCCCAGTCGTACCGATTCCCAATGTGCTTGCTACATTTATGATGTTTCCAAGATTTTTTAAATCTCTTGTTTCAACTTCTATCTGGTGTGAAACGACTTGGATATTTTTTTTATTGCTTGTTCTTTTTTCAAGGCTCACTTCCTTATTGTCGTATCCTGAGATTTTTACTGAACTTGCGGGAATTCCTGCTTTGCTCAATTTTTGCTGAATATCATTAAATTTTGACATTGCATTCTGGTATGCCTGTTTATTTGTCGCATCCTGAGATTCAACAGTGAAAATATATGTCCCGTTTTTACTTCTGTTCAAGGAATAAATTTTTTCAGCTGCAAGAACACTCATAAAATTTTTCAATGTATCAAGAGAAATTCTGTCAACTTCTACTGAAAGTTTTGTTTTATATTCCTTTTTCCCTTTGTTTTCAATTACTGTATCCCAGTTATATGTTTCATAGGTAGAATATCCTGTCGAATTAATCTTGTTGTATTTTGTCCCGGTTTGAGCAAGCAATCTTTTATATCTTTCTAAAATTTTAGAATTTTCAGCACTTGCCTTATCCAGACTTTCGTTTTCAGTCTGAATTGTAAGGGCAATTTTTGCCGAATTTGGCATAATTTCCTTTTGTGAAACTCCTCTAACCTGTATTCTTTTTCCAGCAACTTCGCCATCTGCAAATGACAATACTGAAAAAATCATTATAAGTAACGCTATTATTTTTTTCATTTTAAAATTCCTTTCTAAAATTTAATTTTCATTCTTTAAACATAGTCTAGTATAAATATAAAGTTATACTATTTTTGTTATTTCATTTCATACATAACTGATATATTTTGTACAAGTTTTAATGGTTTTGGAGTATAGTCAACTCTAGGTTTACTAGCTCTCATTGGCACAGGTGCGGACGCTGCCACTGACTTAGTTATCATTCTATCATTTGAATACTCAAGTTCTGCCGTTGGCGCCGCATTATAAGCCACACTCCAGTCCTGATCAATCCTGTCAATCATCTTTTGCTGAAATTCCACATCTTCACTCACGATAATCGGTGTTCCCAATTTCATCTTACTGGAACGCAAAATGCTTTCTGCCTTCTGTTTTGTCTGATTATAGGCATCTTTGTACATTTCTGACTCAATTCTGTCTTTGTCTGACAAGTCAAAGTTAATTGAGCCGTTTATGTTTATTCCATTATCATCAGCAATTGAAATTATTGTATTAAGCTCCTTTATATTTTTTGTCGTAAGTACAAATTCATTTGTAACATAGTAGACATCTTTTCTTGAATTTTTGTTATCTGCTGTATAATTTTCTTTTATCGTATAATCACTCAAAATAATATCACTTTCAGGGATTCCAGCCGAAATCAGCTTTCTTCTTGAAGTATTAAGTTTGTTAAATACTTTATTTAAAGCTTGATCAACAGTTGTTCCGTTTTCATTTATGTTAAAAGCAAATGTATTTTCATCAAAATTTTTCTGAATGCTTTGCAAATTATCCCCGTCTTCCAAGTCAATCAATGCTGAAATTTTGTTAAAATCTGTATTTTTTACTAGCATTGACATTTTCACATCATAAGAAGTTGGCTTTTTATCAGTCTTTTTGACAGTCTTATTTGGAACAGTTTTCACATCCAGAATATCTTCATCATTTTGATATTCGCTTACTTTCCTATTGTAAAACGCCTTTGTTTCCAAATTTTCAAGCGATATTTTCCTAGCTCTCAATTCACTTTTAAACTTCTCAATCTTCTTATTAACCTCATTAGTCGTCTGGCTTAAATTACTCCCCTTTTCCTCAATCTTAAAATTAATCTTTGCCAAGTCTGGCATAACTTCCCTTTCTGCATTCCCAGTAACACTTATCTTTCTGACAATATTCTCATTCGCACTAAACGAAATTATGCTCATCAGTGAAAAAAGTGCAATTGCTATCTTTTTCATATTTCCCTCCATAATTTTTATTTATTATTTTTTTAAATTCCATATCTTTTATATAAGTATAACACACGTATATTAAAAGTAAATGAGGGTTTTTATTTTTATTTCAAAATAAAATTAATCAAAAGAATTAAAAATTTTTGTCCTTTGTTGGAAAAGTTTGTAATAAATTTGTTATTTAAATGGAGTTTAGTATTAAAGTACAAATCTCAAATAAAATATCTACTATGTTTTAAAAAAATTGCAATTCGTTTTTTATCAAAATATTTTAAATTACATTGTAATATTTAGATATAATTTTATTTTTTATTAAATTTTTTTCAGAAATAGAAAAAGCAATTTGTATTCCAGATTAAAATATTGTATAATAAAAATATAAAAAGAACACAAATAGTTAATACATAATATGAAATAAATATTTAAAATAAAAGGAGATGATATGCGATGTTTAAGAAAATTTTACTCATGATTATACTTGTTATGTCCGTCGTGGGATGTGAACTGCTTGATCCTAAAGGTTGGAAAGAAGCAGAACAGGATGCTGCTGAAAGAGAAGAAACATGTTATAGAAGGGCTGATGGAATTGTCTACTGCAAGGATAAATATGGAAATGTCTATTAGCTATATGTGACGTGGAAAAGATAAGATGGATAACAATGGTTTAAAAGCTATGAAATACATACAGAGGGCAGGGGCTTCCCATACAGGGGAATGTACTCCTGTCTTTTTTTGAGTAAATGTTCTATTTCTATTCTATCTGATACTATTTTCCATTTAATATAGTAGAAATCAGAAAATTTAATGAATTTTCCTCAGAAATAGAAAAAGCAATTTGTATTCTAACTTAAAATATTGTATAATAAAAATATAAAAAGAACACAAATAACTAATACATAAAACAGAATAAATATCTGACATAGATATTTAAAACAGAAGGAGATGATATGCAATGTTTAAGAAGATTTTGCTCATGGCTATACTTACTGTGGCAATTATTGGATGCAGTGCACGTGATATTGCCCTATGGAAAGAAGCGGAACAGGAAAGAAGAGAAGAAGGTAGAAGATGTTATAGAAGGGCTAACGGAGAAGCCTACTGCGTAGACAAGTACGGAAACAGGACATACTAGCTATATGTGATAAAAGCAGGAGCTTCTCATACAGGGAATGCCTTCCTGCTTTTTTTGAGTAAATATTCTATTTCTATTCTGTCTGATACTATTTCCCATTTAAATAACAAATTTATTACAAACTTTTCTAATTAATAAAGTATATAAACCTAATTTTTTCAAGTAATTTAAGATATAATTTTCACCTTTTAAATAGATTCTAGTATGAATTAATTTGTCGGAGCATTTTTCTGTGCTGGCAAAACTGTTTGAGCATAGTGAGTTTTTTGTCAGTGCAGAAAAATGTCGTAGACTAGCCATAGGTTGTAGGATTTGCGGCAATGAGCAATCCTACGAAAAGAAAAAGAAAAAACATAATAATATGAAAAAATATTTATTAATTAAAATATATAAAAAATAATTTAATTTAATAATTACGAATTAGCTATTAAACAACCCTATTATGAAAATCTCGCATGGATACTTAAAAATTAGATTTACAAAATACCACATTAATTTCATCTCTATTTTGCCTGTTACCTTTTTAACATCATTTAATTCTTCGTTATCTTGTATTAGATTAAATTCCATATTTGTATAAACTACGCTTTGTAATATGTCACATAAATCAATTTCTTCTAGGTAAGATTTTTCCAAAAATATAAAAGCCGAATTACAAGTTAAAAAAATAAATTTATATCATTTTTTCAATATTTATGATATTATATAGAGTAAAGAATTAACAATAAAAATAACGAGGTGAAAAATGGCCACAAAATATAAATTTAATTATGGAAAATTTTTTAGAACTATTATTGTACTGCTTTGTTTAGTGGCATTAATAAGATTTGGCAAGGATGTTTTTGAACGTCATTTTTTTAACACTAGACTTACAGTTATTCCTGATGTCATAAATCTTGACAAAAAGGATGCAATAAAATATTTGAAAAAGGCTGGACTTAAGGTTAAAGTTATTAACTCAAAGACTGAAAAAGTTCCGCTAGATACGGTTTATAATCAGGATCCACGCCCAGGCAAGGAAGTCAAAGTAAACAGAGTTATAAGAATATGGGTAAATAACGGAGAAGATGTAAAAGTTCCTAATATTATTGGACTGGAACTGCTTGAAGCAAGATCTCGGTTAAAAGGGCAAAATATTCAGATTGAAACGATTGATTATTACCCATCTAATCAGAAATATAATACAATTTTGGGAGTTTATCCAAAACCAGGTACAAAACTTGAGATTAACCAAAAAATTTCGATACTGGTTTCTTCACAGCAAATGGTAGATCCGTCAGTTATGCCAAATATAACAGGACTTGACTTAAATGATGCGAGAGAATTGTTAAAACAAATTGGGCTTGATATTGGAAATATTTCACGTACAAGTGACCCAACATTGCCTGTAAATACAATTATTTCAACAAATCCTGCGGCTGGAACGAAGATTCAGAGAGGACAGAAGGTATCGATTGTATTGAATACTGGAGCCGCTCCGAAAAAACGTGAAAGATCGACAGAGGAAATTATCAATCAGTCTCAGGAAGAAATAGATAATCAGGAAATTGAGAAAATCATTGACAACACAATCAACAAAATGGATCAGCAAGGCACTGAACAGAAGAATAACGGAAACACACAATCTCCTCCACGTAACAACACACAAGGCGGCGGAAATAATAATGATTCTGGTGGCGATGAAGATAGCGACGAATAGTTAAAAGGATTAAAAATTTAGAAAGGAGATGGGAGTTATTTTGAATGTTATTTTGAAATTTCTCCCAAATATTTTATCAAAGGAAAAGTTATTAGAAAAATAAAAGGATTTTACTATGTTTTAGACGAAAATTCCAAAAATTTGAATGAAGAAAATATTTATGAATGTAAACTACGTGGAACATTAAAAGTAAAAAATGATAAAATGAACTGTATTATCGGAGATCTTGTAGAATTTGACGAAAAGGAAAAAGTTATTGAAAAAATTGAAAAAAGAGAAAATTTTTTATATCGTCCACTAATTGCAAATATTGATTTTATCGGTATTCTATTTGCAATAAAAAGTCCGAATTTTGATTTTACAAATTTTCAGAAAATGCTGTTAAACGCAAATTCTCAAAATATTCCAGTTGTGCTAATATTGTCAAAAATTGACTTAGTTTCAAAAGAAGAACTGGGGGAATTTTTTAATAAATTTAAACAAATTTTTAAAGAAACAATTTCTATTTTCCCAATTTCAACTGAAACGAATACTGGAATTACCGAATTAAAGCAATATATAAACAAAAAATCAGTTGTAATTTCAGGACCATCGGGTGCCGGAAAATCCACGCTTATAAACACTCTAATTGGTAAAGAAGTACTAGCTACAAATGATGTCAGCCAGAAAACCAAAAAAGGGCGGCATACAACAATAGAAAGCCGATTTTTTATGTCAGCACCACATTCATACATAATAGACACTCCAGGATTTTCCACATTAGACTTTCCAAAACTGGAAGAAAAAAAGGAACTGGAAAAATTATTTCCAGAATTTTTAGAATTTATTCCTAACTGCAAATTTCGAGACTGTATTCACGTAAACGAGCCAAACTGTGCAATAAAGGAAAATGTGGAAAATGGTAATATTTCGCAAGAACGATACGATTTTTATCTACATTCATTACAAAATATAAGATTTAATAAATAATTTAAAAATAAAAAATGGAAAGAGTTGATTTTTATGATTAAAGAAAAAAGGACAATAATTGCACCTTCACTGCTTGCTGCAGATTTTAGCAAATTAAAAGAAGAAATTACGCAAGTGGAAAAACTGGGAGCAGAATATCTCCATTTGGATGTTATGGACGGAAATTTTGTACCAAATATCAGCTTTGGAGCTCCTGTTATTTCATCTTTACGAAAACATAGCAATCTTGTATTTGACGTTCATTTGATGGTAAACGAACCAGATTACCTAATAGAAGATTTTGCACAATTCTCAGACATAATCACAGTCCATGCTGAAGCTGCAAAGCACTTGAACAGAACAATCCAGCTAATAAAATCTTTTGGAAAAAAAGTAGGAGTTGCATTAAATCCTTCTACTCCACTGGATGTTATAAAATATGATCTGGATAACATTGATATGGTGTTAATTATGACTGTAAATCCCGGTTTTGGCGGACAAAAATTCATTCCTGAAATGATTCAAAAAATAAAAAATTTGCGAAAAATTAACCAAAAGATTGATATTGAAGTGGATGGAGGAATCAACGCTGAAACTGGAAAACTGGTAAAGGAAGCTGGAGCAAATGTGTTAGTTGCAGGTTCATATATTTTTAGCGGAAATTATAAAGAAAAAATTGAATCTTTAAAATAATAATTTTAAAAAATAAATAAAGTTATGAAAAAGTCAGAAATAAAGTAAGAAAGGAACAATTAAAATGTATGAAAAAATAGAAACTCTATTAGACAAATTCTATAAAACATATTATAAAATTGAAGAAATAAATTTGAATCAGGTAATTAAATGCTTGACTACATCTGAACTTCATATTATTGAAGCGATCGGGGAAAATGAAATTACAATGAATGAACTGTCTGACAAACTGGGCATTACAATGGGAACAGCCTCAGTCGCCGTAAACAAGCTGACTGACAAGCAATTTCTGGAACGCTCCCGGTCGGACGTTGACAGGCGTAAAGTTTTTGTAAAGCTTACTTCAAAAGGAAAAGTCGCATTAAACTATCATGGAGA
This sequence comes from Leptotrichia hofstadii, assembly GCF_007990525.1. Taxonomy (NCBI): domain Bacteria; kingdom Fusobacteriati; phylum Fusobacteriota; class Fusobacteriia; order Fusobacteriales; family Leptotrichiaceae; genus Leptotrichia; species Leptotrichia hofstadii. The sequence continues at coordinate 2,319,631 of NZ_AP019823.1, forward strand.
TTTCCACTCAAATATTCTTGAAAAAATTACAGATGATATTCCATCAAAGAAATTAGAAACATTTATCGAGGTTTTTGAAACAATTGTACAAAATCTGGATAAAGTCAAAAAGGATATTCAGCCTGAATCAATACTAAATTTTGAAAAAGACGATCTGGTTCAAGTTTCATCAATAAAAGGAAGTGTTGCAATCAGAAAATATTTAAACGAAAAAGGTGTTATGATAAAATCACTAATAAAAATCATAAATATTGATAAATATTTGATAACTTTGCTCGTAGATGGGGATGAGAAGATACTAAATATTGAAGATGCAGAAAATATTATGGTTAGAAAAAATGCTTTTTAAGAAAGTCCACTATTACAAAATCATTGAATAAGATAATAATAAAACAACATAAGAACAATGACAATTAAATACAGTAACTGTGATAAATTTTTTGATTTTTTATTGACAATTTTATAAAAATAGAGTAGAATTAATTATATCAAACCCCCTGCAGTATTTTAAATAATACAAGGTTAGCATACCTACGCAGGGCTTTTTTTTAGGAGAATTTAAGAATCAATTTATTAAGATTAACCGAAAAAGTCGAAATTTCATTAAAAACTAAATTTTCTTATTTAATAGGTGAAAAATTTGGAGCTTATGGATACCTAGATTTCTATAAGTGGGGCGATAAAACAGAATATTGTAGATATAAAATTTTCCACAAAGCCCAAAATATTAGATGAATTTAAAAACAAATTATATTTTGTTAATGGTAAAATATCCGATAGGATAGCAGTATCAATTTTAATATTAGAATATTTAGCTTTTGTAATTAATTTAAAATACCCAGATGGGGCTATTAGAAAAAGTTTAAAAAAATTATGCCGTAACAAAATAGATGAAGAAGCTCAAAAATTAGGTTTTAAAGATTTTGAAATAATTAAAAATTTAAAGATATAATCACAGTTATTAATCTAATTGTGATTTTTTTTATAAAAATAAAATATATCAAGGAGGGAATATGCTTTATTTAGATGGAATTGGGATTTCATTTTTGATAAAAGAAATAAAAGAAAAAATATTACGATATAAACTGACAAAGATTTTCCAATATGACAGAGTTTCATTTTCACTCTTTTTTGGAAAGAATAACTTGATTTTTCAAGTAAAGGACAATTCAACAATTTTTTACTTAAAAGACGAAAAAGATCCAAATACTGATTTTCAATCAAAATTTTTGTTATCACTAAAAAAACATTTACAAAATTCAATTTTAATAAATATTCGTCAGGAAGGTTTTGATAGAATTGTATATTTTGACTTTGAGAAGTTAAATCAATTTGGAGATGTGGAAAAATATACATTAATTATTGAAATTATGGGAAAAGCAAGCAATATTTTCTTAACTAGCAAAGATAAAATTCTCTCTGCTCTCTATTTTACTTCAATTGATGTTGGAAACCGTGTTATTATGACAGGTGCAAGATATACTTTGCCATTTGAGGAAAAAAAGATTTCGCCACTTTATCTGGAAGACGAAAATTTTCCATTTAAAACTGAAACTTTTATGGAAAAAATCGAAGGTGTCGGACGGGCCTTTGCACTAGAATGTTCACAAAACTACGACACTTTCAAAAAATATTTATCTAGCTATAAACCAGTAATGTATGAAATCATAAATCGTGGGAAAATCCAGAAAGTGCTAACTTACAACGAATTTTCTGAATTTAATCAAAAGGAAAATACAACTTTAGAAAATGAAAGAAAATATTTTGAAACTTTAAACGAAGGTTTAAATGCTTATTTTAAAACAACTATTACTTCCAACGTTATTAGTGAAAAAAAGAAAAATCTACTAAAATACGTTGATTCACAAATAAAAAAATTCAAAAAAATTGAAAAAAATATAAAAGTTGACTTGAAAAAAAATGAAAACTTTGAAAAATATAAAAATATTGGAGATATTTTGGCGGCAAATATGCACCAGATAAAATATGGAATGAAAAAAATCACGGTTTTTGATTTTTATAATAATGAGGAAGTTACAATAAATCTGGATCCACTTTTATCTCCAAATGATAATTTAAACTTTTATTACAATAAGTATAATAAAGGAAAACGTACAATTTCAGCCTTAGATTCCAGATTTTTAGACATTCAGAATGAAATAAGATATTTTGAGGAAATAAAAATGTTTATCGAAAAGGAAAATGATTTTATTGGAATCGAAGAAATTGAAAACGAGCTGAACCTTTCAAATAGTGGAAATAAAATAAAAAACAAAATCAAGCTGAACAAGTCGAAAAAACGTGAATTATTATCGTTTGATTACAAAAGCTTTCAAATCTTCGTTGGAAGAAACAACAAGGAAAATGAAGAAATATCCTTTTCAAAAGGACAGCCTAACGACATCTGGATGCACGCAAAAGATATTCCTGGCAGCCATGTCCTTATTTTACGAAACAATCAGAAAGTTCCAGATGATGTTCTTCTGCATGCGGCAACTCTTGCTTGCGACTATTCCAAGGCTAAAAAAGGTGACAAAGTTACAGTTGACTACTGCGAAAGAAAATTTGTAAAAAAAATAAAAAATAGTAAACCCGGAAATGTGATTTATACAAACTTTCACTCTTTATTAATTGAAGTTCAATAACTTTTTTCTAAATAAACTGTATTGTTTGACTAACTAACAGAAAAAATGTTTTTCAAACTTATTGACAAATACCAAAAACTGTTGTAAAATTAAGGTAGAGATATAATTAAGGAGGATAAATAAATGGCAAGTAAAACAGTTACTATGACAAATCCTACAGGATTACATACAAGACCAGGTGGAGTATTTGTTGCTAAAGCAAAAGAATTTGAAAGTTCAGTAGAAGTGGAAAACGAAGGAAAAAAAGTAAATGGAAAATCTTTATTGAAATTATTATCAATTGGAATTAAAAACGGTTCAGAAGTTACAGTTCATGCTGAAGGACCTGATGCTGATGAAGCAGTTGAAGTATTAGGAGAATTATTAGCAACTATCAGAGACTAATAAATTGTAGTAATTAAGTAAAATAAAAATATTGTTTTTTATAGATTTGTTATAGAAAATATGTTTTATTGAACTAGAAAAAAAGACTTTCTTATTTTTAAGATTGTCTTTTTTTATTTGTTATTTATTTTCATACTAACTATTCTGTGAATTTATATTTTGGATTGTTTTGTTTAATAATTGTTTTTTCTTATACTATACTCAAACCTATTTAAAATTAAACTACTAAAAATTATATAGATTTAGGGTTTGATTAAAATAGTCATAACTTTTGAGTTTATTTTTAAAGCAGTTTTACTATAAATCCTATTTAAATAACGAATTTATTACAAACTTCTCCAATAAAGGATAAAAACCTAGTATTTCAAAATAATTAAAATATAATTTAATAAACCGACGGAGCTTTTATTTGTTCAACTGCGACTGTTTGACGACTGTAAGGAGGAGTTTCGGAGTTGGGCAAATAAAAGTCGTAGTCTAGCCATAGGTTGTAGGATTTGCGGCAATGAGCAATCCTACGAAAAGAAAAAATTAAAAAGTTGAATAATTATGAACCAGCTATTGAACAACCCTATTATAAAAAATTTATTCTCATTTTTAAACGGAAGATAATATAATAATTGTTTTTTCTTAATTTTATACTCAAATCTATTTAAAATTAAACTACTAAAAATTATACAAATTTAAGGTCTGAGTAAAATAGTCATAACTTTTGAATTCAGTTTTAAAGGAGTTTTATATCGAATTATTTTAAAATTTATAAAAAAAGCAGAAAAACTCCTAATTAATAAAAATTTTCCTGCTTAATTTGTTTTTCAATTAATTACTATTATTTTTCGCTTCGTTTCTTTAATGCCGCTTTTATCCAGCCTGTAAACAATGGATGTGGACGATTTGGACGGCTTTTGAATTCTGGATGGTATTGTGTGGCTATGAAGTATGGGTGATTTTTTATTTCGATTACTTCCACGTAATTTCCGTCTGGAGATAATCCTACGATATCCATTCCAGCTTTTTCAAATTCTTCTCTGAAAGCGTTATTAAATTCGTATCTATGTCTGTGTCTTTCAGCAATCTGAGTTCTTCCATAAACTCTTGCAGCTAAACTGTCGTCTTTTAATATACATGGATATGCCCCAAGACGCATTGTTCCTCCCATATCTTTCAGACCTTTTTGCTCTTCCATAAGGCTTATAATTGGATATGAAGTGTCCTTTTCAAATTCTGTTGAAGTAGCACCTTTATAGCCAAGCACGTTTCTTGCAAACTCTACACACGCCATTTGCATTCCAAGACAGATTCCAAAAAATGGAATGTTATTTTCCCTTGCAAATTTAATCGCTTCAACTTTTCCATCTATTCCTCTGTCGCCAAATCCACCTGGCACTAAAATTCCGTCATAATCAGCCAGTTTTTTCACGTCAAATTCTCCGGCCTTAAAATAGTCAATTTCAACTTTTGTATCAAGATTAAACCCAGCATGCTCTATTGATTCATGAATACTTATGTAAGCATCCTTTAATTCGATATATTTTCCAACAACTGCTACTTTTACAAGCTTTTTAGGATTTTTGAATTTTTCCACCATTTTAGTCCATTCAGTCAGTAATGGCTTTTCATTTTTTATTTTAAAATGCTTGCAAATTACATCGGCAAGTCCTAATTTTTCCATGGTTAATGGTATTTCATAAAGGCTTTTTGCATCAAGCGATTCAATAACCGCCTCTTCATCAATATCGCAGAAAAGCGAGATTTTTTTCTTAATATTTTCATCAACAGGATGTTCACTTCTCACTACAATCACATCTGGCGAGATTCCAAGTCCTTGAAGCATTTTTACGCTGTGCTGTGTAGGTTTAGTCTTAAGCTCTCCAGCTGCTTTCAAATATGGCAATAATGTTACGTGAATGTAAGCAATATTCTCTCTTCCAACTTCTCTTTTCAACTGACGAATCGCTTCAATAAACGGATCACTTTCAATATCTCCAATTGTCCCGCCAATCTCAGTAATTACAATATCCGAATTATTTTCTTCAGCCGCTTTTATAACATTGTACTTAATTTCATCTGTCATGTGAGGCACAGTTTGTACAGTTCCTCCTAAAAACTCCCCACGACGCTCTTTCGCAATAATTTTTGACATAATTTTCCCGGTTGTCAAATTATTATACTTTGTCAGATTCTCATTGATAAATCTTTCATAATGCCCCAAATCCAAGTCAGTTTCTGCTCCATCCTCTGTAACAAAAACTTCCCCATGCTGATAAGGGCTCATAGTTCCTGGATCCACATTTATATATGGATCAAACTTTTGAATTGTAACCTTATAGCCTCTTTCTTTTAGTAATCTTCCCAACGAAGAAGCCACAATTCCTTTTCCAAGCGATGAAACAACTCCACCTGTAACAAATATATATTTTGTTGAATCATTATGTGTATTCATTTTTCCTCCTATTTTCTATTCCTATTTATTCAATTTTAAATATTTTTGGCATTTTTATAAAATATCACTTAATTTAGTAAGTTATTATTTTTTAAACTATTCTATTAAATCTCTTTTTTCAATTTTGATATATTATGATTAATAAGTATTTTTTTTATTTTTATTTATATTCAAGTTTATTTTAAGCAGGGAGATCAATCGCCATCTCCCTGCACCCACGCTTTACGCAAAACTTTCTTATAAAAGAAAAATAGAACTCACTTTTGAATATAGATTATTTCAATTTATATAACTTTATCTTATGTAAAGTCTATTCCAAAAGTTCAGACAGCTATTTTTCTTCTAACGAAATTTTGCTTATTTTTTGTTTTAATTAAATTAATTGTTTTAATTAAACTAAAAATGTCGTGATTTTTTAAAATAAAATTATCATGAGTTTTTACATTTTTTCAGTTTGTTGCAATATATTTGCCACAAAAAAAGAGGAAAAAAAAAATTTTCACCTCTTTTAAACAAATTTTATTTATGTAAAACTCAAAAGGAATATCCCAAGTTTGAGAATAAACTTGAGATAGTCCAAATTAATTTTCATTTTTTATTTGTTATTATCTTGCAGCTCCAGCTTTGTAAGCTCCATTTGATCCAAATACGTTTCTGATTTTATCTTTGTAGTATTCTTTCATGTAATCTTTTGCAGGTCCTACATATTTTCTAGGATCAAATTCTCCAGGATTTTTAGCGAATACTTCTCTGATTCCTGCTGTGAAAGCTAATCTTCCATCAGTATCTACGTTAATTTTAGCTACTGCTGATTTAGCGGCTTTTCTTAATTCTGAATCAGGGATACCAATTGCGTCTGCAATTTTTCCACCATATTGATTAATCATTTCAACAAATTGGTGTGGTACTGCTGATGAACCATGTAATACGATTGGGAATCCAGGTATTCTTTTTTCGATTTCTTCCAAGATATCCAATCTTAATTTAGGATCGTCTCCTGGTTTGAATTTGTGAGCTCCGTGAGAAGTTCCAATTGCGATTGCTAATGAATCAACTCCTGTTTTTGTTACGAAGTCTTCAACTTCATCAGGTTGAGTATAAACGTGTTCTGCTGCTACTACATCGTCTTCGATTCCAGCTAAAACTCCTAATTCAGCTTCAACTGTAACATCGTGTTGGTGAGCGAAATCAGCAACTTGTTTTGCTTCTGCAACGTTTTCATCGTAAGGGTGGTGAGATCCGTCATACATTACTGAAGAGAATCCGTATTCGATACAGTCTTTTGCTTCAGCGAAGTTTGGACCATGATCCAAGTGCAATGCTACTGGAATGTCTGATCCTGATGCTTCTACATAAGCTGTTGCAGCTTTTGCAAGCCAAGGTAACATTTCTTTACCAATATATTTTCTTGCACCTGTTGATACTTGAAGAATTACTGGTGATCCTTCTTCAACACACGCTTCGATAATTCCTTGTAATTGTTCCATGTTGTTAAAGTTAAAAGCAGGTACTGCGTAACCTTCTTTATTTGCTTTAGCAAACATTTCCTTAGTGTTGCTTAATCCTAAATCTTTAAAATGATATTTCATTTTACGCCTCCTAATATTTATTAATTAGATTAACTTCTTTAATTATATGTTACCAAATTTTCGTATAAAAATCAATAGAAAACAAAAAATAATAGTTAAAAATAAAATATTTTTTTAAATATATGCTTAAATACTACCAAAATAAAATTTAAAATTAAATTTTGGTATTGGTAACTCATACTTCCTATTAATTTTAAAATTTTTTATAACAATGGTTGTCAATTTATTTTATTTTGATTTATCAATTCTTCCACTGTCATTCCTTTTCTAAGTACATTTTTATCTGTAAATCCTGGAATTCCTTCAATTCTTCCACGTCTTGAAACTTGCCAGATTATCCACCTGCTATCTTCTTCTATTTTTGGAAAATATTTATAATCTGTAATCCAAATTTTATTTTCAGGAAATTCACCTTTTATATATGCATTATAAGTGTTATAGTTTACATAAAAAATTACTCTCTTTTGATAATGTTTTTCAAGTTTTTCAACCATATCTTTTAAATGCTTAATTACATCTGGTTTTTTATATTTTTTTGTAGATATTTCCAAATCAATCATTGGTGGTAAAGTTTTGTCAGAAGCTGGCACTTTGCTTATGTAAAAATCAGCTTGTGCTTCTCCACTGCTCGTCATTGTGAAAAAATGATATGCTCCCACTATAAAGCCATTCAATCTCGCATTATTCCAGTTATATAAAAAATCTGTATCAAGAAAATTTTGTCCTTCAGTTGCTTTCAAAATAATAAATTTGTATTTCTTATCTACACGAGTCCAGTTCACTTTTTCCTGATGATGTGAAATATCCAGCCCCTGAACTTTATATCCAGCTAATTCCGCCAAAATATCATTATGATACAAATATCCGCTAAATTCCAAAAACCCCGCTATACCTCCAAAAATTATCATAATTGTCAAAAATTTTATAAATTTCGCCATATTTTCTCCATTCAGTCGTTTTTAATAACAAAATTGTTTTCAAAATTTTAATAATTTATTTTTATTATTGAACTTGATTTTAAAGTGGTTTTTTAACAGTTTATGAAAAAATCAGATTAATCTTATAGCTGGTTGTTATAGCGATTTTATTATTTTATAACTGTCATTCCACCCATATAAGGCACTAATACTTCTGGAACTTTTATAGTTCCGTCATCCTGCTGGTAATTTTCCATAATTGCAAGCAATGTTCTTCCCACTGCAAGCCCCGATCCATTCAGAGTATGGACAAAATGGCTCTTTCCAGTTTCTTTTTCCCTGTATTTAATCATTGCACGTCTAGCTTGAAAGTCCTCTGTATTTGAGCAAGAAGAAATTTCCCTGTATTTTCCTTGGCTTGGCACCCAAACTTCCAAATCATAAGTTTTTGCCGCACTAAATCCTATATCTCCGCTGCAAAGTGCCAGCACTCTATATGGCAATTCGAGTTTTTGCAATATTTTTTCTGCACAGTTTACCATTTTTTCAAGTTCATCGTAAGAAGTTTCAGGTTTTACAATTTTTACCATTTCCACTTTGTTAAACTGATGCTGTCTTATAAGACCTTTTAAATCACGCCCTCCAGAACCGGCTTCTTTTCTGAAGCAAGCTGTGTATCCACAGTAATATTTAGGCAATTCCTCTTCATCCAGAATTTCGCTGTTATGTAAATTTGTAAGTGTAACTTCTGCCGTTGGAATCAAGTACATTTCATCGCCTTCAATTTTATAGGCATCATCAGCAAATTTTGGAAGCTGTCCTGTTCCCACCATCATTTCCCGTCTAACTAATTGTGGCGTAAAAATCTCCTCAAACCCATGTTCCCCAGTATGAACATCAATCATAAACGCAATCAAAGCTCTTTCCAGTCTTGCCGCCGCATTTTTATAAACTGTAAATCTTGAACCGCCAAGTTTTGCCCCTCTTTCAAAATCCAAAATCCCTAGTTCTACTCCTAGTTCATCATGCGATTTTATTTCAAAGTCAAATTCTCGTGGAGTTCCCCATTTTCTAACTTCCACATTATCATCTTCATCTTTTCCAACTGGAGTCGTATCACTTAATTTGTTTGGAATCGTATAAGCAAGTTCCAGCTGCTTTTCATCAATTTCTGCCACCTTTTGGTCAAGTTCCTTAATTTTTGCACTGACAGTCTGCATTCTCGCAAGTAATTCGGCAGGATCTTTTCCTTCCTGTTTATATTTTCCTATCAATGCACTTGATTCATTTCTTTCTTTCTTCAGCATTTCCACTTCCTGAAGCAAATTTCTTCTGTCTTCATCAAATTTCAGCAATGAATCTAAATCAAAGTCACTATTTCTATTTTTTAAATATTCTCTGACTTTATCAGCATTTTCCCTTATATATCTCATCTCTAGCATAACTCTATTTAATTCCTTTCTTAATTAATATGTCTATTTAATTTGTTTTTTACTATTAACAATTTAGTAAATCTTTGTCTTAATATTACTTTGATTAATAATTATTTTTTCATTTATATTTCTAAACTTCCTTTTAACGTAAAGGCATCATACGCCACGCCTTCTTTCACAATAATTAATCTTATAAAAACTAAAAACTTTAAAGATATTCATACAACACTTTTTTACTTTCACTTAAATTTTCAAAATCATAATTTTTACTAAATTCTATTTTTTTTACATTTTGAATATTATATTTTTCCACAATTTTATCATAATTTTCCACATAAATTTTTTTGTAAAGTTCATCAGCTTGATTTTCCACAAAATAGTTTAAGTTTTCCACATTTTCAAAATTTAGAAAAGCTGAATCAGATTTTATGAAATAATTTATGACATTTTTTATTATCTCATCTATTTTATCACGAATTTCGTTAAATTTTGAATCATTTTCAATTTCAACTTTTTCTATCATTTTTTCTGCAAAAAAGGTTTTTACAAGTTTATTTGTATCTGTTGAAATTAATGAAAAGTTGTATAAAATTTCAAAAAATTTATTTTTATCCCGATACAGCAGTTCATTTCCTAATTTTACAGCATAAATTGATTCTTTATTAAAAATACTTCTTCTAAATCCATCTATCAATTTTGGAAGTTCAACTTTGCTTAACCGTTCTATTTTTTTGTTTTTTTCTTTAAATGTTTCCAAAAATTGTTCACTTATGATTTGTTTTATATCTTCATTTTTTTCATTTTCACTAAAATAAATATATCCCAATTCTAGTATAAATGATGGTTCTTTAGATGTTATCTTAAAATTTTTGTCAAGCTGAAAATATTTTCGTTTTTCAAAATTATTTTTATATTTTAGAATAAATTCTGAAAAATTTTCTGTATTTAAAAAGACATTTTCACTTTTCAGCTTTTTATTTTCAGTCAAAATTTAATTCCTCCCTTCTGCTTCATTTTCTAATCTTTGTAAAAATTTTAATTTTTTTAATAACTACAATATTTTTTATATTTGATTTTATAACTTTTATTTTTAAAATTTTGTAAAATTTTAATTTTTCCAAAACCTTAAATCCACTTTATTTTTCAGCAATTTTAAATTCCATTTTTAAAATCATTAAATTTTCTATATTTTCATCAATTTTCACAATATCCTTTTCCGTTGTCAAGACATAATCATAATTTTGGGCTTTTTCCTTTATTTCCAAAATTTCTTCACTTGTGTAAATGTGATGATCTGGAAATTTTATTTCATCAATATTACTTGGATTTAATTTTTTTATTGTCTGATAAAATACAACTGGATTTGCTATTGAAGAAAAAATTAGAACATTTTTATTTTTAATAATTTCTAATGGAAATTTTTCATTTCTTATATTGTTTTCATTATTTATTTTACCCAATTTTTTCCTATTTTCAAAATTTAATTTGTAAAAATAACTTTCTTCAAAAGTAGCAACAGAAATCGGTTTTTGATATTTTGCCAATCTTTCCCTAATTTTCGCAATTTCTTCTCTCGAAACATAATTGCTTTTTGTAATAATAATTTCATCAGCTCTTTTTAAAGAGTCAAGCGATTCCCGCAATCGGCCTTTTGGCAAATAATCATTCATTCCAAAAGGATTTGTTGCATCAATTAGAATTATATTTTTATCCTTTTTCAATTTTCTATGCTGAAAGCCGTCATCCATAATAATTGTTTCCACACCGCATTTTTCTTTTAAAAAAATTGCACCTTCGTAGCGATTTTTACAGACTACGACAGGAATTTGAAAATTTAAGGCGTGCAAATAGGCTTCATCTCCTGATTCCTTTGAAGTGGCATAAATCTTCTTTTCATCCCGTACAAGCAGTAAATCAGTTTCCCGTTTTCCCTTGTAGCCTCGACTCAGAATTCCAACTTTTTTATTCTTTTCTAAATATTTCTGCACAAAATACTGCACAGCTGGTGTTTTCCCAGTCCCACCTGCCACAATATTTCCAATGCAAATTATCTCCACTCCATCAACCTTTTTTTCTTTAAAAATATTCAAATCATAAAGTTTATTTCGTAAAAAAACGATAAATCCGTATATAATCGACAATAATTTCATTAATTCTTCCTCAGCTTAACTTTCTTAATTAGTTTTCTAACAGTCCTTTATAAATTGTTTCCAGCCGTCTAAATCTATTTTTTATTCCAGATTTAGAAATTTCCATTAAATCTGCTAGTTCCTGTAGAGACATTTCCTGATTCTCTAGCCGAATTCTTGCTGTTTCGCTTAATACGTCTGTCAATTCTGAAAGTCCCATTTTTTCATCAATTACCTTTATCATATTAATCTGCTTTTCAGAAGCCGATAATTTTTTGGTTTCATTTGCAATTTCCCAATTCATATTTCTATTAATTTTATTTCGAATTTCCTTATTTATCGTAACTTCCTCAAATTCAAAAAATGAATTTATTCCCCCAATTAAAAAAATTATATCCAAAATGTCTTCTGAATTTCGCAAATAAACAAGGCTTTTATTTTTTTTCTCTGTCTGAAAAACTTTTTTTCCCATCTGTTTAAACAAGTAATACAAATAAGTGGCAGAATCTTCAGTATCCACAAAAAAATCCATCGCATAAGCCTTTTCTGGAGACTTTATATATCCACAGCTAAGAAAAAAACCTCTGATTATGCCAGCTAGCTGTTTTTCATTCTCCACAACTGAAAAATTTTTGTGAAAATAGATTTTTTTTAAAAATGATTTGTATTCCTGCTGGTTGTGCTGAGTAGGAAAAAGTATCACTTCATACATTTTGTGTGTTCCAAGGCGTTTACTAATAACGTATTTTAATTGAATTGGGATATTTGTTACTGCCCGTAAATTTGAATAAATTCTTTTAGCAAGCGAGACATTTTCAGTGCTGAAATAAATTCCGTGTTCTGTAATTACATTCTTTGCAATAAAAATTCCAAAAAGCTCTGCATAAATAGTATCCTTATCTGTATTTTCTAAATTAAAGATTTCTCTTTTTACATTTGCTGAATATGACATTTTTCCCCCTCCTTTTTCACTACAATAAACTTCTAATAATTTACTTTTCTAGGATTCCCTGATTTATCATAATAAGTCCAAGTTCCTGTTCTTCTTCTGCCTTTAATGTTTCCCTCAAATCCAAGGCTTCCATCTGTATAATATCCTCTTACAGTTCCAGTTTCCCCATTCATATTTGCTTCATATAAAGGTCTTCCACTTTCGTAGTAGACATTCATTTTCCCATTTATTTCATCATTTACATAATTGATTTCAGATTTTTTACCTCCGTTAGTGTTCCATTCACTAAATAATCCATTTTTCTGTCCATTTGAATAGTTTCCTTGTGATTTTCTTGAACCATTTTCATAATATTCAGTCCAAGTTCCTGTCATTTTTCCATTCTCATAGTTCCCAACTGTTTCTTGAGACCCTGTTTTTCCATAATATGAAGAATAACGTCCATTTAATTGGTCATCTTTATATTGATATTTTTTCCAGACTTTTCCATTTTCAGTATAAACTGTCCATTCTCCTTCTTTTTTCCCATTTTTATAATTTCCTATCGTAAATCTATTTCCGTTTGCATAAAATTCATCATATTTCCCATTCAGTATTCCATTGCTTAAATTAACAACAAGTCTTCTTCCGCCTTCTTCCATAATTCTATATTCTCCGCTTCCTGTCAATTCATAAGTACTAGAATCTATTCTTTTTACATCTTCCATATTTGATGAGCTAAGTTTCGATAATCTAACTTTCCCAAAATTTGTCCCATAATTTGCAAATACATCTTTTCCGTATGCAACTGCTGATAAAATCATCATTCCAGCGATAAAAAATATTTTTTTGCTATTATTTCTTTTCATTTTCTCATCTCCTATTATTTTATAAAATTTGTTTTTTTATTTTATCAATTCACCTTTTTACATTATAACAAATTTTTTCCATTTTTTAAACTAAATTATTGATTTTTCTGGTTCTAGTTTACATTATAAGCAAACTTGGCTTAATTAGCATTATGAGTCCCAAAATTATCATAAGAATTCCACCAAACAGATTTACCCATTTAGAATATTTTGTAGTTAATTGCAATTTATTTACACTCATTAAGGCAAATCCAAAAACTATTATATCATCTATCATATAGCCAATTATGTAGATAAATGTGTAAAATTGTCTAGTCCAGAAAGGAACTTCGTTTATTTGAAGTATTTTTGTGTATGTTTGAGGAATTCCAACTGAACAGGCAAATTCTATTACATTTACCGAAAGTGCTAAGCCAATAATTGCAAGTGCTGTCAGTAATGTAAATGGCTTATTGGCAATATCCTTTATCTTTTTAGAAATCTTTGCCCTCTGTTCAAAATCTGTCACTTCACATTCCAGCGTATCCCCTTTTTTCAAGTAATTTCTAATAAAGAAAATTCCACCAATAATTCCAACGATTCCAACAAGCGGAGTTACCCATTTGTCAAGTCCCACAAAATCCCAAGCATAAATCCAAGCATTTAAAATGAAAAAATACATTACAGCTTCAGCTAAAATAAACAGCCCTGCCACACGGAACATTTTTACCTTATTTCCAACGGCAATCAAAGCTGTCAAAAATAATACCAGAACCCACATTGCACAAGGATTAAATCCATCAATTGTTCCCAAAATTATTGACATTGTAAGCAGTGAATAATTTGTCAAGTCAACAGTCTTATTAATAATCGGAATATTTACAAGTACCTGATTTTCAGCACCTTTCGTAAGTCCTGGCACCTCACATACCGTATCGCCTGTACAGACTGCACCATTACTACTCACATTTCCAGTCTGTCCACTTTCCACATATTCCTTCAAAGTCAAAATCTTATCCTTTGTTTTCCCAGAATTTATCAAATTTTCAATTTCTTTCCCAGTCGTATCAGCTGTATTAAACCCTTGAATAATATGTCCGTTAATGTAAATAATCGGAGTTCCCTTCACAAGTTTTAACTTCGATGTAGTTTCATCAAAAAACACTTTTTCTTCCTTGCTTTCATCAATTTTATGCTCCACATATTCAAAATCATCCCTTTTAGCCGATAATTCCTTCAAAAACTTCTCCAAATTTGCACAATTTTTACAGTCTTTTCTTCCAAAGTACTCAATTTTTACTTTCTTTGCCTGACTATTTCCAGCAGAATAACCAATCTGACTTATACAAAATATACCAAAAATCACGATTATCAACGCAAAAAATCTACTTTTCTCTATCCCAGCCTTAAAATCTTTTCTCCAAAACATCTTTTTTCACACCTTTCTTTTTTATTTTTTATAAATAATTACTGTACTAACCGCATATTCTCTGCTATGCGAAATACTAATCTGAACTGTAAGCCCCTGTGCCTTCTCCTTTATCGCATTATAAAGCGTTACATAAGGCTTTCCCAGCTCATCATTCAAAATCTCAATATCACTCAGCGAAAACCCATGCACCCCAGTCCCAAACGCCTTGGAAACCGCCTCTTTCGCTGCAAATCTCCCTGCATAGCTGGCATACGGATGCCTTTTTTTTTCGATATGCTCAATTTCTTTTTCCGTATAAACTTTCCTTTTAAAAAGGCTTGTCTGATTAATCGCTTTTTCAATTCGGGATATTTCAATAATATCTGTCCCAATACCGTATATTTCCATTTTTATCTCCTTTTTGAAACTTGCTATTGTTAGATTATACTACAAATTTTTAAAAATACAAAATTTATAATAAAACTCATTTAAAAATAGAAATTAATTCTTATAATAGTATTGTTTGATACCTTCAACTAAATTGTTTTTTATTATTTTTCGCTCATTTTGATTAATAAATATTTTTCCATATTACTATATTTTTTCTTTTTTATTTTCGTAGGATTGCTCATTGCCGCAAATCCTACAACCTATGGCTAGTCTACGACATTTTTCTGTACTGGCAAAAAACTCGCTATGCTCAGACAGTTTTGCCAGTACAGAAAAACGCTCCGACAGATTAATTTACATTAGAATCTGTTTAAAAGATGAAAATTATATCTTAAATTACTTGAAATATTAGGTTTTTATCCTTTACTATAAAAGTTTATAATAAATTCGTTATTTAAACAGAGTTTAGTATTAATATTTATTAAAAAAAAAACTCTACATAAGAAAAAATAATTCCTAATATAGAGATTTTTTTATTTGTTAAAATTTACTATTTCACTTTCACAATTTTCTTTTTCCCAGCTCTAATAACCATTCCGCTTTCGACATTTACACTTGTCTTAATATCTTTTATTGGCTCATCATTTATTTTGAATCCGCCTTGTGAAATTAGCCTTCTTGCTTCACTTGTTCCTCCAAGCAATTTTGCTTCTTTTACAAGCAAGTCAATTACATTGATTTCTCCGTAAGGAATTTCTACTTCTGGCAATTCTACATCAAGATTTCTTTTACTGAATACATTTTCAAACCAGTTTCTTGCTTCCTTAGCTGCTTCTTCACCGTAGTAAATTTTTACAACTTCTGCCCCCAACTGCTTTTTAGCTTCCATCGGATGTAAACTTCCATCTGCAATTTGTGCTTTAATTTCTTCAATTTTCTCAAAAGGAACATCTGTTATCATTGTGTAGTAATTTTCCATTAATTCATCTGAAATTGACATAACTTTACCAAACATATCATTTGGAGTGTCTTTTACACCAATGTAATTCCCTAATGATTTAGACATTTTTTCAACTCCATCAAGCCCTACCAGAATTGGCATTATCATACAGACTTGCTGCTCCTGTCCAAAGTTTTTCTGTAAATCTCTTCCTCTTAGCAAATTAAATTTTTGTTCTGTTGCTCCCAGTTCCACATCAGCCTTCAGTTCAACTGAATCGTATCCTTGTAAAATCGGATACATAAACTCGATTAACGAAACTGGTTTGTTTTCAGCCAGTCTTTTTGAAAAATCCTCTCTTGAAATCATTTGCGACACAGTAAACTGCGACAATAAATTCAAAGCATCTGAAAGTGATAATTTTTCCAGCCAGTCAGCATTATATACAACTTTTATCTTATCCAAGTCCAATATCAATTTTACTTGATCTAAATACGTTTTTATATTTTCATTTACTTGCTCTTCCGACAACATCTTCCTAGTTTCAGATTTTCCTGTTGGATCCCCAATTCTCCCAGTAAAAGTCCCAATCAAAAACAGCACTTCATGCCCTAAATCCTGAAACTGCTTCAATTTTCTCAAAGGTACAGCATGTCCCAAATGCAGCTCCGAACCTGTCGGATCTATACCCAATTTAACCCGTAGCGGAGTATTAGTTGAAATTGATTTTTCCAACTTTTTCTTAAATTCATTCTCATTAATTATTTCATCGCATCCACGGCTCAAAATATTAAATTGTCTTTCTACTTCATTTTTTACTTCTATTTCATTATTTCTATCTATACTCATTTTTATTTTTTCTCCTTCTTCTGTTTTATTTTTTTATCCATTCAATAACTTGATTTTATAACTTTACCCTTAAATATTCTAATTTTGATTAATACCTATTTCTTTAATTATTTTTATTATATTAGTTTTTTAACGCAAAGGTATTGTAATTAAACTAAAAATTGTCGTGATTTTTTGGAAATAAAAATTTCTGTAACGGTTTTAAAGTTACGCTTAACTTTTATAAATATGCCACATACTTCATAAAATAATACACAATTGGCAATACAAATAACGCACTGTCAAATCTATCTAAAAATCCACCATGTCCCAAAAGCAAATTCCCAGAATCCTTTACTTCAAGTTCTCTTTTTATCTTAGATTCCACTAAATCTCCCAATTCTGCAAAAATACCTATTGCAAGTGCTAAAATAAAGGCTTTTCCTCCACTAATCGCCACATAATCATAATTTACTGAACAGTTTTGTGACAAAAAGGAAATTCCACATACAAAATTTGCTATAAATAAATATATTTTGTCAAAAAATAAAATTACTAAAAATACTCCCAAAATTCCTGCTATTGCACCTTCAATTGATTTTTTCGGACTGATTTTTGGTGCAAGCCTATGCTTGAATATTTTTCCACCGATTGCCATTCCGACAAGGTAGGCGGAAATATCACATGCCCAGATTAACATAAATGTCATTACAACCAGAATATTACCATTCGGAAATTCATATTTTATAAGCAAAATATGTGAAAATAAATATGAAACATAGATTATTCCAAACAACGTGTAGGAAATTTCTGCCATTGCATTTTGAATTTTTACCTTTAAAACCTGCCTTAAAGACAGAAGAATTATTGCAAATACAATAAATCCACCCATATCAAAGTTTATCTGCTTGAAAAGAGCAAATCTGAAATATGAAAAAATATTTTTTGAATTTTCCTGAAAATATATTGCAACTGGTAAAAACAATCCAAGTCCCATTCCAATCCTGCTTGCTACCTCAAATCCCTTATCCTTTAACATTTTATAAAATTCAAACAGTGACATTCCCGTTATTACAAGTGTAAATACCAAAAACATCACATTTCCCTTTAAAAATATCCATAAAAGGAAAGGTACAAATAACAAAATAATAAATAATCTACTTAACATTCAGTCCTCCGTATCTTCTATCCCTTTTATTAAAGGATAAAATCGCTTTATCTAATTCATTTTCATCAAAATCAGGCCAGTAAACATCTGTTATGTAAAACTCTGAATAAGCAACTTCCCAAAGTAAAAAATTACTTATTCTAAATTCTCCACTTGTTCTGATTACAAGCTCTGGATCTGGAATTTCTGGACGGTACATAAATTTAGAAAATTCTTCTTCTGTAATCTTCAAAGTTTCTTTTTTATCCACAAATTCATTTACCACTTTTTCTGTAACATTCAGACTTTCATTTTCATTGTTGAACTGTTCTTTCCCTGTTACATTTGATTCAGATGAAAGTTTAGTATGTAAAACCTTATTTACAGCATCAATAATTTCACGCCGTCCACCATAATTAAACGCTATATTAAAAACAATCTTTTCACAATCTGCCAAATAATTTTCGGTTTCTTCAATTTTCTTTAATAATTTTTGTGAAATATTTTCCTTTGACCCTGTAACAAGCAATCTTACACCTTGTTTTTTCAAATTTTTCTTTTCTTTATCGAGATATTTTGCAAACAAGTCCATAAGTCCTTTTACTTCCTTTTCAGGCCTCTTCCAATTTTCAGTAGAAAATGCATACACAGTTAAATATTTTACACCAATATCTCCTGCATACTTCAATATTTTTTCAAGACTGTTAGCTCCTGCCCTATGACCTTCCAGCCGAATTTTTGCACGCTCCTTAGCCCAACGCCCATTTCCATCCATAATAATAGCAATATGCTTAGGAATCACCAATTCATCTCTATCCATACATCCCTCTCAAGATATTTTTTACATTTTTTCAAAAATATTATTGCTATAATTATAACAGCCAAATCATTATTTTTCAAGGTATTTGTAAAATTATTCCATAAAAATATTTGTCAGCAATCATTAAAAAATATTATAGTTTTCAAAAAATAAATATCCTGAATCAGATTAACAGTTCTCTTAATTTTAATATTTATTCAAACCTATTTAAAATTAAATTATTAAAAACTATATAAATTTAAGGTTAAAGTAAAATAGCCATAATTTAAAGCAGTTTTACTATAACAGAAAGGCTTAGACAAATTGTCTTTTACTAAAAAATTAAAATCTTGGAAATTCACAATATTTGATTTTATTCTGCATAAAATATTCTTTTTCAAAATAAAAAAAAGCAGAATCCTAAAAATTCCACTTCCACATTCATCAGTACATTCTTCCTAAATCACATATCAATAAGTTCGATTTCCATATTTGTCCTTGCAGTAATAATAACCATTCTCATTCTCATAACATCTTATACCTCTTTCAGCTGCTCGCCGATCTGAAGCTTTCCAGAGAGCAATATCATGTGCACTGCATCCTACAACTGTCATTCCAAGTAACACAATCAAAATCAATTTCTTCATAAAAATCAACTCCTATCCCATATTCTATTTATTATATTATAACAATTACTTATAATTTCCAAATTTTAATTTTTTACTCTACAAAAACCCGCCAGCAAAGTTCAACTGGCAGGCAAAAGGTAGGACAACAAGACAAGAATTCAACTGCTAATCTTAACTGCTAAAAATCAAAAACAATATGATTATAACAGCCAAAACAGTCAAATCCCAATTTGCCATTGCAACCACCTCCCTGCTTTTATAAATTGTAGTATCAAGGTTGCGACCCTTGACAAATAATTATAACATAAAAAAAAAGCCCCATTCAACAAGAACAGAGCTTTTTTTTCGCATTTTTACTACAACCTAAAAGCAGGTTTTTTATTCAAAAGTATTATATCATTTTTTCCAAAAAAATTCAATCATAAAATTTTCAAAATAAAAAAAAGAAGCAGAATCCAAAAAATCCCACTTCAAAATACATTAAGTTTCAAAAAAATCACATCATATTTACAGGATCTACATCAATCGTAACCCTAACTTTCTTTTCCCTTTCCCGAAATTTACCTACACATTTTTTTATGATTTTTTTAATTTTTAAGATATTTTCTCTTTCAAATTTAAAAAATATTTGGTATCTGTATCTGCCGTTTATTTTGTAAATTGGGGATTTAAAAGCGTCTGAAATAAAATCATTTGAAGTCAAGTTCATAGCTGCGTTTACATTTCTTATAATCTCTTCACGCAAAATTTTGGCTTTTTCCATTACCAAATTTTCTTCAGTTGCCGAAATTACCAAAATTATAATTCGTCCAAAAGGCGGATAATTTAACATTTTTCGCATAATCATTTCGTTTTTGTAATATCCTTCGTAATCACTTTCAATTGTTTTTTTTATTACATCATTTTCGCCATTAAAAGTCTGAATAATCACTTCCCCATCCTTTTCTCCACGTCCTGCACGCCCTGAAGCCTGTGTCAACAGCTGAAAAGTCTTTTCTGAGGCCCGAAAGTCTGGAAAATTTAGGATTATATCAGCATTAATTACTCCGACTAATGTTACGTTTGAAAAATGTAGTCCCTTTGCGATAATCTGTGTTCCGAGCATTATGTCATATTTGTGATTTTTAAAGTCGTTGTAGGCTTTTTCATAATTTTGCTTTGTCTTTATGCTTTCAGAGTCTATTCTCACAATTCTTGCCGATGGAAACACCGTCGCCAGTTCCTCTTCAATTTTTTCGGTTCCAGCCCCAATTTGTCTCATTTTATGTCCGCCACACTCATCACAAGTGTTGTCAAAGCGTTTTTCATAGCCACAGTAATGGCATTTCAGACGATTATCATATTTGTAGTAGTTTAAGGAAATGCTGCAATTAGGACAAGTCGGAATATTTCCACAATCCTTGCATTTCAGCAAGTTTGAAAATGCCTTCCTGTTCAAAATCAAGATAACCTGCTCATTTTTTTGTAAAGTCTGAGAAATCCTATCTAGCAATTCTTCTGAAAAATTTTCCGTTGTTTCATTCAAATCCACAATTTCAAATTTTGGCAGTTTAGCATTTTTATACCGTTTTGTCAGCTCAATTAATTCAATATCGCCCTGCTGTGCCTGATAATAAGTTTCAAAAGATGGAGTTGCTGAACCTAAAATCACTTTTATCTTTTCACTTTTTAAAATTTCAGCTTCTTCCAAATTATCATTTTTCTCTAATTCACTATTTTTTTCAAGTTTCTCATCTTTTTTCAAATTTTCATTTTGTAAAAATGCTCTTTTTATTGCCACATTTTTTACGTGATACCGTGGATTATTCTCCTGCTTATACGTATTTTCATGCTCCTCATCCACAATAATATATTTCAAGTTCTGAACAGGTGCAAAAACTGCCGACCTTGCCCCAATCACAATTTTCTTTTCGCCATTTCGTATAAAAGTCCATTCTTCCCGCTTTTCCTTGTCTGTAAGTTTACTGTGAAGAATAGCCACTTCATTGTGAAATTCCTCCTCAAGCCTTTGTATCATCTGAACTGTAAGTGAAATTTCAGGCACTAGAAAGATACTTCCAAACCCTTGTTTCAAGGCTTCCTTTATCAAATTAATATAAATTTCCGTCTTCCCTGAGCCAGTTATCCCCTTTAACAGGAAAACCTGATTTTCACTATTTTTTATTGTATCCACAGCCTTTTGCTGCTCATCATTCAAAATAATTTCCTTTTCTACAATTTCACTTTTTTCCTTTTCTCTTTTTGAAATTTTAGAATTTAAAATAACTTTCTTTTCAATGGAAATAATCTTTTCATTTACAGCTCTTTCCACAATTTCGCTGGAAAAATTCTTTTTCAAAGTTGCAACCGTAACTTCCTGACGTTTTTTCATATATTCGTTAAATTTTTTTATTTCCTCAATTTTTTCCACTTCCAAAGTTTCATTATTTTCAGAAAATTCCCTTTGGAAAATGGCTTTTTTGGAATAACTTAATTTCAACGCTCCTGGATAAACTGCCTTTATTACGCTATAATAATCACTTATATAATAATTTTTTATCCATCTTATAAGCTGCATAATATCGGATGGAATGGACAAGACTGGAGCAACATCCTTAATTTTTTTCACTTTTGAAATATCAAACTGAATCTGATTTTCATTAACAATCGCTACAATAAGCCCCATTTTATCCTTATTTATAAAATTGACAATGCACCATTGCCCAATTTCATACTTCTCTTCCGATTTATATGTGTATATTCCCTGATTATTTTCCACATAAATTTCATAATAATACATTTTTACCCCTTAACATTTCTTCCTCAATTAATTTTTATAAAAAACACTTTTACTCCAGCATTATCTGTATCTTCGTCTGTTTATCAAGTTTAGTCCCTTTTTCAGGAAATTGTGATACAACCACTCCGCTTCCAGTAATTTCATACTGAGCAAACTTCCCTTGCGGATAAATTGATAAAAACTCTCTCAGACTAATTCCAGTTAAATCAGGCATAATATTTTTATCAAAATCCTGCTTTATCTTTCCTAAGTCCTTTTTCTTTTCCTGCTGAACAAATTCCGCTTTTTTATCAGTTTCTTCTTCCTTCTTAGGCTTTCCGTCAGGCCCAATTCGCTTATATTCAATTAGTTTTGCAATAATATTTCTAACCGATGGCAATGCAACCTGTGCTCCGTAAATCTTCCCTTTTGGCTCATTAATCGTAATTATCAGAGCATACTTAGGATTTTCTACTGGAAAGAACGCAAAAAACGAACTGAAGTATTTTCCTTTTATATATCCTCCAACTCCTGATTTCTGAGCTGTCCCTGTTTTTCCTCCAATTCTATAACCTGGAATATACGCACCATTTCCCGTTCCATAACTTACAACAGCCTCCATATACTTTCTGTTCAGTCTTGAAACTTCATCACTAAATACTTTTTTTATTACAACTGGCTTATTTTGTTCCACTATTTTTCCATTACTGTCCTCAATTCTGTCAACTAGATATGGTTTCATAAGTTTTCCATTATTTACAACCGTATTTAGAGCTACCAGTATTTGAAGCTGTGTCATTGATATTCCTTGACCAAAAGATACGTTTGCCTGCTTGACTTCTGTAAGCTCACGTAATTTCAATAACTTCTTGGTAGACTCGGAATAAGTATCTACTCCAGTTTTTGCTCCAAGCCCAACATCCGTAAGATAATGATGAAAAACATCCCTATTTATCATCAGCCCAATTTTTACCATTATAACATTTGAAGAATATGCAACTGCATCCATAAGGCTCAGATTCCCCATTGCCTTGCCGTCATGATCTTTTATTATTCTATCCTGCACCTTAATAAATCCTGGCGAATATATTCTTGTACTTGGGTTAATTACTTTGGTCTCCAGTCCCGTCGCAACCGTTACTGGCTTAAATATTGATCCTGGCTCAAAGAAGTCTGTAATTGTCCTGTTTTTTATATTGGCTTTCTCTGTTGCCTTTGGATAGGATGACATTGCAAGTATCTTTCCTGTTTCCACTTCCATAACAACTCCCATTGAAGAGTCCGCATTATACTTTTCAAAAGTTGTTCTCAGCTCCTCATCCAACGCATACTGTATAAAGCTGTCAATCGTAAGCACAATATTATTCCCATCTTTAACTTTACGTGAATTTTCCTTGTTATTTAGCTTTACAAGACGTAAAAATGCCTCTGGTATTCTAAGCCCTTTTACTACTCCTCTTTCGCCTGAAAGCTCCTTGTCGTAATACTTTTCAATTCCGTAAACACCTCTGTTTTCATTATTCACATACCCAAGCGTTTCCTGAAAAGCGTCGTTCTGCACATAGTTTCTTGTAAATGCCGTTTCAAATGTTACACCCTTAAATCTTCTCTTGTATTTCCCCTTATTTTTTCTGGCTTCTTTCCTGTCATTATCAATTTCCGCTTCAATTGCCATTCTTGTCTGGTAGGAAATCTTGCTGTCTATTTTCAGATATTGTTTGGACTGTCTTTTCTTTTCAGCGTAATCCGCCCTATACTTATCAGTTTCAAACGGATCTATGTACCTTTTCAGCATATCCAGCACCGTGCCAATATTTTCCTCATCAATCAATGTCGGATCCAATATGACTATAAACTGCTCATTGTCATACGCCAGAACCTGTCCATCACTTGTTGATATTTTCCCTCTTTTAGGCTTTACATAGTATTCAGAAGAATATTTCTTTTCAGCATCTTCCCTGTATTTCTTTCCACCTTTTGTCTGAAGATGGTAAACTCTTCCAAGCAACATTGTAAATCCTGCAACGGTAAGGAGAAATAACAATATAAATCTCCCATTGAATGTATTTATATACTTTTTAAACTTTTTGAAAAAATTTTCAACTTTCTGCTCTTTTCTATTCTTTTCTACATTTGACTTTGCCCTGTCAATAATACTGCTTTTTTTATTACCCTTTTTCATTTTTCTCCTAATTTAACCTAACCTTCAAGTCTTGCTAAAATCATTTCATTAATCATTTGCGGATTAGCCTTTCCTTTAGACAATCTCATTGACTGTCCCACAAGATATTTTAACGCGTTGCTCTTTCCAGCCTTGTAATCTTCCACTGATTGAGGATTTTCAGCCAGTACCTGCTCTACGATCTTTTCAATTTCGCTGTTATCTGTAATTTGCACAAGCCCTTTTTCCTTTACGATAATTTCAGGATCTTTATTTTCTGAAAGTAATATTTCAAATACATCTTTTGCAATTTTTGAACTAATCGTATCAGCTTTTATCAATTTAATCAATTTTCCAATATTTTCAGGCTCAACAGAAAACTCCTCAATAGAAATATTTTTTTCTTTTAACACACGTAAAATTTCTGTCAATACCCAGTTTGCCGCAAGTCTTGCATCATCCGAAACTTTTACAACTTCCTCATAATACTCAGCCAGTTCCTGCTCCGATGAAAGAGTAGCCGCTTCCATTTCATTCAATTTATACTCATTAATAAATCTTTTAGCCTTCTCATCTGCAAATTCTGGCATTTCATCCTTCACATTTGAAAGTCTTGACTCAGTAATGATAATCGCTGGCAAGTCAGGCTCTGGAAAATATCTATAGTCCATCGCTTCCTCTTTGCTTCTCATCGGCTTTGTAACCGCATTTTCCTCATCCCAAAGTCTTGTTTCCTGAACTACACGCCCACCATTTTCAAGCACTTCAATTTGTCTGTTTGTTTCATACTCAATCGCCTTTACAACCGCCTTAAACGAGTTCAAGTTCTTAGTTTCCGTTCTAGTCCCAAGTTTTGTTTCGCCTTTTTTTCTAACAGAAACATTAGCATCGCATCTAAGCGATCCGAGTTCCATACTTACATCACTAACTTTTGTATATTTCAGCCTATCCTTCAATGTATTCAAATAGGCATACGCTTCCTCAGCATTTTTTATCTCAGGCTTTGAAATAATCTCGATTAACGGTACAGAGGCCCTGTTATAATTTAGCAAAGTTTCAGAAGCCGTATGAATACTTTTCGCCGTATCTTCCTCAATCTGTATTCTTTCAATCCCGACACTTGCTTCCTTCCCGCTATTCGTCGTAATTTTCAAAACTCCATTTTCAGCATAAGGCTTAAAAAACTGTGTAATTTGATAATTTTTTGGCGAATCAGGATAAAAATAATTTTTTCTATCAAAATAACTCTCCCTGTTTATCTCGCACCCAAGTGCAAGTGCCGCCTTTATCGCATAATCCAAAACTTTCTCATTCAACTTCGGCAAAGCCCCAGGCTGCCCTGTACAAATAGGACATACCGCAGCATTAGGCTCTTTATTATCATAATCCGCATCACAAGAACACCATACCTTCGTATTCGTTTTCAATTGACAATGCACTTCCAGTCCAATGACTGTTTCATATTCCATACTCATTTTTTATTTATTCCCTTTCATTTTTTTTTAATTATTAATTTTTTAAAGACATTCTATTATTCATTAAATAATTTTAGACGATTTTTAGATTTTATACTATTATCTTTGTATTTTTCTAAATAAAGTTTTTCAAACTCCTCAATTTCCAAATTATGATTTTTTAAAAACCATTTTTTATGATTTTCTATATATTCTTTTCTAAGTTTCTCATCATTCAAATCATTCGGAATTCTTTTCATTCTCTCATCTATACTGTCAAATCCATAAAAATGCTCATTTAATCTTTCTTCTGACATTTCTATGTATTCTTTATTAATTTCTATCCCTATTCCTCGCCTTTTTATCTGCTGACAAACTCGCATTGCTGTACCACTGCCTAAAAATGGATCTAATACAAGGTCTCCCTCATTTGATGAAGCAAGTATCATTCGTTCATATAATGCTTCCGGTTTTTGTGTAGGATGCTTTTTCCTATTTTTATTACTGTAATGAACATGTGAAACTTCCCATACATTTCCAGGATTAGCCCCTCTTATATTATTTACAGAGCGATAATATTTTTGTGGTATTCTTATGTCATCTAAATTAAACTTAAATTTTTTCTTATCCTTCGTAAACATCAAAATATCATCATGTCTAGGAGAAAAGCCTCTAGTTTTACCAATACCTTGGGTATAAAACCATGTTATCCATGAATTAAAATGTAAATTAAACTCTTTTTCCAGCATAACATAAACATACGATATATATTTCATTCCCATAAAAATATATAAAGTTCCATCATCTTTCAAAATTCTCACTGCTTCCTTTATCCAAAGCCGTGAAAACTCAAGATACTCGTCAAACTCCAGATTATCCTTTGTAAATCCGTAATCCTTGTTTAAATTATATGGTGGATCTGTTACTATTAAATCTATACTTTCTGTTGGAATTTTTTTTAATTCTTCTAATGCATCTCCCAAAATAATTTCTATATCCTTATCCATTTATTTTTCACCGCCAGATTATAAAAATCCTCTATTGTTCGTTTACTGCTATTCAAATATTTTTTATCTAGTAACTGACACATTTCCCATGTTGTTCTAAATTCATAATTCACATAATGAATATCTTTTATTTGTATTTGGCCAGTTCCTAGACTTGGATTATATGAAATATCTATTTCACTAATATATTTTAAATCATATGCATTAAAATCAACTATTTCCATTATACCGTCCATAAGAAATGTATTTCTATTTCTCTCAGTATATGCTTTATGTTTTATTGATAAAATTATAAATATAAAATTAGGATCCTCAACGTATGCTGTTCTTATTCTAGCAAATGAAGTAATATTAGGAGATTTCCCACTTTCTTCTATATCATTTGATGTTGCTTTCACATCTATATTTCCAGTTATTACATTTTTATTATTTTTAAATTGCAAAATAATATCTGCCATTCCTAATCTTTCTTGTGCTTCAACATTAATTAAGTTGTATTTATTATCAATTGAATCTCTTATATCAGAAAAGACTTCGTATGCCCATGCTTCTATCATTGGACTTGCTAATTTATTTATATTCTCTAATGGTAATCCCATTTTTAAATTTGTATTTATAATTATCTTATTTTCATTTTTTTCTAATAAAATTCTATTTATAGTTTCTATTACAAATTCTGATTCATTTTTGTAATTTTTTGATTCTTCTGGTTTTTTCAAAATAAGATCTTCATACTTCATTTATTCTCTCCTCATTATAATTCCGGATACTCTATTTTCCCCCTAACTTGCTCAAATTTATTCGCCACATTAAACAGCAAGTCTTCCCTAAAGTAATTTCCAATCAGCTGTATTCCTACAGGAAGTCTATTTACAAATCCTGCTGGAACTGAAATTGCAGGCAATCCAGCCATATTTATTGATACAGTAAAAATATCTCCCAAATACATTTGAACTGGATCAGTAACTTTTTCACCTTTTTTAAACGCTGTTGTTGGAGAAACTGGTGTCAAAATCAAGTCAACTTCTGAAAGAACTCGCGAAAAATCATCTCTTATTAATCTTCTAACTTGCGAAGCCTTTTTATAATAAGCATCATAAAATCCAGAACTTAACACATAATTTCCAATCATAATTCTACGCTTAACTTCATCTCCAAAACCTTCTGTTCGTGATTTTACATACATTTCCTCAATATTTTCATCACTTTTTCTAACCCCATATCTCACTCCGTCATATCTTGACAAGTTTGAAGCCGCCTCAGCCGATGAAATTATATAATAAGTGGAAATTGCGTATTTTGTGTAAGGCAACGATACTTCCTTCACTTCTGCTCCAAGTTTTTTCAATGTTTCCACAGTTTTATCCACAACTTCCTTTATCGACTTATCCAGTTCATCTGAAAAATATTCTTTTGGAAGCCCAATTTTTAATCCTTTAATATCTTTTTCAAGTAAAGATACATAATCAGGCACTTCTACATCTGCAGTTGTCGGATCATTTTCATCATATCCTGAAATTATCTGCATAACTCTTGCTAAATCTTCCGAACTTTTTGCCAAAGCCCCAATCTGATCCAGCGAAGAACCAAATGCCATAAGACCGTATCTCGAAACTCTTCCATAAGTTGGCTTTATTCCCACAGTTCCAGTCAAGCTCGCAGGCTGTCTAATA
Source organism: Leptotrichia hofstadii (assembly GCF_007990525.1). Taxonomy (NCBI): domain Bacteria; kingdom Fusobacteriati; phylum Fusobacteriota; class Fusobacteriia; order Fusobacteriales; family Leptotrichiaceae; genus Leptotrichia; species Leptotrichia hofstadii. The sequence continues at coordinate 2,348,147 of NZ_AP019823.1, forward strand.
CTTCCGCCAGTATCTGTTCCCAAAGCAACAGGTATTTCACTAGCCGCAACCGCAGCTGCCGATCCCCCACTGCTTCCTCCTGGCACTCTTTCCAAGTCCCAAGGGTTAGAAGCCGATTTTATCGAAGAATTTTCATTTGAAGACCCCATCGCAAACTCATCCATATTAGCCTTCCCAACAAGCACTGCTCCAGCTTCCTTTAACTTTTTCACAACAGTTGCATCATAAACTCCCACATAATTTTTCAAAATTTGCGAAGCCGCCGTTGTCAAATCTCCCTTTGAAACAATATTATCCTTCAACGCCACAGGCACTCCAAAAAGTCCTGTATTTTCATATTTTTTTCTTCCTTCTTCGTTATTTTCTTCATCAATTTTTCGAGCCTGTTCCAATGCCTTCTCCTCAAAAATATTAGAAAAAGCCCCAACCTTATCTTCAACTGCTTTTATTCTATCTAAAAAATTTCTTGTAACTTCTTCTGAAGTAGTCTCTTTATTCTTTATCATTTCCGCCAGTTCACTAGCCGTTTTTTTGTATAAATTCATTTTTTTCACCTTTCTTCTTTTCTAATCCCACCAAAAATACCAATTTTTAGCTTTGTATAACTCTTTTGAAAGTTCCTCCAGTTCATCATAAATTTGAAAAACTAAATCCTCGCTAACTAAAAACTGCTCTATTGCCAATTCTTCAGCTTCTTTTTGTGTTTCTGGAAATTTTTCCAAATAAAATTCCATTTCAGAATCAGTTATCGCAACAATTCGTGCATCATATTTTTCATACCAATATTTACTGATAGCTATGATTTCTTCTGGCAAAGGACATTCATTAAAACCACCAAATAAAAACCATCCTGGAATTTCATAAACTTTATCTGCCGGAACTTTAAATAATCCTACATTTTCCCTTATTTTTCCAGTTTCTATGTCAAATATTGAATTTAAATATAAAGTTTTATCTTCATTAAAATTTTTAAAATAATCTAAGTAATCGTTGTCATCAGAAAATTCATATTCCTCATCCAGATACTCATTTTCTATATACTCCTGTTTTCTTTCTTTAAACCACTGAGTACAGTCTACTTTTTTATAATTTTCTAAAATTTCATCTTTTATTCTTTTATATTCCTCGAATTCAGGAAATTCTTCATTGAAATAATCTTTTACCTCAACAAAAACAGGGATAAAGCCTTCTTTTTTACCTTCTTCCAATAGCTCAAAGTATCTTTCTACAACTTCTGTTATTCCACTATCTTTATTAATTTTTTCATAATCGCATTTTATTTTATCTGCAAATAAATCTACATTTCCCAACATTTTTCTCTCCTTAAAAGAATCTAATTATCCGCATTTTCTCCAACAACTTTTGGCACAATTATAAATTCCTCATCCTTATTAGGCGAATTTTCTAAAATTTCCTTCTTAATTCCAGCATCCCTAACTTTATCTTTTCTCAATTTATCTTTTAAGTCCAGCACATTAAAAAGTGGCTCCACATCAGTAGTATCAACCCCATTCAACTCTTCCATATGCTCAAATATTTTATTCAAATCCACCCTAAATTTTTCAATTTCACTTTCCGAAAATTCCAATTTAGAAAGTGCTGCTATTTTTAAAACATCTTCTTTGCTTAACATTTAATTTTTTCCTCCTTACACTTTTTATTCATTCTCAATTATTTTTTTTAAAGTCGGCTCCAATCGTGAAATTATACCTGTCACTAAAGCATTTCCCATCATAAAGTATCTATTTCTCTTTGGCATTGTATCTGTCCAGTTTGGTGGAAACATTTGTATTATTTCACATTCTATTTCAGTTAAAGTACGATATTTTTTTTGCTTATTATCATAAATAATATGTGAAGATCTATTTGTTGTTCCTTCACTTGTAAGCAGTGTCCTAGCCGGTTCTTCCATATTTTCTGGAAAAGCCATATTTCCTTCACTATAAATATACGAATGTCCTGCCTTTGTTTTCCTTTCTATTCTTTTTCCACCCTTTAAATATTTCCATTTTTCTAATTTTTCATTTGTTACTAAATATTCCTTCAAATCAAAATCATTGTAACTTTTTGCCTTTTCTATAACTTCCTTTAAAGAAAAAATTTCTTCTCTAATTGAATCTATATTATAATGAAAAACGGTTCCTTCCATCATTATTCCGCTTTCAAAAAATTTTCCTTCTGAATATTCATCACTTATTTTTAAAATATTTTCATATTTATTCAGATTTATTTCTTTTTCAGAATCTATCATTACTGGAAATACTTTATTAAAAATATTTTCCTTGTTTTTTCTAAATTCCTTACTATACTTCAAATTTTTCTTGAAAGCAAATATGAAGACTCTTCTTCTTTTTTGCGGCATTGAGTAATCTCCGGCATTTATAACTCTCCATTGCACATAATATCCTAATTCATCAAATGTCTTGAGCATTATTGCAAAATCTCTTCCTCTCCTGCTTGCTGGCGATTTTAGAAGTCTATCCACATTTTCCAGAAGTACAAAAGGAGATTTTTTTTCAATTAAGACATCTTTTATATCCCAGAATAAAACTCCCTTTTTTCCTTTAATTCCTTTTTCTCCATTAAGACTTCTTGCCACAGAATAATCCTGGCATGGAAAACCACCGACTAGCAGATTATGATCTGGTATCAGTTTTTTATCAACCTTATTTATATCTTCATTTGAGTTATTCTCTATCCCAAATCTTTTTGTATAGCAGTTATATGCATGCTGTGCTTTTGTTGAAGGCTCAAACTGATTTCCCCAGACAAAATTCCAAGTCTTATTTTCTTTCGCTAATCCTGTTTCCTCATCAAATCCCTTTACTTTATTCAAACCGACTCTAAAACCTCCAACACCTGCAAATAACTCTGCAACTGTTAACTCCATTATTTTTCCTCCACTTTTTTTATTGTATTTTCAATAATTTTAATAATGTAGCTATTATTTAGCCAAAAACTCTGTTTTGTCATTTTATCTCCATTTGGCAATTCATCAGCATCTTTGCAATTTCCATTTCCATATTCTCTGCCATTAATAACATATTTTGACTTTCTTGCATGTGGTCTCAAATGAAAAATTTTAGTTTCACTTTTTTTGGGTAAGTCGTTCCTTACTATTATTTTCCCATCTTTTTGTTTTTCTATTTTAAAATTTACACCTTTTTTAAATTTATTCCTGTATAAATTCCACTCCATCATTCCAACAGTTTCCAGTTCATCTATTGGCATATTCCAAAACTTAGCTCCTGTAAGTTGATATTCATCTGTCTCATTTTTTTTAAACACAACAAATAAAAATTTTTTTTCTGAAAAAAAATTATAAATTTCTGAATTTTCAAAATTCTCATTTACAAATTTTTTTATTTTTATTGCTGGAAATGACATGCTTTCTTTCGTACGATTATTCTTTTCAACTCTTATTGTTTTAATCTCTATATTTGCCTTTTCAAATTCCTCAGCATTTTCACTTTTTACTCCTAACATTCTGTAAATCAAGATACTATTTACATGTTTCGGCTTATTTTCTATATTATATTTTTTACATAATTCTTCTATTGTTAAACCTGTATTTTCATATATCTTTTTCAAAACTACATCTTCAAAATATGCAACTTCGTCTTCTTTAACAATAGAGTCATAAGTTGATACATTTCCAACAATATAAGTGTTTAAAACATAAGACATATATGACTGTTTCAGAGAAAAAGCTATTCTTTTTGCAAGCACTTCTCCGTAATATTGTTTCTGCAAGCTTTTTTCTGCCGTACTTCCCTTAGTACAGGCACCCAAATAATTAGTATCTCCTTCAGACAATTTATGAGCATTTCCAGAAATTATTTTTTCAACTATTATTTGATAATCTTTTTTTATTATTTCTAAATCTTTTTTACAACTTTCTCCCAAAATTGAAAATAATTTAACAAAATCAATGCTGTAATCCAGTTTATTCTTATTTTTATCATGAAAATACAGTATTAATAAAATTAATTGTAATTTTTCTAAGACATGAGATTTTTCAAAATCAGTTTCTATCGGCTTATCATTAGGAATCATACCTATTACAAGTCTTTCTTTTGCCTTCAATTCTCCATTTTTATTTTTTATATATGGGGTCACTTTCAATTCTGTATTAGCCTTTAGAAAATCTGGATTGGGATTGCTGTTAGGTTTATAATAAAAATAATACTCCTCTATTAAGTTTCCCAGTTTACCTTTATTTTTATTCAACGTTTTTTCTAATTCCAATTCATTGTCTTTAAAATATTCTCTTAATATATCATAAAAGGTTTTCCCTATCAATCTTTTTGCATAATTTTCAATATCTTGCGGGTCTGTTTCATCGTATGGCAACATATTTTCTCCTATCAAAATTCAAATTATTCTGCATTTTTCATATCAATTGTTCTTTCAGATATTAAATTTATAACTGCTTTATTTTTTTATATTCCAAAATCTCGTCAAAATCCCCAAACTCAAAAAATTCAATTCCATTTTCTTCACAAAACTTAACCGCCCTAGTCCCTTTTCTCACAAAAGCAAAATCAGCCACTTCCAATGCCTTGTAATCAGACGGACCATCGCCTACAAAATAAGTTGTGTAGCCCTGTTTCTTATAATTTTCTACAGCTTCCTTCTTGTCAACTCCATAATAGCCTTCCTTGTCCAAAAATGGATTTTCCACAGTAATTTGATTTTTATCAGTTCCACTAAATTTTAAATCGTTCGAGATGACTTCGCTATCTGGCAAGTTTATACCATATTTTGAAAGTGTTCCCTGTACGTTTAGCCTTGCACCTGCACTAACAATTTTAAATTCTGCTCCACTTTTTACAAAATCTATAAAAGTTTTATCAATTGTCACATTTTCCTGCAAAGTCTGGATATACTGCTCTTTTGTGATATTTAGAGAACCTAGTCCATATTTTATAAACTCTCTTATAGAATATTCTCCAGCTCTGTATCTTTTTCGCAGTTCCTGTTTAAATTCAGGCTGATGCGTTTCAAGCAAAACATCTGTCGAATCTTTGTTACTTATTGTTATATCAAAATCTATTAAAAAGATTGATTTTTTATTATTTCCCAATGTTTTCCTCCTGCCAGAAATTTATAAATTTTTCAGATATTTAATTTCATCTTCATTCAAAGCACGATATTCTCCCACTTGCAAATTACCAAGCGTAAGTTCTCCCACTTTAATACGTTTTAATGAATTAACATTATATCCCAATGTTTCCAGCATTTTTCTTATCTGTCTGTTTCTTCCTTCAAAAATTGCAATTCTAAGTTCCTTTTTGTCAATTTTCTTAACTTTTGCTGGTGCAGTTCTTTTCCCGTCAATTACAACTCCATGCTGCAGTGCCTCAATATCCTTGTCTTCAATTTCACGGCTAACTTTTGCAATGTAACTCTTATACAATTTTTTTCGTGGATGCATTACGTGATTATAAACTTCGCCATCATTACTGATTATAATTAACCCTTCTGTCATAAAGTCCAATCTTCCATAAGTGAAAAGTCTGGCACGTGATTTTATAAAGTCTACTGCAAGTCTACGCCCAAACTTGTCTTCATTTGAGCAAAGCACTCTTTTTGGCTTGTTTAAAATATAATATTCGTATCTTGTATTAAGTTTTACTCTTTCTCCATCAATTCTAACCACATCTTCAGGTTTCACATCCATCCCAATAATCGCCTCGTGCTTATTTACTGTAACTCTTCCTTCGTTTATCAGTTCATCAGCCTTCCTACGTGAACAAAATCCCGTTTCAGCTATAAATTTATTTAATCTCATTTTATTTACCTCTTTATTTTCTACTCTTTTATTTTTTCAATTTCTTCTTTTGCTTTTAGTTCCGAATCTTCTTCTGAATTTAATTTTTCTCCCTCTTTTGTGTCTTCATTTTCTTCCTTCTCATCTTCCTTATAAAGCAGCTCAATTTTTTGAAACTGCTCATTTCCTGGCAGTTCCTGTTTTCCACGGATATTCAGATAACTGTAAAAATCATCTGTTACTTCGTACAAATTTGGTGTCCCAGCCGTTTTTTTCCGTCCGGAAATATAAATTAGTTTTCTTTCCAATAGATTTGACATAGTCTTGTCTACACCGACACTTCTGATCTGCTCTATTTCTGCTTTAGTTATAGGCCCTTTATATGCGATAATTGCCAATGTTTCCATTGCTGAACGGGATAATTTTTTTAATTTCATTTCTGGATTAAAAAATCGTTTCACATCAGAGCCAAAAAGTGGATTTGATACAAGGCATACGATTCCATTTTCAATTTTTACATTTATTCCTGTATTTTTCCGCTTTTCCTTTAAATTACGCAATATTTCCTCTATTTCAAAAGATTCCATTCCATAAAACTGTGCAAGTTCTTTCACAGTAATCATTTCTTTTGATAAAAAAATTATTGCTTCAACTTTTTCTTCAATATCATTGATTTTATTTTTTATAGTTTCTTCTCTATCTTTATTTTCTTCTATTTCAATTTTTTTACTTTCAAAATTTTCCATATTCTACCATTTATCTTCATCATTTTATTTTTGCGAAATAAACTTGTTATTTTGCGTTAATAGGGGAATTCTCCTTTAACTGCAAGTTCAGAAAATTCCCCTAAATTTCTATATTATTCAATTAATATTCGTATGTTGGTGAAATAATGACATTCTTGTATTTATTAAAGTCTGTGAGCACTTCTGCAATCCCCAGCACAACAGCGTGAATCGCTTCTTCTCCAACCGTTACTTCTAATGACAGTTCCTCTTCTATTCTCTTTTTCAGAATTCTTATTCCTGCTCCTCCACCAGACAGATAGATTCCTGTTTCATAAATATCTGCCGCTATTTCAGGCTCTATTTCCTCTATCGTAAGCCTTACTTCATCAATAATTGCGTCAATATGTTTTCTAATCGCCTTGTCAATATCCAAAGCTTTTATTTTCATGCTTTTTGGCAATCCTACTCCCAATTCACGTCCTTTTATTTCGTATTCAGCTTCTGGATCGGCAAGGCTTATTGTATTTACTTTCAGTTCCTCAGCTGTTTTTTCACCAATCAGCAGATTATATTCATCTTTTACAAATTCCATAATATCTTCATTTAAGTGATCTCCAGCAATCTTTACTGATTTTGATAATGCCGCCCCGCCAGATACAATAAATGCAATTTCGGTAGTTCCTCCACCTATATCAACTATCAAATGTCCTTTTGGCTCAAACAGGTCAATTCCAACACCAATTGCAGCCGCTATTGGCTCTTCAATCAAGTAAACCTCTTTCGCTCCTGCATCTTTTACAACTTCAATTACAGCTCTTCTTTCTACTTGCGTGACTCCGCTTGGAACACATATTATAACTCTTGAACTTTGAAATCTGTCTTTTTTTATTCTATGCAAAAATTCTTCAAGCATTCTTTCTGTAACTTCGTAGTTTGAAATTACTCCGTTTTTTAATGGACGTATGATTTTTGTATGTTTAGCAGTTCTTCCGATTATTTCCTTAGCTTTTTCACCGATATGCTCCAGCTCCTCAGTCTTCTTGTTGATTGCAACATAAGTCGGCTCATCTACTAGAATACCTTCCCCCTTCACATACACGACAGTATTCGCCGTTCCTAGATCAATAGCTATATCACGTGTACCTCTTGGTGTTATATTTGTTTTAAAAATATCCAAAAATTTCATTTATTCTATCTCCTTTATTTTATTTTTTACTTTTTATTACAGCATCCTCTCAAACTTCCCTAAAGTCAGACAAATACTACAGTTTTAAGGATTTTGCTGTATAATAATTTAAACTTAGTTATTATGAAATAATTATTATATTTTTCATTCTTATATGTATTTTACCATTTTTTTTAAATATACTCAAGTCACTTTGACTGTGAATTTAAATAATATATAAATTATTATTACAAATTTTATTTATTATTAATTTATTTCATCAATATTGTCAACTAATATCTGATCGTCAAAACTTATGACACCATGTTCCTTAAGCTGTTCATAAATTCTTGAAGCCCTGTTAAATCCTACCTTCAATTTACGTTGCAGCAATGAAATTGATACCTTGTTCTCCTGTCTTATAATATTTATTGCATTTTCAAAGAAAGGATCTACATCTATCATTTCTTCCTGCGTCTCTTCCAGAATTTCATTTCTATATTTTACTTTTCTGGCAGATTTTAGCGTATCTGTCAAGTTTTTAACCTCATCATCTGAAATATACGCCCCTTGAATCCTTTCCAGCTTTGAAGACCCGTTGGCAAGAAGAAGCATATCTCCCTGTCCCAGCAGCTTTTCAGCGCCAGCTGTATCCAATATAGTTCTTGAATCAATTTGGGATCTTAATGCAAAGGAAATTCTGCTTGGCAGATTTGCCTTTATCATTCCAGTTATGACATCTGTAGACGGACGCTGTGTCGCTACAACCAAATGGATTCCTACCGCCCTTGCCTTCTGAGCAATTCTCGCAATCGACTCCTCAACGCTTCCAGCCGCAACCATCATAAGATCAGCCAGCTCATCAATAATTATGACAATATATGGCATTTTTTCCACATAGCTAAGATTATTGTATTTTTTTATGTTTCTTACACCATTTTCCATAAGCTTCCTATATCTGTTCTCCATTTCATTTACAGCCCATTTTAAGGCAATTGCCGCCTGCTGCGGATCTATGATTACTGGAACTAGCAAATGTGGAATATCATTATATGGCATAAGCTCTACCATCTTGGGATCTATCATTATAAATTTTACTTCATTTTCAGACTTCTTGGAAATTAATGTGGAAATCAATGTATTTACCGCTACAGATTTCCCAGAACCCGTCTGTCCAGCTATCAGCAAATGCGGCATCTTTACAATGTCTATCAGCTTATCTCTTCCAACTATATCTTTTCCCAGTATTACCTTTAATTCTCCGTTGTCAAGCTCTTTATTCTTTATAATATTAGAAAAATGCACTGGCTCCTTGATCTTATTTGGAGTTTCAATTCCAATAGTATTTTTTCCAGGAATTGGAGCTTCTATACGGATACTTTCCGCCGCAAGGTTCATTGCTATATCATCCGAAAGTCCTGTAACCTTGCTCACTTTTATACCTTTTGGAATAATAATTTCGTATCTCGTAATTGTAGGCCCGTATTCATAGTTCACAACTTTTGCTTCTACCCCGAATTCCTTTAAAACGTTTTCCAGATGCCTCACATTTTCCCTTATGCTCTTTTCAATTTTTTCCTTTTTCTTATAATCCATCGGCTTAGACTTGAATATTTCAGCAATAGACTTTTTCACTACATCATCATATCCCTGACTGCTGTCAAGCATTGCATTGGCTTCCTTTAGCTCCTCTTCCAGCCCCTTTTCCACAGCCACGCTGTTTTCAAATGCTTCAAGTTTTGGAAACTGCTGAAAATTGGGATCCATCTGTGCTGAATTAACAGCTGTTTCCCTTCTTAAAGGCGTTACAATTTCAAGTTTTGGCTCTTTTTCATACTGTTCCTCATTTTTTTCCGTTTTATCTTCCTCTTTTATTTCTTCAGGCTTTTTAGGCTCAGGCGCTTCCTGTTCCTCATTATTTATAGTATTTTTAGTTTCAGTTTCCTGTTCTTCCTTGTCATTTTTTTCTTTATTCTCAGTTTTCTTAGCATTTTCCAGAATCTTCTGCTTTTCATTTTCTTCAAAGATTTCAATCCATTCCTTCTCTTTTTCAGCCAGCTCTTCCTTAGAATAGACTTCCGTTTTCTGCAAAAAGTTATCCTTTGGCTTTTTAGCAATTTCAAAACTCAGCTTTTCACTTCTTGACTGAATAATTTTTGCCTTGAGCATTTCCCTCTGATAACGTTTGTAATCTGTCTTTTTCAAGTTTTCCGCATATTTTTTTGCTTTCAGTTTTCTCTTTTTTTCCTTATAGTCGTCGCTCTTGTAATATCTTGCAACTTCTCTTAGCAGTTCATAACCAAGCTCTATATAGTCCTTTAGCAAAAGGCAGACAAATAATGCCAGCACGGTAATCAGCCCAATAGTCATCCATTTCAGATGCAAAATCTTATAAAACGGCATCGACAGCAGGGCTCCCGGAACTCCTCCGCTTTCACGGTTAAACCCTATTTCCAGAAGTTTTCTTCCCGCTTCAGTAAATACATTCGGCAAAGGATTCTTCCCAACCGAACCTTTTACCAGAAACATGGATAGACTCAGAAATACTCCGATAAGTGCAACAACTTTCCCCTGCGTTATATCAACCCTTATTTTCTCGTAAAAAAACAGAACTATTCCGTATAGCATGGCGACAATCGCTATAAACCATGTCATTTTTCCAAAAAAGAGCATAATTCCACCCAGTATAAGTGAAAAAATATTTTCCCCAACATTATCACTCAGCATGCTTGATTTGTTTGCCAGAAGCATTATTAATATAAGTCCGGCAATAAACCATATTGCACCTTCGATTTTTCTTTTATTCATTTCGTCTTCCTTTCTAAAAAATTCCTATCTGCTAAATTGCTATACTATTTCCCATTTAAAGAGCATAAATCAAAAAAGTCATGTTTTTTAAGATTCTTCTATTATACAACCTATGTAACTATTAGAATATCCTTTAATTAAATTTTATCATTAAGTATCTGTCTTAAGAGTTAAATTTGATTTTTTTAACAAGGCCGGCAAATTAATTGTTATAGAATTTTACTTCTATTTTTTAAATGGGTTTAGTATTAATTTTAAAATGCAGTCAAATTTAACCAAAAATTAAATCAGCTGTGTAAAACGCCACCTGTTTTAAAATGGCTTTATTATAATATCATACATTATACTATATTTTTTCAAATTTGTCATTTTTTTTATAGCAATATCTCTTAAAATAAAACTTATAAATTCTAACTTTTTTACCCAATTTTTAAATTTGTTTTGTTTTTATTCCCCTATTTTCAAGCATTTCAAACATCTTATCCAATTCTTCTAATTCACTTAGAATTTTACTTGCTTTTACCTAAAATTTCTATTTTTAGAAAAAATAAAAAGAGCTATCCTGAACTGAAATAACTCTTTCTTTATAATTTCTAACTTTTAATTAAATTTTTTTAATTCTGCCATAAATTTAGAATACGGACAATATCCTCCTCTGTCAATTTTACAATTTTTCATTTCTAAAACTGTATGTTTTGGTGGATTTTCCTTTGTCAATTTTTGCGTTTCCCTTATTTGGCTCAATGTCTGATATATGTACTCAACTTTTACTTTTCTTTCTCCTGTTTTTTTATCTTTCCAAATTTCAAAGAATACTTTTCCGCCAATTGGAGTTTTTTCAACTTGCTCTTCCAGCTTATAATCTTTAAAGCCTAACGCGGCAAACATGGCAACTAGATTAGAATCATGCCCCACTAATACCGTTACTTTGTGATTTGAAGAGCTTACATCGTTATAAATGTATTTTATCAGCGGCGCAGCCACATTTTTAGCTACTTTTTCTGTTGCAAACAGCAAATCTTCATATCCGTTTTTTATATCTGTTATTTTTTGCCATTTTTCTCTTGTATTTATATTATTTCCAGCAATTTTATCCAGGGGATACCCTTCATAATACTGCAATAACAAGGCATCTCCAATCTGTGTCCCCAATTTTATCGGTCCGTCTACTCCTGGCTCCTTATCCTTTTCAATTTTCAACGTTCCTTCCTCATTAAAAAATTTACATTTTCCTTCCTTCAGGCATTCTTCAGATTTTGTATAGTTAATCACATCGCTTAATAAAGAGTACGAACCTTTTAATTCCTGATTCTGCTTCTTTAAATTCATCCCTTTTAACGCTTCTTCCTTAAATTTTGCATTATCAGTTGTAATTACTGGATTAAATACAGGATCCATTTTCCCTATTTCCATTTTATGCTCTGTTTTAATATCACATCCCGGAAATATCCCAGTTGTAAGTGATTGCCCAGTTGCAATTGTTCTTTGCAGGCTATTTGTATAAATTTGGGCATTATCAGGACTTAAGCACTCTCCTTTTTTTATAACTTCATTTTGTATTAACCAGTCATTTATATACTGTCCAAAATAAGTTTCCAGAATAGCGCCTTTTTTTGTCAAATGGCTTGCGGGAACATCCCAGTTCTCCCATTCATACGGAGTTACCTTCGACAATCTGCTCCCCGGCGATGTCAATGGTGAACGCAGCCCATGCCTGCTGAAAATCACAACCTTTTCCAGCTGCAAATTTTCACTTGAGAACGTCATCAAACTACAAAAAACAAACATCAAAAATACCGCAACTTTTCTTATTTTTGACATAGTACCATCTCCCTATAAAAAATTTTAATAATTAATTTTAATATTTGCTTAATCTCATTATTTATTATACCTTGAAATAGTATTTTGTCAATTTTATACTAAACCTCATTTAAAAACATGTATCACCGGCTACTGCTTAGAGATAATGGCGAAACATTCTACGAACTACCCCGCCTTACGCAAAACTTTCTTATAAAGAAAAATAAAACTCTCTTTCCTCCAAACGCTTTTTCTCTTTAGCTTAGCCAGCTCCATGTCTCACCAAATTTTTATCAGCTTCTTTTTTAGCAGTTTCCTCCTGTGTTAATTATAATTTTGCATCTTCAGTTAGTACAAATTTTTCTGCTTCTTCCTGTTCTAATATTCTTTCTTCCTGACTTCCAATAATTTTCATCTCTTCCAATTCTCCAGCAACATCCTCGTCATCAATTTTAATATCAATCATTTCTCCTATTTTCTCTTCCTCAACTTCAAGATTAGGATTAGTCTTACGCACTAAATCAACCATAAATTCATTGAATGTTTTTCCTGTATGTGTTAATTCCCGTGTTTTCATATTATAACAATGAACTCTATCTTTTTTAGTATAGCTCTCTAAAAATTCACTATTCTCTCGTGTTGTCACAAAATAGTACAAATTATCCTCTACAAAAAATATAAATGGATAGCAGTTAGCTTCAGTATAGTATTTATTTTTTACTAAGCATTCTCCATTAAAATCATCTTGAAAAATGCATCGTTTCCTAACTTCCCAATTTTTGTAAAAAAGCAAACCAATCTTGCCTAATAATCCGCCGTCACTTCTTCCTGCCATCCTAAAAAAGTCTTTTAAATCATCTTTTATAGTTATTTCATAAAATTTCTCAATTTCTTCGATTTCTTCATCATTATAACCCATTGCCTGCCTATTATTTTTTTCCAAATATTTTTTCAATAAATATATAAAACTATTGTTATTTTTCTTGTCATCTGATAAATAATTGTCTATCTTATATGATGTAACATTTTTATCTTTATTTATTATATTTTTAGGTAATAGTTCTCCACTGCAAATTATTGAAAGTGGAACCATTTTAGGATTAAAATAATATATTGAAGATAGCATATATGAGTCAAAGTCTTGCCCTGTATCTTCTATTATTTCGTCATCTAAGTTGTCATCATAAAGATATACATTTAAATTTACTGTGTCTATATAATAATATTGAGAATCTGGCTCAACTGCCAATAAAAATATTTTTGATTTATCGAAATTATTAAATTTTAAGTTTTTAAGTTTTTTCCTGCCATAATTTTGCTCTCTTATTTTATCTCCAACAGTCGTATGGGAATAATAAAAAGTTAATGTCGAAGTTAATAATCCATCACTACTTCTCCCTGCAATTCTCAAAAACTCCCTAAAATCCCCTTTCACTTCAATATCATACAATTTCTCTATTTTCTTAATTTCCTCTTCACTATATCCTATTGCTTTTCTGTCGTGAAATACTAAATAATTTTTTAGCAGCTTTATAAAACTTTTTTCCTGCATTATTTTTCCCTTTCTTTCTTTAATTATTGCTAATATCAATCATAAAATATCAATTATTTATTACTATCGTGACAAATTACTACATCATAATTAGGGTAACTTACCATAAACAAAAGAAAAAAGTGCAAGCCAGCGTAAATACTGATTTGCACTATATATTTTAAATTTAATTGTTTTAATGGTGCCCAGACGCGGAATCGAACCACGGACACAGGGATTTTCAGTCCCTTGCTCTACCGACTGAGCTATCTGGGCAAATGGCGGAAGTGACGAGACTCGAACTCGCGACATCTTGCGTGACAGGCAAGCACTCTAACCAACTGAGCTACACCTCCAAATAAATGGTGGTCACAACTGGGCTCGAACCAGTGACCCCCTGCTTGTAAGGCAGGTGCTCTCCCAACTGAGCTATGCGACCACACTTATATTACTTAATAAGTATAGCATATCTTTTTCTATTTTTCAACTACTTTTTTTCCCAAAAAAAATTTTTTTCATAACAATATATTCTACCAGTAAATTTCCCTTCCATATTTTCCAAAGGCAGACAGTATTCTCCCTTCATCATTTGTCTTAATCTGATAAAATTCCACCCTTTTTTTAAATGTTCTGTTCACTTCCTTTACAAGTTCCCTAAAATCTAGCCTGTTGCTAGCCGTAAAGTAAAATATAAGCTTGCTTTCATCAAATGTGTACTCTCCGATAACAAGATTCATCTCAGGAAGCAGCTCCTTTACAATCTTTTTGCATTTAAAATAGGCCTCATCCGCTTTTTTATCCAGTTCCAGCAGTTTCTGAACTTCCTTGCTTGACAGCTTTCTTTTAACTTCCCTGATTTTGAGTTCATCCTGTTCGCCATTTTCTTTATTCAAGGCAATTCCCAAGACTATTCCAATCTGCTCTCCACGGATTGTGTCAACTAGCACATGATCCCCTTTTTTATAATTTTCAGCATCGTTTATCATAAATGGATAAACTTTTTTTGTCTTTCTGAATTTAATATTTATTATCTTCACAATATTCCACCTTCTAAAAAACTAAAATATCCCTTCTCACTTATTATAAGATGATCCAAAAGCCGTATTTCCAGACTTTCAAAAACCTCTTTCACTTTTTTTGTCAATCTAATATCAGAATCTGACGGCCTTAACGAGCCTGCTGGATGATTATGCACCAGAATTACAGATTTTGCATTGTATTCTAAAATTTTCTTTATCAGTTCACGAATGTAGACTGTACTTCTGTCAATTGTTCCGCGAAACAGCTCCTCTTCCTTCAGAAGTTCATTCTGAGTATTTAAAAACAGCACCTTAAATACTTCAATATCCCTTTTTAGCAACGAATATTCCAAGTAGTTCATAAGCTTTACATTACTGGATAGTGTAATTTTCTTATTATGCACTTTTTTATAAAGCCCATTTTCAATTATCTCAAACAGAAGTTTTAAAAACACTATCGTTCTTTCAGTAATATACTTATTTTTTCGTAATTCTTCCTCAGGCTGCTTCAAAAGTGTATACAAATCTCCATATTTTTTTAACAAATTCTTAGCAATTCCCCTGCAATTCTTTCTAATGACAGTATATGTGAGCAACAGTTCCAGAAGTTCATAGTCAAGAAAACCTTTTGCTCCTGTCGAAAGAAATCTCTGCCTGAGCCGTTCTCTATGTCCTTTTTCCTGCTCTTCAGCCAATTCAGGTCCCAATATCAGCTCTCTATTATCCCCTATCATTTTCCCCCCAAAAATGTATATTAAACTTTATATAGACAGTTTATCATAAAACGAAAAAAATAACAACATATCCCAAGCTCGTTTCAATACTGCATTATTAAAATTTTTAATTAATATTCTGTCAATATGCCCTTACTAATTGTCCCCTTCACATTAAACTTGTCATCAAAATATGTCAAATCTGCAACATACCCTTCCTTTATAAATCCATATTTTTCATCCACAGCTACAGCCTCTGCTGGATAAGAAGTAGCCATTCTAAGTGCTTCTTCTAGCGAAACATGAACTTTTTCTACAAGATTTTTTACTCCATCAATCATAACTAAAGCTGATCCACCTAGCGTCCCTTCTGGCGAAACACATTTTCCATCCTTATATAGAACTCTATTTCCTTCAAACATAAATTCTGTCATATTATCAGTTCCAGCAGGACTAACAGCATCTGTCACAAGATAAAGCCGATCCTTCAATATTTTTTTAGCAATCTCCACAGAGGCAAAGTCCATGTGAAGCCCATCAACTATTATTCCGCAGTTTGTAGTGTCATTATTGAATAAAAACCCTACAACTCCTGGCTCTCTTGAATCCAATGCTCTCATGGCATTATACAAATGCGTAGCACAGTTAAAATAGTCTTTCTTTTCCATACATTCCTTATACGTTGCATTCGTATGCCCCACAGCGATATTAATCCCTGCTTTTTTTAATATTTCAAGATGTTCAACTTTAGCCTTTTCAGGTGCAATTGTTATTATTTTTGTAGATTCAGGTCCTGCATTCGCTATTTTTTCTATCATTTCATCAGATAGGACTCTTATATATTCAGGACGATGAATTCCTTTTTTTTCAACACTTATATAAGGTCCTTCTATGTGAAGCCCCAAAACTCCAATTTCCTCCTTATCTTTTATTTCCTTCATAAGATTCAGAGCTTTTTCTATTTTCTCATCGGGAGAAGTTATAAGCGTTGGCAAAAACGAAGTGCATCCATATCTTTTATTAGTTTCATTCATTATCTCAAGTGTCTTTCTCGAAATATCATCATTAAACAGCACTCCTCCACATCCATTAAGCTGTAAATCAATAAATCCTGGCGACAGAACCATCCCTTTGGCATCAACTACTTCCTGATTTTCTAATTCTTTTTCATCAATCAATGAAAAATCTGTTATTTTCTTTATAAATTTCCCATCCAAAACAACGGTATCTTCCTCAATAAATTTTTCCCCATCAAATATCTTTGCATTTTTTATAATCATCTCAATAATTCCTCTCTATTCTGCTAATTCTATTAAATACTTTTTATATTCTTCCAAATCCAAATTTTTTGCCTCAATTTCCTTAAAATACCTGTACGTTTTTACTTTTATATCCGAAGCTGCCATCTCATCAATTACTAATACAGCCCTTCTATGCAGCTGCAAAGCTGAAATTGTCCAAAGATGATTTACTCCGCCTTCTACGCCATGATAAACTGCACGAGCCTTTTTATAGCCATTTGCAAGAATCATGACTTCCTTTGACTCCATTAATGTTCCTACACCTATTGTCAATGCCAGTTTTGGCACTTTTTCGATGTCATTGTCAAAAAATCTGGAATTTGCCAAGATTGTGTCGTAAGTCAAGTCTTTATCACGTGTATGTGAAGAAAGTGAGGACCCAGGCTCATTAAATGCAATATGTCCATCCTCTCCAACTCCACCTAAAAATAGCTGTATTCCACCTACTGCCTTTATTTTGTTCTCATAATCTTCACATTCTTTTTCCAAATCTCCGGCACATCCATTCAGAATATTTATATTTTCTTTTTTTATATCAATATATTTAAAAAAGTTCTCATTCATAAAATAATGATAACTTTGCGGATCTTCTGGCTTTAATCCCACATATTCATCCATATTGAAAGTCACAACATTCTCAAACGATAATATTTTTTCATTATACAAATTTATCAATTCCTTATAAGTTGCAAGCGGTGTAGAGCCAGTAGGAAGCCCCAGTACAAAAGGTTTTTCCTTTGTAGGCTTAAATTTCAGTATTTTTTTAGCTATTTGGTATGCACTCCATTTTGCAACTTCATCAGCATTTTTAAGAATAATTACACGCATTTAATTCACTTCCTTTAATAATTTCAAAAAATTTAAATTTTCATTAAAACGATCTTTACTATTATTATATAACCTTTTTTCATTATGTCAAGCATATTTTTACTTTTTATAAAATCTTAGCAATTTCTATTGGAAAAAAATGAAAAAGATTGTATAATCTAATTGGTGATGATAAATAAAAAAACTGTAAATTACAGTAAATTAATTAGGAGGAGATATGAAAACATATTTAGTGACAGGTGCCGCAGGCTTTATCGGTGCCAATTATTTAAAATATATTTTAAATAAATATAAAAATGATGAAATTAAGGTAATTGTCGTAGATGTGCTAACTTATGCCGGAAATTTAGGTACAATTGCTGAAGAAATTAAGGATGAAAGAGTAAAATTTGAAAGGGTTGATATTCGTGACCAAAAGGAAATTGCGAGAATTTTTTCTGAAAATGAAATTGATTTTGTTGTAAACTTTGCGGCAGAGTCGCACGTTGACCGTTCCATAGAAAATCCGCAAATATTTTTAGAAACAAACATTATTGGTACTCAAAATCTTTTGGAAAATGCTAAAAAAGCATGGACTGTTTCAAAAGATGAAAATGGATATCCAGTTTACAGAGAAGGTGTAAAATATTTACAAGTTTCCACAGACGAAGTTTACGGAAGTCTTTCAAAAGATTATGACACAGCGATTGACTTGGTAATTGATGATGAAGAAGTGAAAAAAGTTGTAAAAAATAGAACGAATTTAAAAACTTACGGAAAAAATTTCTTCACAGAAAAAACTTCACTTGACCCAAGAAGCCCATATTCAGCTTCCAAAGCGAGTGCCGACCACATCGTAATTGCCTACGGTGAAACTTACAAAATGCCAATAAATATTACAAGATGTTCAAACAACTACGGACCTTACCATTTCCCAGAAAAATTAATCCCACTTATGATTAAAAACGTACTGGAAGGTAAAAAGTTGCCAGTTTACGGAAAAGGGGACAATGTAAGGGATTGGCTTTATGTGGAAGATCACTGTAAAGGAATCGACTTAGTTTTAAGAAATGCCAATATTTACGAAATTTACAATATTGGTGGTTTTAACGAAGAACAAAATATTAATATTGTAAAACTGGTTATTGACATTTTAAAAGAAGAAATTGAAAATAATGAGGAATATAAAAAAGTTCTAAAAACTGACTTGCAAAATATAAATTATGATTTGATTACTTATGTTCAAGATAGACTTGGACACGATATGAGATATGCTATTGACCCTTCTAAAATTGCAAGGGATTTAGGATGGTATCCAGAAACAGATTTTGAAACAGGTATCAGAAAAACTGTAAAATGGTACTTGGAACATCAGGACTGGGTAAACGAAGTAGTCTCAGGAGATTATCAAAAATATTACGAAGAAATGTACGGAAATAAATAATCAAATTTATACAAAAAGGAGTAAATTAATGAACAATTTTACAATAAAAGAAACCCCAATAAAAGATTTAGTAATAATCGAACCCAAAGTTTTTGGAGATGAAAGAGGATTTTTTATGGAAACTTACAATCAAAAATCCTTTGAGGAGTTAGGACTTACAATGAACTTCGTCCAAGACAACCACTCAAAATCCAAAAAAGGCGTTTTACGTGGACTTCACTTCCAGACAAAGCACACTCAAGGGAAATTAGTTCGTGTAATAAAGGGAAGCGTCTACGATGTGGCAGTTGATTTAAGAAAAGAAAGTGAAACTTTTGGAAAATGGTACGCAGTAAAATTATCTGCTGAAAACAAATTAATGTTCTACGTTCCAGAAGGCTTTGCACATGGATTTCTAACACTTGAAGATGAAACAGAATTTGTTTACAGATGTACAGACTTATATGCTCCAGAATACGACAGCGGGCTTTTATGGAGCGATAAAACTTTAAATATCGACTGGAAATTTGAAGAATTTGGAATAAATCCCGATGAACTGACAATTTCTGAAAAAGACAAAGTTCAGCAGAAATTTGATGAAAACAAAAATTATTTTGAATAAAAAAACAATCTAAAATTAGCTATTTCTTATTGAGATAGCTTTTTTCTTTTACAAAAAAAGACAGAAAAATTTCTTTTCAAAAATCTTCCTGTCTAATTCACCTATATCCACGCTAATCAAATTAATACTAAACCCCGTTTAAATAACGAAATTATTACAAACTTTTCTAATTAATAAAGTATATAAACCTAATATTTTCAAATAATTAAAATATAATTTTCATTTTTTAATCAGATTCTAGTATAAATAACCTGTCGGAGCATTTTTCTGTGCTGGCAAAACTGTCTGAGCATAGCGAGTTTTTTGTCAGTGCAGAAAAATGTCGTAGACTAGCCATAGGTTGTAGGATTTGCGGCAATGAGCAATCCTACAAAAATAAAAAAAATAATTTAATTTAATGATTATGAGTTAGCTATTAAACAATCCTATTATAAAAATTTATTCCTATTTTTAAATGGGTTTGGTATAAATTATTTTTTCTGATAAACCCTTACATAATCAACTTTCATTTCTGTCGGAAAATCCACATCCCCATCTTCTCCGGTAATTTTACTTAACGCAACATTTATTATTATAAAGTAAGGCTGATTAAACGGATTTTGTAATCCTTTCCTATCAAGTTCCTTATAAGAAAATTTTTTATACACTTTGTTATTAAACAACCATTTTATTTCCTTATCATCCCATTCTACTGCATAAGTATTGAAGTTAGTCAATTTTTCTCTAGGCCATTTACTCAGCTTATAATCATCTCCATCAAACGTTTCATAAGTATTGTCGCTTTTAAGAACGTGAAGTGTCCCTGTCGCACGACGCATATCATCTCCATAAGTTTCCACTATGTCAATTTCCCCATTTGCATTTCCATCCGCCTGAGAATATCCTGCAGGCCACATCCAGAATGCAGGCCATGTTCCCACTCCTTCTGGCATAGCCGCCCTCATTTCAATTTTCCCGTATTTTACATTATATGTGTTTCTCGTATGAACTGCTCCTGAACTGTAAAGGATTTTTCTTTCCGTTCCATTTATATTAACTTTTTTGTCTGTCTCCTTTTTCAGTTTTATAACCATATTTCCATTTTCAATTTTTACATTGTCTTTCAGATAGTAGTGCTTTGCATCAAATCCATATTGATTGACTAGATTTCCATTTTCATCCAGATAATTTCCAGGATTCCACGGATTGCCGTAATCCCAGTAAGACCATTTCTGAGTATCCAGCTGGTTTCCGTTAAATTCATCATGCCACACTAATTTCCATTCTTTCCCCTTAATTTTTGAAATAAATGAATTTATTTTATTTTTTTTTGATTTTTTACCTCTTTCCTCCCTTACAATATCACTGCTCCCAACCTTTTCACTAATATCCTGCACTTCCTTTTCGCTGACTTCCATTTTCTTTTCCGTTTCTATCCTCACATTTTTCTCTCCTGCCGCAAACGAAATATTTCCCATCATTATAAGCACAGCCACACTTAAAAGTACTTTTCTCATAGTTTTATTCTCCTTTTTAAATTATACTCAAATCCCCTTAAAACAATTTTTATAAAAAATCATATACTTAAATATTTTATACTAATTTAAAAGGAAAATCAATTAGAAAATTTTTCTTAAAATCAGATAATTTCATTAAAATAATCTTATTTTTTTATATAAACTTTCCTTATTTTTAATATTAACCTGATAAGCAGTCTATCATATCAAAAAAGACAGAAAAACTTCTTCTCAAAAGTCTCCCTGTCTAAATCACTTTTATTTCACCCATTTAATACGTTCTATTTCCATATCTATCTTTACAATACATCTCTCCATTTGCTCTTCTATAACATTTTTCGCCTTTTTCTCTGCTACGTTCGTCGACTCTTTGCCAAAATTTTGGACTAAATAATTCACATCCAGTAACGCTCAGCCCTAGCAAAACCACTATCAGAACCCTAACCAAATTTTTCATTTCAGACACTCTCCTTATAACCTTTTCTATTCCATAACATTATAACAGACATTTATTTTAATCCTATTTCACTTGTGTTATTTTTTTTTTTTTTTTGATTAGAATATCATTATAATCCTCACTTTTTTATACTAAACCTTGTTTAAATAACAAATTTGTTACAGAATTTTCCAATATAATTTTCGCTAAATGGGAAATAGTATTAATTATGTTCTTTAATCATTCTATCAAGCCTTATTTTAAGTTTGTATTTTGAATTATTTTGTTTAATAATTGTTGCATTTTATTATGCAATCTAGCTTAACCATAGCTTTTTGGAATATTTTTAATCAAACTAGCTTTTATAATTGAATTAGAATATCATAATTTTCTAGAAATAAAAATTACTCTTTGGATTTTTTAGTAATCTTAAATTGCAATATTGACCAAATTAACTCTTGAATAAAAATTTAAATAAAAAAATTATAACTGCCTATTTTTTATATTTTTTAATACATTCCCTATTTTTCTCTTTTCTCTCCTTATCAAAAAACCATCCCCACTTATTAAAATATTTTATAGCCGAACTTACATGCAGGAGCATCATTTTCCGTGACTTATAGGATGCCTTGCCATGCTCATGGATTATTTCCGCCTCCGGATAAAAAACGGTTCTGTACTTCTGCCCAATTCGCCTGCATAAATCATAATCTTCCATATACATAAAGTATCTCTTGTCAAATCCGCCAGTCTCCTTCAGCACATCCGTCCGTACAAATATAAAACATCCTGATAAAATCGGAACATCTATCGTTTCCCTGTAATTATACCATTTCATTTCATAATTATAATCCAATTTTTCAACAACCGACTTCAATGGCAAAAATCTTCTAAATATTAAATTTATAGGCGACGGCAATAATCTGCAAGACTTTGTCACTTCTCCATTAAATCCGTATATTTTCGGTCCAATTTGCCCAATATCCTTATTTTCCCTCATATATTCAATAATTTTCTCAATAGTATTTTTCTCAAAAAAAACATCCGCATTTACCATCAAGTGAAATTCCGCTTCCACTTCCCCCTCAATCAGCCTCTTAATTACAACATTATGCCCAGCCCCAAATCCACCATTTGAATTATTAAAAATATACTCAATTCTAGCATCTAAAAATTCCCCTATAAACTCTTTCAAATCATCTTTTTCAGAATTATCCGAAATCCACAACTTAAATCTAAGTCCTGTTTTCTGAAAACACCCAATAACCTTCCTTAATTCTTCTTTCTCTGTATTATAAGTAACAATACAAGCTGTAAAATCATACATAAACCGACCTCTATCCATATTTTTTATTCATAAAATTATACCACTTTCCTTATAATCAAACAACTAAATTTTTTAACAAAATTTAACAACTGACTTACTTACCTATTAAAATCTTTAACTAGGAATTTGCCCTCTTGCAAGTAATATTCATTTCATCATATTTCCAAATTTATACCGTTATCCAGCATATCCAATAAATCTTCCATTTTAGCTTTAATTTTTTTAAACAAGGCTGTCAAATTAATTATCATATAATTCTATTCCTATTTTTTTTATGGGTTTAATATATACTCAGACCTGTTTAAAATCAAGCTTCTAAAAATTATATAAATTCAGGATTTGAGTAAAATAGCCATACCTTTTTAGTTCGGATTTAAGGCAGTTTTACTAGAGCTGTTTGATAACTGTATTAAATTTGAAAATTCAATGAGATAAATATTACTCTGAAGGGAGCAAAACATCTTATTAGAGATAAAAAATATAAAGTTGCCGAACAAGTCTGCTATAAAACTATCAAACTTGAAACCCCATTAAAAAGCATAAGCTTACTTTCCTGAAAACAAAAAAAGGCAAGAACGCCTTAATCCTTCCCTATCAAAGCTTCCCTGCCTAAGTCGCCCATATTCCCCACAATAACCTGCTGTCCTCATATTTACAACAGTGCTATCCATTAACATGCTGTCCAATACTTTATGCCTCTCTGCTTTAAACTCTTATGAAATTTTGCAAAAAAAAATGGCGTCCCCGGTTGGACTCGAACCAACGGCCCTCTGATTAACAGTCAGATGCTCTAACCGGCTGAGCTACGGAGACACACAAAAGAAAAAAGTTTGGCAACTGCCTATTTTCCCGGGACGAATCCAAGTATCGTAGGCGTAAGCAGACTTAACTGCCGGGTTCGAAATGTAACCGGGTGTATCCCTGCTGCTAGCATCACCAAACTTTAAAAACTAAATTGTCAAGTTAAGACAATGGGAAATAAATAGTAGCAGTAAAAGATTGACTAAAAAGCAGATGTAATATTAGTACCAGTCAGCTGAACGCATTGCTACGCTTACACCCCTGGCCTATCAACCATGTGTTCTCCATGGATACTGCGAACACTCATCTCAAAGCCGGCTTCCCGCTTAGATGCTTTCAGCGGTTATCCGTCCCAGACGTGACTACCCAGCCGTGCCACTGGCGTGACAACTGGTACATCAGAGGTCTGTCCAACCCGGTCCTCTCGTACTAAGGTCAGATCTTTACAGTATTCAGGCGCCTGCAGTGGATAGGGACCGAACTGTCTCACGACGTTCTGAACCCAGCTCGCGTGCCTCTTTAATGGGCGAACAGCCCAACCCTTGGGACCTTCTCCAGCCCCAGGATGAGACGAGCCGACATCGAGGTGCCAAACACTTCCGTCGATATGGACTCTTGGGAAGTATCAGCCTGTTATCCCCGGGGTAGCTTTTATCCGTTGAGCGACGGTCCTTCCATACGGAACCGCCGGATCACTAACTCCCACTTTCGTGCCTGCTCGACCCGTCAGTCTTGCAGTCAAGCTCCCTTATGCGTTTGCACTCCTAGGCTGATTTCCATCCAGCCTGAGGGAACCTTTGAACGCCTCCGTTACTCTTTTGGAGGCGACCGCCCCAGTCAAACTGCCCATCTAGCACTGTCTCCGCTTCCAGATTAGAATTTCAACGGCATATGGTTGGTATTCCAACGGCGACTCTGCTGAAACTGACGCCTCAGCTTCACAGTCTCCCAACTATCCTATACACACACAGCCAAAACCCAATGCCAGACTGCAGTAAAGCTCCACGGGGTCTTTCCGTCCTACTGCAGGTAGCCGGTATCTTCACCGGCATTACAACTTCACCAGGTCTCCAGCCAAGACAGCTCCCAAATCATTTCACCATTCGTGCAGGTCGGAACTTACCCGACAAGGAATTTCGCTACCTTAGGACCGTTATAGTTACGGCCGCCGTTCACCGGGGCTTCAATTCGGAGCTCTCACTCCTCCTCTTAACCTTCCGGCACTGGGCAGGTGTCAGCCCATATACGTCGCCTTTCAGCTTAGCATAGACCTGTGTTTTTGGTAAACAGTTGCTTGGGACTCTTCACTGCGGCCTGTTTCCCCTTGAGGCGCTTCTCCTCTCAGGTATGTCAGGCACCCCTTCTCCCGAAGTTACGGGGCTATTTTGCAGAGTTCCTTAGCTAGAGTTATCCTGTCGGCCTTAAGTTTCTCACTCTGTCCACCTGTGTCGGTTTACAGTACGGGCACTATTTTTCATCGATAGAAGTTTTTCTTGGCAGTGTAGGATCTGTGACTTATGCTAATGCACTTGCCCATCAGGTCTCACATTTAGACACGCGGATTTTCCTGCGTGTCCATGCTACGCCCTTAGAAAGACTATTCCGTCAGTCTTCTCACATACCTTCCTGCGTCACTCCGTCTCTCAAGCGATAATAGTGGTACAGGAATATTAACCTGTTTTCCATTCGCCATCACATTTTTGCTTATGCTTAGGTCCCGACTTCCCCAGGGCGGACAAACCTTCCCCTGGAAACCTTGGACTTCCGGCCGGCGGGATTCTCGCCCGCCTTCTCGCTACTCATTCCTGCATTCTCACTTCTGATGCCTCCAGAAAGCCTTGCAGCTTACCTTCGACGGCCTACAGAACGCTCTCCTACCAGGCGTGAAAACACGCCTCCGCAGCTTCGGTTTATGTCTTAGCCCCGTTACATCTTCGGCGCAGATACTCTCGACCAGTGAGCTGTTACGCACTCTTTCAAGGTATGGCTGCTTCTAAGCCAACCTCCTGGTTGTCTGTGAATATCCACCTCCTTTCCCACTTAGACATAATTAGGGACCTTAGCTGGCGGTCTGGGCTGTTCCCCTCTCGTCCATGGACCTTGTCATCCATGGACTCACTCCTGACTATTAATATATGGTATTCGAAGTTTGCTTGATTTCGGTAAGCAGTACGCCCCCTAGATCATACAGAGCTCTACCCCCACATATCTTAACATCAAGGCTGCACCTAAATGCATTTCGGAGAGAACGAGCTATCTCCTAGTTCGATTGGCTTTTCACCCCTAGACCTATCTCATCTCCCAACTTTTCAACGGCGGTGAGTTCGGCCCTCCACTGAGTCTTACCTCAGCTTCAGCCTGGACAGGCCTAGATCACTAGGTTTCGCGTCTATGACCAGCGACTTGACGCCCTATTAAGACTCGGTTTCCCTTCGGCTCCGCTTTATTAACCTTGCCACTGATCATAACTCGCAGGATGATTAACCAAAATCCACGCAGTCACACATAAAGTGCTCCTACCGTTTGTAAGCACACGGTTTCAAATTCTATTTCACTCCCTTGCTCAGGGTTCTTTTCACCTTTCCCTCACGGTACTCTTCACTATCGGTCAACAACAGTATTTAGCCTTACGTGATATGGTCCACGCTGATTCACGCCAGATTCCTCGTGCCTGACGCTACTCGGGTGCTTCCAGTCACCATATGCATTTTATGTTCTACAGGACTATCACCTTCTCCGGTCCAGCTTCCCAGCTGGTTCCACTTACATGCATACAGCTTAAACATTATGACAATCCGTTAATGGAAGTCCCGCAACCCCGTGCCAGCAACGCTGTCCGCTTGGCACTGGCACGGTTTAGGCTTTTCCCCGTTCGCTCGCCGCTACTCAGGGAATCGTTTTTACTTTCCTTTCCTCCCGCTACTTAGATGTTTCAGTTCGCGGGCTTACCGTTTTCACGCATGCCCTCCAGGCATGCAGGTTTTCCCATTCGGAGATCCGGGGATCAACGATTATGTGCATCTCCTCCCGGCTTATCGCAGCTTATCACGTCCTTCATCGGCTGTTGTTGCCTAGGCATCCTCCGTGTGCCCTTGTCAGCTTTTTATCCAGAATAACTTTTACTCCAGTTTCATTGTAATCTTTTACCTACTATTCATTTCCCATTGTCCTAAAGACCATAAAGATATGCGAAGAAGCAGTGCAGTGAATTAGCTCCTTAGAAAGGAGGTGATCCATCCGCACCTTCCGGTACGGATACCTTGTTACGACTTCACCCCAATCACTGTCCACACCTTAGATGCCTTCCTCCTTGCGGTTAGACCGGCAGCTTCAGGTGCAGACAACTCTCGTGGTGTGACGGGCGGTGTGTACAAGACCCGAGAACGTATTCACCGCAGCATTGCTGATCTGCGATTACTAGCGATTCCAGCTTCATGAAGTCGAGTTGCAGACTTCAATCCGAACTTGGACCGGCTTTGAAGATTCGCTGGGCGTTGCCGCCTCGCAGCTCTCTGTACCGGCCATTGTAGCACGTGTGTAGCCCAGATCATAAGGGGCATGATGACTTGACGTCATCCCCACCTTCCTCCTGCTCTTCGCAGGCAGTCTCGCCAGAGTCCCCAACTTAATGATGGCAACTGGCGATAGGGGTTGCGCTCGTTGCGGGACTTAACCCAACATCTCACGACACGAGCTGTCGACAGCCATGCACCACCTGTCTCCACGTTCCCGAAGGCACTGCCCGCTCTCGCAGGCATACGTGGGATGTCAAGATCTGGTAAGGTTCCTCGCGTTGCGTCGAATTAAACCACATGCTCCACCGCTTGTGCGGGTCCCCGTCAATTCCTTTGAGTTTCAGCCTTGCGGCCGTACTCCCCAGGCGGATTACTTATCGCATTTGCTTCGGCACGGACACTCTTCATGCCCACACCCAGTAATCATCGTTTACGGCTGGGACTACCAGGGTATCTAATCCTGTTCGCTCCCCCAGCTTTCGCACTTCAGCGTCAGTTGCCGTCCAGTGAACTATCTTCATCATCGGCATTCCTGCACATATCTACGAATTTCACCTCTACTCGTGCAGTTCCGTCCACCTCTCCAGCACTCTAGCCAGGCAGTTTCCAGGGCAGGCTTGCGGTTGAGCCGCAAGTTTTCACCCCAGACTTGCCTGGCCGCCTAGATGCCCTTTATGCCCAATAATTCCGGATAACGCTTGCGACATACGTATTACCGCGGCTGCTGGCACGTATTTAGCCGTCGCTTCTTCTGCAGGTACCGTCACTTCCTTCTTCCCTGCTGAAAGCACTTTACAATCCGAAAACCTTCCTCGTGCACACAGAATTGCTGGATCAGGGTTGCCCCCATTGTCCAATATTCCCCACTGCTGCCTCCCGTAGGAGTAAGGGCCGTATCTCAGTCCCCTTGTGGCCGTCCACCCTCTCAGGCCGGCTACCTATCATCGCCTTGGTGGGCCGTTACCCCGCCAACAAGCTAATAGGACGCAAAGCTCTCCCGCAGCATCTCTTTTCATTGCCGGGCACATGCGTGCCGGCAACTGTATCAGGTGTTGTCAGTCGTTTCCGTCTGTTATCCCTGTCTGCAGGGCAAGTTCTTTACGCGTTACTCACCCGTCCGCCTTGGCTAGCCTGTGCAAGCACAGATTCGCCAAAGACTTGCATGTGTTAAGCATTCTGTCAGCGTTCATCCTGAGCCAGGATCAAACTCTTCATTCAATATATTTTACATATATTTAAGTTCCACCTTTGTCTTGACGAGAATCTTGTTTTACAACAAGAGCTCTTGACTGTTATCTATCTTTTACACATTATTGCTTCTTCTATTCTTATCTCAATTGTCCTGCGACACGATTTCGTATCGACAAGATATATATTATCATAACTGGATTTATTTGTCAACTACTTTTTTCAAAGTTTTTTTGGTTTGGTAAATTGCGGCCTTAGAATTTTATTTTATGGAATTCTTTCACAAAGATAAAATAGGTTTAATTTTTATAAAAATTTAGGGCAGCATTTATTCTTGCTAAATATCGTTTCCATGCTTAGTTATTGTCTCTCGCTGCAGGATAAAAAAAATTTTCCTGAATACTGTATTCGCCATTAACCAGCTGAATTTTTTCTCATTATTTCATCAAAGACAATATCGCTGAGCCACTTGCTGAAATTTGAATTGTTTGTCCATTGACCAAATAATTCCATATTATCAGCCATAATAATTCTAAAGACTTCTTTTAAAGCTGACTGGTATTCCCTCTTGATATTTTCAATATCCGAATTTTTAAGAGCGTTTTTAAACTTTTCATTCTTCATTACCATTTCCGGCAACTCTTTTATCTGTCTTGCAACATTATCCTCATCTTGCCATTCAATATTACCAAAAATATCATTAAATGTAGACACAATGTTCTCTAATGAATCTAATTCAACTTTATTCTTTTTTCCTGCTCCTATACCCAGTCCTTCAACTGTGCCGTCTTTGTCTTCCAAGATAATATTAATTGTATTTTTCTTTTCCAATCTATAGCTTTCCAAATCCACCGACTCCAAAATTCCAGCAGATAAATCTTCTCCTTTTGGCGTTGGCAACCTATGAATCAGCTGTTCAAAAAAGATTACCTTCTTTTCCCAATCCACTTGCCCAACAGGTAAAAGGGAAGCCAGGAAATTATAAGTTCTTATAAAAGTTTTCACACCACTCTTAAATTCAACCTGTTCCTCTTCATTCAAAGCTGCGTATCTTTCTATAGATTTATCTACAATACTGTCAATAAAACTTCTTGGGCTATTTTTTAAGAATAAGTCAACTAATCTGTCCACCTCGTCTTCCTCATAAACATACTTACCGTCGAGCATATCTAATAAGTTATGAAGCTTATTAGGATCTGTTTCCCCTTCTAATTTTGTTTCTTTGTAATATGGTTGAAATGCCGCTAATATATGCTCCGGTTCGTTTGCAAAATCAATTACACAAGTATCTATTTTATATTTCGTGCTTCTATTAAGCCTTGATAGAGTTTGTACTGCCTTAATGTCATTCAAAACTTTATCCACGTACATAGTATGCAGAAGAGGTTCATCGTATCCTGTCTGATATTTATCAGCAACGATTAGGAATTTATATTTATCTTGTTTAAATTTTTCCGCTGTCTCCTTATCAGAAAAACCATTTAAGCCAGTTTCTGTTACAGCTTTCCCCTTATATTCCTTTTCGCCTGAAAATGCGGCTAAGGCCTCGTAACCGGTATTAGAATTTTTCAATAACTCACTAACTATATGATAGTACTCAACTGCTCTTAGAATACTTTGTGTTACAATCATCGCCTTAGCTTTCCCATTTATCTTATTAACAGTGTTTGCAAGGAAATGATTCACCATAACTTCAGCTTTTTCTCTTATCGGAAATTCTTGTCCTTCCACAAAATTTCTAATTTTCTTTTGAGCTTTCTTTTTATCAAAGTCCGGATTACCTTCTATAGTTTTGTAAATCTTGTAGTAATTTTCATAGTGTGTATAGTTCTTTAGCACATCCAGAATAAATCCTTCTTCAACAGCTTGTTTCATGGAATACAAATCAAACACGCTTCCAAACATCTGAACCGTTTTTGCTTTAGGTGTAGCAGTAAATGCAAAGAAACTAGCATTCTCAGGCATTTTTCTTGCTTCAATAAGTTCATTCAGTTTATCTTCAATTTCAAATTCATCATTGTTATTCAGATTTCCTGATACCGCCATATTTAATGAAGCCGCCGCACGACCGCTTTGAGAAGAATGAGCTTCATCAATAATAACAGCAAAATTCTTTCCCTTTAGTTCAGTACCTATTTTTTCAAGCAAATAAGGGAATTTCTGTACTGTAGTGATGATGATTTTCTTGCCATCAACCAAAAGTTTTTTCAAATCTGCTGAAGAATTAGCATGACCCACAATGCTCTTCTCGTCTATAAATTTCCTGATATTGTCATTTATCTGCTTATCTAAATTCAATCTATCCGTAACAACTATTACTGAATCAAACGCTTTTTTGCTATTGTACTTCGCTTCAACTAAACGATACGCAAGCCATGTTATAGAATTGCTCTTGCCGCTGCCTGCACTATGCTGAATCAGGTATCTATTTCCAACTCCATTTTTCTGAACATCATCTACAAGCCTAGTTACAGCTCTATATTGATGATATCTAGGAAAAATCAGATTTTCTGTCTTCTTGACCTTGTCTGCAGAAATATATGCAAAGTCTCTTATTAAGCTTGTTAAAGTTCTTTTCTTCAAAAATTCTTTCCACAAATAATCAGTCATTGTTCTGCCGTTATTTATCGGATTACCAGAACCGCCAAGCTCAGTGCCTTTATTAAATGGCATAAATCTTGTATTTTTACCATCCAGCTTTGTTGTAAAGGTAACAAAGTTCTCATCAGCAGCAAAATGCGCAATGCATCTTTTAAAACTAAATAACGCTTCTTTTGAATCTCTGTCATTTTTGTATTGCTCCTCAGCATCTTTATATGTCCATCCTGTACTGGAAGCCTTGCTCTTAAGCTCCATCGTTATAACAGGAAGACCATTAACAAATATCGCCAAATCAATTTCTAAGCCCTTATTTTTATCAGAATAAGCCAATTGATTCGTAACTGAAAAAATATTCATATTAAACTCATCATACGAACTTGGTCTTTTAGAATCCAGAGCATGATAAAAAATGATAGTTCCCGAAGAGGGGTAACACTTAATTCCATTTTTCAAAACAGCGACTATACCCTTTTGTTTTATAGAAATATCAAGCTGCTTATAGAACTTTTCTTTTCCTTCCTCTGTATCAAGTCTTAAAATATCAAATTCATCTGGTTGAGATGTCTTAATAAATTCCAAAAGTCTTTTTTCATCAAAAGCATATTTCCTATTAAAAGAAATCTTCATCTCATCCGGTTTTATATATGCATAACTCTGACTTGAAACAAGATATTCGATAATATTATTCTCAAGCTCCACTTCCATCTTTGTATCTCTAATTCCCATATTCTTTACCTTCCATTTCATCAGTTTCTTCTATTTCTCCATCTGCAATAGCCACTTTTTCATATTCAGGAATAGCAATGTCCCTCACATCAATTTGTCCTGTTACCACTTCTGATATTAGTGATTGTTTTAATAATTCTAATTCTGTAATTTTTTTGAATACAATTGTTTTGTAATTTTCAACACTATTAATTATTTTATTTACAATTTGAATTGTTTTATGCTGTGTTTCTTTATCTGCAATAGGAATTAATAAATTTGAATATTTCTCTGCACTTATATTCTGAATAGTTGACTGTATAAATACACTTTTTTTCCAAAGTTCATAATACTCAGACTGCAAATATAAATATACAAATTTTGGTATTACTAATTTATTATCAAGTCTTGCCCTTATCAAATATCCTGCAAATGACATTAATCCGTTATTATTTACATGCATGTATGATTTACCAACAGTGGCTCCGCTCCTTGCAAACAATATGTCGCCACACTTTAACAAAAACTTATCTTCACAATCATCAATATACAATTTTTTTTCATTTTTTAATTTTCCACAACTATCAATATCAGTTATTCTAACAAATCTAATTTTTCCTTTTTCTTTACCTACACCATTAATTCCATATAATAAAGGCTCTAAAAGCAACATTTTTAATCTTCTTTGTTCATTTATTTTTTTATACTCAATAGATATTGATACCTGCTTTTTATAATCTAATTGCTTTATTTTCTCTTTTTCAATTTGAATTAACCTATCAATTTCATTGATTTTCCAATCAAGATAATTTGCAATTTGGACTTGTTCTTTGACTGATGGTACAGGAATCTTAAATGAATTGAAAGTATCTATGCCTACAGTCTTTCTTAAACCCGAATAATACGGTTTCAAGCCTTTTATAAAATCTAAATATAAATAAAAATAATACATGTATCTAGGAACATGCCCTTTAACTGACATTATATTGTAGGCGTTGGTAATCATTCCTTCAATTCCTGCAATACCTATAGCACGTGGAGTTTCATCTATATCAAATAGGCAAAAAACTAATTCATCTAGGTTTACAATCGAATACTTTTCAAAGTTGGCAGGAAATTTACCACCTGCTTCTAGATTACGCTCTATTACTCCTTTTAATGATAAAGACAATAATTTATAATCTTGAAATCTATTACCTACACTTTTTTTATTTTCTTTAAATATATTTTTATTTCTGATTATTTCCCAATGATTAGGTATTTCTTTTAGCCATGGCAGATTTACTTTCTTATATCTCTCATACTTATTCATAAAGCCCCTCCAATATAGAAGCCATCATTCCATCAGATTGCCTTTCCAACTCTTTAATACGATTCACAATCTCTTCTACACTCTCCAGTTCTTTAGCTTTGTAGAAATACTTTGTAAAGTTTATTTCATATCCTATTTGTGTTTTGCTTTCATCAACAAAAGCATCTGCGTGATATGGCAATACTTCCTGCTTAATAAACTCGTCTATACCTCCTTCAAATGTCATCGGAATATTTTCGGTATCTCTAAGTTCCGGATCTGCAACTATATTACCTTTTGAGTCCTTCTGGATAATTGCCTCTTCATCCTTAACTATCATGCGGCTTAACAGTCCTGTTGAAGCAAGCTTGCTTAAACTGGCCCCTTTTATATCTTTCTTTTTTAAATGCTTATTAAAAGCCTTTTCAAATGCTGCATAATTTAGATATTTTTCATCACTTTTCATTAATTTCAAAACTTCCAGATATGTATTTACATTTTCACTCTTTTCAAGCTCCTTCATAGAGCTAGATGTCCCTTTAATAAAGCTTTCTGCAAGCACTTTTTTATCTATCGCCCCAGACAGCACGCCAATTTTTTCAAGCTCCTCCTCTATTTCTTTTATATTATTTGCATCACATAATACAGCTTGTCTTAGCGGTCTTTCCACTACAACTTTATAATATCCAAACTCATCATTTGAGAATATTTTCGAATACTCATTCTCTTCAAAATTTAGATATTGATTTAGAATAAATTGTCTATTATCTTCTGAAAATTCACAGTTTTTCTTGCCCATGTTTTTTCTAAGTGAAGTCTTTATTCCACTTGCATTAATAAGCTGTATCTTCCCCTTTCTTTTTTCTTCTTTTCTATTGGATAAAATCCAGATGTATGTTGTTATTCCTGTATTGTAAAACATATTTTCAGGCAACTGGATAATGGCTTCTATCAAATCTTTTTCAATCATAAATCTTCTTGCATTGCTTGCTCCATTTCCAGCATCACCTGTAAAAAGAGCTGAACCATTGTGAACCTCAACAATACGGGAACCCATTTCAGTCTCCTTCATTTTGGAAATATTATTAAGCAAGAAAAGCAGCTGTCCATCACTTACATCAGGTATCATCCTAAAATCATCCTGTTCTTTATAGTTTCCAACAAAACGTCTGTCTGTTATATTTTTCTTTGGGTCTTTATCATTTCCGCTTCCTAAAATAGCCAAATCTGTTTTCCAAGTTTTCCCATAAGGCGGATTAGACAGCATAAAATCAAAATGTTGTCCAGAAGTCTTGTCATCAGAAAGAGTAGAGCCATAATAAACATTGTTAGAATCTGTATCTCCACCTTTGATAAGCAAGTCAGCCTTAGAAATTGCATACGTCTCTGGATTTACTTCTTGCCCTATTAAGTGGATAGACACTTCCTTACTATTTTCTTTAGCAAATGCCTTTAACCTCTCTTCAGCAACAGTCCCCATCCCAAGAGTTCCACACGCGCCATCATATATTGAGTAAGTGCCATCTTTGATTTTATCCATAACCGGATACATAGCAATATCAGCCATAAGCTCAATTACATCACGAGGTGTAAAGTGTTCCCCTGCTTCCTCATTGTTTTCTTCGTTGAATTTCCTAATAATCTCTTCAAATAACGTTCCCATCGCATGATTATCTAATCCTTTCCTTATAACCTCTCCGTATGAATTTTTCTCGTCATAAGGACTTAAATTAAGTTCGCTTGATGTAAATTTTTCAATTACAGAACCTAAAATACCAGCATCTGTCATCTTAGCCAACTGATTATTGAAATCAAATTTTTGAAGTATTTCTTTTATATTTTCAGAAAAACCATTCAAATATTCTTCAAAGCTTCTTTTTAAATTCTGCCTGTTAGTTTCATATTTCAAATCTTTTAAACAAAAGTTAGAGGTATTATAAAACGGAAGTCCAGTAGCTGTATCTAAAGTTTTTGCAACATCCCAGCCCTGTGTTTCCGCCATTTCCTTAACTTCCATTATATTAGTTTTTTTTGATTCAATAATAGCATCAAATCTCCGAATTACAGTCATAGGAATTATAACATCCCTGTATTTACCTCTAACATAAACATCTCTTAGACAATCATCAGCCACAGACCAAATAAAACTAATTAATTTATTGTAGTCAAGCGCATTGTATGTACTTTCCATTTATTTATCTATCCTCCTCAACAGCTCTATTTACACAACTTAAATATCCAATATCCCTCTATATAAAAGTTTTTACAACCTCGACTAACTTTTTATTTCCCTCTTTCAACAAAGTTTGTTACTTAATTCTTTATGTAAGGATATTCAATTACCACAGCTTTACAATTTTGCTTAATATTTGTTTTAATCAAATTATTTTTCATAGTTAAATTAGGAATGTCGTGATTTTTTGGAAATAAAATTGACTGTCTGAGCGAAGTTTAACGTAGCGAGTTTCAATTTTGTTTTCAAAAAATGCTTAGACAAGCGGGGATTGTAAAGGGGATGGCGATTGATCCCCTTTACTTTATAAAAAAGAAAAAATATAAAAATTATAGGAAGAATATTTATTAACGACAACAAAAAATAAGATTTAGTATAAAAGACTATTAATTTCATTTGTATAATATAAAAAAATAACAAAAATATACGATTTTATGGTATAATACTTAGTGAAAAAATAGGAATGGACTAAGTAACAAA
Organism: Leptotrichia hofstadii; assembly: GCF_007990525.1. Classification (NCBI taxonomy): domain Bacteria; kingdom Fusobacteriati; phylum Fusobacteriota; class Fusobacteriia; order Fusobacteriales; family Leptotrichiaceae; genus Leptotrichia; species Leptotrichia hofstadii. The sequence goes on from NZ_AP019823.1 coordinate 2,383,910, forward strand.
CTTAGTTAAATTTACTAAACATTTTTCCAATAATTTAGTAAAATATAAAAAACTAAATTTAGGAGGAAAATATGGCTACAAAAAAATATTTAAACAAAAACTTGAAATACAAGGAATGGCTGGATATTTGGCTGGAAAAAGAAAGATTTTTTATAAAGGAATCGACTTATGCGACTTATACTAATATTATTGAAAATCATTTAAAGCCTGTACTCGGGAAAAAGAAAATTGGAAATATTGCAAATGAAGATTTACAAAATTTTATTATCTTAAAGTTAAGAGGCTCAAAGAAAAATTTGGAAAAAGGACTTTCCCTAAAAACAGTTAAGGATATGGCCGTGCTTCTAAAAAGCACTTTAAATACAGCAATTCAAGACGGGTTGATACCTTTTCAGAATTTCCGTTGCAAGTTCCCTTCTTCCTCTTCAAAATTGTATTTAAAAACTTTTTCTACTGAGGAACAGAAGATTCTTTTTCGATATTTAATAAATAATCAGAATTCTAAAAATCTGGGAATTTTACTTTGTCTGCAAACAGGACTACGACTTGGGGAAATATGTGGACTGCAGTGGAAGGACATAAATTTAGAAAAACACACTCTGACAGTTTGCAGAACTTTGCAGAAAATTTATATAAAAGAAAAAAATAAATCCTATTCCAAAACAATTATAAGCACTCCAAAAACAAAAACTTCCAATCGCATAATCCCTCTCAATACTGATTTCATAAATTTAATAAAACCATTTCAGCAAAATAAAAACAACTATTTTATTACAAACAGCACAAATTATCTAAAACCTCATCGTTACCGTTATTACTATCAAAAACTCCTTCATTCCCTGAATCTTCCAAAACTTACATTCCACAGCCTTCGCCATACTTTCGCAACGCAGGCCATCGAACTCGGAATTGACTGCAAGACTGTTTCTGAAATTTTGGGACACGCCAGCATGAATGCCACTCTAAATCTTTATGTCCATCCAAAGACCGAATACAAACGTAAGTGCCTTGATTTAATCTATCAAAACCTCAAAAACAGATAAATTTCTCTTCAATATAATTTTACTCTGTCTTTTTTTAATAAAGTTTGAAATGTTTGTAATGTTATGATATACTAAAGACATAATCTTAAAAATACAAAACCATCTTGGAGGAAAAAATGAAAAATAAATTTAAAATAGCTGTCTTGACAGCATTATGCACGCTTGCATTGTCTTGTGGAAATGGCAACGGAGGCAAAGTGCTATTTGAAACATCAGATAAAAAAATAAAAGTGTATGAAAAGGAAGTTAATAACGAACTGGAAAAAAGCCTTTTTTCTAGCGGAATTTCTGAAAAAGACCTTACTCCTGAGCAAATTACACAAATGAAACATTCTATTATTAAAAATATCGCTCTAAACAGAGCTCTTGCCTTAAAAGCAAAAGAAAAAAAACTTAACGAGGATAAAAAATATACAGAAAGCAAGGAAATTTTACAGGAACAGCTGCTGGCAAGCCTGGCAACACTAAGCGAAGTTAATGAACGAGCCAAAATTACAGATGCCGATGCCAAAGCCGCCTATGATGCCAACCAGGCAAGCTTCACACAGCCTGAAGATTCAGTAAGACTGCAAGTTATAGTATTCCAGCCTACTGATGCAGCAAAAGCTGAACAGGCATTAAAGGAAGCCGTTGCAAATCCTAACAATTTTACTGCATACGTAAACCAGTACAATCCTGGAACTGAGCAGAACGGACAGACACAATCAATTCTTCTAAGTCAGCTGGCAAGCCGTTTTGGTTCCGTAAGCGAAGCTATTAAGGACGTTAAGGCAGGACAAGTTGTCAATAAAGTTGTAAATGACGGAAAGAGCTTATATGTCGTGAAAGTTCTTGAAAGAAATCCTAAAGGGCTAATACCTTTTGAAAGCGTTAAAGAAGCTATCAAAACTCAGTTAAGAAATCAGAAAAGACAGATTGAGCAACAAACTTACCTAAAATCAATTTCTGATGAATTTAAAATATCAAATATGGATGAAGCATTAAAAAATATTAAATAATCTAAAACTTTTAAAAATTTGGAAAGGAGCTGTTTTAAATAGATATAAAATTTATAACGTCTATTTTTAACAGCTTATTTGATGTAAAAACTATAGCAAAACTTCTTTAAAACCAAGCTCCAAGTTATTTAAACCTATAGCAGTTTGATATTAAAGGGGTTTAATCATATATTAAAAGGAGGTCTTTTGTGAAAATTTTGAAATATTTATTGAGTCTTGTATTAATAGCTTTGGTTATGCTACTTTTTGGCGTAATGTTTTCCAGCAACATTGTTTCATATATGACAAAATCAAAACATTCTGAATTTGAAAATGTAAAATTTTCTATAAGAAATAACGAAATGATTTTTGATAATTTTGTAGTCAATGGAAAAAGTCTTGGAAAAGGACGTGCTACAGTTGGCATTGTACGAACAGGGCTATTTAACCTTGTGCCAAAATTAACGTTGTCTAACATGAAACTGGAAGATGTGAATCTGGAAAGTATCTATAAGGAAAAAAACTCGCAGATTGACACGTTTACTGAAAAGATAAATTCTCTTACCGCTCAAGAAAAATCTGATAAGACAACTGCAGATTTTATAAAGGAAACAACTGATAAGGTTACAACATTGTCAAATAATACAAACAATCTTATTAACAGCAAATGGAAAGAGAATATTGAAAAAATCAATGTTCTGAAAAAAGATTATGTGGAGCTTACAGACTTAAAAAGCAAAGCTCAGAAAATCGTAGAACTGAATAATGAGATTAAGCCGCTAGTAAAGTCTATCAATTCTGAAAAGGAAAACATTGAAAAAAATATTTCTGAAATTGAGCTTGAAAGGGATATTGCACTTGCAAATGTTTCTGATAATTTGACTAAGCTTGAAAAAGAGATTTCATTGAATGATTTTAACAATAATTCTAACAATAATGTTCAAAATATGAATCTATATATATTCCTAGACAAAGGAAAAAATTTGGAAACTTCACTAAACACAGCTTTAAAGGCCACTTCTCTTATAAAAGAGATAAAAGAGCTGAATATAAGAATTTCGGATATAAATATTAATGATGGAAAAATCGTGGCTAAAGGATTAAATGGGAATATTTCGCAGGTAAATGGGGAAGTTTTACTGGAAAATAATTCAAAAGCATTGATAAAAGGGATTAATAATGGTTATGAAATTATTTATAACAAAGATAATTTCACTTCCAAAACTTTATTTGCAATCAATAAAATAAGTTCTCTTATCGAATATTCAAAAAATGACTTGCTTGAAGGAAGAATTGTAAAACTTGCCTCAGAACTTATTTTAGAAAACAGCAATTTCAAAAATTTAAATCATACTGTATTAACTGACGAGGAAAAAACATTGCTGACTCAAAAAATTGAAAACCTAAGAAATAATAATTATCAGCAAATTATGTCTAAATATGAAGAAGATAACAAAAATATTGAAACATTAATTGATAATGTATATGTCCAAAAAAATAAACTTGACAAGCTTCAAAGAGATTTGCTGTCACTAGGAACGATTATCACATTTGAACAATCTGCCGCAACTGGTGAAAATAGCTCTCTAAGCAGTGAACAAAACGGCAGCTCAGCAATCAATATACAAAATAAGCCAGATTCCATTAATAACAGTGACAGTAACAACACAAATAACAGTACAGAAAAACAGAATAGCAATCAGAACACTAACAAAATTAATATTGGAAATAGATAAAAGTTTTTATATAGGCATACCAAGATTGATATGCCTTATTTTTTAAAACATTATTTGTATAGTAAAATTATTTAGAAAGGAATTTTTTATGTTGTTAAGTATAAAAAATGTTTCAAAAAAATATAATAACGGAACAAATGCCTTAAAAAATATTTCATTTGACGTAGAAAAAGGTGAATTTATCTCGATTATTGGCCCTTCAGGCTCAGGGAAATCAACATTACTTAGAAGTATAAACAAAATGATTGATATTTCACAAGGTTCAATTTTATTTGAAGACAAAAATATTGAGAACTTGAAAAAAACACAAATAGAACTTGTAAGACGAGAAATTGGAATGATTTTTCAAAGTTATAATCTTGTGGAAAGGCTCACTGTTATTGAAAATGTGCTTCATGGAAGGCTTGGATATAAGTCGGTAATTGCCGGAATATTAGGCATTTATTCAGAAGAGGAAAAAAAGGAGGCTTTTAACTTTCTGGAAAAAGTAAATATGACTAAGTACGCCTATCGCAAATGTAACGAACTATCTGGAGGTCAAAAGCAGCGTGTAGGGATTGCGAGGGCAATTATGCAAAAACCAAAATTATTACTTTGTGATGAGCCAATCGCCTCTCTTGATCCCAAAACTGCTGAAAATATAATGGACTATTTAAAAAAAATTGTTTCCGATCTAAAAATTACGTGCATTGTGAACCTTCACCAAGTTGATATTGCCAAAAAATATTCTGACAGGATTATTGCCTTGAATAAAGGCGAGAAAATTTTTGACGATAAAACAGAACGGCTTACAGATGATATGATTGAATTTATTTATAAAGATGAAGAAAATACTTGATAAGGAGGTTTTATGAAATTAAATGAAAAAGATGTTTTTAAGCAAAGATTTTACTCTAAAATTATATTTATATCAGCAATTATTCTAATTTATACAATATCCTCCATTATTGCAGGCTTCCAGAATGGGATGGCATTTTCTTCAATACCAGCTGGAATCTTTTGGCTATTACAAAAATTTATCCCTACACAAAATGCTTTGCAGTATTTTCCAGAAATTATGGATTCCGTAATAAAAACAGTTTTACTTGCCATAACTTCCACAACGATTTCCGCAACTTTTGCGCTATTTCTTGCAATAATCGGATCTAATTCAACTGGAATAAATATTTTTACAAAAATTATAACAAAGATAATTGCTTCTTTTTTTAGAAATATTCCAATTGTAGCATGGGCGTTAATACTTGTATTTTCCTTTAAGCAAAGTCAATTTACAGGATTTCTTGCACTATTTCTGATAACATTTGGATATTTAACACGTGCCTTTTCCGAAACAATTGACGAGGTGACAAGTGATGTAATTGAAGCGCTAAAATCAGTAGGAGCTTCCTATTTTCAGATAATATTCTGCGGAGTTATCCCAAGCGTTTCCTCACAGCTCCTGTCTTGGCTTCTGTTCTTTATTGAAACTGGCGTGCGGGAATCCACACTGGTTGGTATTTTAACAGGAACTGGAATAGGATTCACATTTAACCTGTATTACAAAAGTTTTAGGTATGATGCCGCTGGACTCGTAATTTTAACAGTTACGGTTATTGTAATCGGAATAGAAATTCTGTCTAACAAGCTTAGAAAAGAAATGATGTAAAACAAATTAACAGAAGGAAGGTGAATTTTCTTTTGGAAAAAATAAAGATAAGAAAACTTACAAAATCAAAAATTTATTTATATGCAACTTTATTCCTATTGTCAACTATTACAATTTATACATTGATTACAATGGATTTTGGCAATGTAAATATCGCTGAAGCTGCTGACCATTTTTTTAAAGATTTGAAAACAATGTTCTTTTCTCCAAAATTATCAGATAGATACACGTATAGCCAAGTTTTTCAAAGCCTTGCGGTAACAATTGCTCTAGCAGCCTTAACAACAATTATAGGTTCTTTTATAGCTCTATTTCTATCTTTCTTTGCAGCGCAAAATTTATCAAGCAAATATGTTTCTAAAATTATAAAATTAGGCATAACATTTTTCCGTGCTATTCCAACAATATTATGGGTTATGGTATTTTCTGTTGTTGCAAATGTTGGTGTAGAGGCGGCAATTATAGGAATGACTTTTCATAGCGTTGCCTACCTTGTAAAAGCCTATTCTGAAAGCATCGAAGAAATTGACAACGGAATTATCGAAGCTCTTAGAGCAACAGGCGCTTCATTCTGGAAAGTTATTTTTCAGGCTGTATTGCCAAGTACAAGCACTTCTCTTCTATCATGGACATTCATCCGTTTTGAAATAAACTTTACAAACGCTGTATTAGTAGGAGCTGCAGCTGGAGCTGGCGGAATTGGTTATGATATGTTTATGGCTGGAACTATGTACTTTGATATAAGAGAAATTGGGGTATTTGTATATCTAATATTTGGTGTAGCAATTATATTGGAATTTATTTCATATTTTTTAAGAAAAAAATATTTAAAAAATTAAATTCATAATTAAAAATAGCAAATAAAAAATCTCTAAAATAGAAATTATCCTAAATTAGAGATTTTTTTATTTTAGAATCCGAAACTGTATCCAAAGCTTGATGTAACAAATTTGTTATTAACTTTCGTATTCCATTTATCATATTCATATGTTGTACCTCTAACACCATTAACATTTGTGTGGTAAACTGAACTCATATATGTATTTTCAACTTTACTTCTAATTACATTATAAGACAAATCAACAAAGAAATTTTTATATTTTAATCCTGTACCAAGTCCATAATACAACCCATTTTTAAATTTATAGCTTTCATCTATCCTTCCAGCTGAATCAGGGTATTCTGTAGTATTCTGAGCATATTTTGATTCTAGCTTTCCTGAATTTATTGAATATCCTAAATTAGCTTTTACATAAGGAACTATATCTTCTGAAGGTGTAGCAAAATTATATCTTGCAATTGCATAAATTGGAAGAGCATTGAATTTTTTACTTGTTATATTTAATTCTGAGCCATCTTCATCAAGAATTGGTTCATCTGCTGCATTTTTCTTAAAGCTGTTTGCCTTATAAAATATACCTCCTCCAACTTCAAATCCTGTTCCTAGATTTCTTCTATATTCTGCACCAAGTTCAAACCCTCTTTTTAACAAATCAAAACTTGCATCTTCATCCTTGATTTTTGCTTTTGAACTGAAATCAAATCCTGCTCTAACATCAACTGTATTTCCTTCAGCAAAAGAAGCTAATGCTGTAATCATAAAAATTGATAAAATTAATTTTTTGACAGTAATCCTCCTATTATTTTCTATCTACCTCATTAGTATAGCATATATAAATTAAAATTTCAAAAATATTTTTGTATACAAATTTATTGCGAGTCTTTTTTGGTATTTATTAATTATTTCAAAATGTAATTTCACAAGTAGACAAAATTTTTATTTCTTTCTAGAGATAACTAGAAAGAGAGAGTTAGTATGTTCTATGGTAATCTTTTTACAAATTTAATTATCAAAGATAAATATTTACTGCAATGAATGATCCTTCAAAAAAAATAAAAAAGTACACAATTAAGTGTACTTCAAAAATATTTTATTTATACAATTCTTAACGATTTCTTCTGTTTATAAAACCTTTCATTTTCTTAACCGCTAGGTAAGAATCTATTTGCAACAGTAATTCTACTGCAGTCCCAACTAAGATTAGCAAACTTGTTCCTCCAAGCATAACTGGAAGTTTTAAAACGTATCCAAACCAGATATTTGGCATAATACCTAATAATGATAAAAATATCGCACTTCCAAACGTTACTCTTGTTGCAACTTTTTCCAAATAATCAGCCGTTTCTTTTCCAGCTCTTACCGTTGGAATTGTTCCTCCACTTTGCTTCAAATCATCAGACACTTTGTCTGGATCAAAAGCAATAGTAAGTGTATAGAAAAATGAAAATACTGTAATTAATATTGCAAATAATAATAGATATAAAACTCCTTTTGGCTCAAACTGAGCTGCTAAAAAGTTTTTTAAATCTCCAGTTTTCATCATTGAAACTAAAAACGGCGGTGCTGCCATCAATACTGACGCAAAGATTATTGGCATTACTCCTGACATATTTATTTTTAATGGCAAATATGTTCTTTTTCCAACTGTACTTTGTCCCCCGCCAAATCCAAGACTACCTTTTCCTGCATATTGAATAGGAATTCTTCTTTCAGCAAGCTGTACAATTACCATTAGTGCAATAAATACCACAAATGCTACAATTGATAATCCTAACAGAACTTTTCCCATTCCACTAGGTAATCCAGAGATCATTTGGCTTATTACTGTTGGCAATCCTGCAACAATATTCAGAAATATCAGCATTGAAGTCCCATTTCCAATACCTCTTATTGAAATTCTTTCAGAAATCCACATTAAGAATGAAGTTCCACCTGTAATCAGGACTACTGTACTAAGTATGAATTTTGGACCTGGTTCCAATACTAATCCTTGATTTTGCATTAAGACTGCAATTCCAAACGACTGAATTATTGCCAGTACAATTGTTACATATCTTGACCATTGAGTTATTTTATCTCTTTCTTTTCCACCTTCCTTTTGCATTTCATCTATCTTAGGAAAAATTACTCCTAATAATTGAAATACGATGGAAGCGTTAATATACGGGACAATTCCCAACGCAAAAATTGAAGCTCTTTCAACAGCTCCACCCGAAAATAAATTTAAAAATTGAGCAATTGCATTTCCCTGCTGGAAATTTTTAAAAGCATCTGTATTAATTCCTGGAACTGCTATATGAATTCCAACTCTTGCGACCATTATCATTAATAATGTAAATGTTACTCTTTTTTCTAGTTCAGGTATATTAAAAATAGCTTTTACCCTACTTGATAGTGCTTCAGCTAGAGTCAATTCTATCACTCCTTTAGTGTATGAAGAAAAAGCAAGATATTAAATCTTACTTATTCCCATCTTCTTTTTTATTATTTCCTGCTTTAGCTGAATATGATCTTACTTCTAATAATTCTACATTTCCTCCAGCTTTTTCAATTAATTCCTTAGCTGTTTTAGAAACTTTGTGTGCTTTTACAGTTAATTTTTTATTAACTTCTGCATTCCCTATGATTTTTAACAAGCTTGTAAAATCTTTTTCTTTTACATATGATTCAATATTTACATTTAAATATTCTCTTACAGCTCTTCTGCCTTTTGTATTTCTTAAAGCTTCATCCGAATATTTTGTTATAAATTTAGGGTTTTTAACTATTCCATTTTCAACTAATGTTTGTAAGCTAACTACATCTCCATCATTAAATCTTTCAACAATGTCGGCCAATGTAATTACTATTATATCTTTTTTAAATGGTGCATTAGAAAATCCTCTTTTAGGAATTCTTCTAATAATAGGCATTTGTCCACCCTCAAATATAGGTGATACATATGAACCTGATCTTTGTTTTTGTCCATTGTGACCTTTACCAGCAGTTTTTCCCCAACCAGTTCCGTGTCCTCTTCCTACTCTTCTTCTTTCTCTTTTCGATCCAGCGGCAGGTCTTAATTCATTAAGATTCATCTATTCTAAACCTCCTCTACTTTAAGTAAATAAGAAACTAATTTAATTTTTCCTTCTATATCAGCAGTTTTGTTATGAACTGCGCTTTGACTGATTTTTCTTAATCCAAGTGATTTTACAGTCGCAACATGATTAGGTTTTCTTCCATTAATTCCTTTTACAAGCGTTACTTTTACTTTAGACATTAATTTTACCTCCTAACCTTATTATCCTAAAATTTCTTCAACTGATTTTCCTCTAAGTCTTGCAACGTCTTCTATAGAACGTAATTGTTTAAGACCTTCTAAAGTTGCTCTTGCAACATTATCTTTAGTTTTTGAACCTCTAATTTTTGTAAGCACGTCTTTTACACCTGCTAGCTCTAATAATTCCCTAGTTGCTGAACCGGCGATAACTCCTGTCCCTTTTGAAGCTGGTTTCAATAATACAGAAGTTGCATTATATTTACCAATTTGCTCATGTGGCAATGTTCCACCTTTTAATGAAACAGTTACTAAGTTTTTCTTAGCGTTTGCAATAGCTTTTCTAATTGCATCAGGTACTCCGTTAGCTTTTCCTAAACCGATACCTACTTTTCCTTTTTCATCTCCAACAGCTGCTAATACTGAGAACGAAATTCTTCTTCCTCCTTTAACAGTTTTAGAAACTCTGCTTATTCTTAAAAGTCTTTCTTTATATTCACTTTCTCTTTCTCTGTTATCTCTATCTCTAGCCAAAATAAATCCTCCTTATCTTTAGAATTTTAATCCTGCTTCTCTCGCAGCATCTGCCACAGCTTTAACTCTTCCTGTGTAAACGTATCCTCCTCTGTCGAATACAACAGCAGTAATCCCTTTATCTAATGCTTTTTTAGCAATTCTTTCTCCTATTTGTTTAGCTGCTTCGATATTTGAACCTTTTTCAATTTTTGCACCTTTTTCAATAGTTGATGCAGAAACTAAAGTATTTCCTGTTGTATCATCAATTACTTGAACGAAGATATTTTGTAAACTTCTATACACAGCAAGTCTAGGTCTTTCAGCAGTTCCAACGATTTTTTTTCTAATACTTCTATGTTTTTTTTGTCTTAATTTATTTCTATCAAGTTTTTTTACCATTAAAATCTACCTCCTATCCTTTCTTACCTTCTTTTCTTCTAATTACTTCATCAGCGTATTTAACACCTTTCCCTTTATATGGTTCAGGTGGACGTTTAGCTCTGATGTTTGCAACAACTTGTCCAACTAATTGCTTGTCAATTCCTTCAACAGAAATTTTAGTATTTCCTTCAACTTTGAAAGTAATTCCTTCTACTGCTTCAACTTCAACTGGATGTGAATATCCTAAAGATAATGTTAATCCTTTTCCGCTAGCTTGTACTCTATATCCTACTCCGACTAATTCTAATCCTCTAGTAAATCCTTCACTTACTCCAACAATCATATTGTTTAAGTTTGCTCTTGTAGTTCCATGAAGAGCTCTTATATTTGGTAAATCATTTGGTCTTTCAAATGTAATTTCATTACCATCAATATTTACTTTAATTTCACTGCTTAATTCTCTTACTAATTGCCCTTTCGGCCCTTTTACAGTAAAAGTATTTCCTTCCTGCTTGATTTCAACGCCTGCAGGTATAGTTATAGGTTTTTTACCTATTCTTGACATTGTTTATCCTCCTAATTTATAAAATGCGTAAATTACCACACGTAGCAAAGAACTTCTCCACCAACGTTATGCTTTCTGCATTCCTTGTCTGTAATAACACCTTGTGGTGTTGAGACAATGGCAATTCCTAATCCACCTAATACTTTAGGTAAACTTTCTACAGATGTGTAAACTCTTCTTCCAGGTTTTGATATTCTTTTTAACCCTTTAATTACAGCTTCTCCATCTACAGTTTTTAAAGAAACAACTATGTTTTTTATAGCTCCTTCTTCTTTAATTTCGTAACCGTTTATATATCCTTCATTTTTTAATATATTTGCTATACTTTCTTTAATTCTTGAAAATGGTACTGCAACTTGCGCATGTTTAGCCATATTTCCGTTTCTGATTCTAGTAAGCATATCAGCAATAGGATCTGTTAAATACATTAATTCTTCCTCCTCTCAAAATTACCAACTTGATTTTTTTACTCCTGGGATAACTCCCTCTCCTGCTAATTGTCTGAACATAACTCTTGAAATACCAAATTCTCTCATATATCCTCTTGGTCTTCCGTTAATTTGACATCTATTTCTAACTCTTGTAGGCGAAGCATTTCTTGGTAATTTAGATAATTCTAAAACTGCTTCTCTATCACCTTTTTTAGCTCTTTCTTTTAACTCAGCTCTTTTAGCTGCATATTTATCAACTGTTTTTTGTCTTTTTAAGTTTCTTTCAACCATTGCTTTTTTAGCCATTGATTAAATTACACCTCCTTCAAAATAATACTATTTTGCAAACGGCATTCCGAATGCTTTTAATAAAGCTCTTCCTTGCTCATCATTTTGTGCTGTAGATACAATCGTGATTCCTAATCCAAAGATTTTATCCACTTTATCAATTTCAATTTCAGGGAATACGATTTGTTCTCTTAATCCTAATGTATAGTTTCCTCTTCCATCAAATCCTTTAGGTGACACACCTTCAAAATCTCTTACCCTTGGTAATGTGATACTGATCAATCTGTCTAGGAATTCATACATTTTTTCTTTTCTTAATGTAACTTTTGCTCCAATTTTTTGTCCTTCTCTTAATTTAAATCCAGCTTCTGATTTTCTAGCAGCTCTTGCTACAGGCTGTTGTCCTGTAATTTGTGCTAATTCAGCAATAGCCGTATCTATTAATTTAGGATTGCTTACTGCTTCTCCAATCCCCATATTCACTACTATTTTATCAAGTTTTGGCACTTGCATAACATTAGATAAATTTAATTCTTTCAATAATGATGAAACTATTTCATCTTTGTATAATTTTTGTAATCTTGGAATATATTTTTCAGCCATTTATTACATCCTCCTCTCTAAAATATTATATTTCGTTACCAGATACAACTGATATTCTTACTTTTTTTCCATCTCTTATTTCTTTTCTTACTCTTGTAGGTTTTCCTGCTCCTTCATCCCAAAGCATTACTTTAGATGAGAAGATTGGCATTTCTCTTTCTACAACTTCGCCTTGTGGGTTCATTGCATTAGGTTTAATATGTCTTTTTTTAATATTTACACCCTCAACAATTATTTTTCCAGTTTTAGGGAATACTTTTAATACTTTTCCAATTTTTCCTTTATCTCCAGTTTGTGTACTCTTTTCATTACGTAACAAATCTTTTGATCTACCACTAATTACGATAACTGTATCTCCAGTTTTAACATGTAATCTTCTAGGTACTGATTTTAAGTTTGGTTTAGCCACGTTTAACTCTCCTTCCTATAATACTTCTGGTGCTAGAGAAACTATTTTCATAAAGTTTTTCGCTCTTAATTCTCTTGCTACAGGTCCAAAAATTCTTGTCCCTCTTACTTCTAATGCCGTATTCAAAATAACTGCCGCATTGTCATCAAATTTTATATATGAACCATCTGCTCTTTTTAATTCTTTTCTTGTTCTAACGATTACAGCTTTAACTACATCACCTTTTTTAACGTTTCCGTTTGGTATAGCTTCTTTTACAGTTGCTACTACGATGTCTCCAATTTTACCGAATCTTCTTCTTGATCCACCTAATACTCTAATAACCATGATTTTTTTAGCTCCAGTGTTATCAGCAACATTAAGCATCGATTGTTGTTGAACCATTTAAAATTTCCTCCTCTCAAATATTAACTCACACTATTTTCTTCTTATTTTAATATTGAAAATAAAACATCAAGCAATTTTCTTAATAAGATTAAATTATTTAGCTCTTTCTAAGATTGTAACAACTCTCCATCTTTTATCTTTACTTAATGGTCTAGTTTCCATAATTTGCACTTTATCTCCGATTCCACAATTATTGTTTTCATCGTGTGCTTTATATTTTTTAGAAGTTTTTACTCTCTTTTTATAAAGTTTATGTAATTTCATTGTTTCTTCAAGAACAACTACAGTTTTATCCATTTTGTTAGAAACAACGATTCCTTCTCTTACTTTTCTTTCGTTTCTTTTATTTTCCACTCTTGATCCTCCTATTTACCAGTTTTTTCAGTTACAACAGTTTTTAGTCTTGCTATTGTTCTTTTAACATCTCGTATTTTAGCAGTGTTTTGTAATTGTCCAAGAGTTTTTTGAAATTTTAAATTAAACAATTCTTGTTTCAATTCATTTACTTTAACTTCCAATTCTTCCAATGATAATTCTCTAATTTCGTTAATTGTCATTACTTATCACCACCTACTTCTTCTTTTCTAACAAATTTAACTTTTATAGGTAGTTTATGTCCAGCTTTTCTTAATGCTTCTTTGGCTTTCTCTTCTGATACTCCACCAACTTCAAACATTATTTTATTCTTTTTAACTACTGCTACCCAACCTTCTGCATTACCTTTACCTTTACCCATTCTTGTTCCTTCAGGTCTTTTTGTATAAGGTTTATCAGGGAATATTCTAATCCAAATTTTACCTTCTCTTTTAAACGTTCTGTTGATTGTTACCCTACAAGCTTCTATTTGTCTTGAAGTAATCCAACCAAATTCTCTAGCGGCAAGTCCAAATTCACCAAAATCAACTTTGTTTCCTTTAGTTGCTACGCCACCCATTTTTCCTCTGAACTGTTTTCTATATTTCGTTCTTTTAGGTATTAACATATTATTCGTTTTCTCCTTCCTTTGTAGTAGAAAGAACTTCACCATTAAATATCCATACTTTTAATCCTAAAGCACCGTATGTAGTGTGTGCAGTAGCTGTTGCATAATCAACATCTGCTCTTAAAGTATGTAGTGGTACTCTTCCTGAAAGTGTCCATTCACTTCTTGCAATTTCGGCACCATTCAATCTTCCCGATACCATAACTTTAATTCCTTTAATCCCAGCTTTTTCTGCTCTTTGAATAGCTTGTTGAACTGCTCTTTTATAAGCAACCCTTTTTTCAATTGCAGTTGCAATACTTTCTGCTACTAATTGAGCGTCTTTATTAGGATTTTTGATTTCTTGTACTTTAATTTGTACTCTTTTACCAGTTAATTTTTCCAATTTTACTTTTAAAGCCTCGATTTCTTGACCTTTTCTTCCAATTAAGATTCCAGCTTTTCCAGTTTCTATGATAACTGCTACTTCTGTAGGTGATGTTCTTTCTATTTGAATAGAAGAAATCCCTGCGTGGTAATAGTTTTTCTTAACATATTCTTTTATTTTTAAATCTTCGTGAAAGTTGTTTACGTATTCTTTCCCCTCAGCGAACCATTTTGAATCCCAAGTTCTTGTGATTCCTAATCTTATCCCCCTAGGATCTACTTTTTGTCCCACAGACTTACCTCCTTATTTGTCTAAATTAATCTTCTCTTTCATCAACTTCTACTGTGATATGAGCTGTTGGTTTTCTAATAACGTCAGCTCTTCCCATTGCTCTTGGGCTGATTCTTTTTAGTACAGGTCCTTTATCAATTAATATTTTCGAAATAAATAATTTATCAGGATCCATGTTGTTATTATGTTCAGCGTTTGCAATTGCTGATCTTAATGTTTTTTCTATGTATAATGCCGCTTTTTTATTTGTAAATTTTAAAATGTTCAATGCTTGCAATGCATTTTTCCCTCTTACAATATCAGCAACTAATCTTGCTTTTTGAGGGCTTAATCTTTGGTATTTCAATTTAGCTACTACTGCCATTCAAAGTCCTCTCCTTTCATCAATGTATGTATATCGGTTATTTTAATTATTTTTTACCTTTTTTAGCGTCTTTTCCATGTCCGTAGAAAGTTCTAGTTGGTGCAAATTCACCTAATTTATGTCCAACCATTTCCTCAGTTACATATACAGGTATATGTTTTTTACCGTTATATACAGCAAAAGTATGTCCAATAAATTGAGGGAATATAGTTGATCTTCTAGACCATGTTTTAATAACTTGTTTTTTACCTCCCAATGCTTCTATTTTTTCTAATAAATATGCATCAACAAAAGGTCCTTTTTTTAATGAACGAGCCATTCTTTCCTCCTTATTTCATTTTTTAAATCGAGAAATGTTACTCAATACATCTCATTTTAATATTCAATTCAATGTATCAAGCAATATTTTTATATTCAGCCAAACTGTTATTTAGATGCGTTATCTGTCTGCTTGACTGGCACAGTCCATTTCTGCGTTTTTCATCTAAAAATTGTATTGTCAGTATTGACATTGACTTTATTTTTAAACTACTATTTTTTTCTTCCTCTAACGATGAATTTATCACTAAGTTTTTTACCTCTAGTTTTCTTACCAAGTGTAGGTTTACCCCAAGGTGTAACTGGTGATTTTCTACCAATTGGAGATCTTCCTTCTCCTCCTCCGTGTGGGTGATCCACAGGGTTCATTACAGATCCTCTAACATGAGGTTTTCTTCCTAAGTGTCTATTTCTTCCAGCTTTTCCTAATGATACTAATGAATGTTCAGAATTTCCTACTGATCCGATTGTAGCCATACATTCTTTATGAATAAGTCTTAATTCTCCAGATGGTAACTCTACGTGGCAGTAAGTTCCTTCTTTTGCAACAAGTCTTGCAGCTGTTCCTGCCGATCTTGCTAACTGTCCACCTTTACCAGGCATAAGTTCTACATTGTGAATAACTGTCCCTACTGGCAGGTCTTTTAATTTTAACGCATTTCCAGGTTTGATATCTGCACCTTCTCCTGCTAATACGATATCACCTTTTTTTAATCCATTTGGAGCTAAGATATATCTTTTTTCTCCATCAACATAGTGCAGCAATGCGATGTTTGCCGTTCTATTTGGATCATACTCAAGAGTTGCAACTTTTGCAGGCACTCCAATTTTATTTCTTTTCCAATCGATTACTCTATATAATCTTTTGTGTCCTTTATGTCTGTTTCTACCTGTTCTGTGTCCATAGTTGTCAATTCCATAAGATGAATTTAATGGTTCAACTAAAGATTTTTCAGGTCTTACTTTATCTAAGTCCTTATTAACTAATATCGACATATGCCGTGTCCCACTAGTCATCGGTTTTAATTTTTTTATTGGCATAACTTATGTTCCCTCTCTTCCTATTTCTCTTTTTATTTGTATAATTATTCAAAAAATTTCAAATAATTTCTATAATTTTACATAACTTATCTATTATAGCATTTTTAATAAATAATTTCCACAAAAAAATATAGTTATTTTTACTTTTTCTAAAAATTATTTTTCGGGGAAATCCCCGAGAAATAGATGTTATGATTTTATAATTTGTCTTATCCTTCGTAAGCTGCTATAGATTCTCCATCTTTCAACTTAACAATTGCTTTTTTGATAGCAGCTGTTTTATACATTGACATTCTGAATCTTTTGTTTTTTGGTTTAATGTTTAAAGTATTTACACCTTGAACTTTTACATTGAACAGTTTTTCAACTGCATCTTTAATTTGAAGTTTGTTTGCTCTTCTATCCACTATGAAAACATATTCATTGTTTTCCAATAAATTTCTTGCTTTTTCTGTATTAATTACAGGTTTTTTGATAATATCAGTAATATGCATTATGCTAGCACCTCCTCGATAGTTGCAAGAGCTTCTTTAGTTAAGATTACTTTATCTTGTTTGATTAACCAGTAGATGCTTAAATCTCTTGTATTAATTGCTGCAACTTTTTCAATATTTCTAGTTGATAAATATAAGAAATAATCTCTATCTATATTATCAGTATCATCATTTGTTATATATAATTGTTTTACACCATCAAAGTTTAATGCTTTTGCAAAATCAATGAATGTTTTTGTTTTTGGTGTTTCCAATGTGAAATCATCTAATACGATTACATTTCCTTCACTAATTTTTGTTGCTAAAGCTGATTTTAAAGCTAATTTTCTAACTTTTTTATTTACTTTTTTAGCATAGTTTCTTGGTTTTGGTCCGTGAACTACTCCTCCACCTACCATGTGTGGTGCTCTTGTAGATCCTTGTCTAGCTCTTCCTGTTCCTTTTTGTCTAAAAGGTTTTCTTCCTCCACCTCTTACTTCTGCTCTTGTTTTTGTTGAGGCAGATCCTTGTCTAGCTTCAGCTAATTCTGCTACTAAAACTTCGTGCATTACGTGTTTATTTGGTTCGATTCCAAATACGTCATTATTTACTTCAATAGTTCCTGCTTGTGAACCGTCTAATTTATATATATTTAAAACTGGCATGTTATCCTCCTCTCTTTCCTATTAATATTTCTTTACTGATTTTTTGATAACTAAGTAACCGTTTTTTGGTCCTGGAACAGCACCTTTTACTAATAAAAGACTGTTTTCTACATCGTATTTAATAACTTGCAAGTTTTGGACTGTTACTTTTTCAGCTCCAAGTCTTCCAGCCATTTTTTTACCTTTTGGCACATTACTGTTTGATGCGGCTCCTCCTGCGTTAGAACCCCCAAGTCTATGGTTTCTTGAAACCCCATGTGAAGCTCTGTTTCCACCAAAGTTATGTCTTTTCATAACTCCTGCAGTTCCTTTACCTTTTGAAGTTCCAGAAATATCAACAAATTCGATACCTTCTAATACATCTACTTTAATTTCTTGTCCTAATGCAAAGTCAGCTGGGTTAGTTACTTTAAATTCTTTAAGAAATCTTTTTGGAGTAACTCCTGCTTTTTTAAATATTCCTAATTCAGGTTTTGTTGTATTTTTTTCTTTTTTATCTCCGTATGCCAACGTGATAGCGTTGTATCCTTCTTTTTCTTCAGTTTTTATTTGTGTAATGAAGTTAGTTCCTGCTTCAATTACTGTTACTGGAATTAATTTTTCATCTTCGAAAATTTGAGTCATTCCGATTTTTTTACCTAATATCATTTTTTATTTTTCCTCCTTAATATATTGGTTGACAATTCCCTTTAAAATAGCCAACTTGTACTAAGCCTTATGATTGCTTAATTTCAACTCCCACACCTGATGGTAAGTTTAATGATGCTAATGCATTTACGATTTGTTGATTTGAATTTTTGATTTCTACAAATCTTCTGTGAATTCTCATTTCAAATTGTTCTCTTGAATCTTTATTTACGTGAACTGATCTTAAAACTGTATATTTTTTAGTTTTTGTAGGTAAAGGAAGTGGTCCTGCTAATTCTGAACCATTTTTCTTAGCTACTTCTGCAATTTTTTTAGCAGATTGATCCAACAGTTTGTGATCATAAGATTGTAAATATATTCTTATTTTATCCAAAGTTTTTCCTCCTGTTTTATTTTTTCTCTTTGTTTTAGCAATTAGAGAAATTAGATTATAAAACCTAATTTCTCTTTTTATTCAGCATTTGTGTACTGTTTTCTATTACATTTCTAAATATTATAACAAATATTTTCATTATCTGCAATATTTATTTTTATTTTATCTCTTAAAGAAAGTCCTTTACAGAAAACTATTTAGTAATAGTTGCTACTACTCCTGAAGCTACTGTTCTTCCACCTTCTCTTATCGCAAATCTTAATCCTTCTTCCATTGCGATTGGGTGAATTAATTCTACTGTCATTTCAATGTTGTCCCCAGGCATTACCATTTCTACACCTTCTGGCAAGTTTACTTCTCCTGTAATGTCAGTCGTTCTGAAGTAGAATTGCGGTTTGTATCCTGTAAAGAATGGTGTATGTCTTCCTCCTTCATCTTTTGTCAATACGTATACTTCTGACTTGAATCCTGTATGTGGATTGATTGTTCCTGGTTTTGCAAGTACTTGTCCTCTTTCCACTTCTTCTTTCTTAGTTCCTCTTAACAATGCTCCAATGTTGTCTCCAGCTTGTCCTGAATCCAATAATTTTCTGAACATTTCTACTCCTGTTACAGTAGTTTTTGTTGTTGGCTTGATTCCTACAATCTCTACTTCTTCACCAACGTTGATTACTCCTCTTTCTACTCTTCCTGTTACAACTGTTCCTCTTCCTGTGATTGTGAACACGTCTTCAATTGGCATTAGGAATGCTTGGTCTACTGGTCTTTCTGGTGTTGGAATGTAGTCATCAACCGCATCCATTAATTCCATGATTCTTTCTACCCATTGAGCTTCTCCATTTAATGCTCCTAATGAAGACCCTTTGATTACTGGTACATCGTCCCCTGGGAATCCGTATTCTGTAAGTAATTCTCTTACTTCCATTTCTACTAGTTCTAATAATTCTTCGTCATCTACCATGTCAACTTTGTTCAAGTAAACTACGATGTAAGGTACTCCAACCTGTCTTGCAAGAAGGATATGCTCTCTTGTTTGAGGCATTGGACCGTCAGCCGCTGATACTACTAGGATTGCTCCATCCATTTGAGCCGCTCCTGTAATCATGTTTTTTACATAATCGGCATGGCCTGGACAGTCAACATGGGCATAGTGTCTTTTTTCTGTTTCATACTCAATGTGGGCTGTGTTGATTGTAATCCCTCTTTCTCTTTCTTCAGGGGCTTGGTCGATGTTTTCAAAGTCAACTTTTTCAGCTAGCCCTTTTTCAGCCAATACTTTTGAAATTGCCGCTGTCGTTGTTGTTTTCCCGTGGTCAACGTGACCTATTGTCCCTACGTTTACGTGTGGTTTGCTTCTCTCGAATTTAGCTTTTGCCATTGTTATAATTCCTCCGTTATTTTTAGTTTTTTTAAGTTCTTTAATTATTTTTCTAAATTTATTCTTTTAAATTTTTATTACTTTCCTTGTCTTTCATCAATTACTTGTTGAGCAATGTTTTTTGGAACTTCTACATATTTTTCAAATTCCATTGAGTAAGATGCTCTTCCTTGTGTTTTTGATCTCAAGTCAGTTGCATAACCGAACATTTGTGATAAAGGTACTTCTGCATTAATAATTTTTGCATTATTTCTGTCAGTCATTCCTGAAACTTGTCCACGTCTTGAGTTCAAATCTCCGATTACGTCTCCCATGTATTCTTCTGGAGTAGTAACTTCTACTTTGAAGATTGGTTCCAACAATACCGGATTAGCGGCTCTAAGTCCTTTTTTAACTGCCATTGAACCTGCTATTTTAAATGCCATTTCTGATGAATCGACCTCATGGTAAGATCCATCATACAACGTAACTTTTATATCTTGAACAGGGTATCCTGCGACAACTCCTGCTTCTAACGCTTCTTGAATACCTTTATCTACTGCTGGAATATATTCTCTTGGAATAGCTCCTCCAGTAATTTCATTAATAAATTCGTAACCTTTTCCGTGATTAGCTTCAACTTTCATCTTAACATGTCCGTATTGTCCACGTCCTCCAGATTGTTTTGCATATTTTTCTTCAATATCTGCTAATCCATTGATTGTTTCTCTATAAGCAACTTGTGGTTTACCAACATTTGCTTCCACTTTGAATTCACGTTTCATTCTGTCTACGATGATTTCCAAGTGCAATTCTCCCATTCCTGAAATCAATGTTTGTCCAGTTTCCTGGTTAGTTGACACTTTAAATGTAGGATCTTCTTCTGCAAGTTTTGCAAGAGCTGTTCCCATTTTTTCCTGATCGGCTTTAGTTTTTGGTTCAACTGCGATTTGGATAACTGTATCAGGGAATTCCATTTTTTCAAGGATAATTGGGGCATTTTCAGCACACAATGTATCTCCTGTTGTAGTATCTTTTAATCCAACTGCCGCAGCTATATCTCCTGAGTAAACTGCATCAAGTTCTTCTCTTTTGTTAGCGTGCATTTGAAGCAATCTTCCCATTCTTTCTTTTTTGCCTTTAGTTGAGTTTAATACATAAGATCCTTTTTCTAATACTCCTGAATAAACTCTAAAAAATGATAATCTTCCAACAAATGGATCTGTAATAATTTTAGACACCAATGCTGAGAATGGAGCATCATCTCCCATTTCTCTTTGAATAGGCTCTTCGGTTTTAGGATCAGTTCCATTAATTTTTCCACCGTTAATGTCTAGTGGTGATGGCATGTAGGCAACTACTGCATCAAGCAATGGTTGAATCCCTTTATTTTTGAATGCTGTTCCACATAATACAGGTACAACAGTTCCTTCGATTGTTGCAGCTCTTAACGCTTTTTTGATTTCTTCTTCAGAGATTTCTTCTCCTCCAAAGTATTTTTCCATCAATTCATCATCAGTTTCAACTACAGATTCAATCATGTGTTCTCTTGCCGCTTGAGCATCATCTAACAATTCTGCCCTAATATCAACAACTTCATAATCTGCTCCCATAGTTTCATCTTTAAATAGGTATTCTTTCATCGTTACCAAGTCGATAATTCCTTCAAAATTATCTTCTGCACCAATTGGCAATTGGATTGGTACACCATTTCCACCTAATTTTTCTTTGATGTCGTTTACACACATGTTAAAGTCTGCTCCGACTCTATCCATTTTGTTAAAGAAAGCCATTCTTGGTACGTTGTATTTGTCAGCTTGTCTCCAAACTGTTTCTGATTGAGGTTGCACTCCGTCAACTGCTGAGAATACTGCAACCGCTCCATCCAATACTCTTAATGATCTTTCTACCTCAACTGTAAAGTCAACGTGGCCTGGTGTATCTATTATGTTAATTCTATGTCCATTCCAGAATGCTGTTGTCGCAGCTGATGTAATTGTGATTCCTCTTTCTTGTTCTTGTTCCATATAGTCCATCGTAGCAGCTCCTTCGTGAACTTCTCCGATTTTATGGTTTACTCCTGTATAAAATAAAATTCTTTCAGTAGTAGTTGTTTTTCCGGCGTCTATATGTGCCATGATACCAATGTTTCTAGTATCTTTTAAAGCAACTTTTCTTGCCATTTAATTTTTCCTCCTTGTTTTTGTAAGCTACTTCTTTATCTATAAAGTATATTTAAAATTTGAAACAATATTTTTATAAATCCAGTTCTGAAAAAATGAATTTCGTAAAAATACAAATATTTTTGAATACTTAACAATCTTTTTTAAACAAATAAAATTACCATTTGTAATGTGCAAACGCTCTATTTGCTTCAGCCATTTTATATGTATCTTCTTTTTTCTTAATTGATCCACCTTCATTATTGGCAGCTGCAATTAATTCTTTTTTAAGTTTAGCAACCATTCCGTATTCTTTTCTTTCTCTTGTATATCTAACTAGCCATCTAATTGCTAAAGTTTGCTGTCTTTCTTTTCTTACTTCAACTGGTACTTGGTAAGTTGCCCCTCCGATTCTTCTAGATCTTACTTCTAATTGAGGTCTTACATTTTCCATTGCTCTTCTGAAAACTTCAATTCCTTCTTCTTGAGTTTCTTCAGTTATTTGCTGTAACGCTGAATAAAAAATATGCTCAGCTAATGATTTTTTCCCATCTTTCATTAATCCGTTAATGAATTTAGTTACTACTTTATCGTTAAATTGAGAATCTGGTAATACATCTCTTCTTTCCGCTCTTCTTCTTCTTGACACTTAATTGTCCTCCTTACTTTTTTAAAATTTAATTACCCTTTTTTCGCTCCGTATCTTGATCTACCTTGTTTTCTGTTTACAACTCCTGCTGTATCCAATGCTCCTCTGATTATTTTATATCTAACCCCCGGCAAATCTTTTGTTCTTCCTCCTCTTAAAAGAACGATACTATGTTCTTGCAAGTTGTGTCCGATTCCTGGAATATAAGCAGTAACTTCGATTCCATTTACTAATTTAACCCTCGCTACCTTTCTTAAGGCTGAGTTAGGTTTTTTAGGTGTAGTTGTATATACTCTTACACAAACCCCTCTTTTTTGTGGATTACCTTTCAATGCAGGTGATTTTTTCTTTTTCTCAGTTGTACTTCTACCAAATCTTACTAATTGATTAATAGTAGGCATCTGTTTTCCTCCTCTCAAATTTCTTTGATTTATATATTTATTCTCGCGTTATATTTCAAAACTAAAACTTTTTATAAAGCTCATTTCTTCAATCTACATTTGATAAAGCTGCATTTGACAAAGTTTTTCATTTTTTTTGCTTTTCCTGCAAATTTACTTTATCAAACATAACTGCATACTTATTTTAAGTATGTCGATTTACTCTAAAATTCACTTCAAAACATATTATTTTATAAATAATACATTTTTCAAAATTTAGTTATGAGTTCTAACCTAATTATTTTATACTATAAAAGCCCTTTTGTCAAGGGCTATAAAAGATTTTTTATTCAATAATTTTTCAAAGAAGTTTTTATTTCAAATAATCAAATTATTTTTCTCTTAAATATTTTTCAATACCATTTATCATTCCTGTTACCATTTTTTCCTGATATTCTGGTGTTGACATTTTTCTGTCTTCTTCTGGATTTGACATAAATCCAAATTCAATCAGCGTATTTGTAACTTTGGACCAGTTTGTTCCTGTTAAGTCGTCACGATAGGATACTCCACGATTTTTGGCTCCTGTCGCTTTTACATATTCTGATAATATGTCACGTGAAAATTTGTCGCTGGATTTTTGGACACTTTTTGTGTATGGATTTTTTGGTGAAGAAGTCAAAACTGAAGCTCCCTGTGTTGAGGAATTATTAATTCCATCAGCATGAAGTCTTATGTATAATGAACATCCTGCGTTGTTTGTCTTGATTGCACGTTCTTTATTACTAATATCCACATCGTTTGTTTCACGCACCATAAACACTTTATACCCTTTATTTTTTAAAGCATCTCTTAATTTTAGCCCAACTTCCAGCGTAAGCTGATATTCATATTTTTTTGTTGCTACTCCTCTTGTTCCCGATGAAACTTTTGGCTTTCTTGTGGATGAGCCTGGCGCAATTTCTTCCAAAGCTGAATTTCCTCTAACCTGATGTCCTGGATCAATACAAATTAGCTCATTATTATTCCCGGCCGCATTTAATGGAGCCGCCATCATCAAACCTGCTGTCGCCACATATAACATTTTTTTTATTCCTTTTATCATTTTTCCTCCTGAAATTTTTTATTTAACACCAGTATCTCTAAAATTCTCCTTTTTAATTTTAGTTTCAACATACTGTCATCATTTCAGTTTAGCACATAATTAGAAAATTAACAACAACTTTTTTTAATTTATGTTAAATATTTTCAAACTGACACTTGTTTTTTTTAAAAATCAAGCTATTATATTATTAATAGAATAATTTTAAAAATTTTTATATAGTAAATAAATAAATATTTAAATTTATAGGAGGTTTTTATTATGATTTCTTTCATTTTAGCGATTGTCGCACTTATTTTAGGTTATGCATTTTACAGTAAATTTGTAGAAAAAGTTTTCGGAATAGAACCTGACAGAATGCCACCTTCAATCGAATATTACGATGGTGTGGACTATGTGGAAGTTAGCACTCCAAAAGCGTTTTTGATTCAATTTCTGAATATTGCCGGAACAGGTCCTATATTTGGAGCTATTGCAGGGGCTTTATGGGGTCCAGCCGCATTTTTGTGGATTGTCTTTGGATGCATATTTGGAGGGGCTGTCCATGATTTCTTGATTGGTATGCTTTCACTTAGGGATAAGGGGAGCAGTATTGGTGAACTTGTGGGACAAAATTTAGGTGTTGTGATGCAGCAGATTATGAGAGTTTTCTCAATTGTTTTACTTCTTTTAGTTGGAGTAGTGTTTATAAAATCACCTGCTGATATTCTTCACAATTTGATTCCAGGTGTGAGTGCCATGACTTTTACAATCATTATCATCGCTTACTACATTTTGGCTACAATCCTTCCACTTGATAAAATTATTGCCAAAATTTATCCAATATTTGGTTTTGCGTTGCTCTTTATGGCGATTGGTATTGGAGGAATGTTAATTTATGGACAATTTACAGGAGCTTTTGCAATTCCTGAAATTACTGAAATTTTTAAAGGAAATCCACATCCTAAAGGAGTATCAATGTTCCCTTACTTATTTATTTCAATTGCCTGCGGCGCAGTAAGCGGTTTCCATGCTACTCAGTCTCCAATGGTTGCACGTTGTATAAAAAACGAAACTGAAGGAAGAAAAGTATTTTATGGCGCTATGATTGCAGAAGGTGTTGTCGCATTAGTTTGGGCTGCCGCCGCAATGACAGTATTTGGTGGAATTAAAGAACTTGCCGCTGCCGGAACTCCTGCAGTTGTTGTAAATAAGGCATCTGTTCAATTACTTGGTGTATTTGGAGCATTTCTGGCTGTGCTTGGTGTCGTTGCCTGCCCAATTACGTCAGGAGATACTGCCTTTAGAGGTTCAAGATTAATTATTGCCGATATTTTCAAAATTAAACAGGCTCCAATAAAAAATAGATTTTTAATCGCAATACCTTTATTTATTGTTGGTATTTACTTAACAACTATTGATTTTAACATTATCTGGAGATACTTCGCATGGGCAAATCAAACTTTGGCGGCAGTTTCATTATGGACTGCGACAGTATGGCTTGTTAAAAAGGAAAAACCTTTCTTATTCGCATTAATTCCTTCAATGTTTATGACAATGGTTGTTACAACTTACATAATAATCGCTCCAGAAGGATTTGTAAGATTTTTCAAGAATGTGCCTGTTCACACTATTGAATTTTATGGTATTTTAATTGCAAGCATAGTTACAATCATCTGTACAGCATTATTATTTAACTATAAACATCATTTGCATGGAAAATCTCATCACGCCGGGCATTTAAACGTTGCAAAATAAATAACTAAATAAACAAAAAAATACAGTCAAACAAGATTTTATTCAGAATTCTTCGCTTGACTGTTTTAATTTATTTTATTTTTCACTTTATTTTTTGAACTTTTTCATATATAATATCTCTAAAACTACATTATTTAGGAGAAAAAATGTTAAACTTTATACAAAATATTGATATTTTTATTATTAAACAATTTTACAATTTTCAACACAGCTTAAATTCAAAACTCCTAAGCAACATACTAATATTTTTTACCAACTTAGGAAATCACGGATTAGTATGGATTGCAATAACATTATTTCTGCTTTCTAGCAAAAAATATCGAAAAATCGGATATTTAGCCATAATTTCATTGATTATAAATGCAATTATTGTAAATGTCATTTTGAAAAACCTTACACATAGAGCAAGACCCTTTACAGAAATATCTGACATTATTCTTTTAGTCAAAGCCCCAAAGGATTTTTCTTTTCCTTCAGGACATACCTCAGCATCTTTTACAATGGTATATATTTTTTACAAACATTTAAAAAAATACTTTCCAGCTGTACTGATAACAAGCATTATTATCGCCTTTTCAAGGCTATACTTAACTGTACATTTTCCAAGTGATGTTTTGGCTGGATTGCTTATTGGACTATTTGCAGGGTTTTTGGGGGAGAAAGTTTTTAATAGGAAAAATAATTTGATGAAAAGTTAGGATTTCCTAGCTTTTTTTTGTATAAAAATTTATTTTTCATAATTAATACTCCGAACATTTTATAATCAGCCGCAGTATAAAAATTATAATTCCAAATATCATCCAGAAATTTGACTTTTTTCTTTCATAAGTTTCTTCCTTTATATTTCTGCCTTTAGAATTTTTTTCTATAAAATATATCAAATCGTTATCGTATTCAATTTCATAATTTTTTTCTGAAATTTTATCACCCGTATATTCCCCCATTTCTTCCAGAAAATCCTGTGCATTTCTTATTACTTCTCTCCCAAGTTCAATCAATCCTGTTTCATTTAATACTTTAAATGCCCAGTCCTTTGATTTGTTCCCATTTTCATGTCTATTATTGTAATACATCATATCGCTAATTGCAGGAGCATATTTCATATTAGCGGCTTTTTCATATAGCGTGTATGTTTTCTCTTCACTTTTTCCAAATTCCTTACTACATTCATAAAGTATCCCAAGTTTATAAATAGATTTTGCATCTCCCATTTCCTGCCCAATTTTATACCATTTTTCAGCTTCTTTCTCATTTTCTTCAACTATATCAAAATATTTCCCCAGTTCATAAGCCGCCTCTTTCACTCCTAGAGAATAAGCCTTTTCATACATATCTTTGGCTTTTTCTCCATTGCCTGCAACATAATATGATTTTGCAAGCGACAAATATGCTCTTTCATTATATTGTGCCGCTTCAAGAAACCGTTTTTGAGCATTTCCCTTATCTCTCTTTTCCAAAAGTTCATTTCCCTGATTAATCAGTTCTGCGTATTTTCTGT
This sequence comes from Leptotrichia hofstadii, assembly GCF_007990525.1. Classification (NCBI taxonomy): domain Bacteria; kingdom Fusobacteriati; phylum Fusobacteriota; class Fusobacteriia; order Fusobacteriales; family Leptotrichiaceae; genus Leptotrichia; species Leptotrichia hofstadii. The sequence goes on from NZ_AP019823.1 coordinate 2,411,395, forward strand.
CTTTTTCATTTCCAAGCATAAATTCAATATTCTTGATTATTTCAGAATTCAATCCCATAATTTGCTTTTCATTTAACAATTTTTCCTGCCATTCTAGTATTTTTTCTCTTTTATTCTGCTTAAAGTAAATTCTTACAAGATTGTATATTAATTCAGCATTTTTTGTATCAGCAATTTTTAAATAAATACTTTCAGCTTCTTCATAATCCTTCTTTTCTTCAGCAATTTTTCCTAGCCTAATTATTGAATTAATTTCGCCATTTTCCGCACCTGCCACATACCAGCCTTTTGCAATTTCATAATTTCCCGATTCTTCTTCAATCAGCCCTATGTAATACATAGCCTCCTTTATTCCTGAATTGTATGCCAAATTTAACGCGTTTACAGCGCTTTGGTTATCTTTCTCGCAATAATAGTAATACTTTCCAAGCTCGTAATTTGCTCTTTGGCTGAATTTCAAGGATTCAGCTATTCTATCCCTTGCTTCTCCAAAAAATCCTGACATTATAAATATATTCGCTGTTCTAATATTTTCTTGATATTCCTCGCTTTCCTTTTTATCATATTCTATAAAATCTTTCCCATAATCTTCTGTAACAATATCATCCAACGAAACTATCTTCACGCCAAATTTATCTATATTCGCTTTTTCTCCATTTTGTTTAGGCACACTTTCCGAAGAAATTCTATTTTCATCATAAGCACTTTCGCTAAAACTCGCTCTTTCTTCAGCTTCATATTTTTCAATTTCACGAACATTTCTTTTTCTTTTTTCCCTTTCCTGCATTTCTCTCGAAAAGTCATCAAATTCATCCATTTTTTTACGATTTCTAAAATTCATTATTATCAAAATTACAATTCCAATAACTACGATTAATACCGATATTAATATTTCCATATTTTATCTTCTACTCCTGCCATCTCAACTTATTATTTCTCTTTTCTCCTGCTCTTGCTGTTATATTTACGATTTTATCCATTATCTTAAACATTATCAATTCAAAATCTATTTTTATCATTCAATGTAAACGCTCATTATTTTTTATTATTTTCTTCCAAAATCTTTTATTTTCAAAAAAACAAAAACTATGACAGCACAAAAAATAAAAAATACCTCAAGATTACCAGCGTTATTATTGCTGTCAATACAATCCTGTCTTTCCTTAGCGTCAACAATACTTTCACAACTTCTCTGATTTGAACTTCCTGAATGAGATCCGTGACTTCTCCAAAAAGATGATGAATTTTCTTGTTCGTCGTCACTTGATTTTTTAGATTTTCCATTTCCTTCTCCATCTGAATGACCGCTCGAATGCTCTCCGCCACTATGTTCTCCACTGTGATGCCCACCACTATAATGATGGCTTCCTCCACTTCCATGAGAATGGCTATGTCCTCCGCCGTGAAAATGTCCACCGCCACCTCTTCTTACTAATTTTTCCATTTTAATCTCCTTTTTTATTCGCTAATTTTCCTAATTCATTTGAAACTTCCAGTTCCTTCACATTATATTTCCTCATATTTTCATATTCATAAGACTGATTAATCCCATTCATGAATACATCTCTACTTTCCACATCTTCCGTCAAATTTTCCTTCAAAAGCATCTTTAGTTCCAAAGCATTAACCACACTTCTTTTCATTGCCGATAAATAATCATTTCTACTAATATTTTGCCAATTCACACACATTCCAAGCCTTTTTATCAACATCTGATCCAGCCAAATTCTAATAGCTCTCCTATTTCCTTCATAAAACGGATGCATTATATTCATCTCAACATATTTTTCAATTATTTCCTCAAAATTATTTTCAGGCATTTTAGAAACTGTCTTTAAATTATCTTCAAGATACATCGCACGACAAAATACAGTATCGCCTTTCCGAATATCATGTTCCCGTATTTTTCCTGCAGTTCCATAACATTCTTGAAACAAATACCGATGTATTTCCTTCAATCCTTCAAAAGTTCCCACTTGAATTTTTTTCAATATCCCATTATCAAATAACTCTTTTGCCCTTTTTTTACTCAAAAATTCTTCATCATCTTGTGAAACTAACCTTTTTAAAATTTTGTCACTTTCGTTTTCCCAGCTGTATTTATTATTTGCCATTTGTTTTTCCTGCTTTCATAAAATTATTTCCATTTTTGAAAAACCATTGAATTATATAATGCCTCAAATAAAGGAAGTTTTACTACCGCTGTTGCCCTTTCAGAAAAAATTATTTCATCTTCTCTTGTTTTTATTTCTAACATTCCTCCAAAATTTCTAGAAACTTTTATTGGCTGTAGCCTATTCCACGGATAAATTGCACCATCCACAACTAATCCTTCTTTTTTTATTATTAACTTATTATTTGGCTTTTCAAAAACTTTACTAGCCTCATTTTGAAGTCTGTCAAGAGGCACAACTTTATCTCTCATAGCTCGATAAACTCTATCTCTACGCTTTCCAAGAAAATCTCTTTTACGGTAATCGGCTTTTATGTCTTCTTCTGAACGTACGCCAAAAACTTCTTCCCCACCTGAATTTATAATTTCTTTAGAAACCGGGATTCTGTCAAGCAGATGATTTTTTAGAAGACTTTGTATAGTTTGTGATGGAAAAGCTATTTCGGATATTGTTCTCCAGTAATTCTTATTATTTCTATAAGCCAGGAAATCCCCTGAATATGTTGTTATTATAAAATATTCCAAAGATTTATAATCTATATCTTCATTTTCAACATTTGTAACAAAAGTATTTTCCTTCAATTCCACAGTTCTTATCCCATTAAACAATATCGTCATCAATATTGAAAAACAGCAAAATACCGAAACTATCACACCAAGCATCGCCACTTGAAAAAAAGGCATCAAAATCCCAGAAATTCCACCAATAATAACCCATTTTATTAAATTTCTATACGTAACTGTACTAAATTTTATAAACACTTTCTGATTGTCTGAAATATCTACACAATTTACTATTTTTTCTTCTTTCCTCCCTAATTCTGATTGCTCTCTCATTCTTTCTGTTTCTACGTAGCTTTTTTCATCTTTCATAATTTTTATCCTCCTAAGTTTTTTGTATTTTTATTTAAAAATTATTTTTCATTCCTTTTAAATTTTTTCCAAATGAAATTAAATCCTGCTCCAAACTCTCCAACTCCCCACTTTTCACATCCCATTCTTCCATTTTCTCCATCTCTTCTTCTTCCAGCCTGTCCAGCTTTTCCTGCACTTCCATCAGTTTTTCCATATTATTTTCTTTTCCAGCTTTTTCGTATTCAGCGTTTAAGTTTTCTCTCATTTCTGTGATTTTTTCCATTTCCTTTTCCAGTTTTTCAATATCACGTTTCAATTTTGCGATTTTTCTTGACTGTTCCTTCTGCTCCTGATATGAAAGTTTTTTCTCTTCCTTCGTTTCTAGGTCTGTTCCCTGAGAAGCTGATTTTGCTGTTTTTAGGCTTTCTTTGTAGTCTTCGTAATTTCCTTTGAATTTTGTAAGTCCGTTTTCGTCAAGGCAGTAAATTGTGTTGCAGACCGTGTCTAAAAAGTGTCTGTTGTGGGAAACGACTAGCATTGTTCCGTCAAAATCCTCCAAAGCATCCTCCAGCACTTCGATGGAATAAACATCCAAATGGTTAGTTGGCTCATCTAAAATCAAAAAATTGGCTTTTTCCATATAAAGTTTCAAAAATGCCACACGGACTCTTTCTCCACCGCTTAGCATACTGATTTTTTTCTGCACATCATCTCCAGAAAACAAAAATCCACCTGCGAGTGTTCGCAAATATTCTTCTGTCAAATCAAGTGAATTGTTTATTTCCTGTAAAATCGTATTTTCTTGCGAAAATTCCTGATGATTCTGATCATAATATCCGATTTTTAGCCTTGTTCCAAACTCAATTTCCCCTGTATCCTTCGGCAATTTATCCAAAAGTATTTTTAAAAGCGTAGATTTTCCAATCCCATTTTTTCCAATAATTCCAACTCTTTCTCCACGAAAAAGCTCAAAATTTATATTATTCAAAACTTTTTTCCCGTCAAAGCTTTTAGACAAGTTTCTAACTTTCAAAACATTTTCCCCACTCATTTTAGCCGTTTCAAATTTTAGCCTCATTCTTTGTGGATTAAATACAGGATCTTCCATTCTCTCAATTCTATCCAGTATTTTTTGCCGTCCTTTCGCCTGTCTTGCCTTTATTCCAGCTCGAAATCTGTCAATATATTCCTCCATTTTCTTAATCTTTTCCTGCTCCTTCTCATACCGCTTGATTTCCCCCTTCAAAATCATCTCTTTTTGAAGAATAAACGATGAAAAGTTGCCATCATACTTGTGTAATTTTTTATTTTCCAACTCAAAAATTTTTGTACAGACATTATCCAAAAATATTCTATCGTGAGAAACAAGCAAAAACGCCTTATTATACCTTTTCAAATAATCCTCAAGCCACTCAATCGAAATCAAGTCCAAATGGTTTGTCGGCTCGTCCAGAATCAGCAAGTCAGGTTCAGATAAAAGCAGTTTTGCAAGTGAAACACGTGTTCTTTCCCCACCGCTCAAATCCTGCAATAGCAAATTCTCATATTCTCCAGTAAGCTCAAGTCCTGTAAGCACCTGCTTAATCTTGTATTCAATCTCATAACCATTTTTTGCCTCGTAAATAGAAGAAAGTTCAGCAGACTTGTTAATCAGCTTTTCCATTTCATCTTCGTTCGCTGTTCCTAAAAGCATATTAACTTTCTGAATCTCATCCCAGATTTTTCTCTCTTCCTCAAAAATAGTCATCATTTCCTCATAAATCGTATTTTTTTCATCTGAAAACTCTGTATTCTGTGACAAATACCCAATTTTTGTAGCCCCACTTTTCACAATTTCCCCAAACTCATTAAGATTATTCTCATTCCCATCAATCCGCTCTTCCCCCAAAAGCATCCTGATAATCGTAGACTTCCCAGCCCCATTTACCCCCACAAGCCCAATCTTGTCTCTTTCTTCAATCGTAAAATTAACATCTCTCAAAATATATTCCCCCGCAAATTGCTTATATACCTTGTTAAACTGAACTAAACTCATTAAATTTCCTTTCCTTTTCCCCATTTTTATCAAATTATTTTTATTTAAATTTATTTTTAAATTATATCATTTTTGATATTTGTTTACAACGTTTGTGAAATTTTGTAAAATAATAAAAAATTATAAGAACTTGAATTTTGCGAGAAATTAAGTTATAATATTCACAATTATAGAATTCAATAATAAAAAAATATTTAGAAAGTTGAGGAAAATAAAATGAAAAAATTTATATTTTTAGCAATGATTTTAATGCTTGCAAGCAGCTGTGGAGTAATTCAAAGAGCAAATATGAGAAGAGCGATAAAAAATAGTGGAGGCTCATGCGAATATGTATCAGGTGTTGGAGAAATCTGTGCAGTGCCTATAAGACAATAAATTCTACTGAATACTATAAAAATAAAAAAGGCTTCTACTCAATCAAGAACAGAGCCTTTTTTCATAAATTTTACCTCTCGATTCCCAAAACTTCGCAATTTCTCACAAACAAAAATGAAACATCTTCAACTAATATTTCCGATTTAGAAATAAAAATTCCCGTCATTTTATCTATTTCTTTTAAAGTTATTTTCTCGTTATCAAATCTTTCAATTATCCCAAATTTTTCAGAATATGATTTCTCATGCTCAAAATGCACTAATATTTTATTCTCAAAGCATTTTTTCAAAACTTCTTCTATTTTCATTTTTACAATATTTGGAAAAATTTTTTCTAAATTTATATCTTTTGTTTCTATTAAATTCATTCTGTCATTAACTTCTTCAATATCCGACATTTTTAATAACGTAAATTTACAATCGCCAAAAAATAAATCCTTCTCGTTAATCAAAATATGATTATCATCTTGAAAAATAATATCACCTAAAACATCCTCTAAATCATAAACTTTTATTAGTTTATTTTTTTTAATTTCGCTATCTTTTACAATAATATCTTTTATAACATTTTTTCCTGCTCTTATAATTTTTACTCCATATTTTCTTATAATTTCTTCTTCATCTTCATTTTCTTCATCACAAAAATGAAACCAAAAAAACTCATCTGAATTTTTAATTAAATAGCCATTATTATTCCAATCTCTATCATAAGAAATTTGTAATCTTATTTTATTTTTTATAAAATATTCAAATAAATGTTCAAAAAAATTATCTTTTCTTAAAATAACAGTTTTTCCCTCATTGGAAAGTCTCTCTTTTATATTTTCCTTCATTAATTCTAAATACCATTTTTTTCTTCCTAATTTCTTTAATTCTTCATCTTTTAAAAATTTGTATCCTTCATACTTTCCGTAAGGGTTAATTGATGTGAAAATATGAAATTTACTACTATTTCCAATATAATTCCCAACAGAAAATCTATCTCCTAAACGTGAATACTCCAACAACTCGTCTTTCCCAATTTTTTCTAAAATCTTTTTCATAAAATTCTCCTATTCTACAAAACTTTTACTCATTTTTAAAAGTCTAAAAACCCCAATAAACACAATATTTTTTAATGTTTAATTTCCTTACTTTTCTACACTCTTTGACAAGGAGTCTTGATTCCTTGCTATGCTACTCAATTTCTGCAACTTTTTACTCTTATAGCTGGCTACAAATCAATTACAGTTCTTTCTTACTTTCATTAGATTTACCACTAACATCCTCTTCCTTATCTACATTTTGTTCATCAGAATCTTCATTTTTTCCTTTATTAGAATGAATAACGTATCTTGATCCTGAAAACATTATTTTTGAAAACATGCTTTTTATTCGGCTGCTTCCGCCAGGATATACAAATGTTTTTTCAAAGGAATAAACTCTCGTTAATTCCAGCAATGAAAATAATCTTAAAATAAATCCTATAACAAAGGCAAATCTTATTGTGTAAAATTGTTCCCCAAAAATATAAATTACTCCGTTATTTATAAATTTTCCCAGTATTCCACCAAATAATCCGGCCAATATTGCTGAAAGCCCTGAAACCATCGCATAAGCTCCTACATAAGCATCAGCAGGCTCGCCTGAAACTTCCATCATAAGATTCAGTAAACTTAATGTTATCGCTGTAAATCCTATCGCATCAATTACTGCGGCTGCAAAAAGCATTGACATTTTATTGTCTTGAGTCATTGAAAAATAGGTAAGCACATAATATGTTGTAAAAAATATTCCCATTCTTAACATTGTCTTGTTTCCGTATTTATCAGACAATTTTCCATAAACTAGATAAAGTATGCTTGACAATACCGCTGTTAGGACTCCCATTTGGGAAATAAACATTGTATTTACACCAAGCACTTTTATTCTGTAATATTCTGTCATTGGCTTTAGAAATTCCCATGTAAACAGCCACACAGAAGCAAATTTTAGATAAACGACAAAATTTTTATTTTTAAATGCTGTCTTTATGCTCACTTTTTTCATATCGCTTTCTGAATCAGGCACATAATGAAGACACATAAATATCGCTGATCCTATTGCTGAAAGCGACATTGCCATTGTCAAGATGAGCATTGCAGTTTTCCTATCTGGCATTGACAAGACATATCCATAAAGCAAAGTATAAACCACAGTAGACAACGACGAAAATAAATTACGTTTCCCAAAATACTTCCCTCTTTCCCTTTTATCAATAATTTTCGTCATCACAGCTGTCCAGACATTATTTGAAAAAGGTGAAACAAGAGCATAAATAAACATTACCGCAAAATAGACTTCCTGCCTTCTTATATCAAAAAAAACAGCAAAAGGCATAACACAAATAACCAGCCTTGAAACAGTCGCCGCTATCACCATCGTCCTTTTCCTGCTCCCAAGCAGAAGATTTACCCGCTTAGTAAATATCTGCAGCAAATATCCTGCTGTTGGCAATGATGATACAATTGATATAAAAAAAGAACTCATATTAAAATAAATCGCCAGGCTCAAAAGCACAAAACTCTGCATTCCCACTGAATATCCATTAAAGAACATAACCTCCAGTATCGCATATTTTTTCGTATTTTCTATTGAATGTTCCTTATCCATATTAACTCCTTCACTAAATATTCAAGTTTTTTCATACCAAAAATTAATAAAAATATTCCAATTTTTTACATTACACTTTTTATGCCGCTCTAACAATCCCTCTTCCAATAAAAACTCCCACAACCGACAGCACAACGCTCAAAACCGCATATCCCAATGCAATCCAGGTGTTCCCCTTCTCAATCAAGTTATACGTTTCCAGCGAAAATGTAGAAAACGTCGTAAATCCTCCACAAATTCCCACTCTCCAGAATAAACTCCAATTCTGTGAAACCTGCTTTCCAGCCACCACCTCAACAACAACCCCAATCAATATTGCTCCCAAAACATTTGTAACAAAAGTCTGCACAGGAAAACTCACTTTCATAGGCACAGCACTAATCAAATACCGAAGAATCGCCCCAATTCCCCCACCAATTCCAATCATCAAAAATTTCATTATTCACCATCCTTGATACTAAAAATTTATCTAAAAGATAAAAAAATTAGGCTTTTATGAGATAACTTTAAAAATAAAATAGTCCCTTTGCCTAATTAAATATATTTATTTTACAATATTTTATTTTTTACCGCCAAAAAATTTCCCAACTAATCCCATTACATCATCCATAACATTTCCATCTTTATTTGAATCTAAAAGATTTGTAACCATGCTCATAATTCCACCTTCTCCTGCGAAATTTGCCGCAAGGTTAGATGTCAAATTTCCGATTCCTTGTGCATCCAGATTATTTTCCTTTTTTTGCTGTCCCAATGCACCCAATACAAGGGGAGCTAAAGTTTGTAATATTTTCATGCTTCCTTGAGTATCAAGCCCGCTTGATTGTGAAACGGCATTTGCTATATTTTGAGTATTATTTCCAAATAAATGTCCCAAAATTCCTGCTCCATCCTTCAAATCAGGATTTTTTAAATAATTATCCAGATTGTTTAATACTGAACCATCATGCTGATTCAATGCGTTATTCAATCCTTCCGCTTTTTCACTGTTATTTGCATTTTTATTAACTGCTGCCAATATTGCCGGTAATGCCGCTGCAACGCCATTTTTAACTTCCGTGCTGTTTCCCCCAACCTGTTCAGCCAGTTTTCCTAAATCCTGTCCTTGTAATAATCCTAATAATGCTTCTAAATTCATTTTCCCTCCTAAATTTTTGCTATTTATTTTGATTTTATTTTTTGTATGCTCAAACTTACTTTATATCTAACCAATGTGTTAAATAATATTAAAAGCTGAGCAAAACAGCAATAACTTTTAAGTTTGATTTTAAAGTGATATTTACAATAATTTTCAAATTAGTATACATCCGATACTTACCTTCCTCCCAAATTTGTCATTCTTTGAGAAGTTATTTCTTTTTTATCATTAAATTTAAGATTTTGAATGCTTGTAACTGCATTTTCGTTTTCTGATTCTCTGGCAAAAAATATAAATTCACCTGTCGCTGAATCTATTCTTATTCCATATATTATGCCATTTGTGTATGTTAATAAGCTTGACAGCTCCTTTTCTCCCATACTTGCCAGAATTTTCGTGTAAATTACTCTCGCTTCAGACTCGTTAATCTTTTCATCAGATACCTGTATAAGATTAACTACCATGTTTTCAATTATCCCCAAGTTAGCTCCATCCACCTTGCTAACCTTCAGAAATATGCTGGTTGCACTTATTCCGCTGTAATCAAGCGCATAAATTGCATCTCCTTTGGAATGTATCTTAGCGTAATAGTAGTTCTTGTTTTCATACACCAATTTTTCAAAATCTCCAATGCTTATTTTATTATCTTTAGACTTTTTAGAAAAAGTTTCAATTATTTTTTCAATAGAATTATTTGAAAAAATATTTTCCTGCGCAGCTTTATTCTGTACATTTTCAGGATTTCTTTTTTTCTCCTGACTCTCCTTTTTACCACAGCTCAGCATAAAAATAACCAAAAAAAGCAAAAACAGCACCTTACTTTTCTTCAACATTTTTACTACCACCTAATTTTTATATACTCAAACCTCTTCAAAACTGAATCAAGCCAAAATTTATTGCAGTAATTAATTCTTTATTTATAACAATCCAATTTTGAAGTAATTTTATACATTATACAATATTATTCTTAATTTTTCCATATTTTTTCACAAAAAAAGACTATCTAAAAATAAGTTGTACTCATTTTAAATAGTCTTAAAAATTTATAAAAACAAAAACTTATTATTTTTCAATTTTTGTATAAGGCATCAAAGCGATTTGTCTAGCTCTTTTAATTGCTTTAGCAATTTTTCTTTGAACTTTAGCTTCTAATCCTGTTACTCTCGCTGGAGAGATTTTTCCTTTATCGTTCATAAAGTTTTTTAACAGTTCAACGTTTTTATAATTAATATCTTCTACTTTAAATTTAACTTTTGGACGTCTTTTTCTTCTTTTAAATTCTGTAACTGGTTTAGCTCTCATTAATTTGCACCTCCTAAAACTTTTTTAGTAAATTTTATTTCCTATTATAAAATCTACTTAGTTATCATTAAAATGGAAACTCTTCATCGTCTTCCATATCATCATTATCATCATCAAAAGTGTCATTCTGTACTGGTTTGCTGTTATTATTGCTAAAAGATTTGTTTTGCTGGTATCCTTCGCTATTCCCAGAACTTTTCGAACTTTCAACAAATTCAAAGCTATTTACGACAACATTCATTCTTCTTCTTTTTTCACCGTTCTGTTCGTAACTATTTACGCTTAAACGACCTTGTACAAGAATTCTATTACCTTTTCTAAAATATTCAGCAATTGTTTCAGCTGTTTTTTCCCAGACAGTACAGTCAATAAATTCTACTTCATCTTTTGTTTTTTGTACAGCTAACGAAAAATTTGCAAATACCTTTCCTCCCGAAGTAAATTTTAATTCAGGATCTCTTGTCATTCTTCCCATTAGTATTACTACGTTCATAAATTTTCCCCCTATTTTTTTATTTTTTCAATTTAAAATAACAAAACCTCAAATTTAAAATTTAAGTTATTTCAAATTAGTCATTTTTAACAATCATATATTTCAAAAGTGATTCGTTAATGTTTAATTTTGCTTCAATTTCAGTAAATTGAGTTCCATCAGCTTGGAATGTTGTTAAAACATAGTATCCGTTTTCTTTTTTCTTGATTGGGTAAGCTAATTTTCTATCTCCCCAGATTTCTGTTTTAACTTCAGTTGCTCCACCAGCTGTCAATGTTTTTTCTACAAATTCAACTCCAGCTTGTTTTTCTTCATCTGTCAATTGTGTAGACAAAATAAACATAATTTCGTAATTTCTCATTTCTTTCTCCTTTCCTATGGCTTTTTAGCCCTACTTCCACAAATAGAGCAGGTTTTATTATTATACCAAAAAAGCCTAATAAAATCAAGTCATTTTCAAAATTATTTAGCACTATGAAATCCTAAATGTCTCTGTACACAAAAATAAAACTATCCAGATTTTCTTCAGCAAATAGTTTTATATTGTATTCATTTTGTAATGAGTCTGTTATTAGGCAGTTCTGTATATTTATTAAATTATTTTATTCTTCAAAGAATGGCGGCAATACAAAATCAATTTCATCTTCCTTGTCTTCTTCGTAATTTTCTTCTTCGTTCAGATGAGCATTCTCATTGTTTTTTTCTTCATTCTGATTTTCTGTTTCCAGTTTTGCCTCTTCAGATGGTGCGAACCTGATTGTTCCTGAAGTTTCATCAGCTACCAAAAATTCTTCCTGAAAATCTGTTGCCACTAATGACACGCTTATTGTACCTTCAAGTTCAGGCTCTAAAATATACCCCCACAGCAAGTTTGCCTTGTCGTGTCCCGTTTTTTTCGAGATTGTCTGTGCAACTTCCTGTATTTCCTGTAATCCAATATCCGGTCCCGCAGTAATATTTACCAGTATTTTCTTTGCCCCTTCAATTGATTTTTCCAGCAATGGGCTGTTCAATGCCTGAGCAGTTGCGCTCTTAGCTTTTTCATCGCCATTTGCCTCTCCAAATCCTAACATTGCAATGCCTGAGTTTTGCATAATTGATTTTACATCTGCAAAATCCAGATTCACAATCCCTTGTTTTGTTATCAAGTCAGAAATTCCCTTTATTCCCATTTTAAGAACGCCATTTGCCTCTTTAAATGCATTCATTAAAGAAATATTCATCCCCGGTATTTCAAACAGCCTGTCATTTGGAATTGCTATTAATGTATCTACATTTTCCTTTAAATTCTCAATTCCCGTTGCAGCGTTGCTTTTCTTCAGCGGTCCCTCAAAACTGAATGGCTTTGTTACAATGGCTACAGTTAAAATTCCCATTGCTTTTGCAACTTCAGCAATAATTGGAGATGCTCCTGTACCTGTTCCTCCACCCATTCCGGCAGTTATAAACAGCATGTCTGTTCCTTCTAGCACTTCTTTTATTTTTTCTTCTGATTCTTTGGCTGCAATCCTCCCTTTTTCAGGATCTGCTCCAGCTCCCATTCCTCTTCCCAAAAGCACCTTTGTTGCCGCCTTCGATCTATCTAAATCCTGCTGATCCGTATTTATTGCTATAAACTCAACAGTTGTTATATTACTTTCAATCATATCATTTATCGCATTTCCACCGGCTCCACCTACTCCTACTACTTTCAGTTTCGCTGCATTACTAAAGTTATCCATTTTCTCTTTGCTACTTACAAATGCTGACATTGTAAAATTTATTAAAGTAGCTTCTCCTTTCTCTTATTTACTGCAATTATTCTTTCACAACAATGTCTATGAATCTTAAATCCATAGAAGTTACTCGTCTTTCTTTTTTTATTCTTTCGTATAATTTATATGCATCTTCATATTTTTTATCTGTTACTTGTGTATCTGTTATTATTTTTACGTTATTAATTAGAAGTATCTCATAATTTTTTTCAGATTGCCTTATCTCGGAAATCATAGCATAAAAATCTTTATTTCTTATTTTAGAAAGTATGGTTTTTATAGCGTTTAGACTTTCATCATTTGTATATTCTATTACAGGAATATTTCTTGAAGGATCTTCCAAAATATCGCCATAAATAACCAAATCCTTATCTGCAAGAAGAGTTTCATCTCCTTTTTTTACATATACATAAGGCTGCTTTTCTTCCAGCGTAACTTCAATTTTGCTTGGAAAAAGTTTTTTTACCGATACTTTTTTTACTCTTGCATCTTTTTTTATAAGGCTCTCAATCTCATTGGTATTCAAATATACGATATTTTTGCCTTTCATCTGTTCAAGCTTTGTTACTATGTCCTGTTTCAGCAGTTTGGACTCTCCTTTTATGAGAACTTCCTGAACTTTAAAGTAATCCGTGTCAATAAATCTTTTACCAAAAAACATCATTCCTGCCAATAAAAATAGTAAAATCAATACATTAATCGACTTTTTCATATTTAAAACTCCGTTTTTTCTATTATTATACACTTTTTTTTGATTTTATTCAATATATTAAATAAATTTATTTAAATTTATTTCAAAATTAAAATTATTTATCATTATTTTTTTAAAATTATTATTTCTGTTTCCAATTTTACTCCAAATTTTTCAAATACTACTTCCTTTACGTGTTCAATAACTGAAATTATATCATTAAATGTTGCATTTCCCAAGTTTGTAACAAAATTTGGATGTTTTGGGGAAATTTCCACATCCCCAACTCTATATCCCTTTAAACCGGCATCTGAAATTAGTTTTGCCGCAAATGTGCCTTCCGGATTTTTAAATGTGCTTCCTAAATTCGGCAAATCCAATGGATGTTTTGTTTTTCTCTGCTCCCTTTTGTCCTCTGAAGCCGCTTTATCAAATCCAAAACCAAATTTAAACAAGGCAGAAACTACAATCCATTTATTTTCTTTTATTTCAGTAGTTCTGTATTTAAAATTCAAATCTGCTGTCTTAATTTTTACAATTTCTCCGTCATTTTTACAAACTTCCACTTCTTCAATACAGTCAAAAATTTCTGTTCCATAAGCTCCACCGTTCATATTTACAAGCCCACCAACAGATCCCGGAATACCAGTAATATTTTCTAGCCCTGAATAATTATTTTTTTCCATAAAATCTATCAAATCATCCAAGTCCAGCCCAGCTTCCACTCTTACCAGATCGTAGTCGCCTTTTTTTTCTTCAACTGTTATATTTTTCAATCTTTTTAATGATAAAAAGCTTATATCCAGATTTCCATCATTAATAAGAGTGTTTGTACCATTTCCCAAAAGAAAAATATTACTTCTAGTTTGTAAAATTTCCTTTAATTCTTTTTTATCATCTATGAAAATAAGCTCCTTTGCAGTTCCGCCAACTTTCATATTTGAATATTCCTTCATCTTGGCATTTTTTATTATTTCCATTTTTATTTCATTCTCACTTTCTATGAATCTTTATATAAAAATTTCAGTTATTCTGCAATATTATTTGCTCTAACCGTCAATTTCCATCTTTCTCAAGTCACTTGCAATCTCATGAGCCACCTTTGATACGCTCCCAGCTCCCATAAACACATAGGTATTTCCACTATTTCTGTCATTTTTTATAATGTCTTCTATTTCTTCCTGAGTTTGCACTCTGACATTTCCTCCAATTTTTTCTGCAAGTAATTCTGAACTTACGTCGTAAGTATTGTCTTCGCTTGCCGCATAAATTGGAAGCAAGATCAAGTCGTCAGCATCTTTTAATGAATTTACAAAATCATCAAAGAAAAATTTTGTACGGCTGTATCGGTGAGGCTGGAAAATTACAGTCACTTTGCCTTTTTCAGTATTATGTGCCGCATTGATTGTTACTTTTACTTCTGTTGGATGATGTGCATAATCATCAATTATTCTCAAATTATTGTCATAAATAACTTGGTATCTTCTGTTTGCACCTTTAAACTTCAAGATTCTTTCTTTTACTTTTTTCATATTACATTTAAACTCGTGTGCAAAATAAATTACTGGAAGTGAATTTGAAACATTGTGGTCTCCAGGGATGCTTAGGCTGAATGTTCCTAAATCTTCACCTTTTTTTACAACTTCAAAACTTGTTATTCCATTTTCCACTCTTATATTTTTCGCATAAATATCAGCGGTTTCATCCTTTATGCTATACCAGACTACATTTTTATTTTTTATATTAAGTCCAACTTTTTCTACTGTATCTTTACAAAGTACTGCTATTTTTTCTGTACTGTCTATAAACTGCTCAAATGATTTTTTTATATTTTCAAAAGTTCCGTGATGATCCAAGTGATCAGCTTCAATATTTGTCACAACAGAATACTTTGGTTTAATGTATAAAAATGAATTGTCACTTTCATCAGCTTCAGCAATAAAATATTCTGAATTGCCAATCTGGCTGTTACTTCTTATTTCTGGAATAATCCCCCCGACTACTATAAATGGCTCCTTTTCCAAAAGCGCCACGCTCATCATTGAGCTTGTTGTAGTCTTTCCATGAGTCCCTGCCACAGCGATTCCATCAAATCTGTTCATTATTTCAGCAAGCAGTTCCCCTCTTTTTATTTTTTTTATATTATTATCTACAATGTATTTGTACTCAGGGTTTGTTTCCTTAATCGCAGTTGAATATACAAATAAATCTATTCCTTTGTCCTTTACATTTTCCTCAACTTGTCCTATATAAACCTTTATTCCCATTTCTTCCATGTCTTCTGTTACAGGCTTTCTTTCGAGATCTGAACCTGCCACGTTAAATCCGTCTGATGCCAGAATTTTTGCAAGTCCGCTCATTCCAATTCCGTTTATTCCGCTAAAATATACGTTATTTATTTTTGTTAGCATTTTTCCTCCATATTTTTTTCCTAATTTTTATTCTTAAAGTCCCATTTCTCCAACTATTGTTTCTGCTGAATTTCCTTTTTTCAAGGTTTTTACATTTTCACTCATAAATTCCAGCATTGATGCCTGTCGAACGATTGACAAGGCTTCATCTATCGCTTCTTCCACTGTTTCATTTGTAAAAATTTTTGCGCCATTTGCATATTCCAGCACATCTGCATTTTCCTTCTGTCCAACAAAATCGTATGGAATCAGTACCGATGGTTTTTCAAGCTGGATAAGTTCAGAAATAGTCGAAGCTCCTGCACGGCAGATTACAATATCAGAAGCCGCCATTAATTCTGGAACATTTTCAAAATACGGTTCAACTACTGCTGTTCCGAAATCTCTTATTCTGCAAGTTGATGCTTCATAATTATCTTTTCCAGTTGCCCAGAACAGGCGTATTCTCTCATCTTCTGTTATTGTCTTCCATTTTTTCACAATTGCTTCGTTTATGTTTTTTGCACCAAGACTTCCACCGATAATAAGGATTACTCTTTCATTATCCTTTATTCCAAGCTTTTGTCTTTCCTCCTGCTTATTTTTTCCGTAAAATTCTTCCCGCAACGGATTTCCTGTTACAACAAATTTGCTTTTATATTTTTCCTTGATACTTTCAAGTGTATTTCCAAAGGCAATAAACACCTTTTTTGCACCTTTGTAGAACCATTTGTTAGCCTGACCCATTGTATGATTCTGCTCTTGCAGATAATACGGTATTCGTAACACATTAGCCGCTATTAGCACTGGTATTGTTATATAATTTCCAAATGCTATAATTTTTGTAGGCTTTTCTTTTTTTAGCAGTTTTATTGCGCTTGCCGTTGCCGTTATCATTTTAAATCCTGATTTTATACTTCTTAAAGGCAATACATCCAGCCCAATAAATCTAAAATTTTCATTTGGAACAATATCCTTTTCCATTCTGTGCTTTGTTCCAACAAACAGTGTATCTATACCTTTTTCCCTAACTTTTTTCGCAATTGACAAAGCTGGATAGATATGTCCGCCTGTTCCTCCTGTAGTAAATACTACTTTTTCCATTGTTTATTATTCCTCTCGTTTCTCAGTTTATTTTATAAATTATTTTAAAAGTCTTGTAAAGATAAATTCAAAATTATTCCAACAATTCTCCAGAACTACATCAGATAGTCAACTTCATTCAGCTCATCCAGGCTATCTCCCATTTCCTGCTTGTACAATGCCCTTATTATGTTGTATGCTATTCCAAGCGCTGTCATTGCAGTAATTATGGAGCTTCCGCCATAGCTCATCATTGGAAGTGGAATTCCTGTCGAAGGAACTGCTCCGCTCACAACCGCTATATTTCCAATTATCTGAGTGGCAAACATCACAAAAATCCCTACTAAAAGATATTTTGCATAGACATCCTTTATTTTTTTCAAGGTAACTGCCATTATAACAAGCATAGCCAAATATAGCCCCATAAGGAACACTACTCCCATAAACCCGTTTTCTTCAGCAAATCCTGAAAAAATATAGTCAGTATGTATTTCTGGCAGAAAATTATATTTCTGAAGCCCATTTCCATAAAATCTTCCACTTAGCTTTCCATTTGCTATTGCAATTAAAGAATGATGCGTCTGGTAAACAATGCTGTCCTTTGAATTGTAGGCAGCCAGCCTGCTTGCCCTGTATCCAACCTTTGTTATCGAAAGCCAGCCCCCTATACCTATTAAGGATGTATATACCAATATTACAGAATACTTTATTTCTGAAATAAAAAGATATGTCATTCCAATTATTATGATTTGAGCTGTGCTGCTGAAAGATTTTTCCAGTATAACAAGAATAGCATATAAAAAAACTGGCACCATGATTATAAGACTTGACACCCACGGAAATTTCTTTGTCCTGTCTATCACTTTTTTACCTTTATTTTTTTTCGCATCTTTACTTTTTAACATATAAATAATTGTAGAAAGCGTGATAATCAATATTATTTTTACAAATTCTGAAGGCTGTACGGATATCGGTCCTATGGAAATCCAACGTGTCGCTCCTTTTGTATTTTTACCCACTATAAGCACCAGCAGTAGAAAAAATACGCCTATAACATAGTAATATTTTGTATATTTTTTGTAGTTTCTATAGCTGTAATTTGCTGTAAATACAAATCCTACGCCACCTGCAACCAGCCATCCCGCCTGAAAAATCAGATAATGATAGCTGTTCCCGTATTCACTCTGAGACTTAGGAAAGCTCAGGCTTGCCATCGTTATAAGGCTAAGTGCCGAAAGAATTAAAACTATTATTATAAAACTTGTTCCCAATACTTTTTTACTATTCAATTTTTTCTCCTAAATTACATTTTTTTCTAAAAAATAAAAATTATTTCCCTAAAATTTTTTGTGTCAATTCCTTAAAGACTTTTCCTCTATGTTCAAAGCTTTTAAATTGGCAAAAGCTCGATGTTGCAGGTGAAAATAGTACTGTCTGATTTTGTGAAAAATCCACATTTTCCTTCAAGTAATTTAGTACATTTTCAACTGTTTCTAAATTTTTATAATTTTTATATCCAATCTTTTCCATATCGTCAATCAAAATCTGAGCATTATCTCCAATTAAATAAACAAAATCGACTTTTTCCTTAACTCTTTCAATCAAAGGCATATTATCAATTTTCTTATCATCTCCACCAAGAATCATAATAATCGAATTATCAAATGAATCAATTGCTTTTAATGTTGATTCTACATTTGTTCCCTTAGAATCATTAATAAATGTAGTATTTTCTTTTACAAGAAAATTTTCTAGCCTATGCTCCAACGCATTTGTCGATTTTAAAAATTCTGCTATCTTTTTATTTTCTACATTTAATATTTTTGCTGAACTTATCAAAAATAACATATTTTCCAAATTATGTCTACCCTTTAATGACAATTCTTCAGTTTTTAACAAAATTTCTGAAATTTCATCAATTTTTTCACCAAAATTCTGAATTTCATCAACCAGTTTACTCAAATCCTTCATTATACGAATATTATTTTCATAAACAAAAACTGTCCCTTTTGTTTCTTTACTCAAATATACTTTTTGAGCCTTTATTTTCTGCTTTATCTCATTTCTTTCATACAGTTCTGCAAAAACTTCATCGTCTAGATTAATCAGTGCAAAGTCATCATCTGTCTGCTTATCAAAAATCGCAAACTTTGTAATATAATAATCTTCCACCGAATCATATCGTGTCAAATGATCTGGAGTTAAGTTGATTATTCCAGCGATATTTGAATGAATTTGCGGATTATTTTCCAGTTGGTAGCTGCTAAGTTCCAGCACAATATAATCAAGCTCTTCTTCATCAGCCACCAGTTTTGCAAATGAAAAACCTGCATTCCCGGCAAGTTTTGCACGAAATCCAGCAAAGTTAAGTAATTCTGCCATTTTAGTAGATGTTGTAGTTTTTCCGTTTGTGCCAGTAAACGAAATAATTTTTATACTTTTATCCACATATTTATAAGCCAGATCAATTTCTGAAATAATCTTAACACCTTTTTCCTTGGCAACTTTCAAAAGTTCTGCCTTCCACGGAATCCCAGGACTTTTTACTATAAATTCAACCTTTTCCTCATTCAAAAGCCTAATTCCCTCTGCTGACGGCATTGCAGCCTTATCATCTATCAAATATACTTCATATCCATTTTTTTCTAGCAATTCCTTAGCACCAAGCCCACTTAACCCAGCACCAAATACAATTCCCTTTTTATCCATGTGATTTTTCCTCTTTCTATTATTTATTTTATATTTCTAAATTCCAAATTCTTAAGTACTCAACTAAATTAGTTTTTATAAAAATAAATTCATTATATTCTTATTTACAATTTCATTTTTTATGAAACAATAAATAAAAATATAATTTAATTAGTTTGCAGGGGAAAAATCCCCCTGCTTTATTTATCTTAATTTCAAAATTACAAATGTTAATAGACATGTCATTATTGAAACAATCCAGAATCTTATTGTAACTTTTGTTTCAGGCAATCCCAGCAGTTCAAAATGATGATGTATTGGTGCCATTTTGAACACCCGTTTTCCAAAAGTTTTAAAGTGCCAGACTTGAATCATAACTGACAAGGCTTCCATAATAAATATAAATCCAGCAATCGGCAATAACAGCTCTTGCTTTATAAAAATAACAATAATTCCTAAAATTCCACCCAATGTTAAAGAACCTGTATCTCCCATAAACACTTGTGCTGGATAGAAATTATACCATAAGAAACCAATTAAAGCTCCGATTACTGAGGCTAAATAAACTATCATTTCAGCTGCCTGCGGAACGTAATAAAGATTTAGGTATTTTGCATATTTTACATTTCCAGTTAAATAAGTAATAATTAAAAGCGTAATACTTACTACAATTGTAGGTCCGCTCACAAGTCCATCCAGTCCATCTGTCAAATTTACCGCATTTGAAGAACCGATTATTACAAATGCCACAAAAATAAAGAACAGTATTGGAGTTATATATAAATATGAATTTTTAATTAATGGATTTATTATTGAAAAATCAATTGTTTTGCTTACAAGTCCGAATTTATATACAAAGCTGAATGTTAATGCTGTGATTATTAGTTGTCCTAATATTTTTTTCTTTCCAGAAAGCCCTTTCTTGTGCTTTGTCAATTTTAAATAGTCATCATAAAATCCAATTGTTGTAAATAAAATTGTAATTACAAATAAAAATATAATAAATTTATTTGTAAAATTACCAGCAATAGCAGTTGCAAATAAAATTGCACCAATTATTAGAAGTCCTCCCATTGTAGGCGTTCCAGACTTGTCAAAATGTGATTTAGGCCCTTCTTCTCTTGCTGTATCTCCATATTTTTTCTTTTTAAGCCAAGCAATAAACGGTTTTCCTAAAATTAACATAAACAGAAACGCAATCATAAACGCCACAGACGCTCTCAACATTATTGATTTAAAAACACGTAAAACTCTCCAGTTATTGATAAATAACTCTTGCAGTAAATATAACATTCTTTATTATAGAGTTTTTTACCCAATAATCCATATTTAAACAAATTATACAGTAATAAAAAACTCTTCTCCTTTCTTTGTTTATAATATTTATTTTTCTATGATTTCTTCTAATCTCATTCCTCGTGATGCTTTTAACAGCACTGCCTTTTGTTCAGAAATCTGTCTTATTTTTTCTTTTATTTTTTCTTTTTCATCAAAATGTCCAAATTCCTTGTTTTTTAAATTTTCATTGTCCACATTTTCCTTTATTTTTTCAAATAGGCTTTTCATCCTTTCTCCAAATAAATAAAGTTTGTCAAATTTTGTATTTTTTATTGTATTAAAAAGGCTGCTATGAAGTTCAAGCTCATTTTCTCCCAGTTCCAGCATATCTCCTAGAACCATTATTTTTAGTCTGTCGTTATATATTTGGGAAAATGTTTCAAGTGATTTCTCCATAGACATTGGACTTGCATTATAGGCATCGTTAATATATGTTGTATCACCGTTTTCAATTATTTGAAACCGCATTCCAGTCAAGCCAATATTTTTCACAGCTTCACTGATTATTTTATCTTCCATTCCGAATTGTTTAGCCACAGCGATTGCCATAACTAAGTTTAATACATTATGTTCCCCTAGAACATTCGTCTTATAATTTCTCTCAACCGTACTTTGACAAATTTTTCCAAAATATTTTAGAAAAAAATCAGTTCCATTTTCGTTAAAATGAACGTCCCCATAATAAAAATCAGACGTCTTCTCTCTAAACTCATTATTTTCTAGACTCAAAGCCCTTACAACTTCAATATTTTCAGCTTTTACATTTTTTAAATATTCATCATCTCCATTGATTACAAGCGTATTTTTAATATAAGGAATAATCTCCGTCTTTGCCAAAAATACATTTTCCTTTGTTTTCAAAAATTCCAGATGTGATTCACCAATGTTGGTAATTACATTAATATCAGGCAATGCAATCTGTCCAAGAAGATCAATTTCTCCAAAACCGCTCATTCCCATTTCCAGAATAATAAATTTGTCATCTTCTTCAGCACGCAACAAAGTGAAGGGCAATCCAATATGATTATTGTAATTCCCTTCAGTCTTTTTTCCTTTATATTTTTGTGAAAGCAAATGGTAAATCATATCCTTTACAGTGGTTTTTCCATTACTTCCCGTAATTCCAATTACTTTTATATCTAAATTTTTTCGCCATTCCTTAGCAAAATTTTGTAAAAATTCAACACTATCATTTACAAAAAATGCACGATTAGCATATTTTTCATCTATTTTTAAAGTTTTACTGTCATAAACAGCAAAAGCACCTTTTTCCAACGCTTCATTAACAAAATTGTTCCCACCTCTGATAGCAACAAAAATATCATTTTTACCAAGTTCTTTCGAGTTAATCGAAATATTATTTATCTCAAAATCTGATATTTCTACTTTATTAAAGAAACTTTGAAACACTTCAGCTTTATTCATAAAATTTCTCCAGATTCCTATCTAATTTAATACTTTTTTCACAATTATTCGCATTATAAAATTATATCATTTGAAGAGCATTTTTTCAATATATTTTTATTTTTTTTTCAAATTTTTCTAAAAGAATTTATCTTATGCACAAATCCCCTTAGAGTCAAGCTGGAAAAATTATATAAACCTAAAATTTCAGCAAAATAACCTCAATTTTTAAGTATATTTTTAAAGTAATTTTACCATAAGTATCTAAATATTTATTAATCTTTTTTAATATCCCAGCCATCAATTTCGTTAGTTTCAGAAACTTTCTTTATCCAGTACCCTGATTTTTTTACCGTCTTTATTTGCGTTGGCAAATCTACCGAGATAAATCCGTATCTGTTTTTGTAGGCATTTGTCCAGGACCAGCAGTCTATCGGTGTCCAAGTGTGATAGCCAAAGCAGTTTGAACCTTCTTCTATTGCTCTATGAAGATGTGTCAGATGTTCCCTAAAAAAATCTATTCTGTAGTCATCTTCAATTATCCCCTGTTCATTCTTAAATTTTTCTTCTCCTTCAACTCCCATTCCATTTTCTGAAATAAACCATTTTATATTTTTATAGTTATCCTGAATATTTTTAGCAATATCATAAATCGCCTGCGGATAAATTTCCCATCCTCTGTAAATATTCATTCTTTTCCCCGGCATATCATAATTTTCAAAATATTTATCAGGCAGCCAGCCATTTTTAGAAATATCAAATTCCGTTTTTCGAGCCTTTATTCTTCTTGGCTGATAATAATTCACTCCTAGAAAGTCAACTGTATTTTCTGCAATAACTTTTAGTTCCTCTTCTGTACTTTCCCACAAGACTCCATCCTTTTCCAGTATTTCTATCAATAATTCAGGAAATTTGCCATAAATCGCAGGATCTAAAAATGAATTATTAAAAAACACATCTGATATTTTGGCGGCCTTTACATCCTCTTCATTTTCACTTCTTGGATACGATGGCGTCAAATTCAAAATTACTCCTATTTTCCCTTTTTTTTTCAACGATTCTATTTTCCTAAATTCCCCAATTACCTTTGCCGAAGCAAGTGCCGTATTATACAAAACCTGCATAGCTTTTTTCCCATCTACAATAAGCGGATAATGGAATTGATACATGTACTGTGCTTCCACAGGTACTATAGGCTCATTAAAAGTCGTCCAGTATTTCACCTTGTCCCCAAACAGCTCAAATGCTTTTCTGGCATATTTTACAAACAATTCTACCACATGCTTTGATTCCCAGCCGCCATATTTTTCCTGCAATTCTATTGGCATATCAAAATGGAACAAATTCATCACAAGAGTAATCCCATTTTTCTCAAATTCCTCTATAACCTCTGTATAAAATCTCACTCCATCCTCATCAGCTTCCCCAGTTTCAAAATCCTTTATTAGCCGTGTCCATTGAATCGATGTTCTTAGTGAATTAAGCCCCATTTCCTTATACAATTTTATATCTTCCCTAAAGCTGTTATAAAAATTTGAAGCCACATTTGGTCCTACACCATCAAAAAATGCCTTCTTATCTGTATCAAACCAGTAATCAAATATATTTCTGCTCTTTTTATTAAATCTCCCCTCACTCTGTGGTCCCGAAGTAGCCGATCCCCACCAGAAATTATCTGGAAATTTCAATTTTGCCATACAATATCACTCCGTCTATCTAATTATCCGTATTTTTCCCTTATTTTCAATATTATTATATTTCCATTTTTAATAAAAAGCAACCTCTATTTCAAAAAGATATATCTTTTCTATTAAAAAAGCTATAACAACGATTTCCTTATTCTATAATGAATATATAGAAAAAATAGTACAATATATGCTATAATAACAAAACAAAATCTACTATCAAGAGAGATAACTTATGAAAGAACTATTTAAAAGCAAAATAGAGATTGTAGAATTTTACTAAAAATTTTACTATATTAGAATATAAGCCAGATTATATAAATAATATACAAAATATAATTCAAAAACAACAAATGAAAATACCTACAAAATAGAGAAAGGACAAAGCTATGACAATTTATTCAGCAACAGATATGGGAACATATGAAGAATTTCTAAAATTATTTAAAGAAGGTGATCAAAATAAAATAAGTTCATCAGGAAGAAGTTTACTTTTTATAGCATTATGTAATACAAAATCAAAAGAAAGATATAGAATAGCAAATTTTTTAATAAATAAAGGAGCTGATGTTAAAATAATAACAGAAGATGGAATGAGTATGTTTTTTCCATTATTTTCTCATGGATGGCAAGATATAGTAAAAACAACAATTTTGTGTAAGACATTATTGGAAAAAGGTGCAGATATAACAACAATACATAAGAAAGAGAAAACGGTTTCATTCAAAGAATTATTTAATATCGGCACCCCTGAAATAGAAATGTTACCGTTGTACCAACTGATATTTTCTCAACCAGGACTTCCTCTTTTAGTAAAGGATAAATGGGGATTAACAGTAATTGAATTTGCGAGAAGGTTTAATAGACTAATAGCGGTGAAAATGATGGAAGATTATGTAAAGAAATATAATTTAAAAGAAGAAAATTAGAATTTTTAGATAACTATTGTTGCAAAAATCAATGGTTATTTTTTTAGAATCAAGCTGTTTTTATTAAAATATCCTTTAATTAAATTTAATCATTAAGTATCCATATAAGGGATTTTTATTTAAAAAAATTGCTTATAATAAATATTTTTCCTATAATTTTTATGTTTTTTCTTTTTATAAAGCAAGGGAAATCAATCGCCATTTCCCTTGCAACCCTGGCTTGTCTAAGCATTTTTTTGAAATAAAAACGAAACTCGCTGACGCTTAGACAATCGTTTTCATTCCAAAAAAATCACGACATTCTATATTAAATTATAAAGATTATTATATTTAAAATTTAGGTTTTAACATTTTGAAAATATTAAATAAGCAAAATTTCGTTAAAGGAAAAATAACTAAATACAAATGTATTTCTTTCGACACAATTTTTATAATGATAAAACTTATTTATGTTAAAATAACTCTTGTTTGCGAAAGTGAACGTAGTTTTACGAAGCGAGTTTTATTTTTTCTTTATAAGAAAGTTTTGCGTAAATGGGGTAGTTCGTAGAACGTTTCGCCATTATATCTAAGTAGTAGCCAGTTATACATGTTAAAATAACTATTATTGCGAAAAAAGGCATGGCGTCTGATGCCCTTACGTTACAAAAAAATTGAATAAAAAAATAGAAAAAACTATTATTAATCATAATACTTATAAATAAAATTATAAAAGTCTTTAAGATGGATACTTAAAAATTAAATTTGATTTTTTTTAACAAGGCTATCAAATTAATTGTTATAGAATTTTATTGCTATTTTTCAAATAGGGTTTAGTATAAAAATAAAGTTATAAACAAAAAAGACTAGACTCAGAATTTACTATTCCAAGCAAGTCTTTTCCAATTTCATTTTAACATCCCTAATAATCTAAAATTTTTATTTTTTCAAACGTTGCTTTGCCATCCACTCAAACAAATGTTCCCCTTTATTATTCACAGGCATATTTCTAAGACTATAAATCCAGCTCCAGTGTCCATTGTACTCAGTTTCATGAATTTTTACATTTGGATAAGAGGAAAGTATTGCTCCATATTTTGAAAGAACATCGTAAACTCTTTTACTTGTATTTTCGTAGGAAATAGTCGGATCATTTTGTGCGTGAACCATCCAAAGCGGTTTATTTCTTATTTTCATCAAATCCTGTGTAGTAGTTGCAACTCCGCCAGAAGTAGCCGCTTTATCAAGAGCAGCCGCACTTGTACTAAATGCTGCAAAATAATCTGGATATTCAATCATCATTCTAAATGACATGTATCCACCAGCAGAAGCTCCAAAAACATAAATTCTATTTTTATCAACGTTATTTTCAGAAGCAAATTCATCAATCATGGCCTTTACTGATTTTATATACCCTTTGGTATAATTATTGTACCAAGTGTCATCAGCCTGTGGTGCCACAACATAAGCCCCGCCAAATATCTTTTGTGTTTTATCTTCTGCAAAAGCCACTGCACCACGATTTGCCAATTTTTGTGAAACATTATTCCGATAATCCTTGTATCCGCCTTCACCATTCCCATGAAACCAGATTATAAGCGGATGTTTCTTCCCATCATCTTTATTAACAGGTTTAAAATATTGATAGTTCACTCCACTTTTAGACTTCGCCGCCACAAACTTATCAGCTTCCTCATCAACAATTTTCCCTTGTCTATAAAATCCTGCTTTATAACCCTTTATCCCCTTTTTTTGCTCCACTCTATACTCCAAGTCCATCAATATATTTCGAGAAACATCCCCAGTAACATAACTCAAAGTATTTGCTCCAGCCACATCTTTTCCATATTTCAAATTAATAACAATATTCCCCTTATCATTTACAAAAATATTCTCAATTTCCCTCTCAACTTCAAATGCTCCAAGAGATTTGGTTTTTTCGTCAAGCACAATTCCAGCCTCTTTTGGCAAAGTTCCTTTAGCAAAAACTTTAAATGTATCTTTATCAATTTGTTTATTTTGAATATTTTTCCCTTGCCCTTTTGTATCAATCTCAATGGAAACAATATTCTGCCCATAATCAAATACTTTCGCATTTAACGAATACGAAATAATTGGAATAGTTGGAAAGGGTAATTCACTAGAAATTCCCAACACACTCACCAAAAACAAACCTACAAACACCAATACTTTAGTTTTCATACCAACCACTTCCTTTACAATATTTTTTTATTTCAAATTTAATTACTATTTTATTTTCAACTTCCTATACCTATTCACCGTCGCACAAAATTCCTGCTTTCTAGGCAATGCCAAATTTCCTGGATGCCCTGTGTACGAAGAAATCGAGTCAAGCCCTTCCTTTTCAATTTTTTCATAGATCCTGTCAGCCGCTTGCGAAAGTGTCAATTTTTCATCCAGCACCTTATTTTTAAAATAGTCAATCATTACGGCAATACAGTTTGTTTGGCTATCATCCACAAGTTGCTCCAGCCCTGAAATATCAATTAATTCTTTTCCATATAGAATGCTGTATTTCCCTTTGGCTTTGGTTTTATCCAGTTTTCCAGATTGTGAAAAACTTTTTTTGAGTGGAATACGCTGTGTAACTCCTTGAAATTTATCATTTGAAGAAAATTCTCGCTTGTTTTCATCTAATTTTGCAATCTCTTTTGCTTTTTCCGTTACATCTTTTGGCACATATTCATCCATCATTATAACGTGATTTGCCACATCAAAATAATCTCCAGAGCCCCCGACAATCAATATCGTAGAAACTCCAAAATTGTCATAAAGTTCCTTTACCCTGTCAATAAACGGCGTTATCGGCTCTTTCTCCTTTACCACAAGTTTTTGCATTCTTCCGTCACGAATCATAAAATTAGTAGCCGAAGTGTCCTCATCTATTAGAAGTAAAGAAGTCCCGTATTCCAGTGCTTCTGCGACATTTGCCGCCTGCGACGTGCTTCCGCTCGCATTTTCAGTCGAAAAAGCCCTTGTATCCTTATTTTGTGGCAAGTTATTGATAAATCCGCTTATATTAACCTTTTCCACATTTCTTCCATCTTCCGCACGTATTTTTACCGCATCCGATTCAGAAATTATAAATTCACGCCCATCTTGAGCAATGTGGTTGTAAACTCCTCTTTCAAGTGCCGCAAGCAACGTGGATTTACCGTGATAACCTCCACCCACAATTAGCGTAATTCCTTTTGGAATTCCCATTCCGCTTATTTCTTTCCCACTTGGAAGCTTTAATGTAATCTCAAATTTTTCTGGACTTCTAAACTTAACTGCATTTTTCATAGGCTTATCCGAAACTCCACTTTCACGTGGAAGCACAGAATCATTAGCCACAAATGAAGCAAGCCCTTTTTCCTTCAACATTTTTCTCGCATATTCCTGATCCAGCACTAGAATTACCTGCTCATTTAGCGCTTTTTTATTCAAATTATCATAAATAATGGATTTTTCCACAATTTCAGGCAGCTGCTCAAAAATAATTTTCTGTGCAGCTTTTCCCATTATCCGTCTGCCTCTCGCAGGCATCCCCATTTCAAACCTCACTTCAACTTTATCCCCCTTTATCAGAACTGAAGTTCTTTCCAAGATTTCCTGTCCACACCTGTCAATAAAAATTCTTCCACTCCCCCCAGTTCCTGTACTATCATTTCCGCTTTTCTGAATTTCCCTGTAAAAATTTCTCGTAAGAAAATCCGAAACTGCAATATTCTTATCCTTCGTATCTGTCAGCTCACAAGGAATCCCACAAATTTTCCTATCCATTATAACCCTCATTTTTGAAGGTGGAGCATAAGGATCCGACTGCACATGATCAATCGCAAAAATATACTTTTCAAATTTATATTCTCCTTTAAGCGATTTATATGCCGAATAACTTTTTCCATCCATTGAAAATAATGTTTTTTCTAATTCTTTATAATTTTTCATTTCTGTAAACTCTCCTTTACTAGCCATATATCTTTCTATTCTCATTTTAACACACTTCTCTTTTATTTCCCAAATTCTTTTTCTTAATTGGATATAAAAAAATGCCCTAATCAATTAAAACTAGAGCATCTTTTCATCTTTTTTACAATTAACTATAGATAAAGATAGTTATTTTTCATTCAAAACTACTTTATCAAACCTGCTTTAATTACTTAATTCTCAATTTTTTATTTTATTAATAAGGAATCACGTTCCCAAATTCTTCTTAAACTTCCTGAAAATTAAAATTCAATCCCAATCTATCGCCTGTTGAGGTATATTCCCTAAATTTATAAATTAATGGTTTCCATTTCTTTGTATCGATGTGAGAATCATCCTTCATTATTTTTTCATCAACAAAAATTCCCTGTATTTCACAGGTTACTATGGCAAACCAGTCTTTTTTTTGAATATCTGTAACTTTTGCCTCTATGTGAATTGGACACTCCTTTATTCTCACAGAATTTACTATTTCACCAGCTAGTTCAGTAAATCCTGCAATTTTAAACTTATCTTCACAGTATATATATCCAAGATTCTGCTTTACTTCTGATATTTCTGTATCGCCTGTAAATTTTTCAATCTTTTTTACACTTTCGTACAAGTTTTCATCTGGAACATTAAAAGTTACATCCGATCCATTTTCAATATTCTTAAATCCTTTATTTCCAAATCCTATTCCCACAACTATTGATTTCCCAAGTACAAATGAAGATGATAACGGAGTTACATTGCTTTTGCCTGTTTCTTTATTCTTTGTAGTCATCAGTAATACTGGAAATCCATAATAAAATCCATTTTTTTCTAATTTTTTAAACATAATTACCACTCCTCAATATATGAAAATTTTTATGTATCTTTTTAGTAATTATACTCCCATAATCTTTTTTCTCAATTTGCAAACAAACATTTTATCATTCCGTTATTTCAATCAAATTCCCTTCACAATCCTCAATAACACTCTCATAATATCCATCTCCAGTCGTCCTAGGTCCGCTTAAACATCTAAACCCGTCATTTACAAGTCTTTGTGTCAATTTATCGACATTTTCTTTGTTTCCAACGCTAAAAGCAAGATGGATAAAGCCTTCATTCATTATTTTATCATTTCTTTCCAAAAGTTCAGGACGTGACATTATTTCAAGCCGTGCTTCACTATCTGGAAAACTTAAGAAATAAGTCTGTAATCCAGTTTTTTTATTATGATATTTCTCATTTGCCTTTGCTTCAAAATATTTCTCATAAAATTCCCTTGTTTTTTCCAAATCTTTTACATAAATTGCTACATGATTTATTTTCATAACTAATCTCCTTCAATATTTTTTATAAAATTTATCTTTTATTCCAATCCTTCTATTTCCTTCTCAATTTGACTTTTTCCATCTACCAAATCCCATTTTTCATAGAGTTTTTCAATTCCTGGCATAAATATTCCAAGTAAAGGCCCAAACAGAGCCATGCTAATTATCGTGCCTTCACGTAGACTCCATTCTATAGGAAATACAAGTGTCAAAATAACTACAAGCCCAACACAGAAAAAATCTACCCATTGCCTAAACTTTGCAAACGGAATCCCAGTTTTTACATGTATCGCACTGCAAAAACCTTCCAAAGCAAATGTTGGCAATCCCAAAACTACTATCGCTCCCATTGTAAAGGCAACTGATACAAGTACTATAACATTAGTTGTTATTCTAAAAATATAGTTATTAAATGCCATATTTTTAAAAACTACATATACAAAAAAATTAATTGAATATCCTAGCAACATAGAAATAGGTATTTGTAAAAAATTTATCTTTTTAAATTCCTTTTTTAGTAAAATAAGTTGTCCCAATACACATAAATAATTACATATTATCGCTATTGTTCCCATTTTTATTCCTGTCAAAAACGAAAAAGATAGTGCCATCGCATCCCAAGGTCCAACTCCTACATTCATCTTTACCAAAAGTGCTAATTCCATACCTGCCAGTATCGTAAGTAATATAAGCAATCCATACGCTCTTATCATTCTATTCATTTTCTCTCTATTTCTCCATTTTTAAAACACAGCCTCAATAGCCCCAAAATATCAAATACATCGCTCACATATCTCAAAAATCCATTTTCTGTTAGCAAAGGATACATCAAAGCCTTATTTACGTGATCAATCAACATTGATAAAAAAGCGATATATTTTAATTGTGCTCCTGAAAAGATTCTTATCTTGCTAAATCTATTATTCCCATAAGCTGTACTCATAACAATTCTCCCTTTACATTTTTATTTTTTCTATAATTCAGATTTTATTTAAGTTTCTCAATTTCATTTTAATACTAAACCCCATTTAAATAGCGAATTTATTAAAAACTTTTCTAAAAAAGGATAAAAACCTAATATTTTCAAATAATTAAAATATAATTTTCACTTTTTAGACAGAATCTGCCATAACCTAATCCGTCGGAGCATTTTTCTGTGCTGGCAAAACTGTCTGAGCATAGCGAGTTTTTTGTCAGTGCAGAAAAATGTCGTAGACTAGCCATAGGTTATTGCGTAGCAATCTTGCCATAATTTTAATTATCAGGATAAACCTTTATTGCAAGATAAGGTTTTGCGGCAATGAGCAATCCTACGAAAACAAAAAAGAAAAAACATAGTAATTAGTTGAATAATTATGAAATAACTATTATAAAAATTTATTCCTATTTTCAAAAGGGGTTTATTATTACATTTTTATTTTTTCTAAAATTCTGATATTATTTAAGTTTCTCAGTTTCATTTTAAAAAGTTTCACACAAAAGCAAAGGGGGTTCGCTATTTTAAAAATCCCCTTATTTTTTACTAATTTTTTCAATAAATAATTTCAAATGCTAATCCAAATCTTCTCCATTACTTGCAATAACTTTTTTATACCAGTCAAATGATTTTTTCTTGCTTCTCTTCAATGTTCCATTTCCATCATTATCTCTATCTACATAGATAAATCCGTAACGTTTTTTCATTTCTCCAGTTCCTGCACTTACTAAGTCAATAGGCCCCCAAGTTGTATACCCTAGAAGTTCTACTCCATCCAGTTCAACCGCTTCCTTCATTGCCTTTATATGATTTCTCAAATAGTCAATTCTATAATCATCTTCCACATATCCATCTGCATCTGGAATATCCACAGCTCCAAGCCCGTTTTCCACAACAAACAATGGTTTTTGATATCTGTCATAAATTTCGTTTATTGTAGTTCTAAATCCTAACGGATCTAGCCCCCATCCCCAGTCTGTCACTTCAATATACGGATTTCTCATTGTTTTTAGCAAGTTTCCTTCTCCAAGTCTATCAGCTTCTGCAGAGATACAACGAGTTGTGTAATATGAAAAACTTACGAAATCAACTGGATTTTCCCTCAAAATTTTCTCATCTTCATTTGTAATTCCAATGTTTATATTTTCTCTTTCAAAGAATTTCTTAGCATAGGCAGGATAATATCCACGAGCCTGCACATCTATGAAAAAATAATTTTCTCTGTCTTTTTCAAGTGCAACCCACACATCTTCTGGTTTTGAAGTAAGTGGATAAAATTTCCCAGCCGCAAGCATACATCCAATTTTGTTTTCTGGATCAATTTCATGTCCAATTTTTGTAACCCAAGCGCTTGCCACCAATTCATTGTGTGCCGCAGTATACAAAACCTGATTTTTATTTTCCCCTTCTTCAAAAACAATTCCTGCTCCCATAAACGGTGCGTGTAATAAAATATTAATTTCATTAAACGTAATCCAATATTTTACAAGCCCTTTATATCTAGTGAAAATTACAGTACACAATCTTTTGTAGAAATCAATAACTTTTCTGTTTCTCCATCCCCCATATTCCTTGATTAAGTGAATAGGAAAATCAAAATGCGTTATTGTAACCAATGGCTCAATTCCATATTTTCTACATTCCTTAAATACATTTTCATAAAATTCAAGCCCTTTTTCATTCGGAGTTTCTTCATCTCCATTTGGGAAAATACGAGTCCATGCTATCGACATTCTATAAGTCTTAAATCCCATTTCTGCAAATAATTCAATATCTTCCTTGTATCTATGATAAAAATCAATCGCCCCTTTAGCAGGATAAAAATGCTCATCGTCAAATTCCAGCATTTTTTTCTCTCCAGTAATTACAGCAAGCCTATCTTCCCCAACTGGCGACAAATCTACATTTGCAAGTCCTCTTCCATCCTCATTATAAGCTCCTTCAAGCTGATTTGCGGCAGTAGCTCCGCCCCATAAAAAGTCTTTTCTAAATCCCATTTCTATCTCCTCCTAAAAAATTTTCGTATTTAATATTTTTAATAATTTTCTTTACATTAAAAATATAACACTAAAATCTTACAAAAACAAGAGCATTTATCAATTTTCCCCATTGTTTCAAAATTATGTCTATTGTAATTATTTTTTTGATACTTTCGGTTCATTTGTCTCATAATTTTTACTGACTTCCAGTGAAGTATTTATATTTTTGTAGTAATTCGACACTAAAAGCGAAGTGAAAAATATGTCCAGCACATAATTAATCCCAGTAAATAGCGACGCCATCTCAAAACTCAAAATATAATTTGGAGCATGTATTTCAATATATTCTGAACACGCTTTTTTTATTTCCTCAGACGAGCCATTCCCAATTCCTACAACAAATACATTCCTTTTTTTCAAATATTCCGCAATTCTAATCATATAGGGATTATTCCCCGAAAGCGAGATAATAAGAGTCATGTCTTTTTTCCCTTTTTCCGTAGAAATTACATAATGCTCATTAAGACCATCATAAGCCGCGCTCTCTATTCCAAGCGTCATAAATTTAAATGAAGCCAATTTTGCTAATATATATGAAATTCCAGTTCCATAAATCTCAATTTTCTTAACATTTTTAAGTTTTTCAATAATTTTTTCCATAACAGGTGTATCCAAATTAAGTTTTGTAGCCCCGATAACTCTTTCATAAAGCGATGGAATAATTGAGATAATTTCATCGTATTTTGTTTCACTGTTTACAGGCTCTTCGCTAAGCAGTCCTTTAATTTTCATCATTTCCTCGACTTCCTTATCCAGACTTCTCTGAAAGTCCCTATACCCTTCAACTCCTAGTTTTCTGCAAAATCTCACAACAGTAGCCTTGCTCACAAACGCCTTTTTAGCCAAACTCTCCGCTGACAGCAAATGTACCTCATCCAAGTGTTTTAAAATGTAATCTGCTATTTCATTTTCATTATTTGTAAAATTCTCCTTTTTTTCTAGTTTACTAATAATCATCCTTCACCTTCTTATTAAATAAAAAAGGCAAAACCAAAGGGGGAAAACATTTATTAGAAGTATTTCCCGCCATTTCAGTTTTGTCTAATCCAAATAGTAATAACTCAAATTTATAAACTTCACATATTCTTTACATAACCATTATACCTTGACTTTCCTATTTGTCAATAGCAATTTATTTTTTATTTTTGCTTTTTCAAATTTAATTTTATTCTGTATATTCAAAATCCTCTATTATCTTTTCCAAATTTTCCTTCGTAAAATTTTTTCTCAAATTCTCCAATTTCCCCTTCAATTCCTTTTCTTTTTCGAATATTCCAAGTTTACTCTCATATTCATCCAGCTTCTGAACACCTTTTTTTATATTATCAAAAACAGCCTGCCTTGTAACCCCGCATTGTTCAGCAATTTCAGAAAGGGAGCTGTTTTCCTCCAGATAAAGCTCCAAATATTGCCTTTTCTTTTTGGGGAAAAGTTCTCCATAATATGAAAACAAAACTGAATATTTCAAGAAATTTTCCAATTTATCCATATATTCAACTCCTTTTTTATTACCTGCATCCCTAAATAGCTAACTTTTTAACTTTTTCACAATTTGATCCTTCCATACATACTGTTCCATCTTGTGTTTCTCGATTTCTTTCCTTACAATTGAAATCTTTTCTAAAATATTTTTATAATTTTCATTTTCCGTTCCTAAAACATTTTTACACACTTCTTCACATTTTTCCAGCAATACTAAAGATTTTTTGTAGCTATTGCTTTCAAAATAGACATTTGCCAAATTATTAATAATATTCAAATAAAGGTTTGAATTTTCTCCAGCTTCATTGCTTAATATTTCCAATGATTCGTCCGTTATGCTTTTTGCCAGTTTTTTTTCGCCAAGTTTAACATACGGTTTTACCATATTACTTAATATTACTGCTTTCTGAATTTGATTATTCTCAAGTTTTTCCAATATTTCCAGACTTTTTTGCTGCCATTTTATCGAATCCTGATAACGCTCATTTTCTTCATAAAATAACCCCAAATTGTTACAAATACCCGAAAAAACATATCCATTCCTAAAGTTATTTTTTTTATAAACTTTTACCGCCTTAAAATATTTTTCCTCCACCTTGTCACATTTTTTCATAATCCTGTAAACTTCAGCCAGATTTGCGCTGCAAGTAACAAATGCAAGACTATTTTCCCCATATTTTTTTAAAACCATTTTTTCCACTTTAGACAAAAGCCTTAATGACTCCTCAAATTTTCCAACATATTTCAAAGCATTTCCCAGTTCCGTCAGAACTCGTATATTCTCATTGCTCTCATCTCCATATACTCTTCTAAACAGCACCTTCAATTCCCTCAAAACCACAATTTCCTTTTGAATTTCCCCATTATTTACATACTCTTCTCTTTTTAACAGCAATTCCTGTATCCTAGCCTCTTTGATTTCTTTTTCTTTATTAGTCATCTATAAATTTCCTCTTTTAAAAAGTTTTATTTTTTAACCCGTTCTTACTTATTTATAATACCATAAATTCTGCAATAAATCTAATTTTTTTCAATAAAATCAGTCAAAACTCCGCTATCCCCAATTTTATTTTACAAAAAAAAGGAAAATCCCCAAATTAATCCCTTCCATCCTAAATTTTTTCCATTTCTTCTATTCACGTCTTATGCCTCTTTCTTTTCTTGCTTCACGTACATCTTCCATCCTTTCGGATAATCTTTTTTTTACCCACATCATTACTTTTCTTGATTATAATTATTTTGAAAATTCCCTCTATAATGAATATATAGAAAAAATAATACAATAATGCTATAATAACAAAACAAAATCTACTAGCAGGAGAGGTAACTTATGAAAGAACTATTTAAAAGTAAAATAGAAATTATCGAATTTTTGAAAAAATTTTTCATTCAAAAAAGAAAAAAAGAACTGGAAAATGAACCAAAATTATTAAATGAACTAAATAAAAAATCAACCTTGCTAAACAATCAGCTAAAATTAAAAAATACAAATAAAACTAAAATAAATAAGCAATTGGAAAAAATTCAAAATATAAAAAATGGTAAGATACAAATTATAAATGTAAATAGATATGTTTTAAGGTTTCTGCTAATAGTCCTATTTTATATTTCATTTTTAAATCTTGCGTTAAATCTAAAAGGATACAACTACTTTATATATGCTTCAGCTGTTATTATAATAATACTATCGTTTTTGTCAATGCTTATAACTTTTATTATTAAAAAGAAAATTTTTACTGCTTATTTTTACGACTATAGTATTAAAAAAATTCTTCCAATGGCTTTAATTTTCTTTGGAGCAGGCTACTTCCTTAATTCTTACAAAAACGAACTTGAAATATTAAATAAAAAATCCATTCTAATAAAAAACGCAGAAATAAATTCAATAGACGAGTTAAAAAACAGCACTCTCGAAATTGTAAACAAAGATGGAAAAACAAAATGGAAAGTAGATAAAAATTTAAAAATTCTTACTTACGAAAACTCTCAAAAGGGAAATATAAATATCACAGATACAGTAATTGACGACAATAACAATGTAAATTTATCTTTTATAAATGAAAAAAATGAAACAATATGGCTAAAAGGAAAAATAATTTATTTCAACTGGGATACCGTAAAAATAAAACTAAAAAATAAAAAAATTATTGAAGGAGAAGTATCTGGAAAAATAATTAAGCTGGAAACTGGTAAAACTTTAATATTAAACAATAATTTTGAATTACGGGATGAAAGTAAAAAAATTAGTGATTTTGGTGTGATGGGAACTAGTTTAAATATCAAAAAAATTATAAATAATTTTTTGTTTACATTTTTAATAATTTTTATTTTGATAGAATACGAATACTACAATTTTCCATTTGAAGAAAAAGAAAAAATAGTATCCAAATTAATGCTAAATGAAAAAAATACTCTAACAATAAAAAAATCTGTTTTTTCAATCCTAAGAACAATAAAACTGCTAATGTTCCCAATAGCCTTGATTCAAACGCTACTAATAAGAGATTTTATCTTTAGTCTGTTTTTTGACAAAAACCTAAAAAAAGGCTACGACATAATAAACGTCCTCGTATCCTATTTTTCAAAATCCTACTTGCTAATTTTTATAATACTCCTGCTCCCAATACTAACAGAGTTATTTAATATTCTAAAATTAATTAAACGCTACATAATACTAAATAAAATAGACAGATTTTCTAATATAAAGAAAAAAAGAAATTATTCTCGAATAATGATTTATAACAGAAAAAAAAATAACCGCTATTTAAACTCTTTTATAAAAAGAACTTATAAAAAAGAGTAATTTTACTAAAAATTTTCCTGTATTAAAATCTAAACCAAATTATATAAATAATATACAAAATATAATTTGAAAATACAAATAAAATGAAGAAAGGAGATCAACTATGAATAAGTTTTTTAAATTATTATTGTTACTTACTTTTATAATTGCTATTAGCCTATTTTATAAAAATCATTTAAAAAAAGCAAGAATAAATGTATCGGATTGTCCAAATAATCGCTATATGGCAAACAGAAAAGAATATTATGAAAAAAATTATAAGATTTTTAAAGAAAGGCAAATAAAATTTTATATAGATGACAAAAACGGAAAAATGCGAGAAATTGCTAATCAAGATGAATTTTTTGCTTCATTACGAGAAGCTACAGATTATGCTTATGAAATAGTTGGAAAAAAATGGTTCTATACAAAAAGAAAGTTATTTGGAATAGCATTTGGAATTGATAAGGAAGCAAAAATAAAATATATTTCAGTACCAGAAAAAGAAAAGAAAAATATATTAAAAAATATAGATAAATATCCTGAAAAGAATATAGAAAATAAATGTGTACTAGTAGAAGTGCTGAAAGGCAATTATTAAGAATACTAGAATAAAAATAAAAACAACTTTAAATTTTAAATATTTTTAAAAACAAAAATGAAGCATTAAAATTAAAAAAGGAGATAAAAATGTCAGAATATAGAACAGTATCTACAGCAGCAATGTTAGGAACATATGAAGATTTTTTAGAATTATTTGAAAAAGGATATGAAGATAAAGAAAGTGTCTTGAAAAGTAATATTTTATATGATGCCTTAAGAAATAATAATGACGAAGCACGTTATAAAATATCAATTTTTTTAATAAATAAAGGTGCTAATATTAAATACAGAACAAAGGAAGGAACTACTTTATTTTTTCCTTTATTTGAAAGTGGAGGGAATGATATAGCTGGAACAACAGAATTATGCAGAATTTTTTTAGAAAAAGGAGCAGATATAACAGCATTATACAAACCATACAGAATTGTAGTTTTTAAAAATATTTTTAATTATTTTACTAATGAAAACGAGATGATTCCACTATATAAATTAATCTTTTCTCAACCAGGATTACAATTATTAATAAAAGACAAGTGGGGATTAACAGCTTTAGAATTTGTTAAAAGGTGTCAGAAACCAGTAGCATTAAAAATGATGGAAGATTATATAAAAAAATATAACCTGAAAGAAGACAGTTAGAATTTTTAGATAACCGTTGTTGTAAAAGACAGCGGTTATTTTTCAGGATTAGTATATAGCATTTTCGCCATTCTTTTTAATATTATTAGAATAATTATTATTGCGAAATAAAGGGAAATACTGACTGATTTGACTTGCGTATATCATATAAAAGAAAAAACATAAAATTATGAAAAACATTTATTAATAATAAGTAGTTTTTCAAAATCTGAATAAAAATCTCCTATACAAATACTTAAAAGTTAGATTTGATTTTTTTACAAGGCTATCAAACTAATTATTATAAAATTTTATTACTATTTTTTAAATAAGGTTTAGTATAAGTTACTTTATTTCAATAGACCTGTTCGACAACTTGTATAAAGACCAATATCAGGGTATAATAATACTGGTGATGAAAATGATAAACAATGTTGAAAGAATAAAAAAACTTAAAGAAGAAAACTATCAGAAAATTTTTGGCATTAAAAAAAATACCTTTGATAAAATGCTGAAACTTTTGAATGAAGCATATAGAATTGAACATTTAAGAGGCGGACATCCGCCAAAACTGTCTGTTCTTGACAGACTTGTAATTATGCTTTCATACTATCGTGACTACAGGACTATGGAAAATATTGCCTTTGAATACGGTGTTGCAAAAAGTACCGTCTGTGAGTGCGTTAAGTGGGTTGAAAACATCTTGATAAAAAGCGGGGAGTTTTCCTTGCCCAAAAAAAGGGAGCTTGTCAGGGACACTGAGATAGAAGTCGTGCTGGTTGATGCTACGGAATGTGAAATTGAGCGTCCTAAAAAAAATAGCGGAAATACTACTCAGGAAAAAAGAAAAGGCACACGATAAAGGTTCAGATAGTGGTAGACGAAAAGGATTTAAGGATACTCAGCGTCTCGTTTTCGCACGGGAGCGTTCATGACTTCAGGCTGTTCTGCAGAAGCCGTGTGCATTTTTCAAAAGATGTCCTTTTAATTGCCGACAAGGGATACATAGGCATGGATAAGATACACGGCAACAGCCTGGTGCCTAGAAAATCGACAAAAAAGCATAAACTAACTAAAGAGGACAAGGAATACAATTCAATTATTTCAAGACGTAGAATTTACATAGAGCATGTGAACAGGCATATCAAGAAATACAGGATAGTGTCTACACGTTATAGAAACAAGAGAAGAAAATTTGCCCTGAGATTTTCGTTGATTTGTGCAATTTATAATTTTGAACTATAAGTTATCGAACAGGTTTAATAAATTAATTATTTAAACGAAGTTTAGTATCAAGTATACTAGATGTATTCTCTAACCTAAGTTTTTTCATTTCCACAAAGGGCAACACCCCTGCTTCAGAATATTTATTTTATTAAATTCTAAATACATATCGTTATCAAACAGGCCTACACTAAACACACTCTACTTCAACACTTTTCAAAAGTCCTGAATTGACTACATTTCTATGTTAAGTACGTGTATTCTAAAACTTCATTCTTCTTTTCCCCCTTTACTTTTATAAGCAAACAAATTCTATTATCCAAAATCTTCATTTCTCCATAATATAAATCAGGACTGCACAAATATTCTTTCTTCATCATAAATTCCCCATCACAAAATAAAAACTCAAATATCTTCTCATAATCACCATTTCTAAACCTATAAAATCCAATATAATTTTCCTTAAACTCCCATAATTTTCTATCACTATACCGAATATCATTATCCAGAATAATTTCTTCAATAAAATACAACCTATCTCCTTCTTCTCTAACCACAACATTCCCTTTGCCAGCATAATTCCAACCTGTCGAAGACCCTTCCAAACTCTCCGCCTTAAAAGAAATCCTTCTAACATTTCTCATCATTTCATAAATATCGATAATTCTATCCATACTATTTCTCCCTTAATTTCAAACATCTTCCAATATATTTATTACAGTATATCAAAAATAAAGTACAAAATAAAGAAAACAAATACTATTTATCCATTTTTATAAGTAAAGTTATCACCTTACAACCATTAAATACTCTCTAAAATTTATGTATAAAAATAAACAAATTTATTTTGCAACTACCTAGTACTATTCCCGTCCTCTTAATAGAAAATATTTAACAAATTTTAAATTACATACTATTTAACTTCTTGCTCATAATATGATTTCTATAATAAAACTCTCAAATTTGAAACCCCATTAAAAAGCATAAGTTTACTTTTCTGAAAACAAAAAAGACAAGAACTCTTTTTAAAGAAAGTTTTCTTGTCTAATTAACAATATTCTTGGAATAATTTACTATTTTGATATTTAGAATAGTCTCATTCATTAACATACTGTATAATACTTTATACTTTTTTGTTTTAAATTCTTATGAAATTTTAACAAAAAAAAATGGCGTCCCCGGTTGGACTCGAACCAACGGCCCTCTGATTAACAGTCAGATGCTCTAACCGGCTGAGCTACGGAGACACGCAAAAGAAAAAAAGTTTGGCAACTGCCTATTTTCCCGGGACGAGTCCAAGTATCGTAGGCGCAGGCAGACTTAACTGCCGGGTTCGAAATGTGACCGGGTGTATCCCTGCCGCTATAATCACCAAACTTTTGAATATAGATTGCATTGCCTAAGGCAATGGGAAATAAATAGTAGCAGTAAAAGACTACATAAAAAGCATACGTAATATTAGTACCAGTCAGCTGAACGCATTGCTGCGCTTGCACCCCTGGCCTATCAACCATGTGTTCTCCATGGATACTGCGAGCACTCATCTCAAAGCCGGCTTCCCGCTTAGATGCTTTCAGCGGTTATCCGTCCCAGACGTGACTACCCAGCCGTGCCACTGGCGTGACAACTGGTACATCAGAGGTCTGTCCAACCCGGTCCTCTCGTACTAAGGTCAGATCTTTTCAGTGCTCAGGCGCCTGCAGTGGATAGGGACCGAACTGTCTCACGACGTTCTGAACCCAGCTCGCGTGCCTCTTTAATGGGCGAACAGCCCAACCCTTGGGACCTTCTCCAGCCCCAGGATGAGACGAGCCGACATCGAGGTGCCAAACACTTCCGTCGATATGGACTCTTGGGAAGTATCAGCCTGTTATCCCCGGGGTAGCTTTTATCCGTTGAGCGACGATCCTTCCATACGGAACCGCCGGATCACTAACTCCCACTTTCGTGCCTGCTCGACCCGTCAGTCTTGCAGTCAAGCTCCCTTATGCGTTTGCACTCCTAGGCTGATTTCCATCCAGCCTGAGGGAACCTTTGAACGCCTCCGTTACTCTTTGGGAGGCGACCGCCCCAGTCAAACTGCCCATCTAGCACTGTCTCCGTTACCAGATTAGAATTTCAACGGCATATGGTTGGTATTCCAACGGCGACTCGGCTGAAACTGACGCCTCAGCTTCACAGTCTCCCAACTATCCTATACACACACAGCCAAAACCCAATGCCAGACTGCAGTAAAGCTCCACGGGGTCTTTCCGTCCTACTGCAGGTAGCCGGTATCTTCACCGGCATTACAACTTCACCAGGTCTCCAGCCAAGACAGCTCCCAAATCATTTCACCATTCGTGCAGGTCGGAACTTACCCGACAAGGAATTTCGCTACCTTAGGACCGTTATAGTTACGGTACGCCGTTCACCGGGGCTTCAATTCGGACCTCTCAGTCCTCCTCTTAACCTTCCGGCACTGGGCAGGTGTCAGCCCATATACGTCGCCTTCCAGCTTAGCATAGACCTGTGTTTTTGGTAAACAGTTGCTTGGGACTCTTCACTGCGGCCTGTTTCCCCTTGAGGCGCTTCTCCTCTCGGGGTATGTCGGGCACCCCTTCTCCCGAAGTTACGGGGCTATTTTGCAGAGTTCCTTAGCTAGAGTTATCCTGTCGGCCTTAAGTTTCTCACTCTGTCCACCTGTGTCGGTTTACAGTACGGGCGCTGGTTCTCATCGATAGAAGTTTTTCTCGGCAGTGTAGGATCTGCGGCTTATGCAAGATGCACTTACCCGTCAGGTCTCACATTTAGGCATGCGGATTTTCCTGCATGCCCATGCTACGCCCTTAGAAAGGCTATTCCGTCAGCCTTCCCGCATACCTTCCTGCGTCACTCCGTCTCTCAGGCGATAACAGCGGTACAGGAATATTAACCTGTTTTCCATTCGCCATCACATTTTTGCTTATGCTTAGGTCCCGACTTCCCCAGGGCGGACAAACCTTCCCCTGGAAACCTTGGACTTCCGGCCGGCGGGATTCTCGCCCGCCTTCTCGCTACTCATTCCTGCATTCTCACTTCTGATACCTCCAGAACGGCCTTGCGGCATTCCTTCAACGGCCTACAGAACGCTCTCCTACCAGGCGTGCAGACACGCCTCCGCAGCTTCGGTTTATGTCTTAGCCCCGTTACATCTTCGGCGCAGATACTCTCGACCAGTGAGCTGTTACGCACTCTTTCAAGGCATGGCTGCTTCTAAGCCAACCTCCTGGTTGTCTGTGAATATCCACCTCCTTTCCCACTTAGACATAATTAGGGACCTTAGCTGGCGGTCTGGGCTGTTCCCCTCTCGTCCGCGGACCTTGTCATCCGCGGACTCACTCCTGACTATTAATATATGGTATTCGAAGTTTGCTTGATTTCGGTAAGCAGTACGCCCCCTAGACCATACAGAGCTCTACCCCCACATATCTTAACGTCAAGGCTGCACCTAAATGCATTTCGGAGAGAACGAGCTATCTCCTAGTTCGATTGGCTTTTCACCCCTAGACCTGCCTCATCTCCCAACTTTTCAACGGCGGTGAGTTCGGCCCTCCACTGAGTCTTACCTCAGCTTCAGCCTGGACAGGCCTAGATCACTAGGTTTCGCGTCTATGACCAGCGACTTGTCGCCCTGTTAAGACTCGGTTTCCCTTCGGCTCCGCTATATTAACCTTGCCACTGATCATAACTCGCAGGATGATTAACCAAAATCCACGCAGTCACGCGTAAAGCGCTCCTACCGTTTGTAAGCACACGGTTTCAAATTCTGTTTCACTCCCTTGCTCAGGGTTCTTTTCACCTTTCCCTCACGGTACTCTTCACTATCGGTCAACAACAGTATTTAGCCTTGCGTGATATGGTCCACGCTGATTCACGCCAGATTCCTCGTGCCTGACGCTACTCGGGTGCTTCCAGTCACCATATGCATTTTATGTTCTACAGGACTATCACCTTCTTTGGTCCAGCTTCCCAGCTGGTTCCACTTACATGCATACAGCTTAAACATTATGACAATCCGTTAATGGAAGTCCCGCAACCCCGTGCCAGCAACGCTGTCCGCTTGGCACTGGCACGGTTTAGGCTTTTCCCCGTTCGCTCGCCACTACTGAGGGAATCGTTTTTACTTTTCTTTCCTCCCGCTACTTAGATGTTTCAGTTCGCGGGCTTACCGTTTTCACGCATGCCCTCCAGGCATGCAGGTTTTCCCATTCGGAGATCCGGGGATCAACGATTATGTGCATCTCCTCCCGGCTTATCGCAGCTTATCACGTCCTTCGTCGGCTGTTGTTGCCTAGGCATCCTCCGTGTGCCCTTGTCAGCTTTTTATCCAGAATAACTTTTACTCCAGTTTCATTGTAATCTTTTACCTACTATTCATTTCCCATTGTCCTAAAGACCATAAAGATATGCGAAGAAGCAGTGCAGTGAATTAGCTCCTTAGAAAGGAGGTGATCCATCCGCACCTTCCGGTACGGATACCTTGTTACGACTTCACCCCAATCACTGTCCACACCTTAGATGCCTTCCTCCTTGCGGTTAGACCGGCAGCTTCAGGTGCAGACAACTCTCGTGGTGTGACGGGCGGTGTGTACAAGACCCGAGAACGTATTCACCGCAGCATTGCTGATCTGCGATTACTAGCGATTCCAGCTTCATGAAGTCGAGTTGCAGACTTCAATCCGAACTTGGACCGGCTTTGAAGATTCGCTGGGCGTTGCCGCCTCGCAGCTCTCTGTACCGGCCATTGTAGCACGTGTGTAGCCCAGATCATAAGGGGCATGATGACTTGACGTCATCCCCACCTTCCTCCTGCTCTTCGCAGGCAGTCTCGCCAGAGTCCCCAACTTAATGATGGCAACTGGCGATAGGGGTTGCGCTCGTTGCGGGACTTAACCCAACATCTCACGACACGAGCTGTCGACAGCCATGCACCACCTGTCTCCACGTTCCCGAAGGCACTGCCCGCTCTCGC
The DNA here is from genome assembly GCF_007990525.1 of Leptotrichia hofstadii. NCBI lineage: Bacteria > Fusobacteriati > Fusobacteriota > Fusobacteriia > Fusobacteriales > Leptotrichiaceae > Leptotrichia > Leptotrichia hofstadii. The sequence continues at coordinate 2,456,345 of NZ_AP019823.1, forward strand.
AGGCATACGTGGGATGTCAAGATCTGGTAAGGTTCCTCGCGTTGCGTCGAATTAAACCACATGCTCCACCGCTTGTGCGGGTCCCCGTCAATTCCTTTGAGTTTCAGCCTTGCGGCCGTACTCCCCAGGCGGATTACTTATCGCATTTGCTTCGGCACGGACACTCTTCATGCCCACACCCAGTAATCATCGTTTACGGCTGGGACTACCAGGGTATCTAATCCTGTTCGCTCCCCCAGCTTTCGCACTTCAGCGTCAGTTGCCGTCCAGTGAACTATCTTCATCATCGGCATTCCTGCACATATCTACGAATTTCACCTCTACTCGTGCAGTTCCGTCCACCTCTCCAGCACTCTAGCCAGGCAGTTTCCAGGGCAGGCTTGCGGTTGAGCCGCAAGTTTTCACCCCAGACTTGCCTGGCCGCCTAGATGCCCTTTATGCCCAATAATTCCGGATAACGCTTGCGACATACGTATTACCGCGGCTGCTGGCACGTATTTAGCCGTCGCTTCTTCTGCAGGTACCGTCACTTCCTTCTTCCCTGCTGAAAGCACTTTACAATCCGAAAACCTTCCTCGTGCACACAGAATTGCTGGATCAGGGTTGCCCCCATTGTCCAATATTCCCCACTGCTGCCTCCCGTAGGAGTAAGGGCCGTATCTCAGTCCCCTTGTGGCCGTCCACCCTCTCAGGCCGGCTACCTATCATCGCCTTGGTGGGCCGTTACCCCGCCAACAAGCTAATAGGACGCAAAGCTCTCCCGCAGCATCTCTTTTCATTGCCGGGCACATGCGTGCCGGCAACTGTATCAGGTGTTGTCAGTCGTTTCCGTCTGTTATCCCTGTCTGCAGGGCAAGTTCTTTACGCGTTACTCACCCGTCCGCCTTGGCTAGCCTGTGCAAGCACAGATTCGCCAAAGACTTGCATGTGTTAAGCATTCTGTCAGCGTTCATCCTGAGCCAGGATCAAACTCTTCATTCAATATATTTTACATATATTTAAGTTCCACCTTTGTCTTGACGAGAATCTTGTTTTACAACAAGAGCTCTTGACTGTTATCTATCTTTTACACATTATTGCTTCTTCTATTCCTATCTCTATTGTCCTGCGACACGATTTCGTATCGACAGAATATATATTATCATAACTGAATTTATTTGTCAACTACTTTTTTTCAAAAAATTTGTGTTTTTTGTAGTTATAAAGGTTTCTTTACTGGTATTCCTACTTTTCTAGGATATTTTATATTTGTTTTTTGAAGTTTTATAATCTCCAATATTATTCTTGCATCTTTGCTTTCTGGAAGATAAAATTCAAAAGTTTTGTTTATTTTTGCATTTAAAATCTTTAAAGCATTTTTCGATTCTTCTATTTCGTTTAGGTTTAATTTTTGCGGTAAAAATCGTCCATTTACTTTTATGAATGGAATCATATACTCCAGTATTATTCTTAAATTTGCTACTCCTCGACAAAGAGCAACATCAAAACATTCTCTTCTATCTTTTATTAATTCTTCTGCACGTTCAAAACTTGTGGTTACATTCTGTAAATTTAATTCTTTTATTACTTCATTTATGAATTCTATTTTTTTCCTTACTGAATCTACTAACAAAAACTTTTTCTCTGGGTAATAAATGGCAAGTACAAGCCCAGGAAATCCAGCACCTGTTCCCACATCTATAAAAGATTTTTCGTCATCATTTATAACTTTTGTTAAAAGCAAGGAATCTATAAAATGTTTTTCCAGCATTCCTTTTTTCTCACGAATTGCTGTTAAATTCATAATTTGATTTTTATTATATAAAAGTTCCAAAAATTTCAGCATTTGTGTAATTTTTTCATCTGGTACTTTAATTTCTGATTTTGAAAGCAAGCTTAAGAAATATTCTCTTAAATTGGCTTCTTCGTTTATATTTTCCACTTTTTCTCCTTACGTTCCATTAATATATAAAAGTTTTTTTATAGCTAGATTTTATTTTAAAACTCCATCTAAATACATGAGCAACACAGAAACATCTGCTGGTGTTACTCCAGACATTCTAGATGCCTGTCCTACATTATACGGTCTATTTTCTTTCAATCTTTGTTTTGCTTCTCTTGTAATTCCCTTCATATTATCATAGTCAAAATTTTTAGGAATTTTTTTATCATCCAGTTTTTGCTGTTTTTCCATAATTTGGATAGCTTTGGCGATGTAGCCTTCATATTTTGTCTGAACTTCAATTTGATATTCAGTTTCATCGTCAAAATTTAGATTTGGTACATTTTCAATGATTTCAGCGATATATTTTATATCCTGATATGTAACTTTTGGACGACGTAAAATTTCCTTTAAAGTCGTTCCACTTTTTAGACTTTCATTGTATTTATCAAGAATTTCCATAAGCCTTTGGTTACTGCTTCCAAGTTTTATATTCTCAAGGTTTTCTATTGTTTCCTTAACATTTTTTTTCTTTTCCTGTACAATATCGTAATACTTTTTATCAAGAAGTCCGATTTTATAAGCTTTTTCAGAAAGTCTTATATCAGCGTTGTCTTCACGTAAAATAAGGCGGAACTCAGATCTTGCTGTAAACATTCTATATGGCTCAAACAATTCCTTATTTATTAAATCATCTATCATTGTCCCAATGTATGAACTCTCCCTATCCAAAATAAACGGCTCTTCTCCTTTAATTTTTAAAGCTGCATTGATTCCTGCTATAATTCCCTGTGCAGCCGCCTCTTCATAACCACTTGTCCCATTTAGCTGTCCAGCTAAATAAAGTCCTTTTACTTTACGGGTTTCAAGAGTGTAGTCAAGTTCGCTAGGGTCTACAATATCATATTCCACAGCATACCCGTATCGCATTATATGAGCATTTTCGAGTCCATCAATTGTATTTACTATCTTCTGCTGCAAACTAGCGGGATAACTTGTGGAAAGTCCGCTTATGTAGACTTCCGCCGTGTCAAATCCTTCTGGCTCCAAAAACAGATGATGGCTGTCTTTATCATTAAATTTTACAACTTTATCTTCAATTGACGGACAGTATCTTGGTCCTGTGCTGCTTATACTTCCATTATACATTGGCGCTTTATCCAGATTATCCATTATTATTTTATGTGTATTTTCATTAGTTCTTGTCAAATAGCACGATAATTGCGGTTTTTCCAAAACTTCATCATTTGGCGTTCTCATTGAAAATTTTAATGGAATACCTGTTATTCCTGGCTGTTCTTCCAATTTTTCCAGATTTAATGTTCTAATATCAAGTCTAGGAGGTGTCCCTGTCTTGAATCTATCCATTTTAAATCCTAACGATTTTAAGGAATCTGTAAGGTCATCTGCCGATAACTCTCCCATTCTTCCACCTTTCACCCTTTTATCTCCAATGTATAAAAGTCCTCTCAAGAATGTTCCTGTTGCAAGTACAACTGCCTTTGCAAAAAACTCCATTCCTGTCTTAGTTCTTATCCCTTTTATAACTTTTTCAATTCTTCTGGAATCATCTTCAAAAATTTCAACTTCTTCAACAATTAATTCTGTGACAATATCTTGAACAGTATCTAAATTTTGCTGATTTTCTATTGTTTTTTTCATTTCCCTTGCGTAAATTTTTCTATCTGCCTGAGCTCTTAACGAACGAACCGCTGGTCCTTTTTTTGTATTCAGAATTCTCATTTGTACAAAGCTTTTGTCCATATTTCGTCCGATTTCTCCGCCTAATGCGTCAACTTCCTTAGCCAGATGGCTTTTTGCAGGCCCTCCAACTGATGGATTACAAGACATAACACCTATATTATCTAATGTTATTGTAAAAATTGCTGTATTCAACCCTAATCTCGCCGATGCCAATGCCGCTTCAATTCCTGCGTGTCCAGCACCAACTACAATTACATCATAATTTCTCATTTTATTTATAAATTGTAATTTTTATTCTCAAAATAATACTTTGACCTAAAATTACACTCTCCTTTCAATTACAATTCTTTTTATAAATCCATTATATATTAATATTTTGTTTTTTTCAATAAAGTATTTTTTAAAAAAAGAAAAAACGAGTTATTCAACCCGTTCTCGTTATTTAATAATTATATTTTTATTTTCTGTTTTGGTGGAAATGACGGGAATCGAACCCGTGTCCAAAATAAAAAGTTCTTACTATCTTCTACAAGTTTAGTCTATTTAACGCTTTAACCGTTAGATATTAAACAGACAAAAGTCTAAAGGCGAGATTATAAGATTTCCCCAAATGACATAATCATACATTTGAGTAAGCCATTAAAAATGACATCATCTAATGGAAAAATGGCATTCCCAAAAGAGATGAGCCGCTATCTTAGGCAGCTAATGCGTAATTATCGTTTCCGATTATTTTTAAGTTGGATTTTAAAGCTCCCGCTTACTTGCCAATAGTAATCTTTTTATCCTGTCGAAACCAAAACATTCCCTTAACTATTTTTAACTCTTAAGTAATTCTATCACAAAAACATTTATTTTTCAACAGCCGTTTTAATTTTTTTTAATGTTTCGGTGCAAAAAGGCTTATTACACCGTAAGACGCTAAAGTCATTATTACTGCAGCTATTACGACTCCTAATCCAATGTAAAAAAATGACCTTTTTCTATTAAATTGAAGCAACGCCGCAATTAACGCACCTGTCCAAGCACCTGTCCCTGGAAACGGAATTGCTACAAACAGCATTAAACCAATAAATTCTCCTGTTGCAAGCTCTTCACTTCGCTTTTTAGCACGATTTTCTATTTTTTCGATAAATTTTACCATAATATTATGTTTTTTCATAAATTCAAAGGCTTTTACTGAAAACATCAGAATAAATGGTACAGGAAGCATATTTCCAACAATCGAAACAATTATATTTAAGTACCAGGGCAATCCAATAGCCGCTCCAATCGGTATTGCACCACGAAGCTCAATTATAGGCAGCATTGATATAAGAAATATTCCAATCATTTTGTTTAAAAGTGGAGCTCCAATCAAAGTTACCTTTATAAAATTTTTAAAAGATTCCATCATTTTTATTTTTTACTTTATAATAATTACATTCATTAATTATTACAAATTTCTCCTTTATTGTTTATTTACGTTGTTTCAAGAGAACGCATGCTCTATTTTTTTATTTAAAATCTTATCTAATTCTTACAAAAATTCATACATTTACAACATATTTCCAACTAAATTTAATTATTTTTTTGTAATCACAAATATTAACGGCTGTGATTTTTCCAAGATAAACCCAGATTCATTAAAGCCACCAAATACTTTTACATTGCTTATGCCTAACTGTTCAAAAAATTTCATAAAATCAAAATAATTGACATTTGTTAAAACTTCCTCATTTTCAAACTTATCATCCAAAATAGTTTTGAAAATCACATTATTATCAGAATTTTTGTAATAATAACGTTCAAATTTCACATTTTCATTTTCAATCAATGGTAAATTTCCCAAAAAATCAGATTCAGATTTTTGATTTTCAAAAAATTTATAAAAATTTATTAGTTGAATAATCAGTTTTCCATTATTTTCAAGCTGTGAATAAGCCTTTTTTAAAAATAAAAAAATCTCATCTTTGCTATTCAAATGCGATAACGTATTTCCAACATTTATTATTGTGTCGAATTTTCCCAATTCATCAATTTTCAGCATATCCAATTTTTTTACATCAACATTTTTTTCTCTAGCCTGCTCAATCAATTTTTCATTTATATCAATCGAAATTACATCATATCCTTCATTTTTCAGAAATTTTGACAAATTGCCTGTTGCAGCTCCCACATCAAGCACTTTTTTCCCTGTAATATATTTTTGAAAAAAATTCTTCTGAACATCTGAAAGCGAAAAAATAAAATCATATTTTTCTGCGATTGTATCGTAAAACTTTTTCATATTTTTTTTATTTTCCATATTTTCTCCAAATTTTAAAATTTTTTGAATTTTAACAGCAAAGTTATAATTTTAGATTATTATAACATAAATTTTATAAAATAAGAATTAAATTTGCCCAACTTTTTGGGGTCAACACATCTATCTAATTTATATAATTTTTTTGATAAAATTCTTATTCTTTAACAAGTATTAATAACATTTTGAAATTTTCTGTTTCGGCTTCCACAGCATGAGGTATATTTGCAGGAAGAACAGCACTTTCACCTTTTTTCACAACAAATGGTTTTCCATCAACATAATATTTCCCTTCCCCATCAAGCACAGTAACCAAAGCATCTCCAGGTGCTTTATGTGGATCAAGACTCTCACCTTTCCAAAAAGACATAATTGTCATTACTAAGTTTGGTTTTGCTACCAAATTTTTACTTACTATTTTCCCTTCCTGATATTCAACAACTTCAGCAAGATTAAAAGCACTTGCACTTTCCAGCATTTTTAATGTCTTATTTTCCATATTTCCTTCTCCTATCTTTTCTCCAATTTCAATTAACTTCAAATTATCCCTTGCTTCAATAGAGTAATTATGATTTGCTGTGATTTCAAGAAAATCTCCATTGGAAATTGTTTTTTTATTATTTTCAATAAAAATTTCTCCATTACCATTAAAGCAGTAATAATAACGGTTTCCAAGCATAGCTTCTGCAGTTATTTCCTCATCTTTTGCTAAAGAGAATAAAGAAATATAGCTATTTGGCTGATTTAAGATTCTCATGCTTACAACTTCGGCTTCCTTAGATGTGATAAGCTCATTAAAATTTATCGGTTTTGCAACTTCTATTTTAACCATAAATCTCTCCTTAATTTATAATATTTTTTCCAGCTTTTTCATAAACATTTCCTGAATAAATTGATATTCTCCCATTCCTACTAATTCTGTTTCCACAGTATATCCATTTTTTTCAAGAATTGTTTTCCATGAATTTTCAGTATCTGACATAATGTCTTTTTTTGCATGTTTACCAGCAACTATTAAAAAAGGTTTTAGCAGTATTTTTTTATAATCTGTATTTTGTAATTTCTCTAAAATATCTGAAATTTGAATCTTTCCTTCAATTGTTCCAATAAAAATATTGTTTTTTCCAGCTTTTTCATATTTTTTCTGTAACTTTTCATAACTTTTATCCGAAATATCTTCTGAACCGTGTCCTACAAAAATAATTGCATCATTGTCTTTTGTATCATTAAATTCCTCATTTTCAACAATTTTTTCATAATCTTCTTCCGCAAACAATAACGGTTCTGAAATTTTTCCGTATTTATTATTCAATTTTTTGTACTCAACTCCATCCAAAATATGAAGCGACATTGTTACAATATTATTAAAACCCTTATTTTTTAAAGCATTCAGAACTTCTTCATGATTAAAGACTAAATAATTTTTTTCAGTTTTCAGTTTATGGCATACTCTTTTAGACGTAAATGCACGTTCAAAATTATTTTCTCCATATTTTTTCTTTACATTATTTTCTATAACCTCAATTGTTTTTTTTAATGTCTCAGTATGTACAGTTCCATAACTTGCAACAACAATCCCTTTTTTCATAAACTACATTTCCTTTCAATTTTATAAAGCATACTTTAACCTCTTTAAATATCCAAAAATTCATAATTAAACAAGATAACCGTAACCTTTTAGTTTGGCTTTAAACTGATTTTATTATAGTATAACACATATTTAAAAAAATAGAAATTTAAAAATAAATATATTAATTTTCTTCCAATACAAAAAAAGAAAACCGACCATTTCTAGTCGATTTCCTAAGTTAATTTTTAAGATTTCTGTTTAAAATCAATTATTTAGCAATTTTGCTTGCGAAGTATCCTAAAGTTCTGATTAATTGAGCTGTATAAGACATTTCGTTGTCATACCAAGATACTGTTTTAACTAATTGAGTATCTCCATTTTGAACAATTTTAGTTTGAGTTGCGTCAAATAATGATCCGAAGTGGATTCCAACTATGTCAGAAGATACTAATTGTTCTTCAGTGTATCCGAATGATTCAGTTGCTGCTGCTTTCATAGCTGCATTTACTTCTTCTACAGTTACTTTTTTCTCTAAGATAGATACTAATTCAGTTAATGAACCAGTTGGAACAGGTACTCTTTGAGCAGCTCCATCTAATTTTCCGTTTAATTCAGGTACTACTAATCCGATTGCTTTTGCAGCTCCTGTTGAGTTAGGAACAATGTTTACAGCTGCAGCTCTTGCTCTTCTTAAATCACCTTTTCTGTGAGGTGCATCCAAAGTGTTTTGATCTCCAGTGTAAGCGTGGATAGTTGTCATTGTACCAGTTACAACACCAAAGTTATCGTTTAATGCTTTAGCCATTGGCGCTAAACAGTTAGTTGTACAAGAAGCTCCTGAAATAACTGTTTCAGATCCATCTAAAATTTCGTGGTTTACATTGTAAACAACTGTTTTAACATCGTTTCCACCAGGTGCAGTAATAACTACTTTTTTAGCTCCTGCTTTAACGTGTAATTCTGCTTTATCTTTTGTAGCAAAGAATCCTGTAGCTTCTAACACTACATCAACACCTAAATCTCCCCAAGGTAAGTTTTCAGGGTTAGATTCTGCAAAAGTTTTAATTTCTTTTCCATTTACTACGAAAGCTCCTTCTTTAACTTCGATAGTTCCATTGAATCTTCCTTGAGATGAATCATATTTGAATAAGTGTGCTAACATTTTAGCGTCTGTCAAATCATTAATTGCCACCACTTCAAATTTGTCTGTTTGTTCAGTCATTAATCTTAATGCTAGTCTTCCGATTCTTCCAAATCCATTAATTGCTACTTTAACTGCCATTTTAATAATACCTCCTAAAAATTTTAATATATTTAAAATATATTATTCTATACAATTTGAGTATACCATATTTTTGTTTAATTTTCAACAGTCAGAAATTAATAAAATTTTATACTAGGATTACTAAAAAATTATACAAGTATTTCATTTTTCTATAATAAAAAAAACTACTATAAAAATTAGTAGTTATATATCACATAATTTATAATTAAAATGGCTGGGCTGAATGGATTCGAACCATTGCATGCTGGAGTCAAAGTCCAGTGCCTTACCGCTTGGCGACAGCCCAACAATATTTCCTAAGACAAGAACTATTATACAAAATAAATTTAATTTTGTCAATACTTTATTTTGAAACTTTTATATAATTTCTAAATTTATGCTATTTTATCGCTTAAATTCTATTAATATTCGACAAAAAACTGAATGGCTTTTAAGTTTAATTTCTATTTTAAAAATAATCTTATTGTAAAATATAAACCTCTAAAATATACTAAAAAAAGTATACTCAAGAGGTCTTTTTCTTAATTTTCTTTCTCAATCTTCTGTTTACAGGAATTTGTATCCTCTATTTTAATTCTATCCCATCTTCTGTAACTACAGGATTTGTAACTTTCCATTTTCCATTTACCCTTTGAAGCGTTGCCGGCAAATCATCCAGAATTACATCTTCATCTGTAACATTTTTTATTTCTTCAGCAAAACGGCTTACCAGCTCTTCCACTGCAACATTGTAGAAGTTTCTTTTGGCAGGCTCGTTTCCTCTTCTTTTCATAATTCTTTCCAGTTCATCCACACTTCCAAATCTTGCACGTTCTACAACTCTTCCAATAATATCGTTGTTTATTGCCAGTCCGTTTGCAGCTCTTGTCAAGTTTCTTGCTTTTATGTCGAAAACTACATCCACTTTGTTTTCTGAAATGTGATTTATCTGTTTTGCTTCAAATCTCAAAGTTGATTCCTTTATTGCCTCCTTTGCCAATTCACGTACATATTTTTCTGCAATTTCACGTTTTAGTGAATTGCTTACGATATAATTTCTGTCAAACAGATTATTATATGCCTGCTTTTCAAGTTTTTTTTCATTTTCTCCTATCACAGCATTTACATAGCTGTAAAAGAAATCCTGCAAATCTCTTTGGAGCGTATATTCAATTTCCTTTTTTTCCCAGTTTGCCGCTCTCTGCTCTTCCTTTTCCCTTCTGATTGTTTCCGATATGCTACGGTTTGACGCGAGGATATTTCCTGCCGCCGCCAGCATAATTACAAATAATATTTTTTTCATGCTCATCTCCTTATTCTGTTTTTTTTGATTTTCACTAAATTATAACACACTTTTTAGTTAAAAGTATTAGTATATCCTAAGTCTTCAACTTGCCACTTTCCAATTTTTTTTTTCAAAATATCACTTATAATGTAATCTTTTTCAAAAAATTGTTCAAATGCCTCTTCGCCAATATTTCTTCTTGCTTCCGTAATTCCAAAGTTTATAACATAATCTGCAAAAGGTTTTGTTTTTTTTTGAACTGCTTCCTCAATCTCTTTTTTTTTCGCTTTCCAATATTCTGCTTGCTATTGAATTTCTTGTACTTTTAGTCTTTTGCGACTTTGGTGCTGTAAATGTATTTCCTGTTACCGTTAATATTAGCGGAAATAATAATTTCTTCATAGGTTACCCTCATTTTTATTGATTTATTAATTAAAAGCGTTCCTTAAATTCTCCAAATTTTCTATTTCCCATTTTCCATTTACTTTTATTAAATTTACAGGTACATTGCTTAAAAATACATTTTCTTCTTTAATTTCACTCAAGTTTTCATTCAAAAGATTTATTGTTTCTTCCAGTGCTACGTTATAAAAATTTCGTTTTTTATCTTCATTTCCTTTATTTTTCATAACTTTTTCAAATTCATCCACAAATTTATATCCTAATCTTTTAAAGCTTCTTTCGTAAAGTATATCATCTTTTCCTCCTATATCAAGCACTTTATCCAAATTTCTTGACGTGAAGTCCAAAGTTACATTTACTTTATTCTCTGAAATATAGCTAATTTGATTAATTTTAATTTTTAAATCAAAAGACTTTAAAATAAATTTTACTATTTCATCTGAATATTTTTTTAAGATTTCTTTTTTCAAAGGCTCACTTATGACAAAGCCTTTTTCAAACAGGCTGGCATCTTTTTCAATTTCCTTTTTATAATCATTAATTCCAATACTTAAAAGCTTATTGAAAATAGGGGCCATATCCCTTTGAATGACGTTTTCAATCTCCTTTCTATCGCTTTCTGATATTCTGCTTGTTGTTACGGATCTTGTGCTTTTAGACTTTTGTGATCTTGGTGCCGCGAATGTATTTCCCATTACTGCCAGCATTAATACAAATAATAACTTTTTCATAAACTCTCCTCATTTTATCGTTTGGTTTTCTTACAGAAGTATAACATATTTTATAAAATATTAAAATTAAAAATTATTTCAAAGGAAAAGTTGCATTTAATATTGGAATTTATGGAGATAAAAAACTTACGAAAAAATAATTTATGTAACGCAATACAAAGAACTTATAATCTAGAAAGAGTAATTTAATACACAAAAAAATAAAAACATGATTATCAAACTATTGTCAGTTTCTTTAATCATGTTATTTTTTTACTATTTTACATATTTTTCAACTTTTATTTTTTAAATCACATCTTTTCCCAAACTCATCATATTCTTCTCTTGCAACAATCTTATTATTTTTATCAAAAAAAATCCAGTTATAAAACTTTCTCCCATCTCGTATAACACCGTTTATAACTGCCTTTTCTCTCAAATTATCGTCTTTTCCCTTACTAAACCATTTATTAAAATAACGAAAAAAATTATTTTTTATTTCCACAAAATCTGTAACTTCTATTTTTGCATTTATTTTTCTCCCGTTTAATCTATAAATCGGAACATCTTTTTCAAAATCTTTTTCTTCAATTTCAATAATATTATTTTCTACTTCCAATTTTTTCCATTTCTTGAGATTATTCCATTCTTCCAAAGTCATTTTTATCATATCAAAATCTTTAATAGGCTTAAAATCACGAAATTCTATAATTATATATTCTCTAATAAATTTTCCTATTTCTTCATTTTCTAAAAACTCGCCATTCTCAAAGACAATCCTATTTACATTATTTTCTTCAATAAATTTCATTATATTCTCAAAACCAATTTCCCGTGTTACAACATCATCAAAAATTTCTATTTTTTCTTTCCAAATTGATTTATACAGCCCAACTTTTTTCAGTTCTATACGAAATTCCTTCTTGTTTATTTTTTCTCCCACTTTTATTTTCTCAAGAAGTTCAATTAATTTTTTTGAAAAATCAACCTTATTTTTATGAATTATTTCTTTCAAATATCTAATTGTGCTGTTTCTCAAAATATCATAATTTCCTAAAATTTCATTTTTCAATTTTTCATCATTCGTAACTTCATTTTCATAACATTTCCACGAATAATCCTGCCCATCAAAACAATGAAATATTTTATCTCCCTTTTCTTTCTCAAAATCATAATAAGAACAGCTATACAGCGGATCATCTTCCCTTCTCAAATCAAATGCCACATAATTTTTATCTTCTTTTGCTTCTCCAATATGCAAAAAACATTCTGCTTCAAAAAAAGAATCATTTTTCTGATTTTCAAGTTTTATAATTTTCATATTTCCAAGTCCTTATACATTAAACAATATTAAAAAAAACTTCATTTATTAATTTTTGAATTTTTGGAAAAAACTCACTTAATTCCATAGGTGCGTTTTTATTAAATTTATTTTTTAATTGAGGAAGTTTAGATTCTAATATTTTCTTTGGCTTTTCATTATCATAACTATATAACATTTTTTCAATTTTTTTATTTTCCACCTCAATCTGCTCTTTTGACAAAGTAACATTTTTTCGCTTTATTACTTGATACTGCCCTGCAAAAATTTGCATAGAAAATATAAATAGAATTATTGTTATTAGTTTTTTCATTATTCTTCAATTCCTTTTCTAAATTCATGCGAAAATGCTTTGTCATAAAGTTTAGATTTAGAATATTCATTTCCCATAAAGTTTCCTACAAGAATTTGTGCCGTTTTTGTAATTTTTTCCTTTTTCACAAGTTCAGCAATGTTTTCTAATGTTCCCATAACAATTTTCTGATCTTCCCAAGTTGCTCTTTGAACAATTGCAATTGGTGTCGTTTTATCGTAATGTTTTAATAATCTTTTTACAACTTCATCTATCATTTGCACAGATAGGAATATTGCCATCGAACATTTGTGAGAAGCAAGGCTTTCAAGACTTTCTGCTTCAGGGACAGGCGTTCTTCCTTCCAGTCTTGTACAAATTATTGTCTGACTTACATCCGGCAAGGTAAATTCTTTTTTTATTGCAGCAGCGGCAGCTACAAACGAACTTACTCCTGGAATTACTTCATATTCAATCCCATATTCATCCAGAATATCCATTTGTTCCCTTATCGCACCATAAATGCTCGGATCCCCAGTATGCACCCTTGCTACCAGTTTCCCTTTTTTCTGTGCCTTTATCGTAACTTCCATCACTTCATCCAAGTTCATTGGAGCGGAATTATAAATTTCAGCTCCATCCTTATGGCAATCAATAACCTCTTTTGGAACCAATGACCCCGCATAAATTATTACATCTGCTTCCTTTACAATTTTTTGCCCTTTTACTGTAATCAATTCAGGATCTCCTGGTCCTGCTCCTATAAAGTATACTTTTTTCATTAATTTCTCCTTTCAATTTCTTCTTTATTCACACATTTTACTTCTGTGTCAGAAGGATTTTAATTCTATCTCTTTATTCCAATTTTTCTTGTATTCCTCGTTAAATATTTTCATTATATTTAAAATTTCTTTTAAATTTTCTTCCAGTGAGCTTTTTCTAAAAAACGATTTTGCATATTTATGTAGTTTGTCATAACTTTTATCATTATCGTGAGCTTTTTTTATGTCATCTATGAGATTCATCATTTTTAACAATTCATTTTCTTCAAAAAAATTATCTATTTGATTATATAACTTAGACTCTATAAAATGATACAAGGGAATTAACATTTCCCATTCACTTTTAATATAATCTGCTATACTTTTTATAAAGTCTCCCCACTTACCTTTCACACTGCTTAAAAAACAAGGTATACTCTCTAAATCTAAATTTTTAAATATTTTGTCAAAATTTCTAACTGTGTATAATTCTTCTATATTTTGTATTTCCTTTATTTCTATATCAGAATACCTGCACATCTCTATACATAAAGAATTAAACCTTTTAAATATTTTAGCTATCCTATTATACACAACTTCTTTTTTAGGTTCTTCTTCTTCATTTTTTATTTTTTCCTGTATTCTTTCAATCCAAAAAATAGTAATTCCAACAAATATAAACTCGAAAAAGAAACTTGAACCTATGGTTTTTATAAACTCATTTTTATTTAATTCTCCTAATATCCAGATATTCCAAAATACAATGGATGAACATACTAAAAATATTAAAAGTTTTTTATTACTTTTCCAAAATTTCATATATTTATCTTTCCCTTTCATTGTTACTCTACTTTTTTAATTATTCCTATTTTATTTTTTTACTGAACACCTTGATAATTTTTTTTTAATTTTATTTTTCTCATCATATTCCCCTAAAACTTTTTCCACCTCATTTTCAAGAACTTCCTCATTAGGAATAATGTGTATTTTGAAGCAAAAATTTGATTAGAAAGTTAGTGTATATTCGGACTGAATACCATTCTCTTTCATAAAATGCTCTTCTTTTATCATCAGATATACTCAAAACCTCACAATACTCTGCTCTCTCTCACTATTTTCCTACTCATCTTCTATAATAATTTTCAATTTCTAGCAACCTTCACTAATTTCCCATAAAAAGCTACACCTACAAAAATAATATCCTTTATTCCTTTTTCTTTCAAGTTTACATCATACTTTTTAGAAATTATTTGTTCTACTGCTTCTTGGCTTTCTTTATTTAAACTTTCTTCACTTTTGGCAACTTTAAATTCTAAAATATAGGCTTTATCATTTTTGTTCTTTGGCTCCATTACTAAATCGTATCTTCCTAAGCCACTTTCTTTATTTGAACTTATATGATATTGATTCTCTAAATAAAGGCTCATTCCTAAAATTAATCCGTGATAAAAATCTTCATTTTTTGTATCATGGTAACTTGCTGAAGTCAACAGAATTTCTTGAAATTTTTCTTCAAAATCTTCTATTCTATTTTCAGTCAAAGCCTCCATTAAATCTATTAGTTTACTTCCTCTTCCAAAATATCTTTCTAAAAATGTTTTTCTAAAAAGATCCTTCACTTCTTTATTTGGTAATCTTAATGTGTAAATACTTTCGTGAACATCTCCAATTTTTTCTTTAACTGTTAAATAACCGCTAAATAGAAGTAATTCCCATAATTCATCCTCGCCTAACAACCTTGATAAATCTGATGTAGAAGATATATTTTGCTTTAAACCTTCTCCATTAAATAATTTTTCTAAAGCTCTAATAGTATATTTGTTTGTTGTTTTAAGTACATCATTTATTAAATCATTTCCTGAAGTGTCTACCCAGTAGGCTCTTAATTCTTTAGATTGTAAGAAATTTAATATGCTCCAAGGATTATAAACTTCGCTTTTTCCAAATTTATAGCCATTATACCAATCTTTAACATCTTGTATTTCGTATTCTAAATCATAATCTTTTAATGCCTGTTCTACTTCTTTTTCTGTTAATCCATAACAATCAGAATAAAAATCATTTAATATAGTATAAGTGCTTATATTATTTAAATCTGAAAAAATACCAGCTTTGATAACTCTAATAATCCCTGTCATTACTCCTATTTGTAAATAGACATTATCTTTCATTACTGTGCTGTAAAAAGTTTTAAAAAAGTTTTTAGCCTTTTCATAATATCTGTTCATATATGCCGATACTAGAGGAGCATCGTATTCGTCTATTAATACCACAACTTTTTTATTATATTTCTCATATAATATTCTTGCTAAAAATTTTAATGAAGATTTTAATCCTTCAACTTCTATTTCCTTGTTAATAATTTTTTTGAAATTCAATAAATCAAATTCATCTAATTCTTTAGCTAAATTTTTATATTCTATAAATATATTTTGTAACAACTCTTTTATTCCAACTTGCATTTCTTCCCAAGATTCAGCTTTTAAATCCTTTAAGGATAAAAATATAACAGGATATTGCCCCTGCCTTTTAAAACTTTCTGCCTTTTCTATATACAATCCGTTAAAAAGTTTTTTATTTTCTTTAGCTTCCTTAATATCAAAAAAATATTTTAACATCGACATATTCAACGTTTTCCCAAATCTTCTTGGTCTAGTAAAAAGTTTTACTTGAGAACCATCTTTAATAATCTCATCAATAAAATTTGTCTTGTCAAAATAATAATAATCTTCCTCTATTAAATACTTAAAATCACTTATTCCTATTGGCAATCTCTTCATAGCGAGTCTCCTTTCAGAGAATTTTCTTAATTAAATAATAACATTTTTTATTACTTTATACAATTTTATATTCAATCCTAAATCTTCTCTGCCATAAACAATATTATTATTTTGTTTTTTTCAAAGTTCCCAAATAAAATCCCATATTAACAATCATCGCATAAACAAAGTACCTCGACTCTAATGTCTTTATAATCCCAACTTTTTCAATACTAATCTGAGCTTCTTCTAAATACATCAATACTTTATACGGAAAAATATAAATTATTGCGTGATAGTCTTCTTTATACCAATTAAAGCCCATAAAAATAAATATTCCCATAATTACTAGACAACCTGCTATTATCAGTATTCTTACAACTTCAATTTCTTCTTTATCAAAATATTTTTTTATAAAAAATCCAAAACAAACATTAATAATAAAAAATGGAATTAAAATACTAAATTGGCTCATATCTCCATAAATTCCAAACATACTTTTTACTATTTCGACAAAAATTCCAAAGCAAATTGCAAAACCAGGAATCAAAAAATACATTGTAACAAACCACAATATAATTTTAGAAACTTTAGACAGATAACTTCTAATCTTTATTTTACTTCTAAATATTCCTAAAATGAATAATCCGTTGTAAAAACATAATTTTATAACTCCAATAATATCTATTCTAAATAATAATACTACTGATAAAATTATAAAAAATATTGGCAATTTCAAAATTTTGTCATTTTCATAATTTTTACTTTTCCCCATTGAATAAAATATCCATCCAAAAATTATTCCTGTTATTGCTGAAAATATTCCACCAAATAATAACCGAAATGGCAAATCAAAGCCATAATCCCAATCATATTTTCCAATCCAAAAATAATACATAAATAATAAAATTTGTAAAACTATAAATATTATTATTTTAGGTTTTAACTTTTTTACGCTTTTAGAAATCTCTTCCATTCTTCTATTCCCTGTTTTTTAAGAATTAATGTAGAAAAATAATGTACACTTTCAACATTTTCAATATCTGTAATAATTTCTTCATTTTCTTTTCCACAGTTTGAAACAATAACTATATTTTCTTTATTTCCTGTTTCAATAATCGCTTTTCTTATTCTCTCAAAATCTCGGCTAATTTTCATTAACACTAAATTTTGATTATTTTCAATTTCTTTATAAACATCAGTCTTTCTATTGACAGAAACTACTTTTAAATCTTCATCTCCAATCATCAGCGGTATATTAAGCCTTGCCGCAATGCTGTTAAATGAAGTTATTCCCGCAATAGTTTCAACTTCCACATCATCTGAAATATGTTCCAATACATAAGTATAAGTGCTATAAGTCATTGGGTCACCTATTGTTAAAAATGCTACATTTTTCCCTTTTTCCAATTCAGCGCTTATTACATCCGCATTATTTTTACGAAAAACTTTTCTTGCTTCTACATCCCTTATCATTGGAAACTCCAAAAATAGCTGCTCTACTTCTGGTTTTACATATTCTTTTACAATATTAAAGGCTGTACTCCCTTCTCCGCTTTTTGCCTCAGGCAGTACTATCACATCTACTTCATGCAGTCTTTTTGCTGCTTTAACTGTTATATTTTCAGGATCTCCTACTCCTACTCCTATTCCATAGAATTTACCTAATTTACTAGCCATTTTTTCTCCTCTAATTTATTTTTTCTACACTATAAATATATTTTATTGCATTTTCAACTTCATCTCTTGAAGCAGAATAAAAATTAATAATTAATAAATAACCTTCAGTCATAATCCCGCAAGAAATAGAATAAGTTTTTTCATTATCTTCATAATAATCATATTCATAGCATTTATGTTTAAAATTCTCTATTTTAAAATTATTCAAATTCAATTCTTTTTCTTCTAATTTTTTATTATTTCTTAGTTCTATATTTTTAACACTTTTATCAAAACTTTCAGATAAATCATCAATTGAAGCAAGTATTTTTGAACCATTTTCTAAATCTTTAAAGATATGAAAACTCGATACTCTAATAGTTAAATCACTATCAAGAGGATAATACACATGATGTCTGTCAACTTCATCTCTTTCTTCTATCCAATTTTTAGGTAATTCTATAGTCCAACCATTATCAATATTAAATATTTTTCTTTTCTCTATTGAATAAGCTGTAAATGAACCCAAAATTAATATAAATAATGAGAATATTTTTAAATTCATAATAAATCTCCTAATTTTTTTCTACTTCTTCCATCCAGTACTTTATCCTACTAGGTAATATTTCTTTATTGTTTTTAATAAAATCCAATATTTCTTCTTTTTTCAAACATATTACATTATTTATATTTTCCCTTTTATATCCCTCTAATGTAAACAAATAAACTTTGACATTATTTTCAGTTAAATGTATATAATTTTCTGAATCTAGTGTTGTGTTACCTGTTTTTACTTGTATACAACATTTTTCTTTTCCATCTCTACTTATCATAACAAATTCATATTTAGCTGTATCTATTTTATTGGTACTAGTATATATCAAATAATTTTTTTCTAATTGAAGATACAAACTCACAATTTCTTCAACATCTTCTGGTAATAAAAAATTTAAAAAATCTTCAATTTTTTTAATTTCATATAACTTATTATTTGATTTTTTATTATAAATTTTTTTTGTCATTTCAAAAATACTTTCACCATGAATTCTTTGTAAAGTTGCATTTGCTCTAAATGAGTTCACTACTTTTCCTGGAACTTCTTCTACAGTTCCAACTTTGACATATTCTACAGGAAAATAACTAAAGATGTCATTAACTTTATTGTCATTTTCATAACTATATTCCCATTTACCTGTAACTCGACATATATAAAAGATATTATCTCTATCCCTTGCCCATATTAAATCATCTTTCTCAATTTCAGAATAACAATTTATCACTTTTTTTAAGCCATTATCTTTATTATATTGTTCTAAAACTAGTTTTTTATAGTTTTCAAAATTACTTTCTTTTTTAAATTTTTCTAGGTTTTCTTTATCCAATGGCCAACCTATACCAACTATACTTTTTTGTTTACAAAATTTAAATGGATTTTCTTTTTTATCATTTTGTGGTTTTAAATGAATTCTATAGATGTATTCTTTCATAGATTTTCCTCCAATATATTTTACTTTATTCTCCTAACAACCACTCCAGAGCATTTACAACCTTTATTCCGTCATAGTCAGTATTTACCATTACATCATCTAAAGTTATAAGATACTTCGGATAGTTATCCTTAATATTTTTAAAGGTATCCAGTTCCCTTTTTAAAGTGTTTTCATCTAAAACTGTCAAAGCAACCTGATAATATTCAATTTCATTTGAATTAATAACAACAAAATCAATTTCATTTTTATCAAACTGCCCAACATATACATTGCCTTTTCTTCTAAGCAGTTCAAGATAAATTACATTTTCCAGTATATGCCCCATATCTATATTTCTATTACCTAAAATCATCTGTCTAAGCCCTAAATCTGCAACATAATATTTTGATAATGTAGATAGAAATTCTTTCCCTTTTATATTATATCTGCTAACTTCATGCACAAGTAAACTGTCAGTAAGCCCTCTAATATACTTTTCAATGGTTTTTGCATCCGTTTTTCTTCCCATTGAAGTTAAGGTATTCCCTATTTTTGAAAGCGAAGTTAAATTACCTATATTATCAAATATATACTTCACAACACTTTCAAGTCTCATCACATCTGAAATTTTCAATCTTGCAACTATATCTTTTAAAAGCACAGAGTTATATATTCCACTTAAATATTCATGTATATTTTTCAAATCACTGTCTAACTGTAAAGTATAAGGAAACGAACTGTTTACTATATATTCATTATAATATTGTATAAGTGTTTTTAACGTCCTATTTTCCTTTTGCTCCAGTTTTTCATACTCTAATTTAGCCTGATAATACTCCTTAAATGATAAAGGCAACATTTTCAATTCTATATAACGCCCACTTAAAAGAGTTGCCAATTTGCTAGACATAAAATTGGCATTAGAGCCTGTTATATATAAATCTGTATTTTCTTTTATAAAAAGGCTGTCTACAACTTTTTCAAATTTATCCACATGCTGAATTTCATCTAAAAATATGTAATTCCTTTTATCTCCAATCATTTTAGATTTTATATATTCATAGAGTTTTTTATAATCTGTAAGCTCTTCATAATCCATATCTTCAAAATTTATAGATATAATCTGATTTTTTTCAACTCCATTTTCAAGCAGAAAATCTTTATATATCTCAAAAAGAGTGGATTTTCCACATCTTCTTACACCAGACACAACCTTTATTATTTGTCTGTCTTTTGATTTTACTAAAAAATCTAAATATTCTTTTCGATCTATTCTTATCATTTTAACACCTCATTTCCTTTTAAATTATACCCCTTTTTTATTCAAAAATCAATTTTTATGGAATATAATCCTATTTTTTTATAAATTTTTATAATTTCAGGAATATATTCCTTGAATTTTAGAATTTTAATTTTTTAAGAAATACAATCCTATAATTTAAAAATTATCAATGAGGTTTTACCAGCTTTTATTTCTTCATAAATTTAATTAAACTTGCATTTAAAATTTGATAAAACAAATATTCTGAAACAAGGGGTATTAAACCCCTTGTGAAAATAAAAAACTTAGGCTGTCTAACAGGTCTATTATACAAATAGTATTTTTTCCAAACATCATAGTACAGTCTGATTTTTTCAATCTGCTAACAACAACCGTAACAACTTCTATATCCTTAAAGCCCTTTTCTTTTAAAATTATCAAAAAAGTTCTTACTGCTTCCCAGCTCTTTTCTTTCAGCAGAAATAATAAGTGTTTCCACTTCCAGATCCCAACCGTTTCTTCGGCAATATTCTTCACATTTCTGTTTGGCTTTTTTTGCCAGAAGATCGTAAACTTCTGTTTTTTCAATGTATTTTGTAGCTTCTTCGGTTGTGTTGGAAGCCATTATCTTTTTAAGGTTTTCCATGCTTTCGCCTACAAGCAGCGCATTTGCAGCGAGTATTTCCATTTTTGCGTCAGAAACTCTGCTGTGTGTATGAAATATCCCGCCTGCAACTTTCACAAATTTTCCAAGTTCACCAATAAAATAAATTTTTCTTGCCTCAAACTCGCACGCCCTGTCAAACATATAGCCCACAAAATTACTTATTACAACAGATAATGAAGTATTATCCTCAAAATTGTCAGTTAAATATTTTTTCCCCCTGTTTCCAAATAGAAATATTGCCTCGCCATTTTCA
Source organism: Leptotrichia hofstadii (assembly GCF_007990525.1). NCBI lineage: Bacteria > Fusobacteriati > Fusobacteriota > Fusobacteriia > Fusobacteriales > Leptotrichiaceae > Leptotrichia > Leptotrichia hofstadii. The sequence continues at coordinate 2,477,927 of NZ_AP019823.1, forward strand.
GCATTTTCAAGAGCCATCTTCAATTCAATGGCAAGCGATGCTTTCCATGCGTCTTCCGACATCGGCTTTACTATTCCCGTTGTACCAAGAATTGAAATTCCACCAATAATTCCAAGTTTTGCATTCAATGTTTTTTTTGCAGTTTCTTCGCCTTTCGGCACAAAAATTTCTATATCTGCACCTTTTCCAGTTGGAAGAACACTTTCCACCGCCGCTCTTATCATTTTTAAAGGAGTAGGATTTATTGCAGAATTTCCAGGAGAGATGGGAAGACCCTTTTTGGTAACTTTCCCTACTCCTATCCCACCAAAAATATTTATTTTTGCATCATCACGCAAACTTACCTTTGAAAAAATCTGAAGTCCGTGAGTAACGTCAGGATCATCTCCCCCATCCTTTAAAACCGATGCAAGCGCATAGTTATCTGCTTTTTTTAATGAATCTACTTTTATTGTTATAGATTTTCCTGAGGGAAGTCCGATAGTTACTTCTGGTATATCCTGTTCTCCGTCTTGCAGAAGATACATAAGTGCAGCTTTCGTGGCTGCCGTTGCAGAACTTCCCGTTGTATAGCCATATCTTAGTTTTCTACCGTTAAAATATACGTATTCTTCCATTTTTACTTCCTTCCCTTTGTTAGTAGTTTTTTAATATCTGTCTCTTTCAAACATTTGATACAGTATTCCATGTAATACTGCCACAGCTACTGTACTTCCACCTTTTGTACCGTTAGTTCTTATAAATGGCACATCATAATCTGAAAGCGCGGCTTTTGATTCAGGACACCCTACAAATCCTACTGGTACTCCTGCAATAAGTTTAGGCTTTTCTGCCCCTTCCTTGCTTATTTCTTCAAGAAGTTTAAATAATGCTGTTGGAGCATTTCCAATCAAAAATATTTTTGTATCCTTGTCTTTCACTGCTCTTTCAATTCCAACCATCGATCTTGTAATTCCTCTTTCCTTAGCTTCTTTTGCCACTTCTTCATCATTTACAAGACAATATGCTGAACATCCAAATTTCGCAAGACCTATTTTATTTAATCCAGTAACAATCATATTTGTATCACAATATATCTTGCACCCTGATTTTATAGCTTCCATAGCCGAATTTACCGCATCATTATGAAACTCTGTAATATCTGCATACCCAAAATCTCCAGTAGTATGCACCAGTCTTTTCACAATTGGCTTCTCATTTTCAGCAAAGTGGTCTACCTTGTTCCCTAATCCTTCCGTAATCATTTCAAAACTTCTTACTTCTATCCCTTTCGGATCCTTAATATACGACATAAATTGATTCCCTCCAATATTTTTTTATGTTTTTAAACTAAAAAAAATCAAACAATATTTTAAGTTTAAATTTCAAATACAGCAATTCCAGTTTAATACTAGAATAAATCTTTATGCTGTATCTATAGCCAATCCATTGCTTTTTTAACAGTTTTACAACAATTTTCAAGTGGATTGACTATAACTTTGATTAGTTCGATTTTTAAATAGTTTTACTATACAATTATATATTATTTTTTAAATTTTAGATAGTTTTTTTTACAATTTTTCAATTAAATATTTGAAAAATTTTATATTTGAATAAAAAGAAATGTGTGGATAACCCGCTAGAAGGCTATTTTTCCTATACCCACAAGTCCAATTTCTTCCATCATTTTTTTCTATTTTATAAAATTTTTCTTTTTCGTTATCTACAGAAATTTCTGAATAATGAAATTCGTGTCCTTTTGTATGAATTCCATTTTTGGCTTTTATATTTATATAGCCAAATCTTCCGATATTCAGCCTATTTTTCATAGAAATTTCGACATCTATCAGTCCACAGAAATCTCCACTATTTCCATCTAGCAAATTCAGTTTATTTGTTAAGTAGATAAATCCGCCACATTCTCCGTAGATTTTTACTCCATTTTCATAAGCCTGCTTTATACTTTCCTTCATAGAAACATTTTCAGACAATTCTTTCCAGTAAAGTTCGGGATAACCTCCACCAAGATAGATCATATCAAGATTTTCTGGTATTTTTTCATCTTTTACAGGGCTAAATTCTACTATTTCTAATCCTGAAAATCTCATCAGTTCCAGATTTGACTCATAGTAAAATGAAAATGCACCATCTTTAGCAACTCCAACACGTTTTCCTTTATATTTATTCTTTAAGTCCTTTATTGGTTCAAAACTGTCTATACTGCTTTTTGCTTCAAATTCTTCTGCTATTTCGTAAATTTTTTCTAAATCTAAACAATTTTGTGCAATTTCCTTAAACAGCTGTTTCTTTTCCTCAAGTTCTTTTGAGCCTTTCAATTCAAAAGCCTGTTTTAATCCCAAATGTCTGCTTTCCACCGATAATTTCTCATTTTTTGGCAAATATCCTACGCATTCTATTCCCGTAAATCTTTCCACCGCTTCCTTCAAGTTTGAATATAGCTTTTCAGAAGAAACATTATTTAAAATAATACCCTTTATTTTAACATTTTTATCAAACAATTTAAAACCCAAAACTTCGGCAGCTATGCTTGTGGAGATTCCTTTTGCGTTAACTACGAGAATTACTGGGATATCAAGGATTCTTGATATATGAGCTGTACTAAAATTATCCTTTTCATGCCCAATTCCATCATAAAGCCCCATAACTCCCTCAACTATAGCGATATTGCTTCCTTTCGCTCCTGTTTCAAATATATGCCTTAACGTACTTTCATCAAACATAAAAGCATCTAAATTACGAGATTTATTTCCCGTGAACAACTCATGATAGCCAGGATCGATGTAGTCTGGACCAACTTTAAAAGGTGCCACATTTTCAAAAGCTGACATCAATATGCTGCTTACTGTAGTCTTTCCGCCACCGCTCATTGCTCCCGATATAAGTATTTTTTTCATAGCAAGTTTTTTTCCTCCAAAAATTTATAATAATCATTTTCATCAAGATTTTTATACTTGAGATAACTTTTTATTTTCAGTACATTTGGAATATTCAAATTTAATTTCTTCAAAAATTCAAAATCCTCAAAAACCTCATCTCTGCTCCCTTGCCGTACAATTCTCCCTTTTTCAAGGACATAGATATAGTCAGCAAATTCATAGGCAAAATCTGTATCGTGCGTTGATACCACCATTGTTTTTCCTGCTTTGGAAAAATTATCTAGAATTTCTGATACTCTTTTTGTATTTTTAGAATCAAGCCATGCAGTTGGCTCATCTAGAATAAGAAGTTCTGGCTCCATTGCCGTAATTGCAGCTATTGAGACTCTTTTTTTCTGTCCATAGCTCAGATGATGACAAGGTCTATCTTTTAAATCTGTTATATTGATTTCTTTCATTGCCCTGTTTACATTTTTTTCTACTTCCTCTTTAGAATATCCAAGATTTTCAGGTCCGTAAGCTACTTCCTGAAATACTAAAGGGGCAAAAATCTGTATTTCAGGATCCTGAAAAATTATTCCGACTTTTTTTCTCAATTCTTCGAGATTTTTCTTTTTATGCTCTATTTTTTTCTCTTCAAAATAAATATTTCCCTTTTGTGCTTTCAAAAGTCCATTCATTATTAAAAATAATGTTGATTTTCCTGAGCCATTTTCCCCAAGAAATAATGTTTTCTTACCTTTTTCAATATTCAAAGTCACATCTTTTAGAGCCTCTGTATCTTCATCATACGAAAAAGTTATATTTTCAAGTCTAAGCATTGTATTTTACCACCAAATATAAATTTATTATAACTATTATTATTACGAATATTATTTCAAACCCAATTTTTTTATATTTTCTATGAGAAAAAATAAATTCCTTTCCCATTCTTGATTCCACAGCCTTTATAGAATTCAGATTATAGTAGTATGTTTTTTTTAATATAGCAACTACTAGCATTGGAAATGATTTCATCCCATTTTTAAAACTGCTGTATCCTAGTCTTACTTCCTGTGCATTATGTAATTTTTCCTTATTTTCAAATAATAAAAATATATATCTGTAAATTAGTAAAAACATTTCCCTAAATATTTTAGGAAATTTCAGCTTTGCAAATATATAGTCCAAATCTATAATTGGAGTAGAACAAATAAGGAAATAAACTACAGCTATCGAGGAAAATGAACGTAGCAAAAATGTCCATATATCCGCTTTTATAAACAGCAAGGAAATTACAGTTGTTAAAATAAATAAAGCCGGAATAAAGTTCAGCTTTAACAAGTCACCTATTTTCACTTTTACGACAAACAAAAGAAGTAAATTAAACAGTATAAAATTAAAAACAAATACTATTTTACTTCCAGTATAAAGTAAAAATACTAATGTCGTCATTGACAATATAAACTTTACTCCGGGGTTTATATTTTTTATGGGATTTGTGTAAGATACCTTATCTATTAGCATTTTTTCTTTCACCTTTGAAATAGCCTAATACATACCCTACAATTCCTGCACCTAATGCCGCCTGTAATGCAAACAGCAGACTTTCAGTTTCATCTCCTGGTAATTCTATTAAATTTTTAGCCCATGGCTCATAATCAGGTTTTATAGTTTTTATTACTTCTTCTCCCTTGTCATCAGATCCTCCAAATTCAGATTTTACGAGAAGCAAAGGAATAACACCTATTAAAATTATTGCAATTATTAAAATAATATTCTTTTTAAATACACTTTTGTTTTTATTTTCCGACATTAAGCTTCCACCTCTTTTACGCTATATTTTTCAAGTATATTCATCACCACGTTTGTAAGTAGCCCTTCGATAACTGCAAGAGGAACCTGAGTTACTGCAAATACCGCTCCAAATTTGATAAATGAAGCAACTACTCCACCTTGTGGAGATGGATATGCAAGTGCAAGCTGAATTGATGTTACCACATAAGTCGCAAGATCTCCTAACGCTGCTGCCAAAAATACCGCTAACGCCTTATTCTTTTTCTCAAATCCTTTATACACTAAATATGATACAATTGGTCCTGCAATTGCCATTGAAACAGCGTTTGCTCCCAAAGTTGTAAATCCTCCGTGTGCAAGCAATCCTGCTTGAAATATTAATACGATTGTTCCAAGAATGGAAGTTACAAAAGGTCCGTATAATATAGCAGATAGCCCTACTCCTGTAGGATGTGATGAACTTCCTGTAACTGATGGAATTTTTAGTGCAGACAATACAAATATAAATGCACCTGCTAATGCAAGCGTCATTTTTTCCCGCACGCTCCCTTTAGAAACAGATTGAAGCTTCTTTATTCCTATTATCCAAAACGGAATACACACTGCAAACCATACCATAACCCAATTTAAAGGTAAAAAACCTTCCATAATGTGCATTGAATAACCATTTACGCCTATTAACAGCATACTGGTTAAAACCAAAAACAATAATGTTCTCTTTTTCATTTTCTCTCCTTCTCCAAATTTAATTTAACCTTCGGCAAGTTCCAAAAAAAAATCAGCCAAAGCTGAAGCCAATACACGTCAAAACTTCCACAACAATAACTATATCACCATCGTATAGTACGCTTATGGAACAAATCACCGTTGATTTATTTTTACATTGATGTATATTAAATCTTCCCTTCCCAGAAAATTTTATATAAAAAATTATTAGGCAAGTCTCCTGACTAACTTCATCCTACTCATACCCTTCCCAAAATATCCAAGATATCTCAGTGGTTTTGTGTACTTTCGTCAGCTTCACAGTAGTGGGGGCTGTATCGGATTCTAACCGATTTCCTTATTAAGTTTGTAAAACACCTATAATTCTTTAATAATAGTATACTCTCTTTTTTATATTTGTCAACCCTAAAAAAACATATTTTTTTCAAATTTAAATAATTTATTAATATGATATTGGAGTATACAAAATATTGTTGACAAATATTATAAAATAATTTATAATAAGTACACATATAATATAAGGAGGAAATATAATGGAATTTAGTTTTACTTTAAAAATCAAAGCAAAAAAAGAAGATGCGTGGGAATACTATGCAAATATTGAAAAATGGTATGATTGGGAAAAAGACTTAAAAAATATCACATTAAAAGGTGAATTTAAGACAGGTTCATGTGGAACTATGGAACTTGAAGGAATGCCCCCTATGGAATATAAACTTACTCTTGTAAAACCTTTTGAAGAATTTTGGGATAAAACAGAAACTCCATTTGGAGATATTCTTTTTGGTCATCAAATAATTGACAACAATGACGGAAGCATAAATATAAAACATACTGTAATTTTGGACAGTGAAGATGAACAGCATTTAGAATTTTTAAGCCAAGTTTTTTCAGATGTCCCTCAATCTATATTTATTCTAAAAAATTACTTGGAAAGATAAGGTGATTGGGGCTTGTTTACATCAAAATATAAAGATAATTCAGAAAAATCAACAGGATTGTTATTTATGAGGGTATACAATAAATGGCATTCTATTATAAAAAAAGAGTTAAAGAAAATGAACTTAACACACCCTCAATTTGTTGTTTTAGCTTCCCTTGCTTATTTATCACAAAACAGCGACGAAGTCACGCAAGTTATGATTTCAAAACTCTCAGGAATAGATGTTATGACAGTATCTCAAATATTAAATTTATTAGAAAAAAATGATTTTGTAAAAAGAAAAGAACATTCAAGAGACACAAGGGCAAAAGCAGTTATTTTGAACAAAAAAGGAGAAGAAATATTACAAAAAGCTGTTCCATTAGTTGAGAAAATCGATGAAATTTTTTTCGAAAAGTTAGATACCGATGAAGAACAATTTAAACATTTTCTTGTCAGATTACACGAAGAATAAGAAATATTATCTATAATTAATGATTATGTCAAAATTATCATTTTCATTATTATATTTAAAATTCAAAAAATAAAACAGAATTTTATTCAATAGGACTATTTACATAAAAATGTTGTAGTCCTTCTCTTTTTTATGATTTATCAATATATTCAAAACCAAAATAACTTGGTTTTAATAAAAAAAACATGTTAATTTTCTAGTTTATCAGAACTTTCCAATGTTTTATTTTATTTTGCCATCTTTATATTTTTTTCTCTTTTTATTTTTGTAAGTTTCCCTTCTGTCTGAAATTTCTATAATTAATATTAACAAAACTTCATCCTTTATTTCCACTACAATTCTGTAAGATCCTACTCTGTATCTCCATAATCCTTTTAAATTTCCTGTTAGTGCCTTTCCTCTTTGTTTTGGATTTTGTGTATTTATCAAATTTTCTAAAATCCATTTTTTAAGAAGTTTTGCAATCGCTTTATTTGTTTTACTTAATTTTTTTAAATCCTTTTCTGCAGATTCAGTAAATTTAACTTCGTAAAATCTTTTTTCCATCATAACCCTAACCTTTTGAAAACTTCTTCAGCAGAAGCAGTTTTTTCAGATTTTGAATTTTCCCACCTTTTCAATATTCTTTTTTCATCTTCCTCAGTTATTTCATCGTATATTTTATCTAAAATTAAATTCCGAACAAAAGATGACATATTAAGGTTATTTATGCTCGCATATTCCTTTAAAAATTCCAAATCCTCTTTCTCCATCCTTAACGATAATGTTGGCATTTTTTATCCCTCCAATTGTAATATTTATATTACAATAGTATCACTCGTTATTTTATTTGTCAATATATAAAATAATTACCGTCTTTTACAACTATTATTCAAATTTATTAAGTTAAAAGATTTCAATAAAGATGATTTTCAATTTTTCAAGATTTTTTATTATTTTTTACCACATATAATTGCTGTAATTTCATCATCAAATACATCTATTTCAATTGCTGATTTTCTTTTTAAATAATATTTTTCCTCATTAACATATATTTCAAAAACATCAAATCTACCAAATGGAATATTATCTACTATTTTTAGTGTCATAACATAATTAGCCTTTCATATTCAGAATTATTTTCATCAAAATTTTCATTTTAATAATTTTTCTAATCCTAATTCAAGCAATGTTTGCTTTTCCCGCCAAATAATATATTCATCTATACTTTTATGTCCTTCTTTTATTTTCTCTTTTAATATCAAGGCTTCTTCCATAATATTTTTTACCCAGTCCCATTCTTTTTCTTCTTGTGGGTAATTATTATATTCTTCTTCAACTTTTTTAATATACGGAATAATTTCATTATATTTTTTAAATTTTGCCATTAACGTTGCTTGTGATATGTATACATATATACGATCACATCCTTTTTGATTGAGATTTTGTTTTATTATCGCTTTTTCTTCTTCCAAGTTTTCAAACCATTCATAAAGCTCATTCTGAATAATTTTCAACATTTTTTGCATACTTACTTTTATCGTCTCTTCATCACTTAAATCCCACCAGTAATCCCAACTGATACCTGAAAAATTTCCTAATCTGCCACCTACACCTATAGAATCTTTAACTGCTTGACAACATGTTAGTGTAATAAAAAAATTTACTGTAACTCTGTCATAATGTCTTTGAAAATTTAACCCTTCTAAAAATCCTAATTTATTTAATCTATAAAAATTTATCGTTCCTTTTTTATAAAAACCGTCTTTTTTTAGTGGTTTATCAAAATATTCCTTAAAATTCTTTTTGTAAATTACATTAAATTCTTTTGTAGTTAATTCGCTCATAAATTCTCCTATTCCATAAATATTATACTTTTTATTTTATAAATCCAAGTTTATCAAAATCCAATTTCTTCTTAAAAAATTCCTCATATATTTTTAAATTTCGTCGTGTTACTGTGACACACTCAATCAAAAAATACTTGTTAAAAATATTTAATAATTCAATGAAACTTATTTAAACCAAACTCAAAAAAAGGTAGAAAATTTTTCCATCCTTTTTATTTTTTCTTATAATGAGAACCGCATTGCAAAAACCAGATTTCACCATTTTCTATTTTATAAACAATTCTATTTCCTTCATTAATTCTCCTGCTCCAGTAGCCAGACAGTTCATGCTTCAAGCCTTCAGGTTTTCCGATACCAGCATATCCATTTCTATCAATGTCTTTTATAAGTTCCAATATTTTTTTGAAAACTTTCTTATCATTTTTCTGCCAGAAAAGAAAATCTTCCCATGCTTCATCAGACCATCTTTTTACCATTACAGCACCTCGCGAACTGTTCCACCAGTTTTTTCAATTTGTTCCTTTGCTTTTAGAAGTCTTGTGATATTTTCTTCACTGTAGAAATAATCGTCTTTTTCTGACAAGTCAATTTCCAGTTTTCTCTCTCTAACCAATTTTTTGGCTGCCATTGTAAAAAAAACAGGTAATGTTATTCCCAATTCTTCGCATACATTTTCCAAATCAAATTTTAAATTATCGTCTAATTTAAATGCATAAGTTGTTTTACTCATTTTTATCACCCCTATACATAAATATATATAACAATTATAGCATAAAAATTATAAAAAATAAAACTTTTGTTATATGCATAACAGTAAAATTACTTAACTTCCGCAATTTCTCCACGCACAGGAAAAATTGCACTTAATAACGACTTCGTATATGGATGTTTTGCTTTTTCAGAAATTTGTCCGCCTTCTATTACTTCCACTACATCTCCGTGGTACATTACTACGATTTCGTGTGCAAAAGATTCTATCAGTGCTATGTCGTGGCATATAAAAATCATTGTTATGTTTTTTTCTTTTTGTAGCTTTACAAGAAGTTCCACTATGTTTTTTTGAATGGAAACATCAAGCGCGGAAGTTGCCTCGTCGCATATAAGTATCTCTGGCTCAAGCGAAATTGCTCTTGCGATTCCAAGCCTTTGTCTTTGCCCACCACTCATATTTTGTGGATACTTTGTTACGAATTCTTCAGGTAAGTCAACCATTTTAAGAAGTTCTATAGCTTTTTGCTTTCTTTCTGATCTTTTTAGTCTTCCGTAGTTCATTAATGGCTCTGTGAGGATTTGCATAACGTTCATTTTTGGATTAAAAGCTGACCATGGATCTTGAAAGACTATCTGGATATTTTGTCTATTTTCCCACACTTCCTGTTTTGTAAACTTGCTTATATCCCTTCCGTGATACAAAATCTCTCCAGAAGTTGGCTTTTCCAAGTCCATAAGCATATTTACAAGTGTGGTTTTCCCTGATCCTGATTCTCCAACAATCCCCAAAGTTTTTCCTTTATGAATTTTTAAATTTACGTTGTTACAAGCCACTACTTTTTTATCATTTGATTTTTCATAAATTTTTGTAAGTTTTTTTGTTTCAAGAATTACATCATTAATATTAGACAAGCCTTTCACCTCCAATTTCAGGCACAGCTTCTAGCAATTTTTTAGTATATTCACTTCTTGGATTTTCTATAACTTCGTTCTTATTACCTGCATCAACGATTTTTCCATTCTGCATAACAATTATTTTATCTGAAATATATGCCGCAACTCCAAGATTATGAGTTACCATTATGATAGAAGTGTCAAATTTTTTTCTGAGATCCATTATTTCCTTTACTATTTGAGCCTGTGTTATAACATCTAATGCACTTGTAGGCTCATCTGCCAGAATAATTTTTGGATGGAAAGTTAGTGCCATTGCTATTCCTACACGCTGTTTCATTCCACCTGACAGTTGGTGCGGGTAGCTTTTCATAATGATTTCAGGATCTGGCAAGTTTACTTTGGAAAACATATCTTTCGCTTTTTCTTCAGCTTCTTTTGTTGACATTTTAGAATGTGTCTGAATGTATTCGACAAACTGTTTTCCTATTTTTCTTATTGGATTAAGAGTTCCTCCTGAATCCTGTGAAATCATAGTTATTTCAGTTCCTCGCAGCTCCCTCCATTGATTAAGGCTTTTACTGAGCATTGATTCCCCATTATAAATTATATCGCCTGAAATTATTTTCCCTCCATTTGGCAATAGTCCCAAAATAGAAGAAAGAACGGTAGATTTTCCACTACCGCTTTCCCCCACAATTGTTATTATTTCACCTTTTTTCAATGAAAGAGAAAAATTTTCAACTACTGGAAGCTTATCTCCATACTGAATTGTCAAATCTTTTATCTCCAACATAAGTTCTCCTTAATTAGCTTTTGCTACATCTTTTGTTATCCAGTAGTAATCCATTGGATACATTTTAAGCCCTGTTACCACTTTGTTGCTGTAAAGGAATGTAGTTTCATATCCAAAGAATAATGTCGCTGCATCGTTCATTATTAGCTGCTGTATTTTTACAACAAGATCTTTTCTCTTAGCTTTGTCAAATTCTTTTGATAATTCATCAAGCATTTTATCAACTTCAGGGTTTGAATAACCTGTTTTGTTTGTTTCTGCTTTGCTGTACCAGTTTTCATGCAAGTATTTTTCAGGATCTCCAGTATTTGCAGCAAGTACGTTCCAAATTAGCATATCAAAGTTTGAATCGTCTCTCATGCTCAAAACTGTTTCATAGCTTACAGGTTTTAACGTAACTTTTATACCAATTTCTTTCATGTCAGTTTGAAATGCCTGAGCATAAATTTGCAATTCTTCTCTACTTGTATAAATTACAAAGTTCAAGTCAATTTTTGATCCATCAGGACGTTCTACAAACCCATCTCCATCCACATCTTTATATCCTGCATCTGCTAATATTTTCTTAGCACTTTCACGGTTATAGGCATTTTCATCTTTTAATTCATTAAATCCGAAGTCCAATGTTGGTGGAACTGGTGCTTTTCCTGGAGTTGCTCCGCCTTGTAATAAGTTTTTCGTATAATTTTCTCTATTTGCACCTCTTATTATTGCTTCTCTTAATACTTTGTCCTTCAATCCCTTAGTTTGGTTCATAAAGGCATAAGTTGATCTTAATGATTTCAATTCATTTATTACAATATTTTTATCCCCTTCAAAATTAGCCTTATTAGTAACTTTCAAGTTGTATGCCACATCAATTTCTCCTGATTTTAGCGACAATGCTCTTGTATTTTGATCATTTATATCTTTAAATGTTACTTTTGCCAGTTTTGCTTTTCCATTCCAGTAATTTTCATTTCTTACAACAACTGTCTGTTCACCAGGCTTAAATTCTTGAACAACAAACGGTCCTGTTGATATTGGCCCTTTTTGAGCAAATTCATCTGTATTAACTGATGTGTCAACTATTAAGAACAACGGATCTGCCAATGATTCAGGCAATATTGCTACAGGCTCTTTTGTTTTTATTTTCAATTCTTGTCCATTGGCTTCTATCGAAGTATATTTAAAGAATGATTCTGCTCTTTTATTTTTAGCAAATACTCTTTCTATTGATTTTTTTACTGCCTCTGCTGTCAATGGATGTCCATTTGAGAAAGTTACTCCATCTCTTATTTTAAAAGTCCACTCTAATTTATCATTACTTAATTTCCAGCTTTCAGCAAGCAATGGCTGCAAGTTACCTTTTTCATCAAAAATTGTCAAGTTCTCTCCAACACCATAACGAGTTACAACCCAGCTAAAGTACTGATCCGTAGGCTCAAGAGTATCTGCAAACGAAGTTACTCCAACTACAAGTTCATCTGGATTAGTTTTACTTTTTCCAGAACCGCCTTTTCCACCACATGCTACAAGCAGCATCAATACTGCTAAAATTAAAATTAAAAATTTACTTTTACGATTTTTTAACATTCTTTTCTCCCTATATACTTTATTTTTTGTTACTTTTTTATTTTTTCAACTTATTCACTTTTTATATCAACTAAATCTCTTACCGAATCTCCCAGCATATTGAATATAATTACAACAATTACTATTGCTAGCCCTGGATACATCATCATCCAAGGAGCTCTGCTAAGTGTTGTTCTACCTTCATTAAGCATTGCTCCCCACTCTGGTGTTGGAGGCTGTGCTCCAAATCCTAAAAATGAAAGTGCCGCTATTTCCAGCATTAATGTTCCCATATCTGAAACTGCTGTTACTATCATCGTTGTAATCATATTTGGAATTATATATTTAAATATTATTGAGTAATCCCTGCTTCCTGTTATTTTTGCCGCTTCTACATACAGTTCCTGTTTTATTTTAAGGACCATACTTCTTGCAAGCCTTGCGTATTTTGTCCAAGTAACTGCCGCTATTGCTATAATTGAATTTTTCACGCTCGGATTCAAAAGTCCAGCTATCGCTATAGCAAGAATTAATCCTGGAAATGCAATCATCATATCTCCAAGTCTCATTATCACCGTATCAACAATTCCTCCAAAATATCCTGCAAGCACTCCCAGTATAGTTCCTACAGCAAAAATTATGAACATCAAAGTCAAAGTCATGAATATTGAGTATCTTGAACCATATATAACTCTTGAGAATAAATCCCTTCCAAGCTGATCCGTTCCAAAAATATACTGTTTTGATGGACGTTGCAAACTTGGCGCTAATTGTTTAAAAGGATCATTTGGCACTATAAATGGTGCAAAAATTGCAATTAGTACCACAATAATCGCAAGTGCCAGAAATATTTTCAGTTGTGTATTTTTTCCCATAAATTTCAATTTGTTCAAGTTTAAATTACCTCCTCAACTCTTGCATCTAGATATTTATACGAAATATCAACTGCGATATTTACTATCAGGTACAAAAATGCGATTATTAGCACATAAGACTGAATTAGCGGATAATCCTGAGCTGATATTGCTTTTACTGCCATTCTTCCCATTCCTGGCCAGTTATAAACTATCTCTACAACTGCAGTTCCTCCCAGAAGGCTTCCTAATGAAAGTCCTAGAAGCGTTATTATAGGCAGCATTGCATTAGGCAATACATGTTTCCACAAAATATCACGTTCTTTTATTCCCCTCATTCTAGCCCCTGTCACATAACTTTTTCCAAGTTCTTCAAGGAATATGTGTCTTATTTGACGTATATACTTAGCAGACATTGCTATCGCTATTGTTAATGCAGGTAAAATCATTGATCCAAAATCAGCATTTCCGCCTGAAACTGATACAAGTCCAAGCTGTACTCCAAATATGCTCAAAAATACTAGTCCTAACCAAAAACTTGGCACAGACATTCCCATGAATGTCAACATTCTTATTAAATAATCCTGCCATTTATTTTCTTTTACAGCCGCAAGTATTCCAGTCGGTATTGAAATTACGCACATTAAAAACAGTGCCATAAATGAAAGGGACAATGTTGGAATAAATGCCTGCGCTATCTTTTGAATTACTGGAATCCTTAACGAATAGGACTTCCCAAAATTACCTTGCAGAACTCCAAACAGCCATTTCCAGTATTGGATATAAAAAGGCTTATCAAGTCCAAGTTCAGCTCTTGTCTGTGCTAAAAGCTCCGGTGTAGGAAGATGTCCGCATTCTGTAAGCATAACTTGGGCAGGATCTCCTGGCGAAATATACATTAGACAGAATGTAAAAAAGCTTATCCCAAAAAGTACAACTAATATCTGTATAACGTATTTTATTATTTTTTTATTCTTTGCCATTATTTTATAAAATTTCCTCCTTTACAAAATTTATATTTTGTACAAATTAAAAAATCCAACTCAGAAAGTTGAATCAAATTTTATATATTAAAACCAGATGAAAAGTATCTATGTAAATTTCCAGCAGTCTTTATATATTAAATTTTTCCCTTCCCGAAAAATGTAACTTTATTATATAGGCAAGTCTCCTGACTAACTTCATCCTACTCGTATCCTTCCCAAAATATAATGATATTTTAGTGGTTTTCATACTTTCGTCAGTATCACAGTAGAGGTGGCTGTACCAGATTCCAACTGGTTTCCTTATTAAGTTTATGCAACACCTATAAAATTATAAATTTAAAATTATTCTTTTATTATATTAATAAACTTCTTCCAGTTTATCCATGAACATTTTACGTATAAACTCATATTCTCCCATTCCTTTTAATAAAGGCGTTACTTTATATCCTTCATTTTGAAGAATTGTTTTCCACGAATCTTCCTCATCAGAAGCCATATCATTTTTAGCGTGATCTCCAGCTACTATCATAAATGGCTTTAACAATATTTTTTTAAATCCTCTCCCTTTTAATTTTTGAATGACATCTTCAATTGTCACTTGCCCTTCAACAGTAGCTATGAAAATATTATCTTTCCCAGCTTTCAGATATTCCTCCTGAAGCCGTTGATATGTACTGTCTGCTGCACTTTCGGAACCATGTCCCATAAACACAATGGCATCATTCCCTTCTGTACTGTTAAACTCTTCGTCGTTTACAACTTTTTCAAAATCTTCATCATTTATTAAAAGTGGTTTTGAAATTTTTCCATATTTATCATTAAGTTTTGCATACTCTATTCCATCCAGAATATGCAGTGACATTGTTACAATCTCATCATAACCTTTATTTTTCAAAGCTTCCAGTCCTTCATTCTGATCAAATATGTGAATTCCTTCCTTTCTTTCCACTATTCGTCTTATAACTCCCGATGTATAAGCTCTTTCCACTTTTTCGCTTCCATATTTAGCTCTTACTTCATTTTCAATCAAATCAAGGCATTTTTCTCTCGTATCCTTGTGTGATGTTCCAAAACTCGTTACTAAAACTGCTTTTTCCATAGACACTTCCTTTCATTCTTAAAGTTATAGATTTTTTACCTTCAATTTTCCATTTTATCTAAAACTAAATTTTTACCTCCTTTCTACAATATTATAACAATCCTGCTAACCTACTAATGCTTCAATTTCTCAATTCTTCTGAACCCCATTAAGATTGACTAAATCCTAAAACTAATATAGTTGTATTAGTTTAAGTTTGACAACCAAACTATTTAATCTTCATACTTACATTATAATAATTATTTGTTTTTTTTGCAACTGTTTTTTTACAGTCTTTTAATATTTTTGGATTTACAAAAAAAATTACATATCTAGAAATATCTGCTGTTTATCAATGTTTTTTCGTTTTGTTTTTATTTTTTCATATTTTATGATTAAATTATGATTAATATTTATTTTTATTTATTTTCAGAAGTAAATTTTTCAGCTCTTTTAATTTTTCTGACAAATGCACTCTTTTTATTTTTAATTTTTCTCCATATACTTTTCTCACAAGCATCAAATTACTGTCATAATATTTTTTTGCCTTTTTCAACTCCAGCAATTCATAATTTTCTGCAATTTTTTTACCATCTGAAATATAATCAATTGTTAATTTTTTAATATTTCCTGTATCTTCCAGCTTTTCATCTTCCAATGCTATGACATCGTAAAAATCATTGTTTTCATAGACTCTATACAAATCCTTGTTTCCTGGCAATGATGTTTTGCCACTTTCATCAGAAATTTTCATTACGTCATTTTTATTAATTTTAGACATTTTATAGACAGTGCTTATTTCTCTTTCTGGCAATGCTATGGCATCTCCTACTCCAAATACATCAACTTCTGCCTGATTTTTTATTAGATTTTCTATTTTTTTATCGTCAAGTCCACTCGTTAATACAATTTTCGCCTTATAGAGTCTATTTTTATCAAGAATTCTTCTACATTCTTTCGACAATTTTTCCAAATTTCCCGAATCTATCCTTATTCCATACATTCCTTCGTATTTATCATCTATGCCATTATCTTTAAATGCCTTTACAGCACTAATTATTCCACTCTCAAGAGTGTCATAAGTATCAATTAGCATTATAAGAGCCTGATTTTTGTTCCTATACATTTTTATAAAAGCGTCAAAAGCCTTGTATTCAGCACTTTCTCCCATTCCAAAAGTCTGGATAAAGCCATGTGTCATCGTTCCTGTACTTTTCAAGTCATAAAGATATTCTGCCGCAAGATTTGAGTGAGATATGCAACCGGCTACATAGCTAGCTTTTGTCATTGTCATCGCTGCATCAAATCCAGCTGTTCTTCTTGTTCCAAATGAAAGCACTCCCCTTCCTTCAGCCGCTAGCACAATTTTAGAAGTGACTGTTGCCGCAAGTGTCTGAAAATGAAGAATATTCAAAATAGGCGTTTCAAGGATTTTCCCTTGTATAAGTGGAGCAGTAATCGTTAGTATTGGCTCATTTGAAAATACAATTTCTCCATCTTGTACCCCTTTTATCGTACCTGTAAATTTCATATTCGCAATATATTCGATAAAATCAGAATTATCAAATATTTTTGACAAATATTTCTTCTTGTCCTCATAAGAAGTTTCGTTAAGTATCTCGATAAGCTCAAGAACATCAGATATCCCATACACTACAGCATAGCCATTTTCTTCTTTTGTACGTAAAAATACATCAAAAGTTGCAATTTCATTTTGCATATTATTTTTTAAATAAATCTCACTTTCTGTGTACTGATACCTGTCTGAATTTAAAAATTTAAAAAATTTTTCCATAAAATAACCTCATTTTGTATTTTTTTCTATCTTTATCAAGTAATCTGTTTTATACATTATATTTTCTAAAATAAGTAAAGAGGCTGTTATTGTTGTATCATTTTACAGCCTCTATTTTTTATGCTCATTCTATTTTTTTATAGTTTCTTCCCAATTTGCAGGATAAATTACATATAAAAATCTTGCAAAGTTAGGAGCACTAAATTTTATTTTTGAACCTTTAGGAATTAAAATAGCATCTCCTCTATTTCCTGTAACTTTATTTCCATCAACTATGATTTCTAATGTTCCATCTATTACATAGTCTATCTCATCATAGTTCAATTCCCAATCAAATGTAGATTCTTCCATTTCCATAACTCCACAGCTTAATCTTCCACTTTCCTCAATTGAAAATACGTCTGTTAGGAACACTTTGTCATTTGGATTTCCTGTATCAAATTTTTCTGGTTTTACAGTAGGAATTTTAACAACCCCAACTCCACTTTTATCAATATGTTTTTCAAATCCTCCAACTTTTCTCTTTAATTCTTCTTGTACTACTTTTCTAAGTATTTTTTCTAATGTTTCTCTGTCTAAATTTTTTAAATCCATTGTTCTTCCTCCCAAATTACTATATTAATTTTCAGGAACGAATAATCCCGTTTGTTCGCTTCTTATTTGAATTAATGCTCTTGGATCTTTTGCTAAGTCATCAAGCTTTCCTTTTCTTTTCATAAGAAGTAAAATTTTTGTACCTTTATATTCAGAAAGCATGTTAGCATCTCCTATACTGTCACCTGCAACTAAAATAGGATCTTTTCCACCATGTTTTGATTTTATGTATTTATTTATTACTTCAACTTTTCCTTTAGTTTGTGTTTGTGGATAACCATGTTTGTACTCAGCTCTATATTTATTTCCATTCATCTCAAGACGCATTCCGTAAACACTGTCAGCACTCAAATTATACCCATAAGATTTATCATTTGCGAAAACTTTTACTATATCTTCAAGAGACGCTGAAACTATATACACTTTTATACCATTTTTCTCAAATTCATGAAATAAGTTAGCTGTTTCAGGCTGAGTTCTTAATCCACTCTTATATTCATATCTAACTTTTCCAGCTTCACCTGTCAACTTATCACTTGATTCAAGAACATATTTTCCAAGTTTATTTCCTATTCCAAAGTCATTAGCTTCTTTTGCCAATTTTTGCACTTCTTCTACAGTCATATTATCAAACAGGTAAAGAACCCATGGATAAGCAATATCATGAGAAAAACTTCCACCTATTGCTTCATAAAGAAATGCCAATTTCCCTCTAAAGTCTTTAAATTCTTCTGTAGCTTTTATTTTTTCCAAAGACATTTTTTTATCTTTTATATAATTATTATAAAGGAAAGTATATCTTTTATCTAAATCATTTGCTATTTTTGTGATATTAATAGCTTGCCCCTTCACATTTGAATATTCCTTGTCAAAATTATCTAATGGAATATCTTTTCTAATTGCCTTTGAGAAGGCAGCAGGCGTCATTTTAAATCTTAAATTATCTATCTGGTATCTAAACAGATTTTCTTGCGTATCTTGATAAATTGATGTATAATCCCAGTCAAAAACAACATAGTTTCCTTTATTCTTATTTTCATCTATAAGTTTTGACAAGGCTGCCCTATTTTTGGGAACCCACCTTAATTCATCTAAATTAGCAGCTGATAAAACAGATGCCATAACTAAAAATACCAATAATCCAATCAATTTTTTCACATTAAGTTTCATATTTCATCTCCTCAGATAATCATTTTTTCACATTTTTATTTTGCAGTTTCTTTTTTACAGAATAATATTTTTGCTACAACTATCGCTGTTACTCCTGCCACTAATTTTCCAACTATCATTGGGAATACCATTGTTTTATTATATCCAGCAGTAAATCCTAAATGATCTCCAAATACAAATGCAGCACTTACTGCAAAGGCAACATTCATAACTTTTCCATTTGCATCCATATCTTTTAAAATTCCAAACATTGGAATATTATTAGCCAAAGTTGCAACGAAACCAGCTGCTCCAGCCTCATTCATTCCTAAACTTTTTCCTATAGCAGTCAATGGTTTTTTAAACACTTGTGTTATAAAATGTACCAGCGGGAATGCTCCTGCAAGAACTATTGCAATTCCACCTACTACTTTAAATCCTTCATCTATCGGATCCATTCCTCGAATTAGAATTACTTTTTTGTCTGTCAATTTTTCAATAATTGCCGCAATTAAACCTATTGTAATAACTGTCACTACAATTTGTCCAAAAATTGAAAATCCTTTTGTCATTTTTTCAGGTATTTTCCATAATCCTATACAAATTAATACTGCAAATATTATAATCGGAACTAAGTTTCTAAGTACCATTCCAATTGGAAATCCTGCTGCAAGCCCTCCAGCTAGACATCCTAAAGGAATAGTTGTTATCCCTGATAATATCCCTTTTGCAAGAAATGGCTTATCTTCTTTCTCAATAATTCCCAAAGCAACAGGAATTGTAAACACAATAGTTGGTCCCATCATTGACCCTAAAATAAACGCTGCAAATAATCCTGATTGAGGATCTTTTGCCATACTTAATGCAAGCGGTGCTCCTCCCATATCATTTGCAAGCAATGTTGTTGCAAACATTGAAGGATCTGCTCCTAATGCTGAATATATAGGTCCGACAATAGGTGTTAACCATTTTCCTAGAACAGGAGCTAATGAAATAATCCCAACCATTGCAACTGCAAGAGAACCCATTGCCATAATTCCTTCTTCAAATTTTTCACCATAACCAAATTTATTTCCAATACATTTATCTATTCCACCTATTACCATGAATAAAACCATAATATAGATGATAATTTCATTAATACTCATTTTGTCCTCCAAAATCTATTTTTTATGAAGTTTATTTTAATGTACTCAAACTTCATTAAAATATGACCAAAAAATCAAATTATTTTGAAGTTTGAGTAAAATTGAATTAATAATTTAATGGATTATCTGCCACAGATTTTACTGCTTCAGCGAAAGCATCGCACGCAGCTTTACATGCTGACTGACTTCCTGTTAAAAGTGCTCCACCAAAGTTTGTTTCTGAAGGTGGTCCAAAGAATGCAACTAAACTTACATCTGCTGCTTTTAATGCAACATCTAAAGCGTACATTGCTTCAAGTGGAGGTGCTATTAGGTATGCTAATGATTCCCCTTCTGCAATTCCTGCTGTTTTTGATAAATAACTTCCTGTTCTTGATACACAATGTGCATAATATGCAATGCTATCATCATCATTTGCACTTATGAATGCTCCTTCATTTTCAATAAAGTCAACTGCTGCAGCTAGTCCACTTTTTACTTCCGCAGGAGTAGGCCCTGACAATATTCCTATTACTTCTCCTGCAAGTTTTGTATTCGCATTTGCAGCTCCACCATAGAACGATTTTCCGTAAACTACATCAACTACAGCTTTTTTTGTAGCTTCATCAAGTGCAGTATATGTAACATCATCACAATCTGCTGTTATAATTCCTATACTTCTATGTCCTTCAGGTAATTCCAGCTCTTTAGCCATATCATTATCTACATTTGGAATTAATCTTACAGCTAGTACATTTGCTTTTAATCTATCGCCTTTCATTGTTCCTCCTAAAGTTTTTAATTTTTATTTTTTATTAAGTTAATTTATAATTTTAAATCTTGTCCACTTGCTTTTGCATCAATTACTTTCTTAATTAATGTAGCAACGTGAGCTCCTGCTTCTGAAGATGGAGTTCCATCCTTATGAATATTTGAAACAACTGTTCTTTTTGCTTCAGAAATTCCAGGACGAGCCTTGTAAGTAATGTAGGCACTCATACTTTCCGCAGTTGTAAGTCCAGGACGTTCTCCTATTAATATACAAACTACATCAGCATTTAAAATTTCTCCAACATGATCTCCTGCTCCAACTCTTCCATATTTGATAAAAAATGGTGTTCCTGTATCAATTCCATATCCTTTAAGTCCATTTAACAATGCAGGTATTATATTTTTTGCATTTGCTTCAACTGCAGTTGAACTTAATCCATCTGACAATAATATTTGAACTGTTGGATTTTTTTTACATTTTTCTTCTATTGTCTTTATTCCTTCTTCAGAAATTCTTCTTCCTAAATCAGGACGTGTGATATATTGATCTCTGCTTTCACATTCAGTAGTAACTTCAAACAATCCAAGTTCATCAAGAAATTCTGTAGGCACGTCATTGAACACGGCATCTTGCGCTGCAGCGTGGTCTGCTCTTAATCTTAACAAAACTTCTGTTCTCATTCTTGTTCCAGCTCTTCCAATTCCAAGTCTTGCAGATGTTTTTTGTTTTAACTTCATATATTCTTCTCTGTCTTCAGGATTATCCACAAGCATTTGATCTTTTATGTTTATTTGTCCAATATCTCTTACTTCTCCGTTTACAATATGAGGATTTTCACGTGGCTCCTCTCCACTTTCAATATAAACTGAGCTTGTACTGACAACTGGCGCTTTTTCTTCCACAGCTGTTACTGGTTCATTTACTTTTATTTCACCTATTATTTTTTCGATTACATCTTTTAGTTCTCTTTCTGATAACATTGATTTTTCCTCCCTATTTTAAGAAAATTGAAGCATCTCCGGCTCTATCTGTAAGTTTTCCATCTTTCATTATTCCCATTTTTTCTAACCATTGTTCAAAAGGTTTTATAGGTCTTCTGTTACATAGTTCTCTTAATGTAGCATCATCATGATAAGAAGATGTTTGATAGTTAAGCATTATATCATCTCCTGCAGGAATAGCCATAAAGTAGTTACATCCTGCTACTGTTAATAATACTTTCAAGTTTTCGATATCGTTTTGATCGGCTTTCATGTGGTTAGTGTAGCAAGCGTCAACTCCCATTGAGATTCCAGTAAGTTTACCCATGAAATGATCTTCAAGTCCAGCTCTTATTACTTGTTTACTGTTATACAAATATTCTGGTCCAATAAATCCAACAACCGTATTTACAATAAATGGATCAAATTTTTTCGCAAATCCGTAACATCTTGCTTCCATTGTAACCTGATCGCAACCATGGTGAGCATCTGATGACAATTCTGAACCTTGTCCTGTTTCAAAGTACATTACGTTAGGTCCTGTCGCTGTTCCGTGTTTTAATGCCAAATCTCTTGCTTCCTGAATCATTGTTCCATTTATTCCAAATGCTTCATTTCCTTTTTCAGATCCTGCAATACTTTGGAAAACTAAGTCTGTAGGTGCTCCTCTTCTAATTGCTTCCATTTGTGTAGTTACGTGAGCCAATACACATATTTGTGTAGGAATTTCCCATTTAGTTTTTATTTCATGGAATCTGTGCAACACTCTCATAACACTGTCAACACTGTCATCAACTGGGTTTAATCCTAGCAATGCATCTCCTTGCCCAAAGCTAAGCCCTTCATAAGTTGAAAGCATAATTCCATCTGGATCATCTGTTGTATGGTTAGGCTGTAATCTTGTAGCAAGTATTCCTTCTCCACCTATTTCAGTATTACAGAATTTTTTAATTCTTATTTTGCTTGCTCCTTGAATAAGGTCCATATTACTCATAAGTTTAGCAACTGCTGCCACCATTTCACTTGTAAGACCTTTACTGATTCTCTTTATGTCGTCACCACTTGTATGAGAATCTAAAATCCATTCTCTTAATTCACTTACAGTCCAGTTTTTTATTTCTCCATAAATTTTTTCATTTACAGCATCCTGTATGATTCTTGTAACTTCATCTTCTTCATAAGGTACTGCAGGATTGTTTCTTAAATCTGCCAATGTCAATTCAGCCAATACAGCTTTAGCAGCCACTCTTTCTTCTGCTGTGCTTGCACTTACTCCTGCAAGTTCGTCTCCTGATCTAAATTCACTCGCTTTGTTCTGCACGTCTTTTACAGATTTAAATTCATAAGTATGTCCGAATAATTTAGTTTTTAATACCATTGTTACATGCCACCTCTCTAAATTTTTTATTTAATAACTGAATACCAATGTTTTTATTACAACAGGTAATACATTTCCATTTCCTAGCGGCGCTCCTATGTCAATATAATCTCCATCTCTTACTTTTACACTGTCTATGCAAATTATATCATAACCATCAAGCGCAAGTTTCATACATTGTCCCAATACTTTTGCCATATCATTTTCAACTATAACGATTACAGGATGAGTCTTGTCATGTTTCCTTTTTATAACATCTGAAATCACTGAAGATAGCTCCATTATGTCAGTATATGCCATATTGTGTTTACCTTTAAAGGCAAGTGCCACATTTTCAATTTCACTTTCAGAGTTAAACCAGTTTAGTTTACTTTCAATAATATTTCCTAGTTCATTAATTGGCAGCTGCTCGTCTGCCTCAGACATTTTCAGTACAGGAATATTTTTTATTGGAAAAATTCCTTCAGTATAAGTTATTGTACTTCCACTTATCTCTGTCGTATGGCTTCCTGCACCAACTACTGTCGCTCCAATTGTTTCACTTAATTTCAGAGGCTCTATATTTAACTCTTTCAGGACTTTTACCAGTTCCTCTCCAAGTACTACCCCTATATCATTATATTTGTACAAGTCCTTTTCAGTTTTTCCATAAACGAAATCTGCAACTCCTCCAGTAAATGAATAATGCTCAATGCTGCCATTACGTTTTCTGAAATCTTTATATGTTACTATTTTATGGTACAAATCTGTTTTTGGCAAAAGTTCAATACTTTCAAGAATAAGCTGTGCCATTCTTCTCGTTATTTTTCTCAAATCCTGTTCGCTTATTTTTCTGCCCAATTCCAATTTTACATTTACATCAGCAGCAATATCGTACATTTTTTTGAAAATATAACGTGTATTTCCATTTTCATCAAATTTTACAAGTCGTCCTCCAATGTCAAGACAGGTTGTATCTTCCACTTCTCCTCTGTTGAAAACTACAATGTTTGTAGTTCCTCCCCCTATATCAAAGTTTACGATACTTGTATTTTTCTCATCAGAATATCCGTAAGCTCCCGAACCTTTTCCAGCAATAATACTTTCCAAATCAGGTCCTGCTGTCGCAACAACGAAATCTCCTGCCATTCCACTAAGAATTTGCAGTACTTCCTTGGCATTTTCCTTTCTTGCCGTATCTCCTGTTATTATTACAGCCCCTGTCGAAACATCTTTGTATTGAATATTGGCTTTTTTGTATTCAGATTCTATTATTTCCTTAACCTTTTTTGCATCTATTTTTGTTTCAGTTTCCAGCGGAGTAATATAAATGTCACTTCTATATATAACTTCTTTTCCTATTATTTTAAGCTGAGGCGCTGTAAATGCAGTTCCTCTGTTTTCTATATAAATTTTTGAGAAAATAAGCTGAGTAGTAGAAGTTCCAATGTCTATTCCTACACTTAATATTTCTTCTATCATTATACAAGACTCCTTTGTCTTCATTAATATTTAATATAAAGATAAATCAATTTTCAAACCCAAAACTGATTTCAGTTCCCTTATTACCAGTCTTTATATCCAGATTCCCATAAAGTTTTTCCTTTACAAGACTTTTCACAATCTGCAATCCGATACTCCCTTTTTCAAAGTCCTTTTCGTCCATTCCAATCCCATCATCACTTATGAAAATACGGGATTTCATCTCTCCACTTTTTACTCTAATTGTTATATGTCCTCTGCTACGCCCCTTAAAAGCGTGCTTTATACAATTTTCCACAAGTTCATTTACTATAAGTGCAATTGTTGTTGCCTTGTCCGAATTGATTTCAAAATTATCTCCGATTACATCTATTTTTAGTTTTAAATGCCCTTCCAAATTTTCTCTTACCGAATTTTTCAGAATTTTATTTATAACTTCCTTTATTTCCAATTCATCTAGTCCATTCTGAGCAAGTAATTCGTGAGTAACTGATATACTTAATATTCTGTTTATACTGTCACTAAATGCCGTTTTTACAGCTTTATCATCTGTTTTTCTTGCCTGTATCCGAAGCAAACTTGCAATGGTTTGTAAATTATTTTTTACTCTGTGATGAATTTCTTTAATTGCAACTGATTTTAAAATCAGCTCCTTTTCCTTGATTTTAATTTCTGTAATATCTTTTATAAATAAAACGACATTTTTAACATCTTTCGTTTCCTTTACCAGTATATATTCCAAACTCAAAACCATATTTGATATGTTTACATCTGATTTTTCACTTACTTTTCCACTTAGCACATCCTCAAATTCAACATCATCAATTACTATATTATCAAATTTTTCTCCAAGGAAAAAATCCTTATAGCCAATCTTCCTGTATACATATTTAGCTCTGGAATTAGCATATATGCACAGACCCTCTTCATTAAAAATTATAATTCCATCATTGATGTAGTCGATTATTTTACGTTCCCGCAACATTCCAACAGAGCTCATAAGGATATCATCAGTCGCATTATTAAGAAAACTCAGTTCCTTGTTAATATTTTCCTCATTCATGCCCTCTTCGACTATAAGAACAGCTATTATTTCTCCAGATTCCTCATCACTTCTTATAGGCACTACATTCTGCGTTACACTTTTATTTTCCTGTGTCAATGCCTTATAATCTCGTGATGGATGTCCAGTTTCGAGAGTTCTTAATACCGCAGGCTCATTTTTTCTATAGGCAAATTTCCCTACAACGCTCTGAGTGTAACTCGAACCCCGTCTTGGATTTGCCTCGGCAACTACAATCGCTGTATCTCTATTTTCCGTCATACAATCAATAAATACGTCTGCTTTTAATAACTTGCTCATAACTGGAAGCCCTTCACATATTTTCTCCAGCTTTTCAATATCTTTGTTTGAAAGCTCCGTATATTGTTTACATATCGTTCTAAGCATCTTCATCTCCAGATAAAATTATAATATCGGCTATTTTTCCCATATCGCACCTTTTGTTCATACTAAGTGTTCTTATGTACTCGTATGCTTCATTCTCAGTAAAATTCCTTGTTTTCATCAAAATACTTTTGGCTATATCAATTTTTTTTCTATCCTCCAGCTTTTGACTTGTTTTCAAATATTTTTTCTCCAGTTTTTCAAATTCTTCCTGTTTGTTAAATATAATCTCCAGGTTAGGAATAAAGGATTTTTCGTCGATGGGTTTCACTATATATCCTATTATTCCTATATTTTTTGCTTCCTCTATAAATTCTTTGTTGGAATATGCTGTAAGTAAAACAATACCTCTAGACAATTTTTGCTCCGTTATTACTTTTGCTGCCTTCAATCCATCCAGTATTGGCATTTTGACATCCATTATTACAAAATCAGGATTATATTTTTTGCTCTGCTCTATAGCATCAAATCCGTCACCTGCCTCAGCAACTACATCATAATTGGCTTCTCTAAGTATTTCACAAATATCCATCCTTGTTATCGGCTCATCATCTACAACTATTATTTTTCTCATTTTTTTTCCTTTTCCTCGAATTTAATATAAATCTTTCAATAACTGCTTCATTTCAATTCTGTTAAATCGTCTAGGATTTTCCCCTGTACACAGATCATTTTCTATCTGATCAATGATACTTTCCATTTCAGAAAAATATTGTTCCTCCGGGATTCCTAGTTCTCTTAAATTATTTGGTATTCCCATTTTAGCCGCTCTCATTTTGATGGCTTTTGCTAGCATTTCCACACCTTCTGCATCTTCTTTAGGTGTAAATCCCAACGCTTCAGCAATTTCACGGTAATATCTTGCCGCATTCTTATTTTGTGCATTAAACTTTATAACTTTTGGCATTATTACTGCATTAAGCCGTCCATGCGGCTTATGAAATCTTGCCCCTAGCGAATGTGCTATGCTGTGGTTTATTCCTAATCCTGCATTGCTGAATGCTACTCCTGCCATGCACGAAGCAATCTGTAAATCAATTCTTTCCCTTTCCAGCCCAGGATTTTCAAAATTGCTTACCAAATCAGCAAAAACAGTTTTTATTGCTCCTAGCGCAAGTGTATTTGTAAACAGATTTCTAGATCTTGAAACATATGCTTCTATGGCGTGTGTCAAAACATCCATTCCAGTGTCTGCAATTATTGATGGTGGAAGAGTTTTTATAAATTCTGGATTTAAGATTGCTATATCTGGCAGCATTTCACTGTCACTTAGTGGTATTTTTTTATCTTTTGTTGTAACAACTGCATAAGATGTTACTTCTGACCCTGTTCCGCTCGTTGTAGGGATTGCAATAAATTTTGGCTTTTTATTTTGTCCAATTGCCTTTTTTATCTGATTTGTAAAATAAATCATTGATTTGCAGGCATCTATTGGGGAACCTCCTCCAAGTGCTATTATGCAGTCAGGATTATATGCGCTTAATTCCAGCATTCCGTTTATAATTTCCTCATCAGTGGGATCAGGCTTTACATCCGAATATATTTTAGTTTCTATTTCCCGTGATTTTAAAATATTAACAACTTTATTTGTAACTTTTAGTTTTACCATATTTTCATCTGTAACTAAAAATACTTTTTCCATTTCCAGCGTTCTTAATATATCCAAAGAATTAGCACCATAATGAATATCCGGTTTTATTTGAAATAACCCCATTGAATCCACTTCCTTTCTTATCGTAATTCTTTTAATTTGGATAATATTTTTTGGACTGTTTCAAAATCTGTTATTTTATAATCTTTTACAAGTATTTCAATAACTTTTCTTTCTAAATCCCCACAGTCTTTTTTTATTTCATTTTTTACTTTGTTTTCTGATTCACAGTTTGATTCACAGAAAGATTTTTCATATCTTACTTCGACTCCCTGTTCCCTAATTATGTCCTTTGCCCCGGGAGTAATAATCATATCAGCCTGAACCACTAATTCCTTGTTTTGAACAAATTCAGAAAGATTTTTTACCGTAATCAATCTTTTTTTCATTTTTTTACTCCTTTTCCGACTCCAAACTGTCTATTATTCCTACAATAGTTGCATCCACAGGGGTTTCAGCGTCAAATATATGTCTTGCAGAACTTCCTGTAACAATTATTACCTTGTCACCTTGTCCAGATCCAATGTAATCTGCCGCTACCATTTTTCTGCTTCCATGCCCTTCGCCAGTTCCTTCTACTTCAACTACCATAAGTTTTAATCCTTTTAGTTTTTCATCCTTCCTTGTTGCCCAGACATTATCCACAACTTTTCCAATTAACATACTATTGTCCTCTTTCATAGTATAATTCAATACTATTTTCTTTTATATAATCCATTGCAAGGGAAGTTACTTTAGATTTTGCATCAACTTCAAGCATCTGATTTTTTAATCCTAGCTTTCTAAGTCTGCTTTCTGTTATCAATCCCTTCAAATAAACCTTTTCTTTTGCACAAAAAATATTTTTAACTTCTGTTCTTTTCACAACCTTTATTCCAAATTCCTTTACTTTCTCAAGATATTCGTCGTAAAGATTAATTAACACAGCAGGCTTAGTATATTTTTTATATTCCAGCCCTTCTTCTACAAGAATAACTTGTGAATCATTAAAAAGAAACTCCGTCATAATACTTTTTCTACCTTGTGAAAGATCTATTAAATCATTTATTCCAAGAGTTGATACTACAAGCACTTTTTTATTTTCATTTTGTCTAACGTCTTCCCATGTGCTGTCCAGCTTTACATTATCCATAAATGATATTTCATTTTTAAGTTCATCCTTCAAAACCTCATCATTTCCCAAAAAAACTGTTATTACAGATTTTTTAGAAATTACCTCATTATTTTCAGATAATTTTTCATTTTCCCTTTTTTCAATTTCCTTTAACACTTCCCTTGCAAGCACTTCTATCAAATTTTGAGTATCCATTTTATCTCCTCATCATATTTTTTAGAGCTACTTTTCAATACTTCCAGTCACTCCTGAAATATACCCGCAGGAATTGGCTTCATCAAAGTCTATATGCATGCTCAGTCTAAAGCTGTCCCTTACTCTTATCAAAACATCATCAAATATTAACGGTCTGTCGCTGTGAATTTTTACTTTTACAGTTTCACCGTCTTTTACAGAAAATCTTTCTGCGTCTTCTCTTGTCATATGAATATGTCTTTTGGCAACAATAACACCTTTATCCAGATGCACATATTTATCTCCTACACCCAGTAATATTCCCGGTGTTCCTTCAATTTTTCCACTTTCTCTTATTACTCCCTTGACTCCTATTTCACGGCAGTCAGTAAGTGATAATTCCACTTGAGAAAAATTTCTGCATGGTCCTAATATTGCAACATTGGAAAATTCGCCTTTTGGTCCGATTACCCTAACTCTTTCCTTCGCCGCAAATTGTCCTGGCTGTGATAAATCCTTTACAGGAGTCAATTCATAACCTTCTCCGAAAAGTGCTTCTACGTGTTCCTTTGTAAGATGCACATGTCGTCCCGAAGCCTCAACCATAAAGGTATCATCTTTTTCTGCACCCATTATTTCCTGTAATTTTTCTCTTATTATTCTCTCCAATTCATTTCTATCCATAATATCTCCCAATTCGGAGCTTATGATTTATAATCTCCGTTATTCGCTTTTAACATCATCAAGTACAATATACTGCTCAGACGGTTTAGTGCCTTTAGCATGTCTACTCTTTCCGTCTTCCCTTCCTTATAAAAAGCATCTACTGCAGCAACTTCACACTCTCTTGACAAAGCTCTAAGACAGTTTATATCAATGACTGTTTCATCAAAGTCAGCATTTATTTCAAAGAGATGTCCTGTTTTGTAATATTTAATTGTATTATGAGTTATATCTTTTAATGTATCAATGTCATATCCAAGAACATCTCTTTCCTGAAACGGTGTATCGGTCATCTCACTTATAAACAAGTCTCTTACAAATCTGTATGCCTGTGCAAAGTCACTTTCTAATTTTTTATTCTTTTCATATTTTTTCCAGTATCTTATTACCTCAGCCTGCAAGATATCAAACTTACCTCGCAAAACAATTCTCTTATGATTTTTTACAACAAGTTCATTTCCAAACAGTTGAGTCATAAATTCAGGCTTTTTATCATAAGTTGCTCCTGTAATATAGTCTTTATACTGTCTTTTTGGAGAGGCTTTTTCTTCGGAAGTATTTGCTTGAGAGTCTTTAACTCTGTTTGCATTGGCTGATTCATTATTTACAACTTGCTCCTGTGATTTTTTTATTCTAAAATCAATTTTTTTTACATTTAAAAACTCTCTTGCTGACGGTGTAAGGATGTCTTTTTCAGTTATTCGTACTTTTTCAAGCTGCCCTTCCTTATCTAATTTTCTAAGCATTCCTTCTGTTATAACAGGCATTTTTTATCACACCCTATCTATTTTTTATAATTCCGTCCAATACTTTTCTTATGATATCTTCAATTTCATTTTCGTTCACTCGTGAATTATCAACTGAACATGTATTTACACATGAACCTTCTTCTTTCAATTCTTCCAGTTCCTTTGTACCGTAAGCTACTCTTCTAATGTTTATAAGATTTAATGGTCCAATATTGTCAGAAGTTGCACTTCCTCCAACAGTTCCACATCCTAATGTAAATGCAGGTAAAAGATTAGTTGTTGCTCCTACTCCTCCAAGTGCCGCAGCTGTATTTACAAGCAGTCTTGACACAGGTTTTTTCAATGAAAATTCTCTTACGATATTTTCGTTATTTGTGTGCATTGACATTGTATGTCCGATTCCTTCATTTTCAAGAATTTCTATACATTTTTCACATGCTTTTTCCCAAGTTTCTTCTGTATAAAATCCTAATACAGGACATAATTTTTCTCTTGAATATGGATTTAAATGAGAAACTTCTGTTTCTTCAGAAACAAGTATTTTTGTAGTTGTAGGAACTGTTATCCCTGCCATTGCAGCTATATATAAAGCTGTTTTTCCAACTATTTTTGGATTCATTGTGTTGTTTGCACGCATAAGGATGCTTCCAACTTTATTTCTTTCATCTTTGTTAAGGAAGTATGCTCCTTGTCTTTTTAGTTCATCTACTACTTGATTTTTAATTACTTCTTCTGTAACTATTGATTGTTCTGAAGCACAAATTACTCCATTATCAAAAGTTTTACTGTCGATAATTCTTTTAACAGCTTTTCTTATATCAGCACTTCTTTCAATAAACGCAGGTCCATTTCCAGGTCCTACTCCTATTGCAGGTGTTCCTGAACTATAGGCAGCTTTTACCATCGCTTCTCCACCTGTTGCAAGAATTAATGAAGTCTTTTTATGTTTCATAAGTTCTTGTGTAGCTTGTAATGTAGGTGTTTTTATAACTCCAATAAGTCCTTTTGGAGCACCTTTTCTTTCAGCAGCTTTTATCAAGTATTCTGCAGTCTTAATTATACAGTCCTTTGCATTTGGGTGAGGACTTACAATTACTGCGTTTCCTGCCTTTAATGCTATCATTATTTTATAAATTGTTGACGAAGTAGGATTAGTTGATGGAATCAAGGCTGCAATTATACCCATTGGAACTCCTATTTCAGTTATTCTTTTTTCCTTG
This sequence comes from Leptotrichia hofstadii, assembly GCF_007990525.1. Classification (NCBI taxonomy): domain Bacteria; kingdom Fusobacteriati; phylum Fusobacteriota; class Fusobacteriia; order Fusobacteriales; family Leptotrichiaceae; genus Leptotrichia; species Leptotrichia hofstadii. The sequence goes on from NZ_AP019823.1 coordinate 2,509,738, forward strand.
TCATCAAGAATTATCCCTTTTGTCTTCTGATCTTTTATAGCTTCATATACTCCTACTGAAGCAAGTCTATTTTTTAGAACTTTATCTTCCCAACGTCCAAATCCTGTTTCTTCATTAGCAAGTTTTGCTAGCTCAACTTCATGTTTTTGAGCTTCTTCACAGATTTCCCTTACTATTTCATCAATTTGACCTTGCGAGAACTGACTATATTCTTCAAATGCTTTACTTGCGCTATTTAATAAATCTCTTACTTCTTGTATTGATTGTAAATCTTTATCCATAGTTTGTCCTTTCTATAAATAATCACTGTTATCTGATTACTTTAAGTTCTCTTATTCACCCTCAACTACTCTTGATTTAGGCAATATAGCTTCAATTTCAGTATGAGGACGAGGAATTACGTGAATTGAAATCAATTCTCCTACTCTTTCAGCAGCCGCAGCTCCTGCATCTGTTGCAGCCTTAACTGCTCCTACATCTCCTCTTACTAATACTGTTACTAGTCCTCCACCTACGTGTTCTTTTCCGATTAGAGTAACATTTGCAGCTTTTACCATTGCGTCTGCAGCTTCTACTGCCGCTACCAATCCTTTAGTTTCAATCATTCCTAATGCATTTAATGTTGCCATTTTTATTCCTCCTGATTATTTTTTATCAAAATCTCTATTAATTTTTTCTTTGGCATTGTCTTTATCTGGTTCCATGTGTACCCAAGTTTAAGACTGTTTACTTTTGTCTTTAAATCTGCCACCTTCATGTCCTGATAATGTTTTTTTGCCTTTTTTATTTCTTCTTTTGTTTCTTCATCTTTTTTTTTTAAAGTTTCTGTTACTGAAACTTCTTCGTTTTCCTGAATAATACCGTTCTGTTTTTCTGCTTCTTCATTTTCTGTTATTTCCTGAATTACTTCTTCCGCTTTTTCTTCCGTTTCAATTTTTTCTGTAAAATCTTCAGATTGTTCTTCAGTCACTTGATTTTTATTTTCAATATCTGAACTTTCATCCACTGCCTGCTCAACCACTTCTTCCGGAACTGTTTCGACTTCGATTTTTTCATTTTCATTGTCTAATTCTTCAATAATTTTTTGATTATCTTGCACAGTGTCAGTTTTTTCATCAGATTTTTTTCCAATATCACTTATCAGAATTTTCTTTGTTTCAGAAGCCACTCTTGCAATAACGTTACTGCTCAGGAAATTTCCAAGCCTTTTGGCACTTTCACTTGCGGCATCCACAGCGGCATTTACAGCAGCTACATCTCCCATAACCTCAATGGTTACAATTCCACCTTTTACATAATAGCAGTTTGTAAGTGTTACATTTGCTGCCTTCAAGGCGGCATCTGCAGCTTCTATTGCCGTTACAAGCCCCCGCGTTTCCACATATCCGTATGAATCCATCTATCTATCACCTTCTTGTCTACTCGGAAGCATCTTCCAAATATTTTACAAGCTCCTCAATTCCTTCGTTTTCATAAGAACTTACAACAAAAACTTGTTCAGCTCCTGCATTTTCCAATATTTCACAAGCCTTTTTCACATCTCCGCCCAAATCAGATTTAGTTACAATTCCAATTACAGGCTTTGTAAAAGCTGTCGAAAATCCTGGCGGAAACACATTATGCTCTTCGTCACACGCTTGTACCATTCCGATAACATCACAATCATACGAGCTTACAATCAGCGCTTTGTAAAGCATTCTATTTTCCATATATTCGCCTGGAGTGTCAAGTATGTCGTTAGAATACGTTAACATTTGAGTTTTTTCATATTTTATATCCAGTCCATGTATTCTCTGAGTCAGTGTTGTTTTACCGCACATGGATTTCCCTATTAAAAGTATTCTTTTCAATTTTATGACCTCGTTATTTGAGTTATGCTAAATTTTAATATATTTGCAAAGTAGGAAACTACTTCATTTACAGCAGCTTCTACGCTACCTACATCTCCGCTTATTACAACGGATCCTGTAAATCTGTCAACAAATCCTATTTCAACTCCAGCACTTTTCGTAGCCAGATCCGCTGCAATTATTGCCGCTTCTCCTGGAGTTATTGTCAAAATTCCGATAGCATTTACCTTGTTTTCATGAAGTCCTATTTTTTTTGATAAATCTCTTTGGGGATTTGCAATTATATGAGCCAGTGTCAGTTGTCTCCCAGGCACATATTCCTGTATCATTCTCTGTTTTTTTTCTTCTTCCATTTAACAAATCCTTTCTAAAACTTATTTTATCTAGGCAAAATAGTTTCTACTTCTGCATGTGGACGTGGGATTACATGAATTGAAATCAATTCTCCAACTCTTTCTGCAGCAGCAGCTCCTGCATCTGTCGCAGCCTTAACTGCTCCTACATCTCCTCTTACTAATACTGTTACTAGTCCTCCACCTACGTGTTCTTTTCCGATTAGAGTAACGTTTGCAGCTTTTACCATCGCATCTGCAGCTTCTATTGCAGCTACTAATCCTTTTGTTTCTATCATTCCTAGTGCATTTAATGTTGCCATAGCTATTACCTCCTAAATTTTTTTATAAATAGTTTTATTTTTTATAAAATTATTTATACTATTCTCTTCCTTTTGGCAAAATAGTTTCCACTTCGATATGTGGACGTGGAATTACATGAATTGAGATTAATTCTCCAACTCTTTCTGCAGCAGCGGCTCCCGCATCTGTCGCAGCCTTGACAGCTCCTACATCTCCTCTTACAAGCACTGTTACTAATCCTCCACCTACATGCTCTTTTCCAATCAATGTAACATTTGCCGCCTTTACCATTGCGTCTGCAGCTTCTATCGCAGCCACTAATCCTTTTGTTTCTATCATTCCTAGTGCATTTAATGTTGCCATATCTTTCCTCCTAAAATTATTTTTTATTTGACAAATAATTTAATTTTGATTTCACCTCCTTGCTCTAAAATTATAATAATAGATTATTAAATTAGCAAAAATAAAAAAGGAACTAAAAAATCGAATAATTTTTCAAGCTCCTTTGCTTTTAAATATTATTGTTCTTATAATATGTTTAGTTGATTTTTCTCCATTTAATAATTATTTTTTCAAAGTTTTGCATACCCCATTGTAATACAACTTTCATTTTGAGTATACTATGATTTTTCATTTTGTCAATAGCTATTGAAAAAAAAATTTAAAATCATATTTAATTTTGTATAATTACATTTAAGAAATCACTATTTAATGGAGAGGAGTATAGCTGTTAATATATTTCAACATTTAAAAAAGAAAAAGAATTTAAATATTGCCTGTTTATCAAAGATTTATCCTAAACCCTGTTTAAAAAGCAAAAATTATATTTCAGTCATTTGAAAATATCAGGTTTTAGCCCCTCACTAAAAAAGATTTTTATAAATCCGATATTTAAATGGGCTTAGCATTACTGGAAATTAATCAAGACCGGGATGGTTCAGATTTCTTTTTTGAATTATTATATCTTGTAAATAACTAGATAAAACAGTATAATAAATATATTGTACAGTAAAATTTGTTTAAAGCCAAACTCAAAAGCTATGACTATTTTACTCAAGCTTTAAATTAATATAATTTTAGCAGTTTAATTTAAAACAGGTTTGAGTATATTTCTTAATCTGAAGGGAGAAAAATGAAGAAAAAATATGTGATTTTTTTGAATGGGGAATATAAATATTCGCAGGAATTTATGGATAAACTGGTTTCGGAAAATGCAGTTTGCTTTTGTGCGGACGGCGGGGCAAATTCTGCATTTAAATATGGGAAAATGCCAGAAGTGATTATTGGAGATCTGGATTCGATTGAGAAAAAAGTTTTAGAATACTATAAAAATAAAAATATTTTGATAAAAAAATTCCCAAAAGACAAGGATTTTACAGATTTTGAGCTGATTTTGAAAGAAATTAATAAAATTTCGGAAAATAAGAATTTTATTGAGAAAATATTTGTTGTTGGTGGGCTTGGGAAACGAATTGACATGACTTTGAGCAACTTATTTATAATGGAAAAATATAAAAATATCGTTTTTTTGCAGGAAAATGAAGAAATTTTTTATGCAGAAAAGTCTTTTGTCCTAAAAAATAAAAAGGAATATGAATTTTCAATCATTCCAATTAGTGAAAAAGTTGAAAAATTAACATTAAAAGGCTTTAAATTTGAAACGGATAAAATTGATGTGAAAAGGGAAAGTTCCAGACTTGTGAGCAATGTTATTGTTGAAAATGAGGCTAGTGTGGAATTTGAAAATGGGAAACTGATAATTATTTTGAAAAATAATAATAAAAATCTTTTATACTAACCCTCCTCATTTAAAAAATAGTAATAAAATTTTATAATAATTAGTTTAATAGTCTTGTAAAAAAAATTAAATCTAATTTTTAAGTATCCATCTTAAAGATTTTTATAATAGGGTTGTTTAATAGCTAATTCATAATCATTCAATTAAATTATTTTTTATTATTTTTAAAATATTATGATTAATAAATATTTTTTCATATTATTATGGTTTTTCTTTTTATTCTCGTAGGATTGCTCATTGCCGCAAATCCTACAACCTATGGCTAGTCTACGACATTTTTCTGCACTGACAAAAAACTCGCTATGCTCAGACAGTTTTGCCAGCACAGAAAAATGCTCCGACGGGTTATTTATACTAGAATTTAATCGAAAAATTTAATTATTTAAAAATATTAGATTTATACCCTTTATTAGAAAAGTTTGTAATAATTTCGTTATTTAAATGGGGTTTAGTAATTAAGTATAATAATCTTTATAATTTAGTATGGAATGTCGTAATTTTTTTGGAATGAAAACAACTAAACACATTTATGTGTTTCTTTCGCCAGAACCTTTATAGCAAATATATTTTATAGAACGGTTCTGATCTTTGTTTGCGAAAGTGAGTGTTAGCGAGTTTCGTTTTCGTAGTAATTAAGGTTTATCCAAATAATGAATGTTTAGACTACTTTCTCAAATAAAATTTGGGAATATTTCAAAAAAATACTTAGACGAGCCAGGGTTAGTGCATACACTTTCGCCATTATCTTTAATATGCCATTATTTAAATTTGTTAAAATAACTTTTATTGCGAAATAAAGGGAAATGGCGATTGATTTCCCTTGCTTATATAAAAAGAAAAAACCTGAAATTATGAAAAATATTTATTAACAATGAGCAGTTTTTCATAACTCTAAATAAAATCCCTTATATGGATACTTAATGATTAACTTTAATTAAAGGATATTCTATAAGTACATAGATTATAAATAGTACAATTTTGTAAAAAAGGTTTTAATTCCGTTAATTTTCTGATTTTTATTATTTAAATGGGAAGATGGTATAATAATAGATTTGTTTAGCAACTTATTTTTAAAACTAAAAGTTTATTAAAAAACAAGATTATCAAATAATAATAAAAAATAAAAAAGGATGTGTATAGATAATGAAAAAATTTAGGATAGAAAAGGAACATCAGAGGATGAAAATCTCGCAGTATTTGCGGGAAGTGCAGAATTATTCGGGGAGAAGTTTGAGAAATGTGGAAGTTTTTTTGAATGGAAAGCAGGTAAGACTGACTAAGAAATTGCCGTCACATGGAAACTTGAGGGTTGTTGAGAAGAAAAAGGGGACGGACATTAAGCCGATTAAATTGCCACTTGATATTATTTTTGAAGATGAGGATATTTTGGTTGTGAATAAAGAGCCATTTTTGCTGACACATCCGACACAGAAAAAAGCTGATTTTACACTTGCAAACGGAATTGTAAATCATTTTTTGGAAAAATATGGTGAAGTCCGAGTGCCACGATTTTACAATAGGCTCGATATGAATACATCTGGGCTGATTATTATTGTCAAAAACAGTTTTGCACAGGCATTTTTACAAAATTTTTCGATTTTTGAGAAAAAATATCTGGCGATTGTGAATGGAATTATTGATGATAAGGAAATTGCTAGAATCAATGAAGAACTTGCAAAAGATGGGAAAAAACATAAGATTCAGGATTTGGAAAAGGAAAATTTAAAACCTGAAATTGAAAAAGTTAATTTTGGAGAAATGAAAAAATACGATGAAATGGAAAAAATAGAAAACAATTTAACTTTTGAAAATAAAGATAATAAAATTGGAGAAAATACGGATTTTAACAGTAAAAAAGAAAATAATAATTTAAATCTGAAAAGTAAAAGTAATTTTGAAAATATAAATTTTACAATAAATGAAAATATAGATTTTAACAGCAAAAATGCAAAAGATAATTTAAATTTGAAAAATAAAAATGATTTTAATAATGAAATTTTGGAAAAAAATGGAATAAATAAAATAGTTATTGAAAGACGGATTTTTTGGGATGGGGATAATTTGGAAAGAATAATTGATGAGCGGGGGCAATACGCAAAAACGGCTGTAAAAGTCTTGAAAACTTATCCTGAAAAAAATGTGACATTAGTGGAATGTGAACTTTTTACAGGGAGAACACATCAAATTCGAGTTCACCTGAAATCCATCGGACACACAATTATAGGAGACGAACTTTACGGAAATGGCTTAAACAAAGAACTTGGAATAAATAGACAATTTTTGCACGCTTATAAGGTAAAATTTACACATCCTGCAAGCAAAAAGGAAGTTGAACTGGAAATACCAATTTTTTCAGATATGAAAGAATTTTTGGAAAAATAGAAAAATTATATTTTTTGCAAAAAACTATTTTTAAAATAAGAATAAAAACTTACGATTTAAAAAGCAAAAAGAAAGGATAAAAAATGAAAAAATTTAATTTTTCTGTTGATTTGATAAATGATAATATTTTGAAGTCGCTTCTGATTTTTTCGATACCGATACTTGTGTCGAATATTTTTCAGCAGCTTTACAATATGGCGGATATTGCTATTGTGGGGCATACTTTGGGAGATAACTCGCTTGCGGCCATTGGGGCTTCGGCTGCTATTTTTGAACTGATCTTTGGATTTGCATTAGGAATTGGAAATGGGCTTAGTATGGTTACAGCTAGAAATTATGGGGCGAATAATAAGAATCTTTTGAAAAAGTCTGTGGCTGGCTCGATTGTTATTGGAATTTGGATTACTGTGGGAGTAATGATTTTATCACGGTTTATTCTTATGCCGCTGTTAAAAATCTTGCATACGCCTGAAAATATTATAAAAGAAGCATTTGAGTACATAAATATAATAACAATGTTTATTGGCGTAACTTTTTCCTACAACCTGTCGTCAGGACTTTTACGTGCAATCGGAAACAGCTTTATGTCGCTCGTATTTTTGGTAATTGCCTCAATTTTAAACATTTTCCTTGATATTTATTTCATAACTTCCCTTAAAATGGGAATTGGCGGAGCTGCAATTGCAACAGTTATTGCACAGGCAATTTCAGTTATCTTAAGTATTATCTACATTTACGTAAAAGAGCCAATTTTAATACCTAGAAAAAAACATTTCAGATTTGATAAAAAATTGTACAAGGAACTGCTTGGGCAGGGACTTTCTATGGGATTTATGATTGCGATTGTACTTATGGGAACGCTTATTTTACAGTATGCGATAAATGGGTTTGGATATTTGATTATCGCTGGACATACTTCGGCAAGAAAACTTATGGGATTTTGCAACATTCCGCTAACTACAATAGCACTCGCACTTGCAACTTTCGTTTCCCAAAATAAAGGTGCAAATAAAGTAGATAGAATCCGAAAAGGCGTATTTTACGCTAATATGATGGATATAATTTTTGCAATTGGAATCACAATTTTTGTATATTTATTTTCCAAAAACATGATTCACCTGATGTCAGGCTCCGAATCTGAAATCGTCCTCCACAACGGCTCAACCTACCTAAAAATCGCCTCTCCATTTTTCACAATACTAGGAATCCTGTTTAACTTGCGATACGCTTTACAGGCTCTTGGCGAAAAATTAATCCCCCTCGTTTCAAGTATAATCGAATTTTTTGGAAAAATAATCTTCGTAATTTTTATCGTGCCAAAATTGGGGTATTTTGGAGTAATGGTTTGCGAGCCGCTGATTTGGATTGTGATGGTGGGGCAGTTGGCTTGGGCATTTTATGGGAATGGGTATATGAAAGGTTATAGAAAAGTGAAGGAGTAAGCAATGAAAGAAAATTTAATAAAAATTTTACTAACGGTTTTATTTACAGTAATTTATTTTTTTCTTCAACAAAAATTATCAATAATATTTTTATTACTTTGGATTGAAATTTTAGTATCTTTTGGTAAAAGTATTGTAGTGGCATTAATTTCAATGTTAATAATTATTATGTTTTTTTTCTATTTTGGATATCTGAGTAGAAATTTTTTGGTAAAATTAAATAAAATTTTATTAGGTGTATTAATGTCCATAATTTTGATTTATTTCTTATATAATATTTTTTATCAAGAAAATCAGTTTATTCCAGGAATAGAAGAGTTTAACATAACTTATATAATCTTACATATTTCATATACAATTGGACTATTTTTGGATAAAAAAATTATAATAAAGCATAAAAATTAAAGGGGGAGAAAATGAAATTAAAAAAATATTTAGGTGAAACAACATTTTATGAGAAAAAAAGAGAAGTTGAAAGAAATAAGGTAAAAAATTGGCTAAAAACAGTTAGTGCATTTGCAAATGGAAAAGGTGGCATTTTGATTTTTGGAGTAAGTGATGATGATGAAATTGTTGGATTGGAAGATTGTAAGAAGGATTCTGAATTTATCAGTGAAAAAATAAAAACATTGATAGAGCCTGTTCCGAATATAGAAATTAAATATTTAGATGAAAATAATAAAAATTTATTACTAGTTTATGTTTTTTCAGGAAATCAGACACCTTATTATTACATTGGAAACGGCTCAAGACAAGCATTTGTAAGAATTGGAAATGAAAGTGTAGTTACAAGAAATCATGAACTTAATAATTTGATTTTAAAAGGAAGTAATCAAACATACGATAGTTTAAATTCAAATATTGATTTTGATAAAGCTTCGTTTTCAAAATTGAAGGCAATTTATTATCAGAATACAAGGCAGGAATTTTTAAATTCTGATTTTGAATCGTTTGGATTGATGAGAAATGGAAAATTAACTAATGCAGGAGCGTTACTAGCCGATGAAAGGCTTATTTATCAATCAAGGATTTTTTGTACAAGATGGAATGGAATTGACAAATCTTCGGGAAGAATGGAGGCATTTGATGACATTGAAGTTGATGGAAGCATTTTATATCAGTTAGATGAAGTTTTGAGATTTATAAGGGTAAATAATAGAAAAATGTGGAAAAAAACAAATGAACGACGTATAGAAATGCTAGATTATCCAGAAAGAGCTGTACAGGAAACTTTGGTAAATGCAATTATACACAGAGATTATGGAATAACGGGCAGTGAAATTCATGTAGATATTTATGATGACAGAATGGAAATTTATTCTCCCGGCGGAATGTATGACGGAACTTTTATTCAGGAAAGAAACACCGATACAATTTCATCTTTTAGAAGGAATCCTGTAATAGCAGATTTATTTGCTCGTATGCATTTTATGGAAAGACGTGGAAGTGGACTCAAAAAAATAAAAGATGATTTTGTGAATGCTTTTAATTATACAGAAGACAAATCAGTTGAATTTTTTTCAGATTTTAATGGATTTAGAGTGGTAATGAAAAACTTAAATTATGATTTTATAAAAAATTTAAATAATAGGGAATCTACAATTAAAACTGAAATCAAAAAAAGAAAGATTTTAGAAGTGCAAATTCAAAAAATAATGGAGTTTTTTGAAACTAATGATGAACTTACACGATCGGAATTAGAAAAACTTTTGAATGTAAAAGAAAGCCGTGCGAGAGATTTGTTAAGATATTTGGTGAAAAATAATATGTTACAAAAAATAGGAGCAACTAGAAATATCAGATATATAAAAACCGTCGGAAAAAACCAATCGCAAAAACCGTCGGAAAAATGATATAAACAAATTGCTTCAAATACTTAAAGATAGGGATTTTTGAGAAAATATTATTAAATTCGATTGGTAAAAAAACCGTCGGAAAAAACCAATCGTAAAACCGTCGGAAAAAAATCAAGCAACGAAAATCACTAAGAAATCGTTGCTTAAAAATTATTAATTATCTTTTGTATTTTTGATAATTTAATTTATTGAAAGGTTACAAATTTTTTTATTATCTGAAATACGGTTTATAGACATTTTAGGTCTGTTTTTCTTGTCAAATGAATAAACTAACTTGTAATTAGAAAAACTTTTAGTTTTTTCATTCAAATTTGTAAAATAGATGGCATTTTCATCTTCTTTTACTTCAAAATTTAATTCTGAAAGTTCAAGGGTAACTTTTCCTGTTTTTAAAGCTGCACGAGAATCTATTTGGCTAAAAGCAATATAAGGCTCATTTTCTTTAGTTAAGAATTTTACATAGATAAGTCCTCTAAGTGTATTGTCAAGACTGGAACAGTTCCAAACTTTGGAAGATAATATGTCAATATCAGAATTAGAAAAACTTAAACTAAAAGTCAGTAAAAACAATGTAAATATAATTTTTTTCATAAAATCACTCCTAAATAACAATTTTTGTATATTTTATAATATTTTTTTAAGAAAATCAATAATAAAAACTAATATTTAAAATTTCACATTATTTTTAGAGCTAAACGCATTTTGAAAAAATCCATCGGACAAGTCAAATTCAAAAGTTTCACGGCTGATGTAACCGACAGTTTTGTCGCTTTCGTAAAGTTGAATGAGAAAATCTGCCATTTCTTCGGATGTATGATAGTTTGGATAAGATTTATCATAATCAAAATTAGTTTTACCAGTTGCGATATTTCCAAAGTTAGTTTTGGTTGCGGCGGGTGCTAGGATTTTTGCTTTTAATTGTGCGTTGTTTTGCTTTAATTCTAGTGCAAGTCCTTCTGTGAAGGCGTTTACATAAAATTTTGTGGCACAGTAGACAATTGCGTTTGGGACGATTGTGCAGCCTCCTGTTGAGGAAATATTAATTAACTGAGAGTCTTTTTCGTTGTGGTAATCTTGGACGTATAAAGAAGATAGCAAAGTTAATGCTTCTACATTGAGATGAAGCATATCTGAAATTTTATTTAAAGGCTGCTCTTTTACATCGCCATACATCCCAAAACCTGCATTGTTTATCAATGTTTCAATATGATAGTTGTTTAATTTTGAATATAATTTAGGAATTTTACCGACATCTGTTAAGTCAAAATCTATTACAAGAGTATCCAAATTAGGATTTTTCTTCAAAATTTCGCTTTTTAAGTCTTTGAGTAAATTCTTTCTTCGTGCAATCAGAATAAGATTTTTATTTCTTTCTGCAAATTTTAGAGCCACAGCCTTTCCTATTCCCGAACTTGCTCCTGTTATAACAGTATATTTTGTTTTCATATTTATTACCTCCATAAATTTGATAAATAAAGGATAGCAGTTAGAGTATAGTATAAGTCAAGAGTTTTTTGAAAGGAGAAAATAAAATGAAAAAGAATGAACAAAAAATAATGCAAATAAAGGAATTTTCAGAAAAAACAGGCTTAACTCCATATACAATAAGGTTTTATGAAAAAAAGGAGCTGTTTCGTGTAAAAAGAGATGAGAAAAATAGAAGAATATACGATGAAACTGACATTGAATGGATAAAAATGTTAAAAAGATTAAAAGATATGGGAATGAAATTGAGCGAAATTAAGAAATATTCAGATTTACGATATGAAGGGAACGGAACGATAAAAGAAAGAATGAAAATTTTGACAAATCATAAAAAATATGTAAATATAGAAATTGAAAAGTGGCAAAAATATTTACAAAATCTTGATGATAAACTTGAGATTTATGAGAGTTTTTTAAAAAGTATTTCTGAAAAATAAAAGGGTCATAAATATATAGAAATTTAGGAGTAAATATGCTTACAGATACAAATATAACTTGGGGATTTGTCTTGTTATCACCTTTTATAATTCCAATATTAATTTTATTAACTTTCTGGTTTTTTGTTTCAAAACGAAAGTTTAATTTTCTTATTGCATTTACAATTTTATCATTATTATTTGTTAGGTATCTTCGTTTTCCCTATGACACAGTTAACCGTAACAGCGAACTCGAAGTATCACAAAATTTTTTGATAAAAAGAACTTTGAGTTCGGATTCAGAGCATGAAGTTTATAAACTTGTTGATAAGACGAAGCCTGAAGATTTGATTTTGTATTTAAATGGATTAGCTAAAATTAATAATACTTGGGTTGGTTATATAGAAGAAACAGATTCTTACGAAGGAAAATATGGTGTCAAACCAGAAACATATTTTTTCATTAATGACAATAAAATTGAATATAACTTAGATGAGAAAACTTTAGAAAAAAGATTAGGTTTAAAAGAAATAAAATTACAGGATGCTGAGTACTTTGTTGATAAATTTGGGAGTAAAAAAGAAATCTTATATCAATATCAATTAGATAAAACAGGAGATTTAGATGAAAATATTTCTTTAAATTCAGAATTAAGCAAGAAATTGGAAACAAAGTATAAAAAAGACAGAGCATTCTATTTGATGTTTTGGAGTGTAATGTTGCTTATAGAAATTATTTATCTGTTTATAAAAAATAGAAAAATTACAAAAAGTAATAAAGATTAGAAGGAGAAAAAAGGATGGAAAAAAATGAAAATAAATTTATGTCAAAAGCAAAAAGCTTTTTAGTATTAGTTTTATTTACAGTAATTTACTTTTTCTTTCAGAAAACAATATATCCGGCATTAGCACTTTTGTTCTGGCTGGTTTTTGCGATGCCGTTAGCAGGAATTATTATTAATGCTTTGGAATTTTTACATCTTCCGCAAGTGGCTATGACCACTATTGCTGTTGTAATTTCGGGAATTGCTTTAATAATGGTTCTTATGCTTGTGTTTTACTTAGGATATTTGTGCAGTAAATTTTTGAAAAAAATGAATAAAGCTGTATTAGGCAGTGTGATGACAGCGATTTTAATCTATTTTTTGTATAAAGTTTTTACAGAAACAGATGAAAGTACAGCAATGTTTGCGCCGAAAGCACAGGAAATACACATTTTCTGTACAGCATCACATATTTTTTACACAGTTGGAGTATTTTTTAGTGATAAAGTCAAGAAAGTTTTGAACAGAATGAAATCTAAAAGAAAAAAATAAAAGAAGGAGGAAAAATAAATGGAAAAAAATACAAATAAACTTTTGAGAAAACCGAATAATTTTTTAGGATTAATTTTATTTGCGATAATTTATTTTTTAGTTCAGAATGTGATATATCCGCTATTAGGATTTTTATTCTGGTTTTCTTTCACGCTGATTTTTGGAGGAATAGCAGATGCTTTGGGAATTTTAAAAATAAAAGAAATTCAAGTTATTTTAACTTATCTATTTTATTGTGTTTGTTTGGTAATATTATCTGGATTTATGTGTTATTTAGGATATTTATGTAAAGATTTTTTAGGAAAAATGAATAAAATAGGATTAAATACCGTAATGATTGTAATATTGATTTATTTTTTGTACAAAGCTGCTGTTGGAGATCAAAATTCAATAATTGATGCATTAATAGATGAGAAAAAGTATATATTTTGTACTATATTTCATATTTCGTATATAATGGGAGCATTTCATAGCGATAAAGTCAAGAAAATGTTAGACAAAATAAAATTCAAAAGAAAATAAATTTTTTACAAATCCAATTTGCTTATGGCATTTTTATCTGTTATAATTATTTTAATGAGAATAAATAAATTTTTTAGATAAATTTAAAATAGGAGCAGTATTTATGGGAAGAAAACATAAAAATATAATGTTGCTGGGGACAGGTTCTAATGTGGGAAAAAGCATAATTAATGCAGGGTTTTGCAGAATATTTTCTCAAGACGGATATAGCGTGGTGCCGTTCAAGTCGCAGAATATGGCTTTAAATTCGTTTATTACGAAGGATGGAAAAGAAATGGGGAGAGCTCAGGTGGTGCAGGCTGAAGCGGCTAATATCGAGCCTCAGGCATTTATGAATCCAATTTTGTTAAAGCCTACAACAGACAGAAAATCACAGGTTATTGTGAATGGAAAAGTTTACAAAAATATGGATGCAAGGGAATATTTTGCCTATAAACATAATTTAAAAAAGGATATAATGGCGGCGTACAATCACATAAGGGACAACTTTGATATTTGCGTGCTGGAAGGTGCAGGAAGCCCTGCGGAAATTAACTTGAAGGAAGACGACATTGTAAATACAGGGATGGCGGAAATGGCTGATTCGCCTGTTATTTTGGTTGCTGATATTGACAGAGGCGGTGTTTTTGCGGCAATTTACGGAACAATTATGCTGCTTGAAGAAAGCGAGAAAAAACGTATAAAAGGTGTAATTATAAACAAATTTAGAGGAGATAAGAGCCTTTTGACTCCTGGAATTGAGATGATTGAAGAGTTGACAAATGTACCTGTTCTGGGAGTAGTGCCGTTTGTGCCACTAGGAATTGAGGAGGAAGACAGTCTGGGAATCGACAAGTATAATGTGAAAAAAGAAGGGAAAATTCGGATTTCGGTTATTAAACTAAAACATATATCGAATTTTACAGACATTGACGCACTTAGCCATTATAACGATGTTTCCTTGAAATATGTCACAAAAAGTTCTGAACTTGGAGATGAGGACATTATTATTATTCCTGGCTCCAAAAATACTGTGGAAGACATGAAGGACTTGATTGATAAAAATATAAGCAGGGAAATTATAAGGCTTGCAAAAAGAGGAACGATCGTATTTGGAATTTGTGGCGGTTTTCAAATAATGGGACAAAAAATAATGGATCCTCAAAATATTGAGTCTAATCTAAAGGAAATTTCAGGCTTAGATTTATTAGACATAGAAACAGTTATGGAAACGGCAAAAACAACAACACAGTATGAAAATAAAATAAAAAAGGCAGATGGAATACTCGCTGGAATGGAAGGCATTGAAATAAAAGGCTATGAAATACATCAAGGCTACAGTTATCCTGTAAATGAGGAAAAAACCGAGATAAAATGTATCTTTGACGATGAAAAGCTAAAAGGTGCTGTAAAAGGCAATGTTGTCGGAACTTATATTCACGGAATATTTGACAATTCTGAATTTACAAATCATTTTCTGAACGAAGTAAGAAAACTTAAAGGGCTAGACAAAGTCGATGAAGATTTTAGTTTCAAAGAATATAAAAACAGGGAATACGATAAATTGGCACAAATTTTGCGAGAAAATGTGAATATTGAGAAAGTTTATGAAATAATGGGGATGGAATAAATTGACATTTGTAATAAAAATTTAGATTGTCCATGTGCTTTATCTTTGAATATGGTGACAAATGAAATCAAAAAATATGTAATTAAATAATTAAAAATTTTCAAAAATGTTTTGCTGAAATTAAAGACATCGAAATAAAAAAACTATATAATTAATTTTTAGGAGATTTAGAAAAAATGCAGAGTGAATATGATAAAAATGATGATGAATTAGTAGAAAGATATAAAAATGAAAATTTAGAAATTTATAATTATAAAGGAATAACATTAGGGGATAGCATAGAAAAAATTTATCCTCTTATGAAAATTTATCATACACAGTATCGTAAAAATGACAGAAGAGAAGGATATAACTTAACAATTGAAATAGAAAATTCATATATTTACATAGATATATATTCAAGAAAAGTAGTGGAAATAGAAATCTACGATGAAAATTATTCATTAGGCGAATTTAAAGTTGGAAGTGAGATGACAACTGAATTATGTGAAAAATACGATCTTTTAGATGTAGATGATGTAGATACAGGGGAAATATACTATTATCCTGAAAAAGGTTTTATGCATGCAGAATTTTGTGTAAACCCTGAAGATGTTATATCAAAAATAAATAAAATAACTTTTTCTATAGATGTGGAAACTCCTTCAGAAAATAATGTGGAAGATGCTTTAAAAGCCAAAAAAATAGAAGATATTTACTATTCATTATATAATTTTGGAGAAATAGAAATAGATATTGAAAATAAAGAAATTATTGGAAAATTAGAAGGAAGTA
The DNA here is from genome assembly GCF_007990525.1 of Leptotrichia hofstadii. Taxonomy (NCBI): domain Bacteria; kingdom Fusobacteriati; phylum Fusobacteriota; class Fusobacteriia; order Fusobacteriales; family Leptotrichiaceae; genus Leptotrichia; species Leptotrichia hofstadii. Next base: position 2,525,822 of record NZ_AP019823.1, read on the forward strand.
TATTTACATTTGATTTATTGAATGGTAATTTAAAAAATATTGAAATTAAAAAATAAGAGATTGAAATAAAGATGAATTTGATTTTAAAGAAAATTTAGACAAAACAGTTAATATATTTTATCAGTATAAGTTTTGTACAAGGAGAGGAAAATGGATTTTCATGGTGGAAATATTTACAAAATATTTAGGGAAAAAAATATAACAGAAATACTGGATTACAGCTCAAATATAAATCCTTACGGAGTGCCAGAGAGTTTAAAGCAGAAGATTATCGAAAATATTGGGGTTCTTGAGAGGTATCCTGACCCTGATTATATGGAATTGCGTGAAAAATTGGCTCAACTGAATAAAGTTGAACTGGAAAATATTGTGCTGGGAAATGGTGCGACAGAAGCTATATTTTTGTTCATAAAAGTAATAAAGCCCGAAAAAGTGCTGATTGTATCGCCTACTTTTGGGGAATATGAAAGGGCAGTAAGAGCGTGTAAAAATTCTGAAAGTCAAAAAATTGAAATTGAATATTTTGAATTAGAAGAAAAAGACGAGTTTAGGCTTAATATTGGGAAATTAAAAAAAGAACTTGAAAAAAAATATGATTTGGTAATAATTTGCAATCCGAATAATCCGACTGGAAAATTTTTGAAAATGGCTGAAACAGAGGAAATTTTGAGAGAATGCAATAGATATGATACAAAGTTATTTATTGATGAGGCATTTATCGAATTTTTAGAGGATGGACTAAAGGAAAGTATTGTAAATAGTGGGGAAAATAAGAAAAATTTGTTTGTAACTCGTGCATTTACAAAATTTTTTGCTATTCCAGGATTACGATTGGGATATGGAATTTATTTTGACAAAAATTTGGAAAAGAAAATCGCTGAAAAAAAAGAGCCGTGGAGTGTGAACAATATCGCTGAAATGGCTGGAATAACAGTACTTGATGATTCAGAATACATAGAAAAGACATTAAACTGGATAACAGAAGAAAAAAAATACATGTATGAAAGACTGAATGAAATTTCAGGAATAAAGCCTTATAAGAGTGAAGTAAACTTTATTTGCGTAAAAATAAAAGATGAACTGATTTCTAAAGGGCTGAATGTGAAAAAATTGCGGAAAAAAATGATGGAAGAAGGAATTTTGATAAGGGATGCATCCAATTTTAAATTTTTGGATGAAAGATTTTTTAGACTAGCAATTAAGGATAGAAAGAGTAATGATAGAGTTATTGAAACTTTGAAAGAAATTTTAAAATAAAAAACTCGAACTTATCGGATTTGACAATAATTCATATATGAGAAATTCTGGCAATCAAGAGGAATTTAGCATTAATTTTTCAACTAATAAAGAAAAATAACTACTGGCGGAAATATCTCTGATGAAAAGGCAAATAAGCCTAAGGAAGAATGGAAAACTATTAAAGCTAATAAAAAATATGTGTTAGATGAAATGACAAGCGATATAGTCGATGAGATTGCGAAATATGCTTATTAGTATTTTAAATGGGGATTCTTATGATTTATAAGATATTCCCTATTATTTTATAGTAAAACTGCTTTAAAAAAAACTCAAAAGTTATGACTATTTTACTCGAACCCTAAATATATATAATTTTTAGTAGTTTAATTTTAAATAGGTTTGAATATATTTTGTTATAAATTTACGATTAGAATGTTTGAGTATCTTATTATTAAATTGAATTGACAAAAAATGGAAAAATTAATAGAATATAGGTAATCGTCTGTGAGGAAAAAAAATAAAAAAATTAGAATACTAAAATTTATACATCATTTCATATAATAAATAAATTTAGTAATATTCATTTTGCAGATAGAAATTAAGAAAAATTATTTTAAAAAATGATAAAATTATATAAAAAAGCGGAGAGAGAAAAAATGAAGGAAAATTTAGTAAAAAATTTTTATATTCTGAGTTTTAGTTATAAAAATTTGAGTTTGGAAGAAAGGGAAAAGTTTGTAAAAGAGGGGTATAGACATGTTTTGAGGGAGTATTTGGAAAAAAGGATTATAAGGGGGTATGTGGCTGTTGAAACTTGCCTTAGGATAGAGCTTTATTTGGATGTTAGCAAGGAATTCGAAATTGAAAGGTTAAAGAGAGATTTTAGGATTGAGAAGATGAAGGACTATAAAGGGGCTGAAGCCGTGAATTATTTGTTGCGGGTGATTTGTGGGCTGGATTCGATAATAAAGGGAGAAGATCAGATTCTTGTACAGCTTAAAAAAGCATATTTTGACGCTCTTGACAAAAATGTTACATCTTCATTTTTGAATATAATATTTAATCAGGCGATAGAAACTGGGAAAAGATTTAGGGCGGAAAGCAAGATAAATGAAAAAAATATTTCACTTGATTCGATAGCTGTAAAATTTATAAGAACAAAATTTGAGAGCCTTGAAAATAAAAAAATATTTGTAATTGGAGTGGGAGATTTGAGCCAGTCAATTCTTGCACTTCTTCACAAAATGAACAATTGCCATTTGACAATGACAAATAGAAGTTTACGACGATCAATTGAATTGCAGAAAGTGTATCCAGACGTTCAGACAGCAGAATTTAATGAGAAATATAATGTTATAAAAAATATGGATATTGTAATAAGTGCTACTTCTGCACCACATTTGATTCTTGAAACAGCGAAAATTCAAAATATTCTGAATGATGGAAAAAAACGATTTTTCCTTGATTTAGCCGTTCCTAGAGATATTGAGGCAAGTATAGGGGAGTTTGAAAATGCGTCGCTTTATCATTTGGAGGATATTTGGGATGAATATAATAAAAATGTGGAAAAACGGGATGAAATTGTAGAAAAATATTCTTACATTATTGAGGAGCAGTTAAAAAAAATAGCGGAAAAACTTGAAAAAAGAAGAAAATATACAAATCAGAAAAATATTGAGATGGGTGAAAATAGATGAAATCAAATAAAATAATTATTGGAACAAGAGGAAGCATTTTGGCACTTGCACAAGCGGAAAAAGTGAAGGAAATGCTTATTAAAAAATATGACGAATTAAGAGAAAATGAGAATTTTTGCGAAATTGAAGGGTTTGAGAAAAAAAGTCCACTGGAAATAGAACTGAAAGTTATAGTTACAAAGGGAGATAAAGACCTAAGGGACTTTACAAAAATAAAGGGAACTACGCAAAAGGACTTGTTTGTGAAGGAAATTGAAAAGGAAATGCTGGAAAATAAAATAGATTTGGCGGTACATTCGTTAAAGGATATGCCACAGAACACTCCAGAAGGACTTTTAAACGCATGCTTTCCAATGAGGGAAGATAACCGTGATGTGCTTGTTTCAAAAAACGGGAAAAAATTAAAAGAACTTGATGAAAATTCTGTAATTGGGACAGGAAGCATAAGACGGGAAAAGGAGCTTTTGAATTTGCGAAATGATGTAAAGATAAAAGCAATTCGTGGAAATATTCACACAAGGTTAAAAAAACTTGATGATGGGGAATATGATGCTATTGTGCTGGCTGCGGCTGGATTAAAAAGAGTTGGGCTGGAAAACAGAATTACTGAATATTTTGATACAGATTCATTTATACCAGCACCAGGACAAGGGATTTTGTGTATTCAATGCAGGGAAAATGATAATAAAATACGACACCTTCTGAAAAGTATAAATGATGATGAAGTTACGATAATGTGTAAAGCTGAAAGAGAATTTTCAAAAATTTTTGATGGAGGATGCCATACTCCGATAGGCTGTTCATCGGTTATTGAAAGAAATATGTTGAAATTAAAGGGAATGTTTAATGATGACGGAATCAGAATATTTAAAGAAGTTGAAGGAAATAGGGAAAATCCAAAGGAAACTGCACAAAAATTGGCTGAAGAAATAAAAAAAGAGGAGATGAAAAATGAGAAAAGGTAAAGTTTATATTGCAGGAGCAGGCTGTGGAGATGAAGGGCTTATAACTTTAAAATTGAAAAACGTGATAGAAAAAGCTGACTGCATTGTTTATGACAGGCTTGTAAATGAAAATATCTTACAATATGCAAAATCTGATGTAGAAATGATTTATATGGGTAAAGAAAATACTGCTGGAGGAAAATTGCAGGCAGAAATAAATAATAAATTAGTGGAAAAAGGTAAGGAAGGACTTGAGGTTCTAAGACTAAAAGGAGGAGATCCTTTTGTATTTGGACGAGGGGGAGAAGAAATAGAGGCTTTGGTTGCTGAAAATATAGACTTTGAAGTAATTCCAGGGATAACTTCTTCAATTGCTGTGCCAGCTTATGCTGGAATTCCTGTTACTCACAGAGGAATCAACACTTCTTTTCATGTGTTTACTGGACATACGCAATTTAATGGAATAGAACTTGATTTTCCAGTTATTGCAAAATTGGAAGGAACTTTGGTTTTTTTAATGGGATTAAGCAACCTTGAAAAAATAACAGAAAATTTAATAAATAACGGAAAAAATTCAAAAACACCTGTCGCAATAATAAAAGATGGAACAACGACAAGACAGAAAACTTACACAGGAACATTGGAAACAATAATAAGTACAGTAAAAGAACATAATGTAAAATCGCCTGCCATTATTTTGATTGGAGAAGTGGTGAATTTACGGGAAAAAATGAAATGGTTTGAGAATAAGCCGTTATTTGGGAAAAATATTCTTGTTACAAGAAATAGGGAAAAACAAGGAAATATATCGAATAAAATAAATGAACTTGGCGGACAGGCTTTGAGCCTTCCATTTATTAATATAGAATATGTCGATTTTGAAATGCCTGATTTGAAGGAATACAGTACCCTTCTATTTAATAGCATAAATTCTGTTATTGGATTTATGAGAAAAGTAAAGGATATTCGTTCTTTAGGAAATGTTAAAATAGGTGTAGTGGGAGAAAAAACTGCTGAAGAAATTGAAAAATATAAAATAATTCCAGATTTTTATCCAGAAGAATATACGGTAGAAAGACTGGCAAGCGAAAGTGTGAATTTTACTAAGGAAGGAGAAAAAATACTGTTTATAGTATCTGACATTTCTCCAGTAAATGAAAAAAAATATTCAGATTTATACAATCGAAATTATGAAAAACTTGTAGTGTATAAAACTCAGGAAGTTGAAGTGGAAAAGGAAAAAGCAGAAAAATACATAAAAGAAAGCGACATCTTAATGTTCTTAAGCTCTTCAACCTTTAAAGCCTTTGCTGATAGCATAAACTTGAGTGAAAATGAGGAAATAAAAGACATTCTGAAAAATAAAGTTATAGCATCTATTGGTCCTGTTACTACAAAAACTATTGAAAAGTATGGATTAAAAGTAGGAATAGAGCCTAAGAAATATACTGAAGATGGATTATTTGATGAAATTTTGACATTTGTTACTTGCTAAAAAGTAAATTTTATGTATACATGATTGTATAATATATTGCGACATTTTATATTAAATTATAAAGATTGCTGTATTTAAGTTTCAGGATTTTACATTCAGAAAATATTAAATCAGCAAAATTTCGTTAAAGAAAAAATGACTTTAATTTCATAAATTTTTTAATTTCTGCTCTTTAAACGGAAAATAATATTAATAATGGGAGAATTAAATTTCTTCCTCTTTTTTCATAAAATGAAAAACATGAATCAAAAATCTCTAAATTCTTAAATTCGTGTCTTAAAATTCTTTTTTATCTAAATCTTCATATCATAAAAATTTTCCAAAATCAGCAAAATCTCTTCTCCATAATCCCTGATTTTACGCTTCCCCATTCCCTTTAACTGGGAAAGTTCTTCCATATTTTTAGGATTGGTTTTTGCAATATTCGCCAAAAGCTGGTTTGAAGCAATAATATAGGGTGGATAACCCAAAAGCTGTGCTTCTCCTGCCCGCCATTCCTTTAATATCTTGTACAGTTCCATTTCATCTTCTGTCAAATATTCCATATAATTTTTGTTAGCATCTTTAAATTCTTTTACATCTTGTGTAAAATTATCTTTTCCAGAATTTTTATTAAATTTATCTGCTTTTTCACATTCAACAAAAGCCGTCCAGTAATATTTCCCCTCAATTTTCACCAGTTCAGCCTGATATTTCACGATTTGAACATCTTTTAACACTTTTTCCAGCTTTTCCTGCTCAAATTCCTCTATTTTATCATCAAATGGCAATGTTACTATTTTTAACACCTCAATTTCCCCCTCTTTATTTAAAATTTGTAACTTTTATTTATTCAAATATTTTACAAATTCTTTTTCATTACTTCCAATTTCTTTAGTATTTTTATTCACTTCAGCCTTCAAGTAATTATCAATTTCATCTCTCGTAAATTCGGCTATAATTTTATTATTTGAAACATCTTCATATTTCACAAATGATAAATTTTCAATTAAAGCAAATAACACAGCCGAATTTTTAAGAAACTCATTTTTTTCAGGAATTTTTCCAGAATTTATATTTAATTTAACAAGTACTCCATAAGGCTCTTTTTCCGACAAAATTTGTACAGAATTATAACTTGTTTTCTTGGGATATTTTAAATTTGATAAAATATTCATTACTTTAGAATTGTCGCCCACATATTTTGTTTTATATTCATAAGTATTTTTATTAGAATTTTGTGATTTACCACATGCTGTAAAAATAACACATAATATTAATAAAGCTATTATTTCAAACTTTTTATTTTTCATAGCAATCACCTCTAAATTCGATACTTCTATTGTCTTAAAACCGCACCATAATCCTTCTCAACCTTAGCCACAATTTTATTGGAAATGTCTACAATTTCTTTTTCTTCCAGTGTTTTGCTCTTATCTCTTAGAACTACGCTGATTGCCACACTCTTCATTCCTGGCAGTACTCCTACACCTTGATAAATATCGAATAGTTCCACTTTTTCAATTTTCTTGTCAACTTTCTGGATTGTTTTTAATACATCTCCAACTAGGATTTCTTCCTTCATAACGAATGCAAAATCTCTTGGCACAGCTGGATATTTTACAATTCCTTGATAATTTGCCTTTTTACCGATATATTTCTGAATCAAGTCAATGTTAAATTCTCCAACTAGAACTGATGTTTTCCCTAAGTCAAAGTTTTCCAGCACATCTGGATGAATTTCTCCAAAGCTTCCAATTAATTCACGACCAACAAATACATCAACTGAACGTCCAGGATGGAACTGGCTTTGCTCAGAACGTTTTATCATATAGTTATTGAATTTAAGCTGTGTAAAGATTTCTTCTACAATTCCCTTCAAATCGTAAAAATCGTAAGGAACAGGTTTTGGATTCCACAATGTCTTGTCATTTTCTCCAGCCAGAATTATTCCCAATTTCACTTCTTCTTTTGCCAATTCTTCGGCTTTTTCAAAAGTTCTGCTCACTTCAAAGAATCTGATATTTGAAACATTTCTGTTAATGTTGTCCTTTGCGTTTTTGATAAGGCTGTAAAGCAATGTCGGACGCAATGTTACAAAATCCTCTGTAATTGGTTTTAACACATCAATCAGTTTTTCCTGTGCAACTGTATATTTTATTTTTTCCATCGCATCTTTTGGAACAAAGCTGTAGTTGATAACTTCCTTAAGTCCTGCATTTGATGCAATAAGTTTTACCTGCGTAGAAAGTTTTGTTGTGTCAATAACTGGCTGTTCACTAATATCCAGTTTTGGTAAAATGTTTTCGATATTGTCAAAACCATACATTCTGATAATTTCTTCAAAGTAGTCCTGCTCATTTTCCAAATCGTCACGGTAACTTGGTGCAGTTAATGTCAAAGTTTCTCCATTATCCACAACTTCGATTTCAAGTCTAGTTAAAATTCCAATAACAGTTTCACGAGGAATTACTTTCCCAACGAAACGGTTCAGTCTTTCAAAATTAAGTTCAGCAGATTTTTTCTCATAAGGGACAGGATAATTGTCAACAGCTCCAGCCAATATTTCTCCACCTGCTACTTCCTGAATCAAATTCGCAAGTCTATTTATCACATTAATCGCATTTTCCTCGTCCACTCTTCTTTCAAATCTGTATGAAGAATCGCTTGATAAAGTCAATCTTCTTGACGTTTTTCTCACATTTTGCGAGTTAAAGTTTGCCACTTCCAGAAGGATATTTTTTGTATTTTCAGTAATTTGTGAATTTTCTCCGCCCATTACACCACCAAGTGCTATGGCTTTCACTCCATCCGAAATTACAATATCATCACTATTTAACTCTCTTTCCTGCTCATCAAGCGTAATCAGTTTTTCGTTTTCAAGCCCTGCTCTCACAACAATCTTTCCACCTTCAATTTTATCAAGGTCAAAAGCATGATTAGGCTGATTAAGTTCCATCATCACAAAATTTGAAGCATCTACAATATTATTAATACTTCTGATTCCAATAGATTCTACTCTTTCCTTAAGCCATTTTGGACTGTCCTTAACCGTTACATTTTTAATAATTCTAGCCACATATCTTTTCGCCAAATTGCTGTCTGCAATTTCAACTGAAATATTGTCAGCCGTTTTTTCGCTACTTTCAGTATTTATCACAAAACTAGGATATTTAACTTCCTTCCCGTAATAAGCCCCCAGTTCTCTTGCAATCCCAATATGCGATAAACAATCAGGACGATTTGGCGTAATTTCCAGCTCAAACACAGTATCATTAATTCCCAAATATTCCTTCATTGGTATTCCAGCAGGTGTATCTTGAGGTAAAATTATAATCCCGTCAGAATCCTTACCAATATTCAGTTCTTCTTCTGAACAAAGCATTCCATTTGATTCCACACCTCTTATCTTCCCTTTTTTAATAACAAAGTCTTCAGCCAGTTTTGCTCCAACCTGTGCTAAAACAACCTTATCTCCAGTCTTATGATTAGACGCACCACATACAACCTGCAAAATTTCCTTCCCATTATCTACTTTACAAATCGTCAAATGATCCGAATCAGGATGCATCTCCTTTTCAACAATATGTGCCGTTACAACATTTTCCAAGTTTTCCCCCAGCACTTCGATTTTTTCCACTTCCTGCCCAATCATAGTAAGGGCATTCTCCATTTCATTTATTTCTATTCCATCTAAATCTATATACTGCTTTAACCAGTTCAACGAAATCAGCATTTTTTTCTCCTTATTTTTCTTTTTTTTATTTCAAATATATTATACAATCTATTTTATTAATAAATGGTAATCCAAGTTTTTTGATTAATAATTATTTTCTCTTTCTTTTTTATTTATCATAAGTTTTTCTAAGCAGGGAGATCAAACGCCATCTCCCTGCACCCACGCTTTACGCAAAACTTTCTTATAAAAGAAAAAGAAAACTCGATTTTTAATAAAGATTATTTCATTTCTTTAAGTAATTACAATTTAAATTACATTCAAAAATCTCAAACAGTTCTTTTTCTTTTAATGAAATTTTGCTTGATTTTTGTTTTAATCAAACAATCATTGTAATTAAATTAAAATGTCGTGATTTTTTTGGAATAAAATTGATTGTCTGAGCTTTTTCAAGATTTTTAAATTACTAAAATTTAGAGAGTTTATAATAACTTTTATTAAAAAGCGAGTTTCAATTTTATTTCAAAAAAAATGCTTAGACAAGCTGGGATTAGTGCGTAGCACTTTCGCTAAAATCTTCAGATGTTATAATTTGAAGAAATTGAAATAACTAATATTGCGAAATAAAAAGGGATAGCGACTGTTCCCCTTTGCTTTATAAAAAAGAAAAAAGAAAAAACATAAAATTATAGAAAAAATATTTATTAATAGTTATTTATTTATAAAATTTGAAAATATTTTTTTTGCTATTTTTATAAATAATTCAGGTTTTTCTATATATTTCATATTTTTTGAAAAAACAATTTCTCCTGTTTTCTTCTCAATTTGTATATTTTTATTGTTCTTATTTTCCAAAACGGTAATTTTTCCAATTTCTTTCCAAAAATAATTTTCTAAAAGTTTTCTATTTTGATTTTCCACTCTAATTCCATCTTTGTTTAAAAAAATATTGTTATATATTTTTACTTTTTCTAAGTTTTTATCCATATTTAAACTAAAAATTTTGTCTTTCATTAAATTATTTTCTTCAATAATTCCGAATTTAAAGTCAAATTCATCCTTATTTTTTATATCTTCATTAAATTCATTCTTTAAAACAAATTCAACATAATTTTTTACAAACAATTTTGAAGCCATCCTGTTTAATTTCAAATTTATTGTAATTTTTTCTAAATGATTTTTTATTAAATTTTCTTTATTTTCCACTTCAATAACGAGAAATTCAACATTATCAGAACCATTTTTTAAATTTAAATAGAAATAATTTTTCACATCTTCAAAAAATATTTTTTTCTTTTTCAAGGCATCTTCAAAGCCATTTTCATAAAAAATATATTTTCCAACCGAACTTTCTTCCATTTTCAGCCATAAAAACTGAATTGGTGCAAGTGATATAATAAATATTCCAATCCAGAATAAAAACTCAAAATAATTTTTTCCCCAGTTCACAAGCGACGAAATTACAAGGAAAAATCCCAAAATAATACAAATTGCCATAATAAATGTACTTTTTATAATCAAAACTTGTGAAATTCCAGCTTTTCCAACTGTTTTACCTAATATTTTTTCCTTCATCTTTCAAATTATCCTATTTTTGTTTTTAACTGCAATCCCAATTATAAAGAATTTCTGAAAAATCTTTATTTTTCAAATTTTCACGATTTATAAAAAAGTTTATTACACCAGCATCTCCGATACAAACTTTCCATTTTCCTTTGGTTTTATCATGTTCACTGTCAAGCTGAAACAGTAATGTATCATATTTTTGGTATTTTTCCTCATATTTTCTTGGATCTTCCTGTGTAAAATATGGAAAACCTTCACATTGTGAATGATAATCATCTGAATAATCTATTAAGTCCTGCAACTTTTCATAAAGTTTCAATTCTTGTGCTGGGTCTAAACTTTTCTCCTCGCAAATTTCGTCAAATATATCTTCAAAAAAATCTTCAAATCTTTCTTTTTCGGTTTGTAATTCAAAATTCATTTTATAACTTTGATTATCTTCTGTAACACCATATTCTTCAAATTTTTGTGGATTATAAATATCTTTTAACTTTTCTGTATTGTAAAATTTCCCAATTTCTTCATGATAAATCACTCTAAATCCATTTTGAACAGTTTGCCCCAAATCAAGCCCCATAAGACTATCGTTAGCTACAAAAAATTGTAAAATTCCTTTTTTGGGAAAATCCTTCAATCCTCTCAAATTTTCACAATTAATCTGTGCAACCAAAAACATTTCATTTCCATCGGACGTTTCTGGAATTTTTTTTCCTATCGGAACATAGGATAATCCCATAACTTTACTATCTGTTATTTTTAGTTCATTTTCCGTCAATGTAATTTTTGCAAAAGTCTTTGTTTGTGCAGTTTTTTCATATTCAGCCCAAATTTCATCATAAACTTTTTTTGCAAATTCATCATCAATTTTTATTTCTAATTCATTTTCCATTTTTAACCTTCCAATTAAATTAGTAATTTATTATCTAAATTTTTCCATTCTTACAATTCCTTCATCATCTGCTTTGTTTATTCCATTTTTGCAACTATATCCCATTTTCTTATAAAACGGAACAGCCGTAATGGACGCAGGTACCTCGATTCTTTTGGCTCTTAAAAAATATTCATCTTTTTCCAATGTTTCAATAATTTTTCGTCCTATTCCCTTTCCTTGAGATTCAGGCGAGATAAAAATAGTAAATAAAGAACTTTCATCAATTTTATCCCAATATGGTGCAATTGCTCCACATCCAATAATATCGCCCTTTTCTTCGGCAACATAAAAATGTGTCCACGAAGCTCTTTTAAGGACATTTTCAGGATGGAAATTATTTACATAATTTTCTATTAAATCAGCAGAATAATCTTTTATATTTGTTTTTCGCAATGTTTCCACAATCAATTCAGATACTTTTTTAGCGTCTTTTTCTTCAAATCTGCGTATTTTCATATTTTTCTCCGCTTTTTAAATTTATTTATAAATCTCTTTCCTATGCCCAATATCAAAAATATAAATTGTTATTTTTTCATCAATGATTATAGCTAAAATTCTGTAATTTTCAACTCTATATCGCCATTTTCCCTTATATTTACCTTGTAGCGCTTTTCCCTGACTACGTGGATTTTCAAGTTTTTCAATTATTTCCTTGATATAAGTTTTTATTTGTTTTTGGGATTTTTGTCCAATTTTAATATACTCTTTAATGCTCTTTTATCATATTTTACAATATAAGCCATTATACACCTACTAAATCCCAAAATTCATCACTAGAATAAAATTCTCCATCACTTTCCTCAATTGCCTTATCCAAATCTTCAGAATCTTTCAAATCTTCCAGATATTCCTGTAACAAAGCAGACAATACTTCATTTTCACTTTTTCCAATTTTTTTGACTTCTTTTTTAAATTCATTTATCAAATTTGAATTAACATCAACCTTATATATCATTTTTTCTCCCCCAATACTAATTAAAATTGATTTAAAAACCTCTCATCATTTTCAAAAAACGCCCTCAAATCATCAATTCCATATTTAAGCATTGTAATTCTTTCAAGCCCTAGCCCAAATGCAAAACCTTGATATTTTTTCGGATCGATTCCAACACCTTCCAGAACTTTCGGATTTACCATTCCACTTCCTAAAATTTCAAGCCACCCAGTCCCTTTACAAACTCTACATCCAGCTCCTTTACAAACTCCACATTCTACATCCATTTCAGCTGATGGCTCTGTAAATGGAAAAAAATGTGGACGGAATCTTACCCTTCTGTCTTCTCCAAATATTTTTTTCACGATATTTTCCAAAATCGCCTTAAAATTAGCAAAAGAAACATCTTCTCCTACCATAAGCCCTTCCATCTGATGGAACATTGGCGTATGCGACACATCATAATCTGGACGGTAAACTTTTCCAATCGAAATCATTCTAAATGGAGGTTTTCTATCTTCCATATATCTAATTTGCATACCAGAAGTTTGTGTTCTTAGCACAACATTTTCTTCTTCGATGTAAAATGTATCTGAAATTTCACGTGAAGGATGTGTTTTTGGAATGTTTAATGCATCAAAATTGTATTTCACATATTCCACTTCTGGTCCATCCACAATGTCAAATCCCATTGTAGAAACGATATCCTTTATTTCCATAACCGTCTTTGTAAGCGGATGAAGCGAACCCACGTTAGCCTTTCTCCCTGGTAAAGTCACATCTATAGTTTCATTTTTCAGTCTTTGCTGTTTTGCAATTTCCTTCAAGTCAGTATTTACTTCTTCAAATCTATTTTGCAATACATTTTTTATTTCATTCGTAACTTTCCCAAATTCAGCTCTTTTTTCAGCCGCAATATCAGCCATTCCCTTCATAACAGCTGTAAATTCCCCTTTTTTCCCCAATATTTTAACTCTCAGGTCATTCAGCTCCTCAAGATTTTCCACCTCTTTAAGTTTTGCTAACACTTCTTCTTTCAAGTGTGCCAATTTGTCTAACATTTTTCCTCCTGTTTGCTTCACTATTCTATATTTTTACCATAAAAATTTATGTTTTTATTATATCATACTTTAAATATATTAAAAAGTTTAATTTTTCTATTTCTAATTCAAAAAAAGAATACCCACAATAAGGTATTCTCTTAAATATTTTGAATTATAACTTGTATTGCCAAAATAATTACAAAACTATTTTCTATATTTTTCAGCAAACTGCTGAAGTTCAGCTATTTCTCTTTTTGCTCTATCAGACAAAACTTTCACGTCGTTAATCATCTGTTTTGAACGTGCCATAATAAAATCCAGATATTCTGTATTTTTAGTTTTTAAGTACATTTCCTTGGCATAATACATATCCTTAAAATCATTTTTAGCCTGTTTTATTAACAGCTTTTGCCCAACCATAACAATTAATGCCGCTGCCAAGGCTATTATTGTCCCATATCCTTTAGTAAGCGGATATAAAATCATTCCAATAACCATAAGTCCTGTAACTAAAATAGAACTGTTTTTTACATACCCTTCTTTAGGTGGAACTTTCACATATTTTTCCACTTTTTCAATCATTTTTTTAAACATATTATTTCAAAATTCCTAACCAGAATCCTACTATTCCTATTATAAAGAATCCGAAAATTATCCAAATAGGATTTACTTTTTTCTTTAACAAGTGCATACATCCAAATGTAAGTAATAATGGTAATAACCCAGGTAATAAATCATTTAATATACTTTGAACTGTAATTACAACTTCTTCTCCTGCCTGATTAGTATATTTAGATAGCACTAATGGAATGTTTATTGAAGTCCATTTTGAAACTAATGATCCCATTACGAAAAGTCCCAATATAGAAGCTCCTTGAGTTAATTTTTGAAGAACTCCACCTTCCATATCTCCAACGATTTCTGTCCCTTTTTCATATCCATATTTTAGTCCATACCATCTTGTTAAAAATCTCGCTATATTTATTCCCAAGAAAAACATTATTGGTCCTGCTAAATTTCCATTATTCATTGCAAGAGAAGCTCCAAGAGCCGCTAATACTATACGTATTGTACCCCAAAAAATAGGATCTCCTACTCCAGCAAGCGGTCCCATAAGTCCTACTTTTATCCCACTTATAGTTGCGTCGTCAATATCTACACCATTTGCCTTTTCTTGTTCCATCGCGGCTGTAACTCCCATTATAGTTGAACCTATCCATGGTTGAGTGTTAAAAAATTCCAAATGTCTTTTAAGAGCCGCTGCCTGATCTTCCTTTTTAGAATATAGTCTTTTTATTGCAGGAATCATTGTTACGCAGAATCCCATTGACTGCATTCTTTCAAAGTTGAAAGACCCTAGTAAAGTTGTAGATCTCCAGTACATGCTTTTCAAATCTTTATCAGTTAATTTTTTTTCTATATTTTCTGCCATTTTTCCTACCTCCTATAGTCCTTCCAGTTCATCATCAGCTTCTTCTATAATACCAGCATTTCCGTCGCCACTTGGTACAGCAACTTGATGATATTTAGGATTCAATTGAATATAAATTATTGCTACGCACAATCCTATTATTCCCAATCCGACCAAATTAATATCTTTTACAAACGCCGCTACTACAAATCCCAGGAAGAAGAATGGCATCAATGCTTTTGCTTCCATCATATTTATCACCATTGCATACCCAACTACTACTATAAATCCTCCAGCAACTTGAAGTCCTCCTGTTATTTCTTTTGGAATTGAATTTAAAGCTTTTTCCACTATACTTGTTCCTGCAATCATACCAACTAACACAGCCGGAATTGCCACTCTTAATGCCTGTAAAGCCAATCCTGCAAAGTGACACATCTCAATCCCTCTAAAATTAGCCTGTTCTGCATATTCATCTGCTTTATGCTGGAAGAATACTGTTATAGTTCTAACAAAAATTGTAAGGACTTGTCCTGCCGCTGCAATTGGTACTGCAATTGCAATTCCTTCTTGGATTGACCGTTTTCCTACAATTACCAGTATTGCTGAAATTACACTGGCTAATGCCGCATCTGGAGCCATTGCTGCTCCAACATTCATCCATCCAAGTGCCAGCATTTCAAGTGAACCACCTAACATAACCCCCGTTTTTATATCTCCCAATACAAATCCCACTAAAGTACATGCTACTAACGGACGGTGAGTCTGTCTTTCATCAAGCACACTTCCCATACCAGTTATTGCTGCTACAAGTGCCAACAAAATTAACTGAACAATATTCATATTTTTGTCCTCCTAAAGATAGTTTTCATTTTAAATTATGTTTTTTATCAAGTTTTTAATCAAATGAGATAGAACCTAATTTTGCGTTAAGGTTTTCTGGTGAAGATGAAGCCAATTGTCTTAATTCAAGATCTACACCCATGCTGTCCAGTTTCTTAAATGCTTCCAAATCATCTTTATTAATCGCAACTGCTTGTGAAATTAACTTATCTCCTTCTTTATAAGTCATTCCTCCAACGTTTACTTTTTTAATATCCACTCCACCCTCAATTAATCTTACTACATCAGCTGGATTTGTTACTAAAAGTAAAACTTTTGTTTTTTCATATTTAGGATTGTTATAAACTGCTATTGCTTTTTCTACAGGGATTACAAATGATTTTACCCCTTCTGGTGCCACTTGTAATAAAAGAGATTTTCTTATCTTATCTTCTGCTACATCATCATTAACAGCAAAAATTGCTTCTGGTTTAGTTGCTTTTACCCATGAAGTCGCAACTTGTCCGTGTATTAATCTTGAATCTATTCTTGTTAAAACTAATTCCATAATTCTATTCCGCTACTGAAAATTTTGTGAAAAAATTCATGTATAATATAAAAAATTTCTCAGTAACTCTCCTTTCGTTTATATTTTTGTATTTTCTGCTATATTTTATTTTATAAATCCAGTTCATCTGAATCATCATCGTCATCGACAACCTCTGCGCTAAATAATTCACTAAAAATTTTAATTCCATTGATTCCTGAATTTTTTGCCACTTGAACTAATTCAGAAACATCGCTTGTTTCTTCTCTTGCATCTAAAACTTCCAATAGCATTGGAACATTAACACCTGTTATTACATCGGTGTTCTTCGTTTCGGCAACAACTCTGCAGGCTGCATTATAAGGACTTCCACCAAATAAATCCACTAAAAACAATGTTCCTTCCGCATCGTATTTTGAAATAATATTGTTATATTTTTCAATCAGATCTTCAGGACCTTCGCCTGGCACAAATGTTACAAACTCAAGCTGTTCGCTTTCTCCTAGAACCATTTTTGTCAGATTAACGGTTTCTTCTGACATTTTTCCATGTGTTGCAACAATTAAGTTAATCATTTCAGTTTCTCCTTTCAACATTAAAATTTCTAATTTCCACAATTACTTTACAAATTTAGTATAACCTCATCAATTTAGATTGTCAATACATTTTTAAAAAAAATTCTTTCAATCTATCTGTACGTAATATTAATTTATTTATATTTTTGCTTATAATAAACCCCATTAAAAAATAGAGACAAACTAGTTGTTTGATAATTAATTCATAATCATTTAACTAAATTGTCTTTTATTACTTTTTGAATATTTTATTAATAAATATTTTTTCATATTACTATGTTTTTTCTTTTTATATAAGCAAGGAAAATCAGTACTATTTCCCTTTATTTCGCAATTAATATTGCAATTCATAAATAAAAAAAGACACAACCTTGATTTTACTCAATAGTTATGTCCTTCTTTATTCCAACTGCTGCCAGCAATGGCTCCAATTATTTTAATATTTTTTGTTCAAACTTTTTACCACCATAATAGATAATGTACTTTTTATCCTGCAGTGCTCCAGGATTCACAAATACTACTCCGTTTTTTTCTGCCATAAATTCTTTATGCGTGTGTCCAAAAACACAGATTTCAGCTTTTTCCAGATGAGCCTTCTTTTCAAGCTCCTCAAGCGTAGTTTTTACACTGAACAGGTGTCCATGTGTTAATAATACCTTCTTCCCCATTAAATCAAATATTGCAGTTTCCCTGGACTCATAGTCATCCATATCAGTATTTCCTTTTACAATAGCAAAAAGTACATCTCTATAGACTAACGACATATCAATTGCATCCGTGCTATGATCTCCCGCAAAAATTACAATTTCCGGCTGCTCCAGATCCATCACTTGCTGAAAATAATCAAGCCTCCCATGGCTGTCAGAACAAATCAATACCTTCATTAAATCTCCTCTCTCCATTTCTCTTTTTATTTCCTATTTTAGAAAATCTCCATTATGCTTAAAAAACTTGTAAAACGATATATTTACCAAGTTTCTAAATAATCTTTCCCTATATAATTTTATTTTTTACGCCGTTATAACTTCAAAAATTATATTTAATTTTTAAATTCAGATTATTATAACATATTTTTTAACTTTATACTAATTTTCTATGTCATATATAAGAAATTAAAATTTAAAACAGAATACGTATTATTTATTATAATCTAAAAAGTTTTATAAATGTTTTTATTTTTATTATAATTTTCTTTATTTTTAAGTTTTATTTAAATTTATAAGCAAAAAATTTTATGTTAAAGTTATCTATAGCCCTCTATTTATAATGTTTTTTATAAAAAATAAAAAATCAGAATGTTTAAATTTTTATAATAAATTTAAATCATTAGTTACATAATTCTAAAAATGAAATTATTATAAAAAAAATTTTACCTAAAAAAAATTAAATGTACCCAAATCCCTTACTACATTAATAAAATTAAATAATATTGGGATTTGAGCAAAGCTGTCATAATTTTTCTGTTTGATTCTAACATTTTTCCTTTCTATTTTAACCAGTTTTTTATTTAAATCTTAAAATAATCTTTGTTGATTATTTTATCCAAAAAATTCTTATTTCTATTTCCCAACACAAAAATTCCCAAATACATGATCTAAAATATCCTCAGACGATATTTCTCCTGTAATTTCTGAAAGTGAATCTAACGCTTCCTTTAAATCCACGGAAATTAAGTCCATTGGAAGTCCCATATCTATTGTTTCAAAAATATTTCTTATTGCGTCTTTTGTTTTTTCAAGTGCTGTTTTATGCCGAATATTTGTAATTATTAGTTTTTCTGATGAGTTTTCCACATCTTCTTCCACAATGTATGAATAGATTTTTTCCTGCATATCTTCAATTCCAATATTGTCTTTTGCCGAAATTTCAACAATATTTTCCAAGTTATACCCTTCAAGATTAATTTTTTTATTTAAATCAATCTTATTCAATAATACTATAACTTTCTTTTTATTTTCTTTTATCTGATTTATAACTTCTATATCCTCATTTTCCAGCTCCTTTGAAGCATCCAGTACAAGAAGCACCAAATCAGCCTTTTCAATAAACTGCTTAGACTTTTCTACACCAATATTTTCCACAATGTCGTCAGTTTTTCTAATTCCTGCTGTATCCACCAGAACTAAGGGAATTCCTTTTATATTGATTATTTCCTCAATAACATCCCTCGTAGTCCCAGCAATATGCGTTACAATGGCACGCTCCTCATGAAGCAGGGCATTTAGCAATGTAGATTTCCCAACATTTGGTTTTCCGACAATAACTGTCTTTATCCCCTCTTTTATTTTTTTTCCTGTGTCATACGAGTCAATTAACCGATTTGCTTCTTCATATACTTTTTCCAGATTATCTCTAAGTTCTACCGGCAACGGATCATCAATCCCTTCTTCAGGATAGTCCAGCACCACATTCACATGTGCCGTAATATCTAGCAAAGCCTTCTTAAATTCATTTACTTTGTCACGCAAGTCCCCTCTTAACTGATCAAGCGACAGTGATACGCTCTTTTCTGTTTTTCCCTGAATAATATCCATAACCGCCTCAGCCTGTGACAAGTCTATACGTCCATTCATAAATGCTCGCTTTGTAAATTCCCCGCTTTCAGCATGTCTTGCTCCATTTCTTAGCACAAGTTCAAGTACTTTTTCCGAAACAAGTGTTCCACCGTGGCAATTTATTTCCACAATATCTTCACAAGTATAGCTTTTTGGGGCTTTTAGCCTTACAGCCATAACTTCATCCACTATTTTTTCTCCATCCTTGATAAATCCGTAATTTAATTTATAAAAACCCAAATCAGCATTTGGGTTTTTTTTAATAAATATTTTGTCCAGTATTTCAAATGATTTATCGCCGGATATTCTTATTATGGCAATCCCGCCTTCACCTTTCGGAGTGGAAATCGCCGCAATTGTATCAAACAACATTTTATCCCTCTATTTTCTAAAATCATTTTATTTTTATTTTATATTACACTAAAACTGTTTAAAAAAATCTTTTTTCAAACAATGTAACTCACTAACTCAATTTTTTAAAATTTTTCATCTAATTTTCTAATAACCAGATATCTTTTTGGCTCTTCCCCAACACTTTCAGTTTGTAATCCCTTCATAAAGGAAACTTCCTCATGAATGATTTTACGTTCACGCGCTGACATTGGATTTAATTTTATGGTGTTTCCTGTTGCAAGGACCGCTTTACCTTTCTTTCTTGCCAGATCTCTTAATGATTTTTCACGTTTTTCCTTATAGTTATTAGAATCCACAACTATTTTTATATTTTTAAACTGTCTTGTTGTGCTTAACAAGTATTCAAAGCTGTTTAATGTGTTTCCTTTTTCGCCAATTAAAAATCTCATATCTTTTCCATCAAGAATAACCAAGTATTTGTTGTTGTTTTCTTTTTTTATATTTACAATTCGTACATCTATTTTTGCATTTACAATAAATTCTTTGAAAAATCCTCTGATTTTATCTATATTTATATCATCCTGACTATTTTGACTAATTTTTTCTTCATTTTCAGAATTTTCGTTTCTGTAATTTTTTCTATTGCTATTTTTTCTAGAATCAATATTACTTTGATTTTTTGTGTCTTTTTTTTCTTTTTTTACAAATTTCTCTTCATTTTGTATTCTTAATTTTTCTGATTTCACATCACTTGATTTCAAATCAGATTTTTTAACAATTTCAATTTCATATTCACCTTTTATATTGATAAACAATATTTTTTTAGGATGTTTCAAAACTTTTACCTGATAAGTTTCATCTTCTTTTAAAGTCAATGAACGGCTTACCATATTTTTAAGTTCTTCCTCATTTTGCGCCTTTAATACTATCTTTTCCATCATCACTTCTTCCTTTCAAAATGATATACTGCTGAACTACTGACCAAGCCCCTGAAACTAAGTAGTATAACGTTACTCCAGATGGCATATTATAGAAAATAACTAACATTAGAGCTGGCATCATATAAAGCATTGTCTGCATTTGCTGACTGCCTTCCTGCCCTTTTGTTGCATCTGTCATTATTTTTTGCTGAATATACGTTATAACTACATTTAAAATCGGCAGTAAATTAAATGCAAATTTCCCTATTGTAAATAATCTGTCAGGCTGCTTTAACGTAAACCATAAAAATTTTGCATCTGCCGGAATCGCATTTCCGCTAAATGCCCAGTATAATGCCACAAACACAGGCATCTGAATTAATAATGGAAGACATCCTGCTAATGGGTTAGCTCCACTTTCCCTATAAAGTTCTGCTGTTTTTCTCTGATATTCTTGAGGGTTGTCTTTGTATTTTTCTTTTATTTTTTCAAGTTCAGGTTGCAATTCTTTCATTTTTTTCATTGCTTTTTCTTGTTTTAATGCTAATGGAAATACAATTATTCTCATTAAAATTGTAACAATAATTATTGCTACACCATAATTTCCTACAACACCATATATTGCGTTTAGTACATGTACGACAAAATCAACAAGTGCCTGTATTTTAAACATATATTATTTCCTCCACTTTTTTATTTTAACGGATCATATCCTCCCTTATGAAAAGGATGGCATTTTAATATTCTTTTGATTGCCAGATAACTCCCTTTTACTGCTCCATATTTTATTATTGCCTGTCTTGAATATTCTGAACATGTTGGGTAAAATCTGCATCTTCTTCCCAAATATGGTGAAATGCCCTTTTGATAAATTTTTATTAAAAATAATAATATTTTTTTCATTATTTTATTACCTTGTTTATATCTTTTTCAATATCTTTATACTTTAATTTTTTTATTTTTTCTTTTAAGACAGATTTGCCTACAAATATATAATCTGTATTTTTTTTTAATTTATCTTTATGTATTTTTACAAATTCTTTAAATATTCTTTTGATTCTATTTCGTTGAACTGCATTTCCAGTTTTTTTACTTGCTACAAAGCCAAATCGTTGCTCATTATTTACATTTTCCTTTATAAAAATAATAGCATACTTTGTATGCATTTTTTGTGATTTGTTATATATTAATGAAAAATCCTTTGATTTTTTTATTTTGTTAATAGACATATTTCTCTTCTTTTAGTTAAAATGAGTGAGAGCTTAATATATTAAACTTCTTTAAAATTAGACAAAAAAATCAACTAAACATGTATTTATGGATAGTTTTAACTTTTGTGTCCAGTTTTAAAGAGGTTTTTGTTATATGAAAGCTCTCTTTTATTTAGATATTAATGCTTTTAAAAACCCAGTGTTGAATTTAACACCGGGTTATGCTGATAATTTAGCTCTTCCTTTAGCTCTTCTTCTTTTCAAAACATTTCTTCCGCTTTTATTTTGCATTCTTTTTCTAAATCCATGATCTTTTTTTCTTTTTCTTTTATTTGGTTGATATGTTCTTTTTGTCATTCTTTTTCCTTTCTATCTTAGTTTTAAAAAATTATTGTCTTTTATAGACATTATATACAATATTCAAAAAAAAGTCAAGTTCAATGCTTTATTCAAAAAGGAAATTTTATTTAATTTATTT